>NZ_BAABAA010000007.1:459400-800794 GCF_039537185.1 Kribbella ginsengisoli | reverse complement strand
CGAGCCCACCCCCACCGAGCCCGCCTCCGTCGAGCCCGCCCTCGGCGAGCTGCCCGCGGAGCGGGCCTTCGTCGAGGAGGGTTGCGATCTTGGTGGTGACTTCTGCGTCTTGGTCCATTCGTTCCATGCCGCCGCGGCCGACGAGGGTGCCGGTCGAGCGGTTGTAGGCCATCCACTTGCTGACGCCGTTGGTCTCCCAGCGTGACTGGAACCCGGCGGCCCGGCGTACCGACTCCTCGGCGGACCACGTCTCGTCGTACCACTCCGCCACCCACGGATCGGCGTGCAGCCGTTCCAGGTCCGCCGCATGTCCGGGGAGGACCTCACCCGGACCAGTGATCGGAACCAGCATCAACCGCTCCGTCAATACAGTCCGTACGGCGTACGCGACGATGTCCCGCAGCCGCCGATCCCCATCGGTCCGATTGACCATCAACAACTCAAGCTCCTCCGGGCCCACCCACGCACCGGCGTCGTGCTTCCCCTCCTCCAACCGAGGCCGCGCCAGATCCCCATCAACCTCGACGAGGTAGTCGATCTCCCGCCGGACCCGCCCCTCGTACTCCCACTCCCAGTCGGTGACAGCTGCCACAACCTCCCGCACCCGCCACCCGGTCTCCTCCTCAACCTCCCGGGCCAGCGCCTCCTCCGGCGTCTCGCCGTCCTCGACATGCCCACCCACGACGTCCCAGATCCCCGGCAACAACCGCCGCTCCGCAGTACGCCGGTGCACGTACACCCGACCCCGCCCATCCCGGATCAACGCCCCCACACAGTCCACATCCCGCATAACCCAGCACGCTAGCCCGGGTGCGCTGGCAGACTGGCCGGCATGCGTGCGGACCGGGCGATTCTGTTCAAGCTGGCGACCAACGAACGACTAGAGCAACTGGTGAAGGGCATCCCGGGTGGCGAGGAGAACGCCTGGCGCGCTGCCTCCCGGTACGTCGCCGGCCGGACCCGCGATGAAGCACTTCAAGTAGCCGACGCCCAGATCGCCAAGGGCCACGGCATCAGCGTCGACCTGTTCGGCGAGATGTCCACCGACCCGGCAGACGCAGCCCGTGTCGTCGACGAATACCTGGAGCTGGCCAAGCTCCTCCCCGAACCACCCGCCGACGTCTGGCTCTCACTGGACCTCTCGCATCTAGCCCTGGACGTCGACCCCACCGCTGCCGCCGACCACGTCGCCACCATCGCCGAAGCCCTCCCACCCGGCCGTCTGCTCCAGCTAGGCGCCGAAGACGCCGGCCGCACCGACGCGATCATCCAGTGCGTACTGGACGTAGCCGGCCGCGGTCTAGCGGACCGTATCGGCGCCACCGTCCAGGCCAACCTCCAGCGATCCCCCGACGACATCGACGCGCTGACCAGCGCCGGAGTACAAGTCCGCCTGGTCAAAGGCGCATACGTCGAGCCCACAGGCGCCTACCCCTACGGCGAGCAGACAGACATCGCGTACCTCCGCCTAGCCCACCAGTTGGCCGCCAGCGAAGCCCGCTGGTCCCTGGCGACCCACGACGGCCGCCTACGCGAGGCAGTGCTCCTCTCCCTAGGCGCAGTCCCCGTCGAGCAACTACTAGGCATCCGCCCCGACGTCCTGGACGACCTACGCACCAGAGACATCCCCACCCGCGTCTACATCCCCTACGGCCCCGCCTGGTTCCGCTACTGGCTCCGCCGCGTGGCAGAGTCCCGTGGCGCCTAGCCGCGCGGCATCTCGGTGACGCGGTTGGGCATGAAGAGGACCGCGACAACGAGCAGTACGGCGGCCGCGGCAGCTCCGTAGTACACGTCGTGAATCGCGGGAGCGAGTACCGACGACGGCAGCTTCTCCAAGTCGTCGTGGTTGTCGCCGAGCCGGCTGGCGACCATCGCGTTGGCGACCGCGCCGAAGATGGCGACGCCGACCGCGCTGCCGACCGAGCGGGCGAACATGTTGGCGCCGGTCACCACACCGCGGCTGGTCCAGACGACCGACGACTGCGCGGCGACCACGCCCGGCGACGCGGAGAAGCCGAGGCCGATACCGATCACGAAGCAGGCGAAGGCGAGGTAGGCGACCGAGCTCGACGGCCTGACCGTGAGCAGCAGCGCCGAGCCGAGTACGACGAAGACCGAGCCGATGAACATCGTCCAGCGGAAGCCGATCCGCAGGTAGATCCGGCCTGCGAGCGACGCCGCGATCGGCCAGCCCAGCGTCATCGCCGCGAGCGCGAAGCCGGCCACCAGCGCCGACGTCCCGAGCACCCCTTGCGCATACAGCGGCACGTAGGTCGACAGGCCGATCATCAGGACGCCGACCAGCAGCGCGGACGAGTTGGCGGAGTTCAGTACCCGCTGGCTGAGCACCCACAACGGCAGGATCGGCTCGGCCGCGCGGCGCTCGACGAAGCCGAAGACCACGAGCAACACGACGGCCACGGCGAGGATCGCGATGCTGGTGACCGAGTCCCAGGACCAGATCACGCCGCCTTCGAGCAGCCCGAGCAGCAGCAGCGAGCCGCCGACCGCGAGCAGGATCGTGCCGGCGTAGTCGATCTGGTGCCGGGTGGTCTGGACGATGTTCTCCTGGAAGCGCCGGTAGAACACCACCCCGGCCACGAGCCCGAGCGGAACGTTGACGAAGAAGATCCAGCGCCAGGAGATGTAGTCGGAGAAGACGCCACCGAGCGTCGGCCCGACGAACGAAGCGATGCCCCAGACGCTCGCGATGTAGCCCTGCACCTTGGCGCGCTCGGCGACCGAGTAGATGTCGCCGACGATCGTCATCGCGATCGGCTGGATCGCACCGGCGCCGAGTCCCTGGATCAGCCGGAAGGCGATCAGCGCCGGCATGCTCCAGGCGAACCCACAGAGCACCGACCCGAGTACGAAGAGCAGGATGCCGAACAGCATCAGCGGTTTGCGGCCGCGCTGATCCGCGAGCTTGCCGTAGATCGGCACCGAGACCGCCTGGGCCAGCAAGTAGATCGAGAACAACCAAGGAAACTGCGTGAAGCCGCCGAGATCCTCGACCACCGACGGGACCGCCGTCGCCAGGATGGTCGCGTCGATCGCCACCAGCCCGACGCTCAGCATCACCGCGAGCAGAATCGGTCCCCGCTCCGACCGCAGTCCCACACTCGCCCGGTCGATCCGTTCAGTAGTCATAACAGCTACACAACTTACGTGATCGGATATCGATTCCTGTACCCACGGCTCACCCACTGGACCCGCCTGCGGCGGGGAGGGAAGGAAGGCGGAGTGGGGGCGGCAATAGCCAGCAGGTGGACGCTCCGGCACCGGAGGCGGTGGGGCCGGCGCGTGGGTACTCTCCGTGGGTGAGGATGCACGGGCTGGTCAGGGTCGTCGTGCTGGTGGTGACGATCTCGCTGACGCTGGTGTTGCTGCCGATCGCGATCAACGTCGGCACCGGTGGGACCGCCCCTGAGTTCCTCGAGCCGTACGTCGGCTGGACCTGGCCCGCGATCGGGGTGCTCTGGCTCGTCGCGATCGGCACCGGGCTGGCGCAGTACCGGAGCCGGCGCACCGTCGGTCACTCCGCGCGAAGCGCCGACCAGCCACGCAACCGCCCGAACGCGCTCGCCCGCGTCGACCGCTACCTGGCCGACCGCTTCGCCGGCTCGCTCGCCTCGCGGGCCCGCCTGGCCTTGGCGCTCGATGTCAGCCCCGAGGCGGTGATCCGCCCGTACGACCTGCTCGTCCAGCCCCTCAACGGCGACGTCACCGAGGTCCGCGAGGACGCCGACATCGCCGCGGCCTTCGACGACCTCCAGGACTCCATGCTCATCCTCGGAGCCCCCGGCGCCGGCAAGACCACCCTCCTCCTGGAGCTGGCCCGCACCCTCGCCGCCGAAGCCCGTACCAACCCGAACACCCCGATCCCTGTCCTGGTGGACCTCGCCAGCTGGACCGCAAGCACCGCCAAGGCACCAGAGGATGACCCCGGTGACAGTCCGCTCCTGGCAGGTTTCGTCCGCTGGCTCCTCGCCGAGCTCAACACCCGGTACCAGATCCCTGCCGCAGTAGGCCGGGTCTGGCTCACCAGGGGACGCCTTGCTCTACTCCTGGACGGCCTGGACGAAGTAGCCCTGGCCCACCAGGAGAAGCTCGCCCCAGTACTGGCCGAGCTGGGCCGGCGCTACCTGATCGGCCAGGTCGCCGTCACGTGTCGCATCCAGGAGTACGAGGCGCTCCACCACAAGCTCAAGCTGTACGGCGCTGTCCGCATCCGCCCGCTCAGCCGCGAGCAGGTGCTCGACTACTTCGCCTCCGGTGGCGACGAGCTGTCCGGCGCGCTGGCCGCGATGGAGCGCGACGACGACCTCTGGGACCTGGTCAACTCCCCGCTGATGCTGAACGTCATGGCCCTCGCCTACCAGGGCAGGGACGCCCGCGACATCGCCGCCGGCGTACTGGCCGACCACCGCCGAGAACTGTTCGACACCTTCATCTCGGAGGTACTCGCCCGCTACAGACCGAGCAGCCCGCACTTCGAGTCCCGCGCTGCCGTCCGCTCGCTCTGGTGCCTCGCCTGGTGGACTCGAACCCAGGCCGGCGACCGGATCGAGGTGCCACGCCGGTTGACGCCCAGCGGCTGGTACGGCCTGGTGCTGCCCGCCGTCGGCTACCTGGCCCACATGATCTGCCTACCGGGCCTCTTCGCCGGTCTGGCTGCCGGAGCCGCAGTAGGAGCCACTGCCCTGTACGGCGTATCGGCCGGCCTAGCCGTCTGCGCTGTCGCGCTGGTCCTGGTCCATGTTCGACCGCAAACCTGGTGGATCCTCCAGCAAGGCCGCGACCAACCACGCCATCTCCTGCTGGCTGTCATGATCTGCATCGGCATGGTCGCCGGCTTGGTCTCGGTCCTGCTCGTCACGGCCATCGCCGAGCGCTTGCCACCTTGGCTCGGCCTGGCGTTCCAAGGCGTGATCGTCTGGGCGTCCTACGGCCTCGAATACATCCTGTCCGGCAACAACCGCCGCCGCGTGCTGCTCAGCATCAGGCTGGTAGCCGTGACCGTGGCGAGCCTGATCGTCTTCGCCACCGTCGACGACCAGGCCCACTTCGTCGCCGGCTGCGCGATCGGCCTGGTAGTTGCCCAAGGCATCCGGTTCGTGAAGACACTGCCGATGGACCACCTGGTCTACCCACACAGCAAGTCGGAACACCAGGACGGTCCCGGAGTCCGCTGGCGGATGGGCAAATGGACCGTCGGTGGCGCCCTGGCAGGCGTGCTCATCGCAGCTGTTCTCGGCGCTAGCCTGTGGTGGACCACCGGCCCCGAAGCGGTACTGGGCATCATCGCCGGCACGGTCGCTTCCAAGGCCTGGCGCCGCCGTGCCCCGTTCTTCTCCGGCGCTCTCTCCCGCGGCCTGCACGGCTTCCTGCTCCGCTGGAGCGGCTACCTCCCCTGGCGCCGAGGCGCCTTCCTCCGCTACGCCGCCGAGCGCTACGTACTCGCCAAGACCGGCCGAGGCGAGTACGCCTTCATCCACCTACTAGTGCGCGACCACTTGGCCGAGTGCGACCCAGACGCCCTGGCCGCGAAGGTAGACCAACGAATAGCTGCCCGAGCAAACCGAGGCAACCTAGCGCGCAGCCGCTAACACCTGGTCAAGGATCAGCGACCACTGCCGCACAATGCCGCGCCGTCGCGCCGCATCATCAGTCAGCAGGTCTGCAAGCCCCAGCCCGCGAGCCAGGTCGAGCACACCCTGGATGGTCTCCCGCACTCCAGGCGTGCGCTCCTCAACGTCCAATACCTCCAACAACGCCCGGTGCGCCTGCCGCCCGACATGCGCCTCCAGCCGCACGATCTGCTGCCGCAGCGGCTCCTCGGTAGAGGCCGCTACCCACAAGTGCAGCGCTGCCTTGAACAGCGGCCCGGTGTAGACGTCCGCAAGCATCCCGACGATCGCCTCGGTCCGTCCCTCGCCACTAGGTAGCCCGACAGCCTGCTCGCGGATCTCGGCCAGCCGCACCTCAGTCATGTACTCCACTGCCGCCGCAAACAGGTCTGCCCGGGTAGGGAAGTGATGCTGCGCCGCCCCACGTGATACCCCGGCCCGAGCCGCCACCACCGCGACAGTGGTCGCCGCATAGCCCACCTGTGACAGTGACTCGAGCGCTGCCTCCAGGAGCTTCTGCCGGGTCGCCCGGCTCCGATCCTGCTGCGGCTCCCGCAGTACCTCACTCACAGCGAGTCCAGGAAGATATCCGGCGCCAGCTCCGCGTCCGTCGCGCCCGTCCGGTACTGCGAGAAGTCAGTCACCCCGACTGACGCCAGCACCTCGTCATCGATCAGGAACTCACCGGACCGCCGCCCGGTCAGTACGACGTACGCCGCATCCGCCACGATCTCCGGTGTCCGCGATCGCGACGTCGCGGCCTCGCCACCCAGCAGGTTCTGCACAGCAGCCGTCGCGATCAACGTCCGCGGCCAGAGCGAATTGACCGAGATCCCGTCGGCGCGAAGCTCCTCCGCGAGTCCCAGCGTCGTCAGGCTCATCCCGTACTTCGCCATCGTGTACGCCAGGTGCTCCCCGGCCCACCGCGGATCCAGGTTCAGCGGCGGCGACAACGTCAGGATGTGCCCGGCCGCCGATTTGCGCAGCCACGGGATGCACAGCTTCGACAGCAGGAACGTCCCTCGCGCATTGATGTCCTGCATCAGGTCGTACCGCTTCATCGCGATGTCCGCCGTCGGCGTCAGGTCGATCGCCGACGCGTTGTTCACCACGATGTCGATCCCGCCGAACTCCTCCGCCGTCCGCCGGACAGCCTCGGTCACCGACTCGTCCGAGCGCACGTCGCCCACGATCGGCAACGCGTGCCCGCCGGCCGCCTCGATCGCCGCGGCGGCCGTGTAGATCGTGCCCGGCAACTGCGGATGCGGCTCGGCGGTCTTCGCCAGCAACGCCACGTTCGCGCCGTCGCGGGCGGCCTTCATCGCGATCGCCAGCCCGATCCCACGACTGCCACCGGACATGATCAGCGTGCGACCAGCCAGGGTTTCACTCACGCGCGGCCTCCCGTGCCCTCAGCTCGCGCCGCAGGATCTTGCCCGAAGCGGCCTTCGGGACGGCGTCGATGAACTCCACCTGCCGGACCTTCTTGTACGGTGCCACCCGCTCCGCGACGTACTCGATCACGTCCGCCTCGGTCAGCTCCACTCCAGGCATCGCGACGACGAACGCCTTCGGCACCTCGTTGCCATCCGCCTGTACGCCGATCACTGCCGCATCCGCGATCCGGGTGTCGGTCAGGAGCACAGCCTCCAACTCGGCCGGCGGCACCTGGTACCCGTGGTACTTGATCAGCTCCTTGAGCCGGTCGACGACGTACAGGTAGCCGCGCTCGTCCACCCGCCCGATGTCACCGGTGTGCAGCCAGCCATCCGGGTCGATCGTGGCGTCCGTCTCGGCGGGCCGGCCGAGATAGCCCTTCATCACCTGCGGCCCACGGATCCAGATCTCGCCCTCGTCGGCATCGTTGCCGTCGGCACCGACCAGCCGCATCTCGGTGGACGGGAACAGCTTGCCCACGGCGCCGGCCGGCGGGTCGATGTCGTCCTGTGGGACCGCGTGCGTCCCCGGCGACAGCTCGGTCATCCCGTAGCACTGCAGGATCGTGTGCAACCCGAGCCGCTTGGCGCAGGCCTCGGCCAGATCACCGTCGAGCGGTGCCGCGGCGGACGTCACGTACTTCAGCGCGGACAGATCCACTCCGTCCACGGCGGGGTGCTTCGCCAGCGCCAGCACGATCGGCGGCGCGACGAACGCCCGGGTGATCTTCTGCTCGTCGAGCACGGTCAGGAACTGCTGCAGGTCGAACTTGGGCAGCACCACCACAGTCGCGCCGAGCCGCAGCGGCAGATTCATCAGCACGCTCAGGCCGTAGATGTGGAAGAACGGCAGGATCGCGATGATCCGCTCGCCCTCGTCGAGCTCGAACATCGCCTCGGCCTGGGTCAGGTTCGTGCCGATGTTGCGATGGGTCAGCATCACGCCCTTGGCGGCGCCCGTCGTACCGCTGGAGTACGGAAGTACGGCGACGTCGTTCGCCGGGTCGATGTCGACCACCGGCTCCGGCCCGGTCGATGCCAGCAGCTCCTGCACCGAGCGGTATCCCTCGGCCTGGTCGCAGACGAGGATCTCCTGGACGTCGGTACCGTCCACTGCCGCGGTCGCCACCGGCAGGAAGAGCGAAATCGTCACCAGCAATTTCGCCTTCGAGTCCACCAACTGCTTGTGCAGCTCGCTGGCCGTGTAGAGCGCGTTGACGGTCGTCACGGTGGCGCCCGCCCGGGTCGCGCCGTAGAACACCGCCGGATAGATGATCGTGTTCGGGCTGTGCAGCGCGATCGTGTCGCCGTGCACGATGCCCAGCTCGGCGAATCCGGCCGCGATCCGCCGGCTCATCCCGTCCAGCTGGGCGTAGCTGACCTCGCGTCCGCTGACGCCGTCGACCAGGGCGATCCGGTCGCCGTACTCCTGCGCCCGGCCGAGCACCACGTCGTGGATCGGCGCGTCGAGGATCTCGATCGGCGGGTACTGACTCTGAATGACCACGGGCGGGGTCCTCTCTGCGCTGCTGGCCGACGGGTTGGAGGAACGATGACGGAATCAGTAGGACTTCGGTAGGCCCAGACTGTGTTGCGCGACGAAGTTGAGGATCATTTCGCGGCTGACCGGCGCGATCCGGGTGGCCCGCGCCGCCGCGACGAGCGAGGCGACCCCGTACTCGACGGTCATCCCGTTGCCGCCGAGCGACTGCACCGCCTGGTCGGTGGCCCGGACGGTCGCTTCGCCGGCGGCGTACTTCGCCATGTTGGCCGCCTCGCCCGCACCGAGGTCGTCGCCGGCGTCGTACAGGGCGGCGGCCTTCTGCATCATCAGCCGGGCGAGCTCGAGCTCGATCTTGTTCTGCGCGAGCGGGTGCGCGATGCCCTGGTGGGCGCCGATCGCGGTCTTCCACACCTGCCGCTCCTTGACGTACGCGACGGCCTTGCCGAGCGCGTGCCGGCCGATCCCGATCGCGAACGCCGACGCCATGATCCGCTCCGGGTTGAGCCCGGCGAAGAGCTGCATCAGGCCGGCGTCCTCGGACCCGACGAGTGCCTCGGCGGGGAGCTGGACGTCGTCGAGGAAGAGTGAGAACTGCTTGTCCGGGCTGATCAGGTCCATCTCGATCTGCCGGAACTCCACGCCTGCAGCGTCCGTCGGCACGATGAAGAGCGCGGGCTTGAGCTTGCCGGTCTTCGCGTCCTCGGTGCGCCCGACGACGAGCACGGCCTTCGCCACATCGAGGCCGGAGATGTAGACCTTCCGCCCGGACAACGACCAGCCGTCGCCGGTACGCCGTGCCGTCGTGGTGATCTCATGCGAATTGGACCCCGCGTCGGGCTCGGTGATCGCGAAGGCCATCGTGGTGGACCCGTCGGCCAGCGACGGCAACCACTGCTCCTTCTGCCCCTCGGTGCCGAACCGGGTGATCACCGTGCCGCAGATCGCCGGTGACACGACCATCATCAGCAACGGACAGCCGGCCGCGCCCAGCTCCTCCAGGACGATCGACAGGTCGCCCATACCGCCGCCACCGCCGCCGTACTGCTCAGGCAGGTTGACGCCCAGATAGCCGAGCTTGCCGGCCTCCTGCCACAGCTCCGTCGTCTGCCCGCCGGACCGCGCTCGCTCGTTGAAGTACGCGTAGCCGTACTTCTTCCCCAGCTCGCTCACCGCCGCCCGCAACGCGCGACGTTCCTCGGACTCGACGAAGCTCATGCGCTCTCCTCAACTTGTACGACGGCCAGGACGGCCCCCACCTCAACCTGCTGCCCCGCTGCGACGCTCAGCTCCACGAGGACCCCATCGGCCGGCGCGGAGATGGTGTGCTCCATCTTCATCGCCTCCAGCCAGACGAGCCCTTGCCCCGCTGTCACCTTGTCGCCCACCTCAACTCCCACCCGCACCACGGTCCCCGGCATAGGCGCCACCAACGACCCAGCCACCAACTGCTCCGCCGGATCCACAAATCGCTCAACAGGCACCAACGCCACGGCCCCGACGCACACCAACCCCGGATAAGCAGCAACCTCGTACGCCCGCCGCACCCCGCCGACCTCCAGCACCACCCGCTCAGCCGTCGCCTCGACGACCTCCACCCCATCGACCGCTACGCCTGCTCGAGTCGCCCGGTAATCCACGTCGTACTGCCGATCCCCAACCAGGTAACTCTTCCGCTGCCCCTGCGAAGCCAAATTCCGCCACCCACCAGGCAACCCTCGCTGCACAGTCGCCGTGGCCCGACGCCCAGCCGCATCCGCCAACGCCGCCACAACCGCCGCAACCCGCTCACCGGCCTCATCCGCCGGCTCCCCAATCCCATGCGTCTCGAAGAACGCCGTATCGGTATCCCCAGCAAGAAACGCGGGATGCCTGAGGATCCACACCAACAGATCCCGGTTCGTCTGTACCCCGTGGATCGCGGCCCGCCGCAACGCCGCCGCGAGCCGTGCAGCGGCTTGCTCGCGCGTCGCCCCCCAAACGATCACCTTGGCGAGCATCGCGTCGTAAAACGGTGAAACCACCGACCCGCTCACAACCCCCGAGTCAACCCGAACCCAAGGCGAACCCTCCCGGGAACCACCGGGCTCAAAGGAAGAACCAGGCAGTGAGAAGCGGTGGAGGGTTCCGGTCTGAGGTTGCCAATCAGCAGCCGGATCCTCCGCATACAAGCGGACCTCGATCGAATGCCCAACCGCAGCAGGTGGTTCAGCCGGCAGCGCCTCGCCGGCAGCAACAGCAAACTGCAGCGCGACCAGATCGAGTCCAGTCGTCGACTCCGTCACCGGGTGTTCGACCTGGAGGCGGGTGTTCATCTCGAGGAAGTAGAAGCCACCGTCCTCGTCGGCGAGGAACTCAACTGTCCCGGCCCCGACATACCCAATCGCCTCGGCAGCTTTACGCGCAGCATCGAAGAGCCGCGCCCGCATCCCCGAAGTACGTTCCACCAAAGGCGAAGGCGCCTCCTCGACGACCTTCTGATGACGCCGCTGGATCGAGCACTCCCGCTCGCCGACAGCCCACACCGTCCCATGCTGATCAGCCAGCACCTGTACTTCGATATGCCGCCCGCGAGCCAGATACCGCTCGCAGAAAACGGTCCCATCCCCAAACGCCGACAACGCCTCAGCCGACGCCGCATCGATCTCAGCCGCCAGATCCTCCAGCCGCCGCACCACCCGCATCCCGCGCCCACCACCACCCGCCGACGCCTTCACCAGCACGGGCAGGTCGGAAGCACCCACCGATGCCGGCGTCAGCTCGGCCAGCACGGGCACCCCGGCCGCCGCCATCAGCTTCTTCGCCTCGATCTTCGACCCCATCGACGAGATCGCCTCGACCGGCGGCCCGATCCAGGTCAGCCCCGCATCGATCACCGCCGCCGCGAACCCAGCGTTCTCCGACAAGAATCCATACCCCGGATGCACCGCATCAGCGCCCGCCTTCAGCGCCGCCTCGATCACCAACTCGCCCCGCAAGTACGTGTCGCCAGGCGCCGTACCGGGCAGATGCACCGCAGCATCCGCCTCACCGACATACGGAGCGGCAGCATCCGCGGAGGAATGCACCGCCACGCACTCCATCCCCAAGGAACGAGCGGTCCGGAACACCCGCCGCGCGATCTCGCCCCGATTGGCCACCAGTACAGAGGTCATCATCGCCATCACATCCGGAAGACGCCGAAGTTGGCGCCATCGAAGCGGGTGCCCTCAACAGGGCCGGAATGGATCGCGGACAAACAAAGCCCAAGCACCGTCCGGGTGTCCCGCGGATCGATCACACCGTCGTCGTAGAGCCGCCCGGACAGGAACATCGGCAGCGACTCCGCCTCGATCTGCCCTTCCACATAAGCCCGCATCGCGGCATCACCGTCCTCGTCGTACGGCTGCCCCTTCGCCGCCGCGGCCGCCCGCGCCACGATCGACAGCACCCCTGCGAGCTGCTGCGGCCCCATCACCGCCGACTTCGCCGACGGCCACGCAAACAGGAACCGTGGATCAAAAGCCCGCCCACACATCCCGTAATGCCCGGCGCCGTACGAAGCCCCCATCAGGATCGAGATGTGCGGCACCTTCGAGTTGGAGACAGAGTTGATCATCTGCGCGCCGTGCTTGATGATCCCGCCCTGCTCGTACTCCTGCCCGACCATGTACCCGGTCGTGTTGTGCAAGAAGATCAACGGCGTATTGGCTCGATTGGCCAACTGGATGAACTGCGCAGCCTTCTGTGACTCCTCCCGGAACAGCACTCCGCGCGCATTTGCCAGGATCCCCACCGGATACCCGTGCACCGACGCCCATCCAGTCGCCAGCGACGACCCGTACAGCGGCTTGAACTCGTCGAACACCGAGCCGTCCACCACCCGAGCGATCACGTCTCGCGGGTCGAACGGAATCTTCAGATCCCCCGGTACGATCCCGAGCAGCTCGTCCTCGTCGTACAACGGCTCCTCGTACGAGGAGGCCGGCGCCGGCCCGAGCTTCTTCCAGTTCAGCCGGGACACGATCTGCCGCCCGAGCCGGATCGCGTCCGGCTCGTCCACCGCGAAGTAGTCCGCCAGCCCGGACGTCCGCGCGTGCATCGCCGCGCCACCGAGCGACTCGTCGTCCGCGTCCTCACCGGTCGCCATCTTCACCAGCGGCGGCCCGGCCAGGAACACCTTCGCCCCGCCGTCGACCATCACCACGTAGTCGCTCATGCCCGGGATGTACGCCCCACCAGCGGTCGAGTTGCCGAACACCAGCGCGATCGTCGGGATCCCCTCAGCCGACAACCGGGTCAGATTGCGGAACATCGCCCCGCCCGGGATGAAGATCTCCTTCTGCGTCGGCAGATCCGCGCCGCCCGACTCGACCAGGCTGATCACCGGCAACCGGTTCGCCCGGGCGATCTCGTCCGACCGCAACGCCTTCCGCAGCGTCCACGGATTGCTCGCCCCGCCCTTTACCGTCGGGTCGTTCGCGGTGATCAGACACTCGACTCCGCAAACCACACCGATCCCGGTGATCAGGCTCGCGCCGACCGTGAAGTCGCTGCCCCACCCGGCGAGCGGCGACAGCTCCAGAAACGCGGTGTCCGGATCGAGCAGCAACTCGATCCGCTCCCGCGCGAGCAACTTGCCCCGCTTGTGATGCCGCTCCACGTACTTCGGCCCGCCACCGGCCAGCGCCTTGGCGTGCTCAGCCTCCAGCTCGGCAAGCTTGTCGAGCATGGCGGAGCGATTGTCGGTGACAGTCATGCGGTGAACCCCAGTCTCTTGGCTGCCAGCCCGGTCAGGATCTCGGTCGTACCGCCGCCGATGGCGAGAATCTTCTGGTCCCGGTACTGCCGCTCGACCTCGGCCTCGCGCATGTACCCGAACCCGCCGTGCAACTGCAGCGCTTGATCGCAGACCCACTGACCGGCCTCGACCGCGGTGTTCTTGGCGAAGCACGTCTCGGCGATCACGTCCTCGCCGCGCTCGGCCCGCTCGGCGACCGAGTGCACGTAGGTCCGGGCGACATCGATCCGCCGGGCCATCTCCGTCAAGGTGTGCTGCACGCTCTGCCGCGAAATCAGCGGCCGGCCGAACGTCTCCCGGGCCCTGCACCACTCGACGCTGAGATCCAGCGCCCGCTGCGCCCCGGCATAGGCCTGCACGGCAAGTGTCAGCCGCTCGGCGACGAAGTTCACCGCCAACTGCACGAATCCGGTCCCCGCCTCGCCGACCAGGTTGGCCACCGGCACCCGGACATCGGTGAAGGACAGCTCAGCCGTATCCGAGCAGAGCCACCCCATCTTCGACAGCTTCCGCGACACCACGAACCCCGGCGTACCGCGCTCGATCACCAGCAGGCTGATGCCGTGCGCACCCGGCTCGCCGGTCCGTACCGCCGTCGTCACGAAGTCGGCACGGCTACCGGAGGTGATGTACGTCTTGGCCCCGTTGACGACGAAGTGATCGCCGTCGCGTCGGGCCGTCGTCCGCAACCCAGCGACATCCGAGCCGCCGTCGGGCTCGGTGATCGCCAACGCGCCGATCAACTCACCCTCGAGCGTCGGCCGAACCCAGCGCGCGATCTGCTTCTCGTTGCTGGTGGCAACAATATGTGGAAGCGCGATCCCACAGGTCAGCAGCGAGGCGACCAGCCCGCCGGAGCCGCCCGCGTAGTGCATCTCCTCGACCACCGCGATCGCATCGCTCAGCGATCCGCCGCCACCACCCACAGCCTCCGGGAACCCGACGCCGAGCAGCCCGAGCTGGCCGGCCTGCTTGTGCAGCTCCCGCGGCAACTCGCCGTCCCGCTCCCACTGCTCCAGATTGGGCAACACCTCCGCGCTCATGAAGCGCCGGACGCTGTCCCTGAAGTCACTCACAGCAGGACCTCCGGTACGTCGATGTACCGCGACCGCAGCCATTCGCCGACCGCCTTGGCCTGCGGATCGAACCGCGCCTGCGACGCGACCCCGTCACCGAGCAGCCCTTCGACGACGAAGTTCAGTGCCCAGAGATTGGGGAAGACGTGCCTGGTCACCGTCAGCTCCTGCGTCTCGGGCAGCAGCTCCTTGAACTTCTCGACCGTCAATGTGTGCGCGAACCACCGCCAGGCCGTCTCGTTCCGCACCCACACCCCGACGTTCGCGTCGCCGCCCTTGTCGCCACTCCGCGCCCCGGCGATGCGGCCCAACGGCACCTCGCGCGTGAGCGACCTTGCCGGCCGCCCAGCCGCGACGAGCTGCGGCAACGGCATCGGCAGTGCGCCACCTTCCGCCTCCGTCAGCACCTGGGTGTCCTCGGATGGCGCGATGGTCTGGCGCCGGCCGTCGGGCAGCACCACGACATGCTCCAGCTGATGCGGATCGACGTACCCGGCGGTGAACAGCCCGTACGCCGATGCCTCGCCTGGTGGAGCTGTCACGTGGAAGCCCGGGTAGCTCGACAGTGCCAGCTCGACTGCGGCGCTGGTGAACACGCGTCCGGCGACCAGCGGATCGGGGTCCTTGATCGTGCACTTGAGCAGGACGCTTGCCTGCTCCTCGGTCCCCGCGTTCGGCTGCTCGCTCCACAGCACGGACCACTTCATCTCGGCCGGCCGCTTGACCAGGTCCCTTTCGAGCTGCCGCTGGATCAGCTCCGCCTTCGCCTCCAGCTCCAGCCCGGTGAGCACGAAGGTCACCTCGTTGCGGAAGCCACCGTGGCTGTTCAACGACACCTTGTACGTCGGGGGCGGCGGCTCGCCCTCGACGCCGGTGATCCGGATCCGGTCCGGGCCGTCCTCGGACAGCTCGATCGAGTCCATCCGCGCGGTCACGTCCGGACCGGCGTACCGGGCGCCGGTGATCTCGTAGAGCAGTTGCGCCTTGACGGTGTCGATCGTTACCGCGCCGCCGGTGCCGTCGTGCTTGGTGATCACGCTGCTGCCATCGGCGTGGATCTCCGCGATCGGGAAACCGGGCCGGCCGAGGTCGCGGATCTCCTGGAAGAACGAGTAGTTGCCGCCGGTCGCCTGACAGCCGCACTCGATCACATGTCCGGCGACGACGGCGCCGGCCAGTTCGTCGTACTGGTCGCGCCGCCAGCCGTGATGTGCGGCGGCCGGTCCGACGATGACCGAGGCGTCGGTGACGCGGCCGGTGACGACGATGTCGGCGCCGGCCTTGAGCGCTTCGGCGATGCCCCAGGCGCCGAGGTACGCGTTGGCGGTGAGCGGGTCGCCGAAGCCGAGCTCCTCCGCGCGCGAGATGAGGTCGTCGCCCTCGACGTACGCGATCTTCGGGTGCAGTCCGAGCTTGTCCGCGATCTCGTGGATCTTCTCGGCGAGCCCCGCGGGATTCAGGCCGCCGGCGTTGCTGACCACCTTGACGCCGCGGTCGAGCACCTCACCGAGGGCGCCCTCGAGCTGCGCCGGGAACGTCTTCGCGTACCCCATCGAGGGATCCTTCGACCGGTCGCGGCCGAGGATCAGCATCGTCAGCTCGGCCAGGTAGTCGCCGGTCAGCACGTCCAGCGGTCCGCCGGTCAGCATCTCCTTGAACGCCTTGAAGCGGTCGCCGTAGAACCCGGACGAGTTCCCGATCCGAATCGGCTCAGTCATCCGAACTGTCCTCGCTCCCGCCCCTTGCCCGGCATCCCGGCGAACGCCTGGATGATCCCCAGCCACTCGTCCGCCTCGGCTCCCACCGCCTGTACGTCGAGGTCGTCACGATGCCGTCGCTGCGTCGCCAGCAAACAGAAGTCCAGCGCCTTGCCCGTCACCTGCTGCTCGGCGTCCTCGGGCCCCCAGGTCCACGCCTCGCCGTCAGGCCCGGAAAGTTCCACGTGGAACGCCTCGGCCGGTGGCTGCCGGCTGTTCAGCAGATAGGCGAAGTCCCTCGTCCGTACTGCGAGGTGCGCCACGTGCCGGAGCCGCCCGGACGGCCGCCGCGTCACCCCCAGCGCATCGGCGACGTCCTGCCCATGCGCCCACGTCTCCATCAACCGGGCCGTCGCCATCGAGGTCGGACTCATCGGTGGACCGAACCACGCCACCTTCTGCCCGGCCGGCACCGCCTTCAGCGCGTCCTGCACCTCGCCACGCGTCTGCCGCCAGTAGGTCAGCAACTCTCCGGCCGGCAGCGCGGCCCCTTCGGCAGCACCGTCGTCCACAAACCCGGCCGGGTTTTCCACAGCCTTCTGCAGCTCGACCTGGAACGCCTCCGGCTCGGCCGCCGCCAGCCGGGCAGCCTCATCCGTCCAGGCCAGATGAGCGATCTGATGCGCGATCGTCCACCCCTCGGCGGGCGTCGGCGTACGCCATCCATCGGTAGCGAGCCCACCGACGAGCAGATCCAGCTCGACACTCTCGGCACTCAGATCGGCCAGCACATCATCCAGCTGCACGCGCGACTCCTGCCCTAGACCCGGTGTTCCCCGAGCCTCCCACCCAACCCGGAAAGAATCAAGCACGCGTGCTTGTTTTTGCCGTACGACGCCAGGCTGCCCGATCGGTCCGTCCGTAGTTGCATGCTGTTGGAAAAGGTTCCTGGCGACCCTCGGGTGGTGTTAGGCAGGGGGATGCACAGTTCCCTGCCGGGTAAGGCCGCCGAGATCCGGGCGCTGCTGCTCAGCCTGATCGACACGTTGCCGGAAGGTGCCGCGTTGCCGCCTGAGCGGGAGCTGGCGGCTCGGTGGAATGTCGCGCGGATGACGTTGCGGCGGGCGGTCGACGAGCTGGTGATCGAGGAACTGCTGGTCCGCCGGCACGGGAGCGGGACCTACACGGCCCGGCCGAAGGTGGCCAGGTGGCTGGGGATGATGGGGTTCTCCGAGGACATCCGCCGGCGCGGGATGCGGCCGGGGAGCCAGACGCTCGAGTTCCGCCATACGAAGGCCGAACGCGGGGCCGCCCGCCGGCTACGCATCCCGGTCGGCGATCCGGTCCTCACCTTCACCCGGCTCCGGCTGGCCGACGGGATGCCGATGGCGGTCGAGCGCACCACGCTGCCCGGCAGCTACGTACCGGGCCTCGAAGCCGACGACCTGAGCGGCTCGCTGTACGAGCTGCTGACGAACCGGTACGGCATCGAGCTGGCCTCCGGTACGTCGAAACTCGAGCCCGTGATGCCCGACGCCAAGACGGCTGGATGGCTCGACATCCCCAGCACCCAACCGTGCCTGGCCCTGCACGGCGTCAGCTTCGACCGCCGCGAGCGCGTCTTCGAGTACACCTCATCCGTCTATCGCGGCGACCGCTACGCCTTCACCGCCGAACTCCGGATGACCCCGAGCTGACCTCAGCGATTCTTCTGGTGCTCCACGATGTCCTGAAAAGCAGCCTTGAACTCCGCGTACCTCTGCCGCCCCAACCGCCGCGCATGCCGCTCCTGCATCGCCGCCAAAATCCTGTCGGCCGCCGCCAGCTCCGCCACCCCACGCTCAGTCGGACAGATCAACTTGGCCCGCCGATCAACCGGATCAGGCCGCCGCTCGACGTACCCCAGCCCCTCCAGCTCATCAACCATCGTCCCGATCACCTGCTTGTGCTGCCCCGACCGCCGAGCCAACTCGGTAGCCCGAACCCCCTCCGGCTCCAGATAAGCCAGCACCGCCCCATGCCGCGGATGCAGATCATCGAACCCGAGCTCACCCAGCTTCCCGAACAACTCCCCCTGAACGGCGAACAGCAACTGCCCGGCCAACACCCCAAGGTCCACCCGCCTGACAGTCATGATCACTGACTACCACAATTCATCCGCAGCTACCCGGTGACCGAGTCCGGGGCTTCTACTCGGGAGAGGAGTTCGGTGGTTGCGTGGGTGGTGGCGGTGGTGATCGCGCCGACCAGGCTGGCTCGGTCGCCCAGGGCTGAGCGGACGATGGTGGGTGGGATCGGGAGGGCGGCGGCCAGTTCGGCGACTCGGGCGGCCAGGAAGTCGTTGTCGCCGATGCCGCCGCTGAGGATGACTGTTTCGGGGTCGACGACGGCGCAGATGGCGGCGACGATCTCGCTGATCCGGCGGCACTCGTCTTCGACCAGGGAGAGCGCCTGGGGATCGCCTTGCTGGGCTCGTTCGAAGAGGTCGGCCACGTCTTTCAGGGCCGGGTCGAGCGCTTGGGCTTCGCGCAGGAGCGCTTTGCCACCTGCTTCGTCGGCGCTGCTCGGAGTACCGCTGCGGTGGGCGTGGCCGGTTGGCAGGAAGGCGACCTCGCCGGCCGCGCCATGGGCGCCGCGCAGGAGCGCGCCGTTGTGCATGATGCCCGCGCCGACGCCGGTCCCGATCGCGATCACAGCGAACGTCGAGGCCTCGGCGCCGGCTCCGTGCCGCTGCTCGCCGATCGCGGCGAGGTTGACGTTGTTCTCCAGCAGTACCGGCCCGTCGATCGCGGCCGACAGCTGCGAGTAGAAGTCGTACGGCTTGTCCTCACCGACATTCCAGGCGTACCGGACCATCGGATCGTGCCGATTCACCACCCCAGGAATCGACACCCCGGCAGCCAGCAACGGCACATCCACCCGATCGGCTGCCGCGCGTGCCTCGGCCAGCAACTCCACGGCCTGCCGTACAACGCTCGCTGCACCCTTCGCCCGCGTCGACCGCTTGAGCTCCGCCAACGGGGCGCCACTGAGGTCACAAACCGCTGCCCGAAGGTTCGTACCGCCGATGTCGACCCCCGCCACACACCCAGCACCAGCCGGTACGCCGTACAGCGTGGCGGTCCGTCCGGGTAGACCACTCCGCTGCGCCACCGGCTCCGCCAGGCCGAGCGACTCGAGCCGTTCCACCGCGGCGAAGACCGTCGGGCGGGACAGGGCACACGCCACCGCGAGCTCGGACCGGGTCTGTGGTCCAGACCGGGTCAGCAGCTGGGTCAGCACGACGCTCGCGCTGGGAGTGCCGCTCACAACACGGTTCATGCGTCACCTCCGGTTAAGCCTTGACTACCGCCTCGGAGCCTGATGATACTTCCCGTAAGTTAGGCAGGCTGCCTAACAAACTCGGAATCGGAGTGAGTCATGGCAGACAACCTCTCCCGGCGGACCGCCCTGCAAGCGGCGGGTGGACTCGGGCTGGCAGCGTTCCTGGCGGCGTGCGGCGGTGGCAAGGGCGCCTCGACGGGCGACCAGGGCAGCGGCAAGGGCGAGGTCCGCGCGCTGTTCATGAAACAGGCGGGCTACTCCGAGGACGACATCACCAAGATGACGGCCTCCTTCGCCGGCGCGAACCCGGACATCACGGTCAAGCCGGAGTTCGTCGCCTACGAGGCGCTGCACGACAAGATCGTCGCCGCCGGTCCGGCCGGTACGTACGACGTGGTGCTGATCGACGTGATCTGGCCGGCCGAGTTCGGCGGCAAGAAGATGGTCACCGACGTCACCAGCCAGTGGCCAGCCGAGTGGAAGTCCGGCATGCTCGCCGGCGCGGTCGCGACCGCGGAGTACGACCAGAAGCTGTACGGCGTGCCGTGGATCATGGACACCAAGTACTTCTTCTACAACGAGGCGCACCTGCAGACCGCCAAGGTCGACGCGGCCGGCCTGGACACCTGGGACGGCGTGCTCGCGGCCGCCCGCAAGATCAAGGCGACCGGCGCTGCGAAGTACCCGCTGATCTGGTCGTGGCAGCAGGCCGAGGCGCTGGTCTGCGACTACGCCCAGCTGCTCGGCGCAATGGGCGGCAAGTTCCTCGACGACTCGGGCAAGGCCGCGTTCAACACTGGCGGAGGGGTCCAGGCGTTGGAGTTCATGCGGCAGACGATCGTCGACGGGCTGACCAACCCGGCGTCGACGCAGTCGCTCGAGGCCGACGTACAGCGGGTGTTCCAGGCCGGGCAGGCGAGCGCGGTACTGAACTGGACCTACATGTACGGCGCGGCCAACGACGCGAAACAGAGCAAGATCGCAGGCAAGGTCAAGGTCCTCCAAACGCCCAAGGGCTCGGCCGGACGCCCAGGCGTCAACGGCGGGATGGCCCTCTGCGTCACCACCGGCAGCAAGAACCAGGCGGCGGCCTTCAAGTACATCAGCTTCCTCACCAGCCAGGCCGAGCAGAACAAGTACGCCCTCGACTCGCTCCCGGTCTGGAAGACCTCCTACGACGACGCCGCCGTCGTGAAAACCAACCCCGCGGTCGTCCCCCAGGCGAAGAAGCAACTCGACGACCTGATCCTCCGCCCCCAGGCCCGCAACTACAACGCCTTCTCCCAGGCCCTCCAAGCCGAACTCCAGAACGCATTGCTGGGCCGCAAGCCCGCCCAAAAAGCCCTGGACGACGCCGCCGACAAAGCGAACAGCCTCCTGCAGTCGTGAGCCGAACCAGACATGTAGTAGTCAAAGGGGAGGGCAAGTTCGCACTGTTCTTGCTCCTCCCCGCCGCGCTGGTCGTCTTCGGCGTCGTGCTCTACCCGGTCATCCGCACACTGTTGATCTCGCTCTACAAGGTCGACAGTGCGATGCCGGGGAGTTATCCGTTCGCGGGGTTGAGCAACTACACCAAGGTTTTCAGTGACCCGTCGTTCTATCCGGTGCTCGGGCATACGGCGTACTTCACGCTGGTGTCGACCGCGATCGAGCTCGTCCTCGGGCTCGGCGTCGCGCTGCTGCTCAACGCGCCGCTGCGCTTCCGCTGGCTGTGGCGCAGTCTCGTAGTACTCCCGTGGGCGCTCCCGACGATCGTCAACGGCGCGCTCTGGCGCTGGATCTACAACGGCCAGTACGGCGTACTGAACCAGATCCTCGGCACCGACACCCAGTGGCTCGGCTCGCCGTTCCTCGCGCTCAACATGGTGATCGTCGCCGACGTCTGGAAGAACACCTCGATCGTCGCGTTCTTCCTGCTCGCCGGCCTGCAGACCATCCCCGCCGAACTGCACGAAGCAGCCGTGGTGGACGGCGCGAGCAAGCTGCGCACCTTCTGGTCGGTCGTCATCCCGCTACTCAAGCCGAGCATCGCCGTCGTCCTCGTCCTCCGCACGATCGAGGCCTTCAAGGTGTTCGACATCATCTACGTGATGACCGGCGGCGGCCCCGCGTCGGGCACCCAGACCGTTGCCTTCTACACCTACCTGCAGGCGTTCTCGAACCAGCTCTTCGGGTACGGCGCCGCCCTCGCGTACCTGATCGTGATCGCCGTCGGCGCGCTGGCGATGTTCTACCTGCGCATCCTCCGGCAGAACCAGTTGGCAGGTGTCTGATGCGCAACCGCCCCTCTCCCGTGCTCTACGTCTTCTGCGCAGTTCTCGCAGTGGTCGTGCTCGCACCCTTCGCCTGGCTGGTCATCTCCAGCGTCTCCCCATCGAGCGAGCTGACCGCCGGTACGCTCTGGCCGGACCACCCGACGCTCGAGCGCTACCGCGACATCTTCACCTCGTCGTCGGGTGGCGACAACGTGGCCGGCACCTTCCGGCTCGCCATGCTGAACAGCCTGATCGTCGCGTCCTGCACGACGATCATCTCGCTGGTGGTCGGCTCCCTCGGCGGCTACGCCTTCGCCCGCTTGCGGTTCCGCTTCCGCCGTACGACGCTGTTCGCCTTCCTCGCGATCTACATGCTCCCGCCGATCGCGCTGGTGATCCCGCTGTACCTGGCCATGGCGAACCTGCAACTGCTAGACACCAAACTCGGCCTGATCGTCACGTACTGCTCGATCGTCACCCCGTTCTGCCTCTGGACGATGAGCAACTTCTACCTCAGCCTCCCGGTAGAACTTGAAGACGCCGCCCGCGTAGACGGCTGCTCCCGCCTAGGCGCCCTACTCCGAGTAGTCCTCCCCCTCGCCCGCCCCGGCATAGTCGCCACCGCCATGTTCGGCTTCCTCCTGGCCTGGGACGAGTTCCTCTACTCGTTGATCTTCACCTCGACGACCAACGCAAAAACCATCCCAGTAGCCATCGCCGAATTCACCGGCAAATTCTCCTCAGACTTCGGCCTGGTAGCCGCCGGCGGTGTCTTGGCCGCCCTGCCCCCGGTACTCCTGGCCCTACTCTTCCAGCGCTACATAGTCAGCGGCCTAACCGCCGGCTCGGTCAAAGGATGAAGTTCCCCGAAGGCATAGCCGCCCAACCCGCAGCCCTAGCCACGAGCCTCGGCTCCCTCAAACTCCCTTCGTACGAAGGCGGTCTGATCGCTCTAGTAGGAATAGGAGCCAGCGAGTATGCCGCCCAAGGAGCAGCCAGCGCCTGGCGCTCCACCGGCCTCCCAGCAGTCGCCATCCCAGCCTCCGCCCCACCTCTGGACGCAGCCGTAACCCTCCTAATCAGCGAATCCGGCCGCAGCGCAGAAGTCCTCGCCTACAAACCCTCCTCAAGAACAATCGCCCTCACCAACTTCCCCGGCAGCCCGTTGGCTGCCGCAGCCGACGAACTCATCCTCCTGAACTCCGGCCCAGACAGCCCCGTCTACACCACCGGCTACACCGCCACCCTCCAAGCCCTAGGCGCCCTAGGCGACCACTGGACCGCCGCAGCGTCCGCTGGAGTCAGTGCGCCCGCCTCCACCGCGGCCGCCTCCAACGGCGCTGGCTCGTTTGGGTCGGGCTTCGACTGGACTTCGTTGCCGGCTCTCGTCTCCGCCGCGCTCGTCGCGCCGCTAGGCGCGGCGAGCGCGTACCTGGATGAGGCTCGGGTGGTGGATGTGGTTGCCAGCGGTGTGAGTGTGGCGACTGCGGGCGAAGGTGGGTTGTTGTTGCGGGAGTCGGGGCGACTGCATACAGCGGTGCATGAGACTCGGAACTATCTGCATGGGCCGATGGAGATTCTTGATCAGCAGACCACCTGTGTGCTGATCGGGGATGGGCGGGAGGTGCAGTTGGCGTACGACGTACTGGAGTACGGGACCAAGGTTGTGCTGATCACCACGGCCGATGTCGAGCCGGCTGACAACCTGGCTGTCATCAAGTTGCCTGAGGCAAGTAATGGGCTGGCTCGGGCGGTGGTGGAGATGGTGGTGGTGCAGCGGTTGGGGTGGGAGGTTGCTCAGCGGCGTGGGTTGAAGGTTGATGGGTTCAGACATCGTCAGAGCGATACGAAGGTGAGTTGAGGTTTTGCCTACGATTCATGTCATCGGCAACGTGCAGCTCGACGTACTGGCCGATCCGGTCACCGCCCTCCCACGCCCGGGTGGCGACTCGATCATCGAGCGGATCGACGTCCGCCCGGCCGGTGCCGCGGGCAATGTGAGCCTCGCGCTTGCCGCACTCGGCACCCCGCATCGGCTGTTCGCCGCAGTGGGCGACGACTACGCCGGCCGCTGGGTGCTCGCCGAGTTGGAGAAGCTCAAACTCCACGAGGACATCCTCGTCAAACCCGGCGCGACCGGCATCTCCATCGCCGTCGAGGCCCCCGGCCGCGAGCGCGCGTTCATCACCGCGCACGGAGTACTGGCCGACTGGACCCTCGAAGACCTCCCGGACGATGCGACCGAGGCTGACTATGTCCTGCTCACCGGCCACTTCTCCCTCCCCGCCCTCCGCCCCGCCACCCACGAACTCCTCAAGCGGGCCCGCGTGAACGGCGCCACCACCCTCCTCGACACCGGCTGGGACCCCGACGACTGGAAGACCACCGGCCGCCAGGAGATCCTCGACCTTCTCCCGCTGGTCGACCTCTTCCTCCCCAACGAACCAGAGGCGCTCGCCCTCACCAACCTCCCCATCCCGCACGACGCTGCCATCGCCCTCACCAAACACAGCAACCACCAAACAATCCTCAAACGAGGCCCCGCCGGCGCCCTGCTGACCACCCCCACGCCACCCAACAGCCGTCCTGGCGCAGCAACCCCCGGCGCCGACACCATCGTCATCACCGCCCCACCCGCCATCCCCCTGGACACGACCGGCGCCGGCGACAGCCGCGCCGCCGCCATCCTTGCCGAGCTAGCGACCGGCAAACCCCTCCCCGAAGCCCTGACCTTCGCCGTCGCCTACGCCTCCGCGGTAGTAACCCGCCCCTCCCACAACCGCCACCCCACCCGCACCGAGGTATCTCGCTAGCCACCCTGCGCCGAGGAAGTGGCGACCTCGAACACCACGTGGTGACCTTGAACATCTAACAACGTGTTCACGCACACCATTTGGTGTCAAAGGTCGCCACAACTGCTCTGAGGTCAGCGGAGTTTGGCGGCCAGTTCACCCAGTACTTCGCGGAAGACGGCGAAGCGCTCAGCCCCGACCTCAGCCCGCCACGCCTGCTCCACACCGTCGAGCAGCGCGCTCACTTGCCCCACCACGGCGTCCCCGGCGCCGGTACGCCGAATCAGCTTCGCCCGCCGATCATCCGGGTCGGCCGCCAGCTCGACGTACCCCTCGCGCTCCAGGTGCTTGACCAGTTGCCCCAGCCCCTGGCTGCTCACCCGCAACTCCCCGGACAGATCGACGATCCGGGCTACCTCGTCGACCAGGCCCTGGCGATGCCCCGCTGACACAGAGTGATCGGGCAGTCACTATGATCACAAAAGTGATCATGTGCGCAGAATTGTGGGCACGGTAGCCGGTGGACTTCAGTACGCCGATCAGCACCGTGATCCCCTCGCTAGACGGACCCGTGCTCCAAGTGCTCGCGCGCTCCGACCGCATGCTCTCCGGTCGTCAAGTGCATGCCGAAGCAGGCACTGGCAGCGTGGCTGGCGTCCGCCTGGTCCTGCAGCGCCTGGCGTCGACCGGCCTGGTGCACGTCGACGAGGCCGGCACCTCACTGCTCTACCGGCTCAACCGCTCTCACCTAGCGGCTCAAGCAGTGGAACTCCTGGCGAACCTCCGCGCCACCTTCGCCGACACCCTCGCGGCGAACCTCGCCTCCTGGCGCATCCCACCCCTGCATGCCAGCCTGTACGGCGCTGCCGCCCGCGGCGAGGGCGACCTCACCAGTGACGTCGCCCTGCTCCTGATCCGCCCCGACGAGGTAGCCACCGACAACCTTCTCTGGGAGCAACAGGTCGGCGGCCTGATGAACGACATCGTCGAACTGACCGGCAACCCGGTCGACGTCGACGAGCTGAGCCTGCGAGACCTCGCCAATCACCACCACGCCGCCGTCCCGGTGATCGAGGACTGGTTGCACGGGCCGACCATCCTGTACGGCCCGCCACTCCAGGTACTGCTCGCGGCCAGAGCCAGCGTCAACCGCCCGACCCTCGCCGATCTCCCATCCCTCCCCAACCTGGCCAACTTCCCAGCCCTACCGGCCCTGACCGGCGCCCCCAGCTAGCCACTTGGCGATCGCCTGGACCAGGCCGAGGATGTCGTCCTGCGTCTGGTGCACGGTGATGGTCGCGCGCAACCCGGACCGCTTCGCCGGTACGGCCGGATAGCTCGCCGCGTTGACGAAGTACCCGGACTCCTGCAGCCGCCGGACCAGCGTCGCCGTGGACTCGATGTCCCGCCCGGTCACGACGTACCGGATCGGCGATTCGGACTCGTTCAGCAGCGGCAGCCCGTACCCCACCGCCTCGCGGTTGAAGAACCGGATCCGGTCGACCACCCGCTGCTGCCGCTCGGCCACCTCGCCGGACAGATGCAACCGCGCGGACGCGACGATCCCGGCCAGCATCGGCGGCGGCACCGGACCGGAGAAGATCATCGGCAGGCCGAGGCTGAACACCTGGTGGCGCAACTCGTCGGTCGGGAACGTCATCACCCCGCCGGCGATCCCGAACGCCTTGTTCAGCGAGCCGACCACCACGGTCTTCTCGAGCGCCGCCGGGCTCAGCCGGTCCAGCACGTGGCCCCGGCCGTTGCGTCCGGTCCAGGAGATCGAGTGGGCGTCGTCGAAGTACAGCCAGAGTTTCTCGTACCGCTCGGCCAGGTCGCCGAGTTCACCAACGGGGGAGAAGTCGCCGAACATGCTGTAGAGGCCGTCGGCCATGAACCAGACCCGGTCGTACTCGGCGGACAGTTCCCGGACCCGGCGCTCGAGTACCTCCAGGCTGTTGTGCGGGACCGTCCGGATCGGCGCTTCGGTCAGCCTGGCCGCCATCCGCACGCTGCGATGCACCTGCGCGTCGAGGATCATCGCGTCGCCCGGGCCGACCAGAGTCGGTATCGCCGAGAGGTTGCCCATGGTCGTGCTGGCCGAGATCGCCGCCGGCCGGCCGAACAGAGTCGTCAGGGCGGCCTCGGCCTCGGCGTACTGCGGAGCGGACAGGAAGGCTCGCGTGGTCGAGAACTGCGTGCCGTAGCGCTGAACGGCCTCGGCGACGGCGTCCTTGAGTCCTTGGTGCATCTCCAGCCCGGTGTAGCCGCACGAACTGAAGTTGACCATCTCGCGGCCGCCGACCGTGACGATGCGGCCATCCAGCCGCTGGTCCTCCGCGGCGAGGTGGACGACGCCGTGGGTTTCCGCGACGGAGAAGTGGTACATGGCGTCCTGGGCAGGACTCACAGCGGTCAAGGCATGCCTCCGGGGATTCGATGTATCCCGAACCCTAGGCAGCGCAAGCGTTCGTTTCGTGCCTGATGAGGCAGCGCTGGGGTCAGCCTCCGAGGAGCGGCGACATCAGGCGGGCGATCCGGCTGTCGCGGCGGGTCAGCTTCTCTTCGGTGTCGGCGACGGTCATCGCCCGCAGGCCCGCGTTGATGCCCAGCCAGCGCAACGGCT
The DNA here is from genome assembly GCF_039537185.1 of Kribbella ginsengisoli. Lineage (NCBI taxonomy): Bacteria > Bacillati > Actinomycetota > Actinomycetes > Propionibacteriales > Kribbellaceae > Kribbella > Kribbella ginsengisoli. Next base: position 773,677 of record NZ_BAABAA010000007.1, on the reverse strand, counting down.
CCGGCTCCCAGCGGGGCGAGCGATGGTCCACCCAGGGGAGGTGGATGAGCGGAGTGTCGCGACGGAGGATGAGGTCCGTCAGTGTCCGGCCGGCCAGGTTCGTCGTACTGACGCCGTCGCCGACATAACCGCCGGCCCACGCCAAGCCCGACTCGTGATCGATCCCGACCGACGCGCACCAGTCCCGCGGTACGCCGAGCGCCCCTCCCCACGCATGCGTGAAGGCAACGTCATCGAGTCCGTCGAAGAGATCGCGCAAGGTGGCCTGCAACGCGGCAAACACCCGCGGCTCCTCATCGAAGGACGGCTTGACCCGGGACCGGAAGTGGTACGGCGCCCCGCGCCCGCCGAAGGCCAGCCGCCCATCAGCCGTCCGCTGCCCATAGATCACCAGATGCCGGTGATCGCTGAACGTCGGCCGATCCGCCAGCCCGATCCGCTCCCATGTCGCCGCACTCAACGGCTCCGTTGCCACCATCAACGAATAGACCGGCGCCAATGTCCGAGCTTCACCGGCAAGCGACGGCGTGAATCCCTCAGTAGCCCGGACGACCACCTCGGCCCGCACCGCCCCGTACGCCGTACGCGCAACCCCACCCGCAATGGAAACCACCGGAGTGTGCTCATGAATAGTCACCCCGAGCCCCTCCACCACGGCTGCCAGCCCCCGCACCAACTTGCCCGGATGAATCGCAGCGCAATGCGGCGTAAACGTTGCCCCCAGCACCTTCGTCGCCCGCACCTGCTCCGCGACCTCATCAGGCTCCAGGAACCGCAGATCCCCCGGCCCCCACTCTCCGGCCGCCGCCACCTCAGCCCGAGCCCGAGCCAGCTGAGCCGCCGATCGAGCCAGCACGATCGTCCCGCCCTTGTGGTAATCGCAGTCGATGCCCTCAAGAGCACTGACCCGACCCACCTCGTTCACCGACCCCTGCATGGCCAGATGCATCGCGATCGCCGACTCCCGGCTCGACCCCGGCAGCGAGGCCAGCCGATGCGAAGACACCGGGAACAACGCCGAACACCAACCACCGTTGCGCCCCGAGGCGCCGAAGCCGGCAGTCGCGGCCTCCAGCACGACAATCCGCAGCGACGGATCAGCCTTGGCCAGGTAATAGGCAGTCCACAGCCCGGTGTACCCGGCCCCGACGATCGCCACGTCGGCATCCCGGTCGCCCGCCAGCCCCGGCCGCTCGACCACAGGTGCCGCGGCCGAGCTCCACAGGATCAGCGCACACCCCACGAGTAGGTCTGCTTGACCAGCTTCAGGTACACAAAGGTCTCAGTACCCTTCACGCCCTTGATCGAACGCACCCGTTCCGACAGCACCCGCAGCAGTTGCTCGTCGCTCTCGCAGAGCACCTCGGCCAGCAGGTCGAACGAGCCGGCCGTGATCACGACGTACTCGATCTCGTCCATCGCCGCGAGTTCGTCGGCGATCGGCTCGAGCGCCCCCTCGGCCTTGATCCCGATCATCGCCTGCCGGGCGAACCCCATCTCCAGCGGATCGGTGACGGCGACGACCTGCATGATGCCGGCCTCGGTCAGCCGCTGGACGCGTTGCCGGACCGCGGCCTCGGACAGCCCGACCGCCTTGCCGATCGCGGCGTACGACCTGCGCCCGTCGACCTGGAGCTCGCGGATGATCGCCTTGGCGGTGTCGTCGAGCAGTACAGCGTTCTTTTCGGGGTTCCCCGTGCGTCCGGTCACCTGCAGATCCTGTCAGCGTCACCGGGGGTAAGCAAGCACGAGTATCGGAATCCGTTGCGAAATGAGCATCCAACTGCGGAATCCCTTGTCTTGACGGAAACCGTTTGACAGTATCGCCCGCTAACAGACCCAGACAGGGAGGTCCGGATGAGCTCTCGTCCCCAGCCTGTGATCGGGCGCCGGGCCCTTCTCCGCGGGGCCGCGCTCGGGCTGGGCGCCGCCGGCCTGCTCAACGGCTGCGGCATCCCGGCCGCGAAGCAGAGCGCCGGCAGTTGCGTCAGTACGGACAGGTCGGCGACCGAGAAGGCGCTGATCTTCTCCAACTGGCCGAGCTACATGGACGAGTCGGACGAGAAGGTCAACGGCAAGACCGTGCTGCCGACGCTGGAGGAGTTCGAGAAGAAGTCCGGCGTCCAGGTCACGTACACCGCCGACGTCAACGACAACTCCGAGTTCTACGCGAAGGTGCGGGACCAGCTCGGCGCCTGTCAGCCCTGCGGCCGCGACATCTTCGTGCTGACCGACTGGATGGCCGCTCGCACGGTCGGCCTGGGCTGGATCCAGCAGCTCGACCACGCCAAGATCCCGAACGTCGATGCCAACCTGCTCAAGCAGCTGAAGGCGCCGCGCTGGGATCCGAACCGCGACTTCAGCGTGCCGTGGCAGTCGGGGCTCACCGGCATCGCCTACAACGCGAAGTACACGAAGGAGGTCGGCAGTTTCGCCGACCTGCTCACCCGTGGGGATCTCAAGGGCAAGGTCACCATGCTGTCGGAGATGCCGGACACGATGTCGTTCATGCTCCGGCTGGTCGGCGCCGACCCGAACAAGTTCGACGACGCCGCCTGGAGCAAGGCGCTCGACAAACTCAGTGGGTACGTCGCGTCCGGGCAGGTCCGCCGCTTCACCGGCAACGACTACGTGCAGGACCTGAACGCCGGCAACATCGTCGCCTGCCAGGCCTGGTCGGGTGACGTCCTGGCGCTCCAGGCGGACAATCCGGACGTCAAGTTCGTCGTACCGGAAGAGGGTCTGGCGCTCTGGTCGGACAACATGCTGGTGCCGAACAAGGCGACGCACAAAGCGAACGCCGAGGCGCTGATGAACTACTACTACGACCCGGAGGTCGCCGCCACGCTGGCGGCCTGGGTGAACTACATCTGTCCGGTCGAGGGCGCCCGGAAGGCGATGGAGAAGGTCGATCCCGAGCTGGTCGACAGCCCGCTGATCTTCCCTGACACCGAAGTGCTCGAGAAGACCTTCGCGTTCATGCCGCTGGACACGGCCAAGGCGAAGCTCTACGAAACCGACTTCAACCTCGCGATCGGGGGCTGACCGCCAATGACCGTCACCGAAAAGGACACAGTCGCCGGTACCACCGCAGGGACCAGCGATCTGGTGCTCAACGGGATCACCAAACGGTTCGCGACCTTCACGGCCGTGAACGATCTGGATCTGACCGTGCCGCAGGGCGAGTTCTTCGCGTTGCTCGGACCGTCCGGCTGCGGCAAGACGACGACGCTGCGGATGGTCGCCGGGCTGGAGGAACCGACCAGCGGGACGATCAGTCTCGGCGAGCAGAACATCACCGGCCTGCGACCGTACAAGCGGCCGGTCAACACCGTCTTCCAGAACTATGCGCTCTTCCCGCACCTGGACATCTTCGAGAACGTCGCCTTCGGGCTGCGTCGCCGCAAGGTCAAGGACGTGAAGCAGAAGGTCGACGAGATGCTCGAGCTGGTCGAGCTCGGCACGTATGGCAAGCGCAAGCCCGGCCAGTTGTCCGGTGGCCAGCAGCAACGAGTCGCGCTGGCGCGTGCGCTGATCAACCGGCCGCAGGTGCTGCTGCTCGACGAGCCGCTGGGTGCGCTCGACCTGAAGCTGCGGCGGCAGATGCAGATCGAGCTGAAACGGATCCAGACCGAGGTCGGCATCACCTTCGTGCACGTCACGCACGACCAGGAAGAAGCGATGACGATGGCCGACACGATCGCCGTGATGAACGGTGGCGTGATCGAGCAGCTGGGGTCGCCGGCGGAGTTGTACGACCTGCCGGCGACGACGTTCGTCGCGAACTTCCTCGGGCAGTCGAACCTGGTCCGGGCCAGGATCGTCAGCCAGGCGGACGGCAACCTGGTCGTCGACGTGCAGGGCGGCAAGGTCGTCGTACCGGTTCCACGGTGCCGGGTGACCGAGGGCGACGTGTGGATGGGGATCAGGCCGGAGAAGGTCTTCCTCGCGCCGTCGGGGTCGGAGGACGACAGTGGCTCGAACGTGCTGCGGTCGGCCGTGGTGACGGATGTGAGCTATATCGGGGTGAGTACGCAGTACCTGGCGAAGCTGCCGTGGGGGCAGGAGCTGACGGTGTTCGAGCAGAACACCGGTGCCCGGGAGGCGTTGAAGGTCGGCGACTCCGTCGATCTGCACTGGCAGCCGTCGCACACGTTCGTCCTCGACGCGGCGCAGGACGCGCTGGCCGGTGTCGAGGACATCGCGGACGCGGGATGAGCGCCCTCGGCCAACTCCCGGGGCCGGCAGCCGGTACTACGGCCGGTACGCCGCCTGCCGCCGTGGAGCCTGAGCGCAAAGGCCGCAGCCTGACGGGGTACCTGCTGCTGGCGCCCGGTGCGCTGTGGTTGTTGCTGTTCTTCGTCGTGCCGATCGTGTCGCTGCTCGCGGCCAGCCTGTACGACCCGAACGGCTCGATCGAGGCCGGCTTCAAGATGACGTGGAGCTTCCACAACTATGTGGACGCGCTCGCCGACTATGCCCGGCCGTTCGCGCGATCGCTGTGGTACTCCTTGCTGACCACGGCTTTCTGCCTGCTGCTCGGCTATCCACTGGCCTATGCGATCGCGTTCAAGGCGGGTCGCTGGAAGAACATCATGCTGGCGCTGGTGATCGCGCCGTTCTTCACCAGCTTCCTGATCCGCACGCTGTCGTGGAAGCTGCTGCTCAGCGACAACGGCTTCGTCGTGGACTTCCTCAAGACGGTCCACATCCTCGGCTCGGACGGCCGGCTGCTCGCCACGACCGCCGCGGTGGTCACCGGCCTCACGTACAACTTCCTGCCGTTCATGATCCTGCCGCTCTACGCCAGCCTGGAGAAGATCGATCACCGCCTGATCGAGGCCGGTGGCGATCTCTTCGCGGGGCCGTTCACCACCTTCCGCACGGTGACCTTGCCGCTCTCGATGCCGGGCGTCGTGGCCGGGACGCTGCTGACCTTCATCCCGGCCGCGGGTGACTACATCAACGCGCAGCTGCTCGGTACGCCGAAGCAGCGGATGATCGGCAACGACATCCAGCGCCTCTTCGCCGCCGGCGCCTACCCGACGGCCGCCGCGCTCTCGGTCACGCTGATGGCCGCGATCGTCGTCCTCGTTCTCTTCTATGTCCGCCGCGCCGGGACGGAGGAGCTGGTATGACCAGGCTGAGTCTGACTGGTTTGGGCCGCTGGATCGGTCGTCACCTGATCCTCTTCCTCGGGCTGCTGGTCCTGCTGTACCTCTTCGCGCCGATCTTCGTCGTGATCCTGATGTCGTTCAACGCGCCCAAGAGCAAGCTGTCCTACACCTTCGACGGCTTCACCTGGGAGAACTGGCAGCACCCGTGCCGCCCGTTCGGGCTGTGTGACGCGGTGGGCAAGAGCCTGCAGATCGGCCTGGCCGCCACCGTGATCGCGACCGCGCTCGGCACGCTGATGGCGTTCGCGATGGTACGTCAGCGCTTCCGCGGCCGGTCCGCGACCAACCTGTTCATCTTCCTGCCGATGGCGTCTCCGGAGATCGTGCTCGGCTCCTCTCTACTCGCGTTGTTCGTGTCGTCCGGTTTCGGCGGCCGGCTCGGCTTCTGGACGATCCTGATCGCGCACGTGATGTTCTGCCTGTCGTTCGTCGTCGTCACCGTGAAGGCGCGGCTGTCCGGGATGGACTCACGGCTCGAACAGGCGGCGATGGATCTGTACGCCAACGAGTGGCAGACGTTCTGGCGGATCACCTTCCCGCTCGTCTTCCCCGGCATCATGGCCGCCGCCCTGCTCAGCTTCTCGCTGTCCTTCGACGACTTCATCATCACCAACCTCAACGCCGGCACCACGGTCACCTTCCCGATGTTCGTCTGGGGCTCCGCCCAACGCGACCTGCCACCCCAGATCAACGTCGTCGGTACTGCGATGTTCCTCCTCGCTCTCTTCCTGGTACTGGGCGGCGAGCTGGCCCGCCGCCGACGAAACGCCCGCGCTCGGTGAGCGAGCCGCCCGTGCTCGCCTTGCGAGACGCCCAGCCCCGTGTCTTCTGGCTGGACGACCCGGCCGCCCCGGAACCGGCTGAACAGCTCATCGGGGAACATACAGCAGACCTGGCGATCGTCGGCGGCGGCTACACCGGCCTGTGGACAGCGCTCCGGGCCAAGGAACGCTACCCATCGCTGGACGTCGTCGTCCTGGAGGCGTCGACTTGTGGCAGCGCGGCGAGCGGTCGCAACGGCGGCTTCTGCGACGCCAGCCTGACGCACGGCTTCGGCAACGGCCAGGCCCGCTGGCCGGACGAGTTGCCGTTGCTGGAGCGACTCGGTGAAGAGAACCTGGAAGCGATCGGCGCGACCATCGCGAAGTACGGAATCGACTGCGGCTGGGAGCGTACCGGCGAACTGACCGTCGCAACCGCGCCCCATCACCTGGAAGGCCTGGCCGAGGAGGCAGCGGCCCGACAGGCACTCGGTCACAAGGTCTCGCTCCTCGACGCGGACGAAGTCAGAGCCGAGGTGAACTCCCCGACCTACCTGGGCGCCCTGGCCGACCACTCCGGCACCGCACTGATCGAACCCGCACACCTCGCCTGGGGACTTCGGCGCGCTTGCCTCGACCTCGGCGTCCGCATCCACGAGCACTCACCCGTCACCGCACTCCGCGGCAACTTGTTGCGCACGGCAACCGGTTCGGTGCGCGCAGGCCGAGTCGCCCTTGCCACCAACGCCTTCCCGTCCTTACTCCGGCGCCTACGCCTGTACACCGTGCCTGTCTACGACTTGGTCCTCACGACGGAGCCGCTGTCGGCTCAGCAGCTGAGCGAGATCGGCTGGCGCGGCCGCCAAGGCATCGGTGACGCCTCCAACCTCTTCCACTACTACCGCCTGACCCGCGACAACCGCATCCTCTGGGGCGGCTACACACCCCTGTACTACTTCGGCAGCCGAATCGACCCAGCCCTGGAACAACGCGACACCATCCACGAGATGCTCGCCCGCCACTTCTTCACCACCTTCCCCCAGCTGGAAGGCCTCCGCTTCACCCACCGCTGGGGCGGTGTCATCGACACCAGCACCCGCTTCTGCGCCTTCTTCGGCACAGCGTCCGAAGGCCGCATCGCCTACGCCCTCGGCTACACCGGCCTGGGTGTAGCCGCCACCCGCTTCGGCGCCGACGTCATGCTCGACCTCCTGTACGCCGAGAAGACCGAACGTACGGAACTCAAGATGGTCCGCGAACGCCCGCTACCGTTCCCGCCGGAGCCGATCCGATCAGCCGGCATCCACCTGACCAGATGGTCGATGGCCCACGCGGACTCCCACGCGGGCCATCGCAACCTCTGGCTCAGAACCCTCGACCGTATGGGTCTCGGGTTCGACTTCTAGAGCTTGGTCTCCGCCTCGGTCAGGACCGAGCGGAGGATCTGCTCCATCTCGTCGAAGTGCGACTGGTCGCAGATCAGTGGCGGGGACAGCTGGATGACGGGGTCGCCGCGGTCGTCGGCGCGGCAGTAGAGGCCGGCGTCGAAGAGGGCCTTGGAGAGGAAGCCGCGGAGGAGGCGCTCGGACTCCTCGTCGTTGAAGGTCTCCTTGGTGGTCTTGTCCTTGACCAGTTCGATGCCGTAGAAGTACCCGTCACCGCGGACGTCGCCGACCAGAGGCAGGTCGAGCAGTTTCTCGAGCGTCGCACGGAACTCCCCCTCGGTGTCCCGGACGTGTTCGTTGATGCCCTCACGCTCGAAGATGTCGAGGTTCGTGAGCGCGACGGCCGCGGAGACGGGATGGCCCCCGAAGGTGTAGCCGTGGGCGAACGACGTGTTGCCCTGCAGGAACGGCTCCATCAGCCGGTCCGTGGCGATCATCGCGCCCAACGGGGCATAGCCGGAGGTGAGACCCTTCGCGCAGGTGATCATGTCCGGCTGGTAGCCGTACCGCTCGGCGCCGAACATGTGGCCGAGCCGGCCGTACGCGCAGATCACCTCGTCGGAGACGAGCAGTACGTCGTACTCGTCGCAGATCTCGCGGACCCGCTCGAAGTAGCCGGGCGGGGGCGGGAAGCAGCCGCCGGCGTTCTGGACCGGTTCGAGGAAGACGGCCGCGACGGTGCTGGGGCCTTCGTTCTCGATCGCGACGGCGATCTGGTCGGCGGCCCAGCGGCCGAACGCGACCGGGTCGTCGCCGTGGATCGGGGCGCGGTAGATGTTCGTGTTCGGCACCCGGAAGGTGCTCGGTACCAGTGGCTCGAACTGCTGCTTGAGCTCCGGCAGGCCGGTGATCGAGAGCGCGCCGTGGGTGGTGCCGTGGTACGCGATGGCGCGGCTGATCACCTTGTGCTTCATCGGCTTGCCGGTCAACTTGAAATAGTTCTTCGCGAGCTTCCAGGCGGTCTCGACGGCCTCGCCGCCACCACTGGTGAAGAAGACGCGGTTGAGGTCGCCCGGCGCGTAGCTGGCGACCCGCTCGGCGAGCTCGATCGACTTCGGGTGCGCGTAGGACCAGAGCGGGAAGAACGCCAGCTCGGAGGCCTGCTTGGCCGCGGCCTCGGCGAGCTCGGTGCGGCCGTGGCCGAGTTGGCTGACGAACAGGCCGGCCAATCCGTCGAGGTAGCGCTTGCCGCGGGCGTCGTAGATGTACGCGCCGTCGCCGCGGACGATGACCGGTACCTCGGCTGTCTCGTAGCTGCCCATCCTGCTGAAGTGCAGCCACAGGTGGTCGCGCGCGGACTGCTGCAACCGGTCGAAGGCGGCGTCGTCAAGGCCGTCGGACGTCATCATCGTTTTCCCCATCTCAAGCTGGCCGTTCCCGCCATCCTGCCCGCCAGCCCGACGCCTGGCAAGTGATTTCGTTCCCGTGTGGCCTATATCCTGCCGATCTCCTCGGTTGAGAACACCATCTGATTCGGATTCCGCACTACGAGAGGATGACTCCGTGGACACCCTCTTCACCAACGGCTCCCTGTTCGACGGCCGTGCACGCCAACCGGGCTGGTCGGCCGTGGTCAGCGAGGGCCGGATCATTGCAGCCGGCCCCGGACCACAGCCCAGCCCCGGCGCCACCAGTGCGGCCAGCTCCGCCCGCCTCTCCTGTCTTCTCGATCACTTCGGTCTGCGCGCAGCGCAGACCGAAGTGATCGATCTTGCCGGTGGCCTCTTGCTGCCCGGCTTCGTCGATGCGCACGTGCACCCCGTGCAGGGCGGACTTGAACGCGCTCGCTGCGACCTCTCGCCGCTCTCGGGTCGCGCAGCAACGCTCGCGGCGATCTCGGCGTACGCCGAAGCGAACCCTGGTGTGGAGTGGATTCTTGGGGGTGGGTGGCATCAGCCCGACTATCCGGGTGGTGCGCCGCTGGCGGCCGACCTTGACGCGATCGTCGGCGACCGACCGGTCTTCCTCGCCAACGCCGACCATCACGGCGCCTGGGTCAACTCGCGTGCTCTCGAGCTGGCCGGCATCGACGCCCGTACGCCGGACCCCGCCGACGGCCGGATCGAACGCGACCCCGACGGCAACCCCACCGGCACCCTCCACGAAGGCGCCATGGACCTGGTCGGCCACCTCGTCCCACCGACAACCCACGATGAGCAGGTCGCCGCCCTCCTCGGAGCCCAGGCGTACCTCCACTCCTTCGGCATCACCGGCTGGCAGGACGCGATCTTCGGCGACTACGCCAACCTCGACGACTCAACCCCCGCATACGTCGAGCTAGCCAACGACGGCCGCCTCACCGCCCGAGTGAACGGAGCCCTCTGGTGGCGCCGCGACCTGGGCGCCGAGCAACTCCCATCCCTGATCGAACGCCGCGACGCCCTCCAACACCCACGCCTCCGAGCCGGCAGCGTCAAGATCATGCAAGACGGCGTCGCCGAGAACTTCACCGCCGGCCTGCTCGACCCGTACTACGACGGCTGCGGCTGCCGAACCACCAACGCCGGCCTCTTCTTCGTCGACCCCATCGCCCTGCGCGACCACATCACCGCCCTCGACAAAGCCGGCTTCCAGGTCCACGTCCACGCGATCGGCGACCGTGCGGTCCGCGAAGCACTCGACGCCTTCGAAGCGACAAAAGCAGCGAACGGCGACACCGACCGACGCCACCACATCGCCCACCTGCAAGTCATCCACCCCGACGACGTCGGCCGGTTCGCCGCGTTGAACGTGACAGCCAACCTGCAGGCGCTGTGGGCGGCCCATGAGCCACAGATGGACGAGTTGACCATCCCGTTCCTCGGTCCGGAGCGGACCCGGTGGCAGTACCCGTTCGGTGACCTCGCGCGGTCGGGGGCACGGCTGGCGGCCGGTTCCGACTGGCCCGTTTCGAGTCCGGACCCGCTGGCCGCGGTACAGGTCGCGGTGAATCGGCGGCATCGCGATTCGGAGTACGAGCCGTTCCTCCCGGAGCAGGCGCTCGACCTGGCGACTGCGCTTGCGGCGTACACGTCGGGGAGCGCGTGGGTGAACCATGCCGACGAGACCGGGCGGATCGCTCCCGGGATGCTGGCCGACCTCGCGATCCTCGACCGCGACCCGTTCGCGCAGCCCGTCGAGGAGATCGGCGAAGCGCGGGTTGTGGCGACCTATGTCGAAGGCGATCGCGTGTATGGCGAGTGAATCCGTTGTGAGCTGCCAGTCAGGCCTACCGAATTCGTTGTGAGTCCAGTTAGGCTCCCGGGCATGCAGACGCTCTCGAATCTTGTGGATGGCAAGCCGGCCGGCGCGCTCGGCGGCGCGACCTACGACGTGATCGACCCGACGACGGGTGAGGTCTACGCGCAGGCGCCGAAGTCCGGGGTGGAGGATGTCGACGCCGCGATGCGGGCGGCGGACCGCGCCTTCGAGACCTGGCGGGACACGACGCCGGCGGAGCGGCAGCGGATGCTGCTGAAGATCGCGGACGCGCTGGAGACGCGCGCCGACGAGTTCACCCGGGTCGAGAGTCAGAACACGGGCAAGCCGCTCGCGCTGACGGCTTCGGAGGAGTTGCCGCCGTGCGTGGATCAGCTGCGGTTCTTCGCCGGGGCGGCGCGCGTGCTGGAGGGGCGGTCGGCCGGGGAGTACATGGCCGGGCATACGTCGTGGATCCGGCGGGAGCCGATCGGGGTCGTCGGTCAGGTGACGCCGTGGAACTACCCGCTGATGATGGCGATCTGGAAGATCGCGCCGGCGCTGGCGGCGGGCAACACGATCGTGCTGAAGCCGAGCGACACGACGCCGGCGTCGACGGTGTTGCTGGCCGAGCTGTGCAACGAGTTCTTGCCGCCGGGAGTGTTCAACGTCGTCTGCGGTGATCGCGACACCGGGCGTGCGCTGGTGGATCACGAGGTCCCGCAGCTGGTTGCGATCACCGGCTCGGTGCGGGCGGGGATGGAGGTCGCGTCGGCCGCGGCCCGGCAGCTCAAGCGCACTCATCTCGAGCTCGGTGGCAAGGCTCCGGTCGTCGTCTTCGATGACGCTGACCTCGAAGCGGCCGCTGAGGCGATCGCCGTCGCGGGCTACTTCAATGCGGGCCAGGACTGCACCGCCGCGACCCGGGTCCTCGCCGGACCGCGCATCCACGACGACTTCGTCGCGGCGCTGACCGATCAGGCTCGCGCGACCAAGACCGGGCGGCCGGAGGACGATGTCGCGTACGGCGCTCTGAACAACGCCGACCAGCTCAGCCGGGTCAGCGGCTTCATCGACCGCCTCCCCGACCACGCCGCTTTGCAGACCGGCGGCAACGCGGTCGGCGACCGCGGCTACTTCTACGAGCCGACGGTCGTCTCAGGGTTGAAGCAGGACGACGAGGCCATCCAGCAGGAGATCTTCGGCCCGGTCATCACCGTCCAGCGCTTCACCGACGAGGCCGAAGCCCTCCGCTGGGCCAACGGTGTCGACTACGGCCTCGCCTCCTCGGTCTTCACCCGCGACCACGGCCGGGCGATGCGGATGGCCCGCCGCCTCGACTTCGGCTGCGTCTGGATCAACACGCACATCCCGATCGTCGCCGAGATGCCCCACGGCGGCTTCAAGAACTCCGGCCACGGCAAGGACCTCTCCATGTACGGCCTAGAGGACTACACCCGCATCAAACACGTGATGTCGAACATCGAGATCTGATCACCCGACCCGTCCTCCGGCCGTCACCCCAACTCGCCCGGCCACTGGCAGGTTCTTCGCCCGCTGGCGTGAAGCATCACGCCAGCGGCACCAAAACCTGCCAGCAACCCAAACCACTCGCCACCCCTGCAGCAGCCTGGTGTCAGCGGTAGGCGTCGAGCTTGGCGCTGACCTTGTCGAAGACGGCCTGCTCGTGTGCCTTGGGGGCGTAGACGACTATCTCGTTGAAGCCGATTGACTCGTAGCGTTCGACCAGGCGGGCGAAGCCGTCTTCGGATGCCCATGGGTCGATCTGCCCGTAGGCGAGCAGGACTCGGCGGATCTGCCGGCCGGCGAGGCCTGCGTCGAGCGTCTTCGCGCGTTCGATCGACTTCGCGTAGAACTCCTCCTCGGTCGCGGCGCCGGGGAAGGTCACCCAGCCGTCCGCGTGGGCCGCGACGACGGCGAGTGCGCGCGGGGCATTCGCGGCGACGATCAGGGGCAGGCGCTCTTGGATGGTCCCGGGCGTCATCGCGGCCAGCGTGTACGGGTAGTACGGACCGTCGTGGTCGCTGACATCGCCTGACAGCAGCCGCTCCACGACGGCGACGAACTCGGCCAGCCGGTCGGTACGCTCGCGCGCGGTCCAGACCGGCGTACCGGCCATCCCGTGGTCGGTCGGCCAGACTCCCGAACCGATACCGAGGTCGAACCGTCCGCCGGAGATGTGATCGAGCGTGGTGGCCGCCTTGGCCAGCACCGTCGGCTGCCGGAACACCATGTTCGCAATCAGCAACCCAACCCGGATCCGACTGGTAGTCGCCGCCCACCCAGCGATGACAGTCGGCCCGTCATGCACCGGGATCGCGGCATCACGCGGATTGCGCAGGTTGTCGCCAGTCCACAGCCCATCGAACCCAACCGACTCGGCAACCTTCGCCCACCGCGCCGCGTCCTCCCACCCAGCCGGATTCACCTTGAGCCCGAAGCGCATTCTCGTACCCCTCCCGAAGTCCTGTTTCCACCACCCTCGCACGCCATCAGTCCGCAACCCCGAGAACCCGCCCCCAACCCCAAAACCCTGCCCACAAGCGCGAAACCCTGCCCGGGAAGACCCCCGGCACGTGACCAGTGGTCTACTCGGTTTGCTCCATCCCACCCCCGCCACACAGAAGGCAAAGGTTCTCATCGCATGACCCACCTAGCTTTCGATGGCGGCCAATCAGCCCTCCGCCTCCGAGTCCTCCCCACCCGCACCACAGCCGAAGGCCCCGGCCACACCCACACCCCCCACAGCCTCCAGGCCACCCTCACCGCCATCCGCCAAACAGCCACCCAGGCCGGCATCCCCGAGCAACTCCCAACCCCCTCCGCCGCCACAGCCCCCGCACCCACCACCTCCACGGAGGCCGCCTCGTCCGCCGGGTTCGGCGGGTGGGAGGGGGTTGAGGTTGTCGCCCTCGGGCTGACCGGATTCCCCCAGGATCCGGTCGCCGCGCGACAACTGGCGGCCGGGATTGCGGAGGTGTTGCAGGCGAAGGAGGTGCGGCTGACGCAGGACATGGTGACTGCTCATGCGGGCGCTCTGCCCGGTGGGTACGGGGTGGTGGTTGCGGCGGGGACCGGGTTGGTCTGCTTGGCGGTGGACCGGGACGGGGCTTGGTACAAGGTGGATGGGCATGGATATCTGTTCGGCGACGCGGGGAGTGCGTTCGCGATCGGGCGCGCGGGGCTGGTCGCAGTACAGCGAGCAAGGGACGGGCGTGGGCCTGCAACCACGCTTGCCGAGACGGCGGTCGACCCCATCGCGCTCTACCCGTCGCCGACCCTGGTGGATGACGTCGCGCGGTTCGCTCCGGAAGTACTGCGGTGTGCCGCCGAGCAAGACCCCATCGCCCAGAACATCGTCACCAGCGCAGTCACTGACATCGCCGAAACCATCGCCACCGCCATCGCCCAACTGTCCGGCAACGAGCCCGTCCCCGTCGCCTGTGTCGGCGGCCTCTTCGCCGGAGCCGGTGACCAACTCACTGACCCCCTCCGCGCACTCCTCCCGCACCGCGCCCACCTCGCCGAACCAGCCGGCAACTCCCTCGACGGCGCCGAACGGCTCGCCACCCAACCACCCGGCCCGTACGCCGACCTACTCGTCATCCACCGCGCCTGATGCCACCGAAGCACCCTCGCTGGATCCTTTGGGGGTGCTGCCTGTCTACTTGGTGTGCACAGGCAGATCAGCACGGGGTTGACGGCTGGAGCATTGAGAATGAGTGAGCTGCTGCTGGCAGCGGTGTCGCTGGACGTGACCCCACCACCGGGTCATCGCCTCGACGGATACGCCGCCCGTGAGGGCAACGCCACCGGTACTGCGGACCCGCTCCGCGCGACCATGATCTGGCTCAGTACGGCGGACTCGCCCGGAGTGCTCTGGCTGAGCCTGGACGCGATAGCCGTCGGCACCGAACTGGTAGCCGAACTCTCCACCGCCGCCGGAGCCGCCGCCGGCATCCCGCCCGAATGCGTCCTCGTCTGCGCCTCCCACACCCACTCGGCCCCCGCAGGCTGGTCCGGCCAAATCCACCCGGTCATCCCAGTACAACGTGAGCCCGCCCTGTACGAACCTCTGACGGCCGCCGTCGCATCGGCTGTTCTAGAGCGCCACCCAGTCCGCGCATCCTGGCGCTCGACCGAAGTCATCGGCGTCGGCACCAACCGCCACCGACGCAACGGCCCGCACGACAACACGGCCGGCATTCTAACGTTGCATTCCGTCGCCGACGGATCACTCAGCGCCGTCCTTCTCGACTTCGCCTGCCACCCCACCACCTACGGCCCCGAAAACAACCTCTACTCCGCCGACTGGCCCGGCGCCACCCGCACAACCCTCACCAGGCTGACCGAAGCACCTGTCGTGGGCTTTCTCCAAGGCGCAGCAGGTGACGTCAGCCCTCGCTTCACCCGGCAGGGGCGAGGCGCTCCCGAGGTAGCCCGCCTAGGCGGCCTGCTGGCCACCCGCGTAGCGGCGGCCATCGCCGCCCCCGGCCTCGACCTTCCCTCCGAGGCCCCGACCATCCGCCGCACCACAGTCAGCCTCAAGGTCCGCGATCTCCCCACCCCACCCGACCTGGAAGCAGTAGTCGCCACCGCCGAAGCCGGCCTCCACACCGGCCAGGACGACCCCACCCAGCGCATAGCCCAAACCCGTCTCGACGGCGCCCGAGGCCAGTCCCTGATGGCCGCCGCCAACCTCCCACTGACCCTGGACCTCCCCATCAGCGTCGTCATGCTCGGCGACGTCGCCTGGGTCCACCTCCCAATAGAACTCTTCGCCAGCCACGGCTGCTTCCTCCAAGCCGACAGCCCCCACCCCATCACCCGGGTAATCGGCTACACCGACGGCTACTACGGCTACGTAGTAGACCCAGACGCCGCCCACCACGGCACCTACGAAGCCCTCATCACCTACTTCGACCAACCCACCACCCAAACCCTCCTGACTTCAGCCACCAACCTCCTCTCCCACGAGGTGTTAGAGGGCTAGTTCGGGTTGGAGTTTTTTGGCGGGCCAGACTCGTTGTTTGCGGGCGGCCAGGGCGGAGGCGCCTAGGCCGGCCAGGAGCCAGGCGACCAGGACGAGGAGGTCCTTGCCGAGGCTGTTGCCGGGGCCGTCGTACATGAGGTGGCGGACGCCGTCGATGGCGTAGCTCATCGGGAGTACGTGGTGGAAGAAGTACAGCGGGGCGGGGATCGTCTGCCAGGGGAAGGTGCCGCCGGCGGAGACGAGCTGGATGACCATCAGGACCAGGCCGAGGAACTTGCCGACGGCTCCGAACCAGGATGAAAGAGCGTGCAGGATCGCGACGAAGGTGATCGATGTGAGCATCAGGTAGAGAACCGTCAGCAAGGGATGTGCGGTGTCGATGCCCAGCCCGAAGATGACCGCGGTGAACACCAGTGCCGCCTGGATCGAACCGAAGATTGCCGGAGGCAACCAACCGCCGAGCGCGACCCGGATCGGCGCCTGCAGGCCGGCCAGGGCTCGGGGTGACAGCGGACGTACCAGCAGGAAGAGGACGTACGCGCCGATCCAGCACGAGAGGCTGAGGAAGAACGGAGCGAGGCCGGCGCCGTAGCTGTCGGCGGTCGCCTGCGAGTCGTTCTTCAGGCCCACCGGAGCGCCGAGGGTCTCCGCCACCGCCTTGCGTGCTTCGGGTGAGGGATCCGGGATCTGCTTCGCGCCATTGGTCAGGGCTGTGTTCAACGAGCCGGCGCCGGTCTTGAGCTTGCCGACGCCCGTCGCGAGGCTGTTGACGCCCGCGAGTAGTTGGCCCTGTCCGGTGACCGCCTGCTGTTCACCCGTCGCGAGTTGCGCGGCGCCGGACTGCAGAGCGTCGACGCCCGTCTTCAACTGGCCAGCGCCTGAGTTGAGCTGCCCGGCGCCATTGGCGGCGCTCGAGATGCCGGCCGTCAGCGCCGGAGTCGCGTCGGCGAGCGTCTGCGCGCCGGTCGCCACCTGCCGCGCACCCGAGGCGAGCTGGTTGAGCTGCTTCGAGGTCGACTGGATCTTGGTGTTCGCCGTGACCACAGGGCCGCGCAGCTTGGCCGTCTCAGTCAGTACCTGGTTGATCTGCGCCTGCGTGAAGCCACGGTCCTTCAGCCGCGCGGCGAGTCCCTTGTCGAGCGCCGACAGATCCGACACCAGCGTGCTCGATGCAGTCGCCACCTCCTGCCCGATGCCTGCGATCCTCTCGTTGCCATCAGCAACTTGATCGGCGCCGTTGGCGAGCTTCCGCGTATCGGCCGGCAGGCTGGCCGTCTTGCTCTTCAAGGTCGTCAGCCCGGAGCTCAACTGGCCGGCCCCGCTGGCGAGATCGCCCGCGCCCTTCGAGGCCGTCGTGAGCCCGGTGCTCAGCTTGCTCGCGCCGGCAGACAACTGCTGCTGTGCGGTGTTGAGCTGACCAGCACCGGTCTGGAGCTTGCCGACACCAGTCGCGGCCGAGGTGAGGCCGGTCTGCAATTGACCAGCGCCGTCCGCGGCCTTGGTGATCTGCCCATGGATCGTGCTGAACCCGGCCAGCAGCTTGCTCGCCGCCGTCTCGCTCACCTGCGCCGCAACGGATTTGGTCACCTGCGCGACGACCTGATTGGCGATCGTGTGGGCGAGGTAGTTGTTGGCGTCGTTGGTCAGCAGCTCGAGATTCGCCTGCCTGGGTTCGAATTCCGCGCTCGACGCGAGGTCGGACGAGAACGACTTCGGCAGTACCAGCGCGAACTCGTACTTCCCGTTCTCCACGCCCGCCAGCGCCTCGGCCCGGTCGACCCGGTGCCAGTCGAAGCTCTTCGACTGCACGAGTTCATCGGCGACCTGCGGTCCGACGGAAAGCTTCTCGCCGGTGGACAACGTAGTACCGGCGTCTTCGACGACGACCGCCGTCGGCACCTTGTCGAGGCGGCCGTACGGGTCGTGGTTCGCGTACAGGTAGAGGCCGCCATACAGCGTCGGGACGAGGATCATCGCGATCACGGCCAGCTTGGGCAACCGCCCCGCGGTCAACCGCCGCAGCTCGCTCATCGCCATCCGGATCGAGGTCATGCTTCGTCCTTCTTCCCGTCAACCGCGGTCGCCTCTGCAGGCTCTTCGTCGTCCAGCACTGCTGTTTCTTCGACCGGCGCTTCAACTTCGGCCGGCTCCTCGACCTCGGTCGGTACTTCGTCCTCGATCGGTACTACGGGTTCGACCGGCGCCGCCGCCTCCACCTGCACCGGATCGGGCTGATTCACTGACCCAAGCTGCGCCGCCTCAACCCCCAGCAACCGCGCCGACGCGTCCGCACACGTGATCACCACGCCGTACCCGCGCGACGCCAGCTCCCGGCCCACCGCGTACCACTCGTGCGGATCTCCGCCGAGCCGATCCGGCATCGTCAGGATCACGAACTTCACCTCAGGCCGCGCCACCGTCAGCTCAGCGAGCATCTCGGTCCGCACCCCGACCGGCAGATGCTCGAACCGCCGCTCCGCGAACTCAGCCCAGTCATGCGAGTCCAGCCACGCATCAACCGCCTTGCGCCCGGCCTTGTGCCCAGCAATCGCCAGCTCCTCGCCCACGACCGTCCGCACCGGCAGTGCGTCGTCAGGCTCGGTGATCCCCGGCGTATCGACCACAGCAACCCGCTGGCGTAGTACGCGCCCAGAGGTATCGCCATCCAGCTGCACGTCCCCACCGTTCGGCTTCAGCCGCCCGGAGAGCCCCAGGGCCAATGCGACGTGCCCAGGTCCGGGATAGCCCGTCAGCAGGACCAACTGATGGTCACTGACGCTGATCGACGTCGCATGCAGCATCGGCGCGTGCGGACCCTGCACGCTGATCGCGTGAGCCTTGAGCTCCATCGTGAACTACCCCGTTCAATACGGTTGTGTATTCAATACAGAACTGTATCCTACTGCCATGGAAACGCCCAAGCGACGTCGCTCCGCCACCCGGGCCCGGCTGCTCGAAGGTGCCCTCGAGGTGTTCGCCGAGCGTGGCTTCCACGGCGCCTCGGTCGAGGACATCTGCGACCGGGCCGGCTTCACCCGCGGCGCGTTCTACTCGAACTTCGCTTCCAAGGACGAGTTGGTGCTCGCCCTGTTCCAGGCGACCACGGATCGCCTGCTGGAGCAGATCGCCGCGCTGCTCCCGGACCTTGCGAATCAGCCAGGAACGCTGCTCGATGCAGTCCTCGGCCTGCTGGACGAGGCCGCGCCAGACCAGCGCCAGTGGCACCTGATCTCGACGGAGTTCACCCTGCACGCCCTGCGCCACCCCGAGGCCGCGGCGGCGCTCAACCTGCAGCGCGCGATGTTCCGCGATCAGCTCACCCGGCTCGTCGAGGAGATCACCCGGGCCAGCGATCTCCAGATGAGCGTCCCGCCACAGCA
The DNA here is from genome assembly GCF_039537185.1 of Kribbella ginsengisoli. Lineage (NCBI taxonomy): Bacteria > Bacillati > Actinomycetota > Actinomycetes > Propionibacteriales > Kribbellaceae > Kribbella > Kribbella ginsengisoli. Next base: position 754,723 of record NZ_BAABAA010000007.1, on the reverse strand, counting down.
GTTCGTACGCCTGGTGATCGCCGTCCACGAAGGCGCCCGCGCCCAAAGCCTGCTCGAGCCAGACCTGGTCCCGGCCGGCTCGCTGGAACACACGTTCCTACCGCTGGTACTGGACGCCGTTTCCAGTCGCACCTGACCTCAGCCGCGCCTGACAGGACGTAGTTCTAGCCGACCTTGATGTCGACGCTGTGGAGGCCAGTCGAGCCGTCCGGTGCGGGCGGGGCCTGCGCCTCGATCTGCGGGTTGCCCTGCGCGTCGAACGCCCGGACCTGCAGCACGTGGTTGCCCCTCGGCGCATCCCAGGTCCAATGCCACTGCCGCCACGTATCGATCGACGCGTCGGCTGCCAGCTCGGCCTCTTGCCACTGGCCGCCATCAACACGGACCTCGACCTTCGAGACACCCACATGCTGATCCCACGCGACTCCGGCCACAGTCACCTGACCAGTCGACGCTTTCGATCGCGGTACGTCGATCCGCGACGACAACTTGATCGGCCCCTTCTCCGACCAGCCGCGCGGAGTCCAGTACGCCTCGAACTGGTCGAAGCGGGTCACCTCGATCTCGGCCAGCCACTTCGTCGCCGAGACGTAGCCGTACAGACCCGGTACGACGATGCGCACCGGGAACCCGTGTTCCACCGGCAACGGCTGTCCATTCATCGCGAACGCCAGCATCGACTCCCGATCATCGGTCAGTGCGCTCAACGGCGTACCGGCCGTGAAGCCGTCCTTCGACGTCGACTTGATCGCGTCGGCATTGGCCGCCACTCCGGCCTCGGCCAGCAGGTCCTTGAGCAGGACGCCGGACCAGAGCGCGTTGCCGATCAGGTCGCCGCCGACCTCGTTGCTCACGCAGGTCAGCGTGACCCACTTGTGCACAACCTTGCGCTGCAACAGATCGCTGAAGTTCAGGTTGATCTCGCGATCGACCATGCCGTGGATGCGCAGCTTCCAGTCGCTCGGCATGATCAGCGGAACCGACAGCGCCGTGTCGATCCGATAGAAGTCCTCATTGGGCGTCGCCCACGGACCAGCCCCGGCAGCCTGTACTCCGGCCGGCGGGTCGAGGCTCGGCGGCAACGGCAGCTTGAGCGCGTCGCGTGCCTCCGCGACAGCTGCCCGATGCCCACCGATGACCCGGCCGAGAGCGCCGACCGCGATGGTGCCGAGGGTCACCCCGGCCGAGAGCTGGAGGAAGCCGCGGCGACTGACGCCGTCCTCGGGGTACCTGACCAGGCCGGACAGCCGGGTGGCGAAGAGCCGGAGGATGAGCAGGGCGGTGATACCGGCGACGAAGGAGGGGGCGAAGCCCGTCTGCCCGGCGTCAGGTCTGGTCGAGGCGGCGATTACCGCGACGCCCGCGAGCACGATGACGACGGCCGCGCCGGCCCAGTACCGGAGTACCGACAGGATGCCGCCGAGAGCGGCGAGGGCGAGCAGTACGACGAGGATGCCGGTCTTGAGCGCCAGCTTGTCGTGCGTCCCGAAGAGCGAGATCGCGAGGTCTTTCAGCCACGGCGGAACGCGGTCGATGAACGCCGAGCCGATCGCCACGACGGGCGTCTGGCGGGTTCCGAGAAGGGCGGCGGCCACCGAGCCTGCGGCGAGACCTGCGACGGCGGCGAGGATGCCGCCGGCAGCTGCTCTGACGAAGAGGCCTCTCCGGCCAGGCCGCGCTGGGACGTCGCTACCGGGGTCGCTCAGGGGAGACCGGACCAGAGGATGGTTCACAGCTAAACCATCGCTCGGAGCGGCGTCCGACACCAGCCAGACGCCGCATCCGTTAGTAGCGGGTAATGCGAGGGGTGGTTCAGATCCGGTCGGCCGCGGACAGCGAACCGAGGTTGGGCCGGCCGTTGGGCCAGCGACGGGCATTGTCGCGAACGCGACGGAGCTTGCCGAGGACGAGTTCCTGCTCGTCCGCCAGCTGGGACATCCACAGGCTGTCGATCTCCAGGAGGTGGTCCGGCAGCGCGTCGCGAAGCCGCCGCTTTCCCTCCTCCGTGAGGACCGCGTACGAGCCGCGGGCGTCATCGGGACAGGGCTCCCGGCGCACCAGACCGAGGTTCTCGGCGCGGTCGACCAGCCGGGTGATGCCGCCGGTGGTGACGGTCAGCTCCCGGGCGAGTGAGGTGAGACGCTGCTTCTCCCCGTGGCTGCGGGCAAGCCGCAGCAACAGTTCGAACATTGCCATTTGCAGACCACTGCGCTTGAGGGAATGGCGCATCAGGTGATCGAGTTCGGCTGCTGCTTCTCGCAGCAGGCCGTACGCGGTGATCACGTCGCTTTCCCAGGGTTCGGCGGCGTGAGTGGGTTCTGCATCGGCGAGCGCTAGGGGCGAGCAAAGCGAAGGCGCGATGGTCATGCGCGGACTCTATTAGCTGACGCGGTGACTTCGCTACACGGGGTGACCTATCGGCTACAGGTCGAGACGCGATTGATGGCAGATTGAGCGTGACTGAGGCCGTTTCAGGTGCTGCCTGTGGATAACTTCCGCGGCGGCCGGCCGATCTTTGCCAGGCTTTCCCTTGTCCGTCCGACGAGGGGAAAGCAGGAGTTTCCGATGACCGAGCCCGAAGAGAAATCCCCGTACGGCCCAGGCTTCATCGCGGCCTGCATCACCCTCACCGCCATCCTCGCCTGTGGCGCCCTCCTCCTCTTCACCGCCCCCTCCGACACCCCCAAGTCCGCCAGCAACGCCTGCGCCGACGGCTCAACGGGCGGCGCCTCCACTGGTGGCAGCGCCCCGGCCGGTGTTGGCCAACCCGGGTGTGGGACAGGCGGAGATGGCTCCCGCGACAGCGGCGGTCCAGCCTCCGAACCGACCTCTGGTCAGGAGGGATCCGGCTCGGCCACCCCACCGCCCGCCGGCGAGGCCGTGGCTCTTCCGACTGGGTCGACATCGACGGGGTCGTCCGGTACTTCGAGCAGCTGCGGCCTACCGGATGGCGACCAAGCGACACCGTCCAGCCGGCCGCCGACGGCTGACCTGTGGGAGATCAGCCGTCGAGTGGTGGTGCCGCGCTCATCGGCGTACGGGCCCGCCAAGACCGACTCCGACGGCTTCCGGAGATGCTTCGCGCATTCGCCGACCGGCGCGGTCTACGCGGCGTACAACCTGATCGCCGCCCTGGCGGACCAGACCAAGATCATCCCGACCGCGACCAAACTGATGGTCCCCGGCCGCGACACCGACCTCCTGCTCCAGGAAGTGCGCAAGGAAACCCCCGACACAGCGTCCACTCCGGCCCAGGTCGCGGGCTATCGGATCGTCGACGCCGACCGCGACCGCGTCACCATCATGCTCGCGATGCCGGCGAAGACGGAGTTCATGAGTGGCACGTTCACGCTGACCTGGCATGCCGGCGACTGGCACCTGGTGCCACCGCCAGACGCCGCCGCGGTCGGTACGCCGTACGCCCAGCACCACAACCTCAACGACTTCGTCGAATGGAGCGGTGTCTGATGTGCGGGAACTTCGACGTCGGCTGCAAGGTCAGCGAAGGCCTCGGCAACGTGATCAGCAACGCCACCGAAGGACTGGTCCGGCAGCTGTCCGACGCCGTGCTCGCCTGCCTGCACTCGCAGGCGACCTTCTGGGTGAAGATCCCCGGCCCGACGCTGGCCACCGAGGACGCCAAGCTGCACTGGACGAACCAGCCGACGATCGCCTTCCTGCAGACGCACACCTTCTGGCTGACCACCACGCTGTTCGGGCTGGCGATCATGGTGTCCGGCATCAGGCTCGCCTGGGAGCAGCGCGGCGACCCGCTCCGACAGTTGCTCAAGGCAATGATGACGTTCGCGCTGGTGTCCTCGGCCGGGACCGCCACCCTGCAACTGCTGTCCGCGTGGTCGGACAGCTTCGCCAAGAACATCGTCGACGCGGCGCTGCCGAAGGGCGAGAGCTTCGAGACCGCGATGAGAAGCGTGATGATGCAGGACGGCAGCCAGCTCGCCCAGCGGATGCCGCTGTTCCTGATCATCTTCTCCGCCCTCGGTGTGCTGTTCGGATCACTCATCCAGATCGTGCTGCTGCTGATCCGCGCGGCGATGATCGTCCTGCTGGCCGGCACGTTCCCGCTGGCGGCGGTCGCGACGCATACCGAGCTGGGTAAGGCCTGGTTCAAGAAGTTCTGCGGCTGGGCGCTGGCCTTCATCGCGTACAAACCGGCGGCCGCGTTGATCTACGCGGCCGCGATCCAGATGACCCACGAGGGCATGATCAACTCGACCGGCGACGGCCTGATCCAGACGCTGACCGGCATGATGATGCTCGGCCTCGCCGTCGTCGCCCTCCCCGCCCTCCTCCGCTTCACCGTCCCCCTGACCGCCGCAGCAGCAGGCGGCAGCTCAGGCACCGGCGCCGCGGCCATGGACCCAGGCGGTCTGGCCTCTGGTGCCGTCAACGTAGGCCGCTCCTCAGGCTCAAGCTCCGGTGCCGGCAAGGCCAGCGGAGGGGCCGGGGCCAGCTCCGGTGCGGGCGGCAGTGCGGCTGGTGCAGGCGGCGGCGCCTCCGGTGCGATCGGAGCCGGAGCGGCCGCCGGCGCAGGCCCAGCAGGCGTAGCCATGGCCGGCGCCCAAAAGGCAGCCGGCTCCATAGCCGGCGCAGTAGCCCACTCAGCCGGCGAACCAGGCGGCGGCTCCTCAGCCTCCGGCGGCTCCTCCGGTGGCTCAAGCGGCTCCCGCTCCGGCGGGTCGGGCGGATCCCGGTCCGGCGGCCCCCGCGGCGCTCGCTCAGCCGGCCCAAGCTCAGGTGGTGGCTCGCAGGCGGGCGGCTCAGGTACTGGCTCAAGCGGCGGCTCCTACGGTGGCGGCGGCCCCTCCGGCTCCGGAGGCGGCCAACCCCGCTCCAAACCTCCGCCGCCATCGGCGCCCCCAGGCCCCTCGACGTCCGACCCATCAGCGCCGTCCGGCAGTTGGTGAGCCAACCCCCGACCACCTGCACCGACAGCGCTTCCACCCGCCACCCGCCGGCCGCCGCTCGCCGCCCGGCCGCGGACCTCGGCCCCGGCCTCGTTCTTGCCGAATCCGGCTCGCGAGTTCGACAGCGAAGGTCTGCGGTGGTGGAAGAACGAGCTCCGCGAAGACCAGTGGACCTGGCTGCGCGCACTCCCCTTCAGCCACGACTTCCTGCTCAGCGGCCGCCAGATCCGGCTCTTCCACGCGTCGGCGACCAGCGTTCACCGACGCGTCCGCTTTGACCATGACGAGCAGGAGTTCCTCGGCATGTTCGAGAACACCGAAGCGACCGGCGACGGCCCGATCCCGACGGTCGTCGGCTACGGCGACACCCACGACGCCTTCTACGAGGTCGACCTGCAACGCCGAACCCTCTTCAACACCGGCAGCGTCGGCAACAGCATGTCCGACCCCACCCCTGTCTACGTCATCCTCGAAGGCATCCCCGACTCCCCCGAGGACGGCCCCTTCTCCATCCAGTTCGTCCGGGTCCCGTACGACGCCCACGCCGAACTGGAAATAGCCCGCTCCCTGTCCATGCCAGAACTCAACGGCTACGAAGCCGAAATCCTCCACGGCCTCTACCGAGGCGACCTCTACTCCAACACCACCCCCACCTACCACCGCCGCCCCCACTCCGCGATCCAACCCGCCTAGTTCGACCGGCTCGTCGTCATGCCCAGCTGTGGATAACGCTGTGCAAAAGTCTGGGGACAACGCGTCAGACAGGGAATCGATGCCATCGGCGCCAATCCCATTGTGGCTTTGTGAATTGGCCTTGGGGCGGGGTCAGCGGACGAGCAGGGCTTCGGAGCCGATGGGTTGGTAGTCGGCGGCCAGGAAGGTTCGGGTGGAGGCCGCGTTGCCGGGGGAGACCTGGGACCAGATGTGGGTGCCGGGTGGGATGAGGGCTCGGGCGGCTCGGGCAAGGTGGCGGCCGTGGCCGGTGCCCCGGGCGGAGGTGGGGACTTCGAGGGCGACCTCGAGGCGGCCGGCCAGGCCTCGGCCGGTGAGGACCAGGCCGCCGTACGGGGTGGCGTAGGCGTGGACGTCGTCGCGGTAGCGCCAGGCTCGTTCGATGCGGGGGTGGCCGCGTTCGGTGACCTCGACCAGGCCGTCGACGGCGGCGGCGCGTTCGGCCGGGTCGGTGAGGGCGGGGGCCAGGAGCATCTGGTCGATGGCGTTGACGCGGCGGCCGGTGAGTTGTTCCAGGGCGTACAGGAACGGCGGGTTGAGCGGGGCGGACAGGTCGCCGTCGGGGATCAGGCCGGCGACCCAGTCCGGCGAGACGTCCGCCGCGATCACGATGTGCGCGGTGAAGGCGACCACGCACGCCTCGCGGCCGGACGGAGCCGGTACCACCGTGATGCTCAGGTCCGGGGTGGGGAAGACGCCGCCTTCGATCCCGCGCAGAATGTCAGCCAGAGTTGTCATCACGAGCCATTGTGGAGGAGAACCCTCCCCGGCTCCTGAATTGGAGGCACACGTGCGCAAGCCTGAGTTGGTCACCGCCGAAGGGCTGCCCGAGAGCGTCACGATCTACGAGGTCGGACCGCGGGACGGGTTGCAGAACGAGGACGCGATCGTCGACGTCGCGGTCAAGGCCGAGTTCATCCAGCGGCTCGCCGCGGCCGGGCTGACCACGATCGAGACGACCAGCTTCGTGCACCCCAAGTGGGTGCCGCAGCTCGCCGACGCGGCCGAACTGCTGGCCCGCCTCGACCTGCCGGACGGACTCCGTACGCCCGTGCTGGTGCCGAACGAGCGTGGTCTCGACCGGGCGCTCGAGGCCGGCGTGAGCGAGATCGCGATCTTCGCCAGCGCGACCGAGACCTTCGCCGCGAAGAACCTGAACTCGACGGTCGACGAGCAGTTCACGATGTTCGCGCCGACCGTGCGGCGGGCGCTCGACGAAGGTCTGAGCGTCCGTGGGTACGTGTCGATGTGTTACGGCGATCCGTGGGAGGGCGACGTACCGATCGACCAGGTGGTCAAGGTCGGCGCGCGGCTGGTCGAGCTCGGCTGCCACGAACTCTCCCTCGGCGACACGATCGGCGTCGCCACGCCGGGTCAGGTCGTCGCGCTGATCCACGCTTTCGAGAAGGCCGGGGTAGGCGTGGACAAGCTGGCCGTCCACTTCCACGACACCTACGGCCAGGCGCTCGCCAACACCCTCACCGCACTGCGCGAGGGCGTCACCACCGTCGACAGCTCAGCCGGCGGCCTCGGCGGTTGCCCGTACGCCGAAAGCGCCACCGGCAACCTCGCCACCGAAGACCTCCTCTGGCAACTCGACGGCCTCGGCATCAAAACCGGCGTAGACCTGGAAAGCCTCGTCGCCACCAGCGCCTGGATGGCAAAACAACTCGGCAAGCCTTCCGCCAGCCGCGTTGTGCAAGCGCTGGCCGGGTAACAGACGCGACGACGGCCAACGGAGGAGGCGGAGCGCCGACCAGCGTCCGGGCGCCGGACCGGCAACCCGGACCAACAGCCCAGACCAACAGCCCAGACCAACAGCCCAGACCGGCAGCCCGGATCGGCAGCCCGGACCGGCAACCCGGTCTCGGTCGTTCTGCCCTAAACCCCGGCCGGTTGTCGGCGCGTGAGGGGGAGGCGTTCGCGGGTGTGGGCGTCGGCGGGGGTGTCGACGAACAGGACCAGGTCGGGATGTGCGGGCACTGCCAGCTCTGTCACGGTGAACGACAGCTCCCCGGCGACCGGATGCACCAGCCGCCGCAGCCGTGCCTCGCCATCCGCGACCTCGTGCGTCGCCCAAAGCCGTTCGAACTCCGGGCTCAGCTTGCGGAGGCGGGCCAGATCGGTCTCCCAGTCGGGATCGCCGATGTGCTCGACGTACGCCGAGCGCATCCGGGCGACCAGATACGGCACCTCGGTGTCGTAGTTCAGCAACTGGTCGCGCGCGAGCGGCTCGGTCACGATACACCAGAGCAGGTTGAGGTGGACGCAAGGCAGCGTGTGCCAGTCGTGGTAGAGATCCTTGGACGCCTTGTTGGACTGGAGAATGTCGTAGCGCTTGTTCGTGATCAACGCAGGCAGCGGATCGAGCGCGGCCAGGATCTCGCTCAGCACCGACTCGTTCGCGCAAACGCCGGTCTTCGTGCGCACCGGCGTCGCCTCGGCGAGCGAGTACAGATGCGCCCGTTCCAGATCGTTCAGCCCGAGCGTCGTCGCGACCGCATCGAGCACCTGACCACTGACGTTGATCGGCCGCCCCTGCTCGAGCCACGTATACCAAGTCACGCCGACCCCGGCCAGCTGGGCGAGCTCCTCGCGCCGAAGCCCCGGAGTACGCCGCCGCCCGCCCGGAGGCAGCCCGACGGCTTCAGGCGTCACCTTGGCGCGACGCGCCTTCAGAAACTCCCCGAGCTCAGCCCGACGTGTACTCACCGAATCATGCTGACACGCACCACCGACAAGTTTCACCGGGATTGCGGCGGCCCGGCCTCCGTACCGTAGGTCGTCAGACAGAACGGATGCCCGGCCGGATCGAGAAACACTCGGAACACGGCCGGATGCGGCTGTACCGCGGTCTTGGTCGCGCCCGCCGCGATCGCCAGCAACTCCTCGGCGTGGAGATCCGCGGCCTTGAAGTCGAGATGGCACTGCTGAGGCATGCGCGCATCCGGCCAGGTCGGCGCTCGGTAGTTGAGGTCCCGCTGGCAACCCAGGTTCGCCGAGCCGAGTTGTAGCTCGGCGTAGTGCTCCTGGGAGATGGCGATCTCCCCACCACAGATCCGCTGGTAGAACTCCGCCGGCGCGAGCGGTTCGGGGCAGTCGAGCGTCGGCCCCCAGAACGGCGCGACCACTACTGCTCGATCGGGCGCCGGATCCGCCGGACCAGGCTCTTGTCGGCGTACTGACCGATCCGGAACGTCGACCAGCCGTCGACCCCCGCGCCCACAGCGCCGCCGAGCAGTGGAACGCGCCGCGTCACCATCAGCCCCATCCGCTTGCCGCCGATCCGGGCGATGAGTTCACCGACCACCTCGCCGGCCACCATCCGGTCCAGCTCCGGGTCGAACACCGGCGCGGTCGCGATCGCCAGCGGCGACGTCGGCAGGCTCGCCTTCTTCAACCGGTCCGTCACACCGTCCTCACCGAGCAGACAGGTGATGACCGCCGTCCGCACTCGCGGATCGTCCAAATCAAAACCACGCAGATGAGCGATCGAAGCGACCATCCGAGCCTGTACCACCGCCAGCCCGGTCAAATTGGCCGGAAGCGCGACCGGCAGCGTGACCAGCCCGCCGATGCTGGTGACGAACCCCTGCACGCTGGCCAGCCGGATGTGCTGCTCGATCACCGTGTCGACCGCGAGCTCGGCATCGCCGTCGTGCTTGGTCAGATGCCGCTCGGCCACCTTCTCGGCGCCGGGAAACCGTTGGTACCCGTCGATCGCGATCTCCAGGACCTGACGGAGCACGCCGGCCGCCGCCTGCGGAGCGAACCGCTGGGCAGCAGGCGCAAGACTGCTGGCAACAAACCTGGCTACTCCGGCCACAGCACTCCCTCACAACTCGGACACCCGTCCCCGGAGACCCGTGGACAGGCGCAGCACTCTCAACTCTACGTGCCGCCCCAGTTCGCGCCACTCGGGAGAAACCCCGGCCGATCCCTTGCTTACTCAGAGGTGGGCGCGAGTGCACCGGGTGACGTACGGCATCGTCAGATTCTTGCGACCGCGCAGGTCCAGGTGCGAGTCGAGCAGCTCGGTGACCTGGTGCATCAACTCGTCGCGGTCCGCGGCCGGCATGGTGATGACGTACGACCGCGACGCGACCATGTCGAGCAGCTCGGTCCGCGTGAGCGCGTGCTCCCAGCGGATCTCGAGTCGCTCGACCGCGCGGAACGGCGTACCGATCGGTGGCGCCGAGTCGATCTCCTGGCGAGCGTGCCGGTGCAGCACCCGATCGAGCTCGGCCACCCACGGCACCGTGTGATCGCGGATGTTCCACACCAACCCGAGCGTCCCGCCGGGTGTCAGCACCCGTGCGATCTCGGGCAGCGCCACGGCGGGGTCGAACCAATGCCACGCCTGCGCCACCACGACAGCGTCAACAGCCCCGGCATCCAGCGGAATCGCCTCGGCCGATCCATCCCGTACGTCGGCCGACGGCACCGCCGCAACCAGTTCCTCGCGCATCGCAGCCAGCGGTTCGACGGCCGTCACCGCAAGCTCGCGAGCCGCCAGCAAAGACGTGAGCTTGCCCGTACCAGCGCCGAGATCGAGCACCGACTTCGCAGTACCAGGGACCAGCCAGTCGACCGCCGACACCGGATAGGACGGCCGCCCACGCTGATACGCCGCCGCCGCGTCACCGAACGATGCCGCCTGCGACTGCTTCGACCACCGCCGACTCGCGCCCTGCCGGGTCATCCCGCACGCCTGCCCGATCTCCTCCCAGCTCGCCAGCCGCTGGGACCGCAACTGCTCGATCAGCTCGGTCCGCCGATGCTCGAGCGCCGCGATCACCTCGGTCATCCGCGCCAGCCCACCGAGCCCGCCGGACCCCTCGATCTCTTCGACGATCTTCATGTCTGGCAGCATATGTTGCCAGCCTCACGGCTTGTCAACAGATGTTGCGGCCCGGGTGGGCGTGAGGTCTGTCGGCGGAGTAGGCCAGGATGGTGGGGTGCCAATCGATCCACCTGCCTCCGTGTGGGAGTTCCCGCCGGTCGCGGTCGCTGGTGCCAGCGACGTCGTGGCGGCCGGGGCGGATCTCGAGCCGGGCACCGTGCTGGCGGCGTACAAGCGGGGACTGTTCCCGATGCCGGACAGTCACGGGCCGCTGCTGTGGTGGTCGCCGGTGGATCGTGGCGTGATCGAGGTCGACGGGTTCACGCCGTCGCGGTCGCTGCGGCGAGCGCGGCAGCGGTTCGAGATCCGGGTCAACACGGCGTTCGACCAGGTCATCCGGGCGTGCGCGGATCCGAGCCGGCCGGGGTCGTGGATCGACGACGACATCATCGCGTCGTACACGAAGCTGCACGAGATGGGCTGGGTCCACTCGGTCGAGGCCTGGGACGGCGACGAGCTGGCCGGCGGGCTGTACGGCGTCGCGATCGGCGGGCTGTTCGCGGGCGAGTCGATGTTCCACCACAAGACGGACGGCTCGAAGGCCGCGGTGCTGGGGCTGATCGAGTTGCTCAGCGACAAGTTCGCATCCGAGCGCGTGCTGGACATCCAGTGGGTGACGAGCCATCTGGCGACCCTCGGCGCCGTCTCGATCCCGCGTGAGACGTACGTCCGGCGGGTGGATCGCGCGCTGGCGCTCCCGCTGCCGCTCGCCTTCGGCGGAAGCCTCAGTCGATACCGATGAAGGTGGCCAGCTGGCCGGTCGCGTCCGCGAAGAACTCGTCGGCCGGATCCATCGTGCCGACCAGTTGCCCGAACAGCTCGAAGCTGACCATCCCGTAGAGCTGCGTCAGCGCGATCATCGCGCGAGCCAGCACCTTCAGCGGTACGCCGGGCGCGAGCTCGGCCAAGACGCCGAGCTGCTCCACCATCAACCCGCTGGGCTCCGGCGCGTCCTCAGGCGGAGCCAGTACGCCGGAAGCCTGCGCCTGACCCAAGATGCCGAGCAACGCGATCGCCACCCGGCCGGCCGGCTCGATCGTGCTCTCCGGAGCCTTGTACCCGGCGACCGGCGAGCCGTAGATCAGCGCGTACTCCTGAGGGTGCTTGATCGCCCAGGTCCGGACCGCACGGCAGACGGCGAGCCAGGCTTCACGGGGAGTCCCGGCGTTCTTGGCTGCTGTCTCGGCTGCGAGGCCCAGCGCGTTGTACGCGTCGATGATGAGCGCGGTGAGCAGATCGTCGCGGCTGGGGAAGTACCGGTAGAGCGCCGACGAGACCATGCCGAGCTCACGCGAGACGGCCCGCAGTGACAGCCGCTCGGCGCCCTCGGTGGCGAGCTGGCGGCGCGCGGCGTCCTTGATCTCGTGGGTCAGCTCGGCCCGGGCTCGGTCACGGGCGGTCCGTCCGGCGTTCATACCGGCAGTCTGCCATGATCACCGAACTAAATCGAGAGCACTGCTCTTGACTCGCGTGTCGAAGAGGTGTTCACTGGTCACAACAGAGAGCACCGCTCTCGCAAACTGGGAGGCGATCCTGATGCAGGAGTACAACGACAAGCGAGTAGTGACCACCGGCCGCGGCAGCATGCTGGCGATGAACAAGGTGGTGGCCGCCCTGACCAACCTCGGCATCAGCCTGATGGGCAGCCGGGTGCTCTCGGTCCAGGGCCGCAAGTCCGGCGAGTGGCGGAGCAACCCGGTCAACCTGCTCGTCGTCGACGGCCAGCGCTACCTGGTCGCGCCGCGCGGTCACGTCCAGTGGGTCCGCAACCTGCGCGCCAGCGGCACCGGCACCCTCCGCGTCGGCCGCCGGGTCGAGACGTTCCGCGCCGAAGAGCTCGCCGATGCCGACAAGCCCGACATCATCCGCACCTACCTGAAGAAGTGGGCCTGGGAGGTCGGCGCCTTCTTCGGCAAGGACGTCCGCAAGGACTCCCCGCTCGAAACCCTCCTCCACGTGGCCCCCGGCGTACCGGTCTTCAAGATCCACACCGTCTGAGTCCTCACACTTCGTACTGGTCGGGCAGGCGAAGGTTGGGGCCACCGACCTGAAGACCAAGGGGAGTCGCCCGGCCCTTCGGTTCCTCCCACTCCTCCTGGCGGCCGAGCACGGTGAGGTCGAGGTAGCGGTACATGTTGTGGAACTCCTCGATCCCGCGGCCGAACGTCGAGTAGGTGTGGAAAACCTCGTCACCGACCCGCAGGAACGCGCTGATCCCGGGCATCTCCTCACCGTTCATGTCCGGCGTCCACGGCCCGTTCGTCCACGGCGTACCGACGTCAGCCACCTCGTCCTGAGTCCGGTAGTGCAGCACCACGGGCGCTACCCGATCGTCGAGCGTGGCGTGGAAGTCGTAGTTGAAGTCGCTCCCGTACGACGAGTACCAGGGAAACGTCCAGCCCATCCGCTCGCGAAACGCGGCCAGCTTCTCGTACGGCGCACGCGACACCGCCACGAGTGAGGTGCTGCGTACGTACAACTGCCTGAGCCGGCCGATCCCGTCGGCCGCGGAGCTGCAACTCGGACAGGCGTCTTCCCAGTCCGGCGCATACATGAAGTGATGCATCACCAGCTGCGGCCGGCCGTCGAACAAGTCGGCCAGCCCGACCTCGCCCTCGGCGCCCTGGAAGCGATAGTCCTTCTCGACCCGGACCATGGGCAGCCGCCGTCGCTCGGCGTTGACCTCGTCCCGAGCCCGCGTCACCGCCTTCTCCTTCTCCAGCAGCGCCCGCCGAGCCGCGAACCATTCGTCCTGCCCGACCACGGGCGGCAGATTCCCCATTTCACTCCTCCTCGGTCTCCCCGTCCTCGTTCCCCACGACCCGCTTCTCCAGTACTCCGGAATCACCCGAAATCGGCTCGGGGCAGCTCGGGGCAGCGGGTTCGGGCGTGTCGGAATCGCGCTTCGGCCGGGTCGGATTGGGTTTGGCGGGCCGGCGGAGGTGGGCTTGGCGGTAGAGGTTGGCGGCGATGTTGGCCTTGAGGTCGGCGCGGGTCCAGTCGTGGTCGAGGGCTTCACGGGCGTACCAGAGGCGCAGGGTGGGGCTGTCGAGGAATTGCAACAGAGTCAGATGGTGGTACCAGGGCAGCGCGGCGAGTGGACCGCGGGCGTACGCCTCGTGCGGCCAGGCCTCGGCGAAGGCTCGCATGTAGCTGAGGTTGCGGACCGAAAGCCCTTTGTGCGCGGGGAAGCGGGCCATCAGGTCGGTGGAGAGGTGGACGAGGCAGCGGCTCGTCCAGTCGGGTTTCTGCTGCCAATGCAGGATCTCCCGGCCGATCGACCAGTGGATGAGCAAGGGCTCGCGGTCTGTGGCGAGGTGGGCGGTGATCGTCTCGAGGAAGGCCGGGTACCAGGACGGCATCGAGGGCCTGGCGGCGGGAATCGGAGTCATGCCAGACAGGATGTGACCGAGGCCGGCGGCGACACGAAGGCCTTCGGCGGGCAGCTTGGGGCAAGATGGCGGCATGATCTCGCAGGAGGAATTGAAGGTCGCGCCGAAGGTCTTGCTGCATGACCACCTCGACGGTGGGTTGCGGCCGCAGACCGTGGTCGAGCTGGCGGCGGAGGTCGGGCACAAGCTGCCGCGGACGGACCCCGGCGAGCTCGGGCAGTGGTTCGTCGAGTCGGCCGATTCCGGGTCGCTCGAGCGGTACCTGGAGACCTTCGACCAGACCGTCGCGGTGATGCAGAACGCCGAGGCGATCAAGCGGGTCGCCAGCGAGTGCGTACAGGATCTGGCCGCCGACGGGGTCGTGTACGCCGAGATCCGGTACGCCCCGGAGCAGCACCTCACCGCCGGGCTCAGCCTCGAGCAGGTGGTCGACGCCGTCCGGGAAGGGTTCGAGGACGGCATGGCCCGCGCTGAGCGGCCGATCGTCGCGCGCCAGCTGCTGACCGCGATGCGGCACCAGGCCCGGTCGATGGAGATCGCCGAGCTGTCGATCGCCTATCGCGACGGCGGTGTCGTCGGCTTCGACATCGCCGGCGCCGAGGCCGGCTATCCGCCCACCCGGCACCTGGACGCCTTCGAGTACCTGCAGCGCGAGAACGCGCACTTCACCATCCATGCCGGCGAGGCGTTCGGGTTGCCCTCGATCTGGCAGGCGATCCAGTGGTGTGGCGCCGACCGGCTCGGTCACGGCGTACGGATCATCGACGACATCTCGTACGACGAGAGCGCGGGGCTGGACGGCAAGGTGGAGCTCGGCCGGCTGGCGGCGTACGTGCGCGACCGGCGGATCCCGTTGGAGATGTGCCCGAGCTCGAACCTGCAGACCGGCGCGGCCGACTCGATCGCCCAGCACCCGATCGGCCTGCTCGCGAAGCTGAAGTTCCGGGTCACCGTGAACACCGACAACCGGCTGATGAGCGGTACGTCGATGAGCCGCGAGCTCGCCCTGCTCGCCGAAGCCTTCGACTACGGGCTGGCCGACTTCCGCTGGTTCGCGATCAACGCGATGAAGTCCGCGTTCATCCCCTTCGACGAACGCCTCGCGATCATCGACGGCATCATCAAGCCCTGGTACGCCGAGACGCTAAACAAATAGACGCCGAGCCCCAGTCCGCAGCAGCATCGACGGCATGACGACCAAACAGATCCGCTTCGTGGAGTTGTCCCCGACGACGATGGCCGCGTTGCTCGCGGACGATCTGGCCGCGGCCGGCCGGGAGGCCGGCGTCGCGCTGACCGAGTTGTTCACCAACGACGAGTCGAAGTGGCTGTGGAACTACCGGATCGCCCAGCTGGAGGACGATCCGGAGGCCCAGCGGTGGATCGTCCGGGCCGCCGTCTCCGAGCCCGAAGGTGTCGTGATCGGCCACGGCGGCTATCACGGCCCGCCCGACGAGAACGGCATGGTCGAGGTCGGCTACACCGTCGACGCGGCGTACCGGCGGCAGGGCTACGCGAAGGCGATCCTCACCGCACTCATCGAGCGGGCCGTCGAAGAGCCCGGGGTGAAGATCGTCCGGGCCTCGATCAGCCCTACCAACTCGGCCTCGCTCGCGACCATCGCCGGCTTCGGCTTCCTCGAGGCGGGCGAGCAGTGGGACGAGGAAGACGGTCTCGAGCTGCTCTTCGAGCGGGCCGTCTGAATACTTGACATCGGATACCCGTGAACTAATACTCGATTTCGAGTAATCGAGATCGAGGAGTCGACGCATGGCCAAGCGCAAGGTGGCGAACCCGCTGGCGTTCGCCGTGCTCGGCAGCCTCGGCGAGCGGCCGATGCATCCGTACGAGATCTCCACGATGCTCAAGACCCGCGGCAAGGACCTGAGCATCAAGCTCAACTACGGCTCGCTCTACTCGGTCGTCGCGGCGCTGGAGAAGAACGGGTTCATCGAGGCGGTCGAGACCGTGCGCGACGGCAATCGCCCGGAGAAGACCGTCTACGCGATCACCGCCGCCGGCCGGGACGAGTTCGCCGACTGGCTGGCGGAGCTGCTCGGCAGCCCGGAGCGTGAGTTCAGCCAACTGGAAGCGGGCCTGGCCTACCTGCCGGCGTTCTCGCCGGACCGGGTGGTCGAGTTGCTCGACCAGCGGATCGAGGCGCTGGCCGCCGAGGTCGAGAAGCTGGAGACCACGCACGCGGAGATGGCATCGCACAAGTTCCCGCGGATCTTCTGGGTCGAGTCCGAGTTCCGGCTGGCCCTGGTGAAGGCGGAGATCACCTACACCCGGCAGCTGGTCCGGGCGATCAGGACCGACGAGCTGGAGGGTTCCGCCTTCTGGCGCAAGGGTTTCGAGGCCGTCGAGAAGTACGGCATCCAGCCCGCCGACCTGTTCAAGGATCCGGTCAAGTACTTCGGAGAGGAGCTTCCCTGGCTGCAGGAGATCCCACCGGAAGCCAAATAGGCACGGCCCCCGACCAGGGCGCGGCAACGCCGAGGTCAAGGGCCGCAGTTCCTCGAGTCGATCCCGCAAGCGAGACCTGACACCCAAGGCGCACTCGTCAGGATAGCCGGGTCGACTCCTCATCACTCAGCAAGAGGAGTCACGTCACCATGGCACCACCCCCTGCCCTCGAGGCAGCAGAACTGGTCAAGACCTATCCCGCCGGCCGCAAGAAGCCGCCGCTGCGGGCGCTCGACGGGCTGAGCTTCACCGTCCCGGAGGGCGTAGTGCTGGGGTTGCTCGGGCCCAACGGCGCGGGCAAGTCCACCACCGTCAAGATCCTCACCACGCTGTCGCGGGCCGACTCCGGCACCGCGCGGGTGGCCGGCTTCGACGTCGTCAAGCAGCAGGCGGAGGTCCGGCACGCGATCGGCTACGTACCGCAGAAGTCCAGCTCCGACCCGATGGCGACCGGCGTCGAGAACCTCGTCCTGTCCGGCCGCGTCTACGGCCTGTCCAGGCAGGAGTCCGTACGCCGGGCAGCCGAACTCCTCGCCCGTTTCGACCTCACTGACGCCGCCAACCGCCAAGTACGCACGTACTCAGGCGGCATGCAGCGCAAGCTCGATGTCGCTCTCGGACTCGTCCATCGCCCGCGCGTGCTCTTCCTCGACGAGCCGACCACCGGCCTCGACCCGGAAGCCCGCGCGGACCTGTGGACCGAGGTCGAGCGACTCTCCGGCACCGAAGGCCTCACCGTCCTGCTGACGACCCACTACCTGGAAGAGGCCGACCGGCTGGCCGGCCAACTCGCGATCGTCGACCACGGCAAGATCGTTGCCGAAGGCACTCCCGAGGCGCTGAAGGCCGAGCTGCGCGGTGACTCCGTCCAGGTCGAGCTGGTGGACACCGATCTCGACGGAACCGTTCAGAAGCTGTTGAGCACCCTCCCCGGCGTCGGCGAGATCGTTGTCGACGGCAACACCTTGCGAGCCCGCGTCGACCGTGGCGCGACGGCGGTTCCCGCGGTCCTGGGAGCCCTTGAGGAGAAGGCGATTCCGGTCACCGCGGTGACCGTGTCGAGGCCGTCGCTGGATGACGTCTATCTGCAGTACACGGGTCGTTCGTTCAAGACGGCGGACAAGGAGCAGGCGGCATGAACACACTGACGGCAGAACGAGTCGCCACCCGGAGCGCGGTCCGCCGCGGCGGCTTCCTCACCCACACCGGCTTCATCACGGGCCGCTGGCTGCGAGCGCAGTACCGGTCTCCTGCTCTGATCGCCTTCACCTTGGTGCAGCCCGCGATCTGGCTATTGCTGTTCGGGCAGCTCTTCAAGGGCGTCGTGGCACTGCCTGGGTGGAGCGACTCGTCGTACATCGCGTTCCTGACCCCAGGCATCGTGATGATGACTGCCCTGATGACGAGCGGCTGGAACGGCACCACCTTCATCGCCGATATGGAACGCGGCGTCATGGACCGGATGCTGACTTCACCGGTCCGCCGCGGCGCCCTGATGGCCGGCCAGTTGATCAGCAACGGCACCACCACGGTCATCCAGACAATCCTGGTCTTCGCCATCGGCTTCGCAGCCGGCGCCCGCTACGACGGCGGCGTCCTCGGCTACGTAGTCACCATCGTCGTCTCGATGCTGGTAGGCACAGCCTTCGGCTCCCTCTCCAACGCCGTAGCCCTGCTAACCCGCCAGCAGGAAGCATTGATCGGCATCTCCCAATTCATCTCCCTCCCCCTGACCTTCATGTCCTCGATCATGCTCGACCCCAAACTCGCCCCCCACTGGGTAGCCGTAGCAGCCCGCTACAACCCAGTCGACTGGGCCGCCATCACCGCCCGCCAGGCCCTCTCAGCCACCCCCGACTGGACCTCAGCCCTCCACCACGGCCTCTACCTACTGACCTTCACCCTCATAGTCGGCTACCTCTCCACCCGAGCCTTCCGCACCTACCAACGCTCGGTCTGACGAAGACCCTCGAACTGTTCCCTCCGGCAGCCGCCGCAGGGTGCAGTTCGAGATGGAAAGCTGGGGCAGTGAGTGTGTAAAGTAGGCAGCAGCCTAGGCAATAGCCGTGGGAAGTGAACCCGGGAGCCGTCCGGACGGTCGGTCGCCCGGGTTTCGCGCGTCTGGGCCCTCAGGGCTCGATGTCCCGGAGCCGGACATCCCCGCACCGGCGCTTCCAATCGCCACCCCGCCCAACAGCCCAAGCAACAATGTCAGGCAGCCACAGCAACGGTTCGCCAGCCGGCGCCGAATGCAGATAGCTGAAGCGCTCCTCCGCCTGGGCCTTGACCACCATCTCGCGAATGACCTGGTTGTCCTGCCGGTCCTGGTCACAGGACTCGACCACCATCCGGGAGACCCCGAGTTCCTCGATCAACTCAGGCACCATCACCCGGATGCACTCGTCCCTGGTTCGTCGCTCGGACCGGCCGTCGAGTTTGGCGCGGTAGATCCGGGTCTCGATCTCCAGTTGGGCGACCACGCTGAGGATCTCCCGCCGTCTTCCGTCGCTCTCGTGCTTCATGTGGATACGTCGTTGGCCGGGCTTGCGCAGGCTGCGGAGAGTTCGCCGGGCCGGAGCGAGGTCGGTTGGCAGCAACACCACCGCGCAGAGCAGGTAGCCGCCTCTGGAGGATTCGTCGACGAAGGCATGGGCGGGCATGATTCGTCAACGATAGAAGGGATTGCGGGCCTCACCAAACCGACGGGAAGCTGAGCTGTCAGCGACGTCAGCTGGCGGTTTGAAAGGTTCGGCGGTAGTCCTGCGGCGGCACTCCGACCACTCTGCGGAAGTGGTGTCGTAGCAGGGCTGCGGTGCCGAAGCCTGCCTCGGTGGCGATTTGTTCTATGCCTAGGCGGGTTTGTTCCAGCAGGGTTCTGGCGTGCAGGACTCGTTGGGTGGTGACCCACTTCAGGGGAGTGGTACCGGTTTCGGCGACGAAGCGGCGGGCGAAGGTTCGGTCGGACATCTGGGCGCGGCGGGCCAGGTCGGGGACGGTGTGTTCGATGGTGAGGTTGTCGACCATCCAGTCCAGGACGGGCTGCAGGCTCTCGCCGGACGATTCGGGAACCGGTACTTCGACGTACTGGCGCTGGCCGCCGTCGCGTTGCGGTGGGACCACCATCCGGCGGGCGATCCGGGTCGCCACTGCGCTGCCGAGCTCGCGGCGGACGAGGTGGAGGCAGGCGTCGATGCCGGCGGCCGTACCGGCGCTGGTGATGATGTCGCCGTCGTCGACGAAGAGCACGTCCGCGTCGAGTTTGGCCAGCGGGAACTGCTCGCGGAACTTGTCCGCATACCGCCAGTGGGTCGCGCAGCAGCGTCCGTCGAGCAGCCCGGCCATCCCGAGCACGAAGGCGCCCGAGCAGACCGTCAGCAGGATCGCGCCGCGTTCGTGCGCCTTGCGGAGCGCGTCCAGGATGCGTTCGTCGTACGCGCCCCGCCAGGTGGTGGCCGGCAGCGCGACCAGGTCGGCATCCTCCAGCTCCTCCAGCCCGTACGGCGCGATCACGGCCGAGTGGCTGCTCGTGCTCAGCGGGACGCCCGGGGTGGTCGAACAGACCTTGAAGTCGAAGGCCGGTACGCCGTCGTCGGTCCGGTCGATCCCGAACACCTCCGACAGCACGCCGAACTCGAACAGCGCGACGTCCTCCATCAGCACCACAGCGATCTTCCGCAGCATGCGCACCAGTATGGCAGTAATTTGTGGATGACTGTCAATAGTGCCAATTGTGGCTGGATGTAGTTGGTAGCATGATTACTGCCATGAACGGAATCATCGTCCTCGCAGTACTCGCGCTGGTAGTCATCGCGGCTCTCGAAGGCAGCAGCAGGCGGAACGCCACCGGGCTCGGACACGCGCCCGACGGCACCTGGGTTGCCGACGACCGCGACCTCGCCAGGTCCAAGCTCGACCTGCTCGCCCTCGGTGGCGCGGCAGAGCCGTTCTCCCACAAGCCCGTCGCCAACACCGGCAGCGTCGTCAGCATCCGTCGCGCCCGGGTCCTTCACTCGCACGGCCGCCACGCGGCCTGACAGCTAGCACCACAGTGGCGGGGAGGTTCACCCTCCCCGCCACAGCTGTGTACTACGGGCAGGTGCCGTTCACCGGCGTCGCCAACCCGGTCCACATGAACGCGTCGCTCACCCAGGTGCCGTCGCTCAGCCGGTTCCACAGGCTGGTGGTCCCCCAGCGGCCTGTGTGCGACGTGCCGTTCTTCGAGCAGGAGATGTTCACCGTCGTCCCGTCGGCCACACTGCCGGCCAGCGCGTAGTTGGTACCCGGCCCAGTCCGCTTGTTGACGGTAGTACCGCCGAACGAGTCGATGATCCCCTGCGTGAAGCCCAGCGCTCCGTAGTTGTACAGCTGCTGCCCCGGGCTCCGCAGTGTGCTCCCATGCAGAGCAGTGCCGTTGTACGCCGACGCTGCGTTCTGGAAGACCCAACCGCCGACGTTGTGCCCGGCGATCCCGACATACGCGCTGTTCTGCCGCAGGGCGAAGTGCACGTGGTTGCCACTGGCCGAGCCGCCGCACGACACGTCCGTACCGATGTTGCCGAGGAACGTGCCCTCACTGACGGCCAGTCCGTTCGCCGCGATGTTGTTGAACATGTGGTAGTAGTCCGTGGCGTATCCGCGGTCGTGGATGACCCGGATCCAGCCCTTCCCGTTGCCACACATCGTGTACGCCGTACCGCCGCGCGCCGCGAGCACCTGGCCGTTGCCGCCGGCCAGGTCCACTGAGCTGTACGGCGTATCGGTACCGGCCCAGCCGTGCGGGCCGCCCGGCATGCTCCAGGAAGCGCCGGTCGCGAACGGCAGCCGCATGCCGGTCCGGAAGTCGCCACCAGCCGCCTGCGGAGCGAAGGACTGCCCGAAGAGCTGCTTCTCCTTCGCCGACACCACTGGGGACGCAGCGGCCAGCTCACTGAAGGCACGCTCGCCTTCGAGCCCGACCTGCCACTTCCCGTCGACCAGCCTGGCTGCGAACAACCACCCCTCGGGATGACTGTCCTGCCCCTTGGGCGCCAGCGAAACGGTAGTACCGAAGACCGAGTCCGTACCGGCGCCCCGAGTCACATTGACCTGGATCCCAGCCGTCTTGGCCTTACTCGACTTGGCCAGATTGACCTTGGCCGTCACCGCCTGCTGCAGATCCTGCTGCGGCGCTTGCGCGGCCGTGGCAGGCACAGCCAAAACTCCCGCAAACAAGCCGGAACCAAGCACAACTGCCCAGCGCCGACGCGAGTTGAACGTCATAACAGACCTCCTGATGGGACGGAACAGGATTGGTGGCTCGAAGCTATCGATCGACTACGGAGCGTCGGTTATGTTGTGGGCTGGATGCCGTCCAGAGACTGTCCACTGGGGTGAGGTGAGGCAATGGACAGCTCCGCCCTGGCCGCGCTCGGCGCTGCCATGCTCCGCTCCCGCCTGTCCCGCGGCTTGTCGCTCCGCCAGCTGGCCGCCCGCCTGGGCATGCAAGGCCACGGCGGCCTCTCCGACTACGAAAAAGGCCGCCGCCTAGCCCCGGCCGATCTGATCGAACGCTACGAACAACAACTTCAGATAACCGACGGCCAACTCACCGCGCTCCGCGCGGCCGCTCTCGCTGAGCGCGCGGTGCAGAAAACAGAACCGCAGTGGGCGTCAGGTGCAGCGGGCGGGGACGGGGAGGGAAGTGGGCGAGGCGTAGCCGGGCCAGGTGCGGGCGAGATCGGGCGCGGGTGGCGGGAGGAGGCGGGGCCGGGCGGCGCCGCCGGAGACGAGGCCTGGCGGCCGGCCTTTGCTATTGCGGAGTTGCCGGCTGCGCCGGCGGACTTTCAGGGGCGTGGGCCGGAGGTGGCTCGGCTGTTGGGGGCCGCTGCGGATTGTTTGGCCGGCGGTGGGCCGGTGACGGTGGTGGTGGCGGGGCAGCCGGGGGCGGGGAAGACGTCGTTGGCGGTGCGGGCGGCTACGCATGCGTTTGCGTTGGGGTTGCGGGATGCGCAGTTCTTTGTGGAGTTGGGGTCCGCCTCGCCTGGGGTGGTGTTGCATCGGTTGTTGCGGGCGCTGGGTGTGCCGGATGTGCAGTTGCCGCCGGATGTGGCGGGGGCAGCAGCGATGTTCCGGTCGCGGCTGGCGGGGCGACGGTGCGTGCTGGTGTTGGACAACGCGCGGGATGAGGCGCAGGTACGTGCGCTACTGCCTGGACCAGGACCTGTACTAGTTGTTGTTACCAGTCGTCAGCGGCTGACCGGCTTGGCCGGTGCCCGGCGGGTGGACCTCGCAGAGCTGGCCGAGGACGACGCGCAAGCGCTGCTGACGGACATAGTCGGCAAGGCGCGTGCAGCCGCCGAGCCAGAAGCCGTCGCCGAGGTAGTCGCCGCCTGCGGACGCCTACCGCTCGCAGTGCGCATCGCCGGGAACAGACTCGCCTGCTGGCCCGACTGGTCGATCGCACACCTCGCCGAGCTGCTCAGAGACGAGCAGAGCCGACTAGGCCGACTCACCGCCGGCGACCTGGCCGTACGAAGCGCATTCGCCTTGTCCTACAGGGAGATCTCGCCAACGGCCGGCCGGCTCTTCCGTCGACTAGTACTCGCCCCAGGCGCCGACTTCGAAGTACAGGCAGCTACTGCTCTCCTCGGCGCACCAGCCGAAAGCGCCTTGGAAGAACTAGCCGGCGCAAGTCTCATCGGACTAGCAGCGATCCCCGGCCGCTACCGCATGCACGACCTGCTCCGCCTCTACGCCTCCGAACTCCTCCAGGAGGAGGGCCAACGAGCAGAAGCCGAATACGCCTTGTTTGCATGGCTTTTCGCCCAGGCGCGAGCAGCTGCAGCCGCACTGGCCCCAGAGTCGTCCGACTACCCCGGCGGCCGCCCAGCCGCCTTAGCCTGGCTCGACGCCGAGGCAGGCGCGCTGCTGGGCGCAGTACGGCGTACCGGTGAACGCCTAGACGGCGAACTCGATCCCCTCCTACGAGACCTCACCCAACGCATCCCCTGGTACTACGACCTGCGCTGCCGCTGGTCCGACATGGTCGAAGTCGCCAACCACGCTCGAGTCGCCGCCGACCGCTCAAACAACCTGGCAGAGCGCGCTTTCGCCCACAGCATGCTCGGGCTAGGACAACTCGGCCAACACCAGTACCGCGCAGCCCTAGCCTCCTGCGAACTCGGCCTCAAAGACGCCAGAGCAGCAGGACTAGCCGCCGAGGAAGCAGAACTCTTCGGCCGCCTAGGCCTCGCCTACGAAGGCCTAGGCCGGTACGCCGAAGCAGAAGCCCGCCATGCCGACCACGCGGAGCAGTGTCGAGTACTAGGCGACCAGTGGGGCGAAGCAGCCGCAATAGGCCGCAGATCCCACGCCCTGCAGATGCTGGGCAAGCACACCGAAGCAGCAGCCTGCCTCCGCCGAGCCCTGAAGATGCGCTCCGAGCTAGGTGATCAGCGAGGAGTCGCCATGGCCGAGTACCGCTTCAGTGCCCTCCGCAACGACCAGGGCAATCACGAGGAAGCCCTGCAACGGGCCCGCCGAGCTCTGGCCGTCTTCAAATCCCACGACGACCAGTGGGGCACCGCAGTAGCCCACTACGAACTAGGTCGCTCCCTAGCCGGCTTAGGCCGCCTCCGCGAAGCAGCATCGGCGTACCGGACAGCAGTGAAAGGCCTGGACGAGGTAGGCGAATGGCAACGCCTGGCCGAAGCCTCCGCCGCCCTCACCGACGCACAAGCTCGCGTCTGAGCACCAAGCCGGCGGCTGCCGGGCGGCGGTAAGAATCTGTCAACCAATTCGACTCAGATCGAAAGTTGACCCCATCGGTTGGCAGGGTGGATGGTCCACCCCGACTGACGGAGGATCACTTGATGGAGCGCAGGACCCTACTTCTCGGCCTGGCGGCGGCACCCGTGGTGGCGGCTCTCGGACAGCAGCAGGCGCAGGCCGCGGCGACGGCGAGCTACTACGTCGGCACCACCGAGCAGACGCAGAACAAGGTGATGGTCTTCGACAAGAACAAGGCGTTCAGCGACGCTAACCGGCACTGGAGTTTCAGTCCGGGCGGCGGGGCCTGGGCCAACCTGTCGGATGTGAAGTTCCGGGCGACCGAGGCGCAGGGGTGGATTGCGCTGGTGGCCGCGTCGGGTGGCAAGGCCGGGATCGTCAACATCGGCAGCGAGAAGGACACCGAGCTCAACGACCTGTCCTGGTCGGCGACACCGGGTGGCAACCCGCACGCGATCGAGCGCGTACCCGGCAACGGCTCGGTGGTCGTCGCCAGCTCGGACGGCAAGCTGACCGTGTACGCGCCGAGCAGTGTCGGCAACCTGGGCAGCCTGGCGAAGGTACAGACCATCGACTACGCCGGCGCGCACGGCGTGCTGTGGGACCCCACCTACGAGTTGCTCTGGGTGGTCGGCAAGAACCGGTTCAGCCACTACGCGGTGACCGGCAGCAAGCGCGCTACCAGGCTCAAGTACGCCGCGCACTTCAGCCTGGGCAGCGGAAACCTCGGCCACGACCTGCAGCCCGACTACACCAACAAGCAGAAGATGTTGATCACGGCAACAAAGGGTGTGTACGAGCTGCTCACCGACGGCGGTACGTTCCGGAGCCGGCAGATCTCCACCGAGCGCAGCGTGAAGTCGTACGTGAAGCACTCGTCGGGCGAGGTCGTCTCGATCAAGGGCGACGGCACCCAGCCGCGT
The DNA here is from genome assembly GCF_039537185.1 of Kribbella ginsengisoli. Classification (NCBI taxonomy): domain Bacteria; kingdom Bacillati; phylum Actinomycetota; class Actinomycetes; order Propionibacteriales; family Kribbellaceae; genus Kribbella; species Kribbella ginsengisoli. The sequence goes on along the minus strand of NZ_BAABAA010000007.1, from coordinate 729,612 downwards.
GACTGGGCCAACAAGACTGTCCGCTTCTCCGCGTCGCCCGACCGGACCCGCACGGGCGCACAGTTCTACAAGGCCCGGATCTGGACCACCGCCTTCCAGTAAGCCGGTGCCGTTGGGGTAAAACCACAGGCGTGGCCCGGGGAAGCTGTGCCACAGTCGGGCTCATGGACGACTACCGCACAGTGAACCGGGCCAGCTGGGACGAGCGGGTGCCCGCGCACGCCGCGTCTCCCGACTACATGCTGGACAAGTTCGCCGACCCCGAGTTCCTGAGCCAGGTCGTGCAGTTCGACCTCCCGCGACTCGGCGACATCGCCGGGCTACGGGGCGTGCATCTGCAGTGCCACATCGGGACCGACACGGTGTCGCTGGCGCGGCTCGGGGCGCGGATGAGCGGGCTGGACTTCTCCGGGCCGGCCATCGAGCAGGCCCAGAAGTTCGCCGACGGGCTCGGGCACCAGATCGACTTCCACCAGGCCGATGTGTACGACGCGGTCGAGGTGCTCGGCGAAGCGCAGTACGACCTGGTATTCACCGGGATCGGTGCGATCGGCTGGCTGCCGAGCATCCAGCGCTGGGCCGACGTGGTGGGCGCGCTGCTCAAGCCCGGCGGGCGGCTGTTCATCCGCGAAGGGCACCCGATGCTGTGGTCGCTGGGCGTCTCGAAGACGAGCGGTGAGATCGTCCTCGACGCGCCCTACTTCGAGACCGAGGCGCCGCAGGTCTGGGACGAGGGCGGCACCTACGTCGAGACCGACACCGAGTTCAGCCACAACACCACCCACGAGTGGAACCACGGACTCGGGGAGATCTTCACGGCGCTGCAGAAGGCCGGCCTGGACGTCACCCACCTCGAGGAGCACGACAGCGCTCCCTGGGATCCGCTGCCCGGCCACATGACGCGCGACGAGCAGGGCGAGTGGCGCCTCACGGATCAACCGGAACGTCTCCCCGCCACCTACACCCTGCAAGCGCGCCGCCGGCAGTAGCTGTCCAGCTAGGTGCCTAGTGAGCGCTCCGGCGCTGCTGCACCTTCTGGAACATCTCCTTGGCCTTGCGCTGGTTCTCGGGCTTGCTGAGCTCACGCTGTGCGACCTGCAGCAGCTTGGCGACCACAGCGCCCTTGACCAGTGTCTTCACGAAACCCATTGGGGGCCTCCTTCTCTCCTGCCTACGACGTTAGCGGTACCCACAACCATTCCCCATGGGTGATCCCCCGCAGCTGTCCCTCAGACGTGGTCGCTGTAGGCCAGGTGGGTACCGCAGTGGAGGCAGCGGAACAGGTAGCCGGTCGCCTCGCCGGTGGGCGACAGGGTCCGGACATAGTCCTGCTGGACCATCTCCAGCGCCTCGGGGACGGTCAGTAGGTCCTCGTACCCGACCTTGCCCAGGTACGCCGCGGCGTCGGCGCAGTGGAACATCCAGTGCTCCTGCTGCCAGCCGCTGAATCCAGGGGTGCGGGTGAGCACTTCGGTGAGCACCGCGCGCGGTACGTCGTCCGGAACGTTCGCCACGTCGGTGAACTCGGCCTCGAACAGCGTGGCCGCCGAGCCGTCCGCGATGCACCACAGGCACAGCTCCTCGACCACCTCGTCGGCGCTGTAGACCGGCCCGGTGTAGATGAATCCCCGCTGGCGGCCACAGCACCGGCACGGCGCGTCACCGGTGATCACCTCGCCGGTGGCCACCGGATCGGGGTGATAGCGGAAGGTCGGTACGTCGCTCACCCCCAGACCTTGGCGGACCGAAGTACAGGCGTGCAAGTCACCCGCATTACCCCGTCCTCATTCCCTTGTGCTGTCCCCCGGCTTCCTCCCCTCCGCCCTCCTTTCTTTCCTTGCACTGTCGGTGCCGTAAGGCACACTGGGGGGCGTGCCCGAGTTGCCGGAGGTTGAGTCGCTGGCGGGGTTCCTGCGGGAACGTGCCGTCGAGCGGGCGTTCGTGCGCGCCGACATCACCGCGATCAGCGCGCTGAAGACCTACGACCCGCCGATCTCCTCCCTGGTGGGCCTGCTGATCGACGACGTGCAGCGGCACGGCAAGTTCATCGACATCTCCGCCCAGGGCATCCACCTGATCATCCACCTGGCCCGCGCGGGCTGGCTGCGCTGGCGCGAGGAGCAATCCACCGGCCTGGTCCGCCCGGGCAAGGGCCCGATCGCCTGCCGGGTGGTGCTCGACGACGGCTCCGGTTTCGACCTGACCGAGGCCGGCACCCAGAAGAAGCTCGCGGTGTACGTGGTCCGCGACCCCGCCGAGGTGCCCGGCATCGCCAAGCTCGGCCCAGACCCGTTCACGCTCACCATCGAGGAGTTCGGCGACATCCTGAAGGCCGCCGGCCGGGTCCAGATGAAGGGCGTACTGCGCAACCAGTCGGTGATCGCCGGCATCGGCAACGCGTACTCCGACGAGATCCTGCACGTCGCGAAGATGAGCCCCTTCAAACCGGCCTCCAACCTGTCCGCCGACGAGCTCCAGCAGCTCTTCGACGCGATGCAGGACACCCTGCGCGACGCCGTCGCCCGCTCGGCCGGCCTCGCCGTCCAGGACCTGAAGTCCGAGAAGAAGAGCGGTATGCGCGTGCACGGCCGGACCGGCCAGAAGTGCCCGGTCTGCGGCGACATCGTCCGCGAGGTCAGCTTCGCCGACTCCTCGCTGCAGTACTGCGCCACCTGCCAGACAGGCGGCAAGCCGCTCGCCGACCGCCGCCTGTCCAAGCTCCTCAAGTGACCGGATGACGCGGCGGCCGGCCGGGGCTGCGATGATCAACCTATGACTCCGGAGATTCCCGCAGTGGTGGTTGCCGACGTCGATGACGCGTTGCTCGCCGAGGCGTTCGTGCTCGACGTCCGTGAGCCGGACGAGTGGGCCCGCGGCCACATCGAGGACGCGGTGCACATTCCGCTCGGCCAGCTGCAGGAGCGGGTCGGCGAGGTGCCGCTCGGCCAGAAGGTGCTCTGCGTCTGCGCGGTCGGCGGCCGGTCCTCGATGGCGACCCAGTTCCTGGCGTCCCAGGGCCGCGACGCGATCAACCTGGACGGCGGCATGACGGCCTGGGAAGGCGCCGGCCGCCCGGTCGCGCTCGACTGAATCTGGAAATAATCTTCCGGTAGCCGATCAAAGACGTTACTTTGTCACCGATCGGTTGACCGGCGTACACCTGCGTCTCACACGGCGGTAGGTCGCACGGCGTCGGATGGCCGCGTCCGCCCACGCCGAGGAGGCCGCTGTGTCGTTCCGTCGCGTTGCCGTCAGTGTCACCGCAGCGACCGGCCTGGTGCTCGGTACTGCGCTCAACCCGGCCTTCTCTCAAGCCGTCGAGCACCAGCCGGTCGAGCAGCAACCGCTCCCCGACAGCGCCATCGCCGGGGACGGGCTGGTGACGAGCCGGCAGGACGACCCGATCGCACCCGGCGTCGGCCACACCGCGTTCGAGCGGCTCGACGCCCGCGGCTGGCTGCGCGGCGACATCATCGTCGCCGATCTCGACCAGCACGGCGTGACCGTCGACTACGTGAACACCGGCAAGGTCTCCGGCGGCCAGCCGCTCAGTCAGCAGCTCGCCCGCGAGGGCGCGATCGCCGGTGTCAACGGCGACTTCTTCGACATCAACGACACCACTGCACCGCTAGGCGTCGGGATCGACCACGGCCGGCTGGTCAACGCCCCAGCAGCCGGCCACAACGACACTGCCGTGATCGGCAAGGACGGCCTCGGCCGGATCGCCCAGGTCTTCCTCCAAGGCACCGCGACCGACGACGACGCCGTCAAGCTCGACCTGACCAACCTCAACTCACCAGGCGTCAACGCGGGAGGCATCGGCCTCTACACCCCCGAGTGGGGCGACGCACCCCGCACCAGAACCGTCGACGGCGTACCCGACGTCCGCGAGGTCCTCCTCCGCGACGGCGTGGTCGTCTCCTCGACCACCACCCCCGGTACGACGCCCCTAACGGCGAACGAACTAGCCCTGATCGGCCGAGACGCAGGCGCCACCTCCCTGACCGCCTTCGAACCCGGCGACAAGGTGGAAGTCCACTACGGCCCCCGCCCCGACGCGCTCGACGCCACAGTAGCGATCAGCGGCAACGTCCAGCTGGCCCACGATGGCAAGGTCCCCGACGACGTCCCCGATGCCGACCTCGCCCCCCGAACCGCCGTCGGCTTCACCGAGAACGGCCGCCGCATGGTCCTCCTCACCGTCGACGGCCGAGCCACCGGCTCCCGCGGCCTGTCACTGAAGGAAATGGGCCAGCTGATGATCGGCCTCGGCGCCGACGACGTCCTCAACCTCGACGGCGGCGGCTCCTCCACGATGCTCGCCCGCTCACCCGGCGAGGCCGCGCCCGAGGTCGTCAACGACCCTTCCGACGGCGGCGAGCGTCTGGTCCCCAACGGTCTCGGGCTCGTTCCCACCAAGGGCTCCGGCAAGCTCAAGGGCTTCCAGATCGAAGCAACCGGTACCGCGGCCGAAGACGCCGACACGGACGTCTCCAAGAGCGCCCGCGTCCTCACCGGCCTGTCCCGCGTACTGACCGCGCACGGCTACGACGAGACCTACGCGCCGGCCACCGGTACGCCGAACTGGTCCACCGGCAGCAAAGCTGTAGTGAGCCGCGAAGGCGTCGTCACCGGCCGCCGAGCAGGCGATGTCATCGTCACGGCCGCGAAGGGGTCGGCCCGCGGCCGGTTCCCGATGACCGTGCTCGGCACGCCGATCCGCCTGGCCCCCTCGACCCGGCAGGTCTCGTTGTCGGACGCCACCGCCAAGGGCTTCTTCACCGTCAACGGCTACGACGCGGACGGCTTCTCCACCTGGGTCGAACCGCGCGACGTCGAGCTCACCTTCGACGACAAGCTCGTCACGGTGGTTGCCCGAGGCAATGGCTTCGACGTGAGCGCGATCGGCGCCGACGCCGTCTCGACGGTCGTCACCGCGAAGGTCGGCGCGCTCACCACCCAACTCAGTGTGACCGCAGGGCTGACCAGTCAGGTCGTGGACGAGGTCGACGACCCGAGTCACTGGGTGGCGAACGCAGTACCGGTCGGTGCTGCCACCGCGTCCCGGTCGGTTGCCGAGGGGCACGATGGTGGTCAGGCGATCGCGTTGGACTACTCGTTGACGGGGAGCACCGCGACGCGGGCGGCGTACCTGGCACAGACTCCGCAGCAGACGCTGCCAGGGCAGCCGCAAAAGCTAGGCGCGTGGATCTACGGCGACGGCAAGGGCGCCTGGTTGCGCGCGAACGCCTACGACGGCGCGGGCGGGTCGGCCCAGACGCTCAACCTGGCGGCGGCGGTCGACTGGACCGGCTGGAAGTACGTCGAGGCGAACATCCCGCCGGGGCTGACGATGCCGCTGCGGTTCTGGCGGATCTACGTCGTCGAGACCGTGCCGACCCGGCAGTACTCCGGCCGCATCGTGATCGACGACCTGACCGTCCGCGGTGCCCCGCCGGTGACGGTCGCGCCGCCGGCCAAGGTGATCGACCCGATGGTCGTCACGGACGGTACGGCGACCGGCGGCGGCCGCTGGAAGTTCGCGGTCATGTCGGACGCGCAGTTCACGGCCGACGACCCGAACTCGGACTTCGTGAAGCAGGCCCGCCGGACGATCCGCGAGGCGCTCGCGCAGCACCCGGACTTCCTGGTGATCAACGGCGACTTCGTCGATCGCGGGTTCGCGCAGGACATCGCTCTGGCGAAGAAGATCATCGACGAGGAGGTCGCCGGCAAGGTGCCGGTGCACTACGTGCCGGGCAACCACGAGAGCTACGGGCCGGGCGATCTGTCCGAGTGGACCAAGGTTTTCGGCGCTCCGACCAGCACGTTCGACCACAAGGGCACCCGGTTCATCCTGCGCGACTCGTCGCTCGGGTCGCTGCGGGCCGGTGGGTTCGCGCAGATCGTCGACCTCAAGCAACAGCTCGACGACGCAGCAAGCAACAGAACCATCAAGAACGTCGTGGTGATGGCGCACCACCCGATAGACGACCCGTCGCCGACTCAGAACTCGCAGCTCGGCGATCGCAAGGAGGCTGAGCTGCTGGTCCGCTGGCTGGCCGACTTCCGGTCCTCGACGGGCAAGGGCGCGGCATACCTGGCGGCGCACGCCGGGACCTTCGCAGCGACCCGTACCGACGGAGTGCTGCTGCCCTTGACCGGCAACTCGGGTAAGGGCCCAGCAGCGGCTCCGGACGCTGGTGGCTTCACTGGGTGGGCGCTGGTGGGCATCGACCCGTCAGCGAAGGAGGCTGCCGCCGGTGAGCGGCACTGGTCGGCACCAGAGAGGGACTGGTTCCAGGTCGAGCTCAGGGCGCATGTGGACTCGCTGGAGCTCGCCGCGCCAACCACGCTCAAGATGGGCAAGACAGCACCGGTCGCGGCGACCGTAGTACAGGAGAACCGGCGGGTGCCCGTGTCCTTCCCCGTCTCCGCCGACTGGTTCGGCTCGTCCCTCCTGCACATCGGTCCGGTCCGTACTGCGCCCTTCTGGGCCGTGGCCTCCTACGACCCGGCTACTGGCACCCTCACCGGCCTACGACCCGGCACTATCCAGCTAGGGGTGACAGTCAACGGCACCAGCAAGAGCACACCCGTGCAGATCGACTGGTAGCCCTCACACAATGCGGAGCGCAGCCGTTCAATGGGCATGAAGCGAATCATCGAGCCCAAGGTCCTGTACTTCGGAACGCCAGTGGTCCTCATCAGCTCACAGAACCCGGACGGCAGCACCAACCTTGCGCCGATGTCCTCAGCGTGGTGGCTGCACCAGACGACGATGCTGGGGATGGCCGCTGCGTCGCAGACCGTGCAGAACCTGACCGAGCGGCCGGACTGCATCCTCAACCTGGTCGAGCCGGCCATGGTCGCAGGGCTCGACCGGATCGCGCTGCTGACCGGCTCCCAGCAGATCCCCGAAGCGAAGCGGGCACGCGGTTATCGCTACGTGCCGGACAAGTTCGCGGCGGCCGGCTGGAGCAGGACGCCGGGAACCCTGGTGGACGTGGACGCCGTCGAGGAGAGCCCGATCAACCTCGAGGGGCGGATCGAGGCGATCCACACCGTCGGCGGCCCGGACTCGACGCTGCGGGCGATGGAGATGTCGGTGCGCCGTGTCCACGTGCGGGAGGACCTGCTGATGAACGACGACCGCTACATCGACCCGCTGCGCTGGGAGCCGCTGATCATGAAGTTCACCGAGTACTTCGCCGGTGGCGCGCCGGCGTACGAGTCGTCACTGGCGCGCGGCTGGCAGATGCCGGCGTTGCAGGTAGCGTCTGGTGCATGACTGAGGTGAGGCGCCCGCAGCGGCTGCGTAGTGGGGATCGGGTAGCAGTGGTGGCTCCGGCCGGCCCGATGGATGCGGGGCGGCTGGAGAAGGGATCTGCGCACCTGCGGGACTGGGGTCTGGAGATCGACGTCATGCCGACAGTGCTGACCCGGCATGAGCGGTTCCCCTACCTCGCCGGTGACGACGCTGCGCGCGCAGCGGACTTCCGGGACGCGTGGCTGGACCCCCAGTACGCAGCTGTCTTCTGTGGCCGCGGGGGCTACGGCGTGCAGCGGTTGCTGCAGCATCTGGACTTGGACGAGCTAGCTGGAGTCGACAAGGTACTGGTCGGCTTCAGTGACATCACCGCGTTGCACGAGGCATTCAACGCCCAGGGGCTGGTCACCGTTCACGGCCCGATGGCTGCGGCCGTCGAGCAACTGGGCGCGCTCGAAGGGCGTGAGCGGTTGCATGACCTGCTGTTCGAGCCCGAGTCCGTCAGGGACCTATTGGCGCCCAGAGCCGCCCGAACCGTCGTGGGCGGTACTGCGGAGGGCCGGTTGCTGGGTGGCAACCTGGCGCTGCTGGCCGCCAGCCTGGGTACTCCGACCTCCGTCAAGCCGGACGGCATCGTCGTGCTCGAAGACGTGGGTGAGGACGGCTACCGCGTCGATCGCCTGCTCACCCAGCTGTTGAGGTCCGGCTGGTTCGACCAGGTCACCGGGCTGGTGATCGGTGACTTCAGCGAGGCTGACGATCAGGGACTGGTCGCCGACGTGGTTCGTGAGCGGCTCGAGCCACTCGGCGTACCGATGGTCGAGGGCGCGGTGATCGGGCACGAAGAGGTCAACCTGGCTGTCCCGCTCGGACTGCCGGTTCGCCTCGACGCGGCGGTCGGCACCCTCACGCCACTGCTGCCGGCCTTCAGCTAGACAGGTGCTCTTTGAGAAAGGCGAACGCCTTCGGGTAGGCGTCGAGGCGGTTGGCGCGCTTCGCGAGGCCATGGCCCTCGTCCGGGTAGACCAACAGCTGACATGGAACGTCTCGCTTGCTGAGCGCCTCGACGATCTGCTCCGCCTCTGACAGCGGCACCCGCGGGTCGTTGGCGCCGTGGATGACGAACAGCGGCGCCCGGATGTCGTCCACCCGGTTGAGCGGGCTCGCCTCCTCCAGGAACTCACGGTCCACCGCCAGTACGCCGTACTCCCGCTCGCGCGCCACCCGTCGATACGACGACGTGTTCTCCAGGAACGTCACCAGCGAAGCGATCCCGACGACATCCACCCCAGCCGCCCAGCGCTCCGGCTGGAACGCGAGTCCGGCCAGCACCATGTAGCCGCCGTACGACCCGCCCCACAACGCAGTGCGCCGGGGATCGACGTCGATCGAGGGCAGCCAGTCGTGGATCGCCGCCAGATCCTTCACGGAGTCGAGCCGCAACTCCTTGTCGTCCAGCGAGTACCAACGCTTCCCGTACGCCGCTGAGCCGCGCACGTTGGGCACGATGACCGTGTGGCCCTCGGCGGTCAGCGCCGTGACCACGGGATTCCAGGTGCGCATCGCCATCATCTCGGGGCCACCGTGCACCCACACCACGGCCGAGCCGTCGCTGGTGCCCTCCACGGGCCGGTACACGAAGACAGGGATCTGTTCGCCATCGAAGGAGGTCACCCGATGGCTCTCTGGATGCCTGAGCCCCCGCGGCAGCTCAAGACCAGCAGGGGTCTGGATGGCGTCGACCTCGCCCGTCTCAAGGGTGTAGCGGAACACCGACAGCGGGTCGATCGGCGAGGCGTGGTTGAGCAACGCGTAGCTGCCATCAGCAGACCAGAGTGGGTCCGGGGCCACGATGAGCCGGGCAGCGCAGCCACCGATCGGCAGGTCGAGCTGCGCGATGTACGAGGCGTCCGCCAGCTTGTGCAGCGCCATGGTCACCACACCGTCGTCGGTGGTCCCGACCAGGAGGTGCTCGCCGTCCGGGCAGACCCACCCGGCCAGGTCGTGCTTGTCGTCGACCAGGAGGTCGGTCCAACTCGCAGTACCGACGTCGTACCGGCGTAAGGCCAGCCGGTCGCGCCCTTCATCGCTGGCGACGACGAACCCGGACGAGTCGGGCAGCCACGAGGCACCCTCCTGGTACGTCGGGTCGTCGTACCCAGTGAGCGCAGTGACCGCCTTATCGGCTACATCGACCAGCAAGAGCTGCACCGAGTTGCCAGGGCCGCCGGCGAGCGCGACTACCGCCCAGTGCTCGTCGGGGGACACGTGTGCCGACGACAGATACCCGCCACCGTCGTACAGCGTGGTCTCGTCGCCACTGGTCAGGTCGAGCATCACCAGGTCGAAGTCCACCTCGTTGCGGCGGTTCGTGGTGAAGAAAACCCTGCCTGGCTTGGCATCCACGAGGTGATGGAAGTACGCAAGATCATGCGTCAGGGGCGAGAGCACCCCACTGCTGTCAGCCAGATCGAGTAGGGACAGCTGCCCCCGCTCATCCCCACCGCTGTCGTGCTCAACGACCACCAGCCGACTCCCCGGCACGAACCGAGCCGCCCGAGCCGTCTCATCCAAGGCGGTCAACGCACGCCAGGAACCGTCCACGGCGACGAGATGGATCTGCCGGACCCCGCTCTCGTCGTACCCGACGAGCAGATTCCCCGCCGGATCCACATCAAAGGCCATCACGGTAGGCAGCGAGAGCAGCGTCGTCAGCACTCCCCAATCCTGGCACGCAGCCAACCACTGTGGTCTGCAACTTCGTGCAAGGTGCTGGGTGAGGGGCTTGATGCCCCTCACCCAGCTAGGTCAGCGTTCGCCGTGCCAGGAGTGCCAGAGAGCCGCGTAGGGGCCTTGGGCTCCTACTAGTTCGTCGTGGCCGCCCAGCTCGACGATCCGGCCGTCCTCGACCACCGCGATCACATCCGCGTCGTGCGCGGTGTGCAGCCGGTGGGCGATCGCGACGACCGTCCTGCCTTCCAGTACTCCGGCCAGCGACCTCTCCAGATGACGGGCCGCACGCGGGTCCATCAACGAGGTCGCCTCGTCCAAGACCAGCGTGTGGGGGTCGGCCAGGACCAGCCGGGCCAATGCGACCTGCTGTGCCTGTGCCGGAGTCAGCGAGACTCCACCCGACCCGACCTCCGTGTCGAGGCCGTGCTCGAACCCGGCCACCCACGCATGCGCATCGACCGCCCGCAAGGCAGTCCACAGCTCTGCGTCGGCAGCAGCGGGCCGGGCCAGCCGCAGGTTGTCCCGGACGGTACCGACGAACACGTGGTGCTCCTGGTTCACCAGCGCCACGTGGCTCCGCACCTGCTCGGCAGACATCTTGTCCAGCGCTGCCCCACCCAGGGTGATGTCACCCACCCGTGGCGAGTAGATCCCGGCCAGTAGTCGGCCGAGCGTCGATTTCCCTGCTCCTGAAGGGCCTACGAGAGCAACCCGGGCACCGGGCTCGACGGTCAGCGTGACGCCGTGCAGCACGTCGCGGCCTTCCAGGTAACCGAACCGAACCTCGTCAGCCAGCACAGTCCGACCCTCGGGCTCGTCCTGCGCGGCAGCCGTCTCTTCCTCGATCTCTCGCACGCCGACCAGGCGAGCCAGCGATACCTGGGCCACCTGCAGTTCGTCGTACCAGCGGATCATCATGTTGACCGGCTCGACCAGCATCTGGATGTAGAGCGCACCCGTGGTCAGTGCGCCGACGGTGATCCAGCCCTTGATCGACAACCCACCACCGATCACCAGCACCGCGGCCAGCGCGACCGTGTGGGTCATGTTGATCACCGGGAAGAGCACCATCCGCAGGGACAGCGTGTACCGCTCCCAGGCGACCCACTGGCCGATGCGGGTGTCACCCATCTTCACCCGGCGGTTGCCGAGCCGGTGCGACTCGACGGTCCGCCCGGCGTCGACAGTCTCGGCCAGCGCCGAGGCGACGGCCGCGTAGCCCGCAGCCTCGGACCGGTACGCCGATGGCGCGCGGCGGAAGTACCAGCGGCCACCGATGATCAGGATCGGCGCGGCGATGACGATCGCCACGGCCAGCTCGGGCGCCGTCACGATCAGGGCGCCGATCAGCAGCCCGGCCCAGATCACCGCGATGGTCAACTGCGGCACCGCATCTCGCATGGCGTGCGAGAGACGGTCCACGTCAGTGGTGATCCGGGACAGCAGGTCACCCGTGCCGGCCCGCTCCAGCACGCCGGGCGGCAGCGCGACGGCACGGACCAGGAAGTCCTCGCGAAGGTCCGCGAGCATCTCCTCACCCAGCACCGCGCCGCGGAGCCGGGTGAGCCGGACGAAGACCGTCTGCACGGCAAGGGCGATGACGAAGCCCAGCACCACATAGGGAAGGTCGACATCGGTCTCACCGAGCGACAGCTTCTCCACCACGTTGCCGAGCAGGTAGGGCCCGACCATGCCGCTCAGCGCCGCCACTGCGTTCACCAGCGTCAGCCAGCCGAAGGCACGCCGGTGCCTGCGGAACAGCGTCTTCAGATAGGCCGACACCGTCGCGCTACCGGCCACCGGCAGGCGAGCCGCCTCCTGCGGGGCTGCCGGGTCGTACTCGGGGCGCTTCACAGCGACTCCTCAAGAGTTGGCTCGTCTTCACGGGTGACCACCGCGCGGTAGCGAGGGTTGGTGTGCAGCAGTTCGTGGTGGGTGCCGACGGCGTCCACCCGGCCGTCCGGCACGAACACGACCCGCTCAGCCCGGTCCAGCATCAGCGGGCTCGAGGTGAACACCACGGTGGTCCGGCCCGACCGGAGGGACCGCAGGCTGTCCGCGATCCGCGCCTCCGTGTGGGCGTCCACGGCACTCGTCGGCTCGTCGAGCACGAGCACCGCGGGATCGACGTACAGGGAACGGGCCAGTGCGACCCGCTGCCGCTGTCCACCCGACAGGGACCGGCCGCGCTCGGTCAGCACGGCTGCCGTGGCATCAGTGCCGCCGTCAGGCAGCGACTGACGCAGTACGTCGAGGATGTCGGCGCACTGAGCCGCATCGAGGGCTGCCTCGACCGACACGGCTCCACTCGCCGGTACGTCGAACAGCTCACGGACGGTGCCTGAGAGCAGTACAGGGTCCTTGTCCTGCACGAGCACTGCGGTCCTTGCGGAGTACAGCGGGAGGTCGTCGAGGGCGACGCCACCCAGCAGGACAGACGGGTCGCCCGGCTCGGCCTCGGGACTGTGACCGCCGAGGCGGTCCGCGAGCAGACCGCCTGCATCCGGGTTGCCACAGACCACGGCCGTGAAGCTCCCGGTCGGCACGGTCAGCCCGGACAACGGGTCGACCAGGTCACCGTGCGGCACCTCAGCCTCGGCTGTCCCCTTGCTGTCGTCCATCCGCTGCAGCGACAGCACGCGAGCAGCACGCCGCGCGGACACCTTGGAGAAGATGAACGCGCTCGCCGTCTCCTCGAAGGTGTGCAGCGGAACGAGCATGAAGGTGATGAACCCGTACGTCGTGACGAGCTCACCGACGCTGATGTGCCCATCGGTGACCAGCCCGACTCCCAGCCAGACGATCAGCACCAGGAACAGCCCGAACAGCAGCACCTGGATGGCCGCGATCAGCGACCACATCCGCGCGCTGCGGACTGCGCTCTGCCTGTACTCCTGGGAGGCCGCCCGGTAGCGGTCGAGGAAGAGCTGCTCACCGCCGATGCCACGCAACACGCGCAGACCGGCCACCGTGTCGGCAGCCAGCTCGGTCGCGCGGCCGCCCTTGGCCCGCTGCGCGTCGGCGCGACGCTCGGCGGGACCCATCAGCGGCACGATCGAGAAAGCCAGGATCGGTACGGCGATCAGCACCACCAGGCCGAGTCGCGGCTCGTAGAAGAGCAGGCCGACGACCACCGCGAAGCAGGTCAGCAACGCGGCCGTGAACCGGCCGAGCACCTCGACGAACCAGCCGATCTTCTCGACGTCACCGCTGCTGACCGCGACCACCTCGCCGGCTGCGATCCGGCGGGTCAGCATCGAGCCCAGTTCAGCAGCCTTGCGGGACAGCAGTTGCTGGAGCCGGGACGCGGTGGCGATCCAGTTGGTGACGACGGCCTTGTGGAAGAACGAGTCGGCGCCCGCCTTCGCGGCACCCATCGCGAGCAGCAACAGGCCGGCCACGAAGAGCTTCGGCCAGGACTTGTCGATCACGGCCTGGACGGCCAGCCCGACCGCGACGGGGGCGGCGGCGATGCCACCGAAGTACAGCAGACCCCAGCAGAGCGCTACGGCCTGACCACGCAGCTGCTGGTGTTCGAGCCAGAGTATGAGACGGAGGCCGGACCGGGTGTCTGGCACACCCGGATCGGCGAACGGAATGAGGCGCAGCGACATGACGTCCCAAAGGAACTAGAGGGGCTTGTTCGGACCTGATCAGGCGAATGGATCCAGACTAGGTGGGCCCGCCGACACTTCGCCAAGGCTTTTCCGGCGGCCGGATCGAGGCGGCTGGAAACGGTTCCGGCGCGGGCGGTGCGGTACTGGGTAGTACAGTCTTCAACAGGTCCGGAGCGAGGGAGACGAGTGCAGGAGCTGAGTCGGCGGCGTCGGTTGCTGGTGCTGGCGATCTGTTGCCTGAGCCTGTTCATCGTGGGCCTCGACTCGACCGTGGTGAATCTCGCGCTGCCGTCGATCCGGTCCGAGCTGAACGCCTCGGTCTCCAAATTGCAGTGGACGATCGATGCCTACACGCTGGTGATCGCCAGCCTGCTGATGCTGTCCGGCTCGACCGCGGACCGGATCGGCCGGCGGCGGACCTTCCAGGCCGGGCTGGTGCTGTTCGGGCTCGGCTCGCTGGCCTGCGGGTTCGCACCGACGGTCGGCCTGCTGATCGCGTTCCGGATGCTGCAGGCGATCGGCGGCTCGATGCTCAACCCGGTCGCGATGTCGATCATCACCAACACCTTCACGGATCCGCGCGAACGCGCCCAGGCGATCGGCGTCTGGGGTGGCGTGGTCGGGCTGAGCATGTCGGTCGGCCCGGTGGTCGGCGGCGCGCTGGTCGACTCGGCCGGCTGGCGGTTCATCTTCTTCGTCAACGTGCCCGTGGTGCTCGTGGCCTTGTTGCTGACCGCGTTCTTCGTCCCCGAGTCGCGGGCGGCGGTCGCGCGCCGGCTCGATCCGGTCGGGCAGTCACTGGTGATCCTGTTCCTGGTCGGGCTGACCTACGGGATCATCGAGGGCCGGTCGGCCGGCTGGGGTTCGCCGCTGATCATCTCGTGCTTCGTCGTCGTGGTGCTATCGATGCTCGCTCTGGTTCTGTACGAGCGCCGGCGTGAGCAGCCATTGCTCGATCCGCGGTTCTTCCGCAGCGCTCCCTTCTCCGGCGCGACGCTGATCGCGGTGGCCGGGTTCGCCGCGTTGTCCGGCTTCCTGTTCCTGAATTCCCTTTATTTGCAAGAGGTTCGGGGCTTCACCGCGCTGCACGCGGGTCTGCTGACGCTGCCGATGGCCGCGATGACGGTGATCTTCGCCCCGGTCTCCGGCTGGCTCGTCGGTAATCGTGGGCCGCGGCTGCCGCTGGTGGTCGCCGGCACGATGCTCGCCCTGAGTGGGCTGATCCTCGCCCAGTTGACCGCCACCACCGCCGTCCCGTTGCTGCTGCTCGGGTACCTGATCTTCGGCCTCGGCTTCGGCATGCTCAACTCGCCGATCACCAACGCGGCCGTGTCCGGGATGCCTCGCTCGCAGGCCGGTGTCGCCGCGGCGATCGCCTCGACGAGTCGCCAGGTCGGCGCCTCGCTGGGGGTCGCGATCGTCGGTACCGTGCTGACCGCCCGATTGACCGGCCCGCTGGAGACCGGCTTCGTCTCGGCGGCCCGGCTGGGGTGGTACATCATCGCGTGTTGCGGCGTACTGGTTCTCGTCTTCGGACTGATCACCAGCGGCCGCTGGGCACGCGCCACGGCAGCCCGGGTGGCCAACCAGATGGAGTCCCCAGCTCGAATTGCTTGACAGGGCGTCGCCGCTCGCCTTCGATCTGTAGTCGAGGCCGACTGGGGGCGACATGCTGCGAGTGATCTTCACCGAAGACGACCTCTCCCAAGTCCGGGTCGCCGCGACTGCCGACCCGCTGTGGGAGATCGCGAACAGTCTCGACCGGCTCCAGACCAGGCGGGGCCGGTGGGCCTACGCGCCCTGGTACCGCGCTGCCTCCGAGACGCTGACCGAGCCTGTACTGCGCAAGCAGGTCACCTCGATGCTCCTGCCGTTGTTCCCCCGGGCCGCGTACTTCCCCGACTTCCTCACCCCGCCGGCCGCGCCTGACGGCCTCGAGGCCGACATCGACGCCATCTTGTCGACCCCGTCCGAACGGGTCACCGATGAACTCAAGACGCTGGCACTGGTCCACCAGGCTCCTTCGTGGGGTCCTCGGCTGGCCGCCGGCGACCTGCGCTCCGACCTCGGTGCCGCCCTGCGGACGTACCACCAGAAAGTGATCGAGCCGCACTCCGACCTGATCTCCGCAGAGCTCGCAGCGGACCGGGCGACCCGAGCTCGCGCGCTGGCCCGGGGCGGCCCCGACCGACTACTGAGCAGTTTCCAACCCCTGATGCGGTGGCGCTCTCCAGTCCTCGAGGTCCGCTACCCCGTCAACCGAACCATCCACCTGGCCGGCCGCGGCCTCCGCCTGGTCCCGTCCTACTTCTGCTGGCAGAACGCCATCACTCTGGCGGACACAGAACTCTCGCCGGTCCTCGTCTACCCGGTACTGGCTGAACCGCCCAACCCCAAGAACGCAGAGGTGACTGCGGCAGCCCTGCTCGGCAAAACCCGCGCTGCCGTACTGCGGTCCACCGCCTCCGGTCTGACCGCCGGAGAGATAGCAGTCCAGGTAGGCATCGGCGCCCCCACCACCAGCCATCACCTGACCGTCCTCCGCGACAGCGGCCTGATCACAACCCACCGCGCCGACAAGACAGTGCTGCACGTCCTCACCCCACTCGGTGCGGCACTACTACGCCAGCGGCCGCGCTAGCCCTCGAACAGGCCGGCCCGGGCGAGCGCCTTCAAGCGGCCGCGCAGGATCTTCTGCCGACGTTCCTCCGCCGGGAAGAGATCCACGTACTCCGAGCCCTTCGCCGCCAGCAGGTCGTCGTCGAGCCGGCGGACCGTACCGGCCGGGAAGCGATGGGTCATGGCCGCTTGGACGGCATTGCTGTCGATGTCCTGCAGTAGCTCGGTCAGCTGGTCCTCGGTGGTGACGCCGAGCTGGGCCAGGATGCCGAGGATCCACGCGTAGTGGTTCGTCTTCGCGTGCGGGGCGTCCGGGTAGCGCCTGGTCAGGTACGTCGTGAGCGTTGCCGTCGTCAGGTCCATCGGCGCCGCGTCGGGCTCGGCGGCGGCCAGTTCGCGGTACAGCTTGTCGATCTCGGCGAACTCGTTGTCCGCCAGCTCCATCAGCGCGGCGGCGAGCAGGAAGCGCCGGTCGAACTCGGGCTTGCGGTCCGGCGGGATGTCCAGCTTGTAGCGGATGTCGTGCTCGAACTCGGCCCAGGCGTGCTGGACGGCGGTACGGACCTGGATCTCCATCGTCAGGTTCTTCAGCACCGCGTACTCCGGCAGCTCCCGGCGGTGGGCGTTCAGGCGTACCAGGTAGTGCTTGCTCGCGTACCCGAAGGCGCCTTGGGCGCGAGTGTGCGCACCCATGTCGGTGTGCTCGACGATCTCGAACTCCGACTCGATCACCTCGCAGACCCGGTCGACGGCCTCGACCAGGAAGGTGATGATCCGGGCCGCGACCAGGTCGGTGATCTGGTTGAGCGGATCGTCGTACTTCGGTTTGGCGGGATCGTCCGGATGCGGTTTGGAGGCCTTCGCCAGGAACGACTCGGGATCTTTGGCCCGGGCCGTCGCGCTGAGGTAGTTGATGCCCTCTTCCTCGCCGATCAGCTCGTTGATCAGCGCTTCCAGCTTCCGGGCGCCACCGACGTACTGCTGATGCGTCCGCTCGTACTGCGCAGCCGCCTGCACCGTCCAGTCCTGCAGCTCAGCCCCACCCATGCGCAGACCATAGTGCTGATCGTGGTTCCTAGGCTGCGCTACGCGTGTCTAGCATTTTCTAGTGTTTTCGGTAGATATGGACAGAAGCTGACAGAACAGCGACACGCGATCGGGTTGACTAGCGAAATCTAAGGAAAACACTAGACAGCCTCATAGAGTGAAATGCATGGATCCGATCCGGAATCCCTATGCGCCCGGCGCCGGCCAGCGCCCGCCCGAGCTGGCCGGACGCGACACCGAGGTGCGGCAGTTCGAGGTAGTACTCGAACGTGTCGCGGCGGGACGGCCGGAGCGCAGCCTGGTGCTGTCGGGGCTGCGCGGGGTCGGCAAGACAGTCCTGCTCAACACACTGCGGAGCCAGGCGATCAAGCGCGCCTGGGGTACCGGCAAGATCGAGGCGCGGCCGGACCAGAGCATCCGGCTGCCGATCGCGCAGGCGCTGCACACGGCGATGCGGGAGCTCGGGCACCGGCACCGCGACTCCGATCGGGTCGACGAGTTCAGCGCAGTACTGAAGGCCTTTGCGCTGCGTACCGGGCTGAACGACCGCAAGGGCATCCGGTGGCAGCCGCCGGTGGATGTGGTCGCTGCGAAGGGCCGGGCCGACTCGGGCGACCTGGAGATGGACCTGATCGAGCTGTTCGCCGATGCCGCCGACCTGGCCGGCGACCTGTCGGTGGGGGTCGGGCTGTTCATCGACGAGATGCAGGACATCAGCGCCGACGACCTGTCCGCGCTGTGCGCCGCCTGCCACGAGATCAGCCAGCAGAGCGCCGCCCTGGTCGTAGTAGGCGCCGGCCTCCCGCACCTTCCTGCTGTCCTGTCCGCCAGCAAGTCCTACTCCGAACGCCTCTTCCGCTACGTCCGCGTCGACCGCCTGTCCCGCGAGGCCTGCGACCGGGCCCTGATGGTCCCCGCCGAAACCGAGGGCGTCACCTTCGAAGAGGAGGCCCTCGACGAGCTCTACGCCCAGACCGACGGCTACCCGTACTTCGTCCAGGCCTTCGCCCACGCCACCTGGGACCACGCCCCGACCAGCCCCATCACCATCAAGGACGTCGCGGTCGCCGGCCCCGAAGCCTCCGCCGAACTCACGGTCGGCTTCTTCGGCTCCCGCTACGAACGCGCCACCCCCGCCGAACGCGAATACATGCGAGCCATGGCCGAGCTGGGCATCAACGCCGACGACGGTTCAGTCCCCACCGCCGAGGTAGCCACCACCCTCAACCGCAAACCCCAGTCCCTCTCCCCAGCCCGAGACGGCCTCATCAAAAAAGGCCTCGTCTTCTCCGCCGAACGCGGCACAGTCGCCTTCACAGTCCCCCACTTCGGCAAATTCCTCCGCACCCGCACGGCCTAGAACTACAACGCGCCAATGGTGGTCAGGAGGCGACCAAACCTCGATCGTGCAGGCTCTGCCAAGCGCGTTCGACGTGCGGCTGGGTGAACAGACCCGACTTGCGCTGACTCCAGTCTCTGACTGCGGCGTGCGCTGCGGCTGAGTCGTCCCGGGCCGCTGGGTCATGAGTCATGACCCAGTGAACGGACGCGAGGAGTTCAAGTCCGTAGGCGCTCTCGAAGCCGGCGATCTCGTCGAGCACGGCTGCGATCCGGCGAGCTGTCTCTGGATGTGTCGCGATGTACCCGTCGATCTGGCCGATTGCCTCCGGCAACACCTCGATCGGCGCAGCATCCGCAACACGAGCTGATCCGTCGCCGAAGCCGGTGATGTAGTGCCCCTCCATCGCCGAGAGAGCCCTGCGCAGCGCATCGGCGTACGGACCGTAAACGTGTGGTTTGAACTCCATGTTCAGGTCCTCGCCGCTGAGCTGCAGGAAGTATGCGAGCTTCTGCACCTCGATCAGACTCGGAGGTCCGAAGGTGAACTGAACATAGGCATGGATGAGCGCCAGCATCGCTGACCGTGTCGAGTTGAGCGGCGGGGGCTTCTGCCGGTTCACCATGGTCTTCGCCTCGGGAGCCCCGTCCGGAGCGAACACCCTGACATCCACGTGATCGGCGACCGGCGCGAGCGCTTGGTGAATCAGCGGTTCGACGTCAGCCCAGTCGAGCCCGCCGTTGCCGCATCCCAAAGGTGGCACGGCGACGGAACTGATCTCGTGTTCGTCGATGACCCGGACCAGGTCAATGAGCCCAGTCTCGATGTCCTCCAGCCTTGAACGAGACCGCCAGTGGCCCTTGGTTGGAAAATTGATGATGAACCGCGGACTGGTCAGCGATCCGGTCGGCCAGACGTGCATCGTCCCCAACTGGACTTCGCCGCGCTTGCAGGCGGCTTCGTACTCCTCGAACATCTGCGGCCAGGCCCGCTTGAACTGGAGGGCGATTCCCTTCCCCATGATGCCTGCCGTGTTGACCGTGTTGATCAGGGCGTCGGCATCCTGGCGAAGTAGATCGCCCTTCACGTTCCTGATCATGACTGCCAACTCCCTCTGTCCATCGGCGTCCACCTCTAGAAGTACCAGGCTGGTCGGACAAGTGCCCGCAACGACGACCCGTGCTGCTCGAGTACTTGATCCACTTCGGCCGCAAGATCCGGCGATTTCACGCCGATCGCGAGCAGATTCCCGAACGGAACGGTGTCGTGGACGAGGAACTCGGCCATCCGTCGTTCGATCCGGTCAGGGTGATCAGCGACAGGAATGCAGGGCTCGAGAGTCATGACCTGCCAGTCGATCATGTCGGTCACCCGGGCGTCGTCGAGGGAGAACTCCGCGGTCTTGAGTACGGCGTTGCGATCCGTTGCGACCCAGGTGCTGTCGGCATGGACCAATTGTTGGGTAGTGGTCGCTAGATAGATCAGCCGATCAGTGCCGTCCTGGTACGAGGGCACCTTGCCGCTGTGGATGTTATGCATCATCGGACTGCGAGGAGCGTAATAGAACGGTGTGTAGTCGGCGACGACACCACCAGGACCGACGTGAACGGGTGTTTCGGCTCGCCGTTGCTTGATCGATTGCTGGCCTACCTCGATCTGCATCAGCCCAGCTGCCCGTGCACGCGAGTCGGAAAGCAGCCCACTTTCGACAATGCTCGACAAGTGCTCGACTCGCGTGAAGTGGAAGACCTTCGTCGGCATCGGACGGCTAACCATGGTGGGCAGACTTTACTACTCGCCTCTTCGCTAGGCCGCTCCGCGCTGCATCGGCCGGCACCCGAACCGGGGAGAGGGCTCGAAGGGCTCGGCGGAGTACGTGGCCCTGTCGTTGCCGGGGAAGTTGCCCTTTTGTGATGTAACTCGGAGTCGATAGGGTGAGTCGAGATGACTACCGGGCGAAGTGGGCGGCGTTCGGGGAGTGGTGTGCGCCGGGTGAAGTCGGGGCGGCACAGCCGGCGGAAGTCGTACAAGGCGCAGTGGTTCTCGGTGACCGCGCTGGCGGTGCTCGGGGTGGTGATGGTGGTGCATCCTGACGCCACTCAGGAGCGCAATCTGGCCGCGCAGTTCAGTGGCAGTGTGGTTGCGAAGAGCGAGCCGACGCAGGCGCCGGTCGCCAAGCCGACGCATGTGCCGACGCCGACGGCAACGTTCACCACACCGTTGCGGCCGGCACCGACTCTGACCCGGCGGCCCAAGGGGTCCAAGCCGAATGTCACCGTGTCGACCGGGCGTTTGCTGGTGGTGTCCGGGTTCGCGCGGGCGACCGAGCCGCGGAACAAGCTCACCTACCGGGTCGAGATCGAGGACGGGCTGTCCCTCAACGGGGAGAAGGTCGCGGCCGAGATCCACAAGACGCTCACCGACCCGCGCGGCTGGCAGGCGCTCGGGCCGGTACGGTTCGAGCGGACCGACAAGGTCGACGCCGACCTGCGCGTGATCGTCGCGACGCCGACATTGACCGACAAGCTGTGCCTGCCGCTCGATACCGGCGGCGAGGTCTCCTGCCGGGTCGAGAACCGCGTGGTGCTCAACGCCAAGCGCTGGATGTACGCCGTACCGGCCTACGCCGGCAAGGTCGACCTCTACCGCAGCTACCTGGTCAACCACGAGGTGGGCCACGCGCTCGGCCACGGCCACTCGCTCTGTACCAAGCCGAACACCCCCGCACCGGTGATGATGCAGCAGACCAAGGGCCTGGCCGGCTGCCTCCCCAACGCCTGGCCGACAGTCAAAGCCACCTAGATCCTCTCCCCGTGAGAACCTGTCCGGAAGACGGTCTGAGTGAGCGGGAGGGCGCAGCGAATGTCGTCACAGGACTTCCCCACCTACGGCCGGGGTGACAACCCCGACGAGTCCCCCGAGGACGACCACTACGCCAAGCCGGCCCCCTACGGCGGCAATACCTACGCCCAAGGCACCAGCCCCACCCAGCCCGGCCCGTACGCCCCACAGCCCGGCCCGTATCAAGGTCAGCCCGGCGCCTATCAGCCGCAACCCGGCCAGCCGCCGCAGTACGGCGTACCGCCCCAGTACGGCGAGCAGCCACCACCCCCGGCCTATAACCAGCCGCCGGCCTACCGCCCCGGTGCTCCCTACGGCCCGCCCGCCAACCCCCAGCCCCACGAGCTGCCGACGTACGGTCGCCCACCGGCCCGCGACCCCCGCGCAGCCCGGGTAGTCCTCCTAGCCGCCGTCATCGCCGGCATCTACGGACTACTGGTCATCTCAGTCCAGCGCATCTCGCTCCGGGAGATCTCCCAGCTCCCCGGCTCCCCGCTGAACCACCCGCTCCGCACGGACGCGATCGACACCATCGGCCAGCTCCTGACCCTCATAGTCGGCCTGGCCGCCCTGGGCATGTGGCTGCGCGACGTGCTCAACCGTCGCAAGGCCGACCGCCAGCCAGACCCGATAGAGCTGACCGGCCTAGGCCTGGTCGCCCTGTCCCTGATCCCGATCCTGGTCTGGTTCGTGATGGTCCTGACCACCGGCATGGGCGCCATCGACGACTCCCTCCACCGCCTCCCCACCGCATACGCCTGGGGCGGCACCGGCCTCCTCATCCTCACCGTCGGCCTAGCCCTCGGCCATCGCGAGCTCAAGCCGGAAGTACGCAACCCCGTAGTCCAGCAAGCCCCGGACCGCCCGCCTTGGGAGTGACCCAGGTCGTCCTGGTTCCCGGGCTGGGCCTCGGGCCGGAGTCCTATGCCCCGACCGTCCAGCACCTCACCACGCCGTACGAGATCGTCACCCTCCCCGGGTACGGCGATCCGGCTGGCCCCGACGACGACCTCCACACCGAAGCCCTGGCCACCCGCCTGCTCGAGCACGTCAACCGCCCAGCAGTCCTGGTCGGCCACTCGGCCAGCTGCCAGATAGTGGTCGCAGCCGCCCTCGCCCAGCCCGGCCTGGTGAAGGCCCTTGTACTGATCGGCCCCACCGGAGACGTCACCGCCTCAGACTGGCCGACTCTCGCCGCCAGATGGCTCCGCTCGGCAGTGTGGGAGTCGCCGAGCGTGGTGCCCATCCTGGCTCCCCAGTACGCCCGCACCGGACTGGTGTCGATGGCCCGCGCGATGGAGGTCGCCAGGCACTACGACCTCGCAGCAGCGATCCGCGGGGTCACCTGCCCGACAGCGGTCGTCCGCAGCGAGCACGACAGCCTGTCACCGGCCGACTGGGCCCAGCGAATCGCCGACCTGGCAGGAGCGCAGGCCTGGACGCTGCCCACCGGTGCTCACATGCCGGTGCTGACGAACGGCGAAGAGGTTGTGACGTTCATCAAGCGGGCGGTCGGTGTATACAACGGTCAATGACGCGTTATCGTTGACGAAGTAACAAACCTCCGCGGGAGCTCGCGCCGATTGGCGGGCTGAGAGGGCGACGAGCTGGAAGCAGCCGGGTCGCCGACCGCCTGAACCTGACCGGGTAATGCCGGCGTAGGGAGCAGGTCAGCCATGACCACTACCGCTGCACGCACGTCCACCGCCACCGAGGCGCCGCTCGTCCTGACCACGGACGCGCCCCGCACCTTGGGGTTCCTCGACCAGTTCACGCTCTGGGGCAACTTCGGCATCTCGCTGTTCGGCCCGGTGACCGGCGCGCTCGTCGCGGCGTACACGGGCTCCCTGGTGAAGGGCCTGATCGCCGTCGTGGTCGGCTGCGGGATCGGCGCCCTGGTGCTCGGCGGCGCCGCCGTCTTCGGCTCGCACACCGGCGCGCCCGCGATGGCCAGCCTGCGCGGGCTGTTCGGCCGCCGCGGCTCGATGGCGCCGACCGTGCTCAACATCGCGCAGAACATCGGCTGGGCCACGATGGAGATCATCGTGATCTCCCAGGCGGCCGTCGCCGTGACGAGTGAGCGCTGGCGCTGGCTGTTCGTCCTGATCGCCGGCTTCATCGCCACCGCGATGGCCGTCCGGCCGCTCGGCAGTGTGAAGCTGCTGCGCAAGTTCATGGTCTGGCTCGTCCTGCTCGCCTCGGTCTACCTGTTCATCCAGGTGCTCAGCAAGCCGGTCCACGACCTCCCGCAGGACGGCGTCTTCGGCTTCTGGCCCGGCGTCGACCTCGCTGCGGCCGGCGTCGTATCCTTCGCGCCCCTCGCCGCCGACTACACCCGGCACTCACGTACGAACAAGGCGGCCTTCGCCGGTTCAGCCTTCGGCTACGGCCTCGCCGCGATCCTGTACTACGCACTCGGTGTGATCGCCGTCGCCACCCTGCAGACCAACAGCACCGACGTCATCACCGCGCTGGTCACCCTGCCGGCCGGCGCGATCGCGTTGTTCGTCCTGCTGGTGGACGAGGTCGACGAGGCCTACGCGAACGTCTACTCGACCACGATGGCCGCGCACAACCTGATCGGGCACATCGACCGGCGCTGGATCTCGATCGCCATCGGCATCCTCGCCACCGTGCTCGCGCTGTTCGTTGACCTGGGCAACTACACCCAGTTCCTCTACCTGATCGGCTCCGTCTTCATCCCGTTGTTCGCGGTCGCGATCGCCGACTTCTTCGTGGTGAGCAAGATGAACTGGGACGTCTCCGAGACCGCCAGGTTCCGTTGGCAGCCCACGCTGGCCTGGGTGTTCGGCTTCGTCGCCTACCAGCTCGTCAACCCCGGCACGGTCGAGGGCTGGTCGCCGTTCTGGCTCGACCTCCAGCAGTCCCTCTTCGACAACCACGCCGTACCAGGCTGGCTCGGCGCGACCTACACCTCCATCATCATCTCGATGCTGGCCGCGATCCTGTTCGGCCGGCTCGGTCGCCGTCCAGCAACGTCAACGCGATAACGGGAAAGAGCAGCACCGACAGCAATCCCGCGCAGACCAGAGCGGCGGCGGTGACCGGGGACATCAGCCCGGTCGCCGTCCCGATCTGGCTCGCGGTCACGATGAACGGCAACGAGGTTGCCTGCAGCAACGCCACCGCCCCCGTCGGCCGGGGACCGAGTGCCCGCAGCGACAGCAGCGCCGGTACTCCGCGAGCCAGCAGCAACGCCAGCAGGAACAACGGCACCCGGAGCATCGCCGCCGGGTCGTCGACCAGCCCGCTGAGATCCAGTCGCAGTCCACTGGTCACGAAGAACACCGGAATCAGGAAGCCGTAGCCCAGCGCCTCCAGCTTGACCCGGAACTGCGGATGCGACCGGGAGTCGCGATCGACCAGACCGACCACCGCACCGGCCAGGAACGCACCGAGAATCGTCTCCAGCCCGAACCGGCCGGCGAGCACCACGAAAGCGACGAGCAGCACCACGGCGGCCCGCACCCGGATCTCGGCTGTCGTGTCCTGCAGCCGGAACAGCGCCATCTCGATCTGCCGCGACCGCCCGGCCGTTGCTACCACCAATCCCGCGATAGCGACCAGCGCTGCGAACAGTACGAGCATCACCACCCGCTCGCCGGGGCTGCCGCCCTCGGTCGAGAACACCAGCGAGAGCACGAGTACCGCGGCGAAGTCAGCCACCGAGGCCGAAGCGACCGCCAGTCGCCCGACCTCGCCATCGGCTTGCCGGGCGTCCTTCAAGACCGGTACGACGAGGCCGAGCGAGGTGGCGGACAGCGTGACCGCCAGCAGGAACGGGCTCTTCACCCAGCCCGCCGCCGAGAAGCCGAACCCGGCCGCGACACCGACGGCGAGCGTCACGAGATAGCCGAGTATCGCGAGCCGCAGTACCCGGCCGCGGAGCTGGTGCAGGTCGATCTCGAGCCCGGCGAGGAACAACAGGAAGGCCAGCCCGAGCAGCGAGACGATCTGTACCGGCAGGTCGATGTCGATCACCCCGAGAGCGTGCGGGCCGAGCGCGATGCCGGCGACGATCTCCAGCACGACGGCGGGGATCCGCAGCGCCGGCCGAAGTCCGAGCAGGAGCGGCGCCAGCAGCGCGATCAGGGTGACGGCGAAGAGATTGCCGAACTCCACGGCGGGCATCGCAGGCTCAGCGGTACTCGGGGTTCTCGAAGTCGAAGCGCGAGCCCGCGTCCCACTCGGACCGCTGGTTGCCGTAGGCGGGAATGCCGCCGGCGTCCTTCAGCATCCTTGCCAGGTGCAACAGGTTCCAGGTCATGAAGGTCGTGTTCCGGTTGGTGAAGTCGTTCTGCGGGCCACCGGATCCTTCGTCCAGGTACGACGGACCCGGGCCGGCCTCGCCGATCCAGCCCGCGTCGGCCTGCGGCGGGATCGCGTAGCCGAGGTGCTGCAGGCTGTAGAGCACGTTCATCGCGCAGTGCTTGACGCCGTCCTCGTTGCCGGTGATGACACAGCCGCCGACCCTGCCGTAGTACGCGTACTGCCCGGCGGCGTTGAGGATCGAGGAGTTCGCGTAGAGCCGCTCGATCACCTTCTTGGTCACCGAGCTGTTGTCGCCCAGCCAGATCGGTCCGGCGATCACCAGGATGTCGGCCGCCATCACCTTCTCCTGCAGGGCGGGCCATTCGTCGCTCGCCCAGCCGTGCTCGGTCATGTCCGGCCAGACGCCGGTGGCGATGTCGTGGTCGATCGCCCGGATCACCTCGACCGCCACGCCCTGCTTCTCCAGGATGTGCCTGCTCACGTCGATCAGACCCTCGGTGTTGCTGCGCTCGGGCGACCGCTTCAGCGTGCAGTTGATGAACAGCGCGCGCAGATCGTCGTAGCTGGTGGTGGACATGGCTCTCCTTCGGCTGAAGTCGTTGCTGTGGCTCAGTGTCATCGCCCAGCCTGGTCCCGCACGAGAGCCGCACGATTACCGTTCGCCGACTTCGGAAGGTCTCGATCCGGTTCCCGATACTGACAGTGACCCAGCGTGGCCGGGATACTGGCGCAATGCTGAACTCTGCACTGCGCAGCCGGGCCGAGTACGAAGAACTCGGGGTCGAGGGGCTGGCCAGTCGCACCACGCCGGAAAGTGACGCCGCCATCGTCCAGGCCGTCGAAGAGCTCCTGGAGGGCCGGGAGTCCGTACTGGACCTGTGCTGCGGCTACGGCCGGATCAGCCTGCCGTTGCGGCGGGCGGGCAAGACCGTGCGAGCTCTGGACATCTCCCCGAACCTGGTCGAGGCCGGTCAGGCCAAGGCGCGAGAAGAAGAGCTGTCGATCGACTGGGCGATCGGATCGATGACGGACCTGCCGTACAAGTCGGACTCCTTCGACGCGGTGCTCTGCCTGTGGACGGCGTTCCACGAGCTGTTCGCCGAGGACGAGCAGATGTCGACGATCTGGGAGATCTCCCGGGTACTACGCCCTGGCGGGCTCGCCGTGATCGAGGGGCCGGTCTGGGGCCCGGCGACCGCGTCGGAGATCGCCAACGGGCTGCGGCAGGGCCCCGAGCACCGGATCGTCACCACCGAGCACTTCGGCACCAGCAGCGTCCACTACATCCACGACGAGGCCAGCTACGGCCGGCTCTGCGCCGCGGCGGGCATCAAGGACTACAAGGTCTACAAGCGCGAATGGGGCGGCCGCCGCCGGCTCATCCTGGAAATCCACCAGCCCGGCAACGAATAAAAAGAACAGCAGGTCCCCACTCCACATTGGGGACCTGCTGCTTTCACCCGAGTATAAAGAAAACGATCGACCGCCGGAAAAGTTAACTTTTCGATTCAAGATTCAGCAGGAACCGCTTCGCCTCCAGGCCGCCGGCGTACCCGGTGAGCGCCCCGCTGGCACCGATCACCCGGTGGCAGGGAATCACGACGCACAAGGGGTTCGCGCCGAGCGCGGTACCGACTGCCCGGGCCGCCTTCGGCCGGTCGATCTCACCTGCGACCTGCCCGTACGTCGTCGTCTTGCCGTAGCTGGTGTGATCGGGGAGATCGGTCAGTACGAGCCGCTGGAATGGTGTCGCCAGGGTCAGGTCAACATTTAATTCAAACGCCTTTCGTTGACCTGTCAGGTATTCGTCCAATTGCCGCCGGACGTCGTCGAGTGGCCCGGGCTGGCGTAGTACCCGCGGGGAGATCGCGCGGGCCAGCCTGTCGGTCAGCGTCTCCTCGTCGCCGAAGGAGCTGGCCACCACCCGGTCGCCCGCGACCGCGAGCAGCAGCGTGCCGATGGGGGTGTCGTGCAGGGTGTAGGAGACGTCTGCGGTCGGCAGGACCGGCGGGCGGGCGCCTCCATGGGTGAGCCGGCTCAGCCGGCCTTCGAGGTCAGTCATGATCCACTCCGAGTTTGGTACGCAAGGTCGCGAGCGCATCGCTGACGAGTCGGCGGGATGCGGCGGGCGTGGTGTCCAGAGCGGCGGCCACGCCATGGTGGTCCAGGTCGCCGACGTACTTGAGCGTGACGGCGACGCGTTGCCGCTCGGGCAGGTCCTTCACGGCCTGCCAGAGCTCCGGATCGGGGAAGTCGGCGGCCTCCGGGCCGTCGACGGCGATCGGTGGCGCGTCGTCGAGGGGTGTCTGGGGTTTACGGGCTCGGTGCACGTCGGTCGCGCAGCGGGCGGTGATGGTGAGCAGCCAGCTGCGCAGGTTCCGTGCCGAGGTGAGGTTCGGATAGGCGGCGAAGGCCTTCTCCCAGGCGCGCTGGGCCACGTCGTCGCCGTCGACCGGTCCGGCCAGCGCCCGGGCGAGCCTGGCGACGTCGCGCCAGTGATCGTCGATGAGCGCCTGGAACGGCGGTAAGGAAAGCATCACGTCAGTAGAACGCATGCACGTCGCGAGATGTGAGGGTGCTCCCTGGACTGTCGTATCGAATACCGAGATTGTCTAGTTTTCCAGTGGACTTTGATGAGAGAGTCGTTGACATGACGACGAACTTGCCGGTGCTGATCAGCAGTCTGCTGACGCGCCGTCGCGTCATCGACCAGATGCGCACCTCCAGCGCGACCTGTCGCTAGTACGTCGCACCACCGCCTGTCCACGTGACGGCGACGACGCCTCCTGGCCACTGAGCCAGCTGCTACCCCACCCGTCCGGTTGCGGTTGATCCTGCCTGTCCGCTGCCGGTCGTCCCTGCCCCGTCCCGAGGGAGAGACATGTCCGTCCATGCGATCAACCCTGCCCTGCCCAGCCGCCCCGGCCTCACCGTCGTACGGGATCCAGACGATGTGGAGCGCACCGTCGACGCCGACATCTTCCGCTCGGTGTTCCGCCGGCACGCGGCCGGCGTGGTGGTGATCACCGCGGACGCGGGCAACGGCCCGGTCGGCTTCACCGCGACCTCGCTCGTCTCGGTCAGCCTGCTGCCGCCGCTGGTGTCGTTCTCGATCGCCACCACCGCGTCCAGCTGGCCGACCGTGCACCGGGCCGACAGCCTGGTGATCAACTTCCTCGACGCCGGCCAGCACGAGATCGCCGGCCGGTTCGCCACCAGTGGTGTCGACCGGTTCGCCGAACCGACCCGCTGGTCCCGGCTGCGGACCGGGGAACCCGTACTGGACGAGGCCCCGAGCTACCTGCGGGCTCTCGTCGAACACCGCTTCGCAGTGGCCGATCACCACATCGTCGTGGCCCGGCTCGCCACCCACGCCGAACGCCGCGAACACGAGCCGTTGCTGTACCACGACGGCCGCTACGCAACCACCGACCGGCCCTCCTGAACCCCTGTCTGGATGAAGCTCATGCCCAAAAAATCCCTTGCTGCACTTGCCGCCACGGCCCTCGCCGCCGTCACCCTGCTGTCCGGCTGCGGCGGCGACGCCCAAGCCGGCGGTACCGGCGCGAAGCTCGCGCTCGACGCCCCGCTGCCCACCGAGGTGCCGGACGGCGTCAAGATCGTCGTCGGCGATCCGGCCACCCAGGTCGCCTTCAAGCTGTCGGGCCAGCTCGACAAGGTCTCGAAGTACACCACCTTCGCCAACCTCAGCGGTGGTCCACAGACCACCGAGGCGTTCCGCGCGCATGCGCTGGACCTCGGCTCGGTCGCGGAGATCCCGTCGATCCATGCCACCTGGACCGGGCTGCACGTCAAGATCGTCGCCTCCAAGTTCCGGCTGGACCCGATCAATCACCCGATCTACGAGCTCGGTATCGCTCCCGGCGTACAGGTGAAGACGCTGGCCGATCTGCGCGGCAAGAAGATCGCGTACAGCCCGGGCCAGGCGCAGGGCGCGCTAGTGCTCAAGGTGCTGAAGAAGGCAGGGCTGACCAAGGAGGACGTCAAGCTCGTCGAGCTGCCGAGCACGGGGGACGTCTACCCGAACGCGCTCGCGGCCAAGCAGATCGATGTCGCGCCGATCGGCGGCGTCCAGATCAAGCGGTACCTGACGAAGTACGGCAAGGACGGCGGGATCACGATCCAGCACGGACTCCGCGATGATGCCGGTCACCTCTACGGGCCGACCGAGTCGCTCGAGGACGCGGGCAAGGCGGCCGCGATCCGGGCCTATGTCGCCGCGTGGGGAGTCGCTCAGGACTGGATCGACAAACACCCCAAGGAATGGATCGAGGGGTACTACGTGAAGGACCAGGGACTCACCGAGGCCGATGGCCAGTGGCTGGTCGACAACGCCGGGCACCCGGACATCAGCGGTGACTGGACCGACGCGATCAAGCGCCACCAGGAGACCATCGAGCTGCTCGCCAAGGAGACCGGCAAGCCGGTGATCCAGGCCAAGGATCTGTACGACCTGCGCTTCCAGACCGTCGCCTCCGACGCGATCAAGGCGGCGGCCAAGTGACGCAACTGGCGATCCCCGGCCTCCGGACAGGGGAGCGGGAGCAACGCGCGATCGCTCAACCGCTCCGTCGGCGCCGCCGGCTCGGGCCGGGTAGGCAGATCAAGTTCGGCGCCGCGCTCGGCCCGATCCTCTTGCTGGTGGTGTGGTCGATCGGATCCGCGACCGGCCTGCTCGATCCGCGCGTCCTGTCGGCGCCGTGGACCGTCGTCACCACGACCGGCGACCTGATCGCGGACGGCCGGCTCCAGTCGAACCTGCTGACGTCCGCCCAGCGAGCCTTCGCCGGCCTCGGCATCGGCGTGCTGCTCGGCACCGTCCTGGCGTTGCTCTCGGGCCTGAGCCGTCTCGGTGAGGCGATCCTCGACGGGCCGATCCAGATCAAGCGCGCGATCCCGTCGCTCGCCTTGCTGCCGCTGCTGATCCTCTGGCTCGGCATCGGCGAGTCGATGAAGATCACCACCATCACGCTCGGCGTCTTCGTGCCGATCTACATCCACACCCACAACGGCCTGCGCACGATCGACAGCCGGTACGTCGAACTCGCCGAGACCGTCGGGCTGTCCCGCTGGGAGTTCATCCGCCGGGTCGTACTGCCCGGCGCGTTGCCCGGATTCCTGCTCGGCCTGCGCTTCGCCGTGACGGCCGCCTGGCTGTCGCTGGTGGTCGTCGAGCAGATCAACTCGACCAGCGGCATCGGCTACATGATGGAGCTGGCCCGCACCTACGGACAGACCGACATCATCATCGTCGGCCTGGTCCTGTACGGCGCGCTCGGCCTGCTCTCCGATGGCGCGGTCCGACTGGTCCAGAGGAGGACGCTGTCATGGCGACGCACACTGGCGGACTGACCCTTGAAAAGAACAAGGGAAGGAAGGAAAGCGAGGGAGGGGGGAAGGCTGTCGAGGTTCGTGGACTGACTCGACGCTATGACGACCGTGCCGTTCTCTCCGACCTCGATCTGAGCATCGAACCGGGCGAGTTCGTTGCCCTGTTGGGAAAGAGTGGTTCCGGCAAGAGCACCTTGCTGCGGGCGCTGGCCGGGCTGGACTACGACGTCGCGGGGGAGGGCGAACTCGTCGTACCGGCGAACGTCTCCGTTGTCTTCCAGGACTCACGATTGTTGCCTTGGGCCCGGGTTCTCGACAACGTCGTGCTGGGCTTGCGCGGCGCCGAGGAGCGGGGACGGGAAAGCCTTGCCGAGGTGGGGTTGGCGGGGCGCGAGAAGGCCTGGCCGAACGAGCTCTCCGGTGGCGAGCAGCAGCGGGTCGCGTTGGCACGCTCGTTGGTTCGCGAGCCTGCGTTGCTGCTCGCCGATGAGCCGTTCGGAGCGCTCGATGCGCTGACCCGGCTGAAGATGCATGTCCTGTTGAGGAAACTCTGCGCCGCGCATCAGCCGGCCGTCCTGCTTGTCACCCATGACGTGGACGAGTCGATCGTGCTCGCCGACCGGGTGATCGTGCTCGACGAGGGCCGGATCGTCGCGGAGGAGGCGATCGAGCTCGCCGAGCCGCGCAGTCCGGCGGATCCCGGGTTCGCTGCCGTTCGTACCAGACTTCTCGATGCGTTGGGAGTTTCGCTGTGAGCCGTCATCTGCACCTGAACGCGTTCTTGATGAGCACCGGGCATCACGAGGCCTCCTGGCGGTTGCCCGAGAGCAACCCGGTCGCCAACACGGACGTGGCGCACTACCAGAACCTCGCCCGGATCGCCGAGCGCGGCAAGTTCGACTCGGTCTTCTTCGCCGATTCGCCGCAGCTGATCGGCGACATCGGGCGTCGGCCGGCCGGTGCATTGGAGCCGACCGTGCTGCTGACCGCTATCGCGGCGGCCACTTCACGGATCGGGCTGATCGCTACGGCCAGTACGACGTACAACGATCCGTACAACCTGGCGCGGCGGTTCGCGAGCGTCGATCACGTGAGTGGCGGGCGCGCGGGCTGGAACGTGGTCACCACGGCCGGGCCGGAGGCGGCGAAGAACTTCAACCTGGCCGACCAACCAGCGCACGCGGAGCGGTACGACCGGGCGGCTGAGTTCCTGGAGGTCGCGTACAAGCTGTGGGACTCGTGGGAGGACGACGCGACGCTGGCGGACAAGGAGTCCGGTATCTGGGGCGACGACGCCAAGGTCCAGCCGATCGAACACGTCGGCCGCCACTTCCAGGTCCACGGCGCCCTCAACCTGCCGCGCTCACCGCAAGGCCATCCGCTGATCGTCCAGGCCGGATCGTCCGAGGACGGCAAGGGATTGGCAGCCCGGTACGCCGAGGCCGTCTTCACCGCGCAGCAGACGCTCGAAGACGCGCAGGCCTTCTACAGCGACCTGAAGGCCCGTACTGCGGCGCTCGGCCGTGACCCGTCGACGCTGAAGATCCTCCCCGGCATCGTCCCGGTAATCGCCGACACCGAGGCCGAGGCGCTGCGTCTGGAACGCGAACTCGACGACCTGATCAAGCCCGAGTACGCCCGCCGGCAACTGGCCAAGACGTTGCGGGTCAAGCCGGAGGATCTCCCGCTCGACCAGCAGCTGCCCTCCAACCTCCCCGACGAGGACGAGATCGAAGGTGCCAAGAGCCGCTACACGCTGATCGTCACGCTGGCTCGTCGCGAGAAGCTCACCGTCCGCCAGCTGATCGGCCGCCTGGGCGGAGGCCGAGGCCACCGAACCTTCAGCGGCACCCCCGAGCAGGTCGCCGACGCCATCCAGGAATGGTTCGACGCCGGCGCCGCGGACGGCTTCAACATCATGCCCGCCGTCCTACCGTCCGGCCTGGAGGTCTTCACCGACCACGTAGTCCCGATCCTGCAAGCCCGCGACCTGTTCCGCACGGACTACACAGGCACAACCCTCCGAGACCACTACGGCCTCGCCCGCCCAGCCGGCCGCACGAAATCCCTACAAGAAGCGGTCAGCTAAGAAACTTGCCCACCGCGTCTCCTCCAGGACGCGGTGGGCAACTACGTCAGGAAGTCACTCGCCGAGCAGCTGCGGTCCGTCGCTCCCTGTGCGGAGGAGACGGACACTGCTGGCCTTCGAGTGGAGTTCGATAGTGCCGAGAGGGTTGATCACGGTCTTGGTGCCGTTGGCGTGGCTGACGGCGTAGGCGGTCGCCACCTGGCTGGTCTTGCTGAGCCCGGCGAGCATGGTGCTGCTCGAGCCACACCGCTGGGCGACCAGATAGTCGTACGCCTTGAAACCGGTCGAGCGGACCAGCTTGAGGGTCGCCTTGAACGGCGCGGTGACCGGGATGTGAATGGTCCACAGAGCCCCGGCCTTGGTGCTGGCCAGCAGGGTGTCGTACCCAGCCGTCTCGGAGATCACCGTGATCGCCTTGAATCCCGCGTAGCCAGGGGCCGACCCGTACGACTTCACCGCGCCGGTGGTGACGTTGTACCGGTACAGCGAACCGTTGGTGTGCAGGCCGTAGAGGAACTTGTGTCCCTTGGAGCCCAGCACATTGGAGGTCGCGATGGTGCTGAACCCGGCCCAACCGGTGCCGACCCGCTTGGCTGTCGGTGCAGTGGCATCGCCGAACTCATAGTTCGCCCTGGCGAGGTAGAGGTTCGAGCCCTGCAGGACGTACGCGCTGTAGTACGACTTGGGCGTGTTGACACCCGTGTAGTACCAAGTGGCGCTGGCGCGGATCGGGAAGAACTTGAAGTCCATCGGCCCGCCTGCGCTGAGCGGTTTGGTCGCATAGATCTTGTTTGCGCTGGCCTGTCCGGTGCTGTCCACGGCGCCGACCTGCACGTCGCACGGCCCCGCCGCCTGCGCCTGACCGGCTGCCGCAAAATCCGGCCCGGGCTTGCCCTGTACTCCGGCAGTGGCCTGGCCGGCCCCCACAGCGCCCGCGGCCAGGCTCAGCCCGGCTACTGCGAGAGCGAATCGACGAATCCTCATCAGCAGAGTTCTCCCTTGGTCGCGATGCCGCAGGTCCCCCGCGCACCGCCGAATGTCAGGCACACCGTACCGGCGACCGCCACCCCCATCGCCCGAATTGCATCAACCTGCAACGGCCGGGGCCTTGGATAATGGGTCGCATGCCTCAGATCAGAGTTGAGTACTCGGAGTCGTTGACGGACGCGTTCGATCGGCAGGGGTTTGCGCTGGCGCTGCATCCCGCGGCGGCCGAGGTGATCGGCAGCACCGTGCCCGCCTTCAAGACCCGCTTCCGGCCGACCGGCGAGACCGTCATCGCCGACGGCAACCCCGGCGAGGCGATGATCCACCTCGAGATCGCGCTCCTGCCGGGCCGCGACACGGAAACCAAGGACCGCCTGGCCGAACTCGTCCTCGCGCTACTGACCGACCACCTCAAGCCCACCCCGGACCTGAACATCCAGCTCACCGTAGAGATCCGCGACCTCGCCAACTACCACAAACAAGTCCGCTGACGGGCGAAGTCAGCTGACCCGGACCACCAGTTTGCCGACTGCTTCGCCGGCTTCCATGATGCGGTGGGCCTCGGCGATCTCGTCGAGGGCGAAGACGCGGTCGATCCGGATCGGGAGTTTGCCTGCGGCAACTAAGTCGACATAGCGCTGCAGGGCGGTGGCGGGGAGGTCGCTGGATTCGCCGCTGTAGGCAGTGAGTCGGACGCCGTTCGGGAGGTAGCCGATCGGGTAGAAGTCGGGGATCGTCCAGGCGTCGCTCAGCATGCCGGTGAAGCAGACGGTGCCGTGGATGGCGGTGGCCTTCAAAGTGTCCGGCAGGACGTTGGTACCGACTAGCTCGAGGGCCGCGTTGACGCCGTCGGGGAGGATCTCGCGGACCTGTGCCGCGACGTTGCCGTCGTCGAGCAGTGGGTGATCGACGCCGAGCTCGCGCAGCATCTCCAGCCGCTGCGGGTTCCGGGTCGTCGAGAAGACCGTCAGCCCCTGCTCCTTGGCCAGTACGGCGGCGGCGACGCCGACTGACGACGTACCGCCCCGCACCAGGATCGACTGGCCCGCCTGGATCCCGAGCCCGGTGTGCAGCGAGCCGTGGGCCGTCTGGAGCATCTCCGGCAAGGCGCCGAGCGTCGCCCAGTCGAGGTCGGTGGTCACAGGTACGACCGAGCCGGCCGGTACGACGGTGTACTCCGCGTACCCGCCGTCGAACTCGCGCCCCATCCCACCCATCATCGCGACCACCTGCTGCCCGACCGCGAACTCGCCACCGGGCGCCAGGTCCACCGTGCCGGTCGCCTCGATCCCCGGGATGACCGGGAACTTCGCGTTCGTCGCCATCCCGGCCCGGAGGTGGTACTCGGACCGATTCAGCCCGAACGCCTCGACCTTGATCCGCACCCACCCGGCCCGCGGCTCCGGCCGCTCCACACTGCTGACCTTCAACGACTCCGGCGGCCCAGGCTCGGTCAACACAACTGCTCGCATGGTGGTCACCCATCCAGTGTCCCCGACGCCCGCCCGCCCCTCCCGTCCCCAAGGACAGGATGTCCGCGATGGCGTCTAGTGCACTTGAGCGGGGCCGGAGCCGATGTGTACGGCGTACGGGGGTGCACTACCTGTCGTTCGGCACATCGGGGACGGCCGAGCGGGGGTTGTGGCCAGCGGCCACCACCCGCATCACGAACCCAGCCGCCTCCTCCAACTGCCGGGCACTACCCAGGTCACCGACGACCGCCACCTCGCCTCCGAGGTCCCGCACAAGGCCCCCGACAACCTCGAGAGCACCTCCGTCGTCGCCGCAGACAGCCACAACCGCCCGCCCACCCGAGGCGTCCGCCGCCCCGGCCCCGCCGACCGCCCCGGCCCCGCCGACCGCGTCGGCGCCTCGCGCGGCGTTGGGTCGGCCTGGCCAGGACGTTCCGGCGAACATGTGCAGTGCCTTCACCACGTGTGCGCCTGGTGCGAGCGAGGCGACCAGCTCAGCAGCCGAGCCGGTCTCGGGCTTCAGCCGGCCGGTGGTGTAGTCGACGGCGTTGGTGCAGTCGATCACCGTCTTTCCGGCGAAAACCCCGTCCGGAGCACCAGCCATCGACAGCATCGGCGCCAACCCCTCCCACGCCACCGTGACCACGATCACGTCGGCGACCGCGGCCAGCCCGGCCGGCGCGATCGGCGTACCGGAGAACGCCGCGGCGGCCTTTGCCGAATTGTCCGACGATCGTCCCGCGACAAAGATCTCGTGCCCGGCCGCCGCCCACACCTTGCCGAGTGCAACGGCCAGGTTCCCGGTCCCCAGAAAGGCAATCTTCATTTGATCAAATCCTCCACTTGTCCAGTTTTCTGCAATTCACGCTAGGGACCGTTCTCCGACCGATCGGTAGGGAACTTCCTGCGACAATCGAGAGGTGGACAACGGCGGCTGTGAGACCTTCGTGGCGGACTGCAGACTCCGGCAGGCGACCGAGCTGATCGCCCACACCTGGGACCCGCTCGTCCTGATGGCGCTCAGGCGCGGTACTACGCGCCGCCGCGACCTCCTGGCAGGTATCGGCGGGGTCAGCGACAAGGTCCTCAGCCAGGCCCTCGCACGACTCACCAAGCACGGCCTGATCACCCGCACGGCGGTGCCCGCCGATCACCGGGGCGTCGCCTACGAGCTCACCCCCACAGGCTCCTCACTAGCCGCTGGCCCCCTCGCAGCCCTCGCACAATGGGCCGCCGACAACGGCGAAGCGATCCTCCCGGCCGCCCCGGCGACCCACGCGGCTCCGGCCGCCCGGGCCTAGCCGCCGGGGCGAGCGCGTTGGGCGCGCCTGCCGGAGTTGTTGACGAGTGAGCGTGTCAGAGTTGGCTCATGGCGAAACGCCCCAGCGTGGTGGCCCATCGTGGCTCCAGCGAAGTCAGTCCCGAGCACACGCTGGCGGCGTACCGCCGGGCCGTCGAGGCCGGAGCGGACGGGCTGGAGTGTGACATCCGGCTGACCGCGGACGGGCACCTGGTCTGCGTCCACGACCGGCGGATCGACCGGACCTCCAACGGGCGTGGGGTGCTGTCCACGATGAGCCTGGAGGAGCTGGACGGCTTCGACTGGGGCTCGTGGAAGAACCCCTGGGCCGAGCTCGACGACGAGGCCGAGCTGCCCGACCCCGACCTCACCAAGGTGCTCACCCTCGAGCGGCTGCTGGAGACCGTACGAGACGCCGGCCGCCCGCTGGAGCTGGCGATCGAGACCAAGCACCCCACCCGGTACGCCGGGCTCGTGGAGCGCCGCCTGATCGAGATGCTCGACCGCTTCGGCTGGGCCCACCCCAAGATCGGCACGGAGTCGCCCATCCGGGTGATGAGCTTCTCCTGGCTCTCACTGCGCCGGATGCGCGTCCTGGCGCCCGGCCTCCGCACGGTCCTGCTGATGGACCGCGTCCCGCTCCGCTTCCGCGACGGCTCCCTGCCCACGGGGGTCTCGTATGCCGGTCCGAGCCTGGAGATCGTCACCGCCCACCCGGAGTACGTCGATCGCGCCCACAAACACGGCCACCAGGTGCACGTCTGGACCGTGAACACCGAGCAGGACGTCCGGCACTGCCAGGACATCGGCGTCGACGCCCTGATCAGCGACCGCCCGGAGCTGGCCATCCAGACGCTGGCGACCCCTCCGCAGACCTCGCCGGCCCTCCCGGCCCAGCCCTCCCGCCGCAAGCTCCACCTGCCGCTGCGGCGCTCCCACCGACCCGATTGACCACTCCGGTTCGCGCTCATTCGAGCGAAGCCGGTTGCGGAGCGTTTGTGCAGTGCGTCTCACTTTGTCCTTCTGCGTGACGGGCCGAATGCGAGCTGTTATTTGGACGTTCAATTCCGTCCGAATTGTCTCGGTTTCTCTGCTAAACGCGTGAACTTCGGCGCCGCTATGTAACGGAATACGCAAGGGTGTTTTCGGACGCCCGATCGGGGGCAGAAGTGGGAGTGTTGTTCCGACTTGAGGAGACCCTGCTTGTCCTCTGCGACCTTGCCCGCCGACGTGAGTGTTGTGGACGTCGTACTGCCGCATGAAGTGTCCGCGGTAGCGGACGCCCGCCGCCGTCTGGCCGGCTATCTGAAGCGGCACCGGGTGACAGAGCACGCTTGCGACGACGCGCAGCTGGTCCTCTCGGAGCTGCTCTCCAACGCGATCCGGTACGCGCCGCCGCTGCCGGGTGGTGAGGTGCGTGCCGCCTGGTGGATCGACAAGGCCGGAATCCATCTTGAGGTGGTCGACGGCTGTGGTGAGACCGAGCCGCGCCGGATCGCCGACGCGCACCCCGATGCGGTCGGCGGCCGCGGCCTGGCGATCGTGGACGTGCTGACGTCCGAATGGGGCGTCCGGACCGCTCAGCACCGGCGTACCGTGTACGCCCTCGTTCCGCGCTGACCGCGAGTTGGTGACCGGTAGCCCGGTACTGCAAGACTGCGGGGTATGGGAAAGAAGTCGCGCAACCGCGCCAACAACACCACGACCGTCACGCTGGACCCGGCCGACCTGGTCGACGTCGGCCCGCGCGAACCCTGCCCGTGTGGCTCCGGCAAGCGGTTCAAGCAGTGCCACGGCCGTGAGAAGGCGCAGGCGGCCGACAGCTTCGTGGTCCGCCCGTTCGAGGGCCTGCCGTCCGAGTGCGACCTGATCGCCTTCCGCGAGATCGTCCCGGCCGGTACGGCGGAGGTCACGCTGGCCGGCGAGCACAAGGGCAAGACCGTCAACCTGGTCACCCTGCTGCCGATGGCGATGCCCGGGCTGGTCCGCGACGACGAGACGATCTGGATCGGCCTGCAGACGCACGCCTCGTCCGGTGACCCGAGCCGCGACGTCGCGCACGCGATCACCGCCGCGCTGGCGACCGAGCCGGGCAACCCGATCCAGCTGGGCGACCTGCTCAAGGACGGTCCGCGGCTGCAGGACCTGATCGACACCTCCAAGCCGATCACCGTCAAGGTGCACGAGGGCTTCGACTACTGGGTCGGCGAGAACGTCGACGACCCGACCGGTGAGGTGGCGGCGGGGCTCGAGCGCGCCAACGCGGCGGCTGCTCCGACCGTACGGCTGGAGTCGGTCGAAGCGGCGTACTGGACCCAGATCGGTGACCGCCGGTACCTGCGCTGGGTGCTGCCGCATGCGGAGGACACGCTGCTCGACGCGCTCGCCCGGCTGCACGCGGCCGGCTCGTCCGCGCTGACCGAGGGCAGCCGTCTGATCGGTTCCTTCCGCGCCCTCGGCGTACTGGCGCCGGTGTGGGAGCTGCCCGCCGACGCGGAGGCCGCTGACCTGGAGAAGCCGGCTGGTGAGTTCGCCGTCGCGCTCGACAAGGCGCTCGCCACCGAGGCTCCGCTGACGACCGAAGAGCGGGCGGCCCGGGCCGGTCTGGCCAGCCGTCAGTTGACGATCCGTTAGGACGGAACAAAGGGCCCCGCACTCGATGAGTGCGGGGCCCTTTCACGTGGACGGCCCAAGTCCTGCTGACGGGGGAGCAACAGGGCCTGGGCCTAGGCATGAAGAGTACTCATAACCGGCCCTGTCGACAACCCCCGATTTCACTCCGCGTGTCGTCCCTCGTACTTGCGTTGTCAGGTACCTCTCCGGATGCGGCATCGCTGCCACATCCGGAGCCTGATTGCTTGCGTCAGGCGACGGTGACCGGGTCCCGTAGTACCGGGCAGGACATGCATCGCGGGCCGCCTCGACCGGACCCGAGCTCGGAGCCGGCGATGCGGATGACCTCGACGCCGGACTCTTCCAGCCGCTGGTTCGTCTCGACGGTCCGTTCGTACGCGACGCAGACGCGCGGGGCGAGCGCGAGGGTGTTGTTGCCGTCGTCCCACTGTTCGCGCTCGGCGGTGACCGGGTCCAGACCGGTATCGATCCGGCGCAGGGTGTCGATGCCGAGCGCCTTGGCCGCGGCGACCAGGAACGGCTCGGACTCCGCGACGTGCAGCTCGTCGCCCTCGGCGGTGACGGCGAGAGCGCGCATCTCCTCGGCCATGTTCGGGTACATCAGCACGGCGTCGACGTCGACCATCGTGCAGATGGTGTCCAGGTGCATCGTCGCCCGCTGCTGTGCGATCGGCACGGCGAGGACGGTGTGCGCCAGGCCCT
The DNA here is from genome assembly GCF_039537185.1 of Kribbella ginsengisoli. NCBI lineage: Bacteria > Bacillati > Actinomycetota > Actinomycetes > Propionibacteriales > Kribbellaceae > Kribbella > Kribbella ginsengisoli. The sequence continues at coordinate 689,317 of NZ_BAABAA010000007.1, read as the reverse complement.
TCGCGAACACCCGCCGCGCGAGTCGCTCGACCCCGGCCGGCGTGGTCCGCTCACCGACGCCCACGGCCAGCACTCCGGGCCCGAGGGCGAGGATGTCGCCGCCCTCGACGTGCTCCAGGCTGTGGTCGTACACCTTCTCGGCCCCGGCGAAGCGTGGGTGGTACGTGTAGATCAGCTCGGTCAGCTGCGACTCGCGAACGCGGGCCGGCATCGCCAGTGAGGTGACGGCGACGTTGTCATGGATCCAGACGCTCGAGTCGCGGGTGAACAGCAGGTTCGGCAGCGGGTCGATCAGGAAATCCTCGTGGGCGAGCAGCGACGTGACGAGCCCACCTCCGGCCCGTACTTCGTCGTTGCGTACGCCGGCCATCAGCGCCTCGGCCAGCTGCTCCGGGTCGAGCGCGGTCAGACTCGCCTGCAGGTAGCTGCGCAGCGTGTCGCCGAGTCGCAGATCCTCGGTCGCGCCACTGACCGCCACTGCCCGGGCGGCCGGGTCGCTCAGTGACTCGGCGAGCAGCTTGTGCAGGTAGAGCACCTCGACGCCGCGGTCGCGGAGCACCTGCGCGAACGCGTCGTGCTCGTCCTGCGCGCGGCCCACCCAGGGGAGGCCGTCGAAGAGCAGCTTGTCGTTGTTGCGTGGTGTCAGCCGGCGGAGCTCGTTGCCCGGCCGGTGCAGCATCACGGTTCGCAGCGGCCCGACCTCGCTGTCGACGCCATACGCCTCGGTCATCTGCCTGCCCTCTCGTCCGGATCCCGTCCCACCAAGCTACGGCAGCCTGGCCGTGAGCGGCAGGCTGCCGTGATTCTGTCTGATTGTCCGACAATTTTGCAGGATTTCCAACTTGGCGAGGAGGGTGCCGGGGATCGGTCGAAAGGACGAGATATCCACAGGGTGCGGGTACGAAGGCGGGGATCGGCTGCGGAACAACTAGGCTGCGGTGCTGTGTCCGGTACTGATCTGCCTCCCGTCGAGCCCACGCTGGGATCCGTCGCGTGCGTGATCCCGGCCAAGGACGAGGTCGAGCGGATCGTCGCGACCGTCGACGCGGTGCGCAAGATCGCCGGCGTCGACCTGGTCGTGGTCGTCGACGACGGCTCCACCGACGGGACGGCCGAGGCCGCCGAGCGGGCCGGCGCGACCGTCGTACGGCACCCGAAGAATCGCGGAAAAGCCGCGGCCATGGAGACCGGCGCCGCCGCCGTGGCGGAGCAAGATGGTGCGCAACCACGACACCTTCTCTTCCTCGACGCAGATCTCTCCGACTCCGCGGCCGGCGCCGAGCCGCTGATCGAGCCCGTACTGGCCGGCCGTGCCGACATGACGATCGGCACCCTCCCCGCCCAGATCCGCGCCGACGGCAGCAAGGCAGGCGGCCACGGCTTCGTAGTACGCCTGGCCCGCTCCGGCATCGAGCAAGCCACCGGCTGGGCCCCCGAACAACCCCTCTCCGGCCAACGCTGCCTCACCCGAGTCGCCTTCGAAGCAGCCCGCCCCCTGGCCCAGGGCTTCGGCGTAGAAGCGGCCCTCAGCATCGACCTGGGCCGCAAAGGCTTCCGCATCCTGGAAGTCCCCATCGACGTCCGGCATCGGGCCACCGGCACAGACCTCCGAGGCCAACTCCACCGAGCCCGCCAGTACCTCCACGTCCGCCGAGCCTTGTCGGCTCGCAACGCCGTCCCCACCCGCGGACCCAGCAAATGAGTACTGAAAACGCCGAAGAGGTGGTTGCCGCCTCGCCGGCCGCCGACCGTGACGGCAAGCGAGCAGTCGGTTTGTATCTTGCGTCGACGGCTCTGATCGTTGCTGCCGGGTTGCTGGGGCCTTCGGTTGTGGTGTTGACGTTGACCAATCGGCACGCCTGGCTGCCGTCGTACTGGTTCAACACGAAGCCGAACGACTGGCTCGTGACGTTGATGATCTACGTCGCGATCCTGCTCGGCGGCTACGGTGTTTTCCTTGCAGCACGGGCGATCAAGAACGGCTGGGCCCCCCGCGTCAACCGATTGGTTGCCCTAGGCATCGGTACTACGGCCGCCGTCACCCTGGTACCTCCGATGGCATCCGGCGACGTCCTGATCTACGCCGCGTACGGCCGGATCATGTCGCTCGGCGGCAATCCGTACACGACAGCCCCCGCCGACACCATCCGCCTCGGCTACGACCCGGTGATCGCCGCGACCGAGCGCCCGTGGCAGGGCGCGAAGAGCGTCTACGGCCCGATCGCGACCTGGGTCCAGTGGTTCTCGTCCTGGGTCGGCGGCGACTCGATGCAGCTCACCGTCTGGATGCTGCAGCTGTCCGTCGCGGTCAGCCTGATCGTCTCCGGCCTGCTGCTGATGAAGCTCGTCGGCCCCAGCCTCCCCGCCAAGCGCCGCGTCGCCATGCTCGCCCTCGGCAACCCACTGCTGCTCTGGACCGTACTGGCCGGCGCCCACAACGACGCGATCGCAGTGATGTTCGCGGTGATCGCGCTGGTGCTCTTCCGCCGACACATCCTCCTGGCCGGCATCATGCTCGGCATCGCCGGCTGTACGAAGCTCTCGATCGGCCTGGTCGGCGTAGCCATGCTCTGGTCACTGCGCGCCGACCGCCGCAAGGCGATCATGTTCTGCATCGGCGGCGCGATCTCGATGGCCGGCCTGTACGCCGTAGTCGGCCTCGAAGCCCTCCAGCAGGCCCGCTCGAACAGCTCCTTCATCTCCACCGGCACCCCGCACAAGGTGCTGCTCAGCTTCTTCACCCTGTTCCTGCCGAACGGCCTGGTCCGCACGGTGCTCGCGATCGCCGCCTGGGTCGGCCTGATCGTGCTGGCGATCCTGCTCTCCCAGGTCTTCCCGAAGTCGCTCGTCCCGCGCACCCACCCGGACGACCACACCCCCGAGGCGATCCGCTACACCGCCATCTACGGGATCGCGTGGATCGTCACGGCGATGTACTCCCTGCCCTGGTACGACGTGATCGCGTGGGTCGCGCTGGCCGCGGTGGCCGCGTCGAAGGTGGACAAGTGGATGGTCATCCGGACCACCATGATCGCGATCGCCTACGTCCCCGGCCGCGACCCGAACGCACGCCAGGTGGCGCCGTTCCTGTCCGACTCGCTCGAGTGGTTCAGCACCCGCCTCCGCGACACCGTCTGCCCAGCGATCGAGCTCGCTGTCCTGATCGGCCTGATCGTCTGGGCCCGCCGCGGCGGCGCCCAGTGGTGGCCGTACGACTGGCCGAAACGCAAAGCCAAGCCAGAAGCCCAGAAGGTCTCCACGCCCTAGGGCTATCCGGCTGGGTGCCCTAGTCTCAGCCGGTGCACAAGATTTCAGGGGCGGGCGAGTTCAAGCACGAGCTGCCGAGCCATTACGTGGATCAGCTGACGACCAAGTCGTTGTCGGTCGGGACGTACTCGATCCCAGTCGGCGGAGTCGATGACCAGCAGCCGCACCGCGAGGACGAGATCTACGTCGTCACCACCGGCCGCGCCACCCTGGTCACCCCGTCCCGGACCGAGCTGATCGGCCCGGGCGACGTCCTCTTCGTCCCCGCCGAAGAACCCCACCGCTTCGTCGACGTCACCGAAGACCTGGCCCTCCTCGTCTTCTTCGCCCCGCCCTACACCGGCCGCCACCCAGACCTGCCCCACCCAGCCGACGCTTCCTAGTCGCGCAGCCCTGGCAGCGTCAGGGTGCCGGGCGCCGGCAGGCTTCCGGCGCTGCCCTCTCCGGCACCGCAGCACCTGGTGCTAGCTCCAGAGTTCGTGGCCCGCGGCGATGGCTTTGGCCAGGACGGACTTGATCGGCTTCTTCAGGACCGAGGCGGCCGCGGCGACGTCGTCGTACTCGGGCTGCACGTTGACCACCTGGCCGCCGTACCGGGCGATCTTGACGTGGATGCGCTGGCCGTCGACCTCGACGCTGGCGAACTCACGGTCGGCCGCGTGCTTGCGGATCGACGACTCGCGCAGGCCGATCGCGGACGTCTCGGACAGGATCACCGAGCGGACCTCCTCGGCGTTCGCGCCGCCGACCAGCACCGACAGGGTGTGCGCCGGGCGACCCTTCTTCATCAGGATCGGGGTCAGCCAGGCGTCCGCCGCGCCGGCCTCCATCAGCCGGGCGAGCACCTGCGGCCAGATCCGCGGGTCGAGGTCGTCGACGTTGGTCTCGTAGACGAGTTCGCTGGCCGGCCGCTCGAGCGCGTCGCCGACGATCACCCGGACGATGTTCGGCACCTCGACCGGGTCACGCCCGCCGGCGCCGATGCCGGTCTGCTGGATCCGCATCGGCGGCAGCAGCCCGAAATCATCCGCCAGCGAGGCGAGCAGCGCCGCCCCAGTCGGCGTGGTCATCTCGTACGGCGCCGTACCACCGACCACAGGCGCATCTGCCTCACTCAACAAAGCCAGCACCGCGGGCCCCGGCACCGGAATCCCCCCATGCTGCCCGCGAACCTGCCGCCCGCCCCCCAACGCGATCGTCGAAACAACTATCCGATCCAGCTCCAGCGCAACCGACGCCGCCGCAACCCCCACGATGTCCGCGATCGCATCCAACGCCCCGACCTCATGAAAGTGCACCTCATCAGGCTCGACCCCATGAGCCGCCCCCTCAGCCCGAGCCAACCGGGCAAACACATCCAACGCCCGCTCCCGCACGGCGTCAGAAAGCCCAGCCCCCTCAATCAGCCTCCGCACCTCACCCCAGGTCCGCGTATGCCCACCGCCCCCGCCATGCCCATGCCCAGCCCCGGCCCCGCCATCGGGCCCGTCACCAGCATGCCCATGCCCGACGTCACCCTCCGACGCATCACCAGCGTGCCCATGCCCAGCCCCGGCCCCGCCATCGGGCGCGTCACCAGCGTGCCCGTGCCCATGCCCATGCCCGACGTCGCCCTCCGACGCGTCACCGGGGTGCCCATGCCCGTGCCCGTGCCCGGCTCCGTGCTCCTGCCCGGGCACGTCACCAGCGTGCCTATGCCCGTGCCCGTGACCAGCGGCGTGCGTGCCATCGGCCTCACCGTGTTCGTGCCCCACCTCCCCGGCCGAGGCCGAGCGGAGCGATGGCACATCACCAGCGGGCTCGGCGGCATCGGCCTCGTGGCCGGTCGCCTCACCGGCGCGGTCGCTGCCGTGCCCAGCCTCGCCCGCCACCCGTTCGGGCGTGCTCAGGGCCTCAACGTGATCCGACGCGCCGGCGTTAGCCGACGCCAGGTCGGGGAAGTTCTCCGGGTGGAGTTCTCCGCTGACTCGGACCGATGCCTTGGTGGCTGCGATCTGGTGCCTTGTGGTTCGTTCGACGGTTATCGAGAGGGACGGATCCACAGCGGCTACTGCTGCGTTGACTAGCTCGAGGTCGGCTCCGGCGGAGAGGAAGGCGCCTAGGAGCATGTCGCCGGAGGCACCGGCCGCGCAGTCGATCCAGGCGATTCTCACTGGGACTTCACCTCAGCCGGGGCAGCACGACGCGCGACCCGGGCGGCGAAGACCCCGGCCCCGAAGCCGTTGTCGATGTTCACCACGGTCACCCCAGGCGCACACGAGTTGAGCATCCCCAGCAACGCGGCGACCCCACCGAACGACGCCCCATACCCAACAGATGTCGGTACTGCGACCAGCGGCACCCCCACGAGCCCACCGACGACACTCGGCAGCGCCCCTTCCATCCCGGCGACCACGATGAGGCAGTCGGCCGCATCCAGCCGCTCACGCGCGCTCATGATCCGGTGCAGCCCGGCCACCCCGACGTCCGTGATCAGGTCCACGTTGGCCCCGAACACCCCGACAGTCGTCGCAGCCTCGGCCGCCACCGGTGCATCCGAAGTACCGGCTGCTACGACCGCCACCGTCCCTCGCAGCACAGGTGCAGAGCCCAGCACCGCAGTACGGCCAACCGGGTCGACTACTGCCTCCGGCAGAGCGGCGGTGACCGCCTCCTGCGCCTCGACGGTCAGGCGGGTCGCCAGTACGGCGTGGCCCGGGTGTGTCTCGTGCAGGGTGCGCAGGAGCTCTACAACCTGCTCAGGCGTCTTCCCGGCGCCGTAGACCACCTCGGCGTCCCCGGTGCGTTCCAGGCGGTCGGTGTCGAGGCGTGCGTAACCGAGGTCGTGCACTCCAGGCAGAGGGCCGGGGCTGTTGCTGCGGCTGCTGGGGTCAGGCGAATGAGTCACCCCGCGAATCTACGTGCCCGACCACGAATAGCCCGATTCGGACCCTGCCGGGGCTCCGCGGGGCAGCCGTGGGGCACCCTGCCGGGCAACGCAGCGCAGCCGCTTGACCACGCAGCCATTAGGCTGCGGTGCGTGTCTTCGACGTTAGCCGGTGCTTTCGGGATCGCCGCTCTGTTCGTGGCGGTGCTCGCCCTCGTGTTCGCCATTCAGGCGCTGAGGGCGCAGTCCGGCACGCCCAAGGCCGCGGCGAAACTGCCCGCCACCCCGCAACCGCAGCCCCAGACGGTGTCCCAGACCGAGCCCCAGCCGGCTCAGCCCGAGGCCAAGCCGGGCACGGTCAAGTCCGAGCTGCGCAGGCTGAGCAAGGAGCTGGAGGACGCCCGCAGCGAGCTCCGCGAGACGCTGCAGCACCTCGCGGTCGTCCGCTACGACGCGTACGGCGACATGGGCGGCCGCCTGTCCTGGTCGATGGCCCTGCTCGACGACAAGGGCGACGGCGTCGTCCTCACCTCGATCAACAGCCGCAACGACGCCCGCTCGTACGCCAAAGAGGTCAAGTCCTTCGAAAGCGACGCCAAACTCTCACCGGAGGAAGAGGAAGCCCTCGAAACCCTCCGCAAAGAAGCCGCCCAACCCCGCGACACCCCCGACCCCCACTGACCCCGCCACATCTGAGGGGTTAACCCCTCAGATGGTGGGTTGCCCAGCGAGAATCTGAGGGGGCAACCCACCATCTCAGGGGTTAACCCCTGAGATGTCGCGAGCGGGCGGGCGGCGAGCGGGGCGAGCGGGCGAGGCGAGCGGGCGGGCGAGGCGAGCGGGCGGGCGAGGCGAGCGGGCGGGCGAGGCGAGCGGGGTGGGCGAGTGGGGAGGGGTGGTTAGCGGCGTTTGGGGACTCGGACTACTAGGGAGCCGGGTTCGACCTCGGCGGTGAGGGTTCGGCCGGGGCCGATGCCGTCGCCGTCCAGTTGGCGCTGGACGTCGACCGCGGCGGTGATCTCCACCTTGCGGCCGGTGAAGCGCTCCAGGTACATCTCGGTGCGCTTGGTCCGCGTCATCACCCGCCAGAAGACCAGCGGCCACTGCGTCACCCGCCGCGGCGCGATCACCACCACGTCGATCAGCCCGTCGTCCGGCCGCGCGTCCGGCAGCAGCGGGATGTTCGCCTGCAGCATCCCCACGTTGCCGACCACGACCGTCCGCACCCGACGCTCCACCGGCTCCTCGTCGTCCAGCACGATCCGGACCTTCACCGACGGATGGTTGATGTTCTTCGCCGCCGAGACCAGGTACGCCGTCCAGCCGATCTGCGCCTTGAGGATCGGCGGCGCCCCCGTGATGATCGCCGCGTCCAGCCCGAGCCCCGCCATCACCGCGAAATGATCCGTGTCGAGCCCGTCCCCGGACACCTTCACCAGATCGATCCGCCGGTCCCGCCCGTCCAGGATCCGCTCCAGCGCGTCATCCAGATCCAGCGGGATATGGAGATTCCGGGCCAGCAGGTTCCCCGTGCCGGCCGGGATCACGCCCACCGGGATGCCGGTACCCGACAACGCCGCGCAAACGACCCGCACCGTACCGTCGCCGCCCGCGACCAGGATCAGATCCGACTCGTTCTCGATCGCCCGCTTCGCCATCGCGTTGCCCGGATCGTCCTCCCGCGTCTCCAGCCACAGCGGATCGTCGAACCCCCGGACCGCGAGCGCCCGGGTCACCTTGCGCCGGAACGCGACCCCGTCGCCCACCTTGATCGGGTTGACGATGACGGCGGCCCGCGGTGGTACCGACGTACCGTTCTCGTCCGACGGCAGCCGTCGCCGGCGTCGCCGCAGCCCCGGCCGCAGCCCGAACCCGATCGAGGTCGCCGTCAGGATCCCCAGCCCGAGCGCCCAGCCGCCGAGCACGTCGGAGACCCAGTGCAGGTTCAGCGCGACCCGGTCGACGGACGCGATCCAGACCACCGCGATCGTCGGCAGCGTCACCAGCAGCCGGAAGCGCCGTCGCCAACCACGGACCGACGGGAGCACGACTCCGAGTGCCCCGGCCATCACGAAGGCGGCGGTGGCGTGCCCGGAGACGTACGACCAGCCGCCGGACTCGACCAGCATCTGAGCCGGCCGCGGCCGCTCGAAGATGTGCTCGACGGCCTGGACCAGGCCCAGCTCGGCCCCTGCCGAGACAACCAGCCATACGGTCAGCAGCCGGGCGCGCCGGTGCCAGAGGTAGATGGCGACGACCAGGATCACCGCTCGCGAGGTCCACGGCAGGATCACCGCCCCGATCACCTGCCAGACGTCCACCGTGCTCGGGTGGGTGGCGCCGTACGTCGCGACGCGAGCGGCGACCGACTCGTCCCAGCGCCGCAACGGCGGCCAGTCGCCGAACACCAGAAGGGTCACCACGATGAACGGCAGCGCACCCAGGACAACCGTCAGCGCACGGCCAACATGAGTCGGTGGATGGTGGTTCATACCGGCTGATTTCCCCCTAGGTGACCTGCTGGTCTCAGCTCATCATCCCGAATACACTTCGCCGCCGCTGACACGCCCCGATACCCTGCACCTGTGATCGATGCCAAATTGCTCCGTGAGAACCCCGATGTCGTCCGCGCGTCCCTGACCAAGCGTGGCGAGAGTACCGACCTGGTCGACCAGGTCCTGGCGGCCGACGGTGATCGTCGATCGTCCATCGCGGCGTTCGAGTCGTTGCGCTCGGAGCAGAAGGGCCTCGGCAAGGAGGTCGCCCAGGCCAAGGGCGACGAGCGGACTGCCCTGCTCGAGCGCACCAAGGCGCTCGCCGCCGAGGTGAAGGCCAACGAGGCCGCCGCGACCGAGGCGGAGGCCCGCTTCAACGAGCTGGCCGGCAAGCTGCCCAACCTGGTCTCCGACGAGGCCCCGGTCGGCGGCGAGAAGGACTTCACCGTCGTCGAGGAGATCGGCAAGCCCCGCGACTTCGCGGCCGAGGGCTTCGAGCCCCGCGACCACCTCGAGCTGGGCGAGCTGCTCGGCGCGATCGACATGGAGCGCGGCGCGAAGGTGTCCGGCGCCCGGTTCTACTTCCTCAAGGGTGTCGGCGCCCTGCTCCAGCTCGGCATGCTCCAGCTCGCGATCGCCCAGGCGGTGGAGAACGGCTTCACCCCGATGATCACGCCGAGCCTGGTCAAGCCCGAGATCATGGGCGGCACCGGCTACCTGAACGCCCACGACGACGTCTACCGGCTGGAGGAGCCAGAGCTCTACCTGGTCGGTACGTCGGAAGTCCCGCTGGCCGGCTACCACATGGACGAGATCCTCGACGTCTCCGCCGGCCCGATCCGGTACGCGGGCTGGTCGTCCTGCTACCGCCGCGAGGCGGGCTCGTACGGGAAGGACACCCGCGGGATCATCCGTGTCCACCAGTTCGACAAGGTCGAGATGTTCTCCTACTGCACCCTGGAAGACGCTGCCGCCGAGCACCAGCGGCTGCTCGGCTGGGAGAAGGAGATGCTGGACAAGATGGAGCTGGCCTACCGGGTGATCGACACCGCGACGGGTGATCTGGGCGCCTCGGCGTACCGGAAGTTCGACTGCGAGGCCTGGGTGCCGACCCAGGGCGCGTACCGCGAGCTCACCTCCACCTCGAACTGCACCGACTTCCAGGCCCGCCGGCTGAACATCCGGCACCGCGACGCGGACGGCAGGCCGCGTCCGGTCGCGACCCTGAACGGCACGCTGGCCACCACCCGCTGGCTGGTCGCGATCCTCGAGACGCACCAGCAGGCGGACGGCTCGGTCCGGGTCCCGGCAGCGCTCCGCCCGTACGTCGGGGGCCGCGAGGTCCTCGAACCGGTGGGCAAATGACGGACGGCTGGCGACCGAAGGCCGTTGCCCTCGACATCGACGGCACCCTGATCGACCACGACGAGCGGCTCTCGCCCGCCGTGGTCGACGCGGTCCGCCGGGCCGCTGCCGAGGTGCCGATCATCCTGGCGACAGGCCGGTCCTGGCAGACCACCCAGCCAGTCGCCGAGCTGCTCGGCCTGCCTGCCGGGTTTGTTGTCTGTAGCAACGGTGCGCGCACTCTGCGACAGCCGTCCGGCGAGGTGGTGGACGAGCGGACCTTCGACCCGACCACAGTGATCGCCTCGGTCCGCAAGTACGCGCCGAACGCCCGGATGGCGGTCGAGGAGGAGGACACCGGCTATCGGGTGACCGCGCCGTTCCCGCCCGGCGACCTGGGCTCGGACGACGTGAGGATCAGGGTCGTCTCCGACGCCGAGCTGGCGCCGGGGCACGTGACCCGGTTGATCATCCGCGATCCGGACCAGTCCGAGGACGACTTCATCCAGCTGGCCGAACGCCTCGGCCTGCACGGGGTCAGCTACGCGGTCGGCTGGACCGCCTGGCTCGACATCGCGCCGGAGGGCGTCGACAAGAGCACCGGGCTGAAGGTCGCGCTGGCGCAGTACGGGCTGGAATCCGACGACCTGCTCGCGCTCGGCGACGGCCGCAACGATATCGAGATGCTCGTCTTCGCCGGGCTCGGGATTGCGATGGGTTCGGCGCCCGACGAAGTGAAAGCGAAAGCCGACGAAGTCACCAAGTCGGTCAGCGACGACGGTGTCGCCGCGGTGCTCAATCGATATTTCTGAGGCTCACGTGAGGAACTATTCGACGACAATGAAATAGCCGTCGGAGATAGTTTCACAGGGCAACCAAGCTGTACGACGCAAAGGCAGTGGCTCCTGCTGTAGCAGGGGCCACGGCCTTTTGAATGACTGATAGTCCGCTGGCGGGCCGAGTATCAGGTCAGGCGACGCGGGTGGTGCCGGGACGAGGTGACTGGCAGGGCCGGTCCACCACGGCGTCGAACGCGTCCAGGACGGCGCTCAGCTCCGGGCGGGCGCGCGGTGCCTTGGTCGCCGGGCTCTGTCCCCGGCGGGCCCTGCGCAGGTGGCGCTTGACGGTCGACAGCGAGCATCCCAGCCGCATGGCCAGGGATTCCAGGCTGTCGTTGGGGTACTGCGTACGCAGCCGCAGGACCTCTTCGTGGCTGACCGGCCGGCGCGTGCCCCGCGCTCCGGCGAGCTGGTCGAAATCGTCTGCCTGGACCTCGACGTCCAGCAGGTTTCGCATCGAGCGGCGCTGCGCAGCCGTGGTGCCCGCGACGAAGCCGCTGACATCGTGCTGGGCGACGGCACTGAACAGGCAGTCGGTGAACAACGGGCAGGACGCGCAGACGGCCTTGGCCTCACGGACCAGCTGGTCATAGCGTTCCCGTGTCCGCCGGGTCGCCGATGCGGGCGGCGGCTCTTCCATCAACCGGTGCTGGAAGATGTCCGTGCGTGCGGTGCAGCCGGTCATCGTCCCTTCCAGGATGGAAGATCTGTCGACAGCCGCACGAGAGCCGTTGCTCCCTTGCCCCGCTATCTTGGCGCTGTTGACGATCATCGTGGCTCCCCAAGTTCCAGGACTCGTGTGAACGAACGGTGAATGACGTTCGAACACCCGAGCCCACTAGCTGATGGACCGATCTGTTGCCGACCCACCCCTGTCGTCCCGGCGCGGGACGCACCGATCCATAACTGTTGACGCTGTGGACGCGGATTTGGTTGCACCCAATTCCACATCGATATGTCGACGGTCTTTACCAGGGTGGGGCTGCGCCGGACGGTGATCCGGAACAGGACTGGGACGCGGTTGAATCGCCCCCGGTTCCCCGTTCGCCACCGCATGAAATCACGCGGAAACCCTGCTGTGCATGGGAACTGGCTGCCTTTGCAGCTTCCTGCCGTAACGGTCTGATGACGTTGTTCAACGGTCAATCAGATTGCACGTTTAGCGCTGTCCAAACGGTTGCGCCGGGCCTGCTCGAAGAGGTATAGGCGACTCGGTCGCAGGAAGATACGGTGGTCCGGTGCCGATCCCCACAGCAGTCCGCCCGCCCCGTCTGGTCGCGACCGATCTTGACGGAACCTTAGTACACAGTGATCGTTCGATCTCTCCGCGCACCAAGGCGGCGGTGCTCGCGGTGCAGGAAGCCGGCGCCCAGTTCGTGATGGTGACCGCCCGGCCGCCACGCTGGCTGCACGACCTGGCCGACCTGGTCGGCGCGCACGGTGTCGCGATCGTTGCCAACGGCGCCATTCTCTACGACGTCGTTGGGCGTAAGGCGATCCGGACCGCGCTGATCGATCCGGCGGTCGCCCTGGAGGTCGCGCTGGCGATCCGGGCCGAGCTGCCCGACGTCGAGTTCGCGATCGAGCGGACCGACCGTTACGGACAGGAACCGCACTATCTCAATCGGTGGCCGAAACCCGAGGACACGTTGGTCGCGCAGCTCGACGAGCTGCTGTCCGAACCGGCCGCGAAGCTGCTGGTTCGCCATCCCAGCAGGCATTCCGACGACCTGCTGGCCGTCATCGGCCCGCTGGTCGGGACGCGGGTGACGGCCAGCCACAGCGGCGGCACCAGCCTGGTGGAGATCTCCGCGAGCGGGGTCTCGAAGGCGGCGATGCTGGCCGAATTCGCTGCTGAGCTGGGGATCACGGCCGATCAGTCGATCGCGTTCGGCGACTCGCTGAACGATCTGCCGATGCTCGCCTGGGCCGGGACGTCGTACGGGATGGCCAACGCGCACGCCGAGGTGCTGGCGATGGTCGACGTCGTCTGCCCCACAAACGACGAGGACGGTGTCGCCACCGTCCTCGAAGAACTCTTCAACCTCCAGTGAACTAGAGGTACATGCCTCCGCTGCCCGGGCCGTCCGTGGTGCCGGGCTGCGGCGGGCCGGGGAAGGGCGAACCCTCTTCGGGGGCAGGCATCCCCTGGCCGCCGGGGAGGGCGCGGCGCATCTGCTCCAGCTGCTGGCGGGCCGCCATCTGCTGGGCGAACAGCGCGGTCTGGATTCCGTGGAACAAACCCTCCAGCCATCCCACCAGCTGGGCCTGCGCGATCCGCAGCTCCGCCTCGGTGGGCGTGCTGTCCTCGGTGAAGTCGAGGCTCAGCCGCTCGAGCTCCTCGACCAGCTCCGGCGCGAGGCCGCTCTCGAGCTCCTTGATGGAGGCTTCGTGGATCGCCCGCAGCTGGTTGCGCGAGGCCTCGTCGAGTGGTGCCGCCTTCACCTCGTCGAGCAACTGCCGGATCATGTTCGCGACCCGCATCACCTTGGCCGGCTGCTCGACCAGCTCGGTCACCGAGCGCGGCTCGTTGTCCTGCTCGTCACTGCGGTCACGCGGCGGCCCTTCGACAGCCATGCCGTCCGGACCGACGATCAGGATCTTGCCGTCCTCGGTCTGGGCGCCGGTCATCTGTGCTTCCCGCTCGCCCTGGTTCTCGCCGCTGCTCTCGCTCATGAACCCATCCTAGGTCTGCTGGGTTCGGGCCTTCAGGAGGCCTTGGCGCGATGCCTGCGCACGGCGTCACGGTTCGCACACGCAGGGCTGCAATAGCGCTGCCGACCGCCGCGCGACAGGTCGGCGTACACGTTGTCGCAGCCGTCCGCGGCGCATCGGCCGAGCCTGGACATGCCGCGGCCGGCCAGGTGCAGCGCGGTACCGGTGCTGATCAGCGTCGCGACCAGCCGTCCGACCGGTACGCCGTCAGGCCGGTAATGCATGTGCCAACCGTCGCCGGCGTGATTGGTCAGCCGGGGATGCTCCGTGTACTTCGCCAGCATCGCGTTCATCAATCGCACCCGGCTGTCCTCGTCGGGTGCGTCGACGACCTCAAGCCACTCGTCCAGTGCGACCCGTACCGCGGCGAGGTCGGCGGACGTCACCCGTCTGGCCCGCACCAGCCGGCTCTCGACGCCACTCTCCTCGCAGCGTTCGGCCAGCTCGATGGCAGTGGACGCCGGGTTGGTCACCAGATTCACGGCCAGCAGGACCGCGTCGGCGCCGTAAGGGTTGAGATGCACAATGTCATTACAGCACGATGGACCCATGACCACCACAGCTGAAGTCCACCGGCACCGCTGGCACGTCGAGTCGTCGCATCCCGTCAGTGAGGGATTACTCAGCTACCAGCGCTGCGCGTGCGGCCAGTGGCGGGTGACGAGTACGCCGCTGCACCCGGTTGCCCATCCCGAGCTGGCCAGGATCGCCGAATAGGTGCTCAGGGCAACGAGGTGCGGCGGCGTACGTAGTACCGGCTAGTCGACCCGGCTGACCATCGGCAACCGGGACCTGGTCAGCAACCAGGCCAGCAACCCCGCGAACAACGGCACCACGATCACGATGCCCCCGATCTCCCGCCACGGAATCATGAAGTGCGGCGACCCGAAGGCCGCATGAGCCGTGTAGCCGTACAGAGCACCGACTCCCACGCCCAGCAGACATCCCAGCTCACCCAGCACCCAAGCCTGCGCGGCGGCCAGGTTGCGCCGACGCCGTGGCTGGGCGCCGATCGCGGCCAGTGTCGCGAGGTCTGCGCGCCCCTCCGCCGCAGACAGCGAGACCGAGATGGCCACCCCGAGCAATGTGACGATGGTCGCCGCGGCCATCAGCCCGAGGAACCACAGCCGCGCCGGGCTCTCATAGCCCTTCTCCACGTGCAGATAGTCGTCGTGCCCGAGCAGCTTCGCCACTGCGTTGAGCTCGTCGCCGGTCGGCTCGCGCTCGAGTTGGTAGACCGCCAGGTACGGATCGACGGTGCCGAGCTTCTTGGCGGCTTCCGTGCTGATCAGCGCCGAGGTGGACAGCTGACCCGCCGTCGGAGCGGAGGCAACCGCAGTCGCCGGCACAGTGATCGCCGACTTGCTCTCGGGGTCACCGTCCGAACTCACCGGGACCTTCCCGTCCTTGATCCCAGCCGGAGAGGGGAGCACGATCTTGCCGGTACGCAGGGCCTCGGCCGCTTGCGGGCCGTAGCCAGGGAATCGTGCGATGTACGCCGGGTCGACGGCCATCAAGGTGTAGCCGGACTGGGTCGCGGTCGGCGGCGTGACGACAGCGAGCGTGGGGGTGAAGGGACCGTTGCGCTTCGCCCCGGTCTGGACGATCTGGCCGATCTCGTAGGTCTTCTCGGTCGGCAGCGCGTCGGCCACTCGCTTCGCCGTCACCGGCGAGTAGGTGACCCCACCCGGCGAGAAGCGCAGGACGGCGTCACCGTGCAGGCTTTCCGGGACGTAGTCCTCGGCGTCGGCCGCGATCGAGTTGGAGATCGCGAACGCGATCGCTGCGGTCGCTCCGACCGACATCATGATGGCGGCCGCGGCCGGCCCGGTGCGATGTCTGTGCCGGGCCGCGTCGCGCAGCGCGAGCCGTCCGCTCAGCGGCAGGAATCGGGCGAACCCGGCCAGCTTGGCCACCAGGTTCGGCAACATCCAGACCAGACCGACGATCGTCGCGGTGATGCCCAGTAGTACCAGCGCGATCTGCTCGGTTGGAGTGACGGTCGCCCGGTAGTGCTCGCCTTGAGCGGCAACCTGCCGTTGGGCCTCCACCAGTGCCCTCGACATCCAGATGCTGCCGATGATCGTGCTGACCACACCGAAGATGACCAGTCCGATCGCCGGCCTACGCAGTCTGACCACTCCGCCGGCCGCGGCGAACCGCCCGCTGAGTGCAGCCAGCGGCGTCTGCCGACCTGCGCTGATCGCAGGCACGATCGCCGCGGCAAGACCGGCCAGCAATCCCAGGGCCGCGATCGGTACCAGGCTGAGCCACGGGATCTCGTTGCTGACGATCAGCGTCGACAGCATCTTCTCCCACAGAGGCCGGCCGGCAAGGGTTGCGAGGATCGCGAGCAGCAGTCCGCCGCCCGCGCCGATCGCCCCCATGAACAGGCCCTGCGCCAAGACGATCCGGCGGATGTCGCGTGGTGTCCCGCCGGCCGCCGTGACGAGTCCGAGGTCGCGGGTCTGCCGACGGGCGATGACGGCGAACGCGGTACCGGCGAGCAGCACGATCTCGAGGATGCCGAATCCGATCACCAGTGCCATCACCGCGACCGCCCCGGCGTCGGTCGAGCCGCCGTACGGATCCGGCGGTGGGTCGACGATGTTTGCCCTCGGCAACAAGGCCAGGCCGTTGCCGAGCAGCCGGTCGCTCAGCGCGTCCGCGTCGGTGCCGTCGGGGAGGTCGGCGAGGTAGACGATCGGGGAGTTCGGATCCAGGGTCGCGAGCGGGGTGTCCGGAGTACCGAAGATCGTGCGCAGGCTGGGATTGGTGAAGGTACGGGCCAGTCCGACGACCTGGTACTTCTGTCCGCTTGCCGCGGTCAGCGTGGCATCGGCCTTGAGCTTGTCGCCGTCCAGGAGCCCGAGGTACTCAGCCAGCGAGGGAGAGACCGCGACCTCTGTGGGCTTACCGGGCAGCTGCCCGCCGTCGAGCCGGAAGGTGCCGGCGGTCAGCTTGCTCCGGCCGTCGCCTGTGACGAGCCCGACCGAGGTGTCAGCCCCTGGCCCACGCACGTCGACCGTCCCGACCTCAGTCAATGCGCGGGCCGTCGTACTCCCCGCCGGCAGGAATGGCAGCGGATCGACCTTGCTGGTGTCGCGTGGCTGCTGATCGGTGCCCTCCAGCATCCCGGGGTCGCCTGTCATCAGGCTTGGCCGGGCCGGCCACGGATTCAGCTTCGCGTACGTCGAGACGGTGAGCTGGGCGTCCGCCGAGCCGATCGTGGTCCGGGCGAGCGTCTCGCCGGTCGGTGTCTGCGCCTTGTCCATCAACCCGATCCACGACGCGGCGAACACCGGTACGCCGATGAGCGCGGCGACAAGCAGAGTCCTCCCGATGGAACGCCGCGCGGTCCGCCGGGCGATCCGGAGCGGGGGTCCCCAGCCGGCCATCAGTGCGTTTCCAGCAGCACGTCGACCTCGGGGAGCGGACCCGCCTGGCCTACCAGGACACCATCACGCAGGTAGACGACGCGATCGGCCCAGGCGGCGTGCCGGGCGTCATGGGTGACGAGGACGCCGGCGATGCCGTGTTGGTCGCAACGGTCGCGGAGGAGCTGGAGGACGGCCTCGCCGGTCTCGGAGTCGAGGGCACCGGTGGGCTCGTCGGCGAGCAGGATGCGACGTTCGCCGACGATGGCGCGGGCGATCGCGACGCGTTGGCGCTGGCCACCGGACATCTCGTCGGGAAACCGGTCGGCCAGCTCCGCGATGCCCACCTCCGCCAGCGCGGCTTCGGCGTACTTGCGGGCGGTACGGGCGCGGGTGCCGTCCAGCTCGAGCGGCAGCATCACGTTCTCGGCGGCGGTCAGGGCCGGGATCAGGTTGAAGTCCTGGAAGACGTACCCGATCCGGCGGCGGCGCAAAGCCGCGACCGCCTTGGTGCTCAGGGTGGCCAGGTCGTTGCCGTCGACGAGGATCTCGCCGCTGGTCGGCCGGTCGAGTCCGCCGGCGCAGGTCAGCAGCGTCGACTTGCCCGAGCCGGACGGGCCCATCACGGCCACGAGCTCACCGGATGCCACCGCCAGGTCGACGCCGCGCAGCGCGTGCACGGCCTGCTCGCCGGTTCCGTGCACCCGGGAGAGATTGCGAATGTCGAGGATCGTGCTCATGAGTGGGCCCCCGCCTCTTGGTCTTCCTCGGAATGAATCACCGGCGTGCTGGTCCTTCGATGGCGCGACAGCATCGCCTCGCAGTGGTCCAGCCAGCGGATCTCGGCCTCGGCGCCGAAGATCATCGACTCCAGCACCAGCAGCCAGGAGATCTCGCCGTCGCGGCTGCCGCGCTTGAGCCGGGTCAGCTCCTGCATCGACTGCATGGTCGCCGCGCGCTGCCGCTGCAGCACCGCGGTCACGTCGATCCCCGGTACGGCGAGCGCCAGCGCGAGCTTGATCGCCAACTCGTCCCGCGGCCGCGACTCCCGGGTCACCGGCGTCTCGAACCACTTCGCCAGCTCGTCCCGGCCGGCCTCGGTGATCTCGTACAGCGACCGGCCGTCGGCGTCCTTGCCGGTCTGGCCGGCCTGCACCAGGCCGTCGCGTTCGAGCCGGGTCAGGGTCGTGTAGACCTGCCCGATGTTCAGCGGCCAGGTCGAGTTGGTGGCCGCCTCGAACTCGCCGCGCAGTTGGTAGCCGTACTTCGGTTCCGTCCGGAGCAGCGCCAGCAAACCGTGCTTGATCGACATAGATACTGAGTATGCATACTCAGTATTCTCCGGTCAACAAGGCCTGCCCGGCCACTAACCTTCAGCGGTACCCGACCTCCACCGGTGAGGAGCTTCATGCAGCCCGCAGCATTCGGCGCGACGGTGGTCACCGCGCGCCCGGCCGAGGTCGCCGCGTTCTACGAGCGGCACTTCGACCTGAAGATCGCCCTCGACATCGGCTGGTTCATCACCTTGCGGCGCGGTGACGCCGACTGGGAGCTGGCCATCACCGCACGCGGCCACGAGTCGGTCCCGGCCGCCGTCTCCGCGCTCACCGAGAGCAGCAACGTCTTCGGTTTCATCGTCGACGACGCCGATCGGCTGGCGGCATCCCTGGTCGAGGCCGGCGTGACGCTGGAGACCGAGGTGGTCACCGAGGTCTGGGGCCAGCGGCACTTCTTCGTTCGCGACCCCGAGGGCACCTGGATCGACGTCATCCAGCTGGTCGCCCCGGACCCGGAGTGGCTGGCCGCGAACTTCCCCGCGGCCGAGTAGTTCTCAGATCGTCAGCAGGATCTTGCCGATGTGGTTGGACTGCTCGAGCGCTTCGTGCGCTTGAGCGACGGCCTCCAGGGGATAGGTGCGCTGGATCACCGGGCGAACCTTCTTGGCAGCGACGAGTGGCCAGACGTGCCCGACCACCTCGGCGAGGATCTGCCCCTTCTCGGCCACCGAGCGGACCCGCAGGCCAGTACCGGTGATGGATCCGCGCCTCGACATCAGCCGCCCGAGGTCCAGCTCGGCCTTGGTCCCGCCCTGCATCCCGATGACGACCAGCCGGCCGTCGTACGCGAGGGTCTTCACGTTGTCCTGCAGGTACTTCGCGCCCATGATGTCGAGGATCACGTCGGCGCCCTGTTTGCCAGTGGCCTCGTTGACCACCGACGCCCACTCGGCTTCCTTGTAGTTGATCGCGACCTCCGCGCCGAGCCGGTGGCAGAAGTCCATCTTGTCCTTACTGCCGACCGTGCAGAGCACCCGCGCACCGTGAGCCACCCCGAGCTGGATCGCCATCGTGCCGATCCCCGACGAGCCGCCGTGCACGAGCAGGGTCTCGCCCTCCTTGAGGTGGGCGGTCATGAACACGTTCGACCAGACCGTCGCGACCACCTCGGGCAGCGCGGCCGCGCTCACCAGATCGACGCCCTCAGGTACCGGCATCACCTGGGGAGCCGGTACGACGACCTTCTCGGCATACCCGCCACCGGCGAGCAGCGCGCAGCACTCGTCACCGACCGACCAGCCCTCGACCTCGGCGCCGACCGCGGCGATCGTGCCCGACACCTCGAGCCCGATCGTGCCGGGTGCGCCCGGAGGCGGCGGGTAATGCCCCTGCCGCTGGAGCAGGTCCGCCCGGTTCACCCCGGCGGCGACCACGTTGATGACGACCTCGTCGACGGCAGGGGTCGGATCCTCGATCTCACCGATCGTCAGGACCTCGACGCCACCGGCACCCTCACAAACGACAGCTCGCATGCCTGCCACCGTACTGCGTCCGGTCTCGGCTAGCTCACGATCTTCGCCATGTCACCGGCGATGCTCTCGAGTGGATCGACGGTGCCTATCGACTTGAACCAGTCCCAGAGTTCCAGTGAATGGTAGAGGCGGTAGAGCGTCGTGCGGGGTCGCCAGTCGGTGGGGAGTGCGCCGTAGCCCTCGACGAGGCCGGCGAGCTTGTCCGCGTTGCCCCAGATCGAGTAGCACTCGGTCTTGGCGAGATCCATCAACGGGTCGGCGGCGATCGCGTTCTCGACGTCGATGAACCCCTGCACCTGCCAGGTCACCGGGTCGACGAGCACGTTGCCCTCGTGGAAGTCGTTGTGGCAGAGGACCGGCTGCGTGGCGTTGCCGAGGAGTTCCGCGTGCTGCTCGACGTACTGTCCGATGCTTTCGCTCAGCCGTGGATCGCCGTCGAGCTGGTCGAACTCGTTGAGCTTCTTGGTGAACTGGCGGCGCATGTAGGCGTCGTTGGTGGGGAGCGGTTCGAGCACCTCGTCGGTGAGATAGCCGTACGCCGGTTGCGGGATACGGTGGATTCGCTGGAGCAACTCGCCGAGCTGGACGTAGACGCTCTTCCAGTCCGGCGGCTCCGCCTCCGACAACGGCACGCCGTCGAGTTTCGTCAGCACGGTGAAGGCCGGGTCGCCGGGCTCGGCGTGCAGAACTCTTGGCACGGAGTCGCCGAGGTGCTCCTGCAGCAGCCCATAGACATGGACTTCCTTGGCCTGTTTCCAGGCCCACTCCGGTTCGTAGATCTTCACGATCACCGGTTCGGCCGCGTTCCGGCGTACCTCGAACACCTTGCTCAGCCGGCCACCGGACCGCTCGACCACCTCTTCGATCGAACTCCCCGGACAGGCCTTGTCAACCATCGCGGCGATATCCATTGCCGCCAAGGTAGGGCGCTCGCTCCTGGGTGTCGAAGCAATTAGTCGTCGAGGTCGGCCCAGGAGTCGACGTCGTCGCCGGCCCTGGTGGGCTTCGACCAGGCGAGGTCCAGGCCGAGGAAGAGCCGCCTGACCGACTTGTTCTGCGGATCGCCGATCCGCTTCAACGCCTCGACCAGCGCCGTACGCCGGTACGCCGCCGCCAGCCACTGCTCCCGACCGTCCGTGTCGAGCAACCCGAACCCGTCACGCTCCCCGACCCCGTCGACCAACCTGGTGACTTCGTCAGCCGTGATCCACGGCAGATCGCAAGACACCAACACAACGACGGGTGCTCGTCCGATGGTGAGCCCGGCCGCGATCCCCGCCACCGGCCCACCACCCGGCGGATCCTCCCTGGCCCACTCCACCGCCCGGCAAACCCCACGCTCCGGTCCCACCACAACCGTCGACACCGCGGCCTTCGTTGCCGTCAGCACCCGATCGATCAACGACACCCCGTCCAGCACCAGGAGCGCCTTGTCCACCCCGCCAAATCGAGTAGACCCACCCCCGGCCAGCACCACCACATCGAACTCCACCCCATCAGTCTGCCCGACCCCTCCGCTTTCCTTCCTTCCCTTGGTCCTTGCCTGGCACCATGGGGAGGTGAAGATCGCCGTGGTGCAGACCGCCAGTTCGCACGACAAGGCCGCCAACCGTGAGCTGGTGACTCGGCTCGTCGCCGACGCGGCGGCCGGCCGGCCGGATCTCGTCGTGCTGCCCGAGGCGATGATGGCGGACTTCGCGACCGAGGGCGGTTCGGTCGGCGATCTGGCCGAGGCGCTCGACGGCGAGTTCGTCGGGACGCTGCGCAAGGCCGCGGCCGAGCACGGCGTCGCGATCGTCGCGGGCATGTTCGAGCGCAGCTGCGACGAGGCCCGGCCGTACAACACGCTGCTCGCGGTCGGCGCGGACGGTGATCTACTCGGCGCTTACCGCAAGATCCACCTGTACGACGCGTTCGGCTACCGCGAGTCGGACCAGCTGACGCCGGGCGACGTCGCGCCGGTCGTCGTCCAGGTCGCCGGGCAGAAGCTCGGACTGATGACTTGCTACGACCTGCGGTTCCCCGAGTTGTCGCGAGCGCTGGTCGATGCAGGGGCGGAGGTGTTCGTAGTACCGGCGGCTTGGGTGCGCGGCCCGCTCAAGGAGCATCACTGGACCACGCTGCTGACGGCTCGCGCGATCGAGAACACCTGTTATGTCGCCGCCGCCGCGCAGAACGGGAAGAAGTACTGCGGTCTGAGCCAGATCATCGACCCGCAGGGCATCGCCGTCGCCGCCGTCGGCGAGGCGGACGGGATCGCCTCCGCCGAGATCTCCGCGGATCGGCTCACCGAGACCCGGCGGCGCAATCCATCACTGCAGAACCGACGCTTCACGGTGTCTTCTCGCTAGGTTTCCTGAGATCACCCGCCCAAAGTCCGGACAAGCGAGCTAGCCTCCTGCTGTGACGCTGCGCCCCGACGATTTCGACCTCGACCACCATGGCGATCTCGAGGTCGGGCATGGCCTGGTCGATCTCGCGGTCAACGTCCGGGCCGGTACGCCGCCGGGCTGGCTGGTCGAGGAGGTCGGCGCGAGCCTGACCGACCTCGCCGCGTACCCGCGCCAGGACGCGGCGCTCGCGGCTGTGGCGGCGCGGCATCGTCGTGACCCGTCGCAGATCCTGCTCACCGCGGGCGCGGCCGAGGCCTTCGTACTGATCGCTCGCGCCTTCCGGCCGCGGCATCCGGTCGTCGTTCACCCACAATTCACCGAGCCCGAGGCTGCTTTGCGCTCGGCCGGCCATCTGGTCGACCGGGTGATCCTGGGGCCGGAGACGGGGTTCGCCCTGGATCCCCGTGCGGTGCCTTCCGACGCGGACCTGGTCGTCATCGGCAACCCGACCAACCCGACGTCGATCCTGCACGGCGCCGATGAGCTGCGCGAACTCGCCCGCCCCGACCGCATCCTGGTCGTCGACGAGGCCTTCATGGACGCGGTCCCCGGGGAGCCGGAGTCGCTGGTGGGGGCGTCGATTCCCGGGCTGGTGGTGGTACGGAGTCTGACCAAGACCTGGGGGCTGGCCGGCCTCCGGGTCGGGTACGTCGTGGCGGCGCCGGCGCTGATCGAGCAGTTGGCGGCGGTGCAGTCGCAGTGGCCGGTGTCCACTCCTGCGCTGGCTGCTGCGATTGCTTGCAGCAACGAGCGCGCTGTGGCCGAGGCGGCGCAGGCGGCTGCTGATCTGGATCGGCAACGGGCTCATCTGCTGGCCGGTCTGAGGTGTACGGCTGCTGTTTCGACGTACGGGGTTGCGCGGGGGCCGTTCGTGCTGGTGCATGTGGCCGGTGCTGCGGTAGTACGGGAACAGTTACGGGAACGCGGTTTCGCCGTACGGCGGGGCGACACGTTCCCTGGACTGGGTCCGGACTGGCTGCGGATCGCGGTGCGGCCGGAGTCGGTCACGGATGCTTTTCTGAAGGTCTGGCAGGACGTGCTCGGTTGATCGGCTGATCGCTGAAGAACCGAGTGCTCGCTGTAACGCGCTCAAGGGTTTAGGCCCGGTCTACTTTGCGCACAAGATGGGCGACAGGACACTCCGGGTACTTCGAAGGGAGCAGCATCATGGGTTTGAGCGACGACGACATGACGACCTCGTCGGCCGACAGCGAGGGGCCGGCCGACGGTGGTGCGTCCAGCGGCGCGCCCGATGGCGGCGCTGACGGTGGCGGCAACACCTCATCGAGCGGCTCCGGACTCCCCGGAAACGCCGAGGGTGAAGGCTTCGCCGACGGCGGCGCAACGGTAGGTGGCCACGACGGCGGCGCTGATGGCGGAGCAGACGCCGGCGCTGGCGAAGGCCCTGCCGACGGTGGAGCTGTGGGCGGCGGTACTGACGGAGGCGCAGACGGCGGTGCCGAGGGACCGGCTGACGGTGGCGCTTCCCCTGGCGTCAGCGATGGCGGTGCTGACGGCGGTGCAGGTGAAGGCCCTGCAGACGGCGGAGCCGTAGGCGGCGGTACTGACGGCGGTGCCGATGGTGGCGCCGAAGGACCCGCCGATGGCGGCGCTTCCCCGGGTGTCAGTGACGGCGGAGCTGACGGCGGTGCGGACAGCGGTGCTGAGGGTCCGGCTGACGGTGGCGCTTCGCCGGGTGCGACGGACGGCGGAGCCGATGGCGGAGCTGGTGGCGAGGGCTTGGCCGATGGTGGCGCCAACGCCGGTGGCCATGACGGTGGCGCTGACGGCGGTGCCGACGGGAACTTCTCAAGTTGATGAGCCCAGTGCCGGAGAGCGGGTGGCTTCCGGAAGGGCGCCCGGCTCTCCGGCGCTGTGTGGGCGGTGAGCTCGACCTAGACGAGTTCGGCCGCTCCTACTGGGGTGCCCGCGCACTGCTCTCACACGGCGGCGACTACAGCGACCTGTTCAGCCTGCAAGCCGCCGACGAACTCCTGTCCCACCGCGGCCTCCGCACCCCGTTCCTGCGCATCGCCAAGAACGGCACGGTCGTCGGCGACAGCCAGTTCACCGGCCCCGCAGGAGTGGGCGCGGAGATCGGCGACCAGATCCGCGACGACAAGGTAGCCGCCCTCTTCGCGAGCGGCCACACCGTAGTACTGCAAGCTCTGCACCGCACTTGGCCGGCACTGGTCGACTTCGCCACACAGCTGTCGTCCGACGCCAAGCACCCAGTGCAGATCAACGCCTACATCACTCCCGCGGAGTCGCAGGGCTTCTCCGCCCACTACGACGTACACGACGTCTTCGTCCTCCAGGTAGCCGGCGAAAAGCACTGGACCGTACACGAACCAGTCCACGTCGACCCCCTCCGCAACCAGCCCTGGACCGACCACTCCCAAGCCGTCGCAGCAGCAGCCCGCGACCGAGCCCCGGTGATCGACGACGTACTCCGCCCCGGCGACGCCCTCTACGTCCCCCGCGGCTTCCTCCACTCCGCCAAAGCGCTAGGCGGCGTCAGCGCCCACTTAACCGTCGGCCTGCACACCATGACTCGCTACCTACTAGTCCAAGAACTAGCAGCCCTAGCAGCCGACGAACCCGCCCTGCGCGCAGCCCTCCCGCTCGGCTTCGACCCCGGCGACCCCTCGCAACTAGCCGGAGTCCTAGAAGAGGTCACAGCCCTCTTCACCAAGCGCATCGAGCAAACCACCCCCACAGACCTAGCCCCACGGCTACGCCGTCGCACCTGGTCCGGCAACCGCCCAGCCCCGCTACCCCCGCTGGCCCACGCCGCCGCCATTGCTGCTCTGAACCCCAGTACTACGGTCCGCCTACGCCCCGGCCTCCGTTTCCACCTGGTCGAGGGGGACCCCGTCCGCCTGCACCTGGCCGACCGCACAATCTCCTTGCCCAAGGCAACGTATCCGGCCGTGGCCGCCTTGTGCGCAGGTACCGACGTGAAAGTATCCGACCTCCCGATGGACGAAGCAGACCAACTGGTCCTGGTCCGCCGCCTCCTGACCGAAGCAGTCCTCGTACAGAGCCCCCGTGAAGACAGCTGAGGAACTCGCCGAAGCCCTAGGCCTCAGATGCGCCGCCGCAGCCGAACACCGCGGCGACACACTCTCAGCCACAGCCCCACCCGCCATCCGCTGGCTCCTGATAGAACACCGGGCCCCCTGGCCTCGAAAAGCCCTGACCGCACTCGGAGACGGTCTGGCTGGTGAGGTTGCACGGCTGTGCGCGGCAGCAGGAATCCGACCGGTACTGATCCGCCGCCACGGCAGACAAGACCGCAGTACCACCCGCCGCTGGGCCCTGATAGACAGCCGCCCCGGCCAAGAATCCGTCCACTGGGGCGACCTCCCCACAGACGAACACCTCCTGAACGTCCTGTCCGGCCGCGATCCAGGCACTCCCAGCACAGACCCCATCTACCTGATCTGCACCCATGGCCGCCACGACGCCTGCTGCGCCATCCGCGGCCGCCCAGCCGCAGCCGCCCTCTCGACTGCCTTCCCCGACCGAACCTGGGAATGCAGCCACATAGGCGGCGACCGCTTCGCCGCCAACCTGGTCTTCCTCCCCCACAGCCTCTTCTACGGCCACGTCCCCAGCACCAAAGCCGTAGACCTGGCCACCCACTACAACGAAGGCCTGATCGTCCCCGAGTACCTCCGAGGCTCAGGCGCCCACCCACCCCCAGTCCAAGCAGCCCAACACTTCGCCCGCACAGCCGGCGCCCCCCTCTCCCTCAACGCCCTACACCCAACCCAAGTCCGAACCCCCACCCCCACCACCTGGCAAATCCACCTAACCACCACCCCCGACACCAACACCCCAACCCACCCCACAACCAGCGCCGCGGCACACACAAACGCCGACGCAGACACCAAAGCCACCGGAGCTACGCAGCCCCCCGGCAGCGCCAGCGCAGACGCCACCCAGGCGAAAGCCGACGCCCGTACGGATACCACCGCCAGCGCCAACACCGGAACGGAGGTCGGCGCCAATACAAACGCCAGCACCACCGGCCGCACAGACACCAGCGCCAGCGCAGACGCCAGCGCCACCGGCCGCACAGACACCAGCGCCAGCGCAGGCGCGCCGGCACGGAGAGGCGCCGACGCCTATGCCGACGCTCGCGGCCGCGAAAGCGGCAGCACCAATGCCGGCGACAGCATCCAGGCAGACGCTGCTGATCCCGGCGTCGTCTATGTGGTGACGGTTACTGCTGGGGCGACCACCATCGACGCCGCCATGACCTGTGCCTCTCAGCCTCCGGGGCACGTGACGACATACACCCTCACCGCACTCGAGAAGCTGTACCAATAGCTCGCTGGAAACTGGTCGGGTTCACCGTGCACCGTAGTGCGGCGCATCCTCTAGCGCCCTGCGCGCCGGGAGTGCGAATGGTGTGCCCGCCGCCCGCCGCCCGCTGGCGCGGAGCGCGCCGGACCGGGTGGATGGGCCGGCATCGGTTCGTAGACCCCGGTCCGTTCGAGGACGAGTGTGATCCTTCGCAGCGTTCGAGCAGGCGACATCTACGCACCCGCCGCGTCGGAGAAGCGTGTGGGGTTAGTGGGGGTCGGGGAGTTGGCGGTCTTGGTGGTGGGTGCCGTAGTAGGCGGACTGGCCGGCCATGATGTCGCGCATGGTGGTGTCGCGGCCCGCGCCGTAGACGGTGCCGGGGAAGTCGAGGGTCTGCTGGATCGCCCAGATCTCGTCGTGCCGATCGGGGGAGAAGAGCTGAGCGGGATCACCGACCGCGATCCAGCCGATCGGCAGGACGGTACCGGCGGCCAGGCGGGAGTTGACCTGGAGCACGCTGTTGATCCGCAGTTCGGCGCCGGTGCCGGCGATCGATCCTGGGAACAATGAGGCGCCCGTGGCGATGAAGACTTCAGCTTCGACCGTGGCGCCGTTCACGTGGGCGTGCGGTCCGACCAAGACCGTAGCGCCGATCACCGCGGGATGGTTCGCCCGGCCGCGCACCAGGGCGTTCTCCATCACCACGCTGTTCTCTCCGAGGTGGACCTCACCGTCCTCCGCCGTCAGTACTGCGCCGTGCAGCACCCGGCTGCCCTCGCCCAGCACGACGGCTCCACACAGCACGGCTGATGGCGCCACATACGCGGACTCAGGGACGACCGGTCTCCGGCCACGGTGTTCCAGCAACATGGGTGCGTCCTCTCGTCGTGCATCACCTCGGTCTTCCGTTAGCAGTTGTACTTGGCAGCGGGCGGGTACTCCACAGCCCGGGCCCTCACTGCCCGGGCGGCCAGCGCTCGGTCCCGGCTGTCCACATCGGAGGTGGGAGGCTCAGCCGTCGCGAGCGAAGGTTTGGGGTGGGAGTGAAATCCGCGAGCTACGAGAAGGACATTAGAACACCTGTTCGAAGAGCGCAAGAATGCCTGACCCGTCAATCGCAACGCCGCGAATCGAGCCCCGCCGAAGCTCAGGTACGCCGCGTCGCCGCATCCGGCAGCACCCGCTCGAGCACCACGATCGTCGCCGCCGCGACCAGCGCCAGCACCGAGAGCGTCACCCAGGGCAGCTCCTCCCGCACCTCGAAGAGCTGCGCGAAGAACGCCGGCACCAGCACACTCGCGAAGGTGAACGAATACTGCCAGTACGAAAGGTACTTCCCACGTCCGACAGTCGGCGCAACCGCGGCAGCCAGCGCATTCCCAGTGGCAGCATGCAGCACGTCAGCCCCAGCAAAAACCACAGTCGCCAGCACCAACCCCGGCACCACGAGCCCAGCCGGCACATGCAGCAGCGCCGCCATCAGCACTCCCCACACCGCCCACAGCACCCCAGTGAGTACAAGTACCGAAGTACGCCGCCGCTGCTCGGTATGCCGCACTACTAGCGTCTGCCCGGTCGCCAGCACGACCGACGTCGCCGCGAGCAGCACCCCCACGATCCACTTGGGTGCCTCGGGCAGCGCCTCGGTCACGTACACCGGAAGCGCCACCCCGATCATCATCGTGCACAGCGCCAGGATGGTGTTCGCAGCGATCAGTACCAGGAACGCCTTGTCCTTCCGCAGCAGCGGAGCAGGCCCACTGTCCTGAGCGGCCTGCGCCTCATGCCGCGCGCGCAACCCGAGCAACAGCACGCCAGCGACGAAGAAGGTCACCGCGTTCACCGCAATACCGACCAGGAACGGCGTATCCCCGCCAATGCTCAGCAGTACGCCGGCAGCCAGCGCTCCGAGCCCGAACCCGGCCGCCTGCATCATCCCGCCGAGCCCGAACCAGCGGTCCCGGTCACCCGGATCCGCGATGTCCGCCAGCAGGCTGAAGATCGCCGACCAGAAGACCCGCTGCCCGGTCGTCGTCACCAGCGCACAAAGAAACAGCAGCCACAAGGAACGCCCGAAGAAGAATCCGGTGAACGCCAGCCCCTGCGCGAACTGCGCCCCGATCACCAGGTTCCGCGGCCCGACCCGATCGATCACCACCCCAACGGCGGCCGGCGCGGCGATGGAGAACATGGTCGCCACGGTCAGCATCAATCCCGCAGTACCGAGCGGGATGCCCGCCACGCGCACGAAGTACAGCAGCAACAAGGGCCCCGCGCAGCCGCCCCCGAACGAGTCGATCGCCAACCCAGCCAGCAACGGCGCACGCCCCCGCATATTGGGCAAGCCGAGCGACGCGACGTTCGGCATGACATTCCCCTGGCTGCAGTCGGACTCTCGACCTCGGAGCGTAACAACGTCCGCCGAAGAGACTCCAACTCTTTACGCACCCCCGTACGGCGCGGTGCCACCTCCGCCCGCCGGCCCAACCCGTACCGGTATCCTCAACCTTCGGCGCCACCTCCGGGTGACCGCCTGGAGGGCTCGCATAGTGGCCGAGTGCGCTGGTCTTGAAAACCGGTATGGCGGGTGACCGTCATCGTGGGTTCGAATCCCACGCCCTCCGCTCGACAGGCCGAAAGTGCCCTCTGACCTGCGGAAACGTCGGCGGGGCATCTCCTCTCCCGCCATCCGGCTGTGTCCGGCCATGTCCGGCCAAATGTGGCTGGTTTCGGCCGTCTGTGCAGAATGCGTGCAATCGCGTGAGCCGGAGCATACTTCACATCATCGAACATATGTTCGATGATGTGAGCCTGATCGACTTCCATGCGCGCTTCCGCGTTGAGTCGCCGAAAGGTCCCTATGTGGGCTACGGCGTGCTCGATGTTCAGAGCGGCCACTTTCTTACGGAGGTTGACCTACAGGCTGAACTGGCGCTGGTGGTCGCCGCTCGGCTGATGGTCGCGGCGGCTCCGAAGGATTGGCGACATGCCAACCGGATCCGCGCTGTCCTGCCGCCTCGCGTGGTTCGCCTTGCCTCGCAGTCCGGGCAGCTTGGGATCTGGGCGGCCTCCCCGTCCGGGTGGCTCGGGTTCGTTCTGCTGGATGGTGAGATGCGGGCGCGGTGGGTGCCAGCAGGCGAGCTGGTACAGGAAGAGATGCCCCCGCCTCCGGCCGGCGACGAAGCAGAGGTTCCCTGACGGAACTGACAGAACCGACTCCATCACGTAGCTGGCAGGCCTGGCCACGACGTAACCCGGGCCCGAGATTATCTGCGTGTCTGGTCGCCGCGGCGGGGGTGTCGGCTGTCAGACTGGCTGGCTAGCCGAGGCGTGAGGACAGAGGGAGAACGGCCTATGCCTGACGAGACCGTGCGGATTACCCGACGCCACCGCGAATGGCAGGCCTGGGCCGGATCGACCGCCGACCTGGAGCGCATCGCGCAGCTGATGCAGAAATTGATGGATCAGCGACGCGACGCGTTGATCGCTGTCTACGAGCGTGACCACCCGCTGCCGACCCCCGTTGGGAAACCTGATGCTACAGAAGAGGATGGGCGCGCATTCTACGAATACCTCTCCTATCAGCAAGAGGTGGCGAGGATTGAACGAGCAATCAACGAGATCAGAGTCGCGACGGGTCTCAAAGTC
The DNA here is from genome assembly GCF_039537185.1 of Kribbella ginsengisoli. Lineage (NCBI taxonomy): Bacteria > Bacillati > Actinomycetota > Actinomycetes > Propionibacteriales > Kribbellaceae > Kribbella > Kribbella ginsengisoli. Next base: position 659,250 of record NZ_BAABAA010000007.1, on the reverse strand, counting down.
GCACTGACGGATCGCCATGCCGACGAGGTTATCGGCGAAGCTGATGTATTGGCGGAATTCGACCGGCGGACCTATCAGGTTGTCAAGTTCGATGGCAAGTTCCCGCACTCGGCCTTTTCGGAACGACTGGAAGTCAAGATGGAGCGGCAGACTCCGCTCGCTGGACTATCTCTCCAGGTCACATCCGTGGAGCCGGGCTGGGCCAAGCAGGCGCTTGCTGAGTTGAGCGAAGAGATCGATCATGGCTCGCCATGGTGGGGATTCTTCCGCACGCAACGCGGATCCGCGCTATTCGGTATGCTGCTATTCATTCTAGTTACGATAGTGGGCGGATTGCTGCTTACTCTGGTTGATTGGAAGGCCTCCGTAGAATCTTGGCTAGCTCCGGGTGTTGCGGCTGCATTCGTCTTGGGTATATCGGTGTCGGAGAGTCATCGGCCGTGGCTGTTCCCTTCGATTGAAATAGTCAACGAAGGCGAGAAGCCGAAAGGTTCGCGCGTGATTCCTTTCCTCGCGACACTCGTGTTGACGTCGGTCATTGGGATTGCGATAAACACTGTCAAATGAACTTAGTTCTGGTCGCCGGATTTGTTCTGCTGGATGGGGAGATGCGGGGCTGGGTGGATGGCCACCAGGCGCGCTAAGACAGGAAGAGGTGCCCCGCCTCCGGACACCGCCCGGCGGGTGACAGAAGTCCCCTGACACAACTGACAGAACTGACAGAACCTCCCGTGTCCAGGGGTTTTGTCAGTCGTGTCAGGGACTGCTAGTTGCCATCGAGCCTGCCGCACCAACTCGCGAGCGTCGCATCATCATGTCGCTTGGTCCGAGGATGCGTAGCTCCATCGGGATCGGCTGTCTCGATCTCGCGGACATGGGCGATGAGGCCTGCCGGTCCAAGCTTGTCTAGCAGGTCCAAGTAATCCGACCACGCATATAGAGCCATTTGGTCTACCGGGCGGGTAGCTCCATCAGAGAAGATTGCGAGTCTTTTTGCCTCAGCTCTCGTGTATGAGTTCATGACGGCGTGGTAGGCGGCTTCCGGGTCAGCAGCAGCAACCCACCAACCGTCTTCTCGGTTCCGTGTCCGAGTCTGGTTGCTCACCAGGGCAGTCAATGCGGCTTTGTGCTCGGGGGTGTTGAACAAGAGTCCGGCCACGGCGGCTGGTTCGGTGCCGGAGATCTCCTCAATGCTGAGATCGCAGGTGATCTGAGGACCCTCGTGGCTCTCAACAACAACGGTCACGTCCGACAGTGCGAGTGTGTCTATCGTGTCTGCACCGATCCGAAGAATCCCGACAGCAGCACACGGCGTGCCGGGGTCGGTGAGGTCGCAAGTGTCGGCATGTGATGCAGCGACGGCGGCGAGTGCGTCATGTAGGCCTTCAGATAGAGGCATATCCGGACGGCTCGTTAGGGCTGTGAGAGTGCGTGCGCCTAGCTGCTGGGCGTACCAGGCAACCCCATGGTGGCAACCACCCATGGGCACGCCAGCGCCGTCTACGACGATTGCGAGATCGGGCGTTGCAACGACAAAATCTTCGTTCGGGCGTCCGGGTGCCGCGTTCGTGGCAAGGGAAAACACTAGATTCCACCAATCTCTGGTTCGACCGCTGCGAGCATGGCACAGAACTTCTCGACTTCAGGAATATTGGCCCAGCGAGCGAGCCCGCTAGGCATCGTGCGACGGAGGTCAGCCAGAGTGCGAGTTGACCCAGTGGCAATAGCGATTGAGTAGGCCTCCTGGGCGGCTGCGGCGGCAAGTTCGGGCTGTTCGGCAAGGATGTGAGCGCGAGCAAGTGAGCCGAGATACTGTCCTCGGTCGCGGTGATAGTCGCGAGGCAGGCTGTCCAAGACAATGGTGAATGCATCGACGGCATCACCTGCCCTACCCAGTTCTAGAACGCACTTGGCGCGGGCGATCTTTGTGTATAGGCCGAGTTCGCAGTAGCGGTCAGCCGTAGGGTCGCCGTCGAGGATCTCCTCGTTGTACTGCTCCAGCAGGCCGGCCGCCGTGTCCAGTGCACGATCGGACTCCCCGCCGTCACCAGCGATGGCGTGACCGTGTGCCTCAGTGACCGCGGCGATGACCCGAATCCTTCCGGTCTCAGGTGAGTTGAAACGCTGTGCCGCTTGGGCGAAACGAACTGCGTATGGGCCATGCCGAGCCGTCAGCGCGGCCGCGGCTCTACGCATCATCACAAACGAAGTCATCCGATCGTCCATGCCGCCTTGCGCCCACTCCAGAGCACGAGTCGCCCAGGTCGTTGCGCCCCGCAAATCACCTGCGTCCTGGTGGAGCCAGCCCGTGAACTCCGCGTAGCTGGCACCCACGCGGAGAAGTCGGTCGAGGACCGCGCCACTGGCGTTCTGCTGCATCTGCTCGATGGTGTCGACGTACGAAGTCATCAGAGGCATCAGTGCGCGTGGTCCAAGGAGGTTATCCGCCGTGTACTGGTTGCGCAGGTTCTGTTCGAGCCACGTCAGGGTTTCACTGGTCGGCTTAGTAGCTGTTCCGCGCGGCGGTTGGAGCGGGATCAGCAGCTTCTCTGCTCGCTCCTGTTGGGGCATCGTGACGCTGCCACTCGGGCGGGTTGGCTTCTCTAGATCCTGAAGCAGGAGGGCAAATCGCGCCTTCTCATCCTCGGTCGCCTCTCGGAGGAGGTAGTCCAGGTCACGCTGACTGACCATGGTCGGGGACATATCAGGCTCTTTTTCCCATCTGCCGACACCGCGAGGGGACATCCCTCCGATGCGGGAGGCGAGCTCCTCCTGGGTCAGTCGGAGCGCGAGCCGTAGAGCGCTCGCTGTCGCTCCCGTCCAGCTCGCCACGACGGTGACCATCGACTACTCCCCTAGATGTCGGCAGAGAGACTCTTCTGACTGCTTTCCTGCATTCGAGTGCGGTTGAGTGCGGCTGAGTTCATGGCCGGTTCGGCAGCCTGTCGGTTGACTAGCTGTCATGAGATTCCAGGACTTCGAGACGCTCGGTGAGCCGGTCAACGGCGGTACGCAGTTCGTCGAGCTGGGCCTGCATCGGCTTGGCGGTACCGGGCAGCGCGATGACCTGCGCCGGTACTCCGGCGCGTATCGCAAGGACGCCTTCAGCCTCCAAGACATGCAAAGCGTTCTTGATCGTCATGTGCGATGCGCCGTGGGTTTCGGAGAGTTGCTGGATCGACGGCAGGTGTTCGGAGACCGGATAGGTCCCCTCTCGGATTGCGTTCCTCAGGGCGTCCGCGATCGCCTCGAAAAGGCGCTGCCTGACTGGCGGCTCTGTCATGAATACAGCGTAGATCAACTTGGCTAGCTAGGACGGGCTTGACCTAGCTAGCTACCTCGCGCAATGATGTTCCCGCACCTAGCTAGCTAGGTCAGCTAAGTTGTCCATCGGTTCGATCAAGAGGAGTCCATCGTGAGCCAGCGGGTCTATCGAAACGGCAAGTTGCAGGAGCTGACGGACGCTCAGTGGCGTGAAGCGGAGAAGGCTCGCCTGAGGCGTGCGGCGTCCAACGCGGAGCTTGAGAAGACCTTGGTTGACCGGGTCGAGAGCAAGGGCGGCAAGACCGTTGTGACCACGCGGGACGGCAAGAAGCACGTGTTGAAGGGCATCGGAGCGATCGCCCACAACGTCGGAAACATCATCCTCGGCAGCACCGGCCCCGTACACACCGGCAACGGCGACATGTACGTGAACGGCCAGAAGCAGCCGAAGCGCAACCCCTGGTACTAACACCCCCCGATGACATGAGTGACGCCCCGGCGGCAGCCACCGCCGAGGCGTCTGGGTCGCACCAAATCCATCGCTAGAAGGAGCACAACCCGTGAACATCATCCACCTCGCAGCCGTCCCCGGCGAAGAGCCCACCGCCGCCGACCTGGCCGCGATCGAGGCCGAGATGCCGCTCATCGAGGCCGAGCAGGACCTGCTGGAAGTCGAGATCGCCGCTCTGACGACCGGTCCGGCGCTGTCGGAGCTGGCGCGTCACCGCATCCGCAACGCTGAGCGCCGCGTCGCTCAGGTCGCCCGCCGGCTGGCCACTGTCGCTCCCAAGACTGGTGACGTGGCATGACCGCCGCGTTTGCCGCCTACCTGGCGGCTCTCCTGACCGCCCACACGGTCGGCGACCACTGGATTCAGACCCACCACCAGGCCACCTGCAAGGGCAAGCCCGGCCTGGTCGGCGCGCTCGCATGCCTGCGCCACGTCGCCACCTACACCGCGACCACCGCCGCTCTCGGTCTGCTGGTCTGGCAGGTACTCGAGTTGGAGCTGAGCTGGCTGGGCTTCCTGGCTGGGCAACTCTTGTCGGCCGCCACTCACTACCTGGCCGACCGCCGGGTCTACCTGGAGCGGTTCGCCCGCTGGATCGGCAAGGCCGACTTCCTGCGGCTCGGAGTACCGCGAACCGGGACCGACCGCAACGGCAACGCGTACGACGACAACCCATCCCTCGGCACGGCTGGCTACTCCCTGGACCAGTCGTTCCACCACCTGTGCCTGTTCTTCGCGGCCTTGCTGACGGTGACCCTGTGACCGGCCGGGTGATGGACCTAGCCGGCGCCTACGCCGATCGGCTCGGAGTCGAGACCAGCGACCACGTGGGGAACGAGCTGGTAGCCCAGTTCGAGCACCTGTCCCGGCTCGTGCTGTCGGGTGACCTGGCGGCGATGCGGCCCGGCGCGATGTCGGCCGAAGCCGCGACCGCGTACGGCGAGCTGTGGGTACTGACCGCGTTCCTGTCCGACGCCAGCACCGCCCTGACCGGATCGGAGGCAATCCGATGACCATGGCCGAAGTTGCTACGAGCAACAAGCCGACCGGCGTCGACAAGCTGCGGACCCAGGCAGCCGAGGCGTCGCAGGTCAGGGCGCTGTCGACTCACCCCGACGTTGTGGCGCTGCGGGTGGAGTCGATCCGGACGCAGGTCGACCGGTGCATGTGGCTGGGAATCGTTCTGGGCATGGCGTTCACGATGGTCAACGTCCAGGCGTTCGCCGCTGACGGCGCTCCCGTGGCATCGTTGCCGTGGATCGCCGCCTGGCTGCTCGATCCGATGGTGTCGCTGGTCCTGATCGCCGTTCTGCGAGCCGAGCAGATCACCGCCCGGTACCAGGTGACCGACGCCGGGCCGTGGATCCGCCGTACGAAGCGGTTCGCGTTCGCCGCCACCTACGTGATGAACACGTGGTCCTCGTTCGGGCACGGCGACGCTGCTGGGATCGTGCTGCACTCAGTGCCGCCGCTGCTGGTCTTCTGTGCTGCTGAGACCGCGCCGGTACTGCGGGACCGGTTGACCGAGGCGGTACTGCGGGCCGAGCGGGCTGCAGCCCTGGCGGACCCGCACAAGGCCGCTGAACCGCTGTCGGTGCCGGTGTTGACGCAGGAGATGCCCTCGCCGCCTGCCGCGCTGGAATCGGCACCGGCTGCTGCGGCGGGGGCATCTCCCCAAGACCGCACTCAGGAGACGACACGCACTCCGCGCAAGTCCTCGCAGCCCCGTAGAAGGACTGGCAAGGCCAAGGGCGGCCGGATGATGCTGGCCGACTACGTGGCGCTGGGCCTGGCCAAGGCCGACCCGGATCTCACCCCCGCCGACGTGACGCCGGCGTGGGCACGCAAGACGACCGGTTGCTCTGCGGGCCTGTCGGCGAAGGTCGCCGCCGGGGTCCGTGACCAGCTCGCTCCGGTCGCTGCTGCGGTCGAGTCGATCGAGCAGGCGGCTGCCTGATGACCGTCTACGTGGACGACATGCGCCGCCAGGTCCGGCCCGGGTCCGAGCGGTGGTCGCACCTGTTCGCAACGACCACCAGGGAACTCGACGAGTTCGCCGCGATGCTCGGTCAGGCTCGCGACCTCATCGAAGACGAGGGCGGTGTGCACGAGCACTACCTGATCAGCGACGCCGAACGCCGTATCGCTTTGGCGTGCGGGGCCGTGAACCTGTCTTACCCGCGTGGTGTGGCGCTCCTGCTGGCCACCAGGCGCCGCCGCGTCACCCCCGCCGCAGACAAGGAGAACGGCCGATGATGGCGACCAAGCGGACCCGCACTGCGGCGCACCGCCCGGCTGTGCGGCAGCGCCGGTTCCGGCACGACACCCTATCCGCCCTCGACCTGTTCTCCGGGTTCGGTGGGCTAACGCAGGGCATCGAGCGGGCAGGGTTCGACGTGATCATGGCCGCCAACCACAACTCCTACAAGGTCGAGGTCCACGAGGCCAACCACCCGAGCACCGAGCACTGGATCGCCGACCTGGCCAACCGAGACTCCTCCGACTACCACGACGTACGGGACCTGCCTGCTGCCGATCTCGTCGCGGCAGGCGTCTCGTGCGTGAACCACTCGGGGGCGAACACGATGAAGGCCTACGCAGAAGGCCTGACGTTGTTCGATCTGGAAGACCCCGACTACGACGACCGAGTGACCCGGTCGGAACGTGACCGTGCGACGGCCAACTGCGTCCTGCACTACGCCGCGACCCACCACCCGCGCATGATCCTCATCGAGTGCACCACCCAGCTCCAGTCGTGGGGCAACTTGGTGCCAGGCAAGCGGAAGGTCGGCGACGGCTCGACGTACCGCTGGTGGCTGAAGCAGTTCAAGAACCTCGGCTACAAGCACAAGGTCGTGTTCCTGAACTCGATGTTCTTCGGCGTAGGCCAGTCCCGTGACCGGGGCTACTGGATCTTCTGGGACGAGAAGCTCGAAACGCCCGATCTGGAGCACCGCCCGATCGCCTGGTGCTCGTTCTGCGACACCGTGGTTGAGTCGCGCCAGATGTGGAAGACAGGCATCCCGCCGACCGGCACGGTCTGCTACGGCAAGCAGTACGAGTACCGGTGTCCGTCGTGCCGCTTCCCGGTGGTTCCGCAGTTCACGCCGTCGCTTGCCGCCCTGGACCTGTCCAACCTAGGTACCCGCATCGGTGATCGGGACAAGCCCCTCGCCTTGTCGACCATGGCCCGCATCGAACGAGCCCGCCAACGGCTCGGTGAGTTCCCGGCCGTGCTCATGCCCGCCAAGGCCACGCGCGGCTCGGAGCGGCACCCGTGGCAGCCGATGTCCACCCAAACCAGCCAGCAAGAGACAGCGGTGGTGTTTGCCGTTGACAACTTTCAAGGCATCGCACGCGGCGCTGGTGATCCGCTGCCGACACAGGGCGGCTCGGAGACCATGGCGCTGCTGTCCAGTGCCGTCATTCCGTTCCGGAAGAACACCACACCCACGATGCACGCTGAGGCGATGCCGACGGTGACGGCTGAGCAGGTTCCCGGCTTGCTGTTCGCGTCCTGGTACAAGCAGAACGGTTCGACCGGCACCGAGACCGCACCGCATCCGCTGACCGATCCGTTCGGCGCGCTGACATCTCGCGACACCACCGCTCTCGTGTTCGCCGAATGGCAGCAGACCCTGGCTGAGCGGCGAATTGAGGATCTCAAGTTCCGGATGATGGGACCTCACGAGATCGGTCGCGGGAGCGGCTTCGATCCCGACTTCGGCGACTACCACGGCACCTACATCGTGTGGGGGTCGGCCCGCGACCAGGTCGACGGCTACGGCAACGCCGTCACCCCCGCTGTCGGCGAGTGGATCGGCGCCCGGATGCGCACGGTCCTGCACCGCGAAGAGGTGGCCGCATGAACTTCGACTTCGGCACCCAGTTCACCCCCACGAACTCAAGCCTGGCAGGAGAAACCCCGATGCAGATGAAGTTGTGGCTGCTGACCCGCACCGGCGAAGTCGACTACGACGAGGCTGCCGCCATGGTCGTCGCGGCGGTCGAGCTGTGGCCGGCGCGGGAAATCGCCGCCGCGTCCCACGGCACCGAGTCCGATGCGCAGTGGACCTCCCCGAACCACTCGACCTGCCAACTGATCGGCCTGGCCGCCGAGGGCATCACGCCCCGCGTCCTGCTGGTCGACGTGAAGGGAAACTGACCATGCCCAACGACATTCACGACGACGAGCCGAACAACGTTCACCGGCTCTACGACGCCGATCAGGAGATCGTTCAGGACAGCGTTCACGGCGGCATTCACGACGACGCTCAGCCGATCGTTCACGAACCGGCTCAGCGGGTGGACGGTGAAGACGTTCCCGGAGGCGATGTGATCGAGGGGGAGGTGCTGACCGAGGAGGAGTCGGCCGAACTCGATCGCCGGCTGGAGTCGCGCGGGGCGCTCGTGGTCCGACGTGCGATGGCACCGGCGCGGGTGGCGAAGTCGGCGGCGGTCGCGGTGAAGGGCCACGAGCCGACGATGAAGGTCGGCAAGGCGACGTTGCGGCACGCATGGACGGTTGTGCAGGGCGCTGAGTCGTTCGCCAAGCGTGCCTACGACGCGTCCACGTTCGGCATGTACCGGCGCCAGATGAAGGCCGCTGAGGCGGCCGGGGACCGCGAGGCGTTGAGGGAGTGGGCCGACCGCAAAGAGATGGCCACCGAGCGCCGCCACAAGCGGCTGATGGACCTGCCCCGGCTGTTCATCGGCCTGGTCAAGGTCCTGGCCGCGACGCTGATCGGTATCCCGCTGGCCGTGTTCGTGATCGCCGTGCTGACCAAGCTCACCGGCAACGGATCGTTCACCGGCGTCTGGCTCGGCTTCTTCGCCGTGATCGGGTTCGTGATCGCCGCCGTGTCGCTCGCGTGGGGCGCGTTCTTGTTCGCCTCGCCGTTCCTGTTCGTTCTGGCCTTGTACCGCGAAGGCAAGCGCCGTGGAACGCCGGTCAACTGGCTCGTCACGACTGGTGAGACCGAATGGGACCTCGACATCGATGAAACGACGATCGCTCGTGCCCTGGACTCGCTGCGCATCCCGAACATCACCCGCTACCTGAAGGAGGGCTACAAGCTCCAGTTCATCACCCCGGCCCGCCAGCAGGGCCGTGGCACGCACGCGCTGATCCGGCTGCCTGGCGGTGTGCCCGCGGCGGAGATCTCCAAGCGCCGTGTCGCTTTGGCGACCAGTCTGCACCGCGCCGGCTCCGAGGTCTGGCCGAACACCGGCGACGAAGCCGGGATCTTGGATCTGTGGATCGCCGACAAGGGCGCGCTGGCCGGTGGCCCCGGTGCCTACCCGTTGCTGACCGAGGGCCTGAACGACGTGTTCAAGGGCGTCCCGGCGGGCAAGTCGCTGCGCGGTGACGAGCTGCGCGAGCCGGTGATGGGCCGCAACTCGATCGTGGGTGGCGCGCCGGGTCAGGGCAAATCGGCTGCGTCCAAGACGTTCATGGCCGGATGCGCGCTGGACCCGACCGTGGAGATGCGGATCTGGGTGCCGGACCAGAACTTCGACTTCGAGCGGTTCAAGCGCCGCTGCTCGCGCTACGTCATGGGTGCCGACGACGAGTCGATCAGGCAGATCCGCGACGACCTCAAGGAGATGTTCGAGGAGATGGAGCGGCGCGGCGAGCTGCTCAAGGCCTACCAGGTCGAGCAGGTCACCCGCGAACTCGCAGACAAGAACGTCGGCATGCACCCGCTGGTCGGTCTGCTGGAAGAGGCCCACGTGGCCTTCCAGCACGAGGAGTACGGCGCGGAGATCGCCAAGTACGCCATCGCTCTGGTCAAGCTCGGCCGCAAGCGAGGGATGCACTTCCGGGTCTCGACGCAGGCTCCGACCGCGACCTCACTGCCCAAGGACGTCACCCGCAACTGCACCAACAACACCGCGTTCTACGTACAGGACTACGTCGCCAACGACGGCCTGCTGGGCCAAGGCGCGTTCAAGCAAGGTGTACGGGCAACCGACCTGATCCCCGGCGAGAACCGTGGTACGGCGATCGTGAAGGGTTTCACCGCTGCCAAGTTCGAGACGTTGCAGTGGTACTTCCTGGACGGTGCCGAGGGCAACGACCAGATCACGCCGATCATCGATCGTGCGCTGGCCGCGATCGCCAAGCGCGGCCTGACCGCGCCGACCGAGGCGAAGCGGCCGCAGATCGAGACGCGCGATCTCCTCGCCGACCTGGACGAGGCACTGGGGACCGACACGGTAGCGATCGCCGACGTGCCCGCCCTGCTGCGTGACCTCGCTCCGACCTGGACGCCGTACCAGGGCCTGACCGGCAAGGCGCTGGTCAAGATCCTGGCCGACGAGCACGGCATCAAGGTCCCCTCGACCGGCAACAAGTTCCCCCTCAATCCCGCTACCGTCCGTAATGCGATCGTGCTTCGTGACCGGGATGCCGGCCCGGCCGAAGACGCGGGCAACGACACCGAAACGATCGCCAGTTAGTCACAAGAACCGGCGCCGAAACGCTGCTCTCAGCGCTCTGACCAGGCTGTTTCCGGCGCCGATTAACTCGGCGAACTCGGTAACTAACCGCAGGTCAGACCCACATTGGCCCGATCTCACTCGCCGAGTGAGGAACCTAACCCGCTTTCCGGCAGCTAACTCAACTCCACATCCCCGGCGAGACCCCCGAACGGCAGTCCTCGCCTCCACCCACCACGCCCCAACCTGACTACAGAAAGTGATGAGACTGTGGTTCCCGCCCATCACCTGTACTGGCTGTTCGCCTCGACTTTCCTGCCCGCCTCCGTCGTGACCAACACCCAGCCCATGACCCACACCCAACGGGTCGCGATCTGGATCGGCACCGGCCTGGCCGCCGTCGCGCTCTACCTGCTCGGCTGCCTGGTCTTCCCCTACTCCAACTGCACCAAGTGCGCCGGATCAGGCAAGTCCCGCGCCCCGCGCGGCAAGGCGTTCCGCGACTGCCGCCGCTGCAAAGGCACCGGCCGCCGGACCCGGATCGGCAGCCGCCTCATCAATCACCACCGCAACCGCAACCGCTGACCACCCCGCACCACGACCCCAGGAGACCCGAACCGCCATGGCCCGCAAACCTCGCAAGACCAGCACCCGCAAGCCCGCCACCACCGACGAGGCCCTGACCCCGGCCGAGGAGTACCGCGCCGCCCTGGCCGACTTCACCAGCTACTCCACCGACAACGAGACCGCCGAAGCGCTGGCCGCCCGCGACCGGTTCGACACCGCTGAACAGCGCCGCCGGTGGTGGCACTTCTGATGGCCGCGATGCTGATGGAACGCGCGTCGCTGCACCCGGCCCGGTCGCAGTGGATCGAGCTGTGGGACGGCAAGTTCGCCCTCGGCTGGGACCACCACGGAACACCGGTGTTCCGGTACCGGTGGGCACCGGGCGGCCTGGCCACCCGCCGCCAGCTCCGCGCGATGCGGATGTGTCCGGGCGGGCAGGAGCCCTACGCGCTACTGGTGTGGCGCAACGGTCAGCGCTGGGCATGGCTCTACCGCCTCGACCTGGCCAAGCCGTCGCGCACCGCGTCGCCAGCCCAGCTCAACGCCCTCGACAAAGCCATGCAGGCACGCCGGACCTGCGGGCAGTGCCACCAGGTCGCCGACTACTGCATACCCACCAGCGACGGCCGCTGCGTCGACTGCCAGACACCGACCTACGCCACCCACTACGCCACCGCTGCCTGATCCTCCTCGAGTAAGGGATTCTCGCTGTGACAGATCTGCTGACCGCCGCCCTGGATGCCGCCGGACGCGGCTGGCCCGTGTTCGTGCTCGGACGCTCCAAGCGCCCCGTGGCCAACTGCGACGCCTGCCGCCCAGCCGACGACAGGCCGCCGCACGATCCTGCGAGCTGCGGTCATCTGACCTGCCACGGCTTCTACGCCGCCACCACCGACCCCGACCGCCTCGCCGCCATCGTCGCCGCCGTCCCGTCCGGTCAGCTCGCCGTCCGTACCGGTGCCGCGTCCGGACTGCTCGTGGTCGACGTCGACCCCGCCCACGGCGGTGACCACAGCCTGGCGGTCCTGATGGCCGAACGGCTCGTGCCCCGAACCCTGCACGTCCACAGCGGATCCGGCGGACTCCACCTGTACTACCGCCACCCCGACCACTACATCGGCTCGCGCCCGATGCCCGGACGCCCCGGTATCGACATCAAGGCAGACGGCGGCTACGTCGTCTTGCCGCCGTCGATCCATCACCGCACCCGCCGCCGCTACCAGTGGGGCCAGCACGCCACCGACGTGGAGATGCCCCCGCCTGCACTTCTGGCCGCCTGCGAGCCACCCGAGCCCGCACAGACCGCGCCCGCCGGCCTCCCGGCAACCAGGCGTGGAGGCGGGGGCATCACCCACCCGGACAAGCTCCTCGACGCCCATCTGAGCGCCGTACGCAACGCCCCGCAAGGCAAACGCCGCACAACCCTGTACGGCGCTGCCAGAGGCGTTGCACGGCTCGTTCTGCTCGGAGCGATCGAGCAGGCCGACGCCATCGCCGTACTCACCGACGCAGGACACGCAGCCGAGCAAAGCGACCGAGACATCCGAGCCGCCATCACCGGCGGATTCCGCGACGAAGGGATCGCCGCAGCATGAGCACCGAACACATCGACTGGCACCTGATCGAGCCACCCGAAGACCCCTTCGACACCGAGCCGATCACACCACCCATACCGATCAGGCCAACCCAAAACCTTCAGCACACACCCAGGCATCACGACCAAATGGGCGCCGCCGGCCTCACCGCGGGGACTGATGCACCGGGCAACGAAACGCCGTCGTGGGACGGCGAACCGGTGCCGCTGAAGACCGATCGGATGCTGCGACCGTTCCCGGTCGATGTGTTTCCCGAGTGGCTGGCCGACCAGGTCAGCGCCGTCGCCGAAGCGACACAGACCCCGACCGACCTTGCCGGACAACTCGCGCTGGCCGCGCTGTCCACCGCAGCCGGTGGCAAGGTGCTGGTCCAGGTCGACCGGTCCTGGCTCGAACAGGTCAACCTTTACACGGTGACCGCGCTGCCGCCTGGCTCACGCAAGTCGCCCGTGTTCCGGGCCATGACCAGCGCCCTCAACGCCGCCGAAGCCGCGCTGCAAGAAGCGATCACCGACCAGCGCACCGAAGCCGAGCTCGCAGCCCGGATCACCCACGCGAGAGCCGAAGACCTGGCCAAGAAGGCCGAACGCGCCAGCGTCAACCCGCAAGAGGCACTGGCCGACGCCACCGCCGCCGCCAAAGAAGCCGCAGCCATCGTCGTACCAGCGCTGCCCCGGCTGATGACCGACGACGTCACCCCCGAAGCGTGCGTGTCCCTGATGGCCGCACAAGGCGGCCGGATCGCCGTCCTGTCCGCCGAGGGCGACGTGTTCGCGACCCTGACCGGCACCCGCTACTCCGCCGCCCCCAACCTCGCCGTGTTCCTCAAAGCCCACGTCGGCGACCCCATCCAAGTCGACCGCAAAGGCCGCGAGTCCGAAGCCATCGAGCGGCCCGCCATGACGCTGGGAGTCACCACCCAACCCGCCACCCTCCAAGGCCTCGCCTCACAACCCGGATTCCGCGACCGAGGCGTCCTAGGCCGCATCCTCTACAGCCTCCCCGTCAACACCGTCGGTCAGCGCAACAACACACCAACCCCCGTCCCCGAACCCGTCGAAACCACCTACCGCGACGCCCTGCAAACCCTGGTGCTCCTCCTGGCCGACCGCGACACCCCCCACCATCTCGAACTCACCCCCGACGCCCGGCAAACCCTGCTCGACTTCCAAGACTGGATCGAACCACGCCTCCACCCTCGCACCGGACAGCTCGCACCCATCACCGACTGGGCATCCAAGCTGGCCGGACACGTCGTCCGCCTCGCCGCCCTCCTCCACCTGGCCCACAGCTTCACCACCGGCTACGCCGGCCCCATCACCGCCGACACCATGCACGCCGCCGAACGCGTCGGCCGCTACTACCTCGACCACGCCCTAGCCGTCTACGACCTCATGGGCCGCTCCCACCCCGACCTCGACGACGCCCGCGACGTACTCGCCTGGATCACCAAACACTGCGACCGAACCGGCCGCGACACCTTCGCCCGCCGCGACGCCCTACGCGGCCTGCAAAGCAGCCGATTCCCAACCGCCGAAGACCTCGAACCCGCACTGAGACTGCTCGCTGAACATGGCCACATTAGGCCGAAGGCGGCCGAGAAGAGCGCCAAGGGCGGCCGCCCATCTCACGCGTACGAAGTACATCCGCACGTCGTCAAGCCCCCGGTACAGGACCGATGAGCACGGAGGTTTTGTCAGTTTTGTCAGTTCTGTCAGGCCATCTCCAGCCCACTTCTGTGCACGAACACCCGAAGGAGACACCAGACGTGAGTGCCACCACGACGGCGATCGCCAGCCGTGCGCGACTGACCGTCGCCGAAGTCTGCGAGGACCTGGGAGTGTCCCGATCGACCTTCTACGAATGGCGAACGAAGGGCGTCGGACCGCGCTGCATCAAACTCCCCAACGGAGAGATCCGCGTTCGCAGGGTTGAGCTTGAGCGCTGGCTCGACAGTCGGGAGGAAGCGGCCTGATGGAGACGACGTTTGATGTCCGACTGTCCGAGACATTGATGGTCAATGACCTTGCCAAGGGCAAGCACAGCTACACCGTCCGCTGGAGAGTCGCCAAAGAACCGTTCAGCCTGACCAGAAGGAACAGAACTCTCGCCAACAACGAGCTATCCAAGCTGGTCAGCGCGGTTGGTCGCGGCGAGGCGTTCTACTGCGACACCGGACGGCCGATCTCCGAGGCGCGGGCTGCTGCTAGCAAGGTGACCTTCTACGACTTCGCCTGCCAATACATCGACATGAAGTGGCCAAATGCCGCAGCAAACTCCCGACGTAGCATCGCCGACGCTCTGATCACGATCACGCCGGTGATGCTGAAGAGCCGGAAGACCGGCAACGACGCCAAGGCACTGAGAAACGCCTTGCACAAATGGGCCTTCAACACCGCACACCGGGGCGACGCACCGGACGACATACAGGCCATTCTCAAGTGGGCCGCCGGAAGCAGCAAGCAACTCACCGAACTCGCCAAAGCCGAAACGATCCGTGCAGTGCTTGACGCCGTCGGGACGAAGCTTGACGGCAAACCAGCCTCCCGTACCTACATGGCACGCCGGCGTGCCGTGCTGTGGAACCTGTGCGAGTACGCAGTGGAGGAAGGACACCTGGCAGCCAACCCCATCACCACCATCAAAAAGGTACGTCGAGCGAAATACACAGCAGACGTGGTCGATCCCGCCACCGTTCCCAATCCACAACAGGCTGAGGCGCTACTCGAGGCCGTGGGCAAGCTGCCTGGCAGCGGGCCGCGAATGGTCGCCTTCTTTGCCAGCATGTATTACGCCGCCTTGCGCCCCGGCGAGGCAGTAGAGCTGACCAAGCTTAATCTGCACATCCCCGACGAAGGCCGGGGCAAGCTCTACCTGACCGGCTCCACCCCATTCGCTGGAGGTGCGTGGACCGACAACGGCGAGGAGCGAGACAAACGCCAACTCAAGCACCGCGACGTTGGAGCAGGGCGGTGGACGCCCTGCCCATCGAAGCTGACCACGATCTATCACCAACACCTAGAGCAGTTCGGGGTTGACGCATACGGTCGGTTGTTCTGGGGAGAACGCGGCGGCATGGTGCCAGGCAAGACCTACCAGGCAATCTGGAACGCCGCACGGATCGCGGTCTTCGGTGAGCAGCTGGCGCGCACTTCCAAGCTGGCCAAGCGGCCCTACGACCTGCGGCATGCAGCCGTCTCGACCTGGCTTGCCAGTGGCGTTGAACCGAAGCGCGTCGCCGACTGGGCAGGGCAATCGCTGGAGGTCCTGATGCGGATCTACGCCAAGTGCCTGGATGGGCGAGAGGAGCAGGCGATGGATCGGATCGAGACGACGCTAGCGGGGTGACCAGTCCCACCCAGCCAGCCCCCAACCAGATTGCCGGGTTGGGGGCTGACTCATGTCGTGCAGGGTGCGACTCTGATCACGTGACTTCAAACGAAATCGAACCACCGGGGCACGTCGAAATCTGGGGCCGAGCGCTGGTCGGAATGGTCCCGCTAGTAGGCGGACCGGCAGCCGAGATCTGGGATGGATATCGGAAGCGCTACGAGTATCGAGCCTCGCAGGCGCTGGGAGCGATCGGCGAGAAAGTCACTCCCGAACAACTCCAAGAGCGACTAGTGGAATCTGAGGATCTAGACGTCGTTTTCGGGCGCGCGATCCAAGCCGCTGCCAACTCAGGCCTAGAGGCAAAGCGGCGGTTGCTGGGCCTGGTGATCGCCGAAGCCGTTCTAGATGACGCGATGATCGACAGTGCAAGCCTGATGACCGATGTGTTGTCGCAGATTGAGGCTCCCCACGTCCGCTGCCTCGAAGACATCTGGCGAGTCCAACAAGAGGTCGAGTCATCCGGGGAACGGTCACAGGCGGCTCGCGGAGCTGAGCGAGAGATCAACCAGCGGATACTCGACGTCGGTCGCAAGTATCCATCGCCCCTACTGCAGACCCTAGTCAACCTCAGCCTGCTGGACGCCCGAACCTCGTGGGACCAGGGGATGGACCTCATCCAGGGGCTGACCACGTTCGGCGAAGACTTCCTGCGCGAACTCCACGGGGCTACAGGGGCCACGGACAGCTCCCCAAGCACCCCGGCAGGTGCATGACCAAATCGGGTTTCGCGGCATCCGTGCAGAATGCGTGCAATGGTGCGGCCTTGCTGATCCCCGGCGCTCGACGTTTGTGCAGGTCAGAGCCACTATCGGCGGCTCTGGGCAGCTTGGCCTTGAAAACCGGTATGGCGGGTGACCGTCATCGTGGGTTCGAATCCCACGCCCTCCGCTGGTCAGAGTTCGGTGCGCATGACCCAGCGCCACTTGGCGATCTGGCGGTCGCGGGTGAAGCCGAATTGTTCGTAGAGTTCCTCGGGGCCGGTATGGAGGAAGGCGCCGCGTTGGGGCTTGCGGTCGGTGGTCTGCTCCGGGTAGGCCTCCACCACTCCGCCGCCGGCGGCGCGGATCGCGTCCAGTGCGCCGGCCACCGCCGCGCGGGCGACGCCTCGGCCGCGGTGGCGGCTGCCGGTGAAGATGCAGCCGATCCGCCATGCGGGTAGCTCCGAGGCGCCGGCCGCGTACTTGGCCGGATTCTTGATGTTGGGTAGTTCGGCCGGGGGTCCGTACTGGCACCAACCCACGCACACGCCATCCGCGTCGTAGACGAGGATCTGGTGCACGGTGCCTTGGTCCACGTGGGCTCGCTTTGCGGCGCGGTTGCGTTCAGCGCTGTGGGGCTTCTCGCCGAACCCCTCGACATGGAAGCCGATGCACCAGCAGCCACCCCACACCCCGCCGTTGGCCTCCACCAGCGCGCTGAAGTCGTCCCAGGTCTCCGGCGACAACGGCCGAGTCGTATAGGTAGTCGTCACCAGCGCTCTCCCTCATCCAGTGCGTGCCGAACCCGGCCACGAGGAACAAGTGACGAGTCTGCCCCAGGATCGACCCTCACCGCGGAATCCCGGGCAGGTCAGATGATGGTGGTCCAGATCTTGGTGCTGGCCTGGGCGCCGACGAAGGGGTTGTTGACGGCCCAGAGAAGGCCTTCGTCGTTCTCCGGTACGTCGAAGTCGCACATCACCCAGCCGCCGTCGGCACCACGGCCGTTGTAGCATTCGCGGTGCCAGCTCACGTCGGACTCGGTGTCGGAGATGGTGCCGGCGGCGGGCTCGCCGTTCGCCTTGGTGTCCTTCACCCAGACCTTGTCGCCGTACTCCCCGAAGCACGCCTTCGCGCCGGTGACCGAAACGCACCAGACGCCGATGCTCCCCTCCGGCGGCGCGCCGCTCGGGCTGCCCTCGGTCGCCGACGCCGGAATCGTCGTCCCGGCCAGGATGACGACAGTGGAAGCGGACACCGCGAGCACCCCACGGACAAGCCTGTTCACACGAAACTCCTCACTGTTTCGAACGTTTGATCGCCGGGATTCAACCACGCGCGAAACTTGTCGGAGCCACCCCCTAGGGTCCTGGCCATGGCGGACTTCCTCACCACCACCCGGACCTCGTACGACGCCCTGGCGGCCGAGCATGCCGGCCTCGTGCAGTCGTCCTTCGACGACCTGCCGCTCGACCGATCCCTGTTCGCGACCTTCGCGGAGCTCGTCCGACCCACCGGTAGGCCAGTGGCGGACGTGGGGTGCGGACCCGGCCGGGTGACCGTCTTGCTGGCCGAGCTGGGGCTGGATGCGTTCGGGATCGACCTGTCGCCGGGGATGCTGGCGCTGGCTCGGCAGAGCTACCCCGAGTTGCGATTCGAGGAAGGGTCGATGCTGGCGCTGGACGTGCCCGACGGGTCGCTGGGCGGAGTGCTCGCCTACTACTCGGTCATCCACGTTCCGTGGGAGCAACGGGCAGCGGTGTTCGCCGAGTTCTACCGGGTGCTCGCGCCAGGCGGAGTACTGATGCTGGCCTTCCAAGTCGGGGAGGACCAGGTGCGGCGGACCGAGTACGGCGGTACGGCGCTCGAGCTCGACGTCTACCGGCAGCGGCCGGACGAGGTCGCCGGGCTGTTGCGGGATGGCGGGTTCGAGCTGTGGATGACGGCCGTACGCGGGCGTGCGGAGTGGGAGAAGGTCGATCAGGGGTATCTCATCGTCCGCAAGCCCGCGACGACAACCGGAGTCAGGAGCGGATGAATTCGAGGAGCTCGGCGTTGATGACGTCGGCGTGCGTGGTCGGCATGCCGTGCGGGTAGTCCTTGTACGTCTTGAGGACGCCGTTCTTCAGGAGCTCTGCTGAGCGGGGGCCGGCGGCGACGTAGGGGACGATCTGGTCGTCCTCGCTGTGCATGACCAGGACCGGGATGGTGATCTGCTTCAGGTCCTCGGTGAAGTCGGTCTGGGAGAAGGCGACGATGCCGTCGTAGTGCGCCTTCGCGCCGCCCATCATCCCCTGCCGCCACCAGTTGGCGATGATCGCCTCGGACGGCTCCGCTCCCGGCCGGTTGAACCCGTAGAACGGGCCGGACGGCAGCGCGCGGTAGAACTCCGACCGGTTCGCGAAGAGTTGCGCCTGAAGGTCGTCGAAGACCTCCTTGGGCAGGCCGTCCGGGTTCGCGTCGGTCTTCAGCATCAGCGGCGGTACTGCGCACAGCAGCGCCGCCTTCGCCGCCCGCCCCTCGCCATGGCGGGCCAGGTAGTGCGCGACCTCGCCCCCGCCGGTCGAGTGGCCGACGTGGATCGCGTCGTGCAGATCGAGATGCTCGACGACGGCTGCCAGGTCGTCGGCGTAGTGGTCCATGTCGTGGCCGTCACCGGTCTGCGTCGACCGGCCGTGGCCGCGGCGGTCGTGGGCGACGACCCGGTACCCCTGCTGCAGGAAGAACAGCATCTGGTTGTCCCAGTCGTCGGCCGACAACGGCCAGCCGTGGCTGAACACGATCGGCTGACCACTGCCCCAGTCCTTGTAGAAGATCTCGGTGCCGTCGCTGGTGGTGATGGTTCCCACGGTGATGCCCCTCTCGAGAACAGCTACTTCAGATAGGAGAATCCCTTTGTCAGCAAGGGATTCTGTGTCCGCGTCACCCCCACGTCACAATAACCCCGCGGCCAAGGCCTGACGAGTCTGTGGACAACTCGGCTGCTCGGGCTACGGCTTGGTTGCCCGTACTACGAACAGCCGGGAGTCGTCCGTCAGTTGCTGTTCGTGCCATCCGCCGTACACCTCGACGTCGCCGAAGCCTGCCTTCTCCAGCCCGGCGCGGAGTTCGTCGACCGTACGGAAGTACAGCGTGGTCGTGTAGACGGTGTCGACGCCGTCCTCGAACACGTTGTGCGCATCGAAGACCACCAGGCCGTTGCCGACCTCGGTGACCTCCATCCACTCCTTCAGATGTCCGGCCGGCGTATCGCGCTCGCTGTAGGTCGCCTCCGGTCCCCACTGCTCCCAGGCCCGTGCGGCCGGGTTCCGACTCTCGAAGCTCAACACCCCGCCGGGCCTCAACGCTGCCGCGAGCGCCTCGAGCACCCACGGAAAGTCATCGGTGGTGATGTGCATCATCGTGTTGCCGCTGCTGACGACCAGATCCGCGTCGCCGGCGGGCAGGACCGCGCCGGCGTCACCGTCGATCCAGGTGACGTCTTCCGCGCCCGGTTGCCGGCGCGCGTAGTTCAGCATCGTCGCGCTCGGATCGACCCCTAGCACCACCCGCCCGGGCTGCACGAAGGCGCGGGTCAGGAGGCCGGTACCGCATCCGAAGTCGATGACCTTGGTGGCTCCGTCCGCGAGCTTCAGGAAGTACTCGTGGTCTGCCCCCGGTCGGTTGTCCTCGTCGTACAACTCCACCAGACGTTCGTCCCCGTACGGATCCACAGTCACACTCTCACGCTACGTAGCACCGGCCGGTCGCGCAAAAGAGCCCCGCTGACTTGTCGAGAGTGGGTAAGGGGTTCCGACGTACCCAGAAACGACGGAGGAGGCTGGAGCATGCGGGACCTGGTGGTGACCGAGAACATCACGCTCGACGGGGTGATCGACGCGAGCGAGGGGTGGTTCAACCCTGGCGACGAGGACCTGTCCGACGTACTGGGTGCGCTGGAGGTGCAGCGGGAGGCCGCTGATGCGTTCCTGGTCGGGCGGCAGACGTTCGAGGACATGCGCGGCTACTGGCCGCACCAGACCGACGACCCGACCGGTATCTCCGACTACCTCAACGCAGTGTCCAAGTACGTGGTCTCCACGACCCTGCAGGACCCGCAGTGGGAGCACAGCACGGTACTGCGTGGGCTGGACGAGGTAGAGGCCCTGAAGGCCACCGCCGGTAAAGACATAGTCGCTACCGGCAGCATCACCCTCGTCCACGCGCTAGCGACCGCCGGCCTGGTTGACGAGTACCGCCTGTTCGTCTACCCGGTAGTGATCGGCAAGGGCGCCCGCCTCTTCCCCGGCACAAGCACCCCAGCCACCCTGCAGCTAGTGGAGACCCAACCCTTCCGCTCCGGCATAACCCTCCTCCGCTACCGCACGTAGTCTCCACAGATGGCCTTCGAAGGTTCGTACACCTGGCAGCTCCGCCAACTCGTCGGTGACCGCCTCCTGCTGATGCCCGGCGCACAGGTAGTAGTCGTGGACGAGCAGGAACGAGTGCTCTTCCAGCAGCGCACCGACTCCGGCCTCTGGGACCTCCCCGCCGGCGCAGCTGAGCCAGGGATGAGCTTTCGCGAGACCGCAGCGCAGGAGTTGCTGGAAGAGTCCGGCTTGCGTGTAGACCCCGATGACCTGACCCAGTTCGGCTCCCTGTCGGAGGCCGCGCTGCACACCATCACCTACCCAAACGGCGACCGCCTGCAGTGCTTCGCCATGCTCTTCGAGGCCAGGCAGTGGACGGGTGAACTGATCCCTGGTGACGATGAAGTCATCCAGGCTGGCTTCTTCGGGCCTGACGACCTACCGGCACCTCTGCAGCCGCAGACGGAAGTGGTGTGGGACATGTACGCCGCCTACCGCGCCACCGGTCTCTTCCAAGGTCGCTAGCCGGAGGGGAAGGTTAGGTGCTGGTGGATCCGGCGATCCATCGGCCCAGTGTTGCAGCCGCCCGACCACTGTCGACCGCCTCTGCACACTGCTCCAACGCGACAGCCAGCTGCTCCACCAGCGGCTCATCCGTCAGCCGTCCAACGACTACAGCAGCTGCAGCGTTCAGCAGTACTACGTCCCGCACAGCCCCGCGATCCCCGGCCAGCACGCGGTGGAGCACCCGGGCGTTGGCCGCCGCAGTACCGCCTCGCAGCGCAGCAAGTGACGACCGGGCAAGGCCTAACGAGCGGGGGTCCAAGGATTCGGGTGCAGAGCAGCCGCCGCGGACTACCCACACACGGGAGGAGGTAGTAGTCGTCAGCTTGTCGAGGCCGTCGTCGCCTCGGACAACCAGGGCAGTGGTGCCGCGACTAGCGATCGCTGCGGCCAGCGCCGGCTGCATGCGTGCATCGGCAACCCCCACCAACTGGCAGACCGGATCAGCGGGGTTGAGGAGTGGGCCGAGCACATTGAACGCGGTCGGGACGCCCAGCTCCCGGCGTACAGCAGCTACCTGCCGCAGAGCAGGGTTGAACCGAGGTGCGAACAGGTAGGTGAGCCCAGCCGCCGAGGCGACCCTGACAGCGTCGGCGGCAGACAGGTCGAGCGGAATGCCCAAGTGCTCGACCAAGTCGGCCGAACCGCCGGCCTGCGAAGACGCGGCCCGCCCACCGTGCTTGACCACGGTCACGCCAGTAGACGCGGCCACGATCGCCGCCATCGTCGAGATGTTGATCGCCCCCGTCCCATCACCACCCGTCCCGACGATGTCGACAAAGCGCCCCGGGATGCGGACGGAGGTGGCGTGCTGCCGGAGCGCCGCCGCCATCGCACCGATCTCGTCCGCAGTCTCGCCCTTGGCCCGCAGAGCGATCAGGAACCCGGAGACCTGAGCCGACGTCGCCTCGGAGCCGACCACGCTGTCCATCGCCCACCAGACGTCCTCCGGCGTGAGGTCACGGCCGTTGAGCAGGTCGGAGATCAGTCCGGACCAGGTGCGATTCACAGTGGGCATGGTCAGTCCTCGGGGTCAGGCCGCCCAACGAGGAGACATCACAACGGCCGCCTCATCGAGGCGGCCGGTTGGGTTCGCGCAAAGCAAGGTGGCCGCCTAGTCGACGGGCCACCAGCTGCTCAGACGCGTGATCACGCCCGAACGATAACAAGCAGCGCGGTCAGGCGACCAGCTTCGCAGCGATCTCCCACAGCCGCTCGGCGTTGCCCGGGTCGAGGGCGAAGGGCGCGCCGCCGCCGCCGAACATGACCGGTGGCCCGGTCAGTACGGGCGCCTCGGCGCAGTCTTCGTAGTACCGGCCGCCGGTGGTGAGGGTTGCGGCGAGGACCGAGGTGGCTGCGCCCTGCTCGACGGTTTTGCGGCGCTCGACCGGTGTCTGAAGTCCGCCTGTGTGCTTCTGGAGGTTGGTCGCGATCGCGCCGGGGTTGACCGCGTTGGCGACGATCCCGTCGGCGGCCCAGCGTCGGGTCGCCTCGACGGCGAGCAGGACGGTCGCGGTCTTCGACTCGCCGTACGCGGCGATCGGGTGGTACGGCCGGTAGACCCAGTCGAGGTCGTCGAAGACCGGTGGGGCCATCAGGTGAGCGTTCGAGCTGAGCGAGACGATCCGTGCGTTGCCCGCACCGGCCAGGGCGTCGTGCAGCCCGACGGTGAGGGCGAAATGGCCGAGGAAGTTGACGGCGAACTGCAGTTCGCGGCCTTCCGGCGTACGGGTCAGCTCCGGTACGCCCATGATGCCGGCGTTGTTGACCAGGATGTGCAGCGGACCATCCCAGCCGTCGACAAAGGAGCGGACGGAGGACAGCGAGGCGAGATCCAGCTCGGCGACCCGGGCGGCGCCGCCGATCGCCGCGGCGATTTCCTTGCCTGCGACAACGTTCCGGACCGCGAGTACGACCTCGGCACCAGCTGCGGCAAGCGCACGGGCGGTCTCGACACCGATCCCTGAGTTGGCGCCGGTGATGAGAGCACGCTGACCGGAGAGGTCGACACCGGCCAGTACTTCGCTAGCAGTAGATGAGAATGAGTTCATATGCCGAGCGTGCGTCGACCAGCGCCGGGGAAGAAGGCCCTGCTGACACTGGTACCGGCAGGGGCAGGATGAGCCCGCAGTACGCCTCTACTCTGGAAGCATGAGCAACCTCGGCGAGTACCTGAAGGTACGTCGCGAGCGGCTGCGCCCCGAGGACGTAGGCCTGCCAGGGGGCAGCCGTAGACGCGTACCCGGGCTGCGCCGGGAGGAGGTCGCACTGCTGGCCGGCATCAGCGTCGAGTACTACCTGCGGCTCGAGCAGGGCCGTGACCAGCACCCCTCCGACCAGGTGCTCGACAGCCTCTCCCGTGCGCTCCAACTGGATGCGGATTCCGAGACCTACCTCAAGAACCTCACCACCCCAACCAAACCGGTACGCCGCCGCGCTGCCCGACCCGAGCAGGTCAGCACCGGCATCCAAAGCCTCATCGACAGCTGGCCGACCACCCCGGCCCTGGTCCAGGGTCGCTACCTGACAACCCTGGCCGCGAACCGCATGGCCGTTGCCCTAAGCCCCTTCTTCGCCCCCGGCGTCAACACCATTCGCGCAGCCTTCCTGGAGCCGGAGATGCGCGAGTTCTACCTCGACTGGGACGAGATGACCGCCAAGGCCGTCGCCTACCTCCGCTCGATCATCGCCCCCGACATCGACGACCCGCAGATCACCACCTTGATCGGCGAACTGAGCCTGCACAGCGATCGTTTCCGCACCCTCTGGGCCAAACAAGACGTCCGCCAGAAGACCAGCGGCACCACCCGCTTCAACCATCCACAAGTAGGCCCGCTGACCCTCAACTACGAAAAACTCGCCCTTCCCGGCGCCCCAAACCAGATGCTCATCACCTACCACGCCACGCCCGGCACGCCGTCGCACGACAAACTCCAGCTGCTGGCTCACTTGTAGCCGCGGATGTAGTCGACGACGAACTCAGGTACCGCTTCAGCTGAGGATCCGTCGGGGAAGTCGAAGACGGCGAGCATCAGTTGCATGGGGTAGGCCGGTGGGCTCGGGCAGGTGCGGATCAGAACGTCGTCGACGTAGAAGTCGGCGCGGTCGGATGTCCAGTCGACGGCGTACAGGTGGAAGTCGGTGAGGTCCAAGGGGAGGCGGACGGCCTCGAAGTCTTCGGGGACGGACGGGTCGCGGAAGGTGTGGAGGCCCATACCGACCTCGACCGAGCCAGGCGTGACGGAGTTGCCGAACATCTCGGTGATGCAGATTTCGGCGCAGCGTTCGGGGCTGTCCTCGAGGCCGACCATCCACAGGGCGACCATCGAGCGCGGCGAGACGACGGCGCGGGCGCGTAGCTCGATGTAGCCGCCAGTTGGAGTCCAGCCCCAGAACGCAGGCTGCTCCTCGCGGACGGCCAGTCCGTCGCGATAGGGCTGCTGGCCGATGGTGCTCCCGACCGGTCCCGAGAAGTTGCCCGACTGGATGCCCGAGACGCGCATCGGTGGCGTGTGGTCGTCCTCACACCACAGCCCCTGATCCGGCGGGACGAACAGTCGCAAGCAGGAGTCCGCCAGCTCGTACTGCGCCGCCGTCGCGGCCCGGGAACTCCACTGGGGAAGGTAATTCGGCAGCCAGACGGCGGGATCCAGGGTCGGTCCGTCGAAGTGGTCCTCGAAGACGAGCTCACGGTCGGCCATGGCCGTAATGATCGGCGCCGGACCCCCGAGCTGTCACATGATGTCCTCGACGACCGTCAGAGGATTGACGGACCGCGACGGGAGATTGTGACCTGTGGACGATTTCGACCAACTGGCCGGCCAGTTCGAGCAGCACCGCGCCCAGCTGCGCTCGGTGGCGTACCGGATGCTCGGTTCGGTGACCGAGGCGGAGGACGCGGTCCAGGAGGCCTGGCTGCGGCTGAGCCGGTCCGACGCGGGCGAGATCCAGAACCTCGGCGGCTGGCTGACGACGGTGGTGTCGCGGGTCTGCCTCGACCAGTTGCGCAGCCGCAAGACCCGTCGCGAGGACTCGCTCGACATGTTCGTCCCCGACCCGATCCTCAGTCCGCTCGACCCGGCGGAAGAGGCCGCCCAGGCGGACGCGGTCGGGCTGGCGATGATGGTCGTACTCGACAAGCTGTCGCCCGCCGAGCGGCTCGCGTTCGTGCTGCACGACATGTTCGGGCTCAGCTTCGACGAGGTCGCCGAGATCGTCGACAAGACCCCGGCCGCCGCAAGGCAACTCGCCTCCCGCGCCCGCCGCCGGGTTCAGGGCGCCCCGGTCACCGACAGCGACGTCACCCGCCAGCGCGAGGTCGTCGAAGCCTTCCTCGCCGCCTCCCGCAGCGGCGACTTCGAGGCGCTGCTCTCCCTCCTCGACCCCGACGTCGTACTCCGCGCCGACGCCGGTACCGCGGTAGGCGGCCCTGCCGTCTCCAAGCTGATGCGAGGCGCCCTCGCCGTCGTCGAGCAAGCAGTCATGTTCGGCAGGCTGGCCCCCCACGGCCGCTTGGCCCTCATCAACGGCTACCCAGGCGCCATCACCGTCGTCGGAGACACCCTGCTGGGTGTCATGGACCTCACCGTTCACAACGGCAGGATCACCGAGCTCAACATCCTGGCCGACCTCTCCCGGCTGGAATCCCTCGAGATCCCCGCCTGACGAAAATAGTTCGACCGGTCGTGTCTATCTGGGCCCAGCCGCTTCGACGTGTGTGTAAGAGCCAGGCACACGCGAGGGAGCAGCAGGATGAGCACGCAAGCGATCTACTCGGTAGAGACGACTGGTAGTGACGTTGTAGCGGCACTGCTCGGATCCGGCTTCAACGGGTCGGTCCACCGGCCAGGAGACGAGCAGTACGACGTACTGCGCAAGTCGATCGTCCCCACCTTCGACTCGCGTCCCCTGGTGGTCGCAGAGGCCTCTAGCCGCACAGACGTGCAGGCGGCAGTGCGCACCGCCCGGCAACTTGGGCTGCCGATCGCAGTACAGGCGACTGGGCACGGGACTCGGGTGCCGGCTGATGGCGGCATCCTGCTCAGGACCTCGGCCATGACGTCAGTACTGGTCGACCCGCAGCGCATGGTCGCCAAGGTCGGCCCCGGGACCCGCTGGGGTGCAGTGATCGACGCAGCTGGGCAGTTCGGGCTGGCGCCGCTGGCCGGATCGTCACGGGACGTCGGCGTCACCGGCTACACGCTGGGCGGCGGCGTCGGCTGGCTCGCCCGGAAGTACGGGTTCGCGGCCGACAGCGTGATCCGCGCCGAGGTAGTCACTGCGGACGGTCGTGTAGTCACGGCGAGCGCGGACGAGCACCCGGACCTGTTCTGGGCGATCCGCGGCGGCAGCGGCAACTTCGGGATCGTCACCTCGCTCGAGTTCCGCCTGTACTCCGTACCGCAGGTCCACTCCGGCATCGTCTACTTCGCGGTCGACAACGCAGCCGAGACGCTGAAGTTCTACCGCGACTGGTCCGCCACCATCCCCAACGAGCTCAGCACCGCCATCCTCCTCACCCGCACCCCCGACGGCACCCGCGCACTCGCGATCAAGGCCTCGTACTCCGGTGAGCCCGAACTGGCCGAACACCTCCTCAAGCCCCTCTTCGAGGTCGCGGGCCAACGACTGGCGGGCGAACTCAGGACCACCCCGTACGCCGGATCGTCGATGGGCGGAACCCCGGCCCGTTACCTCGACCTGCTCGACACCCTCGACGACGATCTGCTCGACCAACTGGCCACGGTCCCCAGCGCGACCGTCGAGATCCGGCACTGGGGTGGCGCGATGGCGCACCCCGGTCCCGGCGCCGGCCCGGTCGGGCACCGCGAAGCGGCGTACTCGCTGATCATCGACCAGGAGGTCCCCGAGTTGGACCAACGCAACAGCGGGCGGACGTTCCTCAACTTCCTGGCCGATCCGGCCCGCGCGACCTCGGCGTACTGCGAAGCCGACCTGAGCCGGCTCCGCGCGGTCAAGCGCGCCTACGACCCGGACAACTTCTTCCACCTCAACCACAACCTCGAGCCCTGACCACAAGCAGAACGGCCCGGCTCCCATGGGAGGGAGCCGGGCCGTTCTTTTGCCGAATCTCAGGCAGTGCCGGAGTTGCCGTACACGGTGACGTGGACGTGGTCGTAGTGGTTGGCCGTGGCGCCGCCACGGTCCTCCATCGCGCGCCAGCCTTCGCTGCTGCGCTGGACCGTCCAGATGTGCTGCTGCCAGATGAGCTGGCTGACGCCCATCGCCTTGCGGTTGGCGCGCAGCCAGTCGGCGATCTCCTGGCCGGTCTCGCCGCTGACCATGATGTCGAGCGCGTGACCGGTGGAGTGCTCGCTGCCGCTGTCGCCGCTGCGCAGACCGCCGTACGAGGTGACCGAGGGGAACAGGTGGCAGATCGCGCGGTGCACCCGGATGGCGTCCGCGGTCAGGCCTTCCTCGACGCTGGAGCCGGACTTGCAGGCTGCCTGCGACGGGGTGCCCTCGACGGACTCCTCGACCGGCTTGGTCGCGGCCAGGTACTGCGCCTTGACCCAGCGGGAGACGCCGTCGCGGACGATCTCGGCCCAGATGCCCTGGACCTTGCCGGTGACCGAGACCTTGCTGCCCTTTTCCAGGACGGTCAGCAGGCTGCCGGTGACCGGGGCGGACCACACGTTGAGGTCGGTGGTGGTGAACTTGCTGCCGATGATCTTCGGCGGGGCGACCGTCTTCACGCTCTCCGCGGCCCGGGTCTTGACCGAGTTGGGCTTCGGGATCGGAGCCTGCTTCTTGAGGTGCTTGGCGGCCGGCGCCTTCGAGGGCGCCTGCGTCGGAGTGAGGTCCAACGACGGACGATTCGCGTCCCGGCTGGTCGGTGCCTCACGCTTCAGCTGCAGGGGCGAGCTGGCGGTAGTCACGTCGTGCTTCGGGGCTTCGTCGGGGAATGCGACTGCGGAGCCGGTGGCCAGTAGAGCCACCGCGGCGCCTGGGATCGCAACCTTCACGATGCCGGGGCCGATCACCTTGGGGCGCGGTTGACGGTGCCGCGCCTGTCTATGCCGTCCTTCAGCCACTGCGTCCACCCAATCTGCCGAGATCAAAACGTTATCGACCGGAGGAGTCAAGCACACTTCCTGACAGGTCCACCAACTGGCGCGGCGTTTTAACGAATTACGTACATGCCGCACGCTCAGCGGTTGTGATTCACCGCGCGGCGGCGGGGTGTCGTGTCTGGTTGACTGCGCGTCATGGACGAGCTCGGATTCAGCGTCGAGACCGGTGCTGTGGCACGGGTGGTGATCGACCGGGTACCCAAACGGAACGCGCTCACCCGGGCCATGTGGGAGGCGCTGCCGGGGTTGCTGGCCGAGTTGGCCGCGGATCCCGAGGTGAAGGTCCTGCTCGTCACCGGCGCGGGGCCGAGCTTCTCGGCGGGCGCCGACATCGGCGAGCTGGTCTCCGGAGCCGACCCGGCCGATCCGATGGCGGAGCTCCGGGCTCACAACTTGAGAGCGCAGGCGGCACTGCGCGAGTTCCCGAAGCCGACGGTCGCGGTGATCCGGGGCCATTGCATCGGCGGCGGGCTGGAGATCGCGGTCAACTGCGACTTCCGGTTCGCGGCGAGCGGGTCGACGTACGGGGTGACGCCGGCCCGGATCGGCGTGGTCTATCCGCCCGCGGCGATCAAGGTTCTGCTCGATCTGGTGGGGCCTGCGACTGCGAAGTACCTGCTGTTCAGCGGTGACCTGCTGACTGCCGACGAGGCGTATGCGAAGGGGCTGGTCGATCGGGTCTTCGCCGAGGACGCGCTCGATGCCGGTGCGGCCGAGTTCGCCGCGACGCTGATCTCGCGGTCGCAGCTGACCATTCGCTCGGCGAAGGAGACGGTCAACGCGCTGCTCGCCGGGAAGGACGCGGATTCGCTCGCCTTCCGGCGGTACCAGGAGACGATCGCCGAGGGTGAGCTGGTCGAGGGGATCGCCGCGTTCCAGAACAAGCGCACGCCGGAATTCCCCTGGCGACGCTGACTGTGCGTGGCCGCGCCCGTACTACGCGTTGACAGGTTAGCGGGGATTACGGATGGGCACTTGAACTGGGCGCCGCCAACCCCCGCCCTGGCGGCCAGAGGAGATAAGGGAGGCTTCATGCTCATCCTCGGACTGATCCTGTTGATTCTGGGATTCGTGTTGAGTATTCCGGTCCTGTGGACGATCGGCATCGTGCTGCTCGTCATCGGAGCAGTGTTGTTCCTGCTCGGCTCTACCGGTCGCGCTGTCGGGGGACGACGCCACTGGTTCTGATCGACTGAAGTGGACGACCCCGCGAGCCATCGGCTCGCGGGGTTTTGTCTGTGCGGGTCGTTACGATCCGGCGGTATGAAGTACCTCGTACTGATCTACGGCGGCGACCGGCCGAGCGGCTCCCCGGCCGATCTCGCGGCTGTGCGCGCGTTGACGAAGTTCAAGGGCGAGCTCGCCGTGAGCGGTGAGCTGGTCAGCTCCGAGGGGCTGTCGTTGCCCGGCGACGGCCGGGTGGTGCAGGTGCGTGAAGGCGCTCGCGTCGTCACCGACGGCCCGTACGGCGAGGCGAAGGAACAGCTCGCGGGCTTCTTCCTGGTCGATGTCGCCGACGACGCCCGCGCTCAACAGGTGGCAGGCCACGTCTCCACGATCATCGGCGACCGCGTCGAGCTCCGCCCGACCGTGCTCAGCACCTGAGCCGACTGCGCTTGCAAGCCGTCAAGCGGCGACTGTTGCTGCTTCGCGGTCAGCTGCCCGCTTCCTGCCGACCAGCAGGCCTGTACCGACCAAGCCGACCGCGATGAACGCCCAGCACGCCGCGAACGCGACCCGGTAGCCCGACACCAACTCAGCCGGCGCGCTCCCGTGCGTGTTCCCGACCGCGACCGCGGACAGTACTGCGATCCCCACCGCCCCACCGATCTGGAACGTGGCGTTCTGCAGCCCCGACGCCATTCCCGAGTCCTTCTCGGCCACCTCGCTCAGGGCAGCGATCGCCCCGGCCACGGACCCCGCGCCGAGTCCGGCTCCGAAGATGGTCAGCCCCCAGAATGCGACTTCGAAGTACCCGGACGAGACGGACATCAGGCTCATGACCGTGCTGCCGATACCCGCCACGACGAGCGAGGCGGCGGCGATCGGGCGCGGGCCGATCCGGGTGACCAGGTTCTGCCCGACGATCGATCCGCCGACCGCCGCGGCGGCGAGCACGGAGGACATCAGCCCGTAGCGGATCGCGGAGGTACCGAGGGCGAGCTGCGCGTACTGCGTGTAGACGAAGTTCAGCCCGAAAGCGGCCAGCCCCCAGGTCATCCCGATCAGGTTGCCGCCGACCACCGCGCGCGACCGGAAGATCCTGAGCGGGACGAGTGGGGCCGCCGACCGCTTCTCCACCTGCACGAACAACGCGAAGAGACCGGCCGACACGAGGGCCAGCAATGTGGTCCGCCCGGCTGATGACGTGGGTGCTTCGATTACGGCGTACACGAGGACGATCAATGCAGCGGTCACAGTGACGGCACCGGCGATGTCGAAGCCGCGGCGGCCGGGGCCACGGCTGTCTTTGAGCAGTACCGGGGCCAGGGCGACTACCAGCAGGCACACAGGCACGTTGATGAAGAAGATCCACTGCCAGCCGAGTCCGTCTGTCACTGGTCCGCCGATGAGCGACCCGGCCGTACCGCCGACACCGCTGGTCGCTCCCCAGATCCCCAGCGCCTTGTTCCGCTCAGCGCCGTCCGGGAACGTCGTCATGACGATGGAGAGCGCACTGGGAGCCAGTACTGCGGCAGCGATCCCCTGTAGGCCACGTGCGAACACCAGCGCATCCCCTGACCAGGCGAAGCCACACAGGAGCGAGGAGGCCGCGAACAGCAGCAGTCCGGCGATCAGTACGCGCCGACGGCCTAGTAGGTCCGACACTCGCCCACCGAGCAGCAGTAGGCCGCCGAACATCAGTGCATAGCCACTGGGCACCCACTGCACTCCACCGGTCGAGAAGGTCAGCTCCCGCTCGATCGACGGCACCGCGACCAGCACGATCGAGGCGTCCAGGATGATCATGAACCCCGCCAGACACAGCAGGGCGAGGGCGAACCAGCGCTTCGGATCGGGACTGTTCTCCATGATGCAGGGCCTCCAGTACTCCGGACACCCGGGCTGGGCGCCTCTTGCCGGGTACGTCGGACCCCTGGTCGGCGGCTCGACATTTTGAGTCGCCATGTCGAGATCGGCCGGCCCGGCTACGACGTACCGGGTGAAAGGGGGTCGCCGGGACCTCCGCGACCGTCAGGATGGTGCCTGTGAAGTACATGCTGCTGATCTACAGCAACGAGGAGAGCTGGGCCGGACTGACGGCCGAGCAGCGCGAGGGCCTGGCCCGGTCGCACGAAGAGCTGATGCACGAGCTCACCGAACAGGGCATGCTGGTCAGTGCCGCCGGGCTGGCCGATCCGATCACCACCCGGACCGTCTCCGTCCGCGGCGACACCCTGACCACGACCGACGGACCGTACGCCGAAGCCAAGGAGCACCTGGCGGGCTTCTATCTGGTGGAGTGCGACGACATCGACCAGGCGATCGACTACGCGGCCCGGATGCCGGACGCGAAGTACCTCGCCGTGGAGGTGCGACCTGTGATGGACAGCTCCGGGCTGGAGATGTGAGCGACTTCGAGCTCCTGCTGCGGGAGGAGACGCCGCAGGTGCTCAGTGCGCTCGTGCGGCACTACGGGCACTTCGACCTCGCCGAGGAGGCTGTGCAGGAGGCCCTCCTCGCGGCTGCTCAGCAGTGGCCGTCGGAAGGGGTGCCTGACAACCCGCGCGGCTGGCTGATCCGGGTCGGCTCGCGGCGATTGACCGACCTGCTGCGCAGCGAGTCAGCGCGGCGTCGGCGGGAGGAGAACGCGGCGAGCCTCGCTGCTCCTGAGGAGTTCGTTGCCTCGGCTCCGGATGTCGACGACGTGGCCGGGCGGGACGACACGTTGACTTTGTTGTTCCTGTGTTGCCATCCAGCGGTATCGGCGGCGTCGCAGATCGCGCTGACCTTGCGGGCTGTCGGCGGTTTGACCACCGCGCAGATCGCCGCCGCGTTTTTGGTGCCTGAGGCAACTATGGCGCAGCGGATCTCCCGGGCGAAGCGCAGTATCAAGCAGGCGGGCAGTACTTTCGAGATGCCGCCCGAGGCTGAGCGGGATGCCCGGATGGGGGCTGTGCTGCATGTTCTGTATTTGATCTTCAACGAGGGCTACACCGCCTCGTCGGGCACCTCGTTGCACAGCGCGGAGCTGACGACCGAGGCGATTCGGCTGGTGCGCGGGGTTCGTCGGCTGCTGCCTGACGACGGTGAAGTGCAAGGGTTGCTGGCGTTGATGTTGCTCACCGATGCGCGGCGGCCGGCGCGCACGGATGCGGATGGCGGGCTGGTTCCGTTGGCGGATCAGGATCGGTCGAAGTGGAACAAGGCGGCGATCGTCGAGGGAGAGGCGCTCGTCACCGACGCGTTGTCGCGGACTCAGCTCGGGCCGTATCAGGTGCAGGCGGCGATTGCCGCAGTACATGGGACCGCTGAGCGGTCGGAGGACACCGACTGGCCGCAGATCGTCGCGCTGTATCAGGTACTGGAGCAGATCTCGGACAACCCGATGGTGACGCTGAACCACGCGGTGGCGGTGGCGATGGCGACCGGGCCGAAGGAGGGGCTGGCTGTGCTGGAGCCTCTCGATTCCGACAACCGGATCACCGAGCATCACCGGCTGGAGGCGGTTCGCGCGCATTTGCTGGAGATGTCGGGTGATCTCGACGGAGCGCGGGCGAGCTACTTGCAGGCGGCTCGGCGTACGACGTCGATCCCTGAGCGCAACTACCTGCAATCCAAGGCGGACCGGCTGAGCTAGCCGCTCGAGAACGGCCAGCTCAGCCTTCGAACTTCAGGCGCTTCAGTGCTTGAAGGCGTCCTTGGCCTTCTCGCCGGCCTGCTTCAGGTCGCTGACGCCTTGGTCCGTCTTGCCCTCGGTCTCCAGGCTGTCGTCACCCGTGACCTTGCCGACGACCTCCTTGGCCTTACCGGCCAGGTCTTCCGCGGCGTTCTTGGCCTTGTCTGCGAAGCTCATCTGTTTTTCCTTCCCTGGTGGGTGAACCGGCCCATCGGCTGCCCCCTGCAGCAACCAATGGCCCGGCCGCGGCGCCCCCCGTCCGAAGCGCCGACACCGAGTAAGTCGGACCCACCCAGTACTTCGTCACGGCGCCGTGACCCAGATCACCCACACGGGCCAAGTCGCGCCGTCGTGTTCGGTGTGTCAGTTTTGGAGTGTGGATCTCACCAAGGCATCGCTCCTGCGCGAGATGCTGACCGGGACGGAGCTCGGCAGCCGTACGACCGAGTTCGCCCATTCGCTGCGCAGGTTCACCACCCGGACCGGCGGCCTGATGCTGTTCGGCCCGGCCGACGACGAGCCCTGGCACCTCACCGCCCACCTGGACGACGAGCTGCACCGCGCCGGCATCGAGGACATCCGCCCGTCGCTGGTCCGCTGGGCGCCGCCGCCGGACGCACCCCCGCACCTGTCGATCGGCCTCGACCGCCTCCGCGAGTCCGGCCGTGGCGAGTCGCTCCTCGTCGTCACCGAGCAGACCCCGGCCGACACCTTGCTGGAGCGCATCGACGACGTACGCAGACGCGGTACGACGATCTTCAGCATCGACAACGGCAACAAGGACCTGGCGTCCCTCTCGCACGAGTCACTCGTCCCCGAACTCCTGGTCCCGAGCAGCTTCGGCACAGGCTGGGTGAGCCACCCGGTCGGCCAGGACCACGACGAACCGGACCACGGCCGCCACGCCATCCCCGACGAAACGCTGACCGCCCTCCGCGAGGCGGTCGCCGGCTTCGAAATGACCCAGCACCTGGTCAGCCTCGCCGTAGCCGACGAAGACACCGGTCAACCCAGCGGCTGGCGCCGCTCGCTCCGCACCTTCATAGAACGCCTGAGCGGCGAACCCGCCTGACGCCGCCGGTCCGCAACCAGTGAGGACTGGCCCGAAGCGGCGGCCGGATGGAGCTAGCTGTCCTGGAGACCGGCAAGCAGCGGGTAGCGGGCTTCCATCTCGGAGTCGTCGTCGAAGTCGAAGTTCTCGCCGGCCGGGATGTCCGGGCTGTCGATACCGGCAGCCTCGACGATCTCCCAGTACTCCGCGCTGGAGCCGCCCGCCGCCTCGTAGGCATGCTGAGCCACGCTCAACATCCCCTCGCCGTTGAACCCCTCGAATCCCTCGCCGAGATCCTCGTCGACCACATCGGCCAGCGAGTCCGGATCGGCCAGCGCGGCCTCCCAGGTCTCCCGGCCCTGCGCGGCCAGCCAGCCGCGGAAGTAGTCGAACCCGTCGTCGGAGGCGCCGCCGTTGATCAGGTACGCCGCACCCCACAGATCCTGCCGGTACGACTCCGCCTGCAACCGCTCCCACACGACGCCGAACCCGGCGATCTCCTCCAGCGCCAACTCACCCAGCGCCTTGGTCAACGCGTCAGCGACTCCATCCGGATCCGCGACGGTGTCATCCACCTCAACCCGAGCCGCCTCGACAAGCTCCCAGAACCCATCCTTGTCCACCCCGAAATCGTGTCACGAAACCCGGTCCACAAGCACGCGGTCGGCTGAAGTTTTGGTGTGGCCGAGTGATTACCAGGCTTGGTCGAGGAGGGAGCGGAGGTCGGTGGGGAGGGTTAGGTGGGCGCCGGACAGGGCGGTGGTGAGGTAGGTGGGGGTGGTGATGCCGATGATGGGCGTGATGGTGGGGGTGCCGCCGGTGAGCCAGGCGATTACTGCTTCGTTGGGGGTGACGCCTAGTTCGGTGGCGACCGTGGTGAGGGCTTCCAGGCGGCGGGTGGTGCCGGGGTGGGTGAAGGCTTCGTGGAAGGGGCGGTCGGCTCGTTCGTAGCCACCGGACATCAGGGGGCTGTAGGCGAAGAGTTGCTGGTCCGGGTTGAGTTCGGCGTAGTCGAGGACCTCGTCGGTGATCCAGCCGAAGCGGTGGTCGTGGGCGTGGTCGCGGACGAACGGCCGCGGCTGGACGTACGAGTAGCGCAGTTGCAGCGCGGTCGGTGCCTCCACGCCCTGCTGCTCGGCCAGGCCGCGCATCCGCTCCACCCGCCAGAGCGCGTAGTTCGAGAGTCCGATCCGTCCGACCGTGCCGGCCGCGACGTGCTTGCCGAAGGCGGCGACGGTCTCCTCCAGCGGCGTCTCGCGGTCGTCACGATGCGCGAAGTACAGGTCGATGTGGTCGATGCCGAGGCGGCGGAGCGACGTCTCCAAGGCCGCGTCGATCGCTTTGGCGCTCAGCCCCTCGGACTTCTCCGGATAGCTCCCCGGCCACAGCGGCTCGCAGCCGACCTTGGTGGCGAGCTTGACCCGGTCGCGAACGCCGGGCCGACTGGCGAACCAGCGGCCGAGCAGTTCCTCGCTCTGCCCGCCATGGCCGCTCTCGTGCTGCCAGAAGGCGTAGCAGTTGGCCGTGTCGATCCAGACGCCGCCGGCGTCGACGTACGCGTCCAGCAGCGCTAAGGCGGTCTTCTCGTCGATCCGGGTGCCGTACTCCATGGCCCCGAGGGCGATGTTCAACTCAGTCATAGCCAGAACCCTCGATGCTGGAGTTCTCTCTAGGTCAACCGTCGCGACCATCAGCTGAGACGATTAGTGTCGAATGTCGGACATTCATGCGAAACTGCAGCTGTGAGCGGATACCTGGCCGAGGACGAGGTGATCGATCATTCGCATCCCGCGATCACCGCCCTGGCCGCCCGGCTCCGCGCTGACAACCCCGGTACGACGGACTTCGCCCGCGCCGCCTTCGACTTCACCCGCGACGAGGTGAAGCACTCGATGGACATCGCCGATCCGGTCGTGACGGTGACGGCGTCCGAGGTACTCGAGCAAGGCGCCGGTCTCTGTTTCGCCAAGTCGCACCTGCTCACCGCGTTGCTCCGGGCCGAGGGTGTGCCCGCCGGACTCTGCTACCAGAAGCTTTCCAACGGCCGTGGCGGCCACTTCCTGCACGGTATGGTCGCGATCCAGCTCGACGGCCGGTGGTACCGCCAGGACCCGCGCGGCGACAAGCCCGGTGTCACCACCGAGTTCTCACTGACCGACGAGCGCCTCGCCTACCACCCCCGCGAGGAACTGGGCGAAGCCGATCTGGAGCCCATCCTGGCGAGCCCCGATCCAGGCCTGGTCGCAGCCCTCCGGAACGCCGACAACACCATCGATCTGGTCCTGAACGACGGCCTCCCGGCCGATCTCACAACCCGCGACGACCTCCCGCGTACTGAACTACCCGGGTAGGGTTTGTTTCCTTCGGCCCCGGGCCGGCTGAACTTACCGGCGTCCGCAGGGGTACGGCGGTCAGACAACCGGCCCGGGACCGAGGCGAACAACCCTCACGACCAGCGCGCGAGCACCTCAGCCGCGACTTCGCCGGTACTACGGCCGCCCGTAGCCACCGAGAAATCACTGGGATCGTCAACAGCCAGCTGCGCCGACAACTCGGCGGCACGCGCCGCCAGCCTGGTGAGGTCGTCACCTTCCTCGCGCCCACGTCGCTCGATCCGAAGGGCCAACTCGCCATCGGACGCGTCCAGCCGGCAGATCAGCACCGGCCCACCTGTCGCCTCCTCGAGTAGCCGCCGCTCGTCCGCACTCTCGACGACCCCCGCCACGATGAGCCGCCGACTCCCGGCCAGCTGGTAGTTCGCCCACACGGCAGCCAGGTTGGTCGCCTTCAGTCGCGCGTTGTACGGATCGTCAGCCGGAGCCGGCCAAACCGCCCCCAGCAGATCGAGGTCCGCGAACGCGGGAGCCTGCCCGAGATCGATGCACCGATCCCACACCCGCCACCCCACGGTCGTCTTCCCGACGCCCGGCGCTCCGGACAGTACAAGGGCTGCCGTACTACGCATTGCCCCGAGTCGACGTCCTGACCACGAGCTCCGGGGTGAACGTCACCCGTTGATGCTCGTGATCCGGGTTCGAAGACTCGTCCAGCAGCAACTCCGCCGCCGTACGCCCGAGCAGCTGACGCGGTTGCCGCACCGAAGTCAGCGGTACTGCGGCAGCCGCCGCGAACTCGATGTCGTCATACCCCACGATGGCGAGATCCTCCGGTACTCGAAGCCCGAGGCTCACACATTGCTGCAGCAACCCCAACGCCAGCAAGTCATTTGCGCAGAACGCCGCCGTCGGCCGCCGATCCGCGGGCAGCCCGGCAAGTCGTTGCCCAGCGCCCCTACCTTCGGCGACTGTCAACGCGCCGGTGAGCACGTCGACCAGGCTGTCGGCCGGCAAACCCGCCTTCCGCAAGGCCTCCTGGGCACCCTCGCGCCGGTCGGTGACCTGGCCGATCGTGTTCGGCCCGCCGACGAAGGCGACGCGGCGATGCCCGAGCTCGATCAGATGCGTCAGCGCGACCTCGCCACCCAACACGTCGTCGACGGCCACCGAGCAGTGCTCGCCGTCGTCGATCGCGCGGTCGACCACGACGACCGGCGTACCGCGGTCGGGCAGCGTGCTGAGGCGGGACGAGTCGGGGTCGATCGGTGTGATCAGCACGCCTTGAACGCGTTGCTGCTCGAGCAGATCGAGGTAGTCCGCCTCGCGCCCCGCGTCCTCGTTGCTGTTGCAGAGGAAGACGGACAGGCCGGCCTTCTGTGCCGCCTCCTCGACACCGCGCGCGACGTCGGTGAAGAACGGGTTGCCGGCGTCGAGCATCAGGTACGCGATGATCCGGCTCGAGCCGGCCCGCAGTTGCCGCGCCGATTCGTTGCGGACGAAGCCGAGTGACTCCATCGCGGACTCGACCTTCGCGCGCGTCGTCGGGCTGACCATTTCGGGCCGGTTCAGGACGTTCGAGACGGTACCGAGCGAGACGCCGGCCGCGGCCGCGACATCCTTCACGCCGGCCGCGCTTCGGGTCGCGCCGCCCGGTCGCAACCGCCGGGCTTGTCGCCGTGCGTTGGTCTTCGCCAGCCGCTCTTGGTCGCGCACCGCGTTCGGGGTGCGGGGCGGGTTCGGAGTACGGGTCTGCTTCGGCGGTAGGGCCGGGTCCGGCGTACGGCGTGCGCGGTCGGCAGCGCCACTCGGTGCCACGCGGCCTCCCCGGGGTTGAAACGTGATAGCTGACGAAGCGTACCTGCTTTCCTGTGGAAAACCTCAGTCTTTCCGCGCGGTTCTCCACAGACTCCGTGCGAGGCCTTGACGGCCTGAGCAGCCCGCCATTACCTTCGTGCAATCTTCTTGAAACCTTTCAGCAACGACCTTTCAACGACCATCAGAACCCGCCGGAGGTGAGCATGCCGACCGAAGCCCCAGTACTGCGGGTGCGTGAGGTGTCGAAGTCGTTCGGCGCCGTCGCCGCCGTCCAGGGCGTCTCCTTCGATCTGTACGGAGGAGAGGCGCACGCGTTGGTCGGTGAGAACGGCGCGGGCAAGTCCACCATCGTGAAAATGCTGGCGGGCGTGCATCGCCCGGACGCCGGCAGCCTCGAGCTCGACGGCGCGCCGGTCGAGCTGACCAGCCCGGCCGACGCCAAAGCGGCCGGGATCGCGGTCATCTACCAGGAGCCCACGCTGTTCCCCGATCTGTCCGTCGCGGAGAACATCGCGATGGGCCGGCAGCCACTGGGTCGTTTCAAAACCATCGACCGCGCGGCGATGATCAAGCAGGCCGAGCAGCTCTTCAGCAGGCTCGGTGTGGCGATCGAGCCGAGCCGTCCGGCGCGTGGTCTGTCGATCGCCGACCAGCAATTGGTCGAGATCGCGAAGGCCTTGTCCGCCGACGCTCGCGTCGTCGTGATGGACGAGCCGACCGCGGCGCTCACCGGCGTCGAGGTCGAGCGCTTGTTCGCGGTCGCGCGCTCACTGCGTGACGACGGCGCCGCGCTGGTCTTCATCTCGCACCGGTTCGAGGAGATCACCGCCCTGTGCGAGCGGGTGACGATCATGCGCGACGGCAAGCATGTCTCGACCGACCTGGTCAGCGAGGTCAGCGTCGACGAGATGGTCCGCCGGATGGTCGGCCGCGAGCTGGGCGCGCTGTTCCCCAAGCAGGACGTGACGCCGGGCGCGGTGGTGCTGAGCGTGACCGGATTGACCCGCGATCCCGTCTTCGCCGATGTCTCCTTCGAGGTCCGGGCCGGCGAGATCGTCGCGCTGGCCGGGCTGGTGGGTTCCGGCCGGTCCGAGGTGGTCCAGTCGATCTTCGGCGTCGACCCCCGCGACGCGGGCACGGTCAAGGTCGGCGGCAAGACGCTGAAGCCGGCCTCGCCGCGGGCCGCGATGGCGGCCGGGGTCGCGCTCGTGCCGGAGGACCGCCGCCAGCAAGGCCTGGTGATGGAGCTGTCGATCGAGCGCAACGTGACGCTGCCCAGGTCGCGCGCGCTCTCGCAGCTGGGGTTCCTCACCGGCAGCAGCGAGCGCCGCTCGGCCAAGGAGTGGACCCAGCGCCTGAAGACGAAGTATGGCCGGCTGTCCGACGAGGTCGGCACCTTGTCGGGTGGCAACCAGCAGAAGGTCGTGCTGGCCAAGTGGCTGGCGACGGCGCCGAAGCTGCTCATCGTCGACGAGCCGACCCGCGGGATCGACGTCGGCACGAAGGCGGAGGTGCACCGGTTGATGTCCAGCCTCGCCGCGGAAGGAGTCGCCGTCCTGATGGTGTCGTCGGAGCTGCCCGAGGTGCTCGGGATGGCCGATCGGGTGCTCGTCATGCGCGAGGGCCGGCTGGTCGCCGAGCTCGACCGCGAGCGGGCCACCGAGGAGTCGGTCATGTTCGCCGCAATGGGACAGGAGGCCTCGGTATGACCGCCGCACCTACCCGCGCCCGCTCAGCCGGCGCAGACTCTGCTGGACCCGACCTCGCCCCGCCGGCCGCGAATCTGCCTGCGGGCGCCTCCCGGCGTTCGTCACTCGATCTGGTCCTGCGGGCTCGTGAGTTGGGGATCGTGCTGGCGCTCGCGGTGCTGGTTGCCGTGACCACGATCTCCAATCCGCGTTTCCTGTCCGGCCAGAGCATCCGCGACATCCTGCTCGGCACCGCGATCCTGGCCGTTCTGGCGGTCGGCCAGGCCGTGGTGGTGATCACCCGCAACATCGACCTCTCGGTGGGGTCAGTGCTCGGCCTGAGCGCGTTCACCGTCGGCACGTTGCTGCGCGACCACCCCGGACTACCCGTCCTGCCGGCGCTGCTGATCGGCGCCGCCGTCGGCGGGGTCTGCGGCGCGGTCAACGGAGTGCTCGTCCGCTACGGCAACGTCCCCGCCCTGGTCGTCACCCTCGGCACCTTGTACGTCGTCCGCGGCATCACCTACTTCTGGGCCGGCGGCCAGCAGATCAACGCGGACGAGCTGCCGTCGGGCTTCCTCGACTTCGGCAACGCGACCTTGCTCGGCGTTCCGTACCTGGTCCTGATCGCGCTACTGGTCCTCGTCGTCACCGGCGTCGTCCTGCGGAACTACCGCGTCGGCCGCGAGCTGTATGCGATGGGTTCGAGCCCGCAGGCCGCGAGGCTGGCCGGCATCTCGGTCGGGCGACGCACGATCGGCGCCTTCGGGGTCAGTGGGGCGCTGGCCGGTTTGGCCGGGGTCCTGTTCGCGGCCCGGTTCGGGACGATCGACGCGGCGGCCGGCACCGGATACGAACTGAACGTGGTCGCCGCGGTCGTGGTCGGCGGGGTCGCGGTCTTCGGCGGCAGCGGTTCGGTCTGGGGCGCCGCGCTCGGCGCGCTGCTGCTGACCACGATCGGCAGCTCGCTCGCGGTGCTGGAGATCAACCAGTTCTGGCAGCAGGCGATCGTCGGCGGCCTGATCCTGCTCGCCATCGGCGCCGACCGCCTGGTCGCCGTCCGAATGGCCGCGTCTCTGAAGAAGCGAGGCTCTCATGTCAGCTGAAACCGCCATCGAGAGCCGCACCGCAGGACTGACGGCCAAGTTCGCCAACTGGAACGTCGCGATCATCGCGGTCACCGTCGTCGTGCTGATCGTCGCGGCGGCGACCGTCGAGAACTTCGGCACCTCGCAGAACTTCGGCTTCCTGATCCTCGACCTGCTGCCGATCGCGCTCGTCGCGTTGCCGATGACGCTGGTGATCGTGACCGGCGAGATCGACCTGTCGGTGGCGAGCACCCTCGGCCTGTGCAGCGCGGTGATGGGCTCCCTGTGGAACTCGAATCAGCCGATCGAGACGATCATCCCGCTCTGCCTACTCCTCGGCGCCGTCCTGGGAGCGGTGAACGGCTTCTTCGTGACCGTGCTCGGCCTACCGTCCCTCGCCGTCACCATCGGCACCCTTGCCCTCTACCGCGGCCTGGCGTTCGTAGTACTAGGCGACAGCGCCGTAGCCGACTTCCCGGTCCAGTACACCGACTGGGTGACCGGCAACATCGCCGGTACGTCGATCCCGAACGTGCTGCTCATCATCGTCGTGCTGGCCGCCGTCTTCGGCGTCCTGCTGCACGCGACGCCCATCGGCCGGGCCGTCTTCGCCGTCGGCGCAAGCGAGCAGGCAGCCCGCTTCGCCGGTGTCCGCCCCGGCCGTCTCAAGTTCTGGCTGTATGTCGCCAGCGGTCTGGTGTCCGGCCTGGCCGGCGTGCTCTGGACCCTGCGGTACTCCAGTGCCCGAGCCGACAACGGCGCCGGACTCGAGCTCGCGGTCGTCGCGGCCGTCCTGCTCGGCGGTGTCTCCATCTTCGGTGGCAAGGGCGCATTGCCCGGCGTGATCGCCGGTGTCGTCCTGCTCGCCTCGCTACAGAACGCCCTTCGCCTCTCCGACGTCTCGAACGAGGCGCTGAACGTGGTCACCGGCGTCCTGCTGATCGTCTCCGTGCTCGCCCCCAACCTTGCCAACGCCGTTCGCGGCTCGGTCCAGCGCCGCCGGCACCGGACCACCAATCCCCTGTAGGGCCACTTGTCCAGAAAGGACAGCTCATGTCTTTCCGCATCTCACGCCGCCTGGCGGTGCCCTTGTCGACGGTGGCCGTCGCCTCGCTCGCACTGACCGCCTGCGGCGGTGGCACCACCAAGGCGAGTACGGCGAACGAGGCCACCGGCGCGCCGAGCAGCACCGGCTCGGCCGCGGCCGACCCGAACGCGCCACTCAAGGAAGGCCTGAAGATCGCCTACCTGCCCAAGCAGCTCAACAACCCGTACACCGACGTCGAGGTCGGCGGCGGCAAGGTCGCGGTCGGTGAGCTCAAGGGCGAGTACAAACTGGTCGGCCCGAACGACGCCAGCGCGTCCTCGCAGGTCAGCTACATCAACACGCTGATCCAGCAGACGCAGGACGTGATCGTGGTCGCGGCCAACGACCCGAACGCGGTCTGCCCGTCGCTGAACCAGGCCCGCAATGCCGGCATCAAGGTCGTCTCGTTCGACTCCGACGCCTCGAAGAACTGCCGGGACGCGTTCATCAACCAGGCCACCACGCAGGGCATCGGCGAGAGCCTGGTGAAGATGGCCAGCGAGCTGGCCGGCGGCTCTGGTGAGATCGCCGTCCTGTCCGCCACCCCGAACGCGACCAACCAGAACTCCTGGATCGAGGTGATGAAGACCGAGCTGGCCAAGCCGGAGAACGCCAAGCTCAAGCTGGTCAAGGTTGCCTACGGCAATGACGATGACCAGAAGTCGTTCACCGAGGCGCAGGGCCTGCTGCAGTCGTTCCCGAACCTCAAGGTGATCGTGTCGCCGACCACGGTCGGCATCGCCGCCGCCTCGCGTTACGTCAGCGCCTCCAACTACAAGGGCAAGGTCGCGATCACCGGCC
The DNA here is from genome assembly GCF_039537185.1 of Kribbella ginsengisoli. Lineage (NCBI taxonomy): Bacteria > Bacillati > Actinomycetota > Actinomycetes > Propionibacteriales > Kribbellaceae > Kribbella > Kribbella ginsengisoli. Next base: position 616,068 of record NZ_BAABAA010000007.1, on the reverse strand, counting down.
TCGGCCTGCCGAACCAGATGCGCAAGTTCGTCAAGGACGGCACGGTCAAGAAGTTCGCCCTCTGGAACCCGGCCGACATCGGCTACCTGGCCGCGTACGCCGGCGCCGCGCTCAAGTCCGGCCAGATCACCGGCGCCGAGGGCGAGAAGTTCAAGGCGGGCAAGCTCGGCGACTACACCGTCGGCAAGGACGGTGAGATCGTGCTCGGCCCCCCGACCGAGTTCACCGCCGCCAACATCGACAAGTTCGACTTCTGAGCAAGTTGCCATGAACCGCTACTGCTTCTGCCTCCAGGTCCGCAAGGACCGGCTGGACGAGTACGTCGAACGCCACCGCGACGTGTGGCCCGACATGCAAGCCGCGCTCCGCGACTCCGGCTGGCACAACTACTCGCTCTTCCTCCGCGACGACGGCCTGCTGGTCGGTTACGTCGAGGCCGAGGACCTGGAGGCGGCGCAGAAGGCGATGGCGGCGACCGAGGTCAACACCCGCTGGCAAGCCGAAATGGCTCAGTACTTCACAGGTATCGACGGCCGGCCGCCGGACGAGTCGTTCGTGCTGCTGCCCGAGATCTTCCATCTGACTCCGAGTACCGAGGACTGATATGACCGCCGTGACCGATGCATTGAGCCGTCAGGAGATCGAGCTGCCCTCATGGGCGTTCGGCAACTCGGGGACCAGGTTCAAGGTCTTCAGCCAGCCCGGCGTGCCGAGGTCGCCGGAGGAGAAGATCGCGGACGCGGCCGTCGTCCACAAGTACACAGGGGTGGCGCCGAGTGTGGCGCTGCACATCCCGTGGGACAAGGTCGACGACTACGCGGCGCTCGCGGCGTATGCCAAGGAGCAGGGCGTCCGGCTCGGCGCGATCAACAGCAACGTCTTCCAGGACGACGACTACAAGCTGGGCAGCGTCACCAACCCGGATCCGCGGATCCGGCGCAAGGCGACCGACCACCTGCTCGAGTGCATCGACATCATGGACGCCACCGGTTCGCGGGACCTGAAGCTGTGGTTCTCCGACGGCACGAACTACCCGGGCCAGGACGACCTCTGGGACCGGCAGGACCGGCTGGCCGAGGCGCTCAGGGAGGTCTACGACCGGCTCGGCGACGACCAGCGGATGCTCCTCGAGTACAAGCTGTTCGAGCCGGCCTTCTACGCGACCGACGTGCCCGACTGGGGTACGTCGTACGCGCACTGTCTCGAGCTCGGGCCGAAGGCCGTGGTGTGCATCGACACCGGGCACCACGCGCCGGGGACGAACATCGAGTTCATCGTGGCGTTCCTGTTGCGGGCGAAGAAGCTCGGCGCGTTCGACTTCAACAGCCGCTTCTACGCCGACGACGACCTGATGGTCGGTGCGGCCGACCCGTTCCAGCTGTTCCGGATCATGAACGAGATCGTCCGCGGCGACGCGCTCGACCCGGATCGCGGGATCGCCTTCATGCTCGACCAGTGCCACAACATCGAGGCGAAGATCCCGGCCATCATCCGCTCGGTGATGAACGTCCAGGAGGCGACCGCGAAGGCGCTGCTGGTCGACCGGGACGCCTTGCGCAAGGCCCAGCAGGACGGTGACGTCCTCGCTGCGAACGCCGCGATCATGGACGCCTTCAACACCGATGTCCGCCCTCTGCTGGCTGACCTGCGCATCGCGCAAGGTCTCGACCCGGACCCGGTCGCCGCCTACCACCGCAGCGGCTACTTCGAACAGATCACCAAAGACCGAGCCGACGGCCAGCAGGCCGGATGGGGAGCATGACAGTGTCTGAACCAGCCGCCGAGCTTGTTGCGCGAAGCAACAGATTGGGCGCCGACCCTCGCAACACCAACTACGCGGGCGGCAACACGTCCGCGAAGGGCACGGCCATCGACCCGGTGACCCAGCAGCCCGTCGAGCTCGTCTGGGTGAAGGGCTCCGGCGGCGACCTCGGCACGCTCACCGCCGCCGGCCTGGCGGTACTACGGCAAGACCGGCTCAACGCCCTCGTCGAGGTCTATCCCGGTGTGGATCGTGAGGACGAGATGGTCGCGGCCTTCGACTACTGCCTGCACGGCAAGGGCGGAGCCGCGCCGTCGATCGACACCGCGATGCACGGACTCGTGGACGCGCCGCACGTCGACCACCTGCACCCCGACTCGGGGATCGCGCTGGCGACGGCCGCCGACGGCGAGAAGCTGACCGCGGAATGCTTCGGCGACCGCGTCGTCTGGGTGCCGTGGCGGCGTCCCGGGTTCCAGCTCGGGCTCGACATCGCGCAGGTCAAGAAGGACAACCCGCAAGCGATCGGCGTCATCCTCGGTGGCCACGGCATCACTGCCTGGGGTGACACCTCTGCCGAGTGCGAGGCCAACTCGCTCGACATCATCCGGACGGCGGAGCGCTTCCTTGCCGAGCGCGGCAAGGCTGAGCCGTTCGGGAGCGTAGTACCGGGATATGAAGCTCTGCCTGAGGTCGAGCGGCGGCAGCGGGCGGCGGCGTTGGCGCCGGTGATCCGTGGGCTGGCCTCGACGGACAACCCGCAGGTCGGGCACTACAACGATTCTGAGGGCGTGCTGGAGTTCACTGCTCGGGAGCGGTTGGCTGAGCTCGCGGCGCTTGGCACCTCGTGCCCCGATCACTTCCTGCGTACGAAGGTTCGGCCGCTCGTTCTCGACCTGCCACCGACTGCTTCGATCGAGGAGGCGACGCTCCGGCTCAGGGAGCTGCATCTGCAGTATCGCGAGGACTACGCGGCGTACTACGACCGCCACGCGACGCCGGACAGCCCGCCGATGCGCGGCGCCGACCCGGCGATCGTTTTGGTGCCCGGCGTCGGGATGTTCAGCTTCGGCAAGGACAAACAGACCGCTCGGGTAGCTGGCGAGTTCTACCTGAACGCGATCAACGTGATGCGCGGCGCGGAAGCCGTCTCGACGTACTCGCCGATCGACGAGAGCGAGAAGTTCCGGATCGAGTACTGGGCGCTGGAGGAGGCGAAGCTGCAGCGGATGCCCAAGCCGAAGCCGCTCGCCACCCGGGTCGCTTTCGTGACCGGTGGTGGTTCCGGCATCGGCAAGGCGATCGCCCAGCGCCTGGCCGAGGAAGGCGCGTGCGTCGTCGTCGCGGACCTCGACCTCGCCGCAGCCGAGGCAGTCGCGAAGGAGATCGGTACTACGGACCGCGCGATCGCCGTCGTTGCGGACGTGTCAGATGGTGCGGCGGTCGAGCAGGCGATGCAGGCGGCCGTGCTCGCCTTCGGTGGCGTCGATCTCGTCGTCAACAACGCCGGCCTCTCGATCTCGAAGCCGCTGCTCGAGACCACCGAGACGGACTGGGATCTGCAGCACGACGTGATGGCGAAGGGGTCGTTCCTGGTCTCCCGCGCCGCCGCGAAGGTGCTGATCGATCAGGGCATCGGAGGCGACATCGTCTACATCTCCAGCAAGAACGCGGTCTTCGCCGGTCCGAACAACGTCGCGTACGGCGCGGCCAAGGCCGACCAGGCGCATCAGGTCCGGCTGCTGGCCGCCGAGCTGGGCGAGTACGGGATCCGCGTCAACGGCGTGAACCCCGACGGGGTCGTCCGGGGGTCGGGGATCTTCGCCAAGGGCTGGGGTGCGCAACGCGCCGCGGTGTACGGCGTACCGGAGTCTGAGTTGGGGGCGTTCTACGCGCAGCGCACGCTGCTCAAGCGGGAAGTGCTGCCGGAGCATGTGGCTGCGGCCGTCTTCGCACTCGCTGCTGGGGATCTGTCCCAGACGACTGGCCTGCACGTACCCGTCGACGCCGGCGTTGCCGCCGCCTTCCTGCGCTGAGGAGTTTCGCCATGTGGAGCAGTGATCCGAGCCGCTCGGTCGACGGGCATGGTCTGCTGCCATGGGTCGAACCGCGGAAGACGCGGATCGGTCTCGTCGCGGGTGGGCTTGGCGCGTACTGGCCGCAGTTCCCCGAGTTGCTGCCGCAACTGCAGGCGTCGGCGCGGCGCGTGTCGGAGCGGTTCTCGGCGCTCGATTGCGAGGTGATCGATGTCGGCTTCATCTCCGACGCCACGGAAGGCGCGGCGGCGGCCGAGAAGCTGAGGCTCGCGGACTGCGATCTGATCGTCGGGTTCCTCACCACGTACATGACCGCGTCGATGCTCGTGCCGATCGCGCAGCGCAGTGGGGCGCCGGTCCTGCTGCTCAATCTGCAGCCGACGGAGTCGATGGATCACGCTTCGTTCGACACCGGGGCTTGGCTCGCGTACTGCGGTGCTTGTCCGCTGCCGGAGATGGCGAACGCGTTCGAGCGTTGTGGGATCGACTTCCGGTCGGTCTCGGGATACGTGGAAGATGAGCGTGCGTGGGCCCGGATCGAGCGGTGGCTGAAGGCGGCCGGCGTACGAGCTGCGTTCCGGCACGGGCGGCATGGGCTGCTGGGGCATCTCTATCCCGGGATGATGGACGTGATCACGGATCCGACGCTGGTCTCGGCGCAGCTCGGTGGGCATGTCGAGATTCTGGAGATCGACGATCTGCGGGTCCGGGTCGAGAAGGTCACCGAGGCGGAGACGGCGCTCCGGATGAAGGTCGCCCGGGAGATCTTCACGCTGGACGATTCGGTGAACGAGGACGACTTCCGGTGGGGTGCGACGGTGTCGGTCGCGCTGGATCGGTTGGTCGAGGACTTCCAGCTGGACACGTTGGCCTACTACCACCGCGGGCTCGACGGCGAGACGCACGAGCGGGTCGCCGCGGGGATGATTCTCGGTGCTTCGTTGCTCACGGCAAGAGGTGTGCCGGCGGCGGGGGAGTACGAGCTGCGGACGTCGCTGGCGATGCTGGTGATGGACAAGCTGGGCGCGGGCGGTTCCTTCACCGAGCTGCAGGCGCTGAACTTCCACGACAACGTGGTGGAGATGGGCCACGACGGCCCAGCCCACCTGGCGATCAGTGCTGAGAAGCCGTTGCTCCGTGGGCTTGGCGTCTACCACGGCAAACGTGGTTGGGGTGTCTCTGTCGAGTTCGACGTCAAGCATGGCCCGGTCACCGCACTCGGTCTCGGTCAACTCCGCGACGGCTCCTTCCGCCTGATCGCCTCCGAAGGCGAGGTCGTCCCTGGCCCCCTCCTCCAGATCGGCAACACCACCTCCCGCGTCGACTTCGGCTGCGACCCCGGCGAATGGACCGACGCCTGGTCCGCCTCCGGCATAGCCCACCACTGGGCCCTAGGCACCGGCCACCGCGTAGCCGAGCTGAAAGCAGTAGCCGACCTCCTCCACCTAGATCTCCGCGTCGTAAAGGTCTGAGGGCTTATCCATGGCAGTGAACCTCGCAGCAGTAGACCTCGGCGCCTCGAGCGGCCGGGTCATGCTGGGCCACGTCGACGCGGCCGCCCGTGGCCGCACGGCTGGCGGCCGGCGCGCTTCAGGCGGCGCAGGCCGACTGGAGCTGACCGAGGTCCACCGCTTCTGGAACGGCCCGGTGCGGTTGGGAAACACCCTGCACTGGGACATCCTCGCGCTGTACCGCGAGATCCTCGTCGGCCTGGCCGCCGCCAACACCCTCACCCAAACCCGCGGCATCACTGCAGCTCGCCCTTCCCCGGCCATCGCCCCGGCCATCGCCGCCACGGCCTCGGCTACGGCTCCGGCTCCGGCGGGGTTGGATGGCTTGGGGATTGACTCCTGGGCGGTGGACTACGGGCTGCTGGACTCGCAGGGACGGTTGCTTGGGAATCCGGTGCATTACCGCGACGGGCGGACCGACGGGGTGATGGAGCGGGTGTTGCAGAGCATCTCTGCAGACGAGCTTTATGCGGTGACGGGTTTGCAGCAGTTGCCGTTCAACACGATCTACCAGTTGGCCGCTGAGCAAGGGCTCGAGCGGGCCACCACCTTGTTGATGATTCCGGACCTGCTCGGATACTGGCTCACCGGCGAGGTCGGGGCCGAGGCGACCAACGCTTCGACTACCCAGTTGTATGACGTGCGGGCTCGGCGGTGGAGTGCAGAGCTGGCCAGGCGGATCGGAGTACCGGACGGGTTGTTGCCGGAAATTCGGGAAGCGGGGCAGGTGATCGGGGGGTTGCTGCCGGCGGTTGCTGAGGAGACGGGACTTGATCCGGCGACGCCGGTGATCGCGGTGGGGTCGCATGACACCGCTTCGTCGGTGGTTGCGGTGCCGGCCGTGGAGGGGGAGCGGTTCGCCTATATCTCGTCGGGAACCTGGTCGCTGGTCGGGCTGGAGCTCGACGAGCCGGTGCTGACCGCCGAGGCGCAAGCGGCGAACTTCACGAACGAAGGGGGTGTCGACGGCCGGATCAGGTTCCTGCGGAACGTGATGGGGCTGTGGATTCTGCAGGAGTGCCTGCGCGTGTGGGGGGATGATGATCTACCGGGACTGTTGCGCGCGGCTGCCGAGGCGCCCGCGTTCGCAGTACTGATTGATCCGGACGATCCGAGTTTCCTTGCCCCCGGCAACATGCCGGGAAGGATCGAGGAGTTCTGCGCCCGCTCCGGGCAGGATGCGCCGCGGTCGCGGGCGGCTGTCGCGCGGTGTGTGCTGGAGAGTCTCGCGCTCGCGTACCGCCGGACGCTCCGGCTGGCGCAGGAAGTCGCCGGGCGGGAGATCGACGTAGTACACGTGATCGGCGGCGGTTCGCAGAACGAACTGCTCTGCCAGCTCACAGCAGATGCCTGCGGCCTGCCGGTCCTGGCAGGTCCAGTCGAGGCATCCGCTCTAGGCAACGTACTAGTCCAAGCGCGAGCCCTAGGCGAACCGCTCCCCGACCTAACCGCAATGCGCGCACTAGTCCGCGCAACCCACAAGCTGCGGCCCTACCAGCCGCAGGGCAAACCGGCTGACTGGGACGCCGCCGAGTCCCGGGTGTTCGGAACAAGGTGACCCCCATGACCACCCTCCAGAACGACCCCCTGGCCCCAGAGAACCGCCCCCACCCCAATCCACCCCACCTCCGAGCCATCCCCCACAACCCACCGCACCCCGCCCAACCCGCTCCCCACGACCGCGGACCCTCCGACCTGTACGCCGGAGCCCCACAACAACCTCGTCCCCTCCACCGCGACCGTCCGAGAGCCAGCGATCCGTACTCCGGAGAACAACAACCTCGTGCCCTCCCGCGCGACCATCCGGAGCCGCGGGACACGTTGACTCGGGAGGCGTTTGCCCTGGAAGCCTCCGCGCGGGAGCGACTGCGCGAGCCGCTCGACCGGGACCTGGTGGTCCGGAAGATACCGGGGCGTGAGCCGGACTCTCGGGACCTGGTGGTTCGGGAGATACCGGGGCATGAGCCGGACTCTCGGGACCTGGTGGCTCGGGAGATGGCGGGGCGTGAGCCGGCTGCTCGGGACCTGGTGGCTCGAGACAGTGCTGAGCAGGAGCCGCTGGGGCGGGATGTGCGGTCGCGGGAAGCGTTGGCGCGGATTGGGCGGGGGGCGCATCGCGAGATCAGCCATGACGACCTGCAACTGCTCCGGCTGCTTGCGACCGGTCTGCCGATGGACTCCGTCGCCCGCCGCCTCGATCTGTCCGAACGCACCGTACGTCGGCGCACCCGCGCCGCCTGTGACCGTCTCGGCTTCGGCACCGCCGTAGAAGCCATCGTCTGGGCCGCCCGCCGCGGCCTCCTCTAACCAACAGTCGACCGCCCCGGTCGACCACACCCCCCGACCGTCTCCGCTGGTTGCCGACAGCTCCTACCGGTCCTTTCCGCCGGTCGAGCACGACTCATATCGCCACGATCGCCTGCCGGCCGCATGGCCGACGGGTCTGTTCTCGCTGTCCAGTTCCGGCCTCGCCTCTACCGAGTGCCGTGCTCCGTCAGAAGATCCCGCCCGAATCTCGAGGAGTCCGTCCAGATGTCTCTCCGTTTACGCATCGGCAGCCTGGTGGCTGCCGCCGTCTTGATCAGTCCGCTCCTGCCGGCGACAGCCGCGCCGCCGCCATCGGCTACCACCCCGGACGCTGCAGCCACGGCGGGCACGACAGCCCCGGGGCCTACGACCGTGGGCAGCCTGCGGACCAACAGCCTCACCAACCCACTGGGGATCGCGCCAGGTGCACCTCGGCTGAGTTGGCAGCTTGACTCCAGCCGTCGTGGAGCCGCGCAGACGAAGTACGAGGTCCACGTCGCCTCGACAGCCGCCAAGACCGCGGATCCCGACATCTGGAGCAGCGGCGTCGTCACCGACGACCGCTCGGTCGACGTCGCGTACGCCGGGCCAGGCCTGACCCCGTACACCCAGTACTTCTGGCAGGTGCGGGTCTGGGACGACACCGGCACCGCATCCGCCTGGTCCCCAGTCGCTACCTTCGAGACGGCGAACCTCAAGCCCGAGGACTGGCAAGGCGACTGGATCGGCGCCGACAGCCAGCCCGGCGCGGAGTGGACCGACTACACGATCGACGCCGACGTCACCCTCACCAAGGACGCGCTCGGCTTCTTCTTCCGCGGCCGTGGTGGCAACGGCTACATGTGGCAGCTCAACCAGGAGAACGACGCCCGTCCCCTCCTCCGCCCGCACGTGAAGCTTGCCACCGGCTACAGCCTGCTCGGTGAGATCCCGCTCAACGGCGTCAACCTCAAGCAGCGCAACCACCTCAAGATCACCGTCGCGGGCCACACGATCACCACTTGGATCAACAACACCCAGGTCGACCAGCGCGACCGCTCCGACCACGACGCCCCCGGCCTGGTCGGCTTCCGCACCAACGGCGTCGAGGCAGGTGTCGTTCACACCCTCAAGGTCACCAACGCCGCCGGCAAACAGCTCATCGACACGGCCTTCCCCAGCGGCGACCAGACCTTCCCCGACGGCACGGTCCTCCCCACCGGCGGCCTAGAGGTCAAGGGCACCACCGACCTCTGGCTCCCCGGCAAGGCCGTCCCCGTCTTCCGCAAGAACATCACTCTGCCCAAGAGGATCGCCAAGGCCCGGATGTACGCCGCCGCGCAAGGCATCTACGAACTGAGCCTCAACGGCCAGAAGGTCGGCGACCAGCACCTCGCTCCCGGCTGGACCGACTACGCGCACCGGATCCAGTCCCAGAGCTACGACGTCACCAAGCTGATCACCAAGGGCAGCAACACGATCGGCGCCGAGCTGGCCAACGGCTGGTTCGCCGGCAACGTGGCGATGTTCGGCTCCAACAAGTACGGCAGCCAGACTGCCCTGTCCGCCCAGCTCCGGGTGACCTACACCGACGGCACGACCGACGTGTTCGCCACTGACTCGAGCTGGGAGACCGCGCCAGGCGCGGTACAGGCTGCTGATCTGCTCAACGGCGAGACCTACGACGCCCGCAAGACCCCGACCGACTGGACGCCGGTCCAGGTCCGGCCGAGCGCGACGTCCAAGCTGGCCCAGCAAACCGACCAGCCTGTCCGGGTCACCGGAGAGCTGCAGGCCAAGGCGATCGCGTCGCCCACTCCCGGCGTCTACCTCTACGACCTCGGCCAGAACATGGTCGGCGTCGGCAACTTCAAGCTGACCGGCACCCCCGGCCAGACCGTCAAGATCCGGTACGGCGAGGTGCTCAACCCCGACGGCACCCTCTACACCGACAACCTCCGCAGCGCGAAGGCCACCGACCGCTACACCTTCGCCACCAGCGGCCCCGAGACGTACCAGCCGCGCTTCACCTTCCACGGCTTCCGGTACATCGAGCTCAGCGGCCTACCCACCGCCCCACCGGCCAGCGCCATCACCGGCGTCGTGATGGGCACCGACGGAGCCAAGACCAGCAGCTTCATCACCAACTCGGCCTTGGTGAACAAGCTGCACAGCAACATCGTCTGGGGACAGCGCGGCAACTTCCTCTCGATCCCGACCGACACCCCGGCCCGCGACGAGCGGATGGGCTGGACGGGTGACATCAACGTGTTCGCCCGTACCGCCGTCTACAACCTGGATTCGCAGGCCTTCCTCACCAAGTGGTTGCAGGATCTCCGCGACAGCCAAGCGGCCAACGGCGCCTACGCCAGCGTCGCGCCGACCGTGCCCAACTCGTTCGACGGCGGTCTCGGCAATGCAGGCTGGGCCGACGCGGGCGTCAACGTGCCGTGGACACTCTGGCAGGCATACGGCGATACCTCCGTCATCAACCAGCACTACGACTCGATGCGCCGGTACGTCGACTACCTCGTCGCCAGCTCCAACGGGCTCATCCGCGGTGGCGGCGACTACGGCGACTGGCTGAACCTCGACGACCCGACCCCGGGCGACCTGATCGGTACGTCGTTCATCGCCAAGGGCTCGCGCCAGTTGAGCCAGATGGCGGCCGCGATCGGCAACCAGGCCGACGCAGCGAAGTACCAGAAGGTCTACGAGGACACCAAGGCTGCGTTCCAGGCGAGGTTCGTCGCGGCAGACGGCACGGTGGGCACGGACAGCCAGACCGGCTACATCCTCGCCTTCACCAATGACCTGGTCCCGACCGACAAGGTCACCGCGGCCGGCGAGCACTTCGCCAACACGATCCTGCGCCGTGACACTCACCTGTCGACCGGCTTCCTCGGGGTCGACGGGCTGCTGCCGGTGCTCACCAAGATCGGCCGCTCCGACCTCGCGTACAAGCTGTTGCAGAACACCTCCTACCCGTCCTGGGGTTACGAGATCGGCAAGGGCGCGACCACGGTCTGGGAGCGCTGGAACTCGATCAACCCGGACGGCACCTTCAACGACGTCGGGATGAACTCCTTCAACCACTACGCGTACGGCGCTGTCGGCGAGTGGATGTATCGCTCGCTGGCCGGCGTCTCGGCCGCCGAGCCGGGCTACCGCAAGGCGCTGATCGCTCCGACGCCGGGCAACGGCATCGACTCGTCCGACTACCGGTACCAGACCCCGTACGGCGAAATCGCCAGCCGCTGGAAGGGCACGACCGAGTACGGTCTGACGCTGGACGTGACCGTGCCGGCCAACACCACGGCGACCGTACGGATCCCGGCGCCGAACATCGGCGCTGTCACCGAGAGCGGGAATCCGCTGACGGGTGCCGATCACGTGAGCAATGTGGTCGACGAGGGCTCGACCGTCGCGATGACGGTTGCGTCGGGCACCTACAGGTTCGTGGTCGAGCCGGCGCCGATCCGGCTCAGCGTGACCGGCTCGCCGGCCGCCGGAGAGCCCGGTTCGACCGCGACTCTGACGGCCGTGGTGAAGAACCGCTCGACGGCCCCGGTCACCGGCAAGCTCGAGGTGACCGTACCGGAGGGCTGGACGGCGCCGACGACGGAGTCCGTGACCTTGGCACCGGGCACGCAGACCACGGTCACGGCGCGCATCGCAGTACCGGTTGCTGTGAATGCCGGTGCAGTGTCGTTCGGGGTGAAGTTCCTCGATGCGGTGGCGCCGGCGATCGGCTTCACGGTGAATGAGTCGCTGGAGCCGGGCAACGCCATCGACTATGTGGATCTCGGCGTGATGGCGTCCGAGTCGGCGCACTCGTTGACGGCGGCTCCGTCGTCGGGGACGACCGTTGAGGCTGGGCGGACGCGACGGTACGCGGGGATGTTCGTGCCCGGTGCATGGTTCGAGTTCAACCTCGGTATCACGGCCGGCCAGCCGTTCGTCATGCGGTTGGTGGAGACCTACGACAAGGCGCAGACGAAGGACTACGAGGTGCTGGTCAACGGAAAGGTCGTCAAGCATCGGGTGATCAGCAGCCCAGGCGCCGGACTGCAGACCTACCAGTTCGTCGTCGACGACCCGACGCTGCTGACCAGCCCGACCGTCCGGGTGAGGATCCAGCACAACGCGACCGCCTCCGGCTACGACCCGTCCATCGCGGACGTCTGGTCGCTGCCGACGCCCTGATCGCATCTAGCGTCCGGCGCTCCGGCGCCGGACGCTAGATCAGGTAGCGGAACTCGGCGGAGTCGGGCTTGATGCGTTCGATGTCGAGAGGGGCCGCCTCCATCCGGTCGAGCAGACCGGTGAGGTCAGTGGGGCGGCCGATCTCGATGCCGACGAGGGCGACACCGGTCTCCCGGTTGTTGCGCTTCACGTACTCGAACAGGGTGATGTCGTCGTCAGGCCCGAGCACGTCGTCGAGGAATTGCCGCAAAGCTCCCGGCTCCTGGGGGAAGGTCACCAGGAAATAGTGCTTGAGTCCCTTGTGGACAAGGGATCGCTCGAGGATCTCGCCGTACCGGCTGACATCGTTGTTCCCGCCGGAGAGCAGGCACACGACAGTCTGGCCCGGCTTGATCTCGACCCCGTTGCCCAGAGCCGCCGCAGACAAGGCGCCGGCGGGCTCAGCGATGAGCCCGTCGGTCTGGTACAGCTCCAGCATCTCCGAGCAGACCAACCCCTCGGGCACGGACACCATCTCCACCCCAGCGGCCGACACCAAGGGAAGCGTCACGTCACCGACCCGGCGTACCGCAGCGCCGTCCACGAAGCTGTCCAACTGTGGCAGCGTCACTGGCGAGCCGGCAGCCAACGCAGCAGCCATACTTGCTGCCCCACCAGGCTCCACGCCCACAACCCGTACGCCGGGATGCCGCTGCGCGAGCCAAGTCGCCACGCCGGCGATCAGCCCGCCACCTCCCACCGGGACGACCAATACGTCCGGGACCTGGCCGAGCTGCTCCAGGATCTCGATGGCCACCGTGCCCTGCCCTGCAACGGTTCTGGGGTCGTCAAAGGCGGGCACCAGCGTCGCGCCGGTGGCCTCCGCCTCAGCCAGTGCGGCAGCGGCCGCGTCGTCATAGGTGTCGCCTGTCACGATCACCTCGACCTGGTCGCCGCCGAGTGCCGCGATCCTGTCCCGCTTCTGGCGTGGCGTAGTACGGGGAACGTAGACGCGGCCGTGGACGTCGAGGGTGTGGCACGAGTACGCCAGGCCCTGGCCGTGGTTGCCGGCACTCGCGCAGATGACACCGGCCTTCTTCGCGGACTCGTCGAGCTGGGCGATCAGGTTGTACGCCCCGCGCAGCTTGTAGGAACGGCCGATCTGCAGGTCCTCGCGCTTCAGCCAGACGTCAGCGCCCGTGCGTGCGGAGAGTCGCGGGTTGCGCTGCAGCGGAGTACGGACCGCGATCCCGTCGAGCCGCTCGACGGCAGCCTCGATCTGGGCCGCGTCAACCGTGCTTGAAGCAACTGAATGACTCCCCTGCATGACGTTCCTTCCCGTGCATTTGCACGATCTTCTCCGATTTGCTCGCTCCACAAGACACGCCGCGTCCAGAGTTCGGACCGTACAACACTGTTGCGCAACAGGTCCTTGATTCATGCGTGAAACGGGTCCGGCCTGGGCAGTCTAGTTCTCATACGCTCACTCGGTGTAACGGCCAGGGGTCTGGACGGGATGAGCCGAGTAAACCGGTCAACGGGGACTGGAGGGCAGAGATGGAATCGATTCCGTTCAGTCTGTGGGGAGATGCGTTGTGGTGTGGGCAGGAAGTCGTGCGGGAGGCTCCGCACGAGCAGGCGATCCGTCGGCTGTTTCCTGATCCGATCCCGGCGCGCGGCGCAGATTTGGACACCACCGCGGACTTGGTCCCAGAACCGCGGAACCGCTTCGACCCTCGCTCGATCGCTGTTCGGGTGCAGGGAAGTGTGGTCGGCTACTTGCCGAGGGACGATGCGCACCGGTACCACCCGGTGCTGTCGGAACTGGTGGCGCAGGGCCTGCAACCGCAGGTGCCGTGCCACTTGTGGGTCAGTGAATGGGAGCCCGCCGATTGGGAGGGCAAGGGGGACAACGGCACCGAGTTCCACGCCAGCGTCGCCGTCGCCCTGGGCCAGCCGCACATGCTGGTCCCGGTCAACCTGCCACCGCCCGGGAGCTACCACCTGCTGCCACCGGGCAGCGGGATCGTAGTGCCGGGCAGTGAGGTCCATCCGGACGTCCTCACACCGTTCTTCCGGCCGGAAGGCGAGTGCTGGGCGTACGGGACGATGATCGCCGTCGAGGAGGTGGACGGGTTCCAGGAGCGGCACCAGATGGTGGTGGAGATCAGGCTGGACGACGAGCCCGTCGGCCGGCTGAGTCCCCGGCTGAGCGCCGAGTTCCTGCCCGCCATCCACTACCTGGCGGACATGCGGGCCGAGACAGCCGCACGAGTCGCCGTCCGCGGCGACCGGACCGCATCGGAGGTGATTTTGTACGCAGCTCGGAGTCATGATCTGCCGGCGACCTGGCCGGACGGTCTGACCCGGTCTCCAGTGGCTTCTCCACCCTGGCACTACTGGGTCGGTAAAGAGGCGAACTGACGCCAAGGCGGCCGCGCAGTACTCACCTAAAAGGTGGAGGCGGGTACTGCGGGGCTACCGAGGGTTTCAGAGCTTCTGACTGAGCAGCTGGAAGATCTCGTCGTGGGCGCCCGGAAGGTCGTCGTGGCCGAGGTCAGGGTAGGTGCGGTGCTGCTTCGGGCCGGTCAGCTTGTTGTAGACCGCGTACTGCGTCGACGGTGGGCAGGTCTGGTCTTCCAGGCCGGAGTAGAGCGTAACTTCGGCCTGGATCCGGGCTGCCAGGTGCTGTAGGTCGATGTAGCCGAGCGTCGTGAACACCTCCTGCTCGCGCAGGTGCCTGGGGTCGCGCTTCTTGAACCAGGTGGTGATCTCGTTGTACGGGCCCTTGTCGAGGTTGAGCTCCCACGCGCGCTGGTAGTCGGCCAGGAACGGGAACACGCTCGCCGTGTACTTGATGGTCGGCGTCAGGGCCGCGGTGACCAGGCTGAGGCCGCCGCCCTGACTCCAGCCGGTCGTGCCGATCCGGGCCGGGTCGACCCCGGGCAGGGCACCGATGATGTCGGCGAGGCGCCGGGTGTCCAGGAAGACGTGCCGGTACAGCAGCGTCTCGGGGCCGCCGTCCAGACCCTCGACGAGGTGGTTGCGGAGCGAGAAGCTGTTCGGCTGTTGGGTGTCGCTGCGGTAGCCGACCTGCTCGCGGACGTCGAGAGCCGCGACGGTGAACCCGCGGGCGGCGTACGGGAGGAGGTCGACCCAGTTCGGCTGCTCACCGCCGTACCCGTGGAACATCAGGACGGCCGGACCCTCGGGGTTGGCTGGGCGGATCACCTTGGCGTGCACGCGGTAGCCGCCGGTGCCGGTGAAGTACAGATGCTCGGCCTGCGCGAACGGCAGCGGGAAGTCTGTCGCCGGGGCGAACTCGGTCTCCGGGTCGGTACCGGCCAGCTCGGCCAGGCCTTTGTCCCAGAACTCGTCGAAATCGGCCGGCCGGGGGTTGGTCCCCTGGTAGGCGAGCAGTTCCTCGGACGACATCTCGAACGACAGCACGGTCTCCGGACTCCCTTTGTCAGGTCAAACGAACGACCTTCATTCTGCGGGGTCGGCAGGTTCGGCGGCAGTACCGTCCCAGATCTTGTAGCCGTTGGCCGTGTTGAGCCGCTCCCGCAGCTCGGTCTCGAGCTTGTCCACCCGCGCCGGTACGAGCCAGTGCACGGGGATCAGCACCGAGTGCTCCTGCTGCTTGGTGCGCAGGATGATCGCCTGACCTTGCGTAGTACCCGTCCGGCCGACCTCGGTGATGTCCTTCCAATCGGTCCGCAGCCCGCGCACCTGGACGTCGTCGGACCCCAGCCTGAGCAGCACCGGCGGCCAGGCGAGGATCCACAGCCCAGCCAGCACCACGAGCCCGCCCAGTACGCCGAACACGGCCACTGCGGCCGCCGGCACCCCGATACCCCAGAGCACCGCCGCCACGCCCAGCAGAATCAACCCAGCAGCCGGAACCCCGAGGAACCGCCCCGGCCGCATCCGGTACGTCGTACGCATCCACCCAGGATCTCAACCGCCGCCACCGACTCGGATGGCGGGTCCGGTCGAGTCCGTCAGTTGCCGGTCTGGGTCGGGTCGTAGGCGCAGGCGTCGGCGAGGTTCTGCGGCTGGCCGGCCGGCAGCTTGGCCGTGGTGGGCTTCTTGCCCGGCTTCTTCGTGGTCGAGGTCGACGGCTTGTTCGACGGGGTGGAGGCGACCGGCTTGGTCTTCGGCTGGATCGCCTTCTGGACCAGCTCGCGCATCGCCTCGTAGTTCGGGTTCTGGCCGGTCGGGAAGTTCTTCGACTTGTCCAGGTCGACGTTGGTGACGTTGGCGTTCTTCACCTTGAGGCCGAGCTCGATGAAGTCACCCAGGATGTCGCCGGGGATGTCGGTGCGCAGCAGCTGCTTGCCGGCCGCGGCGATCTGGTTGTAGCTCGTCACCAGGGCGGCCGGGCTGGCGCTGTTGACCAGCGCGTGGATCGTGCAGCGCTGCCGCTCCTGCCGGGACGGGTCGCTCAGGCCGTATCGGCCGCGGGCGAACCAGAGGGCGTCGTGACCGTTGAGCTTCTGGTTGGGGCCGGGCTGCAGGTAGCCGGACGGCTTGCGGGCCGTGTTCGAACCCGGGCCGGCGCCGTAGTCGCCACCGATCGGCACCTTGTAGTTGATGTTGACGGTGATCCCGCCGAGGGCGTCGATGATCTGCTCGAAGCCCTTGAGGTTGACCTGCATGTAGTAGTCGATGTCGAGGCCGAGGGCAGCGCCGGCCGACAGTTTGAGCACGTCCGCGCCCATGTTGTCGGTCGGGCCCAGCAGGCCCGGGTACTTCTTCGGGATGTTGTCGTACATCGAGTCGAGGTAGTACTCCGGCTGCTCGGCCGGGCCGCTCGGGTCGTAGTACCCGTCCGGGTACTTCTCGTGCAGCGGGGAGTCCTCGGGGAACGGCATCCGCATCCAGTTCCGGCTGAGCGAGATCAGCGCGGTGTCACCGGTCTTGGTGTCGATACTGGCGACGATCACCGTGTCGGTCCGGGTGCCCTCGCGGCCGACGCCGTCGTCGGCGCCGAGCAGGACGATGTTGAGCCGGGGCTTCTTGGCCCACGGGTCCTTCTTGTCGACGTTCGGCCGGGTGGCGCTCTTGGAGTCCTTCTCGGACTTGAAGACGCTGCCGACCAGGTCGCGCTGGGCCATCACGGTCTGCGCGGCGAAGGTGGTCGGGACCGCGATGCCGAAGCAGAGCAGCCCGACGAAGGCCGAGCCGGTGAACCGGCCGACCGAGGTCAGGCTGATCGGGCGGAGCAGTTTGTGGCTGGAGACGACGATGCAGATCCAGATGAAGCCCATCACCAGGACGCCGCCGGTGGCCAACAGCAGGCGGCTCGGGTCGACGGCCAGGTCGACGATGGCGCCACGCTGGGTGAGGGCGACGTACGCGGCGAGCAGCAGCAGGCCGGCGTACAGGGTGATCACGAACGCGCCGAGCTTTTTTCGGCCGCCCATGACGAAGCCGAGGCCGGGGATCAGGGCACTGAGCAGCGTCAGGCCGAGGGCCTTGGAGACGGTCCGGGTGCGGAAGGCCCGCTGGGCAGGTTGCCGGGAACGGTTGGCGCGAGGCGCGGACCTGCGTCCAGCTGCGCGAGTACTCCGCGTCATGGCTCCGTTCCCTGATCGACGACGTGGCGGCGTGCGGGACCGTCAGAGTAGGTCCCCTGTACATCAGACGCCGACACGGCCTCCTTGGTTGACGTCACGTTACGACCCCCGTCGATTCGGCCAGGTTACAGGTGAACGAAACCCTTCCCCAAGACGGCCATCCGGCCCCACTTTGCTGCCGGACCGGTTGTCCGGATAGTCTTGGCCGTCGTCGCGTCGCACTATGACGCAACGGAGGAGGCGTCGCCTAGTCCGGTCGATGGCGCCCGCCTGCTAAGCGGGTTGAGGGTAATCCCCTCTCGAGGGTTCAAATCCCTCCGCCTCCGCACTACCCGAGAGCCGCCCAGCCGCAAGGCGAGGCGGCTCTCTGCTTTTCCCCACCCATCTCGCGGCGCCACCCGGCCCCGGACCGCCACCACACACCAAGCGCGGCGCCAGGCGACCAAACCAGCAGCCCTGAGCCTGCGCCACGGGCTCAGCCGGCCATCGGTAGCTCTGGAGAACCGGCCGCCAGAACCCGAGGGTCGTGTACCTACCGACAGGACATAGTCGGCTACTCAATTGAGCCGCACGCTCACGGAGGTGCTGGTCAGCCCGAAAACGAGCACTACGTCCTGTCGGTAGGCACGTTCACGGCTCGCCGCCCTCGACGACACGTCCCGTCCGGGCCATACCGGGCCGATCAGGTCCACTCCATGGGCTGATCGGCTTCGAAGGACTAGGTGCCGTCAGCATCCAGGCGAAGGCGAGGTGGCGCGCAGCGCCACGAGCTGGGTACGGCGTACGGGGTGAGGTCGGCGGGCGTACTGGTGGTTAGCCGAAGGCTAGGTTTTTGGCCTCCGCCAGGCGGTGGGTTGAGCGGGTGGTCATTGGTTCGGTGGCGGCGATCAGGTGGGTTACGCCTAGGGATTCGTATTCTTTGAATGACTGGGCCAGTTCCTCGACTGTTCCGTTGAGGGTGGTTGCTTCTGGCTCGGTGACGGAGGGCTGGTCGGGGTCTGTGACGGTGATGCCGACGGTTAGCTCGACGGAGTCGGTGGGGCGGTCGGTCTTGGCTATGGCGGACCGCATGTCGTCGAGGCGGCTTCGGACCGTGTCGTCTACCTGGCCGAACCAGGCTGTGTTCCATTGGTCGGCCCATTTCGCGGTGAGGTCGAGCATGCGGGGGCGGCGGGCTGCGACCAGGAGCGGGATCTGGCGCGCAGGCGGCGGTTGCAGCGCCAGGTCCTGAACGCGGTGGTACGTACCGTCGAACGTCACCGTCTCGTGCCGCAGCAGCCGGGCGACGATCTCCAGCCACTCCTCGAACCGCGCGACCCGGTGATCAGTCGGCAGACCGAAGGCCTCGTACTCCGGGTCGTGCCAACCAGCGCCCACCCCAAGAATCAGCCGCCCGTCCGACACCAGGTCGAGCGTCGCCGCCATCTTCGCCGTCAGCCCCGGGTCCCGGAACGACGAGCAGAGCACCATGTTGCCCAGCTCCACCCGCGAGGTCACCGCAGCGACCGCACTCAGCAGCGTCCACGACTCATGCATCCCGTAAACAGTCTCGTCGGGCGCCTTGTAGAAGTAGTGATCAGCCAGCCACACCGAGTCGAGCCCAGCCTCGTCCGCCGCGACCGCCATCGCCTTGACATCCGCCCAGGTCGGCATCCCTCCGGTCGGTCCGTCGTTCCCACCGACCGGCAGCATCACTCCGATTTTCATCTCGCCAACCTAATCCGCCCGCCGCCGATCCGCGCCCCCAATCTGCGGCGGGCAGACCGGTCAGCTGAAGGCCAGGTCCAGCAGCCCACCGGAGAAGCCCGGCCTCAGTACCGCCTCCACACGCAGGTACTGCGCCCGTACGGGAGCAAACGAAACCGAGTTGGCCCGATCTCGCTCCACCCCGTACGCCGATGAGCCCACCACCTCTCGCCACGTGGAACCGTCAAGCCACAGCACCCGCCATGCGGCCGGCATCCGACAGGCGCCGAACCCAGTGTCGTCAAACCAATACGCAGACACCCCAGAGACCACCCGTACCGCCCGCAGGTCGTACTGGATCCACTCGGTCGTCCCCCGCCGATCCCACCAGGTGAAGCGCGGTATGGACGTGTCAGCCGACGACGACGGAGTACGCCCGTCGTCGACCGCCTCCAGCGAGTCCCCGTCGTTGACATGCGACGCGGTCACCCGAGTGCGGTACCGCCACTCAGCACCCCTGGCAGCAACCGACGGGAAGGAGGTGATGCGCAGCCGAGCCGCCCCCATCGGCACCAGCGTCACTTGCTCCACCGGCTGCGTGGACCGCGCCGGGCTGGCCTGCAGTAGCCCGACCACGTCCTCGCTGTCCGCCTCCCACTGGGGGATGCGTCGAGCCGACCCTTTCAAGAGCAGTGGCGTACCGGCGTGGGTAAACGGATTGGCGTCGCGCGGGACAGTACGGCGTACCAGGTCGAAGCTGCTGCCGGCGACCAGGCCGTAGTTCCAGGGGGACTCTGGATAGACGGCTAGCTCCGGCCACTCCGGCGTACCGCCGATGACCTCGGTGCGCTCCTCGATAGCCAGCGAATACGTCAGCGGGCCACGAGAGACCGACACGGCGCCCTGGTTGGCGGACCAGGTCCGGGTGGTCGTCCGCATCGGCAGGACAAGCTTCACCCGGTCACCGGAGCGCCAGGCGCGATCCAGCTTGACCCAGCCGCCCTCGGCTCGCGCCGGGGTCTTAACCGAGTTAACCGTGACAGTGAACTCCGCTGCCCAGCCAGGAACCCTTAGATACAAGGGGAATCGAGCACTGCCGGTTACGGTGAGCGTGATGGCGTCCCCGAACGGGTAGTCGGTGTCCGCGACGATGCTTACCGTAGTACCGGCTGCTCCTACCTTCGCTGTGACCTTGCTGGCGGCATACATAGAGGCGGCGAGCCCGTTGTCGGTAGTAGCCAGCCACAGCTCCTGCGCGTAGTACGGCCAGCCCATGCCGTAGTTGTGCGGGCAGCACCGGTACTGATGCACCCCGTACTTGTAAGCCTGCATGGCAAAGCCGTTCTGGAACTGCCCATGCTTCACCCCGTCGTCCAGCTGGATGCTGTTGGCGGACGTGATGTAGTGCAGGACCTTCTGCTGCTCGTCATACGAGGCAGGGAGCAGGTTGAGGGCCAATTCCTCGCACCGGTCGGTCCAGGAGGTATCACCGGTAAAGCGAGTCAGCATCTCGAACGTGTGCATCAGCTCGACGATCCCGCACGTCTCGAAGCCCTGCCGCGGATCACCGAACCCAGGTCGCGAGTTCTCGTCCCCAGCGAACCCACCGCCCGGGAACTGGCCATAGAGCCCCATGATCGTCGCGTAGTTCCGGTACGTCGCTGCGCTGTGCGCAGGATCGCCGCTGAGCAACCCGTATTGCAGCGGCTCCCGGATCCCCTGCGCCAGGTTGACGTTGTGCCAGGTAGGGATGCCGTTGACGTAGTCGGCCGAGCCCGAGTGCATCTTGCCGACCAAGTCGAGCAACCACTCGTCGCCGGTCCGGTTGTAGAGCCAGTAGGCGCTGTCGATGTTGTCACCCCACCGGTACGCGCCCCACGACCGGTTGAACACCTCAGCCGGCTGCCCGTCCTGGAACTGCAGATACCGCGTCATGAACGGGATAACCCGCTCATCCCCGCTGTACTCGTACCAAGACCGGAAGGCCGCCAGCAACGGCATCCCCGGCCAGAAGTCAGGCCCACCCTCCAGCGAGGTCCGCAATCGCGATGGGCCGAACCAGCCGTCAGGCGCCTGGGTAGCGATGATCCCGTTGAGCCAGCGCTCGGCCCTGGTCAGTACGCCGGTATCGCCGGTGACATATCCGAGGTCGCCGAACCCCCTGAGCCAGTAGGGCAGCTCCTCCCAGGCACCCTGCGACGGGTCGACCCAGCCGTTGCCCTCGTAGGGGAGGAAGTCGGAGATCTCGTCGTACCGTCCGCAGAGGCCCTTCACCTGCAGGTCGAGCTGCTGCGCCAGCCAGCCGCGTGGCTCGATAGCGCCGGGTGGGAGCTTCTGGAAGGGCACTGGTTGCAGGGGAGCACGGTTGGGGACGTAATGGCCGCCCCGACCGGCAGGCGGCTCGAAAGGAGCAGTGGGAGTAGCGGCGTGGGCGGCGGATGAGTTGACGGTCATGCCGGCAGCCAGGCCGCCGGTTGCGAGCAGGAAGTCACGACGGTGGATCCCTTCGACCATGATGAAGCCTTTCGCGTGATGGTTCGGGGCGGGTTGCATCACACTGATTGCGGAAAAACGGCACACGTTTTCCGCGATCGATACTAAGCTGTCGCCAGACGTTGCGGCAGGGCTCGGGAGGAAAAAGATGAGGCAGCAGGCGCGGATCGTCGACGTGGCCGCGCTCGCCGGGGTGTCCGCAGGGACCGCGTCGAAGGCGCTCAACAACACCGGCCAGCTCAGCCCGGCGACGCGGGAGCGGGTCCGCAGGGCGGCCGAGCAGCTCGGGTTCACGCCGGATACCCGGGGGCGGGCGCTGTCGTCGGGGCGGACGTACACGGTCGCGTTGCTGACCACGGACAGCTCGGGGCGGTTCAGCATCCCGATCATGCGCGGTGTCGAGGACGTGCTGAGCGCGGGTGAGCTGGCGACGATTCTGTGCGATACCCGGGACGATCCGCTGCGGGAGCAGCACTACTTACGGTCGCTGGTCGCCCGGCGGGTCGACGGGATCGTGGTGACCGGCCGGCGTACTGAGCCGCGCGGGCCTATCGACGTACCGCTGCCGGTTGTCTATGCGCTTGCCGCGTCCACTGATCCGGACGACGCGTCGGTGATCGTCGACGACGCCGGCGGCGCGGCATCTGTCGTCACCCACCTGCGAGGGCTCGGGCGCGAGCGGATCGCTCATGTGACCGGTCCGGCCAACCACCGGTCGGCCACTGAGCGGGCTCACGCAGTGATCGAAGCGGCGGGCAGCGCCTTCCTCGGTGAGCCTCTCTACGGTGAGTGGAGCGAGCGCTGGGGCCGCCAGTCGGTCGACCAGCTACTGCGCAGCGCCCCCGACGCCATCACGTGCGGAAGCGATCAGCTGGCCCGTGGTGTCTGCGACCGGCTCCGCGAGCTGGGCAAGTCGGTACCAGTCGACATAGCCGTCACCGGCTACGACAACTGGTCGGTCATGGCCGAGGCGAGCCGTCCGCCGCTGACGACGGTCGACTTGCAACTAGAGGAGCTCGGCCGCCGTACTGCGACCTTGCTGCTCGACGCCATCGCCGGCGACCCGCATCACGGCGTACTGGAACTCCCCACCCACCTGATCCCACGGGAATCGACCCTCGGGATGTCCTAGGCCCAGGGGCCGACGCCCGAGATCTTGTCGACGGTGATGTGCGTGACGTACCCAGCCGGCAGATCGTCACCGGGCAGGAAGTCGGCATCCGGCCCCTGGTAGGTCTTCGCCAGCTCTCGCAACAACGGCACGGCACCACCTTCCGTGATCCGTGCTGTCCCCCTGATCACCAGGTACTCCGTCAGGCCCATCGCATTCTGCCGAGCTGTCTCGATCGACAGCGCGACCCGGCCGTCCCGCCGGATGTTCTGCACCTTGCGGTTGTTGGGCACGTGCGCGGCGACGATCTCGTCCCCGTCCACCCCGACCCAGACCACCGAAACCTGCGGACTCCCATCCGGATTGATCGTCACCAGATGCGCCAGCGCATCCGACTCCAGCAACTCCCGAACACTCCCCGGAATCTCCATGCGGTCAACCTAACCTCGCGGCCGGGTCGGCGACAGGAAAGCGAAGCGCCCCGGCCGATCGGCCGGGGCGCTTCTGCAGTCCGACGGCGCTGGCTTCCGGTCAGCTGGTCGGAGTACGGGGTGTTTCAGCCGTCAAGGCGTCAGCCGAGCCGGGCCTTGAGGTTGTCGAGCTCGAGCTTGAGCGTCGCCGGGACCTTGTCGCCGAGCTTGGTGAACCACTCCTCGATCAGCGGGAGCTCGGCCTTCCACTCCTCCTCGTCGACGTTCAGCGCGACCTGCAGGGCCTCGAGACTGAGGTCCAGGCCGGTGACATCGAGCGCGTCCGCGGCCGGCACGAGGCCGATCGGGGTCTCGACCGCGTCAGCCGTGCCGTCGAGGCGCTCGATGATCCACTTGAGCACCCGGCCGTTCTCGCTGAAGCCCGGCCAGACGAACTTGCCGGCCTCGTCCTTGCGGAACCAGTTGACGTAGAAGATCTTCGGCAGCTTGTCGGCGGCGTGCTCCTTGCCGACGGTCAGCCAGTGGTTCAGGTAGTCGCCGGCGTTGTAGCCGAGGAACGGCAGCATCGCCATCGGGTCGCGGCGGACGACGCCGACCTCGCCGACCGCCGCGGCGGTGGTCTCGGACGACAGCGTCGCACCCATGAAGACACCGTGGTCCCAGTCGCGGGACTGGGTCACCAGCGGCACGGTCGTCGCGCGACGACCGCCGAAGATGATCGCGGAGATCGGTACGCCGTTGGGGTCCTCGTACTCGTCGGCGATGATCGGGCACTGCTTGATCGGTGTGCAGAACCGGCTGTTCGGGTGGCTGCTCAGCTCGCCGGACTCCGGCGTCCACTCGCGGCCCTTCCAGTCGGTCAGGTGGTTCGGCGGGGTCTGCGAGTAGCCCTCCCACCAGACGTCACCGTCGTCGGTCAGCGCGACGTTGGTGAACAGCGAGTTGCCCTTCTCGATCGTGCGCATCGCGTTCGGGTTGGTCTTCCAGCCGGTACCGGGGGCGACGCCGAACAGGCCGAACTCGGGGTTCACGGCGTACAGGCGGCCGTCCTCGCCGAACCGCATCCAGGCGATGTCGTCGCCCAGCGTCTCGACCTCCCAGCCCTCCAGCGTCGGGTCGAGCATGGCCAGGTTGGTCTTGCCGCACGCGCTCGGGAACGCGGCCGCGATGTAGTGGACCTTCTTCTCCGGCGAGATCAGCTTGAGGATCAGCATGTGCTCGGCCAGCCAGCCCTCGTCGCGGGCCATCGCGCTCGCGATCCGCAGCGAGTAGCACTTCTTGCCGAGCAGCGAGTTGCCGCCGTAACCGGAGCCGTACGACCAGATCGTCCGCTCCTCGGGGAACTGGACGATGTACTTCTCGTCGTTGCACGGCCAGGGGACATCCTTCTGACCGGGTGCGAGCGGCGCGCCGACGGAGTGCAGGCAGGGCACGTACTTCGCGTCGGTACCCATCTTCTGCAGGACCTCGGAGCCGGTACGGGCCATGATCCGCATCGACGCGACGACGTACGCCGAATCGGTGATCTCGACGCCGAACATCGGCTTCTCGGCCGTCAGCGGGCCCATGCAGAAGGGGACGACGTACAGGGTCCGGCCGCGCATGCTGCCGCGGTACAGCTCCGTCATCAGCGCCTTCATCTCGGCCGGCGCCATCCAGTTGTTGGTCGGGCCGGCGTCGGCCTCGTCGATCGAACAGATGAACGTGCGCTGCTCGACCCGGGCGACGTCGGAGGGGTCGGTGCGGGCCCAGAACGAGTTCGGCTTCTTCTCGTCGTTGAGCCGGACCAGCGTGCCGCCGGCGATCAGCTCGTCGGTGAGCAGCTTGTACTCCGCGTCCGAGCCGTCGACCCAGTGGATCGCGTCGGGCTGGGTGAGTTCGGCAACCTCGGCAACCCAGGCCAGCAGGCCCTGGTGCTCAGTCGGGGCGTTGCTCAGGTCGTAGGCGCTTGCGCTGGTCGGCGGGCTCTCGACTCTGAGGGCAGTCTCGGTATGGGCAGGGCTGGCGGTTGTCGTCATCGGCGGCTCATTCCCTCTCGCTCGCGATCGTCCCGGCGTTTTGCCCTGGCCCTCGACGCTGAGGTTCGGGTACGACGTCGGCCGCCGGGGTCTCCGGCGGTTCGATTCAGCTGGCTGGCGGTGTGATCTGTCGCATACCAGTACGTCTAGTGGGCGTATACCAGTGTGCAAGTGGTACTAACGGTACGCGACCGGAGCGCGTGTTGAGAACCGGCTGGACGTGAGGACGGTCACAAAATTCCGCCGACAAGGGCTTTCCCAGCAAAAAAGACCGGCCGCGGGGTGCTCACGCGGCCGGTTTGCGGCGGTCAGTGGTCTGAAGCGGCGGACTTACTTGGGCTTGGGGGTAGCTGGGAGTAGTCCTGGGGACGGCAGCGGGGCTGGGCTGACCAGTTGCCCGGGAGCCGGTGGCTGGTCTTTGGCCTCGCCCCCGATGCTGGCGCCGACGGAGTACAGAACGCAGAAGACGGCCAATACGGCCAGTACGGCGATCGCCCTCGCCCACCAGCCCCGGGGCCTGACGTTGATCACTGCACCGGGTGGCGCCGCCTGCGCCACCCATGCCCCAAGTACCTCCTGAAGACTCCCCGCGCCGCCCGGCAAGCTGCCCGTGGGCGGCAATGGGCCGTACTGCTGGGCTAGTTGGCTGCGTACTGCGTCCAGTGAGTCGTCGTCGTTGCCCAGTAGGCCGTCCAGTGGGTCCAGGAGTCGCTCGGCGCCTGACTGCCCTGGCACTAGCTCCGTTACGGCGTATGGGCGGGCCGTGGTGAGGTTAGCGGCCCATAGCGGTGTCTGGTGCTGGTGCGGCTCCAGTGCTGCCATGCGGCTCGCTCTGGTCAACCTCTCGCGGACCTGTGCGTCTGCTGCGCCCTGCTCGCTGAGGATGAGGGCGATGATCTCCATACCGGTGGAGGAGCGCCCGCGCCAGATCTCGGCGAGGGGGTGCTCCAGTAGGCGCTGGTCGAGCTCGTAGCCGGTTAGCTCCGGCGTGCGGTTCACTGGCTCTCCCAGATGGCCCGGTCGGCCAGTACCTGGGCAGCCTGCTGCGCCGTCGCCGGGTCGATCGGGTGGGCGGAGTAGTCGACCTGGACGGTTAGGTCCGCTCGGTAGACGAGCACTGCGACTCGAGCGTCCTGGCCGACGTGCTTGTCCACCTTGGTGGGGTACGGGCGGTCGGGGACGGTTGGCCACGGCTTGCGGGCGAAGGCCTGTTTGGCGACTTCCAGTGGGGTGGATGGTGGCTGGCCTGGGCCCGCTTCGCGGCCGGCGTACGGGGTGATCCTGATCTTGATCGACGCGGCCGAGAAGGTCGGCTGGGTCTGCTCGGGGACGTCGATCGCGCAGGTGATCTCGGTGATGCCCAGCTGGGTGAACGCTTTGACGGTCGTGGCTTTGGGCAACAAAGTTGAGATGTCACCGAGTCGGGCGCAGAGGTCCTTCGGGAGAAGGCGTGCCGGTTGGACGTCTGCCGGCCGGACGGGTTTGCCGACGGCGATGCCGATGCCCAGGCCGGCGACGGCGGCGACGCCGCATGCGATCGCAGTACCGCGAACAAGTGCACTGGCCACGCAGCGTTTCTCCCTTTTCTGTCCCCCGGATCTCGCCTTTGACGCTCGGGGGATGGTCCTGGTTCCTGCTTATGCTGCGACGGTGACCTCCTTCCCGGACATCGTCGTCGGCGCGCCCGGCGATGGCGAAGTACTCGAGTTGCCCTTCGGCGTCTTCACCGTGCGGATCTCGGGTTCGCAGACTGGTGGCGCTTTGTCCGTGGTCGAGTCGGTGCTCTCCGCCGGTGCGTTGGGGGCGGCGCCGCATGTCCATCACGGGCATGAGGAGTATTTCCTGGTGACCGATGGCGAGGTCACGTTCGACACGGCGGACGGCGTACTGGCTGTTGGCGCGGGTGGTTCCGTGGCGGTGCCGCGGGGGCAGGCGCATGGGTACCGGAACGCGAGCAGCTCGGTGGCTCGGTTGACGACCCTGTTCACGCCAGCCGGCTACGAGAACTACTTCCGGGCGGTCGCTTCGGCTGCCGCGTCCGGAGTGGAGATCACGCCCTCGCTGCTGAACGAGTTGCGGGCTGAACAGCGGACGACACCTGCTGAGTTCTGACCCTTTCGGCAGGCTTTGGGGAATACCATCCCGGCATGGATCTTGGGGATTTGCTGGGTGGACGTGACCTCGGCGATGTGAAAAAGGCCGTCGGATTCGTGCTGGACAACTCCGACGACTTCGACAAACTCCTGAAGCTGGTCAAGGGCCTGCCCGACGACGCACTCGGCTTCATCGGCCGCCTCCCGGACCTGATGAAAACGATCGGTACCGGCCTGGCCGAAGCCGGCGAACAGGCAGCCAAAGCCGCCGGCGCCCTGGTCGGCGACGACGGCGAAGGCGGCGCCCGCAAGGCCCTGACCGGCAGCGCCAACACGATGAACTCCGCCAAGGACAAGCTCCACGATGCCGCAGGCATGCTGGCTGGCCTGGCCGGCGAACTCGACAAGATCCCCGGCATCGGCGACGCCGCCGCCAAGCGCCTCAACGACGGCAGCGGCTCCATCGGCGGCGTAGCCACCGAAATCGAAAGCCTGGCCGGCAACCTCCAAGACCTCTCCGGCATCCTCGCCTCGGTCGGCGAAGCCCTCTCCGGCCTAGGCGAAAAACTCACCGACTCCGGCACCTCCGTAAAAACCCTCCTCAACTAACGCCCGTACGCCGTACCCATAGACCCCGGTACGCCGTACCCATAGACCCCGGTACGCCGCACCAACCACCCCGCGCACCGCGCGCACCCCGCACCGAACCCACCCGCGCCACCAACGCCGAACCCACGAGCGCCACCTCACCCGACCCACCGCCGCCCGGGCCGACCCACCCGCGCCACGCTCACCCAGCCCACCGGCGACCTCGGGCCGACCCACCGCCGACACCCTCGCCACCCCGCCCACGACACCCTCCCGAAGCCCCCCCAGGGAGCCGATTGGCACCCACCCCCACCCCGCGTGTATCGTTACCCTTCGTTGTCCGGCGCTCGTAGCTCAACGGATAGAGCATCTGACTACGGATCAGAAGGTTGGGGGTTCGAATCCCTCCGAGCGCGTCAGCAAAACCCCAGGTCACCAGGTGGATGACCTGGGGTTTTGTCATTCCGGGGTGCTGTGATTCCCCCACGCGGCCCCCACTACGCGGGCTCCTCCGTCACCCGCTCCGCGGACCGCTCCCACCCACCCTGGGCGCGCGTGCTGCGCCCGCTTATCAACAGCACCCTGACCCCGTCACCTCGTAGTCGGTGAGCGGCTCCCACGGCCGGGTACTCCCGCTCCCGCGGCCCGCCACCCCGACAGGCAGAACTGCAGTGCCCTCGGTGGTTCTTCACGAGTGCCAAGTGCATTGCCCCCGGCGATGGCCTCCCGACTGCGGGATGACGGGCGGCCGCCCCTCCGCTGGGCGAGCGCCTCCATCGATGGTCATCACGGCCCGCCCTCTCATGTGCCACGATCTCGGCCATGTCCTATGACCTCGCAGTATGGGAAGGCGACCGCCCTGCTAGCAATGAGGAAGCCGCCGCGACCTTTCAAGCCTTGTATGAGAAGTACGTTGAGGACGAGGAAGACACCCACCCCTCACCTCGCCTCACCGCCTACGTCGAGGCGCTCCTCGCACGCTGGCCAGACATCACCGAAGAGGCTGGCGATGAGAGCCCTTGGGCGAGTGGTCCCCTTGTTGAGGAGATTGTCGGTCCGTTCATGTACTTCCCAATGGGGTGGAGCAGATCCGAGGAAGCCAGCGCCTTCGCCGCTGACGTTGCCCACGCACATGGGCTCGTCTGCTACGACCCGCAAATGGAACGACTCCGGCCATAGCAGCTCAGCCCGCGCGTACCCATACGGTCAAGCGGTTGGCGGACTCGCCAGTGAGCAGCTCGGCAAGGGACTTGCTAGCGGGCCTTGCTATCAGGGTCCTCGGATCGGACCGAACGGCCGTGGACATTCTGTGGTTCGGCACCTGCGTCGAGGCATGCAGTTGCCAGCGGCGGACAGTGCGGAATCGACCACGGGGTCAGAAGGTTGGGGTTTGAATCCCCTCCGAGCACGTCAGCAAAACCCCAGATCACCAGGTGGATGACCTGGGGTTTTGTCATTCCGCCGACTGTGGTTCTCCCCACGCGGCCCACTACGCGGGCTCCTCCGTCACCCGCTCCGCGGACCGCTCCCACCCACCCTGGGCGCGCGTGCTGCGCCCGCTTGATCGACTGCACACCGGCCCCCGTCATCACGTCCCGAGTGCGACTCTCCGAGAATTGGGCACCCACGCCGCCGCGGTGACGTTGATTCTGCTGACTCTCATCGTGAGTTTGGACAGCTGGCTCTGTAGGCCAAGAAGAGATGGCGAGTTGTACCGGCAGCGCGCTGACCGGTTCGGGCACGCTTGCCAGTAGGTACCTACGGTGACGACTCCTAACAGCCTTCCCGCCGAAGGAACCGGACTTGGCCAGGGCCCCTCCAGGACACTCTTGCCTAGGCGAACCCGCTCTGACCTCGCACCTACTCCGGATCCATGTCGGCCAAGCGGCGTAGGTATGACTAATGCCAAGGTCGGGTTCCTGAACATGCGCGGGCGATTCGCTCCGATGTGGCGAGAAAAGACCAGGCCGACGACCACGACCGGATCGGGTCATTACGGCTGGCTGTGCTAAGCCGATCTAGGCCGCACGCGACCAGCGGGCTCCCATAAATGCAGCGCTAACGGATATCGCGTAACTATCCCCAGCTGATGGTCTATTCCTCACTCGAGCAGTCGAGCAGTCGAGCAGTCGAAGGCGCGGATCGGACTCGTGGTGGCAGGTAGCGCTAGGCAGTCAGAGCGTCTGCCCGAACCGTCGACACCTGAGGACCGGCTCTGTACGCTAAGTCACCTTGGGGAGGTGGGATGTGAGGTGGCGGCTTTCGCCGGGGGGCGCGGCACTGCGTGCGATCTGTTTGGCTCTCGTGGGCAACATGGCAACTGGAACTGTCGATTTCAAAGGGGCCTGGTGGCCGATCGTCACCTGGTCGACGGTGGCGATTCTGGCTGCCATCATCGTGGCGTCGGAGATTCGTTCCGGTAGTTGGCGACAGCCTAGTGACCGAGACAGTCTGGAATCTGCGGCAGACGAGCTGGCCGCTGCTGTGAAAGAGCAGTGGGGAGCCGAGGTACGCCGGCGGCAACTCAATGATCCGTATCCCCTTCCGGTTCGATGGCAGGCGGAGTCCAGCGGACTCGGGGTGCGTCTCGAGGATGCGCGACGTCTCGCTACGGAGGGGGCGGGATGGCCGGCTCGACCAGATGGTTTGAGGTGGGCAACCAGGGACACCGAGCTGGCCGGTTCGGGAGTCGGACTCGCCCAGACCCTTGACCTGGTGCCGACCAGACGTCTCATCTTGCTCGGTCGACCAGGTGCTGGGAAAACCATGCTGCTAGTGCGACTGTTGCTCGACCTGCTGAGGAAAGACAAGAGATCGCCTGGCGCCCCAGTGCCGCTGCTCGTCTCCATCGCGTCGTGGGATCCGTCCAGCGAGAGCCTCCACGCCTGGCTGGCTGCGCGATTGGTCGTCGACTACCAGGCTTTGGCGCGCCAGTTGCCAGCTCGCGGTGGCCGCGCGAGGAGGACCCTTGCCCAGGCCATGATCGACGAGGGCCTGATCATGATGCTGCTCGACGGACTCGACGAGATTCCAGAGCGATCTCGCAGGTTGGCAATCCAGCACATCAATGAGATCACCACCGCGGGCGAGCCCTATGTCCTCACCAGCCGCGTGGGCAGCTACCGAGAGACGGTCCGCCCGCCTGGTGGTACTGAGTTGCAACTCAGTGGCGCCGTTGCAATCGATCTCGAGCCGGTCACCAACCGCGAGGTCATTGAGTACTTGCGCAAGAGTTCGGGCGGCGTCAATGCGGCCGCGCGCTGGGATGTTGTAGACGATGCTCTGAGAGCAGATCCGGCGGGACCGCTGGCGAAATGTATGACGACCCCATTGATGGCGTCACTCGCCAGGACGATCTATAACCCGCGTAGTGGTGAGACGACGGACGCTGTGCCTGATCCCGCTGCATTGCTGAGCGCACGTTCGAACGAAGAGATAGAGCGCCATCTCTTCGATGGGTATGTTCCTGCCGCGTACCGCCCGCACCCCTCGTGGGAGACTCGATGGTCGGTGGCAAAGGCGCAGCGATGGCTCGGGTATCTCGCGTTCCATCTCGAGACCGATCAACATGGCCAGCCCGATCTGGCCTGGTGGCGGTTGCGCACCAGGCCGGTAGACAGAACGAAACGGCAGATCCTCGCCATTGCAGTGCTGTGCTCTCTGCTGTCAGGTCTCGCAGCCGGTGCCTTATATGGCAGCGCCTATCGCTCCGTCGACATCGCGATCTCGATCGGTTTCCGTGTGGCCTGCGTTGCGGGTGCAACTTTTGGTGTGACTCATTGGCTGACGGGCAGACTCAGCGCCTCATTGAGCAGCGTCCTGATTGGTGGACTAGCTGGCGGGCTTGCGGCCGACCTTGTCGGCAACGTCAGTGAAGGTTCCGGCTCGCCGCTTGATCTCGTCATGGCGGCCGGCGTGGCCGCAGGGCTCACGAGCCGTTTGCGCCGCACTGTCCCCACTGGACTCAGGGCAGGATTGGTCGCAGGAAGTGCCGCGTCACTGTCGTATCTAGTTTCAGCCCTTGCGATCGGCCTGATCCAGGACCCATTCGGTGGCTCGATGGATACAGCTCGATACTGGCTCGATGCGATCAGATACTACGGCTTGGCCACGGGTGTCCTGGTAGGTGCAGTCAGCTCTTTGGCCAAGGCATCTGCGGACAGAGCGGACGGAATCAACGTCCTCCAGCGGGCGCGCGGTTGGCGACGGTTCCGATCCAACCCTGTCGTTGTTGGCGTCTTAACCTTGGTTGTGAGCGGTTTCCTGATCGGAATGATCGACTGGCTGCCCTGGAGGTATGACTACTCACCTTTATACATACCAGCGGATGGATTGTTGCTGGCGCTCGCGGTATCCATCACAATCCATCTTGCGAATGCTTTGCGGCGTCCACCTGGCGAATCCATTGTCGTCTCGTGGTGGCGAAATAACCCGCTCATCTGGGGCGTCTTAGCGCTTGCTTTCACTGTGCTGTTATCCATGGGTTATCACGAAAGCTTACTCCCAGAGACGTCCGAATTTGCCATATCGCTACTGGTAGGCCTCGCGGCTGCTGTAGCTGTGATGCTCGCGAACAAGGCCGCAGATGGTCCGCGCCGAATTGGGCCGCGTAGGGCCGCAGGGTACATCATTGCAACTACCGCCGCAGCTGGGATTGCGGTCATGGTTATTGGGATCGCGCAAAGCGAATTTGTGGACGGGTTGACGTTTGGAGTGGAAGTATCGCTCCTGTATTCTCTCGCGTTGACTATCGGAGTGCGGAGAACGAACTTGCATAAGTATTCCGCGCCTTCTGCTGTCGGGCGAATTTGGACCGCATTGCCCGCGATCGGTGTGGGCTATGCGTTGTTCTATGCGCTGACATATCGGATCGATTTCGGCCTAGCTGCCGGATTGGTAGCCTGCCTTGCCATAGAACTCGCTGCGCGCCTGACGCTGCCTGTGTTGCCCGCGTCGAGTTTGCGTCTCAGCAGTACTGGCGTGCTGCTGGGGCTGTTGACGGCGGTCGTGGTCGCCATATTCCTTGGCGAGAGGTATGCCGGTACGACCGTTCTGAGTATCTGCTGCGTGATCGGTGGGGCCGCGGCGGTGGTCTACGGCTTGGATACTCCGCGGGACATCAGTCCGATCACGGATCCCTCCCGGTTGCTCCGACGGGATCGGCTGACCTGTGCCGTCGTGACAGTGGCGATTGCAGTTGCCCTGGGGGTGGCTGTCGGATTGACGGCAGGAGAGGGGGAAACCTTCAATTTGTGGACAGGTCTGCTCGGCACCGGCACGTACGGACTCGCCCTCGGACTGACGGTCGCGGCGGGGCGGACAGCGTGGCCGCAATATGTCCTAGTGCGGTTCAAGCTTGCGATCGGTCGTTATACGCCTTGGCAGTTGATGAGTTTCCTGGCTGACGCACACATGAAGCACGGTGTGCTGCGGCAGAACGGCGCCACTTACCAGTTTCGTCACCTAGATCTTCAGCGACGACTGGCGGCGCCTTGGGCCGAAGAGTCTGGCCGCTCGCTGACCAGTCACCCGCGAGGCGCTGGACTCGGCCAGGACGCAGTTGATCGGCCCTGACATAGCGTTGTCGAAGTGGCCGATCGGGGTAGGAAAGGGGTACACCAGGCCGGATATCGCCGAGTTAGGTGGGTGAGGCTGATCGCGGGCGGAGGCGTTGGGGACGAACCCAAGCTGACGTAATGCCGCCCCACCCTTGCCACTTGGATGAGGGGGCGGAAGCGATTTCCTTCGGGGGTTGCCGGGCCGGCCTACGTGGCAACGGGTTGTCGGTCGTGGGGCCTGTCGCTAGGACGTTGGCTATCGCTGCTCGAGGAGGGTGGTTAGTAGGGATCTGGCTTTGGGGCCGTAGGTGGCGGCGTTGGATAGGTGGGTGAAGGCTCGGGTGTAGGCGGCTAGTTCGTCTGGTTGGGTGATGTTTAGGACTGCGGTGAAGAGTTCGACCAGGGCGAGGGTGTTGTCGTAGAGGTGGAAGCCGTGGATGGGGGCGGCTGGTAGTGGGGTGGTGAAGGGGATGATGCCTACCCGGATTGTGGGGAGGGTTGTTAGGGCGATTAGGTGGCCTAGTTGGCCGGCCATTACGTCGGGTGGGCATAGGCGGTAGTGGAGTACTGCTTCGGTTATGACGAAGTGGAATTGTTGGTCGCCTCGGTGGAGGATTTGTTGGCGGGCCATGCGGGCGGCGATGGCTTCTTCGACCTCGGTGTCGGACTTGGGGGCGGCTCGGTCGTTGTCGCCGGGGTCGCCTTCGGCGAAGCGGTAGCGGGCGTACTCGGCGGTTTGCAGGAGGCCGGGGACGAAGCAGGGTTCGAAGTTTCGGGTGAGTTTGGTTTTGGCTTCGATGTCGGCGATCGAGCGTTGCCTTGCGGGGAGGCCGTTGCGGAACATTCGGCGGTGTTCGACGTACTGCTGCTCGAGGGAGCGCAGGGACGCTACGAGTTCGGCGGTCAGTGCCTCGCGGTTGCAGGCTCGGGCCCAGAGTTCTAGGTCTGTGTCGGATGGGGTTTGGCGGCCGGCTTCGATCTTCGAGATCTTTGAGGGGACCCAGTTGGTGAGCTTGGCCAGGTCGCGGCCGGAGAGGTGGGCGTCCAGCCGCAGCTCTCGGAGGCGGTTGCCGAGGGACTCGCGCGCTCGTTGGAAACTGGACACCCAGGCTCGCTTTACTTGTTGATGTTCTGCTTGCTGAGGAACTCGTCGTCGTACTTGCCGAGGTACGCCGTTCGAGGCAGCGCGTGGTGCCGAGCGACGTCTCGATAGTGCGCGTGCTCGACGATGATCGCGGGGTCGCTGATCACGTCGGCACCGAGTAGGACATCACGGTCGTCGAAGCGAAGGATGCACATCTTGTGCGAGTCGAGGAGCCAGTAGTCGTACTCCGGCAGGCCGAGCTCCGTTGCCCGGTCGCGGGACAAGTACCGGATGTCTTCTCCGGCGGCGACGTTGAGGCGCGACAGATTCAGGCCGAATCGCGTGTAGTCCGACCATGGTTCCGACACGACTCGTACTCGCTCGATGCGCTGGCCTTCGAGTGTCCGCCGGAGGATGAGGCCCATCCAGTCTTCCATCCACGAGTCGTCCGCCGGCTCGCGCGCGAGGAAGCGGCGGACGTGCTCGGCCTCGCCTGGGTCGGCGTACGTATCTCGTACTTCGAGTCGGTACGCCGTGTGTTGGTAGCTGCGGGCGAACTGGACGAACTCAGGACCCTTTGCGACGAAGGTCCCTTCGGTCACGCCGTCCTACCGTTGTGGTGGGCAACGATCAGGTCCGCCAGGTTCTTGGTGATGATCACGGCGTCCTCGCCATCGGGGAAGTTGACCAACTGAGCGCGGGCGTCGGCGCTGGTCAGCTTGTAGCCCTGGACGATGTAGCGACCGTCTTCGGTGGCGTAGAACGATGGGCAACCGTCCTTGCCTGACTCCGGATCGGTAGCGAGGTGCTCAAGGTGCTTCGGCTGGTCCATGCGGGTCTCCTTGGCAACTGAGGTGGCTGAGGTTGCTCATTCAGCGTGATGCGCGATCGAGAAACAGTCAACGTCTTCGCGAGAAATCTGGAGCAACTTTCTTCCATGGTGTGTAGCGGGATCTCTAGCGTCGTGCTCATCCCAACTGGACCAGCTCCCGAGTGGAGAGACGATGAGCAGCCAGACCGAGATTCTCGCCCAGGTACGGCTTGTCCTGGATGAGCAGCAACCGGCCGAGCTGACGATTCGTGCCATCCGGCGCTTACTGGACAGACCACGTCGGCATGAGATGGACGAGGACACCGAGCACGGCTGGCCAGTACTGCGCGCGAGCGAAGTACCGGCTCGTTACTGGGAGATGGTGGACCGAGCTGGGCCAAGTGGTCTGCCATGACGGCGACGTCCGCCAAGCCTTTCGCGGTCGCTTACATCGGAGCCGGCCTGGTTGCGACGGATTCTGAGCTGCATGGGCTCAGAGCTGCAATCGCCGAGTTCGCAGTACGGGGAGGCTTCATCCTCTTCATGACGTACGTGGAGGACGTGGGCACTGCGGCCAGTGCGTTCGGTGAACTGGTTTCGGATGTCTGGAGGGACGACGTGCGAACAGTCATCATGCCGAGCGTGGTTCACCTTGCCACGCTCGGCGACCCGCTGGTGTTGAAGGCGCACCTGGAACGCCACATCGGCGGGAAGGTGCTCTTCGTCAATCCCGTCACATGATCGACGGACCGTACGTGCGGGCTACTCCGGTTTGCGGGTGAAGACTCGTTTGGCTACTGAGGCGGTGCCTAGGGCGGCGAAGAGGGATACGAAGATTACTGAGGGGATGGTGCTGTAGCTCGAGTCGACGCTGTGGAAGGTTGCGTTGCCGCCGTAGATGCCGACGAAGAGGACGGCCAGCCACATCGCGGCGATCGCTACCGTGGCCCACATCTCGCGGACGAGGATGCGGGATGTCCAATCGGTGCGAGGGGACCGGGGCGGAGAGGACTGGTCTTGCATGGTTGTTGTCATGATTGCCTCCTAGTGCTCCACTCCTAATCTGGTCCGGGGGCCGAGCCGGTCGTAGAGCCGGAGGTCAGTCATCACGTGGGTAGAAAGGCCTGCGCTTGCCGCGGCTCAACCCCGCCCCGTGGGCGCTCAGGGGTTCGCGTCGGTGTGGCGTAGGCGCAGGTGGCCTAGGAGGAGAGCGGTGGTGGACCAGGCAAGCATGATGACTACCGAGGAGGTGTGGGTGAAGCCTCGGTCGGTTGGTTCGCCGTTCAGGAGGAAGACCGCGCGTGAGCCGGGTAATAGGTCGGCGATGGTCGTCAGCCAGTGGTAGCCGAACTGGGGGAGGACAAGCGGGAGCAGGAGGATCAGTAGGAAGATCGCGACGAGGCTGCCTGCGGTGTTGCGCAGTATGAAGCCGAGGCCGGCCGCGAGGGCGGTGCCCGCGGCGAATACGAAGGCAATGGTCGCGAGGGTGTCGATGCCTTCGGCAAGCGGGAGGCCGAGGAGTGGGTGGGCGCCGGTGAAGGCGGCCAGGGCGGAGGCTAGGGCTAGCAGTGTGCCTAGGACGGTTGCGGTTCCGACTGTGACGAGGGTGCGTGCGAGGAAGAGGATCGTGCGGCGGGGTGTCCACTGGAGGGTTGGGATGATGCCGCCGGTGGCGTAGTCGGAGGTCACTGCGGTGAGGACTAGGGCCAGGAAGAGGAACAGGGCCGGTAGGACGGTGAAGTGCGCGGCGGTCCAGGCTGTGGCGTCCGGCGGTGGGGGCGAGTCGCCGCCTGCGTCCAAGCCGGCGACGGCGCCGAGGGCAACCATGATCGAGGCGGATACGGCGAGGAACCACCAGGTGGCTTTGACGGTCCAGAGTCGGAGCCACTCGGCGCTGCAGGCGCGTGCGAAGACCTGTAGACCGGTGACCGGAGGAGTTTGGGTCTTCATGGTGTTACCTCGGCGGGGCGGCCGTGGTAGTCGACGGTGTCGCCGGTCAGCTCGATGAATGCTTCCTCTAGGGATTGCTGGACATCCGAGAGGTGATGGAGCGGTACGCCGAACTTGTGGGCCAGCTCGCCAACCTCTTCGGCCGTCCGGTCCTCGACCTGGAGGTCCTGGCCATCGAGCTGCGAAGCGATGAAGCCGCGCTCCTCTAGGTGTCTGAGCAGCTGGACCGGCTGTGGGGTGCGTACGAGTACCTGACGGCGCCCGAGGCCGTTGAGGATCTCCGCCGTGGTCGCGTCGGCGATCAGCCGGCCACGACCGATGACGACCAGGCGATCGGCCGTCTGCTCCATCTCGCTCATCAGGTGACTGGAGACCAGGACGGTACGGCCGTCGTCGGCCAGCCGGCGCAACAGGTCGCGGATCCAGCGGACCCCATCGAGGTCCAGTCCGTTGATCGGCTCGTCGAACAGCAGGACCCGCGGATCGCCCAGCAGCGCCGCCGCGATCCCGAGCCGCTGGCGCATGCCGAGCGAGTAGCCCTTGATCCGGCGCCGGGCCGCACCATCGAGTCCGACCTGCTCGATCACCTCTTCGACCCGGCGCAGCGGGAGGCCGTTCGTCCGGGCCGCCACCCGGAGATGGCCGCGCCCAGTACGGCCGGAGTGCACCGAGCCGGGATCCAGCAGCGCGCCGACTTCACGCAGCGGTTCGGCGTACGCCGCGAACGGTCGCCCGTTCACCAGCACCTCCCCGGAGCTGGGCCGATCGAGCCCGAGGATGATCCGCATCGTCGTCGACTTGCCCGCGCCGTTCGGGCCGAGGAATCCGGTCACCTTGCCCGGCTCGACGTCGAAGCTCAGATCGTCGACGGCCAGCACCTCGCCGTACCGCTTGGTCACCCCACGGAGCCGGATCATGCCGCGACCCTAGGAGCTCCGGTGGGCAGGATGTGCGGACGAGTTGCGAAGATTCTGTGCAGATCGGGTCGGCGTCTGCGGGGTCAGGCGAGCCAGGAGGCGTAGAAGATTCCGAGGCCCAGTGCCACCGAGATTCCGGCGATGATCCAGAACCGGATCACCACGGTGACCTCGTCCCAGCCCAGGTGTTCGAAGTGGTGGTGGATGGGGGTGATCCGGAAGATGCGGCGGCCGGTTCCGGTGAGTCGCCTGGTCAGTTTGAAGGTGATCATCTGGAGCAGGACGGACAGCGTCTCGAGGACGAACAGTCCGGCGATGACGATCAGCAGAAGCTCGGTACGGGACATGATCGCCAGCCCGGCCAGGGCGCCGCCGATGGCGAGCGAGCCGACGTCGCCCATCATGATCCGGGCGGGCTTGGCATTCCACCAGAGGAAGCCGACACATGCCGCGGCGAGGGCGGTCGCGAAGACCGCGAGGTCGAGAGGGTCGCGCACCTGGTAGCACTGGGACTCCACGACTTCGGGCCGCGAGGAGCCGCACAGCTGGTTGTTCTGCCAGATGTTCACGATCGTGTACGCGCCGAAGATCAGCGCCGAGGAGCCGGCCAGCAGGCCGTCGGCACCGTCGGTGAGGTTGGCGCCGTTGGAGGTTGCGGCGACGATGAACCAGATCACCAGCAGGATCACGACCAGGGGCAGCTTGATTCCCCAGTCGTGGGTGATGGAGAGGTACTGCGAAGCCGGCCGGACACCGCGGTCGTCGGCGAAGAACTGCGTCGCCAGGACTCCGAAGACGAGCGCGATCAGCGTCTGACCTGCCATCTTGGCCCGGCCGCTCAGACCCTGGTTGTTCTGGGTGTAGACCTTGATGAAGTCGTCGAGGAAGCCGATCACGCCGCAGCCGAGGAACAGCAACATCAGGAGCCAGGCGCTGGTACTGGGCCGCCCGCCGGTCAGGATCGTTGCCGCCAGGTACGCCGCGGCGGCGCTAAGCAGGATCACCAGACCGCCCATGGTCGGCGTACCGCGCTTGACGTGATGGGTGGTCGGCCCGTCGTGCCTGATCGGCTGGCCGAAGCCGTGCCGGACGAACCACCCGATCGCGATGCGGGTCCCCAATAGCGAGCAGATCACCGCAAGCGCGCCGCTCAGCAGTACCGCCCGCACAAACGGTCAGCCCCTTTCGGCCGGTCGAGGTGGTCGTCTCGCGTGCCCATTCTGGGGGGTACGAGAGTCAGGCAGCCGGTTGAACACGGTGAGCTGCAGGTTCCTGCAGACTGTGGGGATGGAGCTTCGAGAGGAACTTCCGGGTGATGACCAGGCTGTGCGGGAGGTTCACCTGCAGGCGTTCGGCGATCATGGCGGTGTTGTTGCTGAGCTGGCTGGCGCCTTGAGGGAGACCAGTGGTCTTTCGTTGGTCGCTGAGCAGGACGGCCGGGTGGTGGGGCATGTGATGTTCAGCGGCAGTTTGCTGGATGCGGCTCGGCGGTTGGTCGAGGTGCAGGTGCTGAGCCCGGTGGGTGTGAGGCCTGAGGTTCAGCGGCGCGGTATCGGGGCGGCGCTGATTCGGCACGGGCTCGAGATCCTTGGGAGACGAGGGGTTCCGCTGGTGTGGTTGGAGGGGGATCCGGGGTACTACTCGCAGCTCGGGTTCCAGGCCGGGGGCGGGCTGGGGTTCCGGCGGCCGTCGTTGCGTATCCCTGAGGGTGCCTTCCAGGTCGTCAGGCTTCCGGCGTACGAGCCCTGGATGACGGGGACGCTTGTTTATCCGGATGCGTTCTGGCGGCATGATGCGGTTGGGCTGCGTGATCCCGACGCCTAGTCAGGGCGAGGAACAGTCCGGCGGTGATGCAGGCTGCGGCGGCGCCGAGGATGAGAGGCCGGTAGCCGGTGATGGCGGTCAGGGCGGCTGCGGCGAGTGGGGCTGTGGCGCGGCTGATGGTGGTGGGGGTGCCGAGAATGCCGGCGATGGTGGCGTAGCCCTCGTCGCCATAGCGGTCGAGCAGGATGGCGGGGGTTGCGATCGAGGCGACGCCGAAGCCGAGGCCGAAGAGAATCAGGCTGATGGCCGCGCCGGTGACTGTGCTTCCGATGAAGGGAAGTAGGGCGATGGCGACGCCTTGCAGGGTGATGATGCCGGCGGCGACGAGTGTGATGGGTAGCAAGCGTTTGGCCACGGTGGTGATGATGCGGCCGGTGACCGACAGCAGGCCCAGCAGGCCGGTCAGTGTTGCGGCGACGGTTGGTGAGTGGCCGAGTTGGGTCAGGTAGGTGACGAGGTGGACGACCATGACGGCGAGGGCCGCGCTGTGCAGGATGAAGGCGCAGGCGATCAGCCAGAATCCGGCGTCGCGTAGTACTCGGGCAGGTGACCTCGGTACGTGGTGAGTGCCCGTCGGCGTTGCTGGACGGGTATGGCGGAGTCCCACCGCGTGCAAAGGCACGGTGATCAGGGCGACGACGGCGGCCAGGACGACCAAGGCGTTGCGCCATCCGTAGGCGTGGATGAGCTGGCCGGTGAGTGGGATGAAGATCGAGCTGGCGAAGCCTGCCACGAGGGTGATGCCGAGCAGGGCATTGCCTCGCTTCGCAGGTGCGGTGACGGCGACGATGATGGCGAAGGCCGGCTGGTAGAGGACCATCGCCGAGGCGGCGCCGATTGCCACGAAGACGGCGTAGAGCTGGGCTGGTGTTCGGATTTGCGACCAGGCGAGGACGGCAACGGTCGCCACGAGCGAGCCGGCGGTCATGACTCCATGGCCACCGCGGGCGTCGAGCCAGCGGCCGACGGGGATGGCCATGGCGGCGCTGACGAGTACTGCGGTGGTGAGTGCTCCGGTGGCTGTGGTGGTGGAGATCCGGAGATCGCGGGTCATCGGGGCGAGGAGTGCGCTGAAGGCGTAGTACAGCACGCCGTAGCCGATGGTGGTGGTGATGGCGAGCACTGCGACGACGTCGCGACGCTGTCCGTTGCGGCGATCGCCAGTGCCCGAGGCGATCGCCGCAGCGGGGTGGTTCATCAGTTGCAGCAGCTCGACTGGTTCGTTGGGGCGTTGTCGATGACGGTCAGCAGGCCGCCGCTGATGCCGGTGGCCAGGCCGCGTCCGGCTGGTGCGGAGATCTCGACGGCTTGTGGGGCGGGGCCGCAGCATCCGCCGGCTGCCTCGTCGTTGGAGTCGCCGTACGCGAGGTTGGAGGAGCAGACGCCGGTTTCGGGGAGGTCGAGTTGGACGTCCCGTGCGGCTTCCCAGTCGCCGGCTAGGGCGGCTACGACCGAGCGGGCCTGTTCGTAGCCGGTGGCGAGGAGGAAGGTTGGGGCTCGGCCGTAGGACTTCGCGCCGATCGCGTAGTAGCGGGGTTCGGGGTGGGCTAGTTCGTCGGCGCCGTGCGGCGGTACGGTCCCGCAGGAGTGCTGGTTCGGGTCGATCAGCGGGGCGAGGGCTCGGGTGGATCCCATGATGGAGTCCAGGTCCAGGCGTAGCTCGCTGACCATGTCGTGGTCGGGGCGGAAGCCGGTGGCGTTGACCACGGTGTCGGCGATGACGCTTCGTTCGCCGGCGGTCAGCTCGACCCTCCCGTCTGCGGTACGGGTGGCGGCTTCGATGCGGAAGTTGCTGGTCAGCTCGACTTTGCCGGACTGGACGAGCCTCTTCAGTCGGGTGCCCAGGGCGCCGCGGGCGGGGAGTTCGTCGGACTCGCCGCCTCCGTAGGTACGGGCTTGGTTGGAGTTGCGTACTACCCAGACGATCTCGGTGCCGGGTACCTGTTCGGCGAGTTCGCCAAGGTCCAGGAGGGTTGTGGAGGCGGAGTGGCCGGCGCCGACTACCGCGGTACGGCGTCCTGCGAAGCGGTCTCGGTCTCGGCCCAGTACGTCGGGGAGCGCGTGGGCAATGCTGTCGGTGATGTCGGATTCGCCGCGGGCCGGGATGCCGGAGCCGCCGAGGACGTTCGGGCGGCGCCAGGTGCCGGTGGCGTCGATGACGGCTGAGGCGAGGAGCTCGGTACCGTCGGCGAGGCGGATCAGGAACGGTGCTTGCTCGCGGCCCGCAGTACGGAGGCGGTCGTAGCCGACTCGGGTCACCGCTGTGACAGCTGCGTTGTAGCGGATGCGATCGGTCAGCTCGGGAGTCTTGACGAGTGGGGCGAGGTAGGAGTCGATCAGGTCGCCGCCGGTCGGGAGCTTGGCGAGATCGGGCTCGATCCAGCCGGACTGCTCGAGCAGGCGGCGGGCGGCGCTGTCGATGTCGTAGCGCCAGGGGCTGAACAGCTTCACGTGCCGCCACTCCTCGATCGCGGCGGCGACGGTGGGGCCGGACTCCAGTACGAGGAAGTCCAGGCCGCGCTCGGCTAGGTGGGCGGCGGCGGCCAGGCCGACTGGGCCCGCGCCGATGACCACGACCGGTCCCGCCGGTGCGGCAACGGTGGCGGGGTTCTGCTCGCTCACGGTCGATCTCCTGTCTCGATGTTCGTCTAATCAGTGATGTCCACCTTGCCTCTTGATTCGATAGGAGTCAAGATAGATGTATGTCTAAACAGAAGATCGCCGTTCAGGTCGCCGGGGGTTGCTGTGCGCCGATCTCTGAGGCGGCTCTGGATGCTGAGGGTGCAGCTGAGGGGGCGGCGGTGTTCAAGGCGCTGGCCGATCCGATTCGGCTCCGGCTGATGTCGATGATCGCGTCCGCCGACGGCGAGAGCTGTGTGTGCGATCTGACCCCGCCGTTCGATGTGAGTGGTCCGACCATCTCGCATCATCTGCGGGTACTACGTGAGGCTGGTCTGGTGGACTGCGAACGGCGCGGCACCTGGGTCTACTACTGGCCGGTGCGTGAGCGGTTGCAATGGATCTCCGCCCTGCTCGCCACGCCGGCCAGCGCGTCGGCTTAGCTGCCGGCGGTTTGACTCCCTGAAATACCTCAGTGATCATTGAGTCAATGGACGCTGAGCGATCGACCTTGACTGAGCGAGCGCGGATTCACGCCGCGCTCGGGGACCCGGCGCGGCTGGCGATCGTCGACACCTTGGTTGCCGGTGATGCCGCTCCCGGTGAGCTGGGGGCGGTACTGGATCTGCCGACGAACCTCATCGCCCATCACTTGAAGGTGCTCGAGGAGGCCGGCCTGGTTGCGCGTTCCCGGTCTGAGGGTGATCGCCGGCGTACGTACGTGCGGCTGGTGACCGAGGCGCTGGAGTCCGTGGTCACCCCCTCGCTGGCGACGCCGCCGCGAGTGGTCTTCGTCTGTACGCACAACTCCGCTCGCTCACAGTTGGCCGCGTCGATCTGGTCGCGCCGCAGCCACATCCCGGCTCTGTCGGCTGGTACTCAACCTGCTGCCAAGCCGAATCCCCGCGCCGTCCGGGTCGCCCGCAAGCACGGTCTTGATCCGGCTGGGTGGCGGACGGCCCACGTGCGTGACGTGGTCGAGCGAGACGACCTCGTCGTTGCGGTGTGCGACATCGCGTACGAGCACCTCCCGGCCGAGTCGCGGCCGCGACTGCACTGGGCCGTG
The DNA here is from genome assembly GCF_039537185.1 of Kribbella ginsengisoli. Classification (NCBI taxonomy): domain Bacteria; kingdom Bacillati; phylum Actinomycetota; class Actinomycetes; order Propionibacteriales; family Kribbellaceae; genus Kribbella; species Kribbella ginsengisoli. Next base: position 572,457 of record NZ_BAABAA010000007.1, on the reverse strand, counting down.
CCGGATCCCGCGGCGGTCGACACCGACGCGGCGTTCGAGGCCGCGTACGCCGAGATCGCCGGCCGGATCGACCGGTTGGCGCCTGTTCTTTCGCACGATGAGTCGGTGGGGCGCAGGTGAGCAACGCGGCGGTGTTGTGGCGACGAGTGGTCGCGGAAGCAGTTGGTACCGGGCTATTGGTGACTGTTGTCGTCGGGTCGGGCATTGCGGCGTCTTCGTTGTCGCCGGGGGATGTCGGGTTGCAGTTGTTGGAGAACTCGTTTGCTACGGCGCTCGGACTCGGAGTGCTGATCCTGATGTTGGGGCCGGTGTCCGGGGCGCACTTCAACCCGGTCGTGTCGGCTGTCGACTGGTGGCTTGGGCGGCGTACCGGCGCGGGACTGACGTCGCGAGAGCTGACTGCCTATGTTCCTGCCCAGATCGTCGGTGCCATCGCCGGAGCCGTGCTGGCGAACCTCATGTACGCCAAGGCCGCTGTGTCCTGGTCGACCACCGATCGCAGTACCGGGCATCTCTGGCTCGGTGAGATCGTCGCCACGGCCGGACTCATAGTGCTGATCTTCGCGCTCGGGTGGTCCGGTCGCGCAGCGGTCGCGCCGGCAGCCGTGGGGGCCTACATCGGCGCGGCGTACTGGTTCACGTCGTCGACGTCGTTCGCCAATCCCGCGGTGAGCATCGGCCGTGCCTTCAGCGACACCTTCGCGGGAATCGCGCCCGGATCCCTGGTGGGGTTCGTCGTCGCGCAACTCTTCGGTGCGGTCGTTGGAGTCGGCTTGCTGGCGATCCTGTACCCGGATGCCGGCCGGGCCGCCGACGAAATCGTCACCCCACACACCGACACCACAACTACTGGAGCAACCACGTGAGCAAGCCAGTTGTCCTGTTCGTTTGCGTCCACAACGCCGGCCGGTCCCAGATGGCTGCTGGGTGGCTTCGTCATTTGGCGGGAGACAGTGTTGAGGTGCGGTCGGCGGGGTCGGAGCCGCGCGATCAGATCAATCCTGTTGCTGTTGAGGCGATGCGGGAGGTTGGTGTCGACATCACTGGCGCGGTGCCGCAGCTCCTCGAGACCGAAGCGGTTCGCGGGAGCGATGTCGTCATCACCATGGGCTGTGGCGATGCGTGCCCGATCTTTCCTGGTAAGCGTTACGAGGACTGGGAACTCACCGATCCGGCCGGCCGGCCGATCGAGGTCGTACGCCAGGTGCGTGACGAGATTCGCGGTCGCGTCGAGAAGCTTGTCGGCGAACTCCAGAGCAGCTGACTACCGACGTCCGGCCCAGACGGTCGTCCGGCCGTGGTTCGGAAGCACCATGTCTCAGATCGGCCATTCGTTGGCCGGGAGGAGATCGCGGAGCGGGGAGGCTTGGTGGGGGCTCAGGACTACTTCGGTGTCTAGGTTGGCGGGGTCTATCTGGCGGATGAATTCTCGGCAGCGGCCGCAGGGCGGTACGGCTACTACGCCTTCGTGGCCTTGGGAGACGGCGACTATTTTGGTGATTTCGTATTCGCGGGCGGTGACCATGGCGGCGATGGCGGCGGTTTCGGCGCAGTAGCCGGTGCCGCACGGGGTGTCGACGCAGACGCCGACGTACAGGTTGCCTGCCTCGGTGATGAGGGCTGCGGCGACGTCGCCGAAGGTTCGGCCGTCGACGTGATGAGGGTGCAGGACCGCGGCGGCTGCGGCGATCAGGTCGTCGTTGGTTTTGACGGTCATGGTCGGGAACCTAGCAACGTTGCTAGTAGGTTCGGCTTATGGCTACTGATGTCTGGGAATTTTACGAGCAGTATGCGGAAGAGGACAGGTCCTCGCTGAATGAGCGGGATCGGCAGGTGCTGGCGATCTGTGATTTCCGGCAGGAAGTGAACTCGGGCGGATTCGACTCGTATTTCCGGTACTGGGGTGGGGACACCGCGTTGACGGCGGTGGCCGGGCTGCCGCGGCTGCTCGGGGCCGGCTGGGCTGAGCTTCTGGGTGAGGCCGTTGCGCTGTTCGGAGTACCGTACGCGCTGGATTCTGATGATCGGGCGGAGAAGATCGGCCGCGACTCCCTCGAGGCGGCGCTGGGTGAATTCGATCAGCGATTCCGCAAGTTGGAGGTTTCCACCGGCGCCGACGCCCGGCTCGCGGAAGCCATCGGCGCCAATCGAACCTGAGGCGACAAGCCGCTACCAGGTCGAGTCGACGCCGTGGAAGGTGATTCCGTGGTGGCGACAGGCCTCGGCCAGGTTTCGGTCTGCGGTTTTCAGGTCGGTGGGGTTGAGGAGCATCAGGTCGGCGAAATAGCGGAAGCCTGATGGTGAGGGGTCGGTTCGGGAGTCCACCAGGATGTGGGGGAACGGTCTGCCGGTCTTGGTGCCCAGCGACCACATGATCTGGCGTGAGCCGCGTTCGAAAACGATGTGGCGAAGGTCTGACCACGGGATCGTGTCTCTGACCTCGCCGCGGTACGTCCAGACGAGTGCGTTGTCGCGGTCGAGCAGTTGACTGGTGGAGCAGGTTCGGGCCCACCACATTGCGCGCAGGGCGCCGGCCAGGACGAATGCCAAGGCGATGAGTATCAGGTTGAGTTCGTTGAGACCGATGCTTAGTCCGAGGAATACGAGTCCGGCCGACGTCGGCAGAACGGCACCTTTCCAGGCGCCGTACGCCGTTGCCCTGACGAGCACGGATTCGGTGCTTTCGCTCGGCCGGTTGTCGCCCATAAGGGCAAGTATTGGTGATGGGTCGGCCGGCGTTGGTTGGGGTGGCTTCAGGGTTGGGGGTGGTCGCGTGGCGCGGCCTCGGTTCCTGGTGGTTGGAGGGCGTGGTTGCCTTCGAAAGGCTTGTGATTCAAGCGTTTCATCCCTTGGTGGGGTCTTGCCAGGGCGGTGCTGAGCAAGCAAAATCGAGCACGGTGAGCGATCTGAAGCTCACGGGGGTTGTATCCAACGAGGGGGGAATTTGGCATGCGCTTTTTTCGATCACGTCGGATTGTCGGAGCCGTCGCGGCGGCTGGGTTGTCGCTGGGTCTGGTAGCTGCCGGTAGTGGGCAGGCCTGGGCGGCGTACAGCGGCTTCGGCTGGGAGAGCGGTGGCGTCCAGGGGTGGGCCGTCGACTGGGACGGGACGTCGATCTCGTCGTCGACCACGTACAAGTTCGCCGGCACCCGCTCGCTGAAGTTGCCGCAGACCGGGGAGCAGTACGCGGGCTACCGTTCGGGTTCCGACCTGACCGGGATCGGGGTCGGCTCGGTGGTGACCTTCAAGATGTACCTGCCCGCCAGCGCCAACCACCCGATCGAGGCCAAGGGCTACGTGACGGACGGCAACAACGGCTCGTTCATCGAGCGGTTCGGTCAGCACATCGTCCTCACGCCGGGCGCCTGGAACACGTTCACGCTGACGATTCCGGCCGTCACCAGCATCGAGGGCATCGGCGTGGAGGTGGACAACCCGGGCTGGACCGGCGCCGTCTACCTGGACGCCGTCAGCTGGACCGCACCCTGATCTAGCACCACCTGCTTTCAGCCGCCCCCGGTCGCGCATCAGTCGGCGCGACCGGGGGCGGTTCTGCGTCACGTAGCGTGCGGTGGGTGGGCGAGATGTCTGAAGACATGGAAGAGGTGTTGACCGGAGGCAACGTGGCCGCGGAGGTCGTCCGGGTTGGGGCGACTGTGCGGAAGCCGTCGCTTGCTCAGACGGCAGGAGTCGAGGCTGTGCTCACGCATCTGGCGGACTTCGAAGGTGCGCCGCGCACGTTGGGCCGGGATGAGCGTGGGCGGCACGTTCTCGAGTACGTACCGGGTGCTGTCGCCGACACGATGCCTGCGTTCTCGCTGGACGAGTTGCGTCGCGTGGGCAGGCTGATTCGCGAGCTGCATGATGCGATGGAGAGCTTTCAGGCGCCGCCGGATATCGCTTGGCAGACGCTGGTACCGGAGCCTTCAGGGGGTGACCTGATCGGTCACAACGACCTCGCTCCGTGGAACCTGATCCGCGACGGCCAGCGCTGGGTGTTCATCGACTGGGACAACGCCGGGCCGTCGACGCGGCTGTGGGATCTCGGGTACGCCGCAACGGCGTTCGTACCGTTCGCGGCAGGAGGCGACGTCGAGGTCGACGGCCCGCGATTGCGTGCCCTGGCGGACGGATACGGACTGAACCTAGAGCAGCGGCTGGCGTTCCCCGCGCAGATCGCCGCCCGTACTTCGGGAGCGCACGAACTGCTGGTCCGCGGCCACCGTACGGGCGAGCAACCCTGGGCACGCCTCTACGCAGAAGGCCACGCAGACTATTGGGGTCCGGCCGCCGCCTACATCAAAAAACACCACGACACCTGGATAGCAGCCCTCATCGCGAACTATCCCAGCTCCTAGGCGTCCCTTACTCGCCGCCGCCGCCGCAGCCGGCCGCTGCTCAGTAAACGCCAGACGGGCGCTTTGCTGGTGCTCTTGTGTAAGCGGGCGCAGCATGCGCTTCAGGGCGGGTGGGAGCGCTTGGCGTAGCTCGCGACGTAGGAGCGAGGCGTAGCGGGGCGCGTGGGATCAGTTGGCGTCGAGGGGGTTGGTGAGCATTCTGGAATCGAGGTTGGAGTTGATGGCCCGGGCGGCTGAGCTGGTGGGTTTTCTGGTGGCTTGGGATTTGAAGCAGGTCAGGAATTCTTCGACGAGGTTCAGGCGGGGGTGTTTAGCCAGGACTTCGGCTCGGAAGGCGGGGGTGAAGTCGTCGGGGTTTTTGCCGGCTATGTCCAACGCCGCGGCTCGGGAGATCAGGTGGCCTTCGGGGTCGGTGGTTGCGTCTACTTCGGGCCACATGTGGCGGACGATGACTTCGGCCAGGCGGTCGCGGCGGGCGGCGGGCCAGCCGGCGCCGGTGGCGAAGACTCGGGCTATGTGGCCGGCGGCCTCTTCGAAGGAGAGGGTGTGGTTGTCGAACTCGGGGACCAGGCCGATGTCGTGGAGCATCGCGGCCACGAACAGCAGCTCCGCGTCGTACGCGATGTCATGTTCCCTCGCGTAGGCCGCCGCCCAGATGAAGACGCGGTGTGAGTGGCTCTGCAAAGACGGCGACTGGTACGCCGAGGCCAGCTCGAGGGCCGCCGCCGAGGCGGTCGTGGAGGGGATCACGAGGTCATCCAAAACGATCATGCTTCGACGGTACGACCGGGAAGGCCTGCCCGACTGGTCCATTCGGAGGCCGGCCGGCTGGGCCATTCGCCGCGAGAATTGGCCCAGCGCAACAGTCGGCAGGTGGACCACTGATGGCGGGCCACACGTGAGTACCGTCGGAGGTACCAGCAGAAAACGACTACCACGAGGACCATCATGCGTGCCATCGCTGTCCGGGATCGCGAGGCCGGTGTCGCCGGGCTGTCCCTGACCGAGCTGCCCTACCCGCACACCTCCGAGAACGACGTCATCGTGCAAGTCCACGCCGCCGGCTTCACCCGGGGCGAGCTCGACTGGCCGGGCACGTGGACCGACCGCGCCGGCCGCGACCGCACCCCGAGCGTCCCCGGTCACGAACTCTCAGGCGTCGTCGCCGAGGTCCCCGTCGGCACCACCGGCCTCACCGTGGGGCAGCGGGTCTTCGGGTTGGCCGACTGGACCCGCAACGGTTCGCTCGCGGACTACACCGCAGTCGAAGCCCGCAACCTGGCGCCACTGCCGGCGGGTGTCGAGCACGTCGATGCGGCCGCACTGGTGATCTCCGGCCTGACGGCCTGGCAGGCGCTGTACGACCACGCTCAGTTGAAGGCAGGCCAGACCGTCCTCATCAACGGCGTCGGCGGTGCCGTCGGCTCCCTCGCCGTACAGCTGGCCCGGGAGATCGGCGCCGAGATCATCGGTACCGGCCGTGCCGCCGACGAGGACCGCGCCAAGCAGTTGGGCGTCCACAAGTTCGTCACCGTCGAGGAGCTGGAGAAGGCCGGCCCGGTCGACGTCGTACTGGACGTGATCGGCGGCGAGGTCCTCACCCGCTCCACGGCGCTGGTACGACCCGGTGGCACTCTCGTCACGATCGCCGAACCGCCGACCGTCCAGCCCGCCGGCGGCCGTGCCCTGTACTTCGTAGTCGAGCCGAACCGCGACCAGCTGATCCAACTGGCGACCCGGCTCCGCGACGGCCGCGTGACCCCGCTGGTCAACAGCGTCCGCCCGCTCGACGAAGCTCCCGACGCCTTCGCCGCCCGCGGCCGGACGATCATCAAGGTCACCGAGGACTGACATCCCCGTGCTGAGACACTTGCCGGACGACCGGCGAGTGGTGGAGGCGATGGGATGACGCGTGCGGTGCTTGCCTTGGGCTCCAATCTGGGCGACCAGGAAGCCAACCTGCGCAAGGCGTTGGATGGGCTCGACGAGTATCTGGTGGAGGTGTCCGGGAGTTACTGGACACCGCCGTGGGGGGATCCGGATCAGCCTGAGTACCTGAACGCGGTGGTTCTGGTCGAGGGTGATGTGACGGCGGGTGGCTGGCTCGAGTTGGCGCACGGGCTCGAGCAGGCCGGCGGGCGGGTGCGGGATCCTGAGCGGAGGTTCGGGCCACGGACCTTGGACGTCGACGTGATCGCGGTGTGGGACGGCGATGAGCAGGTCGTCCAGGATGATCCGGTACTGACCCTCCCGCATCCTCGTGCGCACCTGCGGGCGTTCGTGCTGGTGCCGCTCGCGGAGATCGCGCCAGAGGTCGAGCTGGCCGGCCACGGCGCGATCACCGACCTGCTGAAGACCGACGAGGTCGCCGCGGACGTACCGACCGTACGACCCGGCCCGCCACTCCGATAGCTGCCCTCGTTACCTCGGGAGCGTGATGATTTCGGCTCCGTCGGGGGTGATGGCGATGGTGTGTTCGCTGTGGGCCGTGCGGGAGCCGGTGGCGCTGCGGAGGGTCCAGCCGTCGTCGTCGGTGACGAGTTCGTCGGTGTCGATCATCACCCAGGGCTCGAGGGCGAGGAGCAGGCCGGGGCGGAGCTTGTATCCGCGGCCGGCGCGGCCGGTGTTCGAGATGTGCGGATCCTGGTGCATCGTCGAGCCGATGCCGTGGCCGCCGAACTCGGTGTTGATCGGGTATCCGGCCGCGCTGAGGACCGTACCGATGGCGTGGGACAGGTCGCCGATACGTGCGCCAGGTTTGGCCGCAGCGATCCCAGCGGCCAGTGCTCGCTCGGTCGCCTCGATCAGCGCGACGCTCTCGGCCGGCTTCGAGTCGCCGACGATGAAGCTGATCGCCGAGTCCGCGGCGACTCCACCGAGCAGGACGGCGAGGTCGAGGGTGACCAGGTCGCCATCGGCTAGGGAGTAGTCGAACGGCAGTCCGTGCAGCACGGCGTCGTTGACGGAAGTACAGATGTAGTGTCCGAACGGGCCACGCCCGAAGGACGGCTCGTAGTCGACGTAGCAGGACTGGGCGCCGGCCTCGTCGATCATGGTGTGCGCCCACTGGTCGATCTCCAGCAGGTTGGTCCCGACCGTGGTCTTGCTCTTCGCCGTCTGCAGGATGTCGGCGACCAGGGCGCCGGTGTCCTTGGCTCGGGTCAGTTCGCTGGGGGTCAGGATCTCGATCATGTGGGGCCCTTCATCACGCAACCAATAACTATCCCGGTAATAGTATCCCGGTACTATCATTGGATCATGGTCAGACTGCCGCTCACCCCCGGAGAGGTCGAACGCGGACAACGCCTCGGCGCTCTGCTGCGTCGTGCCCGGGGCGAGCGCTCGATGCTCGAGACGGCACTCGACGCTCGCGTCTCCCCCGAAACCCTCCGCAAGATCGAGACCGGCCGGGTCGCCACCCCCGCCTTCCCGACCATAGCCGCCATCGCCGACGTCCTCGGCCTCTCCCTCGACGCCGTCTGGGCCGAAATCAACCCACCCGAGCCCCACGCCGGTCCAGCCCCCACCCGCGAGCGCATCGCCTCGTAGTCGCCGCATTTCGTCGGAGGCGTCGTCTGCTGCGCGAGCACCCCTGGGACGGCGCTCCGAATGTCGGGTTGATCGACCTGGCTGCGCGGTATGCGCTGGACAGTGGATATCACGTAGTACTGGAAGGCGGTCTGTACGAGCCGCACTACGGCGAGATGCTGCGCCGGCTCGTCGCGGATCACGTGGGGGTCACCGGCGTGTACTACTTCCAGATCCCGTTCGACGAGACGGCTCGGCGGCATCTGACCAAGCCGTTGGCGGCTGAGGTGACGGTCGAGCAGATGCGCGAGTGGTACCAGCCGGACGACTTCCTCGGCGTACCGGACGAGAAAACCATTGGCTCGTCCAGCTCCCTGGACGACACAGTGAACCGCATCATCACCGACCTCGCCTGGTACACCGGGGGCAAGGTCGAGCGACCGATCTAGGGGCGGGGTAGGACGTACCGGAGCATGTGGCCGGATTCGGTGTGCTCTGTGGGGTCGGCTGCGGCTTCGAAGTGGAAGCCGGTGCGTTCGGCGGTCGCGCGGGAGGCGGTGTTGAGTTCGTCGATGATGGCGACGGCTCGGGTGATCGGCCAGGTGGTGAAGGCCCAGGTGGTGACCAGGGGGATCGACTCGGTGGCGACGCCCTGGCGGCGACTGGGTGGGAAGACTACGTAGGACAGGTAGGCGTCGCCGCTGCCGCGGTTCGCGATGTCGATGCCTCCGGCAAGGATGTCGTCCAGCCAGATTGCCCAATGGCGCTTGGATCCTGACGTCGCCCAGGAGTTGCGGGACTGTTCGACGTGACGGACGACGTTCTCGCGTGGGGCGGGGCCGGGGGCCTCGAACCAGCGCTGTTGTTCCTCGTCGTCGCCGGCCATCCACGCGTCGACGTCAGCCATGGTGAGAACCTTTAGAGTCACCCGCGGGCCGGTCAGTACGGGCCAGGTCACAGGAAGTTCCTCAAGACGGAGGTGAAAGCGGCGGGGTCGTCCAGCCAGGGGAAGTGGCCGGCGGCCGGGTGTTCGATGAAGGTGCCATCAGCAAACAAATCAGCGAACTCGGCGACGGTCGCGGGCGGCGCTCCCAGGTCAAATTGGCCGGCTGTCAGAAGTACAGGCGCTGGGAAGGTCGCGAGCGCGGCGCGGGTGGAGTGCGGTGTGTACGCCCCCTCGGCCCCGTAGATCCGCGCCGCCGAAACGTTGCGCTGAGCATCCTCCGCGGCCTGATGCGCTTGAGCAGCCGCATCCCAACGCCCGTAGGAAAACGGCGCCAGCGCCGCCCAGTTCTTCGCCGCGTGATCTCCTGCGCTGACCGCCTCCAACGCCCGGTACGCCGAAGCGAACCACGCCTCACCCTCCCGCAACCGAGCCTGCGCCAGCCGCGTCTCGGCGCTGATCGTGAGGCCGGCCGCGTACACGCTGGGCGTGATCAGCAGGAGCTTGCGGATGCGCGACGGGTAGCGAGTCGCATACAGAACCGCCAAGTTGGCCCCAGCCGAGTGCCCCAGCAAATCCAGTTGCTCCAGCCCCAGCTGCTCGCGCAACGCCTCGACGTCCTCAACCTGCCGATCACACCGGTACGAATCCGCGTCAGCCGGTACTTCGGAAGCCCCCGACCCCCGCAAATCCAGCATCACCAAAGTCCGGTACTCCCCAAGCCCACCAAGCTCCCCGAGATACTCCGAAGCCTGCATAGGCCCGCCCGGCAAGCAAACAACCGGCGCCCCGTCGCCGGCCACGTGGTAGGCCAGCTTGGTCCCGTCAGGCGCAACGAAGGTAGGCATACCGCCGACCCTGTCAGCCACCTCCGCACCGGGCAACCGGATTACGTCGTACCCGATGGGGCAGCACCCCCGTCCCTCAACGGTGTCCGCCGGGAAGGCAGCAGGCACGACCCAGAACGGTTCACTGGAACAGTGGTGGAACTCTCGATGGACGCAGACCCGGCAGAGCCGCCGGTGTCGGTCGTCGTCGCGGACGGACACCCGGTCATCCGCGGCGGCCTGCGCGCGATGCTCAGCACCCAAACCCGCTACCGCGTACTAGCCGATGCCGACAACGCCCGCGACACAGTCCGGGCGGTGACGGTCCATCGCCCCGACGTCGTGGTCATCGACCTGGACCTGGGCGGCGTCGCCGCGATCACCGAGATCCGCCGCTGCGGAGCGCGCGTCCTGGTGTTCACCATGGCCGACGAGGACGCCGCGATCGTCTCCGCCCTCCAGGCCGGCGCCGGCGGCTACATCCGCAAGAACGCATCCCCCGAACAGATCACCCGCGCGATCTGCGGAGTCGCGGCCGGCGACGTAGTACTAGGCCCGCCGTTCGCCGCCCGCCTCGCAGAACTCCTGCTGCCGGTCCCGACCGTACGAACCGACCTCCCCGACCTGACCGCCCGCGAACGCGAAGTCCTCAGCCTCGTGGTCGAAGGCCTGCCCAACTCCGCCATCGCCCGCCGCCTGACCCTCGCCCCGAAAACGATCAGCAACCACCTCTCGGTCATCTTCGGAAAACTCCAGGTCGCCTCACGCGCGGACGCGGTCATCCTCGCCCGCCAGGCAGGCTGGTAGTCAGACCGGCTGGCACGCCGCCGCCTGCAGGTTGTAGAGCTCGGCGTACGGCCCATCGCGCCTGATCAGCTCACCATGGTCGCCGTGATCGACGATCCGGCCGTTCTCCATCACCACGATCAGATCGGCATGCCGGACGTTCGCGAGCCGGTGCGTGATCAGCAGTGTCGTCCGCCCACCGTCGCTCAGCCTGCGCAGCGACTCGAACACGGCTTGCTCGGCGCGGGCGTCCAGCGCGGCGGTGGGCTCGTCGGCGATCAGGATCGGCGCGTCGCGGTAGAGCCCGCGGGCCACGCCGATACGTTGCCATTGGCCACCGGACAGATCCCGGCCGTTGCTGAACTGACGCGACAAGACGGTCTCGCCACCAGCCGGCAGCCCATCGATCACCGTGTCCGCGCCTGACGCGTTGATCGCCGCGGTCAGCGCCAGACCATCCGGGTCGGCCCGTTCGAGCCGCCCGATCCGGATGTTGTCGTGAGCCGACATCGGCCACCGCGCGGGTTCCTGCAGAACGACGGCGATCTGCTCGTACGCCGAATCCGCCTCGACCGTCGCAAGATCGGTACCGTTCCAGCGCACCCGTCCGGCGGTCGGCTGGTAGAGCCCGGTCAGCACCTTGACCAGGGTCGTCTTGCCGGACCCGTTCTCGCCGACGAACGCGATCGTCTGGCCCTTCCGGATGGTCAGGCTGATGTCCCGCAACGCGGGCTCGGCCTGCCCCGGGTAGCTGAACTCGACCTGCTCGAGCACGAACTCCTCAGGATCGCCAGGTGCCTGTGCATCGGTCGGTGGACGAGTCCGCCGCCTCGCCTGCTCCAGTAGGGCGGTGAACAGCTCAATGTAGAGCGTGTTCTCGTACAACTGGTTCACCACGTGCACTGACCGCGTCAGAGTCGACGCAGCCATCCGCATCGCCACTACCGCAGTACCGGCGAGTGCGAGCGGCAGGGCCCCGTCATAGAGCATCCATCCGAGTACTGCGAACCCTGCCCCGGTCCCGACCCCACGGGCAGCTCGGCCGAGCAGTTGTACTTTCGACCGCGCCATCTCGACTCGCTGGTTCTCTGCCGTCAGGAGCGCGGTGATCCGAAGGTACTCGGTCAATAGGGCCGGACCGGCCGTACAAGCCCGTAGCTCCGCAGCTGTCTTGCGATCGATGATCAGCTCGCTGGCGATCGCCTGACTCCGCCGCTCCGCCACCATGTCCAGGAAGGACTGGTGTGCGAGCCGTGCGGCCCTGGTCGCCGCCCAGGCCTCAGGCAGCACGGTCACGACCACGAGCGGCGCCAGCAGCGGGTGCAGCAAGCCAGTGGCGGTGACTGCTGCAGCCAGCTGAATGGCGGCGCCGGCGAGGTCGGCGATCGCCTTGACGCTGGTCTCGATGTTGCGGACGCCGTCGTCCTGGGCCTGCCGGAGGATTTCCAGGAACTCGCTGTCCTCGAAGGCGATCAGGTCGACTCCGACCACCGCCTCATGTAGCTCCAGCTGCGCGGTCTGATGGACTCGCGCACGGAGCACGGCATGTACTGCGCCTTCGGCGGCCTCCAGCACCGCACGGGCCGAGAACAGCGACACCACAGTCAGTACGGCGGGCAGCGCATCGGTCAGACGATCCGGTGTGGGTCCGCCTGCCAGCAGGGCAGTCAGTACGTCGGCAGTGGCAAGGAGACCAAAGGCAGTCGCGCAGCCGCTGGCCACCGCGAGTACAGCGGCCACGACTGTCATCCAAGGGGACGCTCGCCAGGCCAACCGCAGCACTAGCCGAGCAGCTGATGGCAGCGACGACAACACCTTCCACATGCCGGAGCGGGAGGCTTCCTGGCTGGCCAGCGCCCAGTCAGGAGTCGCCAGGTCCTGGATGCCGACCAGCGGCCGCGCCGTCGTCACCTGCGCGGCTCTCGCCACGGCGCCCGGGCGAGGCTCTCCCTGGTCCTCACGAGCAGGCCCAGCACACGCTGCTCGGGCGGATGACCGCAACCCAGGTAGCGGTTGCAATGCATGTGCACAAAGCTCCTGGCCAGGTCGTACTTCGTGGTGCTCAGCTCTCCTCGCTGGCTCAACTCGTCAAGCTGGCGTGCGATCTCTGACACCTTCGCGGCTCGCCGCGCCAGCACCTCGGCCGCAGCCGGATCGAGCCAGTTCGGATCGCCTAGTACCGTCCGCAGCTCCCGCTGCTTCTCCCGGAACTCCTCCGACGTGGCCTTGCGATCCCTGACCCGCTCCCTGCAGTTCAGCTCCCGCTCATCCGGCGCCAGGCCGAGTGAGGCGAGCAGGTGATCGACGGTGTAGACCCCGAGCAGGGTCCGGTCGTTGTCGAGTTGCCTGTTCGCGCGGAGCTCCAGCAGCTCGGCCGCGGCGATGCTGTCGGCCTCGAAGAGGCGCTCTGCCAACTCCATCCCGGCAGGGCCGCCGTACCGCTCGACCTCTTGGTCGTAGGTGTCCAAAGCGAACCGCTGCAGGTAGCCGCCCTCAACCAACTCAGCTCCCCAAGCAAGCAACTTCGGTGCGAGCTCGCTGGCCAGTACTGCGGGGTCGCCATGCCAACGGACCCGTAGATGCGGCTCGGGGTCGGCGTACCGCATGAAGAACCACGAGTCGGCCGTGCGGTCGGCCAATGCTCGCGCACTGAACTCACGGACGGGCCCGGCCGCCAAGTCGTCCTCGTACGTCGGCAGCACGTACAGCTTCGCGTAGAGCCAGTCGCTACCTGGCGGCCGCAAGTACGACCGCTTGGAGTCGACAACAACAGGAGAACGCCGTACTACGTGGTGCTCCTGCACGGCTTCCCGCAATACGACCGGTACGACGAGCTCGCTGAGGTATGTGCCGTTGCTGCCGGCTACCCAGGCCTGGTCCGGCCCTGGGAGCGCCTCGAGGAGCCGGATTGTCTCCTTGCCCTTGTGAGCCTGCTCGAACAGCTGAGCCACGTGGTTGGGGTCGTCGAGGTCCAGCAGCAGGCGGTTGTCCGACGAACCGAAGTACACCCGCCGCGACACGTTCCACCGGGCCTGCCAGGTCTTGAAGGCAGCAGCGAAGACCTCTGCCGACTCGGTGGCGAGCACTCCCGGGTCCAGCCGCCAGACCGCCGGAGCGAGCACCAGCCGCCCGACCTGGAGCCGCGGCAGGAACGGGAACCGCGCAACCGGTCCCCAGTCGAAGCTGCCGGTCATCGCGCGACCGTCCCGGCTCACCTCGTCCAGGAAGCGCACGACATCGGGTGCGCCCATCGCGTTGAGCATGTGGCCGGCGGACGGCACCACCTCACGTCCCTGGTGCCGGATGACGAGCCGGTCGTGTTGCACCGCGACGACAAGCTCGTCCACCCGTAGCTGCTGCTCTTCAGGAGCACTGGGGGTCAGACCGAAGGCAACCTCGCGCTCCCGGACCAGCGGCCGGATCGCCACGTTGTTGCTGCGCGCATAACGTGAGGTGTAGCTGATTTCGGCGAAAAGCTTGCCCGGGTTGCGTTCTGAGTCGGCGGCGGCCGCAGTACGGAGGCCCGCCAAGGCCGGTTCGCCGATCAGGTCGGCGAACCGGCCGAGCACCCGGCCTGCCGAACCGCTGGCTAGGTTCGGGCCGACCACCAGCTGGAAGTCGCCGGTGTCCAGGGCCTCGGCAGAGGTGGCCGCGACGAGCACCACGACGTCCAACGACGACGGGGACCGCTCGGGCTCGAAGTCGTCGGAGCTGAGCTTGTCCAGTAGCTCCTGGGACAGCTCGACGACCAGTCGGCCGTCCTTGATCGCATCCAGCGCCAGCTCAGTCAGCAAACGCTCGCGCCCACCGTGGTCATGGTCGTGGTGGTCGTCACCCTCATGGTCCGGCGAGCCCAGCCCCAGTTCGGGATCGAGCAGCTCCAGCAGCGGTACTTCGCGGTCCTGCCCGTACCGCTCCTGGAAGTCGTTGCGGTACTTCTTCAGCGCACCCGTACCTCGCGGGTGCGGTGACAGTCGCAGCAGCAACTCGGCCATGCGCGCGGCCTCGTCGGCGATCTCCTGGTTGACCTTCTTGCCGACCGGTGCCAGTGCCAGATCAGTCTGGAAGGGTCCCTTCTCGGCCGGCCCCTCGTAGATCGTCCGGGCCCTCGCGACCAGCTTGGCGTACCCAGCGACGGCCTGCTCAGGGTCCAGCCGGTCCCACTCGGCCAGCTCGTCCAGCAGGTCTGTCAGGGCTGCTGCTTCCTCTGCTGCCGCGGGGACAGCGCGCAGGAGGTCGGCGACGTAGCGGGCCGGCTCGGGGACAGTCAGGGGCGGCCGTAGCTCGGTGAGGAGGACTGTCTGCTCCCACAGTTGAGCGAGGAACGGCTCTACCTTCTCTGGCGGGGCACCGCCGGCAGTGAGAGCGCAGAGCAGTTCGGCGTACGGGACTGGCTTGTGGGCGGTGCTGAGCGCAGTACGGACTGCCGGTGTCGCACGGAGGTTGATCGCGCGTGCTGCCTCGCTGGCATCGTCGATGACGGCTCGCTCGGTCAGGAAGAGGCGGTCGGCCCGGATGCAGGCCGCTGGGTTGGCGTACCAGCGCAGACCGGCCCGTACCTCGGGACGCTTCTCCAGGTCGGCGACCAGGCCTAGTAGCCAGCCCATGTCCGGTCTGGTGCGTGGCCGGGCTGCCTCGGCGTCCATGAAGAGGTCTGTGTGGTCACCCCACTCGGCTACCGCCACGCCGGCGAAAGTGCCGAAGGGGGTCGGCCGCGCGGACATCCTGATCAGGTAGCGCAACAAGCTGCTGTTGAGGCGCCGTGCGGACTTGACGTCGGTAGCGGGCTTCTCCAACGCCTGGAAGAGATCGCCCGCACCGACGGCCAGCGCTCGCTGGATCTGTGGGTCGGACGGCAGCGCGGTCCCCGGCGCGGTCGGGATCGATCCACCCGTCAAGGTCAGGTAGTCCTCGACCGGTAGCAACGGCGTGCGCACCATCACCCAGTCCAGCGGTTCGTACAGTCCCTTGCTCACGACGCCTCCCTCAGGCCATCAACAGGAGCCGGTCCCACACCGGATCCACCGCGGTCGTCGCCGCGAGCAATGCCAGCGCCGCTCCCGCGGCACCATCCAGCAGACCGACGCTCTCGTTCCGGGCACCCTCGGTCTCCAGCGCGTAGTACCCGGTACGCAGCTCAGGATCGAAGAGCTCCAGCAACCGCTCGACCTGCCCGGCAGCCTCCGCTTCGAACGCTCCGGCCGCCGTGACCTCAGCCGGTACTGCGACATCGCCGGCGGTCGCGGTCTCGGCGGCGAACAGCGAGGTCAGCTGGAGCAACCCGCCGACGCCGTGGCACAGCCCTGGCGAGTTGTCGATGCCCCGGACGTTCGAAGGGCGGCGGTAGATGCCGTCCATCGTCTCTAGCGCCTCGGCGCGCAGCCGGTCGTCACCAGTGGCCCGTCCCGCCAGCCAGAGCGCTCGGGCGACTCCGGCGCTGCCGTAGCACCACGCGTTGTGGGCAGCGTGACGTGGAGTCGGCTCGCGCTCCGCTCCGATCGACCAGCCCGGTCCCCACTCGTCGTCGCACCGTTGGTCGACCAGCCAGTGGGCCACTCGCTCGATCGCCTCCAGTTGCCCGTCGACCCGCTGGCCGGCGTCGTACGCCAGAGCCAGCAGCGCAAGCGGGCCGGGGATGCCGTGCGCGAGTCCGAGGTTGTACATGCCGGCCGGGAAGATATCGGACAGCATGGCCGGGCCGAGCGTCTCCGGTGAGACGAACCAGTTCGGTCCGCCGGGTCCGATGCCGCAGAATGCGACCAGGGCTTCGAGGATCTTCGGCAGGGCCTCGGCAACGGCCGGTTCGTCCTTGCGGAGCAGGAGATAGCCGGTGATCCCGGACAGCCCGGAGATGACGTCGTACTCCACGATCGGCCGGTCGTAGGGCTTGGCCGTGAACTCCTCGGCCAGGCGGACAGCACCACGGGTCACGCGGTCGTCCAAGCCGGCCAGCAGTCCGGCGTACCGGGTGCCGCCGCGGGACAACGACCAGGCGGTGAAGGCGAGACCGCCGAGCCCGTTGAACAAGCCCGGCTCGGTGTTCGCCGTCTCTTCGATCTCGCGCACCGACAGCTTGACGCATTCGTGCGCCGCGACGTCCCAGCCCTGGTCCGGATGGATCCGGTCCAGCTGCCCGAACAGCACCGCCGCTCCAGCCGTGCCTTCGAGCCCACCGGCGTACTCCGGATCCCCCGCCACCACCTGCCGAACCAGCCCGGCGACCTCCAATGCCCGACGCCCGGCCCTCTCCGCAAGCACCCCGGACACGACCGGCCGCCACCTCCGCCCCGACGTGTGACCATCGGCGGCACGCACCGCCTGCTGTGTCATCGGAGCCCGGCCTTCCGCCGTCCGCCGCGCCACGCCGGGTCCACGAGGTGGAGGTCGGGGTCGAACTCGTCGAGCGTCGAGGTGGTCATCTGTTCTCTCCTTGCGCGTCAGTCCCGGGTGAGGCGAGGCTGTGGGTGGTGGACCGCCGGGCTCCACCCCGTGCGGGCGGATGGCGCCCGGCGGCCTTCTCTTGGGTCGCCTAGCCGCAGCAGTTGGACCGGACGCTGCAGTCGCAGGACGTCTGGGTCGGATCCGGGTGGCGGGTCGGCTGCATCGCTTCGTCGATCCGCAGATCCAGGTCGAAGTCGTCGAGGATGGCTGTCGTCATGGTTTCTCCTTGTCTTGTTGGTGGCCGGCAGGCTGCTCAGGTCAGGCGGTGCAGCGGTCGCCCTTGGTCGTGCACTCCGGACAGAGCGTTCGGAAGCTGCATTCGCAGGACGTCTGGGTCGGGTCGGGGTGACGCTCCGGCCTGATGGCGTCGTCGATCCGCAGATCGAGGTCGAAGTCGTCGAGGACTGCTGTGGTCATACCTTCTCCTTGAGGTGTCGGTCCGCCGCCGGAGCAGGAACTGCCGGCAACGCAATGAACTCCGGCCTGCGGGCGATCCGCTGCTGCGTCTCACCCGAACCGAAGTGCTCGTCGAGCCGGCGGACGGCAACCGCCCAGCCGGTCATGTCGGTCACCGAGGCGAACACCTCGGCGAGGAAGGGATCGCGGCGGTACTCGTGCACCCGCGCCCAGACCTCCGCGGCGGATTCGGTCAGCAGACTGCCGGCCGTCCACTCGAGGAACGGGTACACCCGCACGCTGCCGTCGGCCTCCACCTCCATGAAGCCGGTCTCCGGCTGGAGGTTGTCCGCCGACGGGCGCCAGGCCTGGTAGGCGTCGAGCCCGAGCGTCACGCCACGCGGCGCCAGTGAGCGCAGTTCGGCACCCAGTTCGTCACTGGTCAGCTCGGCGCACAACTGTTCGGTGAGAAGTTCGTGCTCGGCGAATCCGGCACGGCTGGCCAGTCCGTTCGGCAGACAGGCATCGAGATTGGCCACGGTGACCTCGGGGAAGCGGTGCAGGAGCTCCCCGCAGTACTGGCGGAGCTGGCCGAAGTTGCTCCTGGTCACGCAACAGTCGATCCCCAGGTACGGGACCCACTGGCCGCGCCTGCGCCGGTCGTCGATGCCCGCTCCGAGCAGTTCGAGGGCACGGGTCGCGCGGTCGAAGGAACCGCGACGGCCACGGATCGCGTCGTGCATCTCGGCGGTGGCGCCGTCGACGCTGACGTGGATCGCGTCGAAGCTGTCCAGGATCGGGTCGATCAGATCCGGGCCGATCGTCCAGCCGCTGGTCCAGACCGAGACCCCGACATCGGCGGCCCGGATCTGCTCGGCCAGCTCGTAGACGCCCGGCACGATCAACGGCTCACCGCCACCGAGGCTGATCTCGTACGGCTCCAGGGAGATCATCGCGTCGACGACGCGCGACTGCTCGGGCCGGCTCAGCTGACGGGTGGGCCTCCGGCCGGACTCGGTGTAGCAGTGCACACACCGCAGCGGGCAGGCGTAGGTGAGTTGCCAGACGATCCCTCTGGGCGCCGCTACGTTGGCTGTCATCGCATCCCCTCCGCTCGTAACGACCAGTTGAAGCGGTCGCCGAACGTGCGGCACAGGGGGCCGGGCCGGGAAAAACCGGGAAGATTTCCCGTGCTGCCCGGCGGCGTACCAACGGCTTTCCCCAGCGGGCAGAAAGGGCCGCCCGATCAGTGATGTCGCGGATCCGCAGGCACTTCTTCGAGGTATCCGGGCGGAACTGAAGCGGAGCACCGGGGCGACGAATCCAAGGAAGCCCCGGTGCTTCGCGTGTTTCCCACGATGCCCCCATCTGTGTCACAACGCAAAACGCGGGCTGGGTGAGTCGTCGACTGTCGGGGGTGGAACATCTCGGGGGTGGGCTGGGTTGGTGGGAGAGTGGGGGTAGGTATGGGTGACGAGACGGGAGCAATGGTGAGTATTCGGGTCGGGTACAAGGCGTCTGCCGAGCAGTTCGGGCCGCGGGATCTGGTGGAGTACGCGGTGCGGGCCGAGGAGCTTGGGCTCGACAGTGTGACGGTTTCTGATCATTTCCTGCCGTGGCGGCATGAGGGTGGGCACGCCCCGTTCGCGCTCGCCTGGATGGCGGCGGTCGGGGAGCGGACGAACCGGGTGCTGATCGGCACGTCGGTGCTGACGCCGACCTTCCGCTACAACCCGGCGGTGATCGCGCAGGCGTTCGCGACGATGGGGCTGCTCTACCCGGGGCGGATCATGCTCGGTGTCGGTACCGGTGAGGCGCTGAACGAGATCGCCGTGTCCGGGCGCGAGTGGCCGGAGTTCAAGGAGCGGTTCGCGCGGTTGCGGGAAGCGGTCGAGCTGATCCGCAACCTGTGGACGCAGGACGAGGGCGTCAGCTCCGACGGACCGTTCTACCAGCTCGTCGACGCCTCGATCTACGACCGCCCGGAGACCCCGGTCAAGGTGTACGTCGCGGCCGGCGGTCCCGTCGTCGCCCGGTACGCCGGTCGTACCGCCGACGGCTTCATCGCCACCTCGGGCAAAGGCATGGACCTCTACACCGAGAAGCTCATCCCGGCCGTCAAGGAGGGCGCGGAGAAGGGCGAGCGCTCCTTCGACGACGTGGACCGGATGCTCGAGGTGAAGATCTCGTACGACCGCGACCCCGCGCTCGCGCTGGAGAACACCCGGTTCTGGGCGCCGCTGTCGCTCACCCCGGAGCAGAAGCACAGCGTCGAGAGCGCGACCGAGATGGAGCGCCTCGCCGACGAGCTGCCGATCGAGCAGGTCGCCCAGCGCTGGATCGTCGCCTCGGATCCCGAAGAGGTCGTCCGCCAGCTCCAGCCGTACCTCGACGCCGGCTTCAACCACCTGGTGATGCACGGCCCGGGCCACGACCAGGAGCGCTTCCTCACCCAGTTCACCTCCGACGTCCTGCCGCTGCTCCGTAAGCTCTAGACGCATGGACCGCTGGGCGGATACGCCGTACCGGGTTGGTATCTCCGGTTGGCGCTATCCGCCCTGGCGCAAGGTCTTCTATCCGGAGGGCCTGCCGCAAAGAGCCGAGCTGGAGTACGCCTCTCGCCGGCTCAACTCGATCGAGCTCAACGGCTCCTTCTACTCACTGCAACGCCCGACGTCGTACCAGCGCTGGTACGACGAAACGCCGCCCGGCTTCGTCTTCTCGGTCAAGGGCCCGCGCTTCGTGACGCACCTGAAGAAGCTGGCCGACGTCGAGGCGCCACTGGCCAACTTCTTCGCCTCGGGCGTCCTCGCGCTGGCCGACAAGCTCGGCCCGGTGCTCTGGCAACTACCACCGACGCTCGCCTACGACCGCGACCGGCTGGCAGCGTTCTTCGAGTTGTTGCCTAGGACAACGAAAGGCGCAATCACCCTTGCCAAGGGCCACGACGAGCGGATGGAAGGCCGGAGCCTGCTGACCAGCCCGGTCGATCAGCCTTTGCGTCATGCATTGGAGATCAGGCATCCGTCGTACGAGAACGAAGAGTTCCTCGAACTGCTGAGCGAGCACGACATCGCCGTGGTCTGTGCGGACAGCGCCGGCAAATGGCCGATGCTGGACTCCACCACCGCCGACTTCGGATATGTCCGGTTGCACGGCGCCGAGGAGCTCTACGTGAGCGGCTACGACGACAAAGCGCTCGACGCCTGGGCCGCCAAGATCCAGGCTTGGCAGCGAGACGTCTATGTGTACTTCGACAACGACGTGAAGGTGCGGGCGCCGTTCGATGCCGAGGCGCTGGCCGGACGATTGGGGATCGGTTGACGGTCGAGGTTGTGCGGGACGACGATCCGCGCTGCGCGGAACTGGAGGCGGCGGGGTATCAGCTCGTCGGCGAGTCCTGGGCGGCCAGGCTGCGTGACCCCGATCCGTCGATCCTCGAGCAGGTCGTACTCCGGGCAGCCGGCGTGACCGTCCGTGAGTTGGACCGCTCGTCCGCTGTCGCCTGGCACGAGCTGGAGACGGCGAACGAGAAGGACTACCCGTACACGCCCGCCACCCATCGAGTCGTGCAGCCGGTCGACGAGCTGGCCGAGCTGTGGACGACCGGGCGGGTGTTCGGCGCCTTCGACGGCGAGCGGCTGGTCGGAGCGACGTACATCAGCCTTCAAGACGACCCGCCGAGGGGCGAGACCGGGTTCACCTCCGTGCTCGACGGGTATCGCGGTCGAGGGATCGGGCAGGCCGTGAAGGCGGCGTCGATTCTCGCGCTGGCCGCGGACGGCGTACGGGTCTTCGGTACCGGCGGAGCGGCGCTCAACGAGGCCAGCCTCGGCGCCAACCTCGCCCTCGGCTACGTCATCGAGGAACGCTGGCGCAGCTATGCCGCACCGCCCTGGTAGCCGCCGATCAGCCGGTTGTGTCGCAGATCCTGCGGCTCACGCAGGAAGCGGCCTCGCTCAGGCACGGGTACTTCTCGCCGATCGGCCGGCTGTCCTCGATCCTGAGGTCGAGATCGAACTCGTCGAGCAGGTCATTACTCATCGTGCATCCTTTCGGCAGGGCCACCTGGATCGGTGACGGGTGGGTCAGCAGGGTGTAATGGGAGAAAGACGGGTCGATCGGCGAAGCGCGCGCGGTCTTCGTCGGTACCGAAGTGCTGGTCCATCGCCCGCACCGCCGCGGCCCAGTCCTTCGAGGTGCGGACGGTCGCGAACGCCTGCCGGACAAAGGGATCGCGGCGGCGAGCGAGCGCACGCTCCCACAACACCGGGCCAGGCTCCGTACGCACGTTGCCGACAGTGCCCTCGTAGATCGGAAAGCCGCGGACGCCGCCGTCCGGCTCCACCTCGAGGAAAGTGATCGCGGGATCCTGGTCGTTGAGGTACGGATGCTCGCCCTCATGGCCGTTGGCAAGGATCCGTACGGTTGGCGGCGCGAGGGCTTGCAGCCCGGCCACCCGTTCGGATGCGGCGAAGGCGATGACCTCCTCGTCGGTGAGGAGTTCGTGCTCGACGAATCCGAGCCGGCTGGCGAGCCCGATCGGTAGCGCGGCCTGCAAGGAGATGAACCGCAGTTCGGAGTACAGGGCTGGTATGCGGGTGCAGAGCTCTTCGAGCTGGCCGAGGTTGGACCGGGTCACGACGCAGTCGATCCCGAACAGGAGCGGGGCGTCACGACCCGTTGCCGCGTCGTTGAGGATCGCCAATGCGTTCAGAGCACGGTCGTAGGAGCCTTTGCGGCCGCGGATCGCGTCGTGCACCGCTGCCGTGGCACCGTCGACGCTGACGTGGATCACGGCGAAGCTCGCGGCGAGGGCGTCGATCCGCTCGGCGGTGAGGTTCCAGCCACTGGTCCACAGGGAGGTACTGATTCCGGCATCGCGGATCCGCCGGCCGATCTGTTCGATGCCGTGGACGAGCAGCGGTTCGCCACCGGCGATCGCGATCTCGTCGGGTCCCATCGCGATCAGCGCGTCGGCGACCGCCAGCATCTCCGTCAGGTCGAGCTGGTGGGACCGGCGGCGGCCGGACTCGGTGTAGCAGTGCACGCAGCGCAGCGGGCAGGCATAGGTGACGGACCAGACAATCCCACTGGGTTGCGACATCTCGGTCCTCCCGGCCGGTCGGTGGTCGAGTGACCAGCCTGCGGCCGGGAGCGGAACGGCGGCCAGGGATCGCGTTCGGGAAGAAGCCGGGAGGATTTCCCGGGGCAGACTTTCGGTACCGCCAGGCGTCAGGTGGGGATGCTCTTCGGCCACCACGGGGGGACGTTGGCGGGGCAGATGCCGGGCAGGGTGGCCGGTGTGCCGGCCCAGGAGAAGAGGGCGAGGTCGGCGATCGCGATGGCGATCAGGGCGGCCAGCAGCGGCATCGTCCACCGGCCGCCTTTGCCGCGGCGCATGAACCGGAAGACGATGTTGAACAGCCCGATGTTGACCACCAGGGCGACCGGTACGCCGACGAAGAACAGCGTCGGTCCGTTGCCGACCGGTCCGGTCAGGTCGACATGGCAGACGTCCCAGGCCCGCCGGGTCAGCACGAGCAGCCCGAACCCGGCCGCCCCACCGATCACCACCGACAGGAACGTCTCGCCCTTACTGCTCTTCGCCACATCCGTCACCCTAAGCGGTCCGCAGGGACACGTCTCGTGAGGCGCCGGATCGGGGTGTCGCGGCGTACTCTCCCGTCATGACGGTGA
The DNA here is from genome assembly GCF_039537185.1 of Kribbella ginsengisoli. Taxonomy (NCBI): domain Bacteria; kingdom Bacillati; phylum Actinomycetota; class Actinomycetes; order Propionibacteriales; family Kribbellaceae; genus Kribbella; species Kribbella ginsengisoli. The sequence continues at coordinate 549,478 of NZ_BAABAA010000007.1, read as the reverse complement.
GGTTGCTGGCGCAACTCGGGGTGCTGCTGATCGGCGTACTGGCCGCGGTGGCGCCGATCCTGCAGGCGCGGTCGGCGCGGAAGAACCTCCGCGAGGACCTCACCCTGAACATCAACCTGCTCAAGGAGCTCCCGCCGGGCAGCCGCGAGCGCGGCGAGCTGACCGCCCACGTGGAACGCCAGTTCGAGGCTCGCCTCCGCCACCTCGACACCAAGCCCCAATCCACCCTCGACGCCGCCGCCCTGGTCTTCGCCGCCGTCTCCACCGCCATCGGCATCGCAGCCATCGGCCTGGGCGGCTGGTGGAACCTAGGCCTGATCCTGGCCGCAGTAGGCCTCTTCATGGCCGCCTTCGCCGACGGCACCCCCACGCCACCCCTGGAGAACCGCCCCCAGGACGCAGTACAGGACAAACCCCGCGAGGAGCTATGACCACCCGCACGCCGCAGTCCTACGCCCGCGGCTGGCGGTGGCGTGTGTTTGCTGACCTCGATGGGAACGAGTTCTGTGTGTTGCAGGGGCCTATGTCGTGATGGTGACTGGGCGGTTCGGGGGTTTGAGGGGGTCGGCGGCCAGGCGGGCGTGGCGTTCTACGTCGTAGCGGGTGCCGTCGTAGGTGAGGCGTTGGCGTTCAAGGCCTTCGTAGAGGAAGCCGGCGCTGGCGGCCACGCCGCAGGAGGCCGGGTTGTTGGTGCGGTGGCCGAGTTCGAGGCGGAACAAGCCGGCCTCGTGGTGGGCCCAGTCGACGAGGGCGCGGAGGGCGTCCCGGGCGATTCCCTGGCCGCGGACCTCGGCGATCGTCCAGTACCAGGTCCAGCCGACCTGATGACGATCGATGTTGGTCACCGCGACGCAGCCGACGGGGTGGTCGTCCGCGTCCGCAACGGCGTACACATGCCCGTTGTCGAGGTCTGCCACCCGGCCGATCCAGTCGACCGCGCTCGCGGTGTCCCGGATACCGCCCTGGTTGGCCATGTCTGGCTCCCGATGGGCATCGGTCAACCGCAACGCATCAGCCACCCGCCACCGCCGCAGATCCAGCCTCGCCACGTCATAGCCCATCCATCGAGGCTACCGCCGCCTACGCCCCCGCAAACGTCTCCACGGCGCGTACTCACAACCCTCTAACCGGTCACGGCCAGTGCGATCCCCGCCGCGTCGATCAGCGCGACCACGCCCAGTACGACGTACTCCGCCGGTGGCTTCTTGCCGTCATCGACGTCGTAGGTGGTGTCCGGGTTGAAGATGAACGTCACTCCGGAGCTGACCGCGAACGCGAGAAACAGGCAGGCGCTCGCCCCGACCATCAACCCGATCGGTGCTGCGACCCGTGTCCCCGTCGCGGTCGTCGCGATCGCGAGGGCGAGCACCCAGGTGCCCGCGCAGACGAGCAGAAACCGGGCACGTACTCGGCCGATCACCGCGGCGGCGACGGCTGTCACCGGCCAGACGGCGTACAGGGCGATCAGGAGGCCGGTGCGCATGAGGCTCACCTTAGGGCGGTGAGCGGGGTGGTCGTGCCTAGGGTTGGGCGCATGGGTTTTCTTGATTTCAGGGATCAGGTCGTTCTCGTCACCGGCGCCAGCAGCGGGATCGGGGCCGCCGCCGCGGTCGGGTTCGCGGAATCCGGGGCGACGGTCGCGTTGCACTATCACTCGAACGAGGAGGGGGCCCGGCACACGGCTGCCGCGGTCAGTACCGCCGGCGGCACTGCGACAGTGCACCAGGCCGATCTCGCCGCGCCCGACTCGGCGGCCGCGCTGGTCGACGAGGTGCTGGCGAAGCATGGACGGATCGACGTACTGGTCAACAACGCCGGTGACCTGGTCAAGCGGGCGCCGGTGGTCGACGTACCGGACGAGGAGTTCCACCGGATCATGGACGTCAACCTGACCTCGGTCTTCGCGATGAGCCGGCGCGTCATTCCGGTACTCCGTGCGCAGGGCGGCGGCTCGATCGTCAACGTCACGTCGATCGCCGGCCGGCACGGCGGAGGCGGCGGATCGGTCGTCTACGCGACCAGCAAGGGCGCTGTCAGCACCTTCACCCGCGGCCTCGCCAAGGAGCTCGCGCCCGAGGGAATCCGCGTCAACGCGATCTCGCCCGGAGTCATCCGCACGCCGTTCCACGACCGCCACACCGGCGAAGAGCAGATGAAGGCCATGCTCACCACCATCCCGATGGGCCGCACCGGCACCCCGCACGAATGCGTAGGCACCATCCTCTACCTGGCCTCCGACCGCATGTCCGGCTACGTCACCGGCCAAATCATCGAGGTCAACGGCGGCCAGCTGATGCCGTAGTCAGCGGAGGGAGTGGCGGCGGAGGACTTCGCGGTCGGTGCGGTCGGGGCGGAAGAGGGTGTTGTGGTCGAAGGTGGCGCCGGTCGAGCGGTAGCCGAGCTCGTCCAGGGCCGTGTGGAGGCGACGCCTGAGGGCTGGGTTCTTGTCCTCGACCAGTACTGCCCGAGGCAGGAACCGGATGAGCGTCCTGGTCGCGCCGGCCAGCGCAGCAGCCTCGGAGCCCTCGACGTCCAGCTTGACCACGTCCACCCGGTCCAGCGCCTGCTCGCGAACCCAGTCGTCCAGCCGGATCACCGGCACGTCCTGCACGACCTCGCCATCCGCCTGCAACGACCGCACGCCGGAGTCAGCCGGGTCATACCGGGAGTCCGCGTGCAGTGCCGCCTTGTACTTCCGTTCGCCGAGCGCCACGGGCACCAGCGTGATCAGATCGGCCAGCCCGTTGAGCTCGGCCGCCGCCCGTAGCTTGTCCAGCGAGTCCGCCGCCGGCTCGAAGGCGATCACCTTGCCGCCGCCGAGCTCACGCAGTTGCCGGGCCGCGCCGAGGCTGTGCAGCCCGATGTTCGCCCCGATGTCGAGTACGACGTCGTCCGGCTTCAGCTCGGCTCGCAGGAAGCGCGTGACGGCCGGTTCGTAGCGGCCGGCGTAGTACAGGACCGCCTGCAGGTTGTCCCGCAGGTCGAGTCGCCAGCGCAGGCCCTGCCGGCGTACTGCGATGTCCGTCGCCGCCCACTCCGGCGGGATCTTCACGAGCCGCGGATTCTGGTCGGCGACCCGTGGCGAGATGCGATTGGCGATCCGGGTGACGCCCGCCTCGGTCAGCCCTTCGGCGGAGCCCATCACCCGTGCGAGCCGGCGTGCAGCGTCGACGCCGAGCGACCGCCCGGCGGCGTGAGGAACCTCCCACGCCACCCGGCGGACCACTCCATCGCGATACTCCATCCCCCATCGTTACCCGTTAACGGGCAAAACTACGCACTTATCCGGGTAAGGATCAGTTCAAGATCCGCAGCGTGCCCTGAAGCTGGCTCAGCGCGACCTCCGCGATGGTTGCTCAGCACGACGATGTGGTTGCTCAGCGCGACAACCGGCGGAACCGGATCGCTGACAGCGGCAAGAAGATCGCTGTCAGCAACAACGGACCGATGATCGCCGCCTCCAGCGCGTGATCGCCGATCCACGACGCCGCCGACGGATCGGGGTTGCCGAACAGCGCCCGGGCCGCCGTCGCCGTCGCCGACAGCGGGTTCCACTGGGCGATCGCGCCGAGCCAGCCCGGCATCGTCGACGTGGCGACGAACGCGCTGGACAGGAACCCGATCGGCCAGACGATGATCTGCACCGCCATCACGCTCTGCGCGTTCTTCACCATCAGCCCGATGAAGATCCCGATCCAGAGCAACGCGAACCGCAGCGCAAGCAGCAGCCCGAACGCCGCCACGGCTTCGACGGCGCTCCCATGCCAGCGCCAGCCGAGCGCGAGCCCCGCGCCGCTCAGCACGATCAGCGTGACCGCCGAGTCGAGCAGATCCGCGATGCACCGGCCGAGAACGACCGCCGCCGAACTCATCGGCAGGGAGCGGAACCGATCCGTGATCCCCTTGTCGACATCGGTGGTGACCGCCGTCATCGTCGACTCCAGCCCGAACAACATGGCCAGCGCGAAGATGCCGGGCACCAGCAACTCGTAGTACGAGTCTCCGGACGGCATCTCGATCGCGCCGCCGAGCAGCGCGCCGAACATCAGCATCATCAGCACCGGGAAAAGCCAGCCGAAGATCACCGGCCCCGGCTGCATCCGCCAATGCAGCAAGGCGCGGCGCGCGATCGTCCAGCCGTCCGCCAGGGCCCAGCCCAGTCGCGCCGTCATGCCGGCACCCCCGCTCCGGTCAGGTGCAGGAAGACCTCGTCGAGGGTCGGTCTGCGCAAGGTGATGTCCGCCGGTTCGATCTTTGCCTCCTGCAACAATGTGGCGACCTCCACGAGTGCTCTCGTCCGGTCCTTGACCGGGATGCTCACCTTCAGATCGTCGACCTGGATGTCGCCGTCGGCCAGCCGCTCGGTCAGCTGCAGGATCAGCGGTACCTGATCCGTTGCCGTGAGCACCAAATCGAGCCAGTCCGCGCCCAGCTGTGCTTTCAGCGCGTCCGGCGTCCCCTCGGCAACGACCTTGCCCGCCTTGAGCATCGAGATCCGGTCGGCCAGTTGATCCGCCTCGTCCAGGTACTGCGTGGTCAGCAGCACCGTCGTTCCTTGCCTGACCAGCTCGCGTACCGCCGACCACACCTCGGCCCGCCCGGCCGGGTCTAGCCCCGTCGTCGGCTCGTCGACGAACAACACCTTCGGCGCGACGATCAGGCTCGCGGCCAGGTCGAGTCGCCTGCGCATTCCGCCCGAGTACTTCGAAGCCGGCAAGTTGGCCGACTCGGTCAGCCCGAACCGCTCGAGCAATTCGTCGGCACGGCTCGTCGCTTTGGTGTGGCCAAGATGGTTGAGCCGGCCGAACATGACCAGGTTTTGCTTGCCGGTGAGGATTTCGTCGACAGCGGCGTACTGGCCGACCAGGCCGATGGTGCGCCTGACCTCCGCGCCGTGCCGGCTCACGTCGTACCCGGCGATCCTCGCCTCGCCCGAATCCATCCTGAGCAGGGTCGCCAGGATCCGTACCGCCGTCGTCTTGCCCGCTCCGTTCGGCCCCAGCAGGCCGGTCACCGTGCCGGCCTCCACCTCCAGGTCGAAACCGTTCAGCCCCGCCCCTTCCGTGCCTCCGGCGTAGTTCTTGCGTACGTCGAACGCCTCGATCATGCGCTCAGTCGTCACCTGCCACCTCTCGTCCGGTCTGCGAACCGTAGACTGTACCGTACAGCGTACGGCTCGGGTACGATCGGGTCAACGACGACCGGCTGGAGTTTGTTCCTCGTGACTGGAAAAAAGATCGCCCCGCCCGATCCCGCGCGCAGTTTGGCGCTGCTCTGGGGCAGTCACACCAAGCCCGGCCGCTCCGGGCTGACCGTGCGCGCGATCATCGACGCCGCGATCGAACTGGCCGACGCTCGCGGGCTGGAAGCGGTCTCGATGCGACTGGTCGCCGAGCAGCTGAAGGTCGGCACGATGTCGCTCTACACCCACGTCCCCGGCAAGGGCGAGCTGACCGACCTCATGTTCGACACCGTTTACGCCGACCTGTATTCCGACCCCGACGAGCCTGGTCGGCAACCGGGTGGGTGGCGGGGCGCTCTGGAGTTCATCGCCCACCGCAACTGGGACGTCCTGACCCGCCATCCCTGGCTTCACGACGTCCCCGCCGGCCGGATGGCGCTCGGCCCGAACATCACCCTCAAGTACGAGACCGAGCTCCGCCCCCTGGACGGCCTAGGCCTGACGGATGTCGAGATGGACTCGACCCTCTCCCTGGTCCTCACCCACGTCCTGGGCACGGCCCGCGCCGGCGCCGAGCAGATCCGCACCCAACAAGAGTCCGGCCTCTCGGACCAGGAATGGTGGCTGACCACCGCCCCAGTCCTAGAGCGCTACATGGCCGGCCTGGCCGACCGCTTCCCCCTAGCCGGCCGCGTAGGAACCTCAGCCGGCGAGCAATACCAAGCCACCGTCGACCCAGCCCACGCCCTGACCTTCGGCCTGACCACGATCCTCAACGGCACAGCCCTCCTGATAGCCGAACGCCAGTAATCCCCACGCGCCCCCCGACGCCTGCTCCTAAGGTCAGCCGGCTGCTGACCTGGCGGCCGCCTCGATCTCTTCGCGGTGCTCCTTCCAGAAGGCTGGGTCGTGCGGCTGCTCGGCCATGGCCTCCGCGTCGGTACCTACCGCTCCGTCGAGCGCTTCGCGCAGGATGTCGGCGTGGCCGGCGTGCCGACTGGTTTCGGCGAGCAGGTGGACGAGGATGTTGAACAGGGGAACTTCGGCGTCCTGCCACCAGGCGACGCGGCCCGTGGCATCGAGGGCGAGGGCCTCGACCGTCGCGTCGCTGTGGTCCCACACCCGTCGGTAGCGGTTGACGATGTCGCTGCGGGTCTCGTGCTCGGTCGCCCACATGTCAGCGAGTCGCTCGGCCTCGACGTCCCACCGGGGCAGAGGTTCGGGAAAGGGACGGTCGAAGACCTCGCCGAGGTACCTGGCCTCCCATGTCGCCAGGTGCTTGACCAGGCCCAGCAGGTTGGTCCCGGTCACGGTCAGCGGGCGACGGACGTCGTACTCGGAAAGACCGTCGAGCTTGGCAAGCACCGCCTCACGTTCGTGCCTCAGGTAGTTGTACAAGTTGGCCTTCGCGGCGTCGTCGATCATGGGACAGCACCCTGCCAGCAGGTGGCAGAAGATCGCGAGTCAGGCGCTTGTCGACGGCGATCGGTAAGACCCGACCGGTGAAGATTCCGGGTAGCGAGCCGGCCACGCCTGGTTGGCGCGCACCTGCTCCGCCGGGGTAGAAACTGTCATGCCCGATTCGGTGAGCAAGGCCGCCCCTGTCGCTGACTATGACAGCTTCGCGGCTGCGTACTCGGCCAGCAACGACAACAACCTCTTCAACGCCTACTACGCGCGTCCCGAGATGATTCGTCTCGCCGGCGACGTCGCGGGCCTGCATATTCTCGACGCCGGCTGCGGCTCGGGCCCCTTGATGGAAGCCCTGCGAAACAAGGACGCGTCCGTCTCCGGCTTCGACCTCAGTCCCGCCATGATCGAACTCGCCCGCGAAAGGCTGGGCGAGGACGCGGACCTGGAAGTCGCCGACCTCGGTGCGTCGCTTCCCTATCCCGACGACACTTTCGACTGCGTCGTCGCCTCACTGTCCTTGCACTACGTCGAAGACTGGACCTCGGCACTGGCCGAACTGCGACGCGTACTCAAACCAGCCGGCCGCCTCATCGTCTCGATCATCCACCCCACCGTCTACGCGATCGTCTACCCCGAGTCCGACTACTTCGCCCTCACCCAGTACTCCGAGGACTACGACTTCGGCGAAGGAACCGTATGGATGACCTACTGGCACCGCCCCCTGCAAGACGTCATCAACACCTTCATCAACGCCGGGTTCAGCATCAAAACGGTCACCGAGCCCCCACCCGCCGCCAACACCCCAGCCGAACTCCTCCCCAACCCAGACGGCCGCTCATTCATCTGCTTCCTCTTCTTCGAACTGGAAGCCCGCTGAACAGGGTCAGCCGAAGGACTGCTCGTCGAAGGTGGTTCCGCCTCGCTGGGTTGGGGTGAGGAGCTGTCGGGGGACGTGTTGTGGGGGTGTTCGGAGGTGCTGGGTGTAGCCGGCGGCTCGGAGGTGGAGGTCGAAGTTTTGGCCTTCGATGTGCCAGAGCGGCTCTGGGGCGTTGTCGGGCGGAGCCAGGCGGTGGATGTCGGCGATCTCAAGGAGCTCGTGGAGGGGTCCGAGCTGGCCGGTGATGTTCCAGGCTCTTTCGAAGACAAGCGTCGCGGGCGTGATCCAGAAGGTGAAGTGCCGCTCGCTCCGTTCGGGCTCCACCCACCGCACGATGTAGTCGAGGTCGAGGAGCAGCCTGGCGGGTGGAAGAGTGTCGTCCTCGTACTCGCCGATGCTGACCGCATGAACTCGGCAGTCATGCCACCCCATGTCGGAGAAGTCGGCATCCGTCCAGGTGGCTTTGGACAGCCCTGAGGGATCGTGCAGTAGCCCGGTCACCGGGTCAGTATCCCGGATGTTCTGCAGATCCCACGGGCGTCTGGGTGGATCGATTTAGTTGCCTATGGCAACGCAACCACCTTGGCGTGGTGCTCAATCTTCGTGATGGGTGGCGGTTGCCGCCGCGGGGATGGCTGCGTTGATGAGGGCGGTAGCGATGGTGATGGCTGTGGAGAAGGCGTCGGCGTTGAGGACCCGGGTGCGGGCTGAGGCGCCGTCCAGGAGTAGGGCTAGTTGTGCGCCTAGGAGTTCGGGGTCGGGGGCGCCGGCTTCGCGGGCGGTTTGGGTGAGGCGGGCGGCGAAGGCGAGTTTGTAGTCGCGGGCGTAGATGCGTGCGGGGTGGTTCGGGTCGGGGATTTCGACGGCCGCCGCGATGAACGGGCACAGGGGGGCATGGATCTCGAACGCCGTTGAAAGGCGTTCGCGGGGTGTGAGGTCGGGGTTGTCGAAGACCTCGGGCAGGATGTCCGGGTCGAATCGGCGGAGGCCCTCGGCGATCAGATCGTCCTTGCCGGAGAAGTGCTGGTACAGCGTGCGCTTGGACACCGCGGCTGCCGCGCAGAGCTGGTCCATGCCGGTGCTGTTGATGCCTTGATCGCGGAACAGCTGTTGCGACGCGCTGATGATGCGCTCTCTCGCGCCCCGGCCGCGGCGCAGTCCTCGCGGGCCCTTCTCCACCTCTGTCACGCGCCAAGCGTAGCCCACTCGGGTACCGATCGGTGTGCATAGCTTGCAACTAGGGCAGCCGCCAGCTACGTTAAGTACTCAGATCGGTATACATAACTCGCAGGTGGATGGAGTTCTCGTGGGAAAGCTCGATGGCAAGGTTGCGGTGATCACCGGCGGGACCAGTGGGATGGCTCTGGCTGGTGCGAAGTTGTTCGTCGACGAAGGGGCTCACGTCTTCATCTCGGGCCGGCGGAAGGATGCGCTGGACGAGGCCGTTCAGCTGATCGGCCGGAACGTGACCGGCGTACAGGGTGATTCAGCCGACCTCGATGATCTGGACCGGTTGTTCGAGACGGTCAAGCAGGAAAAGGGTTCGATCGACGTGTTGTGGGCGAGTGCCGGGACGGGTGAGCAGGGCAGGCTGGGCGAGATCACCGAGGAGCAGTTCGACGCCGCCTTCTCGCTGAACGCGCGCGGCACGCTGTTCACGGTCCAGAAGGCGTTGCCGCTGTTCAACGACGGCGGCTCGATCCTCATGACCGGGTCGAACGCGTCGCTCCGCGGCTACCCCGACTGGAGTGTGTACGCGGCGAGCAAGGCGGTACTGCCCGCGTACGCGCGAGTGTGGGTCGCCGAGTTGAGGGACCGGAAGATCCGGGTGAACGTGCTGACCCCCGGCCAGGTCGCCACGCCGTTGATGGAGGAAGTGATGGACGCGCAGACGAAGGCGCAGTTCGAATCCGTGATCCCGCGGCGAGAGATGGGCCGGCCTGACGAGATCGCGTCGGCCGCGTTGTTCCTCGCCTCGGACGACTCGAGCTACGTCAACGGAATGGAACTGGTCGTCGACGGCGGCACCACGGTGATCTGACCGGCTGATCCGTACCCGAACAAAGGGCGCCGGCTTCGGCATCGCTCTCGGCGCTGAGGCTCGCTGAAGATTCCTTGGACCGGGTGAGCCGTAGGTACTACGACCAAGGTCCGATGGCTGTTGCCCGTGGTCGCGGATGAGCATCGGTGTATGACAACTGATGAGCAGAACGAAGCCATGGGTCAGCAGCCGAGTGTGGTGCGGCGGAAGTCGCGCCGGTACTTCGCCTGGGCCGGCAGCGGCGCGATCGCTGTGGTTGCCGTGACGGGCGTCGTGGCCGGCGGGACGCTCGCCTGGTCGGCTGTGACAACCGACGACAAGGGTGGCGACCACCGCACTCCCAGCACGCAGACGACCCAGCCCGGCGATGACAAGGGTGGTCTCCGCGCCCCGAGTTCTCGTGCGACCGCCGAACCGGGCGACGACAAAGGCGGCCTGCGCACAGCGACAACCCGCAAGTCGGCCGAGCCCGGGGACGACAAGGGCGGTCTCCGCACCCCAACCACCCACACCACCACCGAACCCGGCGACGACAAGGGCGGCCTGCGCCACCACGCCGAGCCAGGCGACGACAAGGGTGGCCTGCGCCACCACGCGGAGCCAGGCGACGACAAGGGTGGCCTGCGCGGGCAGGTGGAGCCGGGCGATGACAGGGGTGGCCGCCACGGCTCCGGTGAGTCCGGGTCGGGCTCTTCTGGGTCAGGTTCGTCCGGGTCGGGCTCAGGGAAGTCGGGTTCCGGCAAGTCCTCCGATGACGGAGCTGGGCACCACTAACCACGTGCAGTTGCGGCGACCTTGAACAAGAAGTGGTGGGCTAGGACATCGCATATCGTGTCCGAGCCCACCGCTGCATGTCCGAGCCCGCCGCTTGCTGTCCGAGCCCACCAGTGGTGGGTTCGCCGCTCGGTGCGTTAGCTGTTGAGGAGGTCTTCGAAGGAGGTGGGGTTGGCGTAGGGGTCTACGGCGGCCACCCGTTCGTTGCTCATGGCATCGACCAGTTCGGTGGCGGCTCGTTCGATCCGGGCGTGGAGTTTGGTGGCGCCGACGCCCCAGTCGGACGAAGCGGCGTAGACGCCGGTTGGGACGACGATCGCCTTCAAGTAGGAGAAGAGAGGGCGTAGAGCGTAGTCAAGGACCAGGGAGTGGCGTTCGGTGCCGCCCGTTGCGGCGATCAGGACGGGCTTGCCGGCCAGGGCCTGGTCGTCCAACACATCGAAGAACATTTTGAAGAGGCCGTTGTAGGAGGCGCTGAAGGTTGGGGTGACCGCGATCAGGCCGTCCGCTGCAGTCACCGTCTCCAGCACCTTGCCGAGCGAGGCGGACGGGAAGCCGGTCAGGAGGTTGTTGGTGAGGTCGTGCGCGAGGTCGCGCAGCTCGAACACCTCGAGCTTGTACTCCGTACCGCGCCCGTCCAGCTGATCCCGCACCGCCGCCGACAACCGGTCGGCGAGCAGCCGGGTCGACGAAGGTGTCGTCAGCCCAGCCGTCACCACAGCGATCGAAGTCATCGCGTTCCCTCCAGCCCGACAGCCTCCGGGCTTACCGACTCAAGCGAAGCGGCCCGCTCAGCAGCAGCCTTCAGCGACTCGTGCGTCGGCGCCTCCGGCACGTGCGCCGGCCGCAGCGCGTCAAACTCCTTGCGCAGCACGGGAACAACCTCAGAACCAAGGATGTCCATCTGCTCCAGCACCGTCTTCAACGGCAGACCAGCATGGTCCGCGATGAACAGCTGCCGCTGGTAGTCGCCGAACTTCTCCCGGAACGTCATCGTCCGGTCGATGATCTCCTGCGGACTCCCAACAGCAAGAGGAGTCTGCTCCATCGTCTCCTCCATCGACGGCCCGCCACCGTAGATCGGCGAGTGGTCGAAGTAAGGCCGGTACTCCGAACGCGCATCCTGCGAGTTCTTGCGCATGAACACCTGCCCGCCCAGCCCGACGATGGCCTGGTCAGCAGCCCCATGGCCGTAGTGCTCGAACCGCGAGCGGTAGTGCTGGATCAGCCGCGCAGTGTGGTCGGCCGGCCAGAAGATGTTGTTGTGGAAGAACCCGTCGCCGTAGTACGCGGCCTGCTCGGCGATCTCCGGGCTGCGGATCGAACCGTGCCAGACGAACGGCGGTACGCCGTCCAGCGGCCGCGGCGTCGACGTGAAGCCCTCCAGCGGGGTACGGAACTTGCCTTCCCAGCTGACCACGTCCTCGCGCCACAACCGGCGCAGCAGGGCGTAGTTCTCGATCGCGAGGTGGATGCCGTTGCGGATGTCCTGGCCGAACCACGGGTAGACCGGGCCGGTGTTGCCGCGGCCCATCATCAGGTCGACCCGGCCCTCGGCCAGGTGCTGCAGCATCGCGTAGTCCTCGGCGATCTTCACCGGGTCATTGGTGGTGATCAGCGTCGTCGAGGTCGACAACAGGATCTTCGACGTCTTGGCGGCGATGAAACCGAGCAGCGTGGTCGGTGACGACGGCACGAACGGCGGGTTGTGGTGCTCGCCGGTCGCGAACACGTCCAGACCGACTTCCTCGGCCTTGAGTGCGACCGTCACCATCTGCTGGATCCGCTCGCCCTCGGTCAGCGTCTTGCCGCTGACCGGGTCCTTCGTCACGTCTCCGACGGTGAACACACCGAACTGCATCTGAACTCCTCGGTCTCAGGGTAGTTCACAATTTAACTACCTTGCCACCAAGAACGCCAACCGGCGGCGAGTCATTCCATCATCGATGACCACCCGGCAGCGGGTGATCGAAGTCCAATCCGTAGAAGATCCGCGCGGCGCCGTCCAGCCGCACCGTCACCTTCCCGGCCGACCGGGTCAGCGTCGACTCCTGCCCGATGCAGTCCACCTGCTTGACCGTGGCCGTCCGGGCGCAAACAGTCAGATTGGTCTTGGTCGCCCAGGTATCGACCCACACCTCAGGCTCCGGGAACCGCCAGTCGTCCCGCGGCCCGGCGGTGTTGAGGATGTACCCATCGGTCCTGTTCCACAGCACCGCAGCCTGCCCACGGGGCGTATCAAAGAGCAGCCCCTTCGAAGCCCCGGGCAACTGCAACCAGCGTACGAAGGTCGCCCCGTCCAGCGTGCGAGTAGCGGTCGCATAAGCCAGCAGCGACGGCTTGGCGCTCGTATCCCGGTTCATCAGCCCGAAGTGGTACTCGGCGTTCGCCTCGTTGGCCAGCTGCTCGTTCCCGATCACGCTGTCGTGGAACTGGTACCAGTTCACGCACCGAACCCCCTCAGCCAATGCCAGTGCCAACGTCAGCAGCACGTTCTCCGCCGCATGCCGGTACGAGTCGTGCCACCACGCATTGGGCTGCGTGCACGCATAGGCCTCGGTCATCCAGATCTCCTTCGGCCCGTACTGCGCCATCAGCGCCTTGAGCTGCCGCAGCCCACCGAGGAAGTTCCAGTACCTGCCAGTGGCCCCCGCATCCCAGTCCTCACCAGGTCCAGCCGGGATGTAGTCCGGCGCGAAGTTGCCCCGCCCCGGATGGAACGCGAACCCGTCGATCAGGTCCCACCCACCGGCCGCGTGGAATTCCTCGAGCCAGGGCTTGTCCATCCCCGCGATCCCGTTGTTCAGCAGCTTCAGCGTCGCCCCTCGCGCCTGCACCTGCTCGTAGACCGGCCGCAGCGCCTTCGCGACGTACGCCGCTGCGGTCCCACCAGGCGTGTTCCATGGCCGATTGAGTTCGTTGCCGACCTCGAAGTACCGAGCGCCGGCGGCGATGGCGGTATCGACGCTCGTCGTGGCCCACGCCAGCGCCGCGGCGTCCGTCGTCGTCGCCAACGGCAGCGGCGGCTGCAGCTCGATGTTGTGCGGCATCCCACGCTGGTCGTAGACCGCGGGCGGCACGCCCGGCCCGCCGTCGTACGCGATCCGCACCCACCTGATCCCGACCTTCTGCCACAGATCCAGCAGCGCGTCCGCCGACGGCACCTGGAGCCACGGATAGTTGGCGATCCCGAAGATGCTCGAGTCGCCCGCCTGATAGTCGTAGTCGGGCAGCACGGTCAGATTGGTCCGCGCAAAGGCCGAATCGGAACCCGCCTGCACGCTCACCTCAGTCACGATCGACCCGTACGCCGGTGAGCTCAAACTGAACGTGTAGTCGACCGTCCCAAGCGCGGGCACCGTCACCGTCGCCGTGCTGGACCCAAGGATCGTCCCGTTGAAGTCGCGGGCCCACCAAGTGAGCACGGCCGACCGACTCTGCGGCAAAGCGTTGGCCACCTGCACCTTGACCGGCATCTGCACGCCCGGCCCGCTCCACAGGTTGAACGGCTGATCGGTCCACAACTCGATCGCGAGGTCACGACCCTGGCCGGCCGCCGCCGCAGCGTTGGGCCGCTGCTCGCTGAAGATGAAGTCGGCCCCCGTGACCGCGCTGTCGGGGCCGGTCGCCGTCCCGGGCGCGTGCACCCAGGTCGTGTTGGTCCACGCCTTCTTCGACTTCTCGAGGATGAGCAATCCATGCAACCCCGTCCACGTCGACGCGTAGGCGACCCCCGCCGCGGTCTCGAACGGAATGCCGCCGTCGGGCGCCCGGTTCCATTGGTTGATCGGGAGCCAGACGTCGTCCGCGGTCTTGCCGACGATCGCCCGGCTGAACATGAACCCGTCCGGCGTCAGCGTCGTCGACCCCGTGACGGTCCACTCGTAGTGGACAGCGCTGGTCGACACCGTCACCAGGCCGGTGACGGTGATCGGCCCGGCCGCGGCCGGCATCGTGTAGACCATCTGAAGAGCGTCGGTGCCATCAGGCAGGGAGACCCGGCTCGGCGTACCGCCGGTGGAGACCAAAGTTCCGGCGACCGCGTCCTTGAGCTGGAACTTCGAACCCTGCAGGCGGATCGCGCCGCTCGCGTCCCGGACCGTGATCATCCCGCCCGGCGCTCCGGTGACGGTGATGCCCTCGGCGGTGAGAGTCGGATCGCCGGCTGCGTCGGTGCCGGCGTGAACCTCGCTGGGCCTCAGCCAGGTCAGGACGCCGGCGGCGAACCCCGCGGCCAGGACCTGGCGGCGGGACGGGGAGAACTGCGGCTCGGATCTCGGTGCTTCCCTCACGATGACCGTCCTCACGGGTTGACAGCGGTGATGATAATTCGGATTATCAACATCAGTCACCAACTTTCATCGGCCAGGCGGCAGCTGTCAAGAGGCCGTTGCGGTTCGTCGGAGCCGCGTGTTAGCGTCCTGATAATTCGCATCATCAAACGGAAACAGGTGCGTGCATGGAGAAGCCACCCAAGGTCACGCAGCGGGAGATCGCCCGGATCGCGGGCGTCAGCCAGGCCACCGTGTCGATGGTCCTCAACGACCGGGAGTACTCGAACGTCCGGATTCCCGAGGCTACTCGCGAGCGGGTCCGCCGCGCGATCGAGCAGACCACCTACGTGCCCGATCCCGCGGCCCGCCGACTGGCCGGCCTGGACAACAAGATCCTCGGGGTCTTCACCTACGAGGCCGCCTTGTCCCGCGAGAGCCTCGATTTCTACGGCCCGCTGCTGCATGGGATCGAGCAAGAGGCCGAGCGCCTCGGCTGCGACCTGCTGTTCTTCACCTCGTCGCCCGTCGAGGACGGCACCCGCAAGCTGTTCCACAAGCAGACCCGGCTGCGGCTCACCGACGGCTGCATCCTGCTCGGGCAGCAGATGGACAGCGCAGAGCTGACCAGACTCGTCGAAGAGGGCTTCCCCTTCGTCGCCGTCGGTCGCCGCGACGAGCCGGGCGTCCCGTACGTCGGAATCGACTACGTCACGTTGACCGGCGACATCGTCGAGCAAGCCGTTGCCCTCGGCCACCGCCGGATCACCTACGCGCACTACGGCCGCAGTACGCCGGCCGCCGCCGACCGTCTTGCCGGGCTGGCGCTCGCCGCCGAGACCATGCAGGTCGAGACGACGTTGCTGAGCACCGCCGACTCCGACCTTTCCGAGGTGGCCGCGGTGATCGCGAATGGTACCGACACCGTCGTCATCACCGAAGACGTCTTCATGGCCGAGGCGCTCGCGGTCGAGCTGGCCGAGCACGGCAAGGCGATCCCGGAGGACCTGTCGCTGGCGGTCCTCGGTGATGTCGAAGGACATTCGCTGGGCGGCCGGGGCATGACCGGCTTCCAGTTGCCGCGTGAACAGCTCGCCGCCGAGGCGCTCGCCTTGCTGCAGCAGTTGATCGTGCGCAACGACAAGGCCCGGGCAAAGCTCGAGCTCCGAACGATGATCGAGGGCTCGATCGTCGCCGGAGCGACGCTGGCTCAGTTGAAAGAGTCACGGTGAAAGCGGGCGTCGACCGAGGCGCCAGGTTGATGCGCGCGGATGTCGCCGTGATCGGCGGTGGTGTCGGCGGGGTGGCCGGCGCTCTGGCCGCACTGCGCCGCGGGTTGCGGGTTCTCCTGACCGACCCCAACCCGTGGCTCGGTGGTCAGCTGACCTCGCAGGCTGTCCCACCCGACGAGCACGTGTGGGTCGAGCAGTTCGGCGTCACCGCGTCGTACCGGGAACTGCGCGAAGGGATCAGGCAGTACTACCGGGATCACTACCCGTTGAGCGACAGTGCCCGGAAGGATCCGCACCTCAATCCGGGGCTCGGTCGGGTGAGCCGGTTGTGTCATGAGCCGCGGGTGGCCGTGGCGGTGATCGAGCAACTGCTTGCGCCGTACCGATCGAGCGGGCGACTGGTGGTCCTGCAGCCGTACGAGCCGATCGCCGTACAGGCTGAGGGTGACGTCGTCCGCAGTGTGACGCTGCGAGGCGAGGGCCGGGAGATTGTCGTCGAGGCGGCGTTCGTGCTCGACGCGACCGAGACGGGCGATCTGTTGCCGCTGGCCGGCACGGAGTACCGGGTTGGCGCGGAGTCGCGGGCCGAGACGGGTGAGCCGAGTGCGCCGGAGGAGGCGGACCCGCAGAACGTCCAGGCGATCTCGTGGTGCTTCGCGTTCGATCACGTCGAGGGTGACCACACCATCGAGATGCCGGTCGGGTACGGGAAGTGGCGGCTGTACGAGCCGGACTTCTGGGGTGCGCCGCTGCTCTCGTTCGTCGCGCCGAACCCGCGGACCCTGGCTCCCGAGGAGCGCACGCTGCGAGTGAACCCCACCGAGGACCACCAGGCCGATCCCCGGGTCGATCCCGGTGACATGGACCTGTGGCAGTTCCGGCGGATCACCGCCCGGAAGAACTTCCTGCCCGGGACGTACGAGAGCGACATCGTGCTGGCCAACTGGCCGATGCTCGACTACCTGGGCGGATCCATCATCGACACCCCGGAGGCCGAATCGCATCTGGCGGCGGCCAAGGAGCTGTCGTTGTCCTACTTCTACTGGCTGCAGACCGAGGCACCTCGCCCCGACGGCGGCCATGGCTGGCCCGGCTTGCGCCTGCGCGGCGACATCACCGGTACGCCGGACGGCTTCGCGCAAGCGCCCTACATCCGGGAGTCCCGGCGCATCGTGGCCTGCCGGACCATCGTCGAGCAGGACCTGTCGGTGGCGTTGCGGGGCGACGCGCGGCCGGTCCGGTTCGAGGACTCGGTCGGCGTCGGGATGTACCGGATCGACCTGCATCCGTCGACCGGCGGCGACAACTACATCGACGTCGAGTCGGTGCCGTTCGAGATCCCGCTCGGGGCGCTGGTCCCGATCCGGACCGAGAACTTGTTGCCAGCAGCAAAGAACATCGGTACCACCCATATCTCCAACGGGGCCTACCGGCTCCATCCGGTCGAGTGGAACATCGGCGAGGCGACGGGGGAGCTCGCCGCGTTCTGTCTCGAGGAATCGGTCCGGCCGCAGGACGTCGTCGCGGACCCCGATGCCGTCCGGCGCTTCCAGACCCGCCTCGTCGAGGCCGGTGTCGAACTCCATTGGCCCGAGGTGCTCGGGTACTAGCTTGTGAGGAACCGCTGATGAGAATCACGAGGAGAGTGTTCGGGACGGCTGCCATCGGCAGCATGGTGCTCGCGCTGGTGGCCTGCGGTGGCGGATCGTCGCCGGCGGCCGAATCGCCCGACGGCGTCGACCTGCGGATGACGGTCTGGACGTCCAACAAGGATCAGCTGGCGTTGTTCAACTCGATCGCGGACGCGTACCGGGCCGAGCATCCCGGCGTACGCCGGATCACCTTCGACAGCTTGCCGTTCGCCGACTACAACAGCACGCTGACCACGCAGATCGCCGGTGGCAACACCCCCGACCTGGCCTGGATGGGTGACATCTCGCACGACCTGATCGCCGCGAAGGCGCTGGTGCCGTTGACCGGCAAGCTCAAGGGCACGGCGGGCTGGGACTACGGCGATCTGGTGGACAGCGTGACCGCCGAGTTCAGCCGGGACGGTGAGCTCTACGCGTACCCGTTCTCCAACTCGCCGTTCGCCCTCTACGTCAACAACGACCTGCTGGCCAAGGCCGGCCAGACCGCCGGGAAGGGCGAGCTCAGCTGGGAGCAGGTCAGCAAGATCGGTGGCGCGGTCCACGCCAAGACCGGCAAGGCGGGTTTCGTCATCCGCGACTTCGACTACTCGGGCTGGAACATGCTCGGGACCGTGTGGCCGGGTTGGGGCGCGTCCGCGTGGAACGCGGACGGCACGCAGTGCGGGATGAACAGCGACCAGATGGTGTCGGCGTTCCAGTTCCTGCACAACGCGATCTACGTCGACAAGTCGATGCCCGGGCCTGGGGTGAAGGCCGACTTCTTCGCGGGCGACTCCGCGTTCACGATTGCTCAGGTGTCACGGGCGACGTTGCTCGACGGTGCGTTCAAGTACTCGATCCACCCGTTGCCGACCGGGCCGTCCGGGAAGTACTCGGTGATCGGGCAGGCGGGCGTCGGCGTACTGAAGTCCAGCAAGCATGTGCCGCAGGCAACGGAATTCCTTGCCTACCTGACGAATCCGGCCAATGCGGCCAAGCTCGCCCAGTACTTCCCGCCGCCGCGCAAGTCGCTGCTGACCGGCGCCAAGCTGGCCGCGGTGAACAAGAAACTGTCGGCCGCGCAACTCCAGGCCGTCGTGATCGACCAGCTGAACGGCGCCGTGACGCTGCCCAACCACACCAAGCCGGCCGAGATCTCGCAGAAGGGGAAGGCTGCGCTGGATGCGATCTGGGCCGAGGATGCGGACATCAAGTCCGTGCTGGGCAAGACCTGCGACGCATTGCAGCCGCTGCTGAAATGACTGGGTATTGGACCGGCCGCAGACGCGACAGCTTGGCGGGGTATCTGTTCGTCGCGCCGCAGGTGCTCGGGGTCCTGCTGTTCGTCCTGCTGCCGGTCGGGCTCGCGGTGTTCTACAGCTTCAACACCTGGAACGTCTTCACCGGCGAGATGACCTTCAACGGCGGGTCGAACTACGCGGATCTGGTGAACGACCCGCAGTTGCCCAAGGTGTTGCTGGCCACGCTGTTCTTCTCCGGTGGCGTCGTGGTCCTGAATCTCACGGTCGGGCTGCTCCTGGCGGTTCTGCTCAACCGGCGGTTCCCGGGCGTCACCACCTTCCGGGCGATCTTCTTCTCACCGGTGGTGGTTTCGGTAGTCGCGTGGACGCTGGTCTGGGGGTTCTTGCTGCAGGACAACGGGGGGATCAATGGAGTGTTGTCCGTAGTCGGGATCGACGGATCGAACTGGCTTCAGCAGGGGCCGACGGCGATGGTCAGCGTCATCTTCGCCCAGGTCGTGCGCAGTGTCGGGGTCAACGTCGTGCTCTTCCTCGCTGCCCTGCAAGGGGTTCCGCGCGAGCTCTACGAGGCGGCCCGGGTGGACGGGGCCAGCAGCCGCAAGGTCTTCTTCGGGATCACGCTGCCGATGATCTCGCCGACCTTGTTGCTGACCGGGATCATCACGGTGGTCGGAGCGCTGCAGGCATTCGCGCAGATCGCAGTACTGACTCAGGGCGGGCCGGGTGTCTCGACGACGGTCCTTGTCTACTACGTGTTCCAGCAGGCCTTCGAGTTCAACAACATCGGGTATGGGTCGACTCTGGCGCTGATGCTGCTGTCCTTCGTGCTGGTGTTGACGATTCTGCAGTGGCAGTTGCGTCGGAAGTGGGTCTTCCATGAAGAGTGATCGGCTGGTCCGGCGGGCTGTTTGGTACATCGCACTGGTCGTGTTGTGTCTGCCGTTCGTGGTGCCGACGGTGTGGATGGTGACGTCCTCGTTCAAGCCGTTGCGGGAGATCTTCGCGACGCCGCCGACGTTGTTCGCGAAGAATCCGGTCGTCGGGGCGTACTCGGAAGCCTTTGATTTCCAGCCGTTCGGGCGGCAGTACGTCAACAGCGTCTACATCGCGGTCGTCGTCACGGTGATCGTGCTGCTGGTGTCGAGCCTGGCCGGATATGCCTTCGCGCGGATCAGGTTCCCGGGGCGGAACATGCTGTTCGTCGTCGTGCTGACCGGGCTGCTGGTGCCGAGCGAGACGACGATCGTGCCGTTGTTCCAGATGTTCAAGCGGGCCGGGATGATCAACACGCATTGGCCGTTGATCCTGGTCACGTCGTTCGCCGGACCGTGCGTGCTGGCGACGTTCATCATGCGGCAGTTCTTCATCGCGCTGCCGCTGGAGCTGGAGGAGGCGGCCCGGCTGGACGGGCTCGGGCGGGTGGCGACCTGGTGGCGGATCGGCGTACCGCTGTCGAAGCCGGCCGCGTCGGCGGTCGCGATCCTCACCTTCATGTCGTCGTGGAACCTGTACCTCGAGCCGACCGTGTACATCACCACGCCGGAGCTCTTCACCCTGCCGCAGGCGCTCACCCGGTTCACCGACGCGTACGGCGGCAACATGTGGAACGTCCAGCTGGCCGGCGCGTCGCTGACCGTCGTACCGGTGCTGTTCGTGTTCGTGCTGGCGCAGCGGCAGTTCGTGGAGGGGATCGCGCACTCGGGGCTCAAGGGGTAGTTCGTCGGAGAAGGCTTTCCGAGGCCTTGTCAGATCGGTCCCGTCCAGTGAAACTGGGTCCCGCCATGCGAAACCTCACCGCCCGAGGAGCGCCACCATGCGACAGGACCGTCCCCAGCTCTCCCGCCGACTACTGCTAGGTGGGGCCGTCGCGCTGCCGGCCGCGGCGGCGCTTCCCGCCACAGCCGCCGCGGTCCCGTCAGGCGGAACTGCGACCCGAGGCCGGGAGGATGTCTCGGCCGAGCTGCTCGATCAGTGGGCGGCGGCGCCCGGCACGCATCCGCTCATCCCGGATATCTCGCACGCCGGCTACGGCGGCGGCGAGCGCCCGCGCCGGCCGCGAGTCGTCGCCCGCGTCACCGATTTCGGCGCCCGGGCTGACCTCGCCGTCGACTCGGCAGCCGCCTTCACGGCAGCAGTCCGGTACGCCGGTGAGCACGGCGGCGGCACTGTCGTCGTACCGCGAGGCACGTACCGTCTCGACTCGCCGCTCTGGATCCAGTGGTCGAACGTGGTCCTCAAGGGCTCCGGCCCCGACGACACGATCCTGCACTTCACCCGGCCGCTCGAGCAGTCGTACCGGCCCAACCTCCAGCCGAGCTTGCAGAGTCGCTGGTCCTGGACGGGCGGGCAGATCTGGGTGATCGCACCCGAACGGAAGGCCAAGTCCGAGGCTGAGGACTTCGCGGCGTCGGAGGGATGGCTGCTCGGCGACACGCTCACCGCGGTCGGGTCGGCGTCACGGGGGCAGCGGACGCTGCTCGTGTCGGATACGAGTCGGCTCGCGGCGGGCGATCTCGTCGTACTGGAGACGGACAATCCTGCCGACGCGGGCGTGCTGCGGCATGTGGCTGGGGATGGCGCCGGGGTCAGCGCGTATGACTGGCCGGTGAAGGCGCCGCAGCTGACGACTGGGTCTGGTGGGCAATACATCCAGTACGCGACGCTGCAGTGGCCGGTCCGGATCGAGGCTGTGCTGGGGGACCGCCTGGTGAGGTTGGCCCAGCCGTTGCGGTACGACCTGCGGCCGAGTTGGCCGTCGCGGTTCCGGGAGATCGGGCCGACGCTGCATGACGTCGGGGTGGAGTCGCTGACGATCCGCAACGAGCTGCGGCCGATGACGATCCACAACCGGCATCCAGGGTCGAACGGCCTGTGTTTCCAGGCGGTTCATGACTGCTGGGCTGATGACGTACGGGTCGAGAACTGTGATCTGGGGTTCGGGTTCACCACTACGAAGGCGGTGACGTTGACCGATGTCGTGGTGGGTGGGCGGTCGGCTCATCACAGCTTTGCCTGCCGGATGCAGTCGCATGACAACCTGATCGACGGCTTTGAGATCGAGCAGTTCACCGTCCCGCTGCCGAGTGGGTCGCTGCATCACGGGCTCAACCTGGAAGGGTTGTCGGCCGGGAACGTCTGGCGTCGCGGCACGATGGCCGAGGGCACGTTCGACACCCACCGGGCGATGCCGTTCGAGAACGCCCGAACGGACATCACCCTCACCAACAACGGCCGGGTGGGTGGCTCGGCGGCCTCCGGTCCACTCTTCGGAGCCCGGATCGCGCACTGGAACGTCCGCATCTCCAGCGGTGTTCCTTACGCGATCGACCTGGCAGACGTCGCTCCTCGCAGCATCACCGTCGGCCTGCAGGGCTTGGGATCCGCGGGGAGCGGGCTGCCTCGGGACTTCCAGGGCGACCTCGAGAACGGCACGTATCAACTGGCGTCGCGTCCCTCGGTCGCCGACCTGTACGCCGCCCAGCGGGCCCGCGGCTAGGGGCCCGCTGACGGCGTGACGCTAGTTCTTCGTGCTGTGGCTCTGCGAGGCCAGGAGTGAATCGTCGCCGGTGAGGGCAGCGGCGATTCGGCGGTGCTTGATGGCTTCGTCGCCGCGGCTGAGGCGTTCGAGCGTACGGGCCATCAACAGGTGTGCGTACGCCTCGGTCGGGTCGCGGTCGAGGATCACCAGCAGGTGTTCCTCGGCCGGCTTCAGGGATGCACTGTGGAAGTAGGCACGCGCCAGCAACAGACGAGTGCCCACGTCTTCCGGGGTCTCCTCGACGATTGGGAGCAGTGCACGGATCGCGCCGCGATAGTCCCGCTCGTCGAAGTACTGCTGGCCAAGGCCATAACTCAACGCGCGCATGTCCTCCATGCCCGCCTCAACGTCCTTTGGCCGAGCCGGTATTCCGCCTAGGTGTTCAGGATGCGTCGAGGGTGGCGACCTGGTCGGGGGTGAGGGTCAGCTCGATGGCCGAGTAGGAGTCGCGGATGGTCTCCGGGCGACTGGAGCCGGGGATCGGGATGACGACCGGGGACTTGGCGAGCATCCAGGCCAGGGTGAGCTTCTGCGGGCTGACGCCCAGCTCGCCGGCCAGCTGGTGGAACGCCGGGTGCTTGTCGCCGAGGTCGGAGGCGTTGGAGATGCCGCCGAGCGGGGACCAGGGCAGGAAGGCGATCCCGAGTTCGTCGCACAGCTCGAGCTCGGGTTCGCTGGACCGGAAGGCCGGCGAGAACTGGTTCTGGACCGAGACGAGCCGGCCGCCGAGGATCTCGTTCGCCTGCCGGATCTGGTCCGGGTTGGCGTTGGAGATACCGGCCATCCGGATCTTGCCCGCGTCGAGCAGGTCGCGGATCGCGCCGATGGAGTCCTCGTACGGCGTCTTCGGGTCCGGCCGGTGGAACTGGTAGAGGCCGATCGCCTCGACGCCGAGCCGCTTGAGCGAGTCCTCGGCCGCCTGCTTCAGGTGCTCGGGCGAACCGTCCTGCGTCCACGCGCCCCCGCCCGGGCGAAGGTGCCCGCCCTTGGTCGCGACGAGGACGCCGGAGGTGTCGCCGCCGTACGTGCTGAGCGCCTTCGCGATCAGCGTCTCGTTGTGGCCGATGTCGGAGGAGTCGAGGTGGTAGGCGTCGGCGGTGTCGATCAGCGTGATGCCCGCGTCGAGCGCGGCATGGATGGTCGCGATCGACCGGCTCTCGTCAGGCCGTCCTTCGATCGACATCGGCATACCGCCGAGGCCGATCGCGCTGACCTGGGTGTCGCCGATCCTGCGGGTGGTTGAGGTCATACCCCTAACCTCCCGCAGGCCGGCTCACCTTTCAAACAGCAATATCCACTGAGAGTCAGCAGTGGGACTACTGAATCGCCTCAGGAGACGTGGACGTGCGGGTTGCGGTCCTCGACGACGTAGCTGGCCCGGGTGCTGATCGGGGCGCCCGGGGTGCTGACGTAGGGGAGGACGCGGAAGTCGGAGCGCCACCGGTGCTGGTCGGCGGTGACGCGGACGTAGCCTCGCTGCGAGTTGAAGAACTTGAGGTGCGGGTTGGCGGCGAGGAACTGGTCGCCCTGCGGAGTGGTGTCGGCGCCGTCGCCGCCGCTGGTGATCGACGTACCGACGAACTCGGTGCCGACCGTGCGCGAGCCGGGATCGGCGAAGTCGCGCTTGAGTTCCAGGGCGTAGTTCTGGTGACGGTCGCCGGTGATGACGACCAGGTTCCGTACGCCGCTGTCCTGCGCCGCCGCGAGCACCTTGTTGCGCTCGGCAACATAACCGTCCCACGGGTCGAGCCAGACGTGGGTGTCCGGGCCGGGGTCCATGTCGGTCTGGCCCATCGGGGTCTGGTTGCCGATCACCTGCCAGCGGGCGTTGGACTGACGGAACCCGTCCAGCAGCCACTTGCGCTGCTTGCCGCCGAGCATCGTGTTGTCCGGGTCGAACCGGTCGTCGCACGTCGCCGAGTCGCCGTCGCCACACGGCTGGTCCGTCCGGTACTGGCGGGTGTCGAGGATGGTGAAGTCGGCGAGGCGTCCGTACGGGAGGCGGCGGTGGTACCGGATGTCCGGGCCCTTGGGCATCTGTGCGTGCCTTAGCGGCAGGTTCTCGTACATCGCCTGGAATGCCTGCGCCCGGCGCTGGCGGAAGATCACCGGGTCCTGATCCGGCTCGGTGTCGGCCTGGGAGAGGTCGCCGGCCCAGTTGTTCTCCACCTCGTGGTCGTCGAACGTGTGGATCCACGGGTGCGCCGCGTGCGCGGCCTGCAGCGGCGCCTCGATCTTGTAGAGCGAGTACTGCAGCCGGTATCGGGCCAGGTCGAACGTCTCGGTGTGGAAGCGGGGATCCGTCACCACGCCACGCTTGTTGGTCTTCACGCCGGACTCGTAGAGGTAGTCGCCCAGGTGCACGACCAGGTCGAGATCTTCGTCCGCCATGTGCTGGTACGCGGTGAAGTACCCGTCTTGCCAGGCGTTGCACGAGGCGAACGCGAATCGCACCTCACGCGGCGAGCTGAGCGGATGCGGGGTGGTCCGGGTGCGGCCGACCGTCGAGATCTCGCCGCCGGTGCGGAAGCGGTAGTAGTACTCGTGATCCGGCAGCAGTCCGTTGACCTCGGGGTGGACCGAGTGGCCGAGCTCGGGGGTCGCGACCACGCTGGACCGGCGTACCAGGTGCCGGAAGCGCTCGTCGCGGGCGACCTCGTACTCCACGCGGACCGGCTTGGCCGGCATGCCGCCCTTGCCGTCGACGGCGAACGGGTCGATGGCTAGGCGGGTCCAGAGCACGACACTGCTGTACTGCGGGTCGCCGGACGCCACGCCAAGGGTGAACGGGTTGCCTGCGCCGGCCGGGGCGGCGTACGTGGTCGAGGCGTCCCAGGCGCCGGTACCGAGCAGCACCGCGCCGGCAGCACCCGCCCCTCCGAGTCCGATGAAGCGACGACGTGAAACAGCCATGGGTTTCCTCCGGTGAGCGGTCGGTGGTGGCCTCAGCCTTCCGGGCTCAGATGACCCTCGGGCGACCGGTAGGTAAACGGTTGCCGCCGGTTGCTTGCTCTTGGTCAACGGATAACGCGGCAGGATGTTCGCATGCAGACTGACGACCGAATCCGCCGCGCCCAGCCCTCCGACGTACCGGCGATCGTCGAGCTGGTCTACGCACTCGCGGAGTACGAAAAGGCTCCTGACGAGTGCCACCTGACCGCTGAGCAGCTCTCAACGGCCCTCTTCGGCCCGACCCCCGCGGCCTTCTGCCACGTAGCCCTCGCCGACGGCGAGGTAGTCGGCTGCGCCATCTGGTTCCTCAGCTTCTCCACCTGGCGAGGAGTCCACGGCATCTACCTGGAAGACCTCTTCGTCAGCCCCCTCCACCGAGGCTCCGGCCTGGGCAAAGCCCTCCTGACCGCCCTGGCCCAAGAATGCGTCCTCAACAACTACGAACGCCTCGAATGGTCAGTCCTCAACTGGAACACCCCAGCCATCGACTTCTACAAGTCCGTCGGCGCCAACCCCCAGGACGAGTGGACCGTCTACCGCCTGACCGACGAAGCCCTCACCAAGCTGGGCTCGCTCGAATAGCCGACGTCTGGGTGGGCTGAGCGAGAATGACCAGGTGGAACTGAAACCCCTGCTGATCACCCGCATCTCCAGTGCGCTTGTCTGGCCGGTCCTGGCGGCCGTGCTGGTCATCGTCTTGTACGGCAACGACGTACCGCTGGGCGTGGTGATCGGTGTCGGGGTGGTGGCGCTGGCGGCCGCCTGCTACCTCGGACTCTTCGGATGGCGCCTCGGCGTGGTCTGCGACGACGCGGGCGTCGAGGTCCACGGGTTGTTCCGCAACCGCCGGATCGCGCGGGACCAGGTGACCTCGATCACCGACTTCCCCGCCGTCCGCTGGAAGTCCCCCGACGGCAAGTCCCACTGGACCCCGATCTTCGCCTTCACCAACATCCACCGGGTGATGCCACTGGTCGACCGCCACAACGAGGCCGCCATCGCAATCCTCCAACAGTGGGAATCCGAACGACACCGAACAGCCAAAGCAGACCGCCGCCAACAACGCCGCCGCAGACAACGCCCCGCCCAGTAATCCCCAGGCGCTCTCACCAACAGCCCGAACGCGCCCTCCTGCGTCACATGCTCCGGGCCGTCCGCCCGCTACCAACAACAGTCGGCCCACCGGATCGCCACCACCACCCAACCCCGCAAACCATCGAACCTGCGACGGTAGGCGCTGGCCTGATGAGTTGGCGTGCTCCAACGGTCTGCAACCCTGGACTTGGGGAGGATCTTCCCAGGGGCCGAGGAGGTGTTTCGCCCAGATCGGGGGTACGACCCTCCCCAACCCTCCCCGCTCGTCGCCAGCTGTGCGATCGCATCCATCGGCGACCAGTCGATGCTTCAGCCCGCGGGGGAGCCGGTCAGGTCTGAGTAGCTCGGTAGGCGCGTTTGGCTTCGTACATGGCGTTGTCGGCGGTTCGGAGGAGTTCGTCGAGGTCGGCGGCGTACGGGCTGACGATGGCGGTGCCGATGCTGGCTGTGACCGGGACGTCGATGCCGTCGAGTGGTTGGCTGATGGATTCGTCGATGCGGCGCATCAGGACGTCCAGGTCGTCGCCGTCGATGTCTTCGGCGAGGATGGCGAATTCGTCGCCGCCGAGGCGGGCCACGGTGTCGCCATGGCGGACCTCGGTCAAAAGCCGATCGGCGATTTCGCGGAGGGCTTTGTCGCCGGCCTCGTGGCCGTACTTGTCGTTGACCTGTTTGAAGTGGTTCAGGTCGCAGAACAGCAGGACCCCGCGTCGCCCGCTCTGTCGCGACCGTTGCAGCGCAGCATTGAAGCGGTGCTGGAGCAGGCGGCGATTCGGCAGGCCGGTGAGGGGATCGTGGGCCGCGTGGTGGCGGAGTTCGCGCTCCTCGTCCTTGCGGGCGGTCACGTCGTCGATCTGGATCAGGATGATCCGCGACTGATCCTTGCCTTGGTCAACGATCGCGGCGGTGCCGCCCAGCCAGATGTCGTTTCCGTCGGTACGCCGGAACGTGCGCTCGAACCGGTACGGGCCGCGCCCGGTGGCAAGCTGCTGGATCTCCCGCTCAGTCTGGCCGGTCTCCTCGTCGCGCAGGTAGTCGACGAAGGTCGTGCCGATCAACTGACCCGGCGTGTACCCCGTGATGTGGCAGAAAGCGTCGTTGACGCGAAGGATCCGCCCCGCCTCCGGACCGTCGAAGGCGATCGTCGCCATCCCGTTGCCGGCGCCCTCGAAGACCAGCCGGAAAGTCGTCTCGCTCGCCTCCAGCCGCGCCTTCTCGGCGAGCAACTGATCGGTCAGCCGGGCCTTGTCGATCGCGATCCCGGCCTGGGTCGCGAAGATCTCCAGCAGTTCGCGATGGATCTGCCCCGGTCGCCGCTGGTCCTCGGGCAGATCGACCGACAACATCCCGACCAGCTCTCCATCGGACGAGTGCAGCGGCGCGAACAGCGCGTCCAGCGGATGCCAGGCGTCGGCTGCGGTCGGTACCGGGATCTCGGGCACCCAGCCGACGATCTCGCCGCCCTCGGGCAGCCGCTCGTGCGGTACGAACCGCAGCCCGCCCCACTTGTCCGCGATCGCGAACTCCGCGTCGAAGATGTCAGCCGCGCTGATCGTGCCGAGCAACGCCTCCCGGGCCTCCGGCGAGCCGGCGACGGCGATCACCTCGAACTTGCCGTCGGCCTGCCGCAGGTTGAGCACGGCGATCCCGAAGCCGAGGCCGGTGACGACGCCGTCGACGACTGCCTGCAGCGTCTCGGCCAGGCTGCGCCCAGCACCCATCCGGGCGCTCACCTCGTACAGACGGCGCACTGCCGTCATCCGTACGGTGGGCTCGTTCTGCACGTGCGATCTCTCCGGCGTCACGGCGTCGGCGGCCTCACGGGACCCCGCCGTGGTGAGGGCCCTCTTACAGAGTGACAGACCAATCACGCCGGAAGACGCTCTCCAGCGCGGCACGGACGACCGATTTACGCCGGACGGGAGCCGACCGCGTGCTGTCAGTGACGAGAATACGCCTACCGGTACGTACCGTGAGAAACCGATCAGTAGCGAATCGATGCCAGCGCCTGGTACGACGTACGCGCCGACTCCCACTGATCGGTCGGTGCATCGTGCTCGACCAGCCACTGCTGCACGCCACCCGACTCTGCGTGAGCGAAGATCGCGGCGAAGTCGAGCGTGCCGGTGCCGACGTCCGCGAACGAACCGTCCGTCGCCATGTCCTTCACGTGCAGCGCGGGGAACCGGCCGGGGTGGTCGCGGAAGTAGTCGATCGGATCCTTGCCGCCGTTGACCACCCAGTACAGGTCGAGCTCGAAGCCGAGCAGGTCGGCGTCGACCTCGTCGAGCAGGATGTCGAACAGCACCTGCCCGTCGACCTCGTCGAAGTCATGGCCGTGGTTGTGGAAGAGCAGCTTCAGCCCTTCCTTCTTCGCCAACTGTCCCGCGGTGTTGAAGGCACGAGCGGCCTCCCGGAACCCGTCGAGCGTGCGCAGCTCGACCGGAAGCGACGGTACGACGATCCACTGCCCGCCTAGCGTCTGGACGTCCGCGAGCGCGCCCTCCCAGTTGTCGGTCAGCCGGGGATAGCCGACGTGCTCGAGCACGATCTTCAGGCCGGCCGCATCGGCGTACGAGCGGATCTCCTCGGCCGAGTGGCCGAAGCGGCCGCTGACACCGATCGTCTGGTAGCCGATCTCCGCGAGTCGCTGGAGGGTGCCGGGGTAGTCGGCGGCGAGTGCCTCGCGCATCGTGTAGAGGTGCATGCCGATGCCGTCAGCGGGAATGGTCCGGTCGCTCATGGGGAGGTGGCTCCTTCGAGTTTCTGGATGATGTTTCAGGCGACGTGCTCTAGATACCGCGCCAGGGCGAGGTCGAAGACCTCCTGGCCGGGCGCGTCCCACAGTTGCTGGTTGAAGATCTCGACCTCGACCGGGCCGTCGTACCCGGCCGCGTCGCAGGCCGCGCGGAGCCGGCGCAGCTCGATCGAGCCGTCGCCCATCATGCCGCGGCCGAGCAGGTTGTCGGCGGGGAGCGGGGTGGTCCAGTCGCTCACTTGGTACGAGCAGATCCGGGCGCCGGCCCGCTCGATCTGGCGGTAGATGTCGGCATCCCACCAGAGATGGTAGGCGTCGACGACCACGCCGACCTGTTCGACGGGGAACTGCTCGGCCAGGTCGAGGGCGCCGCTCAGCGAGGAGACGACGCAGCGGTCGGAGCAGAACATCGGGTGCAGGGGCTCGACCGCCAGACGGACACCGCGCTCACCGGCGTACGGCGCAAGCTCGGCGAGGCCGTCGCGGATCATGCCGCGGGCGCCGTCGAGGTCGCGGGAGCCGGGCGGGAGGCCGCCGCTGACGAGCACCAGCACGTCGGTACCGAGGGTGGCCGCCTCGTCGATCGCTCGACGGTTGTCCTCGATCTTCGCCTGGCGTTCGGCGGCGTCGGTGGCGGTGAAGAAACCGCTTCTGCACAAGGAGGAAACGCGCAGTCCGGCGTCGGCGACGAGCTTGGCCGAGCGCTCGACGCCGTACTCCTGGATCGGCTCGCGCCACAGGCCGATCCAGGACAGGTCGGCTTTGGTGCTGGCGGCGACGACGTCCTCCAGCGGCCAGTACTTCGTGGTCGCCTGGTTGAGGCTGTAGCGATTCATGCGTCGATCCCGCCGACCGCGAGCAGCTGCTTGAAGCGGGTTGTCGCCAGCTCGGGCGAGGTCAGTACGCCGGCCGCGTCGGCCAGCCGGAAGGTGTCGGCCAGGTGTGGCAGCGAGCGGCCGGTCTGCAGCCCGCCGACCATGCCGAAGCCGGGCTGGTGTCCGTTGAGCCAAGCCAGGAAGGCGATTCCGGTCTTGTAGTAGTACGTCGGCGCCGAAAAGATCTGCCGCGCCAGCGGGACGGTCGGCGCGAAGATCTCCTCGTACTTCACCAGCTCGCCGTCGTCGAGCGCCTTCAACGCGGCCGCGGCGGCCGGCGCGATCGCGGCGAAGATCCCGAGCAACGCGTCGCTGTACCGCTCACCGTCACCCCGAATCAGCTCCGGGTAGTTGAAGTCGTCGCCCGTGTAGAGGCGGACACCCTCGGGCAACCGCTTGCGCAGGGCAACTTCTTTGGCCGCGTCGAGCAAGGACACCTTGATCCCGTCGACCTTGCTCACGTTCTCGTTGATCAGGTCGACGACTACGTCCGCGGCAGTATCGAGTGAGTCGCTGCCCCAGTATCCGTCGAGGGCGGGATCGAACATGGAGCCGAGCCAATGCAGGATCACCGGCCGGGACGACTGGCTCAGCAGGTGGTCGTACACCTTGCGGTAGTCGTCCGGTGAGTTGGCGGCGGCGCACAGGGCTCGGCTGGCCATGAGGATGGGTTGAGCCCCGACCTCTTCGGCGAGTGCCAATTGCTCTTCGTAGGCGGCGATCACGGCGTCGAGTGCGTGAGTGCCCGCAGGCAGTTGGTCTGTGCCCACGCCAACTGCGATACGCCCAGCTGGTGCTTCAGCGGCTGAGCGGCGGATCAGCTCCTGGGTTGCCGGCCAGTCGAGGCCCATGCCTCGTTGGGCTGTGTCCATGGCTTCGGCTACCGAGAGGCCCAGGGACCAGAGATGGCGGCGGAAGCCTAGGGTGTGGTCCCAGTCGATGGCCGCGGGCGCGCCCGGCGAGTTGTCGGCCAACGGGTCCGACACCACATGGGCAGCGGCGAAGGCCAAGCGAGAGGTTGCCGGGTTGTAGTTGCCGGCGGCAATCGGAGTACCGGCTAGCTGGTAGGTCTCCAGGCTGCCGTTGAGGGGTAGGCGGAGGGACAGGGTCATGGGCGGGACTCGATGTCGAGGGCGGGGACCTCTAGCTTGCGGCCTTCGCGCCAGGACTGGAGGCCCAGTTCGGCCAGCTGGACGCCCTTGGCGCCTTCGACGAAGTCCCAGGTGAAGGGGGCGTCGTCGACGACGTGGCGCAGGAACATCTCCCACTGGACCTTGAAGCCGTTGTCGAAGACCTCGTTGTCGGGCACCTCGGCCCACTGGTCGCGGAACGAGTACGCGGCCGGGAGGTCTGGGTTCCAGACGGGCTTGGGGGTCGCGGAGCGGTGCTGGGCACGGCAGTTGCGCAGGCCGGCGACGGCGCTGCCCTCGGTACCGTCGACCTGGAACTCGACTAGCTCGTCACGGAACACCCGCGTCGTCCAGGACGAGTTGAGCTGGGCGATGATGCCGCCCTCCAGTTCGAAGACCCCGTACGCCGCGTCCTCGGCGGTGGCTTGGTAGGCCTGACCCTGCTCGTCGTACCGGGTCGGGATGTGGGTCGCGCCCTGGCAGTAGACCGACTTGACCGGGGCGAAGATCTGGTCGAGCACGTACCGCCAGTGGCAGAACATGTCGACGACGATGCCGCCGCCCTCTTCGGTCTTGTAGTTCCAGGCCGGTCGCTGTGCTTCCTGCCAGTCGCCCTCGAAGACCCAGTAGCCGAACTCGCCCCGGACCGACAGGATCTCGCCGAAGAAGCCGCCGTCGACGAGGCGCTTGAGCTTGCGCAGGCCGGGCAGCGAGAGCTTGTCCTGGACGACGCCGTTCTTCAGCCCGGAGTCGCGGACCAGGCGGGCCAGGTCGACGGCTGCCTCGAGGCCTTCGGCGATCGGCTTCTCGCAGTAGATCGCCTTACCTGCTTCGACGGCGGCGCGGACGCCCTTCTCGCGGAGCTGGGTGAGCTGGGAGTCGAAGTAGATCTCGACGTCGGGCTCGGCGAGCGCCTCGGACAGGTCGGTGGTCCAGCGGCTCAGACCGTACTGGTCGGCGATGTTCTTCAGCTTGAGTTCGTTGCGGCCGACCAGGATCGGCTCGGGGATGATCATCGTTCCGTCGGCGGCCGGGATCCCGCCCTGCTCGCGGATCGCCACGATGGAACGCTCCAGGTGCTGGCGCAGGCCCATCCGGCCGGTGACGCCGTTCATCACGATGCCGACGCGTCGATCGTTCACAGTCATACCTCTCTTCGGCGCGGTCTGCGCGGGGTGTGGGGCGGTTTCACGGGTGCTGGTTCAGGTCATAGACATCGAGGCGGCCGCACATGCCGTGGCGGCCGAACTCGGTGGGGGCAGGGAGTTCGTGGAGCTCTGCGGTCTGCAGGTGGGGGGCTTTGCCTGCTTCGAGAGCTTCGAGTGCGGCGCCGGTTTCGTCGGCGAGGCGGCGGGCGCCTTGTTCCCAGCGCTTGCGCCAGTCGGCGAGTTGGGGCTGGACGATGCGGACGGCTGACTCGTAGAACGCGTCGAGGGCGGTGGGGCCGTCGGCGGCGTACGCGTCGCGTAGTACGGCGAAGCCTTCGAGGGCCAGGTTGCGGCGGGCCATCGCGGACGGCGTACGGGCCTCGCCTTCACCGGTGAGCGTGGTGGCCTCGAGGTACGTCTCGCGGTCGGTGAGGTGCTCGGGTGGGAGCGTGAGGACGGCGTCGCCTGCCTCGGGGAGGCCGGAGTTCGACATCAGGGTGAGGATCTGCAGGCCACCGCCGTTGATCAGCCGGTGGATCGTGCCGGGGTCGAACCAGACGACCGTGCCGGCCTGCAGCGGGGTCTCGGTGAAGCCCTTCGGGTTGAGGGTCTGGACCGCGCCGGAGCCGGCGATCACGTAGTACCCCTCGGAGCAGGCGAGGTGGACGTGCGGGGTGCCGCCGACCAGACCGTCGGGCGCCTCGATGTCGTACACGGTCAGCCGCGAGACGCCGATACCGCCGGGCAGTGCCGCGGCCGGGCCGAACTCGCACATGCTCGTCTCCTCGCGTTGGGCTGCTGAAGCCTTGGAAAGGGCTTTCCAAGGCTCGTGACCGCAACCTTAGGTGGGCCGTCACGGCGAGTCAACCTGTCGGGAAAGTCGGTGGAAAGCGATTGCAGGCCGATTCCGGACAGCGGGGTGCCGATCGGCGGATGGGGTACGGCGAGGCGATGGGCGTTAGCGTCGTTTCAGGAGACGAAAGGAGCACGGTGGCCAAGCGCGGCGATTCGGCAGCCGACGGGGGCGAGACAGGCCCACCGTCGCTCGACGTCACCCTGACGGAAGACCTCCGCCTGGGCGAACGCCGGCAAGCTGAGCGTCGGCAGGCTGAGCGACGGCGGCGCGAGCGGCGGGAGTCCGGGCCGACGACCGGTGAGTTGTCGGTGGATGAGTTGTCGGCTGAACTGCAGGCGGCGGATGAGCGGGCGCGGGATGAGCAGCGTGAGCTTTATCGCACCCTCGATCTCGCTCTGCGGATCGGCGAGGTCGTGCTCTCCAGCGGCGCCGGCACCGCCGACGCGACGGCCACCATCCTCAGCGTGACCGCCGCCGCCGGACTGCGCGGTTGCGAGGTCGACATCACCTTCACCTCGATCGCGATCTCGTACCAGGCAGCGCCCGACGTCGCCCCCGAGACGCACATGCGCATCGTCCGGTACCGCGGCCAGGACTTCTCCCGCCTGACAGCCGTCGACCAACTCGTACGCCGCTTCGTCCGCGCCGAACTCACCCGCGAAGAAGCCAGCCGCGAGCTGGCCCGGATGGTCTCAGCCGGCCCGCCCTTCCCGCGCTGGAGCTCGGTAGTCGCCTGGGGCGTGATGGCCGGCGGCGCGACCCTCCTTCTCGGTGGCGGCTGGCTGATCACCCTCGTCGCCGTCGTCACCGCCTGCTTCATCGAGCTCAGCAACCGCTGGTTCAACCGCCAACGCCTCCCCGCCTTCTACCAACAGGTCGCAGGCGCTTTCGTCGCAACGGCCGTAGCCCTGGTCCTGTACGCCGTACACGCCCCAGTGAAACCATCCCTGGTAGTTGCCGCCGGCATCATCATGTTGCTCGCCGGCATCGCCCTCACCGGTGCCGTCCAAGACGCGATCACCGGGTACTACGTCACCGCCGCCGCCCGAAGCCTCGAAGCGATGCTGCTCACCGGCGGAATCATCGCCGGCGTCTCACTGGGCATCAGCCTCGGCATCAAAATGGGTCTCCCGGTAGCCATCGAGGCCCAGACGATCCAGCTCAGCAACCTCCCCGTCATGGTCGGATCCGGCGCCCTGATGGCCGTCGCGTTCGCCTACGCGTCGTACTCCCCGCTGCGTTCCCTGCTCCCGATCGCGATCGTCGGCGGGCTCGGTTCGCTCGTCTTCACCTTGATGTCGCGCGCGCAGTTCGGCCCGGCCTGGTCGACCGCGGCAGCCGCCTTCGTCGTCGGCCTCACCGGCTACTCCCTGGGCCGCCGCTCTGGCGTCCCGCCCCTGGTGGTCGTCGTCTCCGGCACGGTCCCGCTGCTTCCAGGACTCACCATTTACAAGGGTTTGCTCGAGT
The DNA here is from genome assembly GCF_039537185.1 of Kribbella ginsengisoli. NCBI lineage: Bacteria > Bacillati > Actinomycetota > Actinomycetes > Propionibacteriales > Kribbellaceae > Kribbella > Kribbella ginsengisoli. The sequence continues at coordinate 514,976 of NZ_BAABAA010000007.1, read as the reverse complement.
TGATGAGCCTCGGCAACCTCATCGGCATCGTCTCGCTGGCCACGGCGGTCGCGATCGGCGTGGCCCTCGCGTCGGGCGTGATCCTCGGCGAATACGTGGCTCAGCCGATCCGGCGTGAGGCCCGTCGACTGGAGGACCGGCTGGCCGGTCCGCGCCTGGTGGGTCCGCGGCGGCCGGTACGGCGGCGTACCGAGCGCTCGCGTTCCCACCGCTCGCGGCGTACCCGCAGTAGTAGCTAGGGAATGACTACGACCTTCCCAATGGCCTGATTGTTCTCCATATGGTGATGGGCCTTGGCGATCTCGTCGAGCGTGAAGACGCGGTCGAGGTTGGGTCGGTAGACGCCGGCCTCCACCTCGTCGACGATGCGCTGCAAGGTGGTGCTGCCCGACGCGTCCTTGCTGTGGAAGGTCGTGAGCCGGGTCCCGGACGGGATCATCGCGATCGGCTCGAAGTCCGCGATCGACCACCCGCTGAGCGACCCGGACACGCAGACCGTGCCGCCGCGGCGTACCAACCTCAACGAATCCACCGCCGTCCTCGCCCCGACGAGATCGAGCACATTGTCGGGACCCTCCGGCCAGATCGCCTGCACCGCCGCGGCCAGCGACTCGCCGTCGTCGATGAGCACGTGCTCGACACCAGCCGCGGTCAGCGCCTCGGCTTTGTCCGTACTCCGGGTAGTCGCCGCCACCGTGATGCCGTGGCCGGTGGCAATCGATGCGGCCGCCATCCCCACCGACGAGGTCCCGCCGCGGATCAGCAAGCTGCCGCCAGGCCCCAATGCATCGAGTGAGCCCTGCGCGGTCAGGTACGTCTCGGGGAGCGCCGCCAAGATCTCCCAGGGCAGCGTCGTGGTGAGAGGCATCAGCAACGAGTTCGGCAACAACGCGTACTCCGCATAGCCGCCGTCGAACGCCCGCCCCATCTCGCCCATCACCGCCGCGACGGTCGTACCCTCCGGCAGCCGCGCATCCGTCGACGCCACCACGATCCCGACGCACTCGATCCCGAGCACCCGCGGGAAGCTCACGCTGGGCGAATGCCCCTGCCGCGTTCGCAGCTCGGACCGGTTGAGCCCGGCCCCCTTCACCTGCACCAGACTCCAGCCCTCCCGCACCTCCGGAATCGGCACCTCGCGGATCTCCAGTACTTCGGGATCGCCCGCCCGGACACAGACCGCCGCTCGCATCGTCGTTCGCATGCCTCAACTCTCGCCGCGCGACCTCGTGGCGGGCCACCGGTAAACTGCCAACTCATGCCCGTTGGCCGCCAATCTCCGTCATCCCCTCGGACCCTGCATCTGTGGCCGTCCGGAGGAGTCCACGTCTGGCCATCGGGCGGGACGAGTACCGCGCACTCCCACCCGCGCGGACACCTGGTGTACGCGGCTCGCGGCGTCCTCTCCGTCCATACCGAACAAGGCACGTCCGTGGTCCCCGCCAATCGAGTGGCCTGGACGCCCGGCGGATTCACGCACTACCACCAGGCCCACGGCGACACCGACATGCGAATCCTCTTCCTCACCCCAGCTCAGGCCCGGCTCGTCCCGCCTCGCCCGTCCGTGTTCACCGTCTCCGACCTAGCGCGCGAGGTACTGCTCACCCTCACCGGCCCCCGCAGCTACGACCCGGACGCGCACCACACCGCCGCCGGCCAGGCTCGCTTAGTGCGCGTGCTCGTCGACGAACTGGACCAAGCCCAAGAACAACCCCTGCAACTCCCCGAGCCCCACGACGACCGACTACGCGCCCTGGCCCAGCTCCTGTACGACGACCCCGCCGACAACACCCCACTGGCCGAACTCGGCCACAAGATCGGCGCCAGCGCCCGCACCCTCAGCCGCCTACTCCGCGACGAACTCGGCCTGACCTTCTATCAATGGCGCACCCAACTCCGCATCTGCCACGCCCTGGTCCTACTGGCCGAAGGCCACGACACAACCCACACCGCCCACGCCTGCGGCTGGTCCAACCCCAGCACCTTCATCACCGCCTTCACCACCCTGATCGGCACCACCCCCGGCCGCTACCGAAGCGCCAACTAGCGCAGCGAGCCGAGTTCGTCGATCACCCGAGGCGGAGTGCCGAGAAACACCCGCGGATCTGTGGTCGCATAGCCGATGTTGAAGGTATCGAGCTGGTAGATCCATTCACCGCTGTTGTAGTGCACCAAGCGGTAGTTCAGCTGCCACCGCAACCACTCGCCGGCCTCGATCCGCACGGCGGGATGCCGACTGCGCGGCGGCATCGGATAGTAGGTATTCGGGTACGCCCGGCATCGCCCGTTGTCCTCGGTCAGCTCCAGCCCGAACAGGGCGAGGTCGCCCGTCGACACTCGGGGCCGATAGTCCGACCACTGCTCCATCTCGACGCTGTGAAAGATCGGGCCCGGCCCGGGCGGCAACGCGAAGGCCACCGGTACGCCGTTGCGTACCGCCGCGTTCGGTCCGCCCCGGGACTCCTTGCCCCAGCGGGTCCGCACCCGTTGCACCACGACATCCACAGGCGAATGGTGGCATCAGCGCAGGGTCATCGAATTTCCTCGAGTACTACGTCGTCGAGTTGGAGCCAGACGTCTTGGCCGTGGCCGAAGAAGCCGGCGTAGAGCTGGACCAATGAGTCGCGGCCGCTGTCGAAGATGGTGGTTACTTGGGTGTACTGCGGGTGTGCGCCGCCGGTCTTCTGGGTGATGACCTTGCCGCGGAGGGTTCGGGCGCCGAGCATCGTTTCGGTGTTGTTGTCGGCGGTGCGGATCCAGGCGGAGAGTTTGTAGCGGTGGTGGGGGCGGACGGCGACGGTCTGCTGGAGTTGGTGCTGGCCGATCGAGTCGCGGACGAAGGCGTTGCTGGTGCCGCTGTGGCCCCGGTTGGCCTTGTCGATGCCGCCTCGGCCGTTGAGTTGCCAGGGAGGCGACGGAGCGGCACCGGACTGGGCTTCGAAGCTGGGATCCGTTACCAGGTTGGTGACTGAACCGTCGTCGGTCAGCTTGGTGTGCATGAGGAAGACGTTGTACGGGTCCCACTGCGACATCGTGAAGTAGAGGTCGGGGCCGGCGGACCACGGATGCATGAAGGTTCCGTAGAGGCCGGGGAAGTCGGTGCCTCGGACAACCACCTGCTGACCGGACCACGGGCCGGTGAGGGACGCGGCGGAGCGTAGTACGACGGAAGCCCGTTGCTCGTCGAGGTACATCATCAACCACCTGCCGAGATAGGCGTTCCACTGCACGGACACTTCACTGATCGGCCCGGCAGCGATCGGTACTGCGGAACGCTCATCGCGCGACCAGTTGCCGCCGTCCCAATAGCGCCACGCCTTCTTCGACAACACCTGCTGCTCCGGTACGCGCGCCAGGTGCGCATTGCCGAACCGGCCGTTCGGAGTACCGATCATGTAGACGTAGCCGTCCGACCGGACCAGCGCGTTCATCTGGAAGTTGTCGTCCCACGCGGCCGTGTTCTTCCAGATCGCCTTCGGGTCCTTCGTCCAGGTCTCGCCGTTGTCGTCGGAGTACGCGAAGCCCGAATGGTTCGTGAACCAGCTGCCGGCCGGACCCCAGTAGTTGACCGACATGTACTGCACGTACTGCCGCTTGCCGACCGAGATCCCCGCGGTCGGGATCACGGTGTGCTCGTCCCGATCGATCTTCTTGCAGCCGAGGAACTCCTTGGCATGACCGGGCCGGTCCTCGGCCGCGCTGTCGAGCGTCATCCCGTCGGCAAGGTTGTGGTCCTTGCTCCGGAACAGCAGATTGCAACGCCAGTCGATGGTCGCCGGATCGCCCGCGCCCCCACCCGGCCCGGTCCAGCCACTGCCGTAGCTATCGCCGAACGCGGTCAGGATCTCGCCCGAACCGTTGTCCCAGAGGATGCCCAGATCGGTCGCCTTCAGCCCGAAGCGAGCCTCGGTGTCGTTGATCGATCCCGGCCCGGTGAGCTTCGCGACCCGCTCGGCCGGCGCCGGTACCGCTTCAGCAGCTGACGGTACCGCCGAAGCGCGGGCGTCCGGCGCGGGGTTGGCCGGCAGCAGCGCGGCCCCGAGCAGCACCGGAAGGATGAAGGCCAATCGCTTCTGCATGCGCGTCTCCTAGGCGGCTCGATGATGCTCGTCCAACGGCAGGAAATCGATTTCTCGCCCACGCTAGCGAGGTGCCCCAGGCAGGTCAACGGCTGATCGCTTGACACCTTTTATCCAGCTGGGTAATTTTTACACATGCGGATAAACGGGAGAGCGGGCAGTACGGCGGCCCGGCGCGAGCAGATCGTCGGCGCGACCATCGGCGTACTGGCCGAGCGCGGTTACGCGGGCACGTCGTTCGATGCGATCTGCGAGGCGGCCGGGCTGAGCAGCAAGCGGCTGATCTCGTACCACTTCCAGACCAAGGAAGAGTTGCTCGCCGAGGTGCTCCGGCAGGTGACCGAGGACGCGGCGGCCTTCATGCGGCCAACGCTCGACGCGGCGACCGGCCCGGCCGAGCTGCTCGCGGCGTACATCACCTCGAACATCGGCTTCATCGCCGCGCAGGCGGATCACGTCCGTGCTGTTCAACAGATCGTCTTCGGCGCAGGACCGATGCCCTCGGAGGAGTCCGATGGCGCAGTCGTGCGGCTGGTCGCGCTGTTCGACGAGGGCCAGCGTGCCGGCGCCTTCCGGACCTTCGACTCGCTGCTGATGGCGGTGACGCTGCGCGGGGCGATCGACGTCGCGGCCGGCCGGCTCGTGGCCGGCGCGGATCCCAAGGCCTATGCCCGCGAACTGACCGAGATCTTCGACCGAGCGACCCGAGCGGAGCTGTCGTGACCGCGATGACCGAAACCAAACCGAAGGCCCGCTGGGGAGCGGTCCTCGCACCGGTCCTGATCGACCTGGTCGCGCCGCTGCTCATCTTTTACGTACTACGCCAGTCGGGCGTCGGCGTCGTCGGCGCAACCCTGGCCGGTTCCGTCATCCCGGTACTGCGAACCGCCTACGCGCTCGTCCGCGACCGCAAGATCGACTGGATGGCCGTCTTCATGATCAGCGCGCTGGCCGTCGGCACGATCGCCTCGCTGGCACTGCACAGCCCACGGATGCTACTCGCCAAGGATGGCGTCACCACCGCGCTCTGCGGACTGTGGATGCTCGGCACTCTCCTTGCCGGGAAGCCGTTGCTGCTGTCGATCGGTCGCGGAATCGCCGAGGCCAAGCGCGGCAAAGGTGGTGGCGAGGTGTGGGCGAGCCGCTGGGAGACCGAGCCGCGTTTCCGGCACGGGCTGCGCTTGATCACGGCCGTCTGGGGCGTCGGGCTGGTCTTCGACGCCGTCGTTCGGGTGGTGATCGCCTATGCGCTTCCACTCGACGCGGTGCCCGGCGTGACGACCGCGCAATGGATCGTCCTGTTCGTCCTGCTCTACGGCTTCATGATGCTCTACTCCCGTAAGAACGACCTCCTCGCATGACCGACGACGCGCAGGTCGAGCGCGCGCGAGGCGATGCGCCGGACGGCGTGCTGGTGATCGGGGCCGGGCCGACCGGGTTGTTGCTCGCGGCGGAGCTCAGCCTCGCCGGGATTCCGGTGACGCTCGCGGACAAGGCGACCGAGCGGTCAGGTCAGTCTCGTGCGCTCAGCCTTCAACCGCGGTCCGTCGAGATTCTGCACTCGCGCGGACTCCTGCAACCGCTGCTCGATGACGCCGTCGACCAGGTGCCGGCCGGGCACTTCGCCGGCCTGCCCGTCACCCTCGACTACTCCAGCTGGGACACGCGATTCCCTTACCAGCTTGGGATTCCGCAGGCCCGCATCGAGCAGCACCTCGAGAACCACCTCGCCGCCCGCGGCATCGCAGTACGGCGCGGTCTCGAACTGACCGGCCTGACACAGGACGCAGCCGGCGTCGAAGCGTCGTTCGCGGACGGTACGACGATGCGCACCGGCTGGCTCATTGGGTGTGACGGCGGGAGGAGCGCGGTCCGCAAACTGACCGCCATCGACTTCCCCGGCCGCGACGGCAGGATGTCGGCCGTCGTCGCCGACGTCGTCCTCGACGACCAGCGGGCCGAGAGTAGTGGCCGTTGGCAACTGCCTTCGCTGGTACCGCGGGACGGCGCCGTCCTCACGCTGATCCCACTCGGCCACGGTGTCCACCGAGTGCTGTTCACGGGCCCTGAGCAACAACTCTTGGTCAGGGAGGATCCGATCGGCTTCGACGAGGTCTCGGAGGCCTTGACCAACTGGTACGGCGCGAAGGTGGTCCTGCGTGAGATCCGGTGGGCGTCGCGCTTCACCGATGCGGTGAGGCAGGCGGATCGCTATCGGGCCGGCCGGGTCTTCCTGGCCGGCGATGCCGCGCACATCCATTCACCCACCGGCGGTCAAGGGATGAACCTCGGCCTACAGGACGCCTTCAACCTCGGCTGGAAGCTGGCCGCGTACCTCAACGGCGAAGCACCGGAGGAGCTGCTCGACAGCTATCACGACGAGCGCCATCCGGTAGCGGCCGCAGTACTGGCCAACACCAGAGCACAAGGCGTGCTGATGATCCCCGACGACGACATCGCCTGTCTGCGCGAGACCTTCCTCGACCTGCTGCGGATCCCCGAGGCCAACCATCGGCTGGCCGGTGTCATCTCCGGCCTGGGGATCGCGTATGCACCCGGCGACCATCCGTTGATCGGGCGGCGGATGCCTGATCTGGAGCTGGGCGATGGGACGACAGTCGCCGGATTGCTCGCCTGTGGGCGTCCGCTGCTGCTGGAGCTCGAGGGCTTCGCGGCTGCCCGGGTTCTGGTGAGGCCGGACGGTTATGTGGCGTGGGCGACCGATGATCCGGAAGGTCAGCCGGACACCGATTCCTCGAACGCGTCGGCGGTCTGGTCGATGGCGTCTTCCTCGCGGAGCAGGACGGCGAGTTCGGCGGCGCGTTGACGGGGGCCGTCGGCAAGCATCGGTTCGAGGGCTGCGAACAGGGTGGGTTCGCTCAGGTCGGTGAAGCGCAGGGTGCTGCCGACGCCCATCCGCTGGAGTTGGGCGCCCCAGAAGGGCTGGTCGGCGAAGACGGCGCAGATCACCGTCGGCAGGCCGGCGCGCAGTGAGGTGGCCGACGTACCGGCGCCGCCGTGATGGACGGCCGCTCGGCACCGGGGCAGGACGACCTCGTGGTTGAGGTTGCCGACGACGCGGACGGTCCGGGCGTTCGCAGTACTGGCTTTGAGGTTGACGAGGGCGCGGACGCCGAGGGTGTCGGCGACCTTCTCGATCATGGTCAAGGCGGCGTCGGGGTCGAGTACGGGCATGCTGCCGAAGCCGAAGTACACGGGTGGTTCGCCTTCGTCCAGCCAGGCGTCGAGTCCGGGGTCGACCAGGTCGTCGAGCAGTCTGCGCTGCTCGGCCGACGGCGCGAGGAAGCCGGTCAGCGGTCGGCGGACGTCCCAGTCGGCGAGCTCCGGTACGAGGTGGCGGCTGTACGCCTGGATCTCGAGGGCGCCGGAACTGGCTAGGCGGCTGCCGGTCGTCTCCGTGGTCTGGGCGAGGCCGACGCGGGCGCGGAGCTTGTTGACGTAGGGCTCGAAGAGCGGCCAATTGGTTCTGTCGATCTCGGCGTACGTCTCCAGGTTCCGCTCCGGAGAGAAGATGTCGGTCGAGACGAGCAGGTGCGGGAACGCGCTGTTGCTGCGGATTGGGGCGTGGTAGACCGACGCGTAGGGGATGCCTGCCGCTTCGGCGATGATGACGGATTCGAGCTCGGTCGCAGTACCGGAGATGAAGGCATCGGCTCCGGACGCGAGGTCGATCAGGTCGGCCTGGAGCTGGTCGGCGACCTGGTTCTTGTGGTCCATCAGCCAGCGCACATACGACTGGAAGTCGCCTGCGGCCAGCCACTTCTGGCCCTGTTCGGACTCGAGGAACTCCCGGGCGCTCGTGCGCAGATCGATCGTCCGCAGGCCGAGCGCTTCGCCGAGCCAGACCAGATCGGAAGACACACCGAGCGTGACTTCGTGCCCACGTGCGGCCAGTTCCGCGCCGAGGACGGCCATTGGTTGCGCGTCCCCCCGGGTCCCCATCCCCACCATTGCTACTCGCATGCGCCCACCCCTGAGCTTGGTACGCCGCAGAACCGGCGTACGGACCCTGATGCTAAGCGGCGAACCGCTATTACGTCGCCTTCCTGCCCAATCCCTGGGCGGTGCTGGTGTGACCCCGGAACAAAACAACCGTTAGAGTTACTGACTGGAAACATCGGCCTGCTATCGCTGGGTCAACGCCCGGCGGGCTCGGAGGATCGTTGTGGCACTGGGTAGGACGTCCCCGCGGGACCTGCCGCTGTTCGCGGACCTGTCGGGGCGGGAGATCAAGGACATCTTCCGGGCCGGCGAAGAGGTCTCGGTTCCGGCCGGCTGGTCGCTGATCCTGGAGCAGACGCCTCCCGACGCGGCGTACCTGATCCTCAGCGGCACCGCCTCGGTCCGGGTCAAGGGCGAGGAGATCGCCGTGCTCGGCCCGGGCGACATCGCCGGCGAGGTCGCGGTCCGGCAGAACCGGTTGCGAACGGCAACGGTCACGGCGAAGTCGCGGCTGCAGCTGCTGCACTTCACCCGGGAGAAGTTCGACGACCTGACCACCCGCCTCCCCAACTTCCGCAACGCCATCGACGCCACCATCGTCGAACGCCGTGGCCCCCAGAAGGACTGACCGCCCCGGATCCGGCGCCGCCGCTGATCCCGCAGCGCCGCCGGCCTCCGACGCGGCCCGGGCGTCCGAGGGGCCGGCCTCCGAGGCGTCCAAGGGGCCGGAGGCGCCGGGCTCCGAGGCGTCCCAGAGGCCCGAGGCGTCCCAGGTGTCCGAGGCGTCCCGGGGGTCCGCGGCGGCTCTTGAGGGACGAGCCGACGAGGCGGACGGAGCGACGCCCGCCTCCGCGCCCCCACCTTCCGGGGCGAGCTCGACGCCGGAGCCGGACCTGGGGTTGTTGCAGCAGGAGTTCGAGCAGGCGTTGCTGGGTGGGGAGCGGAAGTTCACCCGGATCGAGGTGTCCGAGCGGGCCGGGATCTCGATCGGGCGGGCCGAGCAGATGTGGCACGCGCTCGGCTTCGCGACCGTACCGGACGACGAGATCGCCTTCACCGACGGTGATGTCGAGGCACTCCGGCTGGTCGCGGCGCTCGAGGATGACGGCTTCATCGATCCTGCGGTGGAGTCGTCGCTCGCCCGCAAGCTCGGCCAGACGCAGTCGCGGCTGGCGTCTTGGCAGTCGGCGATGTTCCTGGAGTTGCTGGCGGGCGCCAAGCTGTCCGCCGACGACGCGATCGAGGTCGCGACGTTGTTGCTTCCGGCAATGGAACGATTGCAGACGTATGTCTGGCGCCGGCATCTGGCGGCAGCGGCCGGGCGTGCGGTGGCCGGCTCCGACGAGCTGTCGCGTGGCGTCCGGGTGGTGGGCTTCGCCGACATCGTCAGCTACACGCGGCTGACCAGGCGGCTGTCCATCGTCGAGCTGGGCAAGCTGATCGAGCGCTTCGAAGGACTGGCCGCCGACGTGGTCGCGCTGAACGGCGGCCGGGTGATCAAGTCGATCGGCGACGAGGTTCTCTTCGTCACCGACACGCCCGCGCAGGGTGCCGCGCTCGCGTTGGCCTTGCAGGACAAGGTGATGGAGGCCGGCGACATGCCTGAGCTCCGGATCGGGCTCGCGTACGGCAGCATCTTGATCCGCCTCGGCGACGTGTACGGCGAGGTCGTAAACCTCGCGTCGCGGCTGACCTCGGAGGCGAAACCCGGACGGGTCCTGGTCGACCGGGAGCTGGCCGCCGCGCTCGACGGCCATCCGGCGTACCGGTTGCGTCGATTGCGTCGGGTATCGGTGCGCGGGTATCACCATCTGTCGCCATACGCGCTGCAACGATCCACCTCGGCGCCTAGCTGACGCGTTAGGGACAATGGTTGCGTGCATGAGATCGCAACGGCTGGGGAGTTGGCGGCGAGAGCCGATGGGGACGCGTTGGTGGTCTGGGGCGGGCAGGGCCTGGGCGATCGAGCCCGCGCCTGGTACGCCGGTGACGCGGTGGCCGTAGCCGTCGCCGATCTGTCGAAGCACGATCGGCTGGTGGTGCGCGGGCCGTTGGCCGATCTCGTGCCGCTGGTCGGTTCGCTGCTTGGTGAGCTGGGGACGAGTTTCCGGCCGTTCGGTGAGGAAGCGTTGATTCGCGAGTTGGTCGCGCGGGTGCCGGGGTTGTCGCTGCGGGCGACTTTCGGGTGGATGGAGACGGCGGTCGTACCGTCCCAGCCGACCACGGCTGCCTGGCTGGACGGCGACGACGGGGTAGAGGCGGTGTTGAGTGAGGCGTCGCCGGAGTCCTATGCCTGGCCGGGGGCTTCCGGCGTACTGCGGTGGGCCGGTGTTGTGGATGAGGCCGGTGACCTGTTGAGCATCGCGGCGGATGGGTGGAGTGCGCCGGAGGTGGGGTTCATGGCTGGAGTGGCGACTCGGCCGGATGCTCGGGGACGCGGGTTGTCACGGGAGGTGTGTGCGTTCGTGACGGCCGAGTTGGTGAAGCGGCATGGGCGGACCGGGTTGATGGTCCATGGGGACAACGAGGCCGCGATCGCGGTGTATCGCAAACTGGGCTACACGTATCGCGCGGTAGCCGCGGCGCACATGTAGCCCAGTTGCTTTGAAGTAGTTCAGCGGGTCGGGGTGACCGTGAGGGTGACACCCGGTTTGCCGGTGGTGGCGGGTGGGGTCGGGGTCGGCTTGGTGGACGCGGCCGGAACCGATGGCTTGGCTGTCGGCGTCGGGGTCGGCCGGGGCGTCGTGGAGGCGCCCGGGGTCGAGCCGGTGGTCGGTCCCATGGTCGGGGTGGTGGCCGGGGCCGGCGGTGGGACGAACGGGGCCTTGTCGGTCTCCGTGCACGGGGTGATGTCGTTGCCGTTGGCATCCGTCTGGGCCGGCTCGTCAGTCTTTACGGTGGCCTGCGGGTACAGATTGCTGACCGAGTCGCTGCCACCGATGGTGCCGTTGCTGGCCGCACAGTTCTGCAGCGGCAGGCTGATCGGCCGGCCGTCCTGGTCGTAGAGGCGGACCTTCACCTGGCGGCCCTGCTCGTCGAACGGGTACACGTTGCTGATCGAAGTACCGTCCAGCGCCAGGCCGTTCTGGGGGTAGTAGCTGTTGCTGGTGGCGTGGCTGCGGTAGTTGGTGAAGGGTCCGGCCGAGCCGCCGACGAAGCTGTACGCCAGCCAGAGCGGGACGATGATGGTCGCGACCACGTTCAGCGGTACGACGTACCAGAGCCAGCGGCGGTCCTGCTGTGTCTTGCGGCCGATCCAGACCGAGACGATGGCTCCGGCGAGCGCGCCGACCACGACCACGGCGGCTGCGCCGGACATGGCGAAGACCGCGCCGCCTCCGACGATGCCGCGGGCGACCCACCACACCGGCTGGCCGATGGTGACGAGGTCGCGCCGGACGTTCGGCGGGATCTGGTCGATCAGGTTGCGGATCTGCTCCGCGCCGCGCTGACCGCGATACGTCTCGAGGACGATGCGCGGATCCCTGCCCTGCAAGGCCCGCACGCCCATGAAGGCGGCGCCGGCGAGCAGGAGCACGCCGATCGTGCCGAAGAAGGCGGCCTCGCCGATGCCGTTCGTCAGCCCGATGATCAGGAACAGCGGCCCGACGATCGAGGCGATGACTCCCCAGGTCAGCGCGGCCTCGGCGCCGGTACGCTCCGGCTTGGCCGCCTTCGTCCGCGGTGGGTAGCCGGCTGCGGTGCGGAGCTCATCGGCGTACTGGCTCGGGGTGCCGAGGCGGGCCTGTAGGCCGGCGGCCGTCGGCTCTTCCTCGAACTCGGCGGCGACCTCGCTCAGGTGACCGGTCACGTCGTCGAGAACCTCGGCCAGTTCGCCCGGCGGCAGGTCGCTCAGCTCGGCCTTGACTTGGGTCAGGTAGGTCGCGACCGGTCCGGTCAGAGTGCTGTTCACGCAGCCGCCTCCTCGAGCAGCAACACCGACATCGTGTCGGCGAAGTGGTTCCACGTCTTGGTGGACTCGGCGAGCAGATCCAGGCCGGTCTTGTTCAGCCCGTAGTACTTGCGGTGCGGGCCCTCCTCGCTGGGCTGCACGTACGACGTCAGCGCACCGGCCGCGAACAGCCGTCGCAACGTCCCGTACACCGACGCATCCGCGACATCCTCGAGCCCGGCGGCCCGCAGCCGGCGCAGTACGTCGTAGCCGTATCCGTCCGCGTCCCGCAACACCGCCAGGACCGCCAGGTCGAGCACGCCCTTGAGCAGCTGACTCGGATCCATCGCCTCCACCACCTCCGCTAGGTGCACCGCGAACCCGGCCCCCTCAGACCGGCCTCGCGGTGCTCTGCCGACCACACTACTACACACCGCAGAGTACTCCGCAATCCTGTTTCACCCCGAAGCGTCACCTACCCCGCCGTCCCCCACGGGCTTTTGGCGGTGGGTGCGGCGGCGCGGGTCTGTTTGGGGAAATCGATCAAGTCGGACGGGTGGTTCGGCGGGCACAGTGGAGGCATGAACTCCACGGATGTGTTTGCCGGCTTCGTGGCCGCTGTTGCCGACAGCCTCGATGACGCTGGGACGACTGGTTGTGATCTGGCTGGGCGGGTGCACTTGTCCCGCTCGCACTGCGATCGGGTGATCGCGGCTGTGGCGGGTGAGTCACCTTCGGCGTTTCGGCGGCGGTTGTTGCTGGAGCGGGCGGCGTATCGGTTGCTGGCGGGCGATACCGGCGTACTGGAGCTGGCGATCGAGGCGGGCTACGGGTCCCATGAGGCGTTTACGCGGGCGTTCAACAGGGCGTTCGGGATGTCGCCGCGGGAGTGGCGGCGGGAGTCGTCGCGGCGGTTCTTCCTGGCGGCACCGAGTGGGGTTCATTTTCAGCCACCGGCAGGTTTGCGCCTGCCCGCAAAGAAGGAGACGAGAGGGATGGACGTACTGGTACGGATGGTCGAGCACCACGTGTGGCTCACCGGCGAGATGATCGAGCGCGGCGCGCGCCTGGACGCCGCGACCCTGGACAAGCCGATCGAGCTCTCGGTCGAGGGCATTGACGATGACGTGTCGATCCGGTATCTGCTGGACCGGCTCGTCTGGCAGGAGGAGATGTGGCTGGCCTCGGTGGAGGACCGCCCGTTCCAGGTCCCTGAGTGCGGCCGCGAGGTGACGACTCCGATCGCCGACCTACGAAGCCGGCACGCCGACGCCGGCTCCCGCTTCGTCGCGCTGGTCAACCGCCTGAACGACGAAGGCCGCTTCGACGACAGCTTCGTCGACACCACCTGCGAACCACCCCGCGTCTTCACCTACGGCGGCATGGTTGCCCACGTCCTCACCTTCGCCGCCCACCGCCGCTCCCTCCTCGTAGGCGCCTTCCACACCGCCGGCATCACCGACCTAGGCTTCGGCGACCCCATGCAGTACATCGCCGACGGCATCCCCAGCTAGCCGGCTCCCCGACAGCGGCCTCCGAATTAGTTGCCGAGGGCACTTTGTGCTTCACCTGATGATTCCAGCGCCCGGGGAATGCTCACACGGAGCACAAAGTCATCAGGGGGTGAGTTCCACGGTGTCGGTGATGAGTAGTTCGACGAGGTCGTCGCGGTAGCGGATTCGGGCGGACTGGTTGGGGGTCAGGGCGGTGATTCGGGCCGTCGTCAGGCGGCCTTCGCGCCAGGCCAGATCCACGGTGAAGCCGCCTCGGGCTCGGAGGCCGCGGATCTCGCCGGTGGGCCAAGCCGAGGGGAGGGCCGGTAGGAGCTCTATCTCGTCGGCGGTGGACTGGAGGAAGAGTTCGGCGAGGGCTCCGGTGGCTCCGGTGTTGCCGTCGGTGGCGTAGATGTTTTCGGTGACACCGGCGATGCCGGCCACCGAGTAGGAGAGCAGGTTGGATTCGCTGGCGTCGGAGATCAGGGCCCGGTAGTGGGACAGGGCTTGGTCGCCGTTCAGGAGACGGGCGTAGTAGGCCATCAGGTTGGCTTCTACCCACTCGGTTTGTTCCCAGCCGTCAGCCGCTTGGCGTCGGGTGATGGTGGTTTCGCAGGCTGCGGCCAGCTCAGGGTGTTCGCGCGGGGTGATCTGGCGTTCGGGGTAGAGGGCGATCAGGTGCGAGGTGTGGCGGTGGCTGGGGACGGCTTCGTCGAAGTCGGTCAGCCATTCCTGGAGCTGGCCGTACTTGCCGATCTGGAACGGTGGGAGCTTCTTCCGGGCGGCCTCGAGGTGGCTGCGGAAGGTGTCGTCGGTGTCGAGGAGGACGGAGGCCTCGCTGCAGATCCGGAACAGGGCCTCGATCAGCACGGTGTCGCAGGTGTTGCCCATCGAGAGGGAGCATTGGTCGCCGTCGGGGGTGAGGTACCAGTTCTCCGGGGAGTCCGACGGGCCGCTCAGCAGTAGGCCGGTGGCGGGGTCTTCGGTCAAGTACGCAAGGAAGAACTCGGCGGCGTCACGGAGTACGGGATAGGCGCGAGTCTCCAGGAAAGTCAGATCGCGGTTGTACTCGAAGTGCTCCCACAGCTGCAACGAGATCCAGATCCCGCTCGTCACATGCATACCCCAGCCGAGACCCCAGCCAGGCGCTGAGTAACCCCACGCATTGCTGACAGTGTGCGAAACCCAGCCCGGTACGCCGTAAAGCTCCCGAGCCGTCCGTTGCCCACTGCTGCGCAGCCGGTCGATCCAGTCGAACAACGGCAGCTGGGATTCGCCCAACCCAGTGATCTCGGCGGCCCAGTAGTTCTGCTGAGTGTTGATATCAAGGTGGAAGTCATTCGTCCAAGGCCCACCCGACGCCAGTCCGTCGTTCCACAACCCCTGCAGGGCAAGGGGAAGCGGCGAATCCGCACGCGACCCGGCGATGGTCAGGTACCGCCCGAACTGGAAGTACAGCGCGAGCAACTCGGGATCCTCGCCACCCTTCGCCAGCAACTCACGTCGCTCGTCCGTCGGTAGCTCCCGGACCGCCTCGCCGGTACGCCCGATGTCGAGTGCGACCCGGCTGATCAACGGCGTGTAGTCGTCGAGATGCGCCTGCCTGAGTGTCGGGTAGTCGGCCGCGTTGGCCACCAGGCGCGCGGATCGTTCGGCGGGATCGGCGCCCAGCCAGTCGGTGCCGATGGCAATCAACAGCGTCGCGGAGGTGGCCCCCGTGACGGTCAAGTGGTTGTTGGAAACAACGGTTGATCCGTCGGTGGTCACGCGGGCGCGGATGTCGAGGGCGGCGCCGGTGGAGCCGTCGCTGTGCAGGCTCTCGTGGGCATGGCCGAGCAGTCGGAGAGTGTCGCCGTCGGCGGAGACCGTTGCGGGGATCTTGCCGTCGCTGAAGGAGATCGTGAAGTCGACCGGCGAGCTGTTGGTCAGCCGCACGACGATCACCGAGTCCGCGTGTGAGGCGAAGGCCTCGCGTTCGAAGACGATCCCGCCACGCTCGAACCGGGTTCGGACAATCGCATCGCTGAGATCAAGGGACCGCTCATAGGCAGTTGTCGATCCGTCGACGGCGAAGTCCAGAAGGATTTCCGGTAGTTGGACGTTGGTGCCGAAGGCGGTCGGTTGGCCGAGGAGGTGTTCGCCGGCCAGCGCTTGCGCTGCGGCGTACTGGCCGTCGAGAAGCAGTTGCCGGATCGCGGGCAGGTTCTCCAGTGCTGTCGGGCTGACATCTGTAGTACTGGCAGCGCCTGACCAGGCGGTTGATTCGGAGAGCTGGATGCGCTCCACCCGGTCGCCCGAGTAGACCATCCCGCCCAGCCGCCCGTTCCCGATCGGCAGCGCCTCGAACCAGCGCTCCGCCGGCCGGCTGCACCAAAGCCGTCCAGCCTCGAAAGCACCAATCGACGGAGAGGCCTCAACCACTGAGTACGAAAGCATGGCCCAACCCTAGGCGAATTAATTCACCAGGGTAAGTATGCGGATCAGCGGGTGGGATCGTGCAGGTCCGGGCGCTCGCTCGGGGTGGTGATGGTGACCTGGACCGGGGCGGCCTTGGCCGCGGGCGGGTTGATCTTGCCGACGGTGATCGGGAGGTTCAGCTTGCTGCCGGCCAGGTCGATGTCGATCGTGGCGCCGGAGTCGTTCGGCGTGGTCCAGTCGTCGTCGCTCAAGGTCACCGCCAGGCCGAGGATGCGGCCCTTCGGGATCACCTCGTCCTGGGCGCGCAGCGGCACGGTGACGTTGGCCCACTTGCCGGGCGTGAGTGGCTTCGGCGTGCTCAGCGAGGCGCTGTGCGCGGCGTCGATCCAGCCCCGGCTGACGATGCCGTGGTCGCTCTGCTCGGTCAGCTTCTCGATCTCGAAGTAGCAGGAGTCGTCGTAGCTGACACTCGAGCCGTAGCAGCTCGGCACCTTGGTGGTCTTGATGCCCGCGTACCGCTCTGCCTCGCCGTACTCGACCAGGCGGGCGGTCACCGGCGTGGTGGCCGAGTCGGACTTGATCCGCAGCGTCACGGTCGCCGTGCCGCTGATCCGGATGGCGGCCGGCAACGGCGCTGACAGGAACATCTGCCGGCCCGCGATCACCTCCGACGGGGTGGCGACGATGTCGTCCTCGGTCAGGCTCGGCTCATCGGTGATGGTGACCGTGCCCTTGCCGAACGAACCGAGCTTGCCGGCCGCCAGCGGCACCGGCACGGTCTTCTGAGTGGCCGGCCAGGTGCTGTAGTTCTTCCACTTGTCCGGCGCGGTCTCGACGGTCGCGATCGGCTCGCGCATCACGTTGTTCTGCAGGCCCTGCAGCCAGTAGTCGAACCACTTGTGCAGCTCTTCGGTCCACGCCTGGCGGCGGAAGTCGAACGGGTCGACGTGGTCTTCCAGGCCGAGCCAGATCTTGCGCTTGACGCCGTTCTTGCCGAGCGCGTCCCACCACTGCGCGAAGTGGTTGGTCTGCACGTTGTAGTCGTTCAGGCCGTGCGTCATGAAGACCGAGGCCTTCACCTTCTTCGCGTCCTTCACGTAGTCGCGCTCGGCCCAGAAGCTGGTGTAGTTCCCGGTCTCGTCCGCGTCCTGCTCGCCGAGGTCCGCCCGGACGGCGTCGCAGGCGGGCGTCTTGTGGCCGACGTAGTCGCCGAGCCAGGGCATGTAGTCGATCGAGTACGGCACCCCGCCGGAGCGGGTGTAGTCGTACCAGGAGGAGATCGCCGAGATCGGCACGATCGTCTTCAGCCCCCGTACGCCGGTAGCGGCGACTCCGTTGGCCAGCGTCCCGTCGTACGACTTGCCGATCATCCCGACCGAGCCGGTGGTCCAGGTCGCGCTGACCGGATCGCCGCTGCCGGTGTGCGCGGTGTTGCGGCCGTTCAGCCAGTCGATCACCGCGACGACGGAAGCGATCTCGTCCTTGCCGCCGACATCGCCACAGCCGGTCGAGCGGTTGGTGCCGACGATGTCGACACCGACCACGGCGTAGCCGAGCGGGACGAAGTAGTTGTCGTAGTACAGCGGCATCTTCTGGATGTCGCCGTTCTCGTCGTAGGTCTTGGTCTCGCCCTCGTTGCCGCGGCCGCAGCAGGAGTAGTACGGCGAGGCGTCCATGATGACCGGGATCTTGCGGCCGGCCGCGGCGGTCTCGCGGGGCCGGACGATGTCGACCGCGACCACGTCGTCGGTGCCGTCGGAGTCGGTGTCCATCGTGGTGTCCACGTAGACCGACTCGCGGATCGCGTTGCCGTAGTCGTAGACCGGCTTCGTGCTGTGCGTGCGCGGGTCCACGTTCGGCGGTACCGAGGAAGTCGCTGCTCCCTCAGCCGCCGGTGGCGAGGCCGCCTGTGCACCCTGTGCCGAGTTCTGCTGCTCCGGGGTCTCGGAGGGGGCGAAGACTCCAGCGGGCCCGTCCAACGGCGGCGCGGCGGCTGCGGTACCCGTGACGGTACCCAGACACACCAGCGCGGTGGACGAAGCCAGAAGGAGGACCCTGGCGCGGACGGTCGTCATGGCTTGGAAGGCTAGTCATTCGAGGGCCGCAAAGCCAGGTTCTGGAAACATTGCCCGGTAGTTCCCAGCCACACACGGTGATGATGACGCCACTTCCGATAGTGTGACCGCCACCCAGGGGGAGATGCACGGAAGGTGGGTAAGGCGATGAACCTGCGAGCACCGGTGACACTGCTCGATGTGGCGCAGCGGGCGGGTGTGTCCGTAGCGACCGCCTCCCGCGTCCTGAACGGCGGGGACCGGGTGCCGCGCCCGGAGCTGCAGGAACGCGTCCGGGACGCGGCTGCGGCCCTCGGCTACACGCCGAACGCGCAGGCCCAGGCACTGGCGAAGTCGTCCACCAACGTGGTCGGCATCCTGGTCCACGACATCGAGGACCCGTACTTCGCGGCGATCGCGAACGGCGTGATGCGAGCCGCCGACGAACGCGGCCTGCTGGTGATGATGGCGAGCACGTTCCGTGACTCCGACCGTGAGATTGCTTACCTCTCTTCTTTGCGCGCCCAGCGGGCCCGGGCCGCCGTGATGATCGGTTCACGCCGTACCGACGCCGAAGGGCTGGCCCGGACGGCGACCGAGGTCGAGACGTTCCTCAACTCGGGTGCCGGCCTGGCGCTGGTCAGCCAGTCGGGGATGCCGGTGCACACGATCGAGCCCGACAACCGGGCCGGGGCGGCTGAGTTGGCGCGGTCCCTGGTGGGGCTCGGGTTTCGCAAGTTCGGCATCCTGGCCGGTCCGGAGGGGCTGGCGACGGCGCGGGATCGGCGGGACGGGTTCGTCGAGGGGCTGGCCGAGTCGGGGTTGCAGCCGGTCGCCGTACAGGCTGGTGAGTTCACCCGTGACGGTGGGCATGCGGCGGCGCTGGAAGTCCTTGCGGGCAAGGCGGATCTCGACTGTCTGTTCGCTGTCAACGACGTGATGGCGGTCGGCGCGATGTCGGCGCTGCGGGCGCAAGGCGTCGACGTACCGGGGCAGCTCGGGGTGGCCGGCTTCGACGACATCGCAACGCTGCGGGACGTCTGGCCGGGTCTGACCACGGTGCGGCTGCCGTTGGAGCAGATGGGCCGGCGGGCGCTGGAGCTTGCCATCGAGGGTGGCGAACCGAAGACCGAGACCTTCAAGGCCGAGGTCGTACTGCGGGAGAGCACCCGGCGGCGCTGATCGTTGCCGCTGCTGAATATGCTCGCGGGGTGACTGATCCCGCGCAGGTCTCCGAGATCTTCGACCCGTCGGCCTGGAAGCAGGTGGACGGGTTCGAGCTGACCGACATCACGTACCACCGGGCGGTGGATGCCGGGGTGGTGCGGATCGCGTTCAATCGGCCCGAGGTGCGCAACGCGTTCCGCCCGCAGACGGTCGACGAGCTGTATCGGGTGCTCGACCACGCGCGGATGTCGTCCGATGTCGGGTGTGTGCTGATCACCGGCAACGGGCCGTCGCCGAAGGACGGCGGCTGGGCGTTCTGTTCCGGCGGCGATCAGCGGATCCGCGGCAAGGACGGCTACAAGTACGCCGAGGGCACGACCGCCGACACGATCGACCCGGCGAAGGCCGGCCGGCTGCACATCCTCGAGGTGCAGCGGCTGATCCGCTTCATGTCCAAGGTCGTCATCTGCGTCGTACCCGGCTGGGCCGCGGGTGGTGGACACAGCCTGCACGTCGTCTGCGACCTGACGCTGGCGTCGGCCGAGCACGCGCGGTTCAAGCAGACGGATGCGGATGTGGCGTCGTTCGACGGGGGTTTCGGGTCGGCGTACCTGGCCCGGCAGGTCGGGCAGAAGTTCGCGCGGGAAATCTTTTTCCTTGGCGATGAGTACTCAGCGGAAGATGCTTACCGGATGGGCATGGTGAACAAAGTCGTGCCGCACGCGGAGCTGGAAACGGTCGCGCTGGAGTGGGGCAAGAAGGTTTGCGCAAAATCACCGACCGCGCAGCGGATGCTGAAATACTCGTTCAATTTGATCGACGACGGACTGGTCGGCCAGCAGATCTTCGCCGGCGAGGCGACCCGGCTCGCCTACGGCACCGATGAAGCAGCAGAGGGCCGCGACTCCTTCCTGGAGAAGCGGCCCGCCGACTGGTCCGACTATCCGTACGCCTTCTAGCCCCAACCGCGACCCCCGCGACCCCCTCGACCCCCGCGACCGCCTCGGCCCCCGCGGGCCCAGCAGGGCCGAGTCGCCGGCCGGACTAGTTGCTGGCGGCAACTAGCGGCTCTGGGTGCATACCCAACTCGGTGGGCAACCGCTTACCTCGGCGTGTCGGGGCGATCCGCGGGGGTTGTGTATGCGTGGCGGTCCGGGTGATGCCCTCGTCGCGGTGGGACAGGTGTGTTGGTGGGGTTGGCGCTGTCGCGCGGCGACAGGTCGGCCCGGGGTGGGGGTGATCCGGGTCGGCTGATGCCGTACGGGTGTTTGCGGAGCTTTCCCTTCGGGGCAAGGGATTTGGGGCGGATTCTCCCCCCGAAACGGGCGAATCGCCTCCCCGGTTCCGGAGAGGATCCTCCCCGAACCGATTCAGTGCGGTGGTCGCGGGGTCGGCTGGCGGGTTTTGGCGCCGCTGGCGTGATGCTTGAGGCCAGCCGCCCAAGAACCTGTCGGCGGGCCAGGGCAATTGGCGTCGAGCGCCGACCTTAGCTGGGTGGCGTGGGTTGGCGAGGGGGCCTGGCGGCGCGATCCGCGGACCTCGCCGAGGGCAATGCCGAATCCAGTCCAGCCTTGGTCAGGGCTGGCGCCAGTGCTGGTCGGCGGCGCCGGTGCAGTGGCGGAGGAACAGCCGGCCGCCGTTGTCGCCCTTGTCCGCGGTGATGCACTTGCCTTCCGCGGCGGGGTTGATCAGTTCGTTCTTCTGGGTGATCCGGAACTGCTGGGCGGCGTTGCCGTTGCAGGCGACCAGTTGGACCGGGGTGTTCTCGGCGATCGAGCCCCAGGCCAGGTCCATGCACTGACCCAGTGAGCGGACCGTGCCGTCGGGGTTGAAGGTCCAGGTCTGCCCGGCGCCCTTGGTGCAGTCCCACACCTGCAGCGGGGTGCCGTCGTTGCCAGACCCCGCGCGGCCGTCCTTGACGTCCACACAGCGCTTCGAGCCCTCGCTCTGCAGCGTGGTCGGAGTGTCCTTGCGCGGCTGCAGCGCCTGACCCTCAGCGGCCATGCCCTGTTTACCGGGCTCTGTCACCTTCACCGTCGTGGTGGCGGTGGAAGTTGTGGTGGCGGTCACAGTCGCGGGCTTCAACGCGGCCGGCGGCGCCGTCACGGTCACCGGCGGCAGCGTCACGGTGGTGCCCGGCTGGACCACGGTCACCTTGCCGCCGGGTGCGGTCATCGTCACCGTGGCGGTGGCGACCGAGACGCGTGGGGCGGAGGTGACGGTGGCGGTGGAGGTCGTGGTGGCGGTCGCCGTAGTAGTTGCCGTGGGCACCTTGGTCGGCGTGCCGGTCGGGGTCTTGAGCACCAGTGGCGCATCGACCGCGACGACGGTGTCGGACTTGGATCCCCCACCCAGGTGGGTGATCAGCGGTACGGCGACGGCCGCGCCGGCCACGAAGGCGGCGACGAACGCGGTCGTCGTCCAGGCCCGGCGATCGGGCATCGGCGCCACCCGCGGCAGCAGTGGTCGACGGGCGAAGGTCTTGGCGAAGCGGGCCGAGTTCTGTCGGCCGGGCCGGCCGGAACCGGGCGATCGGAAAGGCCTCACGTCAACTCCATCGGTGGGGGCGGAAGCGGCCTGCCTTCGTTGTCAGGGCATGGCCACAACGAGAATCTCCCGAACCAGGGGTTGGAGTCAACGGATCCGTGAGTCACGCTCTCATTACAGTCAGAGACTGGATTGTTGCTGATTGTTCACCTACAGTCAGCGCTATTGGTTGCATTCCTCTACTAAGTTCAAGCTCTGAATTCCAGGCCCTCCGCCCCCTAAATGAGGTCCCGACATCGACGAGATCAGCGCGAGCCGGATGAAAGCCATCGAGCTTTGTCTGGCCGAACGCGAAACCCTGCGCCGCTATGTCAAGGGACTGCTCGGCTGGAATACGTTTGCCGTCGAGGATGTGATCCAGGAGACATTGCTGCGGGCCTGGATCCAGGCCGAGAGCCTGGACTGGGAGAGCCGGCCGATCCGGATGTGGCTGTTCCGGGTGGCCCGCAACCTGGTCATCGACCTGCACCGCCGGGAGAGCCGGGCGATCCCGGTCGGGCTGTGCCAGGACGAGTTCGAGGCCGGTACCAGCGAACCCGACCCGGCCGAGCAGGTGACGCAGCGCACAGTGCTGGTCGAGGCGCTCGGCCGGCTGTCGCCCTCGCATCGCGAAGTGGTCACCAGAGTTCATCTTTGCGGCCACCCGGGTGAAGATGT
This sequence comes from Kribbella ginsengisoli, assembly GCF_039537185.1. Classification (NCBI taxonomy): domain Bacteria; kingdom Bacillati; phylum Actinomycetota; class Actinomycetes; order Propionibacteriales; family Kribbellaceae; genus Kribbella; species Kribbella ginsengisoli. The sequence continues at coordinate 492,706 of NZ_BAABAA010000007.1, read as the reverse complement.
CGCCATGGCGTTGAACGTCCCGCTCGGGACAGTGAAGTCGCGTACCCACACGGCCGTCCGCACCTTGCGGGGGGATCTGTTGCGTCGCGGATGGGGCGAGGCCGCTGCATGACGGCAATGCAAGGGGGCGGTGGTGTCCGCCAGATGCTCGGATACGCCGGCCTGGTGTTGCTGGGGCTCGTCCTGCTCAACCTGCTGGTCCGCCGGCTCGGTGGCTGGAAGCGGCTGTTCCGCTGGATCAAGCGCGAGTTCAGCCGGACGGTCCATGCGTTCTACGACCCGATCGCGGCCCGGATCCGCTATCGGCTCCGGGTGAGTTTCCTGAGCCGGATCCTGCGCAACAGGGCCGGCTGGGCCCAGGCGGAGCAGGCGATGGGCTTCGCGGCGGCGATCGACCCGGCGATGACGCCGTACGCGCTGGCGCTGGCCAAGCAGCGGATCGGCGTACTGGTCGCCGGGATCGCGGCTGAGCGGCCGCTGCCGGCGCCGTGGGAGAAGGACGAGCTCGATCCACGGTTGTGGTGGATCGAGCGGCGAGATCTCGCCGGGTACTCCGCTCCGGGTGGGTACGTTCCGCCGCAGACGCCGCTGCTGGCATGCCTCGGGACCGACAGCAGTGGGAAGAACGCGATCATGATCGACCTGTTGGCGGGGCCCCCTTCGCTGTCCGTGTACGGCGTACCGCGGACGGCGCGTGCTGTCGTCCAGGCGCTGGCTGCGCAACTCGACGTACGGCTTCCCGCTGGTGCGGTCGAGGTCGCTGATGGGATTCATGGCAAGCATGACGGGATGCCGTTGGCTGATGCGATCCAGAGGCGTGGTGCTTGGTTCGTGATCGGTGCGGAGCAACTCGATCGGCCGGTGCCTCCCGGCGTACGGCTGGTCAGTCTTGGTGTCGGCCGGGGGAGCTCGCGGTTGATGGAGACGACGCCTGATCGTGGGCTGCGGCTGCATGGGGCCGCGTCGTGGCTGGAGATCGATCCGCTGCCGTTGGCCCGGGCGGTCGCTAAGTCGGTACTTCGGATGCCGCCGCACGACTTCGAGACGCGTGGACCTCGTGGGCCGGCTGTCGGCGCGGATGATCTGGGTGACTTGGACCTGCCGGTGGGTGTTGCGGGTGTCTCGGTGCTTGCTGGTGACGCGGGACGGCCGAGCGATCAGGCGTCTGATGGGAAGGCGCCGTCGTGGAACTGAACCTCACCACTGTTGAGCAGCAGGGCAAACGGCGTACCGACCGGCTGGTCCGGCTGCCGCGCGGGCTGTCTGTCGGTGGGTTTGCCGAGGGGCTTGGGCGGCCTGGACTGTCTTTGTTCGTTGGGACCCGTCGACTGGACGCGGGTGCGCCGCTGGCTGGTTCAGGGGTTCGCGACGGCGGGGTGCTCGGTGTGGGTGCTCCCGCCGAGGTGCCGAACCTGGTGCAGAGCTCGGCTGGTGCGGCGCCGGTTGTCGTCGAGTTGCATGCGGTGTCGGGGCCGGAGGCCGGGCGGGTCTGGCGGATTGGGCCGGGTAGCCATGAGATCGGGTCGGATCCGTTGTGCTCGATCAAGCTCAACGGCAGTGGTGTGCCGCCGCGCGGGCTGTGGGTGACCGTCGGACCGTCGGGCGAGACGTACTGGCATCAGACCGAGCCGATGCGCGGCAAGGTGATGAGTCGGCGGATCGGGCCGCCGGAGGACGACGCGGCGACGAGTGCGATCCGGGTCGAGGATGCGTTGAACCCGACGGACCAGGCTTCGCCGGCGAGCGATCCTGGTGAGGTACCGGTCGGGCAGGTCAACGAGTGGCCGCCTGAGGAGGATCTCTCGGTCGGGTCGGTGCTGCTGCGGTGCAGCGGGTCGTTGGAGCCGGTTGCTGCGATCAGAGCTGCGGACGACGGGTTTGGGCTCGACTACAACCGGCCGCCACGGATCGCGCCGCACCTGGACGACAACAAGCTGCGGCTGCCCAATCCGCCGCCACCGCCGGCGAAACGGCCGTTCCCTTGGCCGGTTGTGCTTGCGCCGGTCGTGCTGGGCATGGTGATGGTCGGGCTGTTCAACTCGTACTACTTCCTGGTCTTCACGATGCTCAGCCCGCTGATGATGGGTATGAACTACTTCAGCGGCCGGAAGAGCAACCGGGCCGAGCACCTCGAGGCGATCCGCCGGTACAACGCGCGGCGGGCGGCGCTGGAGGAAGAGATTCATGTCGCGGTGACGCGGGAGCGATTGATCCGCAACGTGACGGCGCCGGATCCGGTTCGCGTCGCCCAGTTGGCGATGCGGCCGGGGAGCCGGTTGTGGGAGCGACGGCGGAATGACCCCGACTACTTGTTGTTGCGGCTCGGGACTGCGGATCAGGCGTCGCTGAAGGAGCTCGACGACCAGGGGCGTGAGGAGAACCACCGGACGATTCGGTGGACGATTCCGGATGCGCCCGTCGCCGTGCCGCTGCGCGGGCATGGGGTGATCGGCGTTGCCGGGCACTATGCCGAATCGCGAGCTTTGGCCAGGTGGCTGGTGGTGCAGGCGGCGGTGCTCCATTCGCCGCGGCAGTTGCGGATCGTAGTACTGGCCGAGCCGGATCGGATGGACGACTGGGCCTGGGTGCGGTGGCTGCCGCATTTGCGTCCTGAAGGGTCGCCGGCGGCGGTACTTATTGCGAATGACGAGGCGACGACTGTTGCTCGCGTCACCGAGTTGATCTCGCAGGTGCAGGGGCGGCAGCGGCGGATCGAGGCCTCCAGCAACAAACAGGAGCCGTTGAGCGATCCCGAGGTCGTGGTGATCGCGGACGGGGCGCGGCGGTTGCGGGACGTACCGGGGTTCATTCAGGTACTGACCGACGGGCCGGCGGTTGGGGTCTACAGCATCTGCCTGGATCGTGATGAGCGGTTGCTGCCGGAGGAGTGCGGCGCGGTGATCGCGACCGGGCTCGAAACGCTGACCGTGAAGCGGCCGGGGTTGCCGGACCAGAAGAACGTGCGCGCGGATCTGGTGACGCCGGAGTGGAGTGAGCAGATCGCTCGGGCGCTGGCGCCGGTGCGGGACGTCAGTCCTGATCACGACGCCGGGTTGCCGAGGATGGTCAAGCTGCTCGAGGAGCTTGACCTCGAGCCACCGACTGCTGGGGAGTTGCTCTCTCGGTGGGAGCGACGTCCGGGTAGCACTTCGTTCGTACTGGGTGCTGACTTCGACGGGAAGTTCGTCCTCGACCTGGTGGCGGACGGACCGCACGCGTTGATCGCCGGTACTACGGGATCCGGCAAGTCGGAGTTGCTGCAGACGCTCGTCGCGTCCTTGGCCGCCGTCAACCGGCCGGACGAGTTGACCTTTGTCCTGGTCGACTACAAGGGCGGTAGCGCTTTCAAGGAGTGCGCGGGGCTGCCGCACACGCTCGGCATGGTGACCGACCTCGACTCGCATCTGGTCGAGCGGGTGCTGGAGTCGCTGGAGGCCGAGCTGCGTCGGCGGGAGCGGATCCTGGCCGATGCGGACGCCAAGGATCTGGTCGACTACCAGGCCAAGCGGCTGGTCGATCCGTCGCTCGGGCGGTTGCCGCGGTTGGTGCTGGTGATCGACGAGTTCGCTGCGATGGTACGGGAGATTCCGGACTTCGTTCCTGGGTTGATCAGCATTGCTCAGCGTGGTCGGTCGCTGGGGATCCACTTGATTCTGGCGACGCAGCGGCCGGCGGGTGTGGTGACCGGTGACATCCGGGCGAACACCAACCTGCGGATCGCCTTGCGGGTCACGGATCAGGCGGAGTCGCAGGACATCGTCGACGTCAACGAGGCGGCCTCGATCACGCCGGACATTCCGGGGCGGGCGCTGATCCGGCGCGGGCCGCGGCTGGCCGACTTGTTCCAGACGGCGTGGGTCGGTGCCGAGCGCAACGTCGCGGACGACTTGGTCGAGCAGGCGCCGGCTGAGCCGTCGAGTGTTCGGGTTCTTGATCTGGACTGGGAGGCTCTCGGTCGGGCGGTGGCCAAGGACGATGCGCCGGTCGAGGTGGACGACAGGCCGGCGACCTTGGCTGTCACGGACTTGATGGCGTTGGTCGAGGCGGTTCGGTCGGCTGTTGATCAGCTGGAGGACTTCGCAGTACAGCCGAAGCCTTGGCAGCCGGCGTTGAGTGGGCAGTTGCTGCTGAGTGACCTTCCGGATACTTCGAAGCAGCCGTTGTTCGCGCCGTACGCGTTGGAGGATCTGCCGGCGCTGCAACAGCAGCGGGTTGCCGGGGTGGACTTCGAGACGTTCGGGCATCTGTATGTGATCGGTGCGCCGCGGTCGGGGCGGACCCAGATGCTCCGGACGCTGGCTGGGTCTGCAGCTCGCACCATGAGTGTTGCGGATCTGCACATCTACGGGATCGACGCTGCCGGTGGCGGGCTCGCGGTGGTGGAGACGCTGCCGCATTGTGGGGCGGTTGTCTCGCGGCACGACATGGAACGGATGAGCCGGGTACTTCGCCGGCTGAACCAGGAGATCACCGAGCGGCAGGAGCTGGCCGGTAAGCACAACGCGACCGGGCTGACCGAGCTGCGGAAGTTGTTGCCCAAGGCATCACGACCGGCCCACATCCTGGTGCTGATCGACGGCTGGGACGCGTTGTCCTCGATGCTGGACGATCACGACCAAGGGCAGGTGCTGCAGGACGTCATGCGGCTGCTGCGTGAGGGTGCCGGTGTCGGCGTACATGTGGTGGCTACCTCGGAACGGTCGTTGCTGGGTGGACGGTTGGCGTCGCACAACGACCACAAACTGCTGCTGCGGCAGGCGGATCGTACCGACTACCAGGCTGCTGGATTGCGGCTGACGAAGGTGCCGGCGAACGTTCGTCCGGGTCGGGGCTGGCATGTGCTGACCGGGACCGAGACGCAGATCGCCGTACTGGCCGAGGGCGGTGGTACCGCGCAGGTCGAAGCTATCCGTGAGATCGCCGCCGAAGCACGCAAGCGCGACGCGAAGGTCCCCGCCGACCGACGCCCCTTCGCCGTCGCCGAGCTGCCGTCGTCCGTGGAGTTCGCCGAGGCCTACGAGCTGGTCGCAGTCGAGGACCGCCGCCCCCAGTGGGGCCTGATCGGCCTAGGCGGTGATGAGGCCGGCGCCCTGGGTGTCGACCTCAGCGGAGTCGCGTCCTCCTTCGCAGTACTGGGCCCACCCGGCTCAGGCCGCAGCAACGCCCTCTCCTCGCTAGCAGTCTCACTCCTGGCAGGCGGCACCTCAGTAGTCCTGATCACCCCAAGAGAAACCCCGCTACGTACCCTGGAACGCCACCCCCAGGTCACCTTGATGCCCCACGCAGACCCCGGCGAAGACATGCTCCGAGCAACCCTCGACGCCATCACCGGCCCCAAGGTCGTGATGATCGACGACGCCGACCTGGTCATGATGGCCGCCGCCGACAAACTCCTCAAAGAGATCGTCGTCTCCGGCCGAGACAACAACGTAGGCCTGGTCTTCGGCGCCTCCACAGACGGCTTCCAAACCGGTATGGGCGGCTGGCCCACCGCAGCCCGCCGAGCCCGCCGAGGCCTCCTGATAGAACCCCGCTCCATCGGAGACGGCGACCTGATCGGCGTCCGCCTCTCCCACAACATCACCCGAGCCACCCCCAAAACCGGCCGAGCCTGGACCACCGGCCCCGGCTCCACCCCCCTAGCAGTACAAATCCCCCTGACCACCCTCCGCCCCTGACACACAAGAAGTGCAAGAACCAAAACAAACGCAAAGACAAAACACAAAACAAAGAGACAAGAACAAAACACAAAAATATGGACCAGGGCAGGTCAGTGGTTGGCTTGGCTGCCCGGCCGCGGCTCCGCGGTGCACGGGCCCACCGCAGTGCCGTCCAGGCTGGTGTGGGCAGGTCCGTCGAGCAGGCAGCTTGACGGGATGAACGAGCAGGTGCGATTATTCGAACGTTGCGAAAGTCTGTTCGTTTCGTTCGTTGGAGGGTGTCGTGAGTGCTGAGCTGCTCAGTTCGCAGACTTACCTGCCCGAGGAGCAGGAGCAGATGGCGACCGTTGCCAGCTTCCTCGAGGCTCACCACAGCAAGACTGGCGAGCGTCTGGAACGGCGCTACTTCCTGGCGGGCGCGGATGAGCATGACCAGGTCGAGGTTCCTGAGTCACTGCACCGGGTGCTCGTACAGGCGGTGGCAGCACTCCAGGCCGGTCGGGCGGTGACGATCTCGCCGACGATGCCGAATCTCACCACCCAGCAGGTCGCCGACCTCCTCGGTGTCAGCCGGCCGACGGTCGTCCGTCTCATCGATGCCGGCGAACTCGCCTCCGAACGGATCGGAAATCGCCGAAGGATCCTGCTCAAGGATGCTCTGGCCTACCGCGACGCGCGCCGGCAGCTGCAGCTCCAGGCGATCGCCGACACATCGGTCGACCTGGACGAGGAAGAGGATGTTGCCGTGGTCGATGAACTTATCGCCCAGATCCGGAAGGACCGCGCCGAGGCGCGACGCCGCGCATCCGGGCGCTAATGCTAAGTCACCGATCTCTGGCAGTATCGGGGAGTGTTCGCCGCACTCCTCGATACCTGCGTCCTTTGGCCTAGCAAGCAGCGCGACTTTCTGCTCAGTCTGGCTGTCTTCAACCTCTATCGACCGCTGTGGAGCAGTGAGATTCTCGACGAACTCCTCTCCACTGAGACTGCCAAGCTGACCAGAAGGTACGGGCTGCCGCGAGCTGAAGCCGAGCTGCGCGCGGCTCGCCTGGTCGAGCGGATGCGGGCGCGCTTCGATGACGCCGAGGTCCAGAACTGGGAGCCTTACGAGGGCACGTTCGGGCTCCCGGATCCCGGCGACGAGCACGTGATCGCGGCAGCACTGGCCGGTCAGGCCGGCGCGATCGTGACCAACAACCTCAAGCACTTCCCGCCGGACAAGATCCCTTCCGGCATCCAGGTCATCCCGCCGAGCGTGTTCGCAGCCAATACGGTCGCCGTCGCACCGCATCGCGCCCTCGAGGCGGTGCTCAGCATCCACGCCCGGTTGAAGACCCCACCGATGTCGTTAGACGACCTCCTCTCCGTACTCCGTAGAAGATACGGAATGGATGAGGCAGTCGATCTGATCAACGACGTCCGCTGAGCTGAACCTCAAGCCAAACCTGGCAGCCGTCGCTTGATCGCTCGTTCTGTTTGGAACGCGGAGCCGCGGCTGCAGGTTCGCCGTAGCCGTCCAATATTTCCATGTCTTACTTTGTTCTTCTTTGTAGTTGTACTTGTATTTCCCTTTGATTGTTTTGGGCTGGGTGTGCGAAGGGCCCCAGGGGGTGCCTGGGGCCCTTGGTGGTGCGGGGGGTTACTTCGACTGGTTGAGGCTGGCGCTGATGCCCTGGTCGAATTGTTCGGCGTTTTCTTTGATGGACTTGAACATGTCGGAGAAGTCCTGGATGCCCTTGACTGCTGCCTTCAGGCTGGTGTCGAAGTTGTTGTAGGTGTTGCGGATGACCTCGCTGGACTGCTTGAAGACCATTCCGTCGTCGACCAGGGTGTTCACCCGGGTGCGGAGGTTCTCGATCATCGGGGAGATCTGGTCGTGGGCGTTCGTCATCAGGTTGCAGACCTCGACGATCTTGCCGTAGTCGAGGTTGATGCCGTCGTAGGCCATGGCGGGTGCTCACTTTCTCGGTTGGGGTGAACGGGTACTGCGAACAGTCAGAAGCCGCCCGTGTAGGTGTAGTCCTCTTCCGGCGGCTTGTTGTCCTCGATGCTTTCGGGTGTCTCCACCCAGGGCTGGCTGGTACCGCGCCAGTCGTCCGGCGTTCGGGTGTAGACGTGTTTCGTACCGTCGGAGTTGACGACGGTCTGGGTGCCGCTGCCGTCCTTGTTGAGGTCGGTCGTGGTGGTGTCGACCTTGCCGTCGGTGTCGGTGCTGCTCGACGAGCTGTGCGAGCCGTTCGGCTTGCCGTCGGCGTCGACGTGGATCTGGGTGTCGTTGTGCACCGTGCTGCCGTCGGGGTAGGTGGAGTCGGTGACGATGTGGTTGCGGTTGTCGCCGTACGTCGTCGTCGACGTGTAGGTCTTGCCGTCGTAGGTGACGGTGGTCTCCTCCTTGATGACGTTGCCCTTGTCATCGAGGGTGAGGTGGGTGTGGATGTTGCCCCGGTCGGTGACGATGGTCTGGTCCAGCGGGGCCGGGCCGGGGTCGGTGGCGCTGCAGAACTCGGGCTGCTTGTCGCCGGTGCACTCACTCAGGTGGGACTGCTTGTGGTCCCACTGGTCCTTGTTGCGTTGCCAGTTCGACAGCGCCAGGCTGCTGTTGGTGGCGTTCATGCCCTGGGCGATCTCGGCGTCGAACTGCAGGAACGCCTCGCCGACCGAGCCGAACGAGTCGCCCAGCTTGGTCAGGCCGTCCTTGGCCTTGCCCATCGTGTACGACGCGTTGGAGTGCAGCGTGTAGACCGCGTAGGAGATGTCGCTGCTGCCCAGGATGGAGTCGTCGGTGCCGTCGCCCAGGTTCTGGAAGACCTCGTTGTCCATCGACGGGATCAACTCGTCGGCCAGCTGATGCAGATCGCGTTTGGCGTCGTTCAGCAGGTTGTAGTTCATCTTCAGTTTGTCCGGCACCGGGCACCTCCGCTGTCCAAACGGTTCCACCCAGTCCACGTGGCGGCCCGCGATCAGGTTCAGAAATAGTTTTCCGGCCCGGAACTGAACCTCGGAGCGCTCTCAGGCGTGGACTTTCCGGAGGGACCACTGTCGGCGTGAGGGAGGGTTCGGATGCCGCGGCCAGGTGACTGGGATGCGATCGGTCTGGGGGGCGACCCCACGCCGGGCGATCCCGAGAAGATCAAGGCGCTGGCCGACGGGTTCCAGAAGATGGGCGGCAAGGCGCGGGAGATCATCACCGCGATCGAGGCCGTGATGAACAAGAACGACGACTCCGTCTTCGTCGGGGACACCGCCGACGCACTCCGCGGCAAGGTCGACGGCCGGCTGCGCGGGCACGTCGAGAGCGTCGCCTCCGCCTTCGAGTCGTCCGCCACCGCGCTGCGGGAGTGGAGCGGCGTGGTCGTCGAGCAGCAGGCGAAGGCCGACGCCGCGCTGAACGCCGGGCGGGGCCTGGCCGAGGACGACCCCGACAGGGAGACCCACAAGAACACTGCGCAGGCCGCCGGTACGTACCAGTCCGAGCAGGCCTCGAGCTACGCCGGCCGGATCAACGGTGTCTCGGACATCAAGATGCCGATCTCGGACTGCGAGGTGTTCTGGGAGGCCTTCAAGTGGCTGGCGATCATCCTGATCATCCCAGCGCTGATCTTCGGTGGCCCGATCGCGCTGATCGCGCTGGGCGTCAACCTGGCCCTGTTCATCAAGACCATCGTCGACGTCGCCAAGGGTGACGCCAGCTTCCTGGACCTGTTCCTGGCCGGTCTCGGCCTGATCGCGCCGACCACCAAGGCGCTGCCCATCTTCAGCATCGTGAAGGCGATCGGCAAGGGTATCGGGGCCGGCGTCAAGGGCATCGTCCAGACCTTCAAGAACGTCTTCAGCAAGGACTTCCTGTTCAACGGCCTGCTGGCCGGGCTGAAGAGCATGCCGATGCTGGCCAACATCGCGATCAGGGAGACCGGCCTGTTCGTCGTCAAGAACATCCGGAACTTCCCGATCAACGCGGCCAACTTCGGCAACAACTTCGGCAAGATCGCGCTGAACGGGATCAAGAACCTCGGCACCGGCTTCGCCAATCTGCCGTCGACCCTGTTCCGCGGGCTGGGGACGATCGGCAAGGGCTTCGCCACCGGCCTCGGCAACACCTTCAAGTTCGTCCAGGCGCACTTCGGCAACCTGCAGTGGACCCGGATCTTCCTGCCGGTGGCCGCGGACGAGATCCGGGCCTTCCGGCTGGCCGGGATGACGGACTTCGGCGCCTTCACCCAGGCTCTGAAGGTCGGCGTGATCGGCCGTGGCATCCAGGGCAAGAACGTGTTCGGGATGCCGATGACGAGCGCGATCGGCAAGTCGATCGCCGGCATCCCGATCGAGACCACCGGCGGCGCGCTCGGCGGCAAGACCAACTTCCTGCACACGATGATGAACCCGCCCGAGATGATCCCGCTCAACATCAAGGGCCTCGGCGAGGTGTCCGGCGCCGGGTTCAACGCGGGTCACGTGAGCATCGCCATCGACGACATCCCGACCGGCAACTTCGCCCCGGTCAAGGGTGGCGACCTGGGCGTCAGCGTGCACACGCCGACCGTCACCACGCCCGGCGGCATCCACATCCCGAGCAACGCCGGTACCAACGTCCCGGTCGTCCCCGGCGGCTCGATCATCCCGTCGGCCCACGTCGGTACGCCGCAGATGCCGTCCAACGTCGTCGCCAACCTGACCCAGCCAGCGGTCGGTACGCCGGTCCTGCCGATCCACGTCGCCACCGGCGCGACCCCGCCCTCGGTCCACGTCAACACGAACCTCGGCGCGAACGGCGTCGTCGCCAACATCCCGTCGCCGCATGTCGGTACGCCGGAGTTCGGCAACTCCCTGCACATGAACAACGTGAACGTGCAGTCGCCCGGCCTGAACAACATCGGCTCGCTGCACGTCCCGACCCCGAACGCGAACTCCGCCGGCCTGAGCGACCTGGCCGGCTCCGCGATCCGCAACAACGCCCCGGCCGTCTCCCCGCACTTCGGTACGTCGATCGGCGAAGGCGCGGCCCATGGCTTCCAGACCAACCACTTCAAGCTCAGCATCGACGAGGTCCTGAACGCGCCGAGCCCCGCGAACTTCAACGGCCTGCACGCGCTGAACCCGCCCGCCGTCGACCGGATCAACGCAGCGCTCGACCTCGTCCACAACCCCGGCGCGACGACGCAAGGCGTCACTCCGCCGTCGATCCACACCGCCAAGCCGGCCGGTACCGACGTCAACGTCAACGTCCACCTGAACGGCGGTGCCGACTTCAAGCCCCCCGCGCCCGCGACGATCAAGGTCGACAACCCAGGCCTGGCCGGCGCCCAGAACGCCCCGACCGTGCCGTCGGTGAACGTCCAGCCGATCAACCTCCCGAGCCGCGCCGCCGACCTGCACGTCCAGCCGGCCACCGCGCACAACGCGGGCCAGGGGACGACGGTGCCGAGCACGAACCTGCCGGGCAACGTCGGCGTACCGGGCCACAGCCTCGATGCCAAGGCCGTGACGCCCGAGACCCAACTCGTCCCACTGCATCCGCAGCCCGCGCCGGCCGTGCATAACAACCCGGGCGTCCACACCCCGGGCTTCAACGGCTTCGACAACGCGGCACTGCACAACCCGGGCATGCACAACCCCGGCGTACACGACCCGGGCTACTCGCTGGCCAAGGGCGCCGACATCGGCAACTCCGGCCACGGCACGAACACGATCGCCAGCCGCTCCGAGATCCAGCTACACGGCCTCACCGACCGCCCCGGCGCCTACGTCAAGGTCGAGCGGACCGAAGGCGGGATGAGCAGCTACAACCTGTACGGCGGCGGGCCCGACGGCCGGATGGACGTGCTTGCCGGGGGCAACCTTCGCTTCACCGACACGGCGACCGGTCAGACCACCCGCTTCGACAGCGGCGGCATCGTGATCGACCAGGGCCTGCGGCTGACCAAGACCGACGGCGTACTCCGGCCGACCGACCACATCGTCGTGACCAAGGGCGGCGAGTTCCGCGCCACCACACTGACCGGCGACATCACCCCCGGCATCAAGATCACCAAGCTCGACAACGGCGGCATCCAGCTGATCGACGAGAAGGGCCTGACGTTCCACTACAACGCCCAGGGCAAGCTGGACAACCAGACCCTGAGCGCAGCCTGGGACAAGGACCTGGCCGCCAAGGCGGGCGTCTTCCGTCAGCCGGGCGACACCGACGCGATGGTCAACGCCAAGATGGCCGACTTCGGTCAGGTGCAGCGGGCACAGTCGCACTTCGACAACGCACTCGACAACGTGGCCGTGCACGGCGAGCGGCTGGACGGGCCGTCGACCGGGCCGGCGGTCGGCGACCAGGTGCACATCGACCTGCGGGCGGCCGAGAACGATCTGGCCAACGCCAAGGCGAGCTTCGAGAGCAAGCACGGGCTCAGCGTCGACAACCTGCAGGCGCAGCTCGACAAGCTGACGATCGATTCGCTCAAGGAGCGGCCACGCCTGCTCGGCGGGGTCAGCCGCAGCTTCGACCTGCCCAACGGCAACGGGATGAAGTTCGAGCTGAACGGCAGCCAGATCAGCTTCAGCGGACCGAAGGCCGACGCGTTCAGCAGCACGCTGAACGGCCGGACGCTGACCATCACCGAGATGGGTGACGCCGGCAAGGCCGCGCACACGTGGACGTACTCGCTCGGCTTCGGCGGGCGCGCGAACCAGATCGGCGAGTCGTTCCCGCTGAACGGCGGCCTGTTCGACGGTCAGCCGATCAGCCTGCAAGGCGCGATGGGTCAGTTCGACAAGGCCCTGGTGACGGATCTGCGCGGCAACCACCTGCCGGTGAAGTTCACCGACGACGGGCTGATCGTGCCGTCGCCGCAGGGACCGCTGGTGTATGACAAGACCGGCAGCTTCCACGGCGTCGGACCGTCGACCGGGCACGACCTGCCGAAGCCGGCCGCGCCGGCCCACCTGACCGGCGACGACCTGGTCCGCTGGAACGCGCAGGCCGACATCTCCCGGACGCACCTCACCCTGGCCGCCGACAACAAGCAGCTCGACCTGTTCATGAAGGGCGTCGCCGGTGGCTCGTTCACGTCCAAGAAGGGCTTCGACGGGTACATCAACCCGTCCGCGCTGAGGGACGGCTCACTGGTCAACAACGTCCACAAGTTCGAGAACTTCGCCAAGGAGCTGGCCTTCAAGGGCCCCGAGGACAACCTGACCGTGTACCGCGGGGTGTCGATGGACCCGGCCAGCGCGCAGGCCGGCAAGTTCACCGAGCGGCTGCCGATCTCCACCTCGAACACGATGAAGTTCCAGGACGAGTGGGCCAAGAACGGGGTCAACACCAACCGGGTCGTCTTCGAGATCGACGTACCGGCCGGGCACAGCAAGATGTCGATGGCCTACCCGGACGGCTACCAGGCCGTGAAGGGTGACGCGCCCGAGATCAACGCCAGCCAGTTCGAGGTGACGCTGTCGCCGACCACGCTGGTCCGGACCGGCCCGAACCGGACGCTGGACAACGGGATGACGATCATCCCGGTCAAGGCCGAGCAGATCCCGCCGTCGATGTACGAGTCGGTGATCACCGCCAAGTGGCCGGGACTGTCCTCGGAGACCGCGTTCGGCGACTTCGTGAAGTCCTTCGAGCTCGGCGCCCTCAAGCAGTTCCCCGATCTGGAGAACGTCACCTCGAAGGCGGTCTCCAGTACCGACGGGCTGACCCACACCGTCACGGTCAGCAAGCCGGGCTTCGAGGGCCACGACCTGACCATCACCGTGATGCGCGACCCGAAGGCCGACTCGGTCCGGGTCACCATCGCCTCGGACGGCGCGAACAAGTTCGACCAGACCTGGTCCAAGACCGACTTCAGCAACATCGCCACCGACCTGCGCGGTGGCGTCCTGCACAACAACGAGAAGTTCAGCAACTTCCCGAAGCCGTGGCAGTGGGAGAAGGCGACGCCGTTCCGTGCCGAGGGGCTCAGCGACGCCCAGGTCCTGCAGCGGATGGACGACTGGGCCGCGGTCGAGAAGGCCCAGATCGAGCTCGACTCGATCAAGCGCGACTTCGGGCCGCAGACCGGCCGGGTCGACGGCTCGTCGAAGGCACCGTCGGTCGGTGACCAGGCGAGGCTGGAGATCCACCTCGCCGAGCAGCAGCTCGTCGAGGCGAAGGCCGCCTTCACCCAGTTGCACAACCTGGACGCGGACGCGACGGCCGACTGGCTGGCCGCGCTCAAGCAGTCGGACCTCAAGCTCAACCCGGGCCTGCTCGGAGCCAGCGGCCGGCCCGGTCGTGGCGTCGACCTGCCGGGCGCGGACGGCGTACAGGTCGTTCGGGACGGCCGGAACTTCAAGGTGTCGGGCGAGGGCGCGGATCAGTTCCATCTGCAGACCGGTGCCGACGGCAACATGGTGATCCAGAAGCTCGGCGACGGTGGCGACGTACTGCACTCGTGGACGATGCGGCCGGGCTTCCGGCCGAGTGTGATCGGCGAGACGCTGACGCTGGGCGACGGACCGCTGGCGGGCAAGTTCCTCAGTCTGGAAGGGACCGCGGGCAAGCTCGACGGGGTCATCGACGACGTCCGTGGCGGCATGCCGGTCAAGGCAGAAGGCGACGGTATCGTCGTCGCCGCACCTGGTGGCGTCTTCAAGTACGACCGCGACGGCTTCTTCCAGGGACCGGGCGCGCACCCGGGCGACCAGCTCGGCAAAGCGGTACCGCCGCCGCACCTCACCGGCACGGACGCGACCCGCTGGACCGCGCAGGCCGACATCTCCCGCACGCACCTCGGCGAGGCGATGACCAACAAGCCGGTCGAGAACCTGATGAAGGACGTCGCCGGCGGCAGCTTCACCTCCAAGAAGGGCTACGGCGGCTTCGTCAACCCGACGGCGCTCGAGGACGGCACGCTGCTCGGCAAGATGCAGAACTTCCACACCGTCACCCAGGACCTGCTCACGAAGGGCCCGGCCGACAACATCACCCTGTACCGCGGGGTGTCGATGGATCCGGCCGCGGCGAAGGCGAACGAGTTCACCGAGCGGCTGCCGATCTCCACCTCGAGCTCGGTGAAGTTCCAGGACGAGTGGGCCAAGAACGGCGTCAACAGCAACCGGGTCGTCTTCGAGATCGACGTACCGCCCGCGCACAACAAGCTGTCGATGTCGTACCCGGAGGGGTACAAGCCGGGCGCCGGTGAGGCGAAGGCCTGGAACCAGGACCAGTTCGAGGTGACGCTGGCGCCGACCACGTTCGTCCGGACCGGCGCGAACCGGACGCTGGACAACGGGATCACGGTGATCCCGGTCAAGGCCGAGATGATCCCGCCGTCGGCGTACAACGACCTGATCAACGCCAAGTGGGGTGGGCTGGACTCCGCGACGGCGTTCGACGACTTCGCCAAGTCGTTCGAGCTGACCGCGCTGCGGCAGTTCCCCGACCTGGAGAGCGTGACGTCGAAGTCCGTACTGAGCGGCGACGGGATGATCAACAAGATCACCGTCAGCAAGCCGGGCTTCGAGGGTCACGACATGCACATCACGGTGACCCGCAACGCGGACGCGGACTCGGTCCGGGTGACCGTCGACGTGGACGGCGCCACCAAGTTCGACAAGAGCTGGAGCGGGCAGCAGTTCTCCAACCTGGCAACGGATCTGCGTGGCGGCGTACTGCACAACAACGAGCAGTTCACCAACCTGCCGCAGCCCGCGCGCTGGGCCGAGGAGGCCGCGCCGCCGGTCCACATCGACGTCAAGGGCAAGGGCAAAGCAGTCGACCAGGGCAGCCTGGGCGACGACTTGGCCTCGCTCAACCGCAACTGGGACAACGACATCGCCTCGCTCAACAAGGCCTGGGCCGACGACATCGAGGCGTTCAACAAGGCCTGGGCCGACGACCTGGCGGCGAAGACCAACGTCTTCCGCAAGGTCGGTGACACCGACGCGGTGGTCGACGCCAGGATGGCCGACTTCAGCCGGGTCGAGCACGCCCAGGGCAACGTCAAGGCGGCTCTCGACGACATCGCCCAGCACGGTGGCCGGCTTGACGGCGCGTCCACCCGGCCGGACATCGGCGACCAGGCGCATCTCCAGCTGAGCGCGGCCGAGACCGACCTGGCCAACGCGAAGGCTGCCTTCGAGGGCAAGCACGCCATGAAGGTCGACGCCATCCAGCAGCAGCTGGACAACCTGCTGCTCGACTCGCTGAAGGACCGGCCGCGGCTGCCCGGCGCCGGCATGCGTCGCCCGATGCCGATCTCGGGCACCGACGGGATGTTCAAGATCGAAGGCAACTCGGTCAACTTCCTCGGCGACGGGGTCGACGACTTCCGCGGCGTGCTGGACGGCAAGGCGCTGACGGTCACCAAGGTCGATGCTGATGGCAACGTTCTGCGGACGCTGAAGTACGAGCTCAACGATCTCGGCTGGCCGATGATGAAGACCGACCAGCTCGTCCTGCACGGCGGCGGCGATGTGTTCGACGGCCGGGCGCTGACCGCGGAGTGGAGCGGCGGATCGTTCGGTCGCGGGGCGGTCGACGATCTCGGCGATCACGTGCCGGTCAAGTACAGCACCGGCGAGGGCGAGTACAGCGTGCCCTCGATGTCCGGGACCCAGGTGTACGACCGCACCGGCAATTTCGTCCGCGTCGAGCCCGGCGTCAAGGGCAAGATGGCGGACCCGATCCCGCCGGTCCACCTGGAGGGCGACGACCTCGCGAAGTGGATGGCCCAGGCCGACATCTCCCGCACGCACCTGACGGCGGCCAGCAAGTGGGACGACGTCGGCGACATGATGCAGATGGCCTACGAGGGCAGGTTCACCTCGCAGAAGGGCTTCGGCGGATACATCGATCCGTACGTGCTGGAGACCGGCCTCAGCAAGCTGACGAAGGACGTGCATGCCTTCAACGACGTGGCCGAGGGGCTGCTGTTCGACGGCCCGATCGCTCCCACCAGGGTCTACCGGGGGATCGCGATCGACTCGGCCAGTGCCCAGGGCAACAAGTTCGTCGAGCGGCTGCCGGTGTCGACGTCGACCAACTGGGAGTTCCAGAAGACCTGGGCGAAGGGCGCCGACCCCGGCAAGCGGGTCGTGTTCCAGATCGACGTACCGCCCGCGCACGGCAAGTTGGCGCTGTCCTACCCGGAGGGTTACCAGCAGGGCCTGAAGGATGCTCGCGCCTTCAACCCGGACCAGTTGGAGGTGACGCTGTCGCCGACCGTGCTCGAGCGCACCGGTGACTCCTTCGTCAAGGACGGGCTGACCGTCATCCCGGTCCGGGCCAGGCAGATCCCGCCCGGCCAGCTGGACAGCCTGATCAGCGAGCGCTGGCCCGGGATGTCCTCGGCGGACGCGTTCGACGACTTCGGCCGCGCGTTCGACCAGGTCCACCTGCAGAAGTTCGGCAACATGTCCGACGTCACGGTGACGTCGAAGCTGAGCACCGACGGCATGGTCCGCGACATCACCGTCAGCAAGCCCGGTCTGCCGGGCCACGACATGACCATCAAGATCACCCGGAACGAGTACGCCGATTCCGTCCACGTCACCGTCACGGCCGACGGCAAGACCACGCTGAACCGGAACTGGAGCCAGACCGAGTTCAGCAGTATCGCCACCGACCTGCGGGCCGGGACGCTGCACGAGAACGACGTGTTCATCGCGATGTCGAAGCCGGCCGCGTGGAACAAGCAGACGTTCAGCGCGCAGTGGGACGCCGACTTCGCCGCCAAGGCGAACGTCTTCCGCAAGCCCGGCGACACCGACGCGCTGGTCAACGCGAAGATGGAGGACTTCTCCCGGTTCCAGCAGAGCGAGCTGAACCTCAAGCACGCGGTCGACAACCTCGACCTGCACGGCGCCCGTCCCGACGGCCCGTCGGCCAGCGGGGTCTCCGTCGGCGACGAGGTCCGGATGGATGTCGACGGTGCCCGGGCCGACCTCGACACCGCCAAGCTCGGTTTCAAGCGCAAGTACGACATGGATCCCGACCAGCTGAAGGCGGAGCTCGGCGATGCGGTGAAGCGGCCGAAGCTGCCTGGCGCCGGCCGGCAGTTCGAGGTACCGGGTGGCGGCGTCTCGTACCAGGTCGAGGGTGGCGCGGTGCAGTTCACCGGCACCCGGGCGGGCGAGTTCACCGGTTCGGTGAACGGCCGGGAGATCACCATCACTCAGGTGGGCGCCAGCGGCGAGACGCTGTCGACCTGGACCTTCCGGCAAGGCTTCGGCCGGCCGAACCTGACCGGCCAGACCATCCACCTGGCAGACGGTCCGCTGGCCGGCGAGGTGGCCAATCTGCGCGGACTGATGGGCCAGCTGGACGGGACTCTCGGCGACGGCGGCGTCTGGCCGATGAAGGTGGTCGGCGACGAACTGTTCGTGGCCACCCCGGGCGGCCCGCTGCGGTACGGCCGGGACGGGTCGTTCCACGGCCCAGCACCGACCAGTACGTCGCACCTGCCCGCGCCCGCGTTGCCGGCCACCATCCACGGCGACCCGGTCCGCTGGACCAACCAAGTCGACTTGTCGCGCACGCACCTCACCGCGGCCGCCGAGAACAAGGCCGTCGAGAACCTGATGAAGGACGTCATGGGCGGCTCCTTCACCTCCAAGCGCGGCTTCGAGGGGTACGTGAACCCGCTCGCGCTCGAGGACGGCACCCTGGTCGGCAAGGTGCAGACCTTCTCCGACGTCACCCGCGACCTGCTGCTCAAGGGCGGCGACCGGGACATCACCCTGTACCGCGGCGTCTCGATGGACCCGGCCAGCGCCAAGGCGAACGAGTTCGTCGACCGGCTGCCCAGCTCGACCTCCAACAACATCAAGTTCCAGGAGGAGTGGGCGAAGAACGGCGTCGCGAGCAACCGGTTCGTCTTCGAGATCGACGTACCGGCCGGGCACGGCAAGCTGTCGATGTCCTACCCGCCCGGCTACCAGGCAGGGCTGGACGAGGCGCGCGCGTGGAACCAGAGCCAGTGGGAGGTCACGCTGGCCCCGACAACGCTGGTCCGGACCGGCCCGAACCGCTTCGAGAACGGGATGACGATCATCCCGGTCAAGGCCGAGGCGATCGCGCCGTCGGCGTACAGCGACCTGATCAACGCCAAGTGGCCGGGGATGAAGTCGTCCGACGCCTTCACCGACTTCGCGAAGTCGTTCGAGCGGGACAACCTGCGCAAGTTCACCGGCCTGGAGGACATCACCACCACGACGGTCAAGAGTGGCGACCGGCTCACCATCACCGGGACCAAGCCGGGCTTCGAGGGCGAGCTGAAGATCACCGTACTCCGGGACGCCGAGGCCGACTCGGTCCGCGTGACGGTCGCGTCCGACGGCCTGACGACCTTCGACCAGACCTGGAGCAAGACCGACTTCAAGCACATCGCCACCGACCTGCGCGGCAACGTCCTGCACAACAGCGACCTGTTCGCCGGCCGGATGGAGCCGGCCTCGTGGAAGGGCGCTCCGGCCGCCAAGCAGACGATGGAGCAGATCTGGAACGCCGACTCGGCGGCCCGGCTCGACGTGTTCCGCCGGGCCGGGGACACCGAGGCGGATCTCACCGTCCGGGTGGACGACTTCACCAGGGTGCAGAAGGCCCAGAACGAGTACCGGGCCGCGCTGGCCAAGTACGACGAACTGAGCGGACGTCCCGACGGCTCTTCGCGTGGTCCGGCGCTCGGTGACCAGGCGCGGATCGAGCTGCAGACCGCGCAGCACAACCTCGACCTCGCGAAGAACGCGTTCGACGCCAAGCACGGCGTGCAGTTCGACGGGCTGCAGCAGCAACTGGACGACTTGTTGTCGGCCTCGATCGCGGACCGGCCGCGCCTGGTCGGTGGCATGCGGGAGACGACCACCGGCGTCGGCGGCAGCGTTCGGCACAACCCGATGGGCGGCGGCCCGGTCCGGACTCATGACCTGCCGGCCGACGTGCAGGTCCGCGTGCAGGGTGGCCAGGCGCAGATCGTCGGCGGGGTGCACTCGTCGGTCCAGATGCATCAGACCGGCAACGTGCTGACCATCAGCAAGGCCGGGCCGGACGGCTTCACGCCGGCGCACACCTGGGAGTACCGGGTCATGCGCAACGGCTCGCTCACCCTGTCCGGCGAGTCGGTCCAGCTGACTCACGGCCCGCTCGCCGGCCGGTGGCTGGAGATGGGTGAGGACGGCTTCACCGGCAACATCTACGCGGGGACGTTCGACGACGGACTCGGCGGGAACTGGCCGGTCAAGGCGAACGGCGACACGATCACGATCGCCTCCCCGCAGGGCGCGCTGAGCTTCGACCGGTCGACCGGCGCCTTCCGGCAGCTGGATCAGGGTCTGACGGCGAACGCGCCCGCTCCGGTGGTACCGGCGCACCTGACCGGTCCGGACGCTGCCGCGCGCTGGACCGGCTCGGTCGATCTGTCCCGCACGCACCTGGCGGCCGCGGCCACCGATGCCAACGTGCTGAAGCTGATGGAGGACGTCCGCGACGGCGCCTTCACCTCGCATCGCGGGTACGGCGGCTATGTCGACCTCTCGATGACCAACGCGGACAGCCTGGTCGAGAAGGTCGACGACTTCGTCCGGACCACCACCGATCTCGCCTTCCACGGACCGAACGCCCGGGTCACCCTGTACCGCGGCATGTCCCTCGATCCGCTGGCGGCGCAGGCGGACAACTTCGTCGAGCGGCTGCCGTCGTCGACCTCGAACGGGATGGAGTTCCAGCACACCTGGGCGCAGAACGGCGCGAAGTCCAACCGGGTCGTGTTCGAGATCGACGTACCGGGTGAGCACGCCAAGCTGGCTTCGGCGTACCCGCCGCACTTCCAGCCCGGCGCGGCCGACGCACCGCCGGTGAACCCGCACCAGTTCGAGGTCACGCTGGCCCCGACGAACCTGGTCCGGACCGGCCCGAACCGGGTCGAGGACGGGCTGACGATCATCCCCGTCCGGGCCGAGCAGCTGCCGCAGAGCACGTACGACGACCTGATCCACCAGGAGTGGCCGGGCTTCTCGTCGCAGCAGGCCTTCGACGACTTCGGTCACGCGTTCTCGGCCGACGGGCTGCGCAAGTTCCAGGGCATGACGGACGTGTCGGCGACCTCGACGATCAGTCACGACGGACTCGTCAACACGATCAAGGTGAGCAAGCCGAACAGCGCCGACGACCTGACCATCACGATCACCCGCAACGCCGGCCGCGACACCGTCACTGTCGAGGGCAGGTTCAACGGGGTCCGGTTCTTCGGCAACTCGTGGAGCGGTTCGGAGTACCTGCACTTCGCCACCGATCTGAAGGCCGGCGTGCTGCACAACAGCGATGTCTTCGCCGGCAAGATCGACCCGCTGTCGTGGCGCCAGGCCGCGACGAACGTCAGCCAGACGTGGAGCAGCGACATGGCTGCCCGGGCGAACCTGTTCCGGCAGCTCGGCGACTCCGACGCGCTCGTGCTGACCCGGATGGACGACTTCCAGGCGGTGCAGAAGACGTACGACGACTTCGCCGCCGCGACGAGGTACGGCGACGAGAACGGTCCCAACGCGGCGAGCACCTCCAACGGGCTGTCGATCGGGGACCGGGCGCACTTCGATCTGCACGCCGCCCAGGAGAAGTTCGTACTGGCCAAGCAGACCTTCGAGGCCCAGCACCCCGGGCTGTCGGCCGACGGGCTGCTGCAAGGACTCGACGACCTGCGGATCGCGTCGGTCAACGGCCGCCCACAGGGTCTGGGGGCCGGTGGCTACTGGTCGAGGCCGGAAGCGAACACGACCGGCTACCACGTGGTCGAGGGCAACCGGACGATCCACTACGACAGCGGCGGCACGCTCACCGAGGTCCACTTCAAGCTCGACGGGACGACCGACCGGTTCGTCGCGCATGATGCCGACGGGTGGCATGTGCTCGGCGACGGCGCCGAGAACGTCGCGGTCCGCGGGCTGGACGACGGCGGCTTCCGGATCTACGACGCCGACGGCGGCATGCAGCGGTACGCCGCCGATGGCACACACCTCGGCGACGGGGCCTCCGTTCTCAACGCGCAGGGTTTCCGGGGCGACCGGTTCATCGAGGTCGACGGAGCCGCCGGCGCACGGCTGGTCGATCTGCAGGGAACGCATGTTCCCGGGACGACGGTCGATCTGCTGCCGGACGGCGGCTTCCGGATCAACACCGCGCAGGGGAACAGCGCGCGGTACGGCGCGGATGGAGTGCTCACCGCGGATGGTCTGCGGCTCACCGATCCGCAAGGCCTGCACGGCGCGTTGTTCACCGAGCCGAACGGGGCCGGCGGTCTCCGCGTCGTTGACGTCAACGGTGCCCCGGTTCCGCACACGCAGGTCACCCGGTTGGGCAACGGCCAGTTGATGGTCGTCGACAACAACCTCGGGGACATCCGGTACTTCGGCAACAACGGTCTGCTGGAGGGCACCGGCGTACGGGTGGCGCACGCCGACTTCCCGGGACAGGTCTTCCTGTACCGCGGCACCGACGGCACGTTCTCCTTCATCGACGACCTCGGTACCCGGTTGCCGCATCAGGTGGATGTCCTGCAGGGCGGCGGTTTCCGGCTCACCGATCCGGCCAACGGCATCGCGCGGACCTTCGATGACGCGGGTCTCGCGATCGACCGGCGGATCCCGCTGCACCAGCCGGGTGTTCAGCCTGGCCAGCAGTTGATCGTCGTCCACGACGTGCACGGCAACGTGAGCATCCGGACCGGCGCCGACGCGCCCGGCCCGGGCACGGTCGAGCTCACCGGCAACGGCGGCTACCGCGCGATCGACGGCGGCAACTACCACCTGTACGACGCCAACGGCGCCCACCAGGCACACGGTATCCCCGTCACGCTGCACGGCGAGGACGGCTTCCTCGAGATCGGTACGGCCGGGGCGCAGCGGGTCGACGCGCAGTACGCGCCGATCGCCGGCCGCCAAGTGAACTTCGACGCGGCCCGTGGCGAGATCACCGTCAGCCGGGTCGGTGGCGAGGACGTCTTCGACCTGCAGGGCGTACCGGTCCGGCAGCTCACCGACCTCGACGGACTGGGCGCGAGCCAGCTCGGCGGCCGGGTCACCCGCGACCAGAACGGCGTCGTCACCTTCGTCGACAACACCGGTACGGCGATGCCGAACCGGTACCACGCCACGGTCGATGCCCAGGGCAACGTGCGGGTCGAGATCCGGCTCAACGGCAGCCCGCGCAACGGTGAGTACCACGTCTACAACCGGGCCGGAAACCTCACCGAACAAGGCTTCCCGGTGCTCAACAACGGGCAGGCCACGCCGTTCCGGTACGTCGTCGACCGGGCCAACAGCACCTGGACCCGGACCGGTGGGACCAGCGCGGACGGCGTCTTCCAGCACGGCAAGGTCGAGGTGACCGGGGTCGGCAACGGGCAGATCAAGCTGATCAGCTCGTCGGCCAAGGAGGTCCAGGTCTTCGAGCGCCGGTGGCTGCCGGGCGGCGAGATCATGGACAGCTTCCGCAAGACCGACACGCTCGGCTTCGGTACCTTCAACCGGCGGACCACCTGGGCGACGTACGACAACGCCGGTGGGGTCAGCAACTGGGGCAAGCGGGAGTTCGACACCAGCGGCAACTCGTGGATGGACGTCGACCACAACGGCCGCCAGGTGCACCACTACCAGCAGGGCCTGCAGAAGTACGACAACCCGATCGCCGACCAGATCGGCCCGATGGGCAAGGCGGAGAAGGAGATCACCGGCCATGTGCTGGCGGTCCGGGGCGCGGACGGCAACTGGACCTGGAACCGGTTCGATGCCGACGGCGGACTGATCGGCTCGGGTCAGCGGACCTGGGAGAAGCTCGGCGACGGCTTCATCGACCGGGTCAGGCTGCCCGGTCAGACCACTGATGACATCGCGCAGCAGAAGTGGGGCACCTGGAACAGCACCGAGCACGCGAACCAGTATCAGGAGTTCAAGCTCGAGACCGGTGCGAACGGACTCGAACGGCCCGGTAGCTGGGAGATCCAGGGCAAGGCCGGGAAGCCGGTCGGCAGCGGGACGAAGCTGCCCAACGACGACATCCTCAGCGCGCACCGGGTCGGCGAGCAGCGGCCGCCGGTCTGGTTCCGCGACTACATCCAGCGCAACCCGGTGCCGGAAGGCAACGTGTCGCATGTCGCGAACGACGCCCGGTACCAGATCTACCGCTGGGAGACGACCGGGGCGACCAACCCGGGCCACGGCGTCCGGTACGTCGCGGGCGACGAGTCCTTCGTCGACGTCGGGCTGGACGGCCGGTTCGTCCGGTTCGAGGGCAAGCTGCACGACGGGTCGAAGCTCAAGGTCGGCGACCAGGTCGAGGCGCTGACCGACGCGCACCCGAACCCCAACGGCGGCGCGGTGATGTCGTGGGAGAACGACGGCACGAAGGGCTGGCGGATCTTCGACAACACCAACAACAGCTGGCAGGACTTCAAACCGTCGATGGGCCCGCACCAGCCGGGTCAAGGGCCGGACTGGATCCTGGTGCGGCAGAGCCATCCCGGTGGCGAGGTCCGAGAGTTCCCCGAGGCCGGCAACACCCACATCTGGGTGCAGCGTGACGCGCACGGCAACCTGGTCGGCTCGTCGCACCAGATCCCGCCGTACGGGCACAACCCGCCGACCCGCTACATCGAGGCGACCGGCCCGGCCGACGGGTCGCGCTGGACCTGGCGTGAGCTGGACCTGAACGGCAACCCGACCGGGGTCGGTGGCGAGCGCTTCCACTTCAAGGGCTCGCGCGACCAGTCGATCAGCTGGGACAACTCGTTCCGCGACTTCGATGCCCGAGGCAACCTGGTCCGCGACCGGCACATGCTGGACGAGGGCCGGTACGTCGAGTCGTGGAAGTCCGGCAACAACAACTGGCACAGCGCCGAGTTCGACAAGTTCGGCCAGCGGGCCGACGCGGCGATGACGTTCGACCGGCGGTGGAGCAACGGCACCGGGCGCTGGTCGAACCAGTGGAACGGGCAGTCGACGCACTTCCGCGACGTCACCCCGAACGGCGCGACACACCCGGGCGAGGTGCGGTTCGAGACGCCTCAGCACATCGGCGACGGCCGCCCGGTCCGGGTCCGCGAGTACCACGTGGACGCCAACGGGCAGAGCGATCTGGCGCAGTGGAAGGAGTTCGACTTCGACAAGATCATCCGCGAGCGGGCGGCGTCGGGCGCGAACTACCTGGAGACCGACAAGCTGCACGGCCAGTGGAAGATCTGGGACAACAACGGCCGGGTGGTCGGCGAGCGGTCCGACACCGGCCTGGTCTTCGAACTGCGCGACAACCGGCTGATCCTGACCGGCAACGAGTTCGACTTCCGCGGGTCGATGACCGAGTTCCGCGGCTGGAACGCGCGGATCGGCGACGCCCAGCGACAGCCGTGGCACCTGCAGTCCAACTGGACCTTCGACCCGAAGGCGCTGCAGGCAGGCGGCAACCCGCTGCGGATGGAGGCGAACTACGTCTCGTACGGGCGGCTGCTGACCCAGAAGATGCTGCTCACCGCCGGGACCGAGTTCGTCCTCGACTACGCGGCCAGCCTGATCATCATGGCGATCATCGCCGACGCGCAGAACAAGCCGTTCAGCGGCACGGACGCGCTCAAGGCGCTGATGAACGCGGCCGTCGGTACGACGCTGCGCACGGTGGCCGGTACGGCGCTGACCGAGACCCGGCTCGGCGGCGGCCTGCGCGACCTGAAGCAGACGATGGGCAACCTCGACGGCGGCAGCCTGGCCACCAAACGGCCGAACAACAACACCGCCCAGTGGGGCGTCGAGTGGGCCGGCAACACCAGCGCGACCAAGTGGCGCGGCGGTACCTTCGACTACGGCTTCGGCATGCTGATGCTGCCGCTGACCGGGTTCGTGAACGGCACGATGAACGCGGCGATCTTCGGGGTCCCCGGCAAGGACGGCAAGACCCACACCGTCGGCGGCTGGCAGGCGCTGGCCGAAGGCGGGATGTCGGTCGCCACCGGCTACGCGATCGCCAACAGCATCGGCATGCTGCGCACGATCGGGATGGGCTTCAGCGCCGGGCGGTACTTCCAGAAGGGCGGCATCGCCGACATGGCGACCGGCTTCGGGCTGAAGTTCTTCGAGAAGGGGATGGCGTCGCTGCTCGCCCCGGCGCTGCGGGCGTCGATGAACCCGGAGTGGTCGCGGCCGAATCCGCAGCCGTTGATCCTGCCGCCCAGTGTTACCGTGCCCCAGAATCAGCCACAGCCGCAGGTGACCAGCGGCGGCGTGATCCTGCCACCTGGGGTGCAGCAGCCTCAGCCCCAACCGCAGCCACAGCCGTCCGCCGGCCCGACCGGAACGCCGTGACCGGGAACGAACCGATGGAGAGCCAGTGACGACGAGGTATGTCGCCCCGAAGGGCGGCCGCGGGACGTACCGCCGGATCTCCGACGCGGTCAAGGCCGCCAGCCCTGGTGACGCCGTCGTGGTCTCGCCCGGCAGCTACACCGAGCAGGTGGTCCTCGACCGCTCGCTGGTGATCGTCGCCGAGCAGGGCCAGGGCAGCGTCGACGTGGTCGGAGTCGCCGGCAGCGGCGTACCGGCGATCGTCGTCGAGGGGCTCGAGTGCGTACTGCGCGGCCTGTACGTCCGGGCCGCCGACGACAGTGAGACGCCGACGATCGGGGTGGCCGGCGGGGCCGGGCTGCTGATCGAGGACTGCGTCGTGACCGGCAGCCGGATCCATGCCCGAGGCAACGAAGGCCAGGGCTCGGACCTCAGCGGGTACGGCGTGACCTCGGTGCTGGTCCGCCGCTCCAAGCTCGGCAGTGGCCGGCTGGCCGCGATGCACCTGTCCGGCCGGGTCCGCGCGCAGGTCGAGGACTCCACGATCGAGAAGATCGACGGCATCGGGATCGTCTTGTCGGGTGGCGCTTATCTGGAGGCCAACCGGCTCCGGATGAGCGACACGGTCGGCTACGGCTTCCGGTTGCGTGGCGACAGCCGGGTGAAGCTCACCGACTCGGTACTCCGCCAGACGGGCATGGCCGGCCTGCTGCTCGAGGACGCGTCGACGGCGCAGTTGACCGAGCTGTCGATCGACAAGGCCGGATCGGCGGCGATCCACGCGGCCGGGTCTGCGCGGGTCGAGCTGGTGGACTGCCGGTTCCGGGACACGCAGGCCAGTGGGTTCGTCATTCAGGATCAGGCGTCCGTGACGGCCAGGGGTTGTGCGGTGTCCGATTCGGGGGCCAATGGGCTGCTGATCTCGGATGGGGCCCAGGCGACGATGACGGACTGCCGGGTCGACAGGTCGAAGTACAGCGCGTTCCATCTGACCGGTGCGGCTTCGGTGAAGCTCGTCGACAGTCTGATCCGTGGTGGCGCCGAGCACGGGGTGCACGCGACCGGTACGTCGAAGGTCGAGCTGGACGCGTGCGGCATCACGGACATCGGGCTGACCGCGTTGTCGGTCGTCGACGAGGCGACGGTGAGGGCCGAGGACTGCCGGATCACCGGAGGCGCGATCGGTGTGCATCTGGAGTCGACGGCTGCGACCAGCCTGGAGACGTGTTCGGTGGCCGGGACTGTCGGGACCGGGATCGAGTTGTCGGGGACTGGGTACGTCCAGCTGGACGCAGTACGGGTGAGCCGGACGAAGGCGGCCGGGATCGTCATCGGGACCGGTGCATCGGCGGAGATCAACGGCAGCACGATCGAGAAGTGCGATGGGTCGGGGCTGGTCGTCTGGTCCGGGGTGACGCCGACGGTGACCGGGCTGCGGGTCGTCGGGGTAGCCAAGAACGGGATCTACATCGCCGAGAAGGCTGCTGGGTCGTATACCGACTGCGACATCGTCGGTGCGAAGTACCCGGCTCTGCATCTCAGCAAGGCATCCACGCCGGTACTACGGCACGTCCGGATCCGTGATTGCGACGGCGCGGTCGGCCAGGACGAGGGCGCGAACCCGGTCTTCGAGGACTGCACGGTGGACGGCGTACCGATGACTCCGGCTACTCCTGCGGCGGCCTCGGCCGGTACAGGCGGTTCTGGTGGTACTCCGCCGGTGCCGGTCGGACCGGTGGGGACGCTGGACGAGAGCATGCCGCCCGAGGACGAGAAGCTCGAGGACGTACTGGCCGAGCTCGAGGAGCAGATCGGCCTCGGACGGGTCAAGCGTGACGTCCAGTCGATGGTGAACCTCATGCAGGCGGTCCGGATGCGGCAGGAGGCCGGGCTGCCCGCGCCACCGCTGAGCCGGCACCTGGTGTTCGCCGGCAACCCGGGTACGGGCAAGACGACGGTCGCGCGGCTTTATGGGCGCGTGCTGAAGGCGCTCGGCCTGCTGCGGAAGGGGCATCTGGTCGAGGTGGACCGGACCGCTCTGGTCGGCGAGTACGTCGGTCATACCGGTCCGAAGACGCAGGCCGCGGTCAACCAGGCCCTCGGTGGCGTGCTGTTCATCGACGAGGCGTACTCGCTGGCGCCGATCGGGATCGGCAACGACTTCGGCGCCGAGGCGATCGCGACGCTGGTCAAGATGATGGAGGACCATCGCGAGGATCTGGTCGTGATCGTGGCCGGCTACGTCAACGACATGGGCCGCTTCATCGGCTCGAACCCGGGCCTGTCGTCGCGGTTCACCCGGACCCTGCTGTTCGACGACTACACACCGGCCGAGCTGGTCGACATCTTCGAGTACCACGCCCGCGAGCACCAGTACGAGCTCTCCGAGGACGCCCGGCGGGCCCTCTCGGAGATGTTCCAGGTACTCCCACGCGGCGAAGGCTTCGGCAACGGCCGCTCGGCCCGCCAGATCTTCCAGCAGATGACCGAACGCCAGGCCTACCGCCTGGCCACCCTCACCGCCCCCACCCCAGACCAGCTGGTCTCCCTGGAGGCGGCCGACCTGCCGATCGACTACACGGCGAATTCCTGACCTGCTCTTGCGCGATGCGCGGCCGGAAATGACGCTGTAGGCAACGGAACCCGGACGGGGAGGTTGCGACCCATGCCCGCACCACGGACCTCGACAGGTGTGACGGCGGCTCTGATCGCGCTGGTCACGGCGCTCGCACTGCTGCTCACCAGCACCCCGGCCTCAGCAGCCTCAGCGGCCTCAGCGGCCGAACAACGAGCCGCTGAGCGCTGGTATCTCTCGCTGGGTGACTCGCTGGCCTTCGGGTTCCAGCGGTTCAAGGTCGGACAGCCGGCTGAGGCGTTCGACACCGGGTACGCCGATCTGCTGGCCCCCCGGCTGCATCACGGGCAGCAGCGGACGACCCTCGTGAACTACGGCTGTCCAGGCGAATCGACGACCACCTTCGCGACGGGGCGGTGCCCGTGGGCGGGAGCCGGGCTACCGCTGCATGACGCGTTCACCGGGACCCAGCAGGCGGCCGCAGTGCGCTTCCTGCGGGATCATCGAGGCAGGGTCGATCTGGTCACGCTGTCGCTGTGGGGAAACGACGCCAATGAGTTCGTCGCGTCGTGCAACGGGAATGTGCAGTGCATCCTCGACGGCGCGCCGGCCGCGATCGCGGGCATCGCGGCGAATCTGTCCGGCATCCTGCGCCAACTTCACCGGGCCGCACCGGACGCCCGCCTCGTGGTGCTCGGCGCCTTCGACGTCAACGTCGGCGCGTTCCCGGTCACCCACCCGATCATCCGGCAGCTCAACGCCGCGATGGCCGCCGCGGCGGCCGAGCACGGAGCCCGGTTCGCGGACCCGATGCCGGTCTTCAACCCTGAAGGCGACACCGGCGCAACGCTGTGCACCCTGACCCTGCTCTGCCGCGACGGCGACGCCCACCCGTCCGATGCCGGCTACCAAGCCCTCGCCGACCTGATGGAGTAGGCCTCTCCCCAGCTTCTTCTTCCTTTACTGCGCCACGCCGTACAGGCGGTCTCCGGCGTCGCCCAGGCCCGGGACGATGTAGCCCTTGTCGTTGAGGTGGGAGTCCATGCCTGCGATGACGAGGGTGCAGGGGATGTCGAGGTCGGCCAGTTCGCGCTCGATCCGCTCGACGCCCTCGGGGGCGGCGAGGATGCAGATGGCGGTGATGTGGTCGGCGCCGCGGTCCACCAGGAACTGGATCGCCGCGGCGAGGGTGCCGCCGGTGGCCAGCATCGGGTCGAGCACGTAGCACTGGCGCCCGTGCAGATCCTCCGGCAGCCGCTCGGCGTACGTCGAGGCGTTCAGCGTCTCCTCGTTGCGGATCATCCCGAGGAAGCCGACCTCGGCCGTCGGGAGCAGCCGGGTCATCCCCTCCAGCATGCCGAGCCCGGCGCGCAGGATCGGGACCACCAGCGGCTTGGGGGAGGTCAGCTTGATGCCCTCCGCCTCGGCGACCGGGGTGGTGACGCTGATCGGGCCGGTCCGGACGTCCCGGGTGGCTTCGTACGCGAGCAGCGTGACGAGCTCCTCGGTCAGTCGCCGGAAGGTCGGCGAATCCGTCCGCTCGTCCCGCAGGGTGGTGAGCTTGTGAGCGACCAGCGGATGGTCCACGACGAGGATCTGCATGCGGCGAACGCTACCGTCGGCGATTCGCCACTGGAAACTCTGTGCCCTTTTAGGATTGAAAGGCAGTCGTTTTAGGTCAGTTGGCCCCCGCCCCGGGGCGCCTGTTCCGAATCGACCCCAGGACGGTGCGCCGTGCCCGAATCCACCGGCAAGTCACCCGAACAGCTCGACCGCCTCCGCCGCCGCGCCGCCTTCCTCCGCGAACTGGACGAGGCCCGCGCCCTCCGTGCCCGGGTGGCCCCGCGGCGCGCCCGGGTCAAGCAGATCCGGGCCGCCATGCGCCGGGCCACATATCACCACTGACCGTGCGAACAACAGCAGAAAAAACAGAAAAAAGCCGCAAAGTACGGTGCGAGTCTGCGACCATGCAAAGGTGTCTGATCCCACGGCTGGGCCGATGACCACTACCGAGACGTCCACCGACCTGGATTTCGCGGTCGCTGCCTACACCGAGGACGGGGAGTGGCTGGTCGCCCCACTGGTACTGCGGGGTGAACCGGACCTGTCCGCGCTCGTCTCCGCCCTGCGCCGTTACCCCGGTGACCAGGGCGTGCTCGGGATGATCTCGGTCGACGAGGACTTCTTCATCCTGCTCCGGGTGGTCGGCGGCCGCGCCCGGCTGCTGATCTCCGACGTCACCGCCGCCACCGAGTGGCCGCTGGCCAAGCAGGTCGTCGACGAGCTGGACATCCCGCTGGCCGATGACGACGACGAGCAGGTCCCGGCCGGCGACCTCGGCATCGTCTCCGACCTCGGGATGACCGCGATGGATCTGGGCGCGCTGATCGACGACGTCGACCTCTACCCCGAGGAGATGCTCGAAGAGATCGCCGAGGTGCTCGGCTTCGGCGAGCGGTTCCACGAGGCGCTCGAAGCAATTGGCTAGCCCCGCACACCGCGCCTACGCCCGGCTGATGGGGCTGGCGCTGGAAGAGGCCGAGAAGGCGCACGGCAGTGCCGACGTACCGATCGGCGCGATCGTCGTGGACGCTGACGCCCAGGTGATCGGGCGCGGTCACAACGAGCGCGAACTGACCGGCGACCCGACCGCCCACGCCGAGGTGCTGGCGATCCGCGAGGCGGCCCGGCACGTCGGCGAGTGGCGCCTCACCGGCTGCACACTCGTCGTCACCCTGGAGCCCTGCACGATGTGCGCCGGGGCGATCGTGTTGTCGCGATTGGAGCGCCTGGTGTTCGCGGCGTACGACGAAAAAGCGGGCGCCGTGGGCTCCCTTTGGGACGTCGTACGGGACCGCAGACTCAACCATCGCCCCGAGGTGATCGGCGGCGTGATGGCCGACGAAGCGGGCGCGAGGCTACGCGATTTCTTCACAGGCCATAGGTCTTGATAGCCTCTTCGGCGGTGGCGTGTCCGAGCGGCCGAAGGAGCGCGCCTCGAAAGCGCGTGAAGGGTACCCCCCTTCCGAGGGTTCAAATCCCTCCGCCACCGCCAACCACCCCCGGGTGGTAGAAACACCGAGGACCCTGATGCTGTGTGATGCGTCAGGGTCCTCGTTTTTTGCCCGGGTTGTCGTCTGCTCCGTTTTCGGCTTGTGATTCGTTGCCGGAGGCATGGCTCCACTAAGCTGCAGTCCCGACCCGAGAAGTAGAGGGCCGCTGTGGATGTCACCGAGCTCGACCGGATTCTGCTCGCCGGCGCCGCTGTGTTGCTGGTGGCGATCATTGCCGTCCGGTTGTCGGGGCGGCTGGGGTTGCCGTCGCTGCTGATTTATCTGGCGATGGGGTTGCTGCTGGGTGAGTCGGGTGCGGGGATCCAGTTCGAGGATGCTCAGCTCGCGCATGCGCTGGGGTTCGCGGCGCTGGTGATCATCCTGATCGAGGGCGGTCTGACCACCCGGTGGAACGAAGTACGCCCGGTGATGCCGATGGGCGTCGTACTGGCGACTCTCGGTGTCGCGATCAGCGTGGGCGTGGTCGCGTGTGTCGCCCACTTCGTGCTCGGGCTCGACTGGCAGATCTCGGTGCTTCTGGGTGCTGTCACCTCGCCTACGGATGCTGCTGCCGTCTTCTCGGTACTACGCCGCGTCAACGTCCGTCCGCGGCTGCGGGGGATGCTGGAGGCCGAGTCGGGCCTCAACGACGCTCCTACGGTCCTCCTGGTGACTCTGGTGAGCACCGACGGCCTCAAGGAGCACGGCCTGCCGTACTTCGCCGGGCTGGTCGTCTATGAGCTCGTGGTCGGCGCTCTGTTCGGCTTCGTGATCGGCTGGGCGGCCGTCGGCCTGATCCGCCGGGTCGCACTCGGCTCGGCCGGCCTGTACCCGCTGGCGATCGTTTCGCTCTGCTTCGTCTCGTACGCCGGCGGCACGGTCCTGCTGCACGTGTCCGGGTTCGCCGCCGTGTACGTGACCAGCCTGATCCTCGGGCGGGCCGAGTTGCCGCACCGGATCGCGACCAGGTCGTTCGTCGACGGGTTCGCCTGGCTGGCGCAGATCGGGCTGTTCGTGATGCTCGGGCTGCTCGCGTCGCCGGGGCGGATCCAGCTGAACGACGTACTGCTCGCGCTGGTGATCGGGATCGCGGTCACCGTGGTCGGGCGGTTCGCGGCGGTGACGTTGTCGGTGTCGTGGTTCAAGATCCCGTGGCGGGAACAGACCTTCGTCGCGTGGGCGGGGTTGCGGGGCGCGGTACCGATCGTGCTCGCGACGATCCCGCTCGCGGAGAAGGTGCCGCAGGCGGATCGGGTGTTCGACGTGGTGTTCGTGCTCGTCCTGCTGTTCACGTTGCTGCAGGGGCCGTCGCTGCCGTGGCTGGCGAAGCGGTTGAAGGTGCTCGACGACAATGCGGCGGTCGAGGTCGACATCGACGTGGCGCCGCTGGAGTCGCTGGGCGCGGACATGCTGCAGGTGCTGATCCCGAGCGAGTCGCGGCTGGCCGGCGTCGAGATCGGCGAGCTCCGGTTGCCGCCGGGCGTGTCGGTGTCGCTGGTGATCCGCGACCACAAGGCGTTCGTCCCAGAACGCCGGACGGTACTCCGCGCAGGCGACGCAGTACTCGTCGTCGCCCCCTCCGCCCTCCGCGAACCCACAGTCCGCCGCCTACGAGCCGTCAGCCGGGCCGGCCGCCTAGCCGGCTGGTTCGGCGAACGAGGCCGCGAACAGCACTAGCCCCCCGCCCCTCACCCCAACCCACTCGCCCACCGCCCGCGCCCGCCCGCCC
>NZ_BAABAA010000007.1:192672-459366 GCF_039537185.1 Kribbella ginsengisoli | reverse complement strand
GTTGCCCCCTCAGATTCTCGCTGGGCAACCCACCGACTCAGGGGTTAACCCCTAGATGTCGCGCGGGGGTGGGGTGAAGGGCGCGGGGTGGGGTGAAGGGTGGGGTGGGGTGCGGGCGAGGGGTGAGGGTGGCCGGGGGGTCAGTTGGGGTTTTGGCCCGACGGGACCGGCTGGGTGGGGCGGATGCTGGGGAGGCAGAGGGTGGTGTTCTTGGGGAGGGTGATCGAGGGGATGCCCTGTTCGCGCAGGCCGAGGTAGCCCTGGCCCAGGACGAGGTCGACGGTGTGGTCGGGGCGTTTGTCGGCGGTGGGCTTGACCTTGCCCTTCACCTGGCCGGCGACGAGCCGCATCTCGGGGCCGTTGGCCTCCGTACCGCGCAGGGCGACGCCGGTGATCTTGTCGCCGTTCGGCTCGTTCGCGACCTTGGCGACGTGGAACCCGCGCTTGCGCAGAATGGTCGCCACCGCAGCCGCGGTACCGGCCTTGGCGCCGCCGTTGTAGACGTTCACCGAGACCTGCTTGGGTGTCAGCCGGTCGTTCGCCATCTTCGTGTCGACGCAGTTCGGCTCGGCGCTGCTCTGGGTCAGCGAGTTCCAGCCCCACCAGCCGCCGCCGACGAGCACGCCGAGCAGCACCACCATGGTGATCGGTGTCCGCCACTGGATCCGCGGGTGTGGGCGCGGCTGTGGGTGGAAGGCGCTCATCTGACAGTCCCCCGACTCATCGAATCAGTCCACGACCAGGACCCGGGCGTGCAGGACCAGACGCTGCTGCAACGCCGCGCGCAAGGCGCGGTGCAGGCCGTCCTCGAGGTACATCTCGCCTTTGAACTCGACCACGTGGGCGAACAGGTCACCGTAGAAGGTCGAGTCCTCGTCGAGCAGCGCGTTCAGGTCCAAGGTGCCCTTCGTCGTCACGAGCTGGTCGAGCCGCACCTGCCTCGGTGGCAGCACGGACCAGTCCTTCGGCTTGTACCCGTGGTCCGGGTAAGGCCGTTCCTCGCCGACGCGCTTGAAGATCACCCACCGGAGTCTAGCCGGGAAGGAGGGTCGGTGAGAGGTCAGGAATGTCACCGGAAAAAGACGCGCCGAGCACTCAACCAGAACCGGTCCCCGGGCGTCTCATGGGGTTAAGGACTAGTTGGGGGAGAAAAATGAGGACTTTGACCCGAATAGGCGTCGGGATGGCTGCCCTCGCGGTGGCTGTCGCCGGTACGACGATCCCGGCCGACGCGCTCACCGTGACCCAGACCAAGGCGGCCCAGACCCGTCTGACCAAGCTCGGCTGCACACCGGGACCCGTCGACGGCAAGGCCGGGGCGATGACGAGTGCGGCGACGGTGCGATTCCAGTCCGCCAACGCGCTGAGCCAGACCGGCGCGCTGAACAGTACGACGTACGCCCGGTTGCTGGCCTCCACGGCGAAGCGCTGTGACGTGCGCGCGGTTCCCCGGCGTACCGGAACTGGTCGCCGGATCGTGATCAGTCAGGGCCAGAACTGGGTCTGGCTGGTCGATGCCAGAGGCAAGGTGGTGCGCCAGGGCGGCATCATCGACAACCCGACGTACCTGAAGCCGGGCACCTACACGAGCGGCGCCAAGTGCGGCCGGGCGGCCCGGATCCGCAAGAACACCGACGGCGGCCGGCTCTACCTGAACAACTTCGTCCGGTTCGCGCCGTGCGGGATCGGCTTCCACCAGATCCCGACGTACAAGAGCAACGGCGCCCAGATCCACGCCGACTGGCTGCTCGGCACCAACTCCAAGGCCTCGCACGGCTGCATCCGGGTCTCCGCCTCGATGTCGGCCACGATCTGGTCCTTCGCGGCGACTTCCGTCAGGGTCGTCGTCATCCGCTGACAATCCCACTAGCATCTCGAACGCACGGGGAAGCTTCCCTTCGTACGTTCGAGAGGCACGTTGAGATGGCCGAGTCAGCCGACGTCGTGGAAACCGTCAAGCAGGGGTACGCGTTCGAGGGGCCGGCGATCGAGCTGGGCGCGCTGCTGGTGGACGGTACGCCGAAACCCGAGGCGGCGGTCCGGATCCCGCTCTCGATGGTGAACCGGCACGGGCTCGTCGCCGGCGCCACCGGTACAGGCAAGACCAAGACCCTGCAGCTGATGGCCGAACAGCTGTCGGCTGCGGGGGTCGCGGTCTTCGCGGCCGACATCAAGGGCGACCTGTCCGGCATCTCGCAGCCGGGGCAGTCGAGTGACAAGCTGCTCGACCGGACCAAGACGATCGGCCAGGAGTGGACGGCGACCGGCTTCCCGACCGAGTTCTACGCGCTCGGCGGACAGGGCACCGGCATTCCGATCCGGGCCACGATCACGTCCTTCGGGCCGGTGCTGCTGTCGAAGGTGCTCGGGCTGAACGAAGTACAGGAGTCCTCACTCGGGCTGATCTTCCACTACGCCGACTCGCAGGGCCTGACGCTGCTGGACCTGAAGGATCTGCGGTCGGTGATCAC
The DNA here is from genome assembly GCF_039537185.1 of Kribbella ginsengisoli. Classification (NCBI taxonomy): domain Bacteria; kingdom Bacillati; phylum Actinomycetota; class Actinomycetes; order Propionibacteriales; family Kribbellaceae; genus Kribbella; species Kribbella ginsengisoli. The sequence continues at coordinate 456,895 of NZ_BAABAA010000007.1, read as the reverse complement.
ACACCTGACCAGCGACGAGGGCAAGGACGACCTCAAGGACCTCGGTGGGCTGTCGGCGGCGACGGCCGGGGTGATCCTGCGATCCCTGATCGGGTTTGCCGACCAGGGGGCAGAGGCGTTCTTCGGGGAGCCGGAGTTCGACACCGCCGACCTGATGCAGCAGCGCGACGGCAAGGGCGTCGTGTCGCTGCTCGAGCTGCCGAACCTGCAGGACCGGCCGGCGCTGTTCTCGACCTTCCTGATGTGGCTGCTGGCCGACCTGTTCCACGACCTGCCCGAGGTGGGCGATGTGGACAAGCCGAAGCTGGTCTTCTTCTTCGATGAGGCGCACCTGCTGTTCGCGGACGCGTCGAAGGCGTTCCTGAGCTCGATCGCGCAGACCGTGCGGCTGATCCGGTCGAAGGGGGTCGGCGTCTTCTTCGTCACCCAGACGCCGAAGGATGTGCCGGACGACGTGCTGGCACAGCTCGGGTCGCGGGTCCAGCACCAGCTGCGGGCGCACACCCCGAACGACGCGAAGGCGCTGAAGGCGACGGTGTCGACCTTCCCGAACTCGTCGTACGACCTGGGCGAGGTGCTGACCCAGCTCGGTATCGGCGAGGCGATCGTGACGGTGATGAACGAGAAGGGCGCGCCGACCCCGGTCGCGTGGACCCGGTTGCGCGCCCCGCAGTCGCTGATGGCGCCGGCTACGGCCGAGCAGCTGACCGCTGCCGTGCAGGCGTCGGCCGGCAACGCGAAGTACACCGAGGTCATCGACCGCGAATCGGCCTACGAGAAGCTGGCCGCCCGGGTCCAGGCCGGCGCTCAGCAGGCGGAGGAAGAAGCCAAGTCCGCACCGCAACCCAAGGCGGCGCCGGCTCCCCGCCCCCAGAAGCACGAGAAGTCGATGGTCGAGCAGGTAGTCGGTTCCTCGGCCTTCAAACAGTTCGCCCGCACCGCCGGCCGGGAAATCGTGAGAGGCCTCTTCGGCGCCGCCCGCCGCAAGCGCTGACCGAACGCCCTCGCCAGGGTGACTATTCGATCCTGATCGAATAGTCACCCTCCGTACGGCGATCATTGATCCTTGATCAAACGACTGATCGCTCAACGACTGATTTTCGTTTCCAACTGGTTATCCACAGCACGCCGTAGCGGATTGGGACCAAACCCTCACTCGACGTACCGTGAGAGGCAATGGTCGCGCAGAGTAGGCGAGCGGTACGTTCCTGGGCGCTGTGGACGCTGTCGGTCCCAGCGCTCGGCCTGGTCGTGCTCGTGGACCTCGCGGCGATCGCCTACGGCTTCGAGGCGTTCTCCGAGGTGCAGTCCTGGAGCGGACTCACCGTCGTCTTCGCGCTGACCGTCTCGGCATTGATCTCGGTCGAGGGCGCGCGAAGGGTCGAGAGCCGGCGTCGGCGCGGTGGCGCGCTGCACAAGGACCTCGCGCCAGCCTGGATGATCGCGGCCGCGCTGATCCTCCACCCGGCCCTGGCGATCATCGTCGTGCTCCTCCTGCGGAGCTGGTGGCGGATCCGGGCCGGCAAGTGCATCCCCTATCGGTGGGCCTTCTCGACGGCCGTCTGCGTCCTCGCCGTCGGCGCCGCCCACGCGGTCTACAAATCGGCGCTGGACCTCACCGGCGGCGGCGATCTCGGTCTGGTCGTCTCGATGGCGGCCGGAGCTCTGGCCTATCTCGCCGCCGACACTTTGCTCTGCGGCCTGGCGATCTCCCTGATCGTGCCGGGCAGCAGCCGGCAGGACGCGATCGGCGACAAGGACGACCTGTGCGTCGACGCGACGGCCGGCACGCTCGGCGCCCTGCTCGCGGCGGCGACGCTGGTCAGCCCGTGGTTCGCCTTCGTCGCGATCCCGATCACGCTGACCGCCCAGCGCGCGTTGCTGCTCGGCCAGTTGGAGACCGAGGCGCAGACCGACCCGAAGACGAGCCTCGGCCGGGTCGACTGGTGGCGGCGCCGGACCGAGGAGATGCTCCGTACCTCTCGCACCCAGCGCGAGCCGATGGCGGTCCTGCTGATCGACATCGACCACTTCAAGCAGGTGAACGACCGGCACGGCCACCTGGTCGGCGATGAGGCACTGCGCGCGGTGGCGACGATCCTGCGCTCGGCGATCCGTACCAAGGATGTGATCGGCCGGTTCGGTGGTGAGGAGTTCGTCATCGCCCTCCCCGATACCGATCTGGACGACGCCACGGTCACCGCCGACCGCCTCCGCTCAGCAGTCGCCGGCAGTCCGCTGGCCGCGATGTGCGCCGGCGTCCTCGACGATCCCGACCTCGACCCGGACACCTTCCGTCTCACCGTCTCCATCGGTGTGGCTGTCTACCCAGCGGACGGCAGCACGGTCGACGACCTCCTCCTCCGGGCGGACAGGGCCATGTACGCCGCCAAGGCCGCCGGCCGCGACCGAGTCCGCCTGGCCGCCGACCTCCAGCTACCCCCACGCCAATCCGGCCCGGAGCGGACCGCCCTCCCACGCCCGACCCCAGCAGATCTCCAACACCGCTAGAAGCTTTTCCTCGGTCGCGCAGAACCTTTCGGTGGTGGGCGGCGTCCTCTGGGTGGGACGTGATGGCTGAGGGCAGGAGAGTGGATGCAGCGGGCGGTGAGTCGCGATGAGGACTTCACGGCCTTCGTACTCGCCAGGTCGGCGCGGTTGGTGCACTTCGCGCGGATGCTGTGCGGGGATGCCGAGCTGGCGGAGGATCTGGTCCAGACGGCGCTGGAGAAGGCCTACCTGCGCTGGGACCGGATCGAGCTCGGCGACCCCTTCGCCTATGTCCGGCAAGCCGTCGTCAACCAGCATCTGTCCTGGGTTCGCCGTCGGCTGTGGAGGGAGCGGCCGACTGGGAGCACCGCCGAACTGGACGAGCAGGCAGGCTATTCGCTGCAGTACGCCGAAGACCCGAGTGCCGGGGTGGAGCACCGGATCGCGATCGCCGAGGCGCTGGCGACGCTGACGAGAAGGGAACGGGCCGTGGTGGTGCTGCGATTCGTCGAGGACCTGACCGAGGCGCAGACCGCGGCCACCCTCGGGATCGCGGTGGGAACGGTGAAGAGCGCGAACGCCCGGGCCCTTCAGAAGTTGCGGGCCGCCCCCGAGTTGAGCGGCAGCTATGCGGGGGAGCAGTCATGAACGACGAAGACCTGCGGGAGGCACTGCGGCCGCCGGGTGGCATCGAGCCGCTCGACCCGGCCAAGGTGATCGCCGGGGCACACCGCCGACGCCGGCGCGGCATTGTGGCCGGCGGGGCGTCCGCTGGCGGAGTACTGGTTGTGGTCGCGGTCAGTGTGCTCGTCGGGATGCGGCCGAGCGGCAGCCCAGTGATCGAGCAGCCGGTGACGCCTTCGATCAGTACGCCGAGCACGCCGCGGCCGAGCGCAACCCCGAGTACTCCCAACCCCGGTACGCCGACCCCCGGTCAACCGTCCCAGGCACCGACCAGCCAACCGGTGCCACTCGTACCTCCGAACAAGACCCCGCCGCCCTTCACCCCGTCCGCCCGTACGCCGACGCCACCCGAGACGCCATCGGCCAACACCCCACAGCCGCCGGCCTCGCCGCCGACCGGTACGCCGAGCAGTCCGGCGCCGCCGCAGACGCCCGGCACTCCATGATTGCCTACTGATCCGGCAGAACCTTTTCGCTGGCCGGTCGCGTCCTTGAGCCCGACAGTGAGAAAACCTTGCGGAGGGCAACAAATGACGAAGACCCTGATCAAACAACTCGTGGCCGGCGGGGTGGCCGTGATGGCGCTCGCGGGTGGCGCCCTGGCTGCCTCCGCCGCCGCGGACGGTGGTCCGGGCAACCCGCCCAAGCCAAGCTCTCAAACCCCGAGCAGCGCCCCGATGCCGCCGACCGAAACGCCCCAGCAGACGCCGAGCAACGCTCCGGTACCGCCGACCGAAACCCCGAGGCAGACGCCGAGCAACGCCCCGACGCCGCGCCCGGCCGAGCCGCCCACGGAGACACCCAGGCAGACCCCCGGGCAGACCCCCAGCGCTTGGCCTACCCCGCAGCAGCCGCCCGCGCAGACGCCCAGCAGCTGGCCTACCCCGCAGCAGCCCGGGCAGACGCCCAGCACTTGGCCCACTCCCCAGCAGCCGCCGACCCCGAGCCAGGCGCCCAGGAAGTGACTTGTTCCGAAGAACCGGAGGCACACAACTCCGGTTCTTCGGAACATGGTGAGCTCAGCAGGCGCCGAAGGAACCAGCCGAGATCCAAGCCTTCGACACATACATCCCGGCATGGACGCGCAACCACACATTGGTTGTGCCCTGCGATCCCGTGACGCTCTGACCAGTCGTCTGGCATTCGACCGTCACCTGCGCCGACTTCCCCGCCATCCCGACAACGGCGCCGCTGGAGCTCGCGGAGTTGCGGACGTTCAGATAGCCCGACGAGATCGACACAGTCCCGCGTCCACCATCCCCCGTCCACAGGTACGTCGCGTCTACCCACGAGTTGTCCGTGAGCTTCAGTGCATCCCAGAAGACGCCGTCCGCAAGATCGATCCCGGCCGGATTCGCGACCGTCCGGCCGAACTGATCCTTCCCGCCGTTGTAGCCGTTCTGGTACGCCGCCTGCGACTCGGGCTTGCCCTGCGGCAGGTCCTTCCACATCTCCCGGGTGGCACCCGGGTTCCAGTAGTCGTCCTTCGTGTTCCACGGCCCGACGTCCCACACCGGCTCGAACGCGCACCGGCTGGCGGTGCACACCTTCACCGTGTAGCTGCCCGATCCGTTGCTCGCCAGCCCACGCCGCGACGGCAACGCGACGAAGTGATCGCGGCTCGCGATGACGTGTCCGTTGGCCGTCGTACCGCCGACCAGCCCCTCGCGAGTCGCGAACACGTGCGACTTCAACGGAGCCGCCTGGATCGTCATTCGGCTCTCGGCTGCCTTGTCCGTGGGCTGGACGCTGACATCGCTGATCCACGGGCTGCCACCCTGCGGCGGCGCGATCACGATGATCCTGAGTTGCACCTGGTCGCTGGCGTCGGGCAACGCGGTCGGCTGCCCTGCCTTGGCGGGCGTCCATTCCGTCCAACGGTCTTTGACCAACGCCCGTACGTCGACCTCAGCCGTCGACCTGTCCGGCGTACCGGCGGTGTAGTTGACCACGACGGCTGAGGCGGCCGAGGCGAACCGTACCGGCGCCAGGTTGGCGATGCCCGACCGTTGCCGGACTTCCACCGAGCCCATCGAGGCCGGCGCGTCGCCGAGGATGATCCGCTGCCCGTCGACGCGGACGTTGGTCGAGCCGTCCACTGGCTGAGCAGCCGGTTTGACCGGGTCGGTCGGGCTTGCTGAGCTGGGTCCGGCCGCGAGCGCGAGCGGACTGATGGCGACGGCGACGGCCAGACAGGCCGCCGTTCGCAGCTTGGCGGTGAGATGCATGACTGGTACCTCCGGGGCGGTGAAGGTCACCGGGTGCGATCACCCGGTGAACCCAATGTGACAAACAAACCGCCTCCGTGTATAGCTCGTGAATAAATTTCTGAAGATTACTTGGTGACGAACAGAACCTAAGTGGTGACCCAGCGGGTTCTACCGGGTGTGACAGAGGCTGAAGCTGAGGAGAATCGATGACCCGGACCGCGGACGCCGACTTCGAGCATTTCGTGCGGGCGCAGTCGACCCGATTGCTCCGGTTCGCGGAGATGTTGTGCGGTGATCGGCATACGGCCGAGGACCTCGTGCAGCAAGCGTTGATGCGGTCTTACCCGAAGTGGCACCGGCTCGACGGTGACCCGCTTCGCTATGTACGCCGGGTGCTGGTGAACCGCTTCTTGTCGGCGTCTCGCCGGCACTGGTCCAACGAGGTCCCGAGTGACCCGGTCGACAACGACTGGGACCAGCGCGAGGTCGCCGACTTCTCCGCGGAGGTGCAGACAAGGGAGGCCGTACTCGCGGCCCTGGCTGGTCTGACCGTCCGGGAGCGGGCCGTGGTCGCGCTGCGCTACTCGCAGGACCTCTCCGAGGCAGAGACCGCCGAATTGCTCGGCATGGCCGCAGGGACCGTCAAGAGCACGGCGTCCCGGGCACTGGCCAAGCTGCGTCTGGCACCCGACCTGATCGACACCACTGTTGGAGGAAACGTATGACCGACGAGCAGCGGGTGCGCAGCGCGCTCGAGTACGACCTGGAGCCCTGGCAGCCCGACCCGGCCGACCTGATGCGTCGTGGCCGCCGGCTCGCCTGGATCCGCCGAGGACTGGCCGCGGCGGGCGTGACTGCCCTCGCCGGCACTGTCGCTACAGTGTCCGCCGCGGTCGGGGGACCTGCCGACGTGAAGAATCTGCTGGCGGGTGGCGGCAAGCCGCCGGTGCCGGTCACGGTCCCCACGCCGACGGTCGACCCCACTTGCCTGCCGAAGGTGCCGGGCAAGGTGGAGGTGTCGGCCAGCATCAAGGTCGAGGTGCCGCCGGTGAAGAAGCCGCACGTGCCGGTACCGACCACGACGTACACACTGCCGGGCAAGCCGGGTAAGCCGGGTAAGCCGAGCCTGCCTCCGGTACCGACGACGAAGCCGACCCTGCCGCACGTCGCGACGCCTTCCCTGCCAGGGAAGCCGGGCCTTCCGGGGAAGCCGAGCCTGCCGGGCAAGCCCACCCTGCCGCCGGTACCGACCACCAAGCCGACCCTGCCGGGCAAGCCGTCGCTACCGCCGGTGCCGACGACCAAGCCGACTCTGCCGGGCAAGCCCACCCTGCCGAAGCTCCCGACGACCAAGCCGTCACTGCCGGGCAAGCCCACCCTGCCGAAGCTTCCGACGGCCAAGCCGACCCTGCCGGGCAAGCCGGAGCTCCCGCCGGTCCCGACCCCGTCACACCCGCCGGTACCGCCGTGCGTTCAGGTTCCGGTCCCGACCGCCAAGCCCTCGCTCCCGGGCAAGCCGGAGCTCCCGCAGGTGCCGACCACCGCGCCTTCGCTGCCAGGTAAGCCGAGCCTGCCGGGCAAGCCGACCCTGCCCCCGGTACCGACCACCAAGCCGACGCTGCCGGGCAAGCCCCAGCTCCCGCCGGTCCCGACCACCAAGCCGACCCTGCCCAAGCCGTCGTGGCCCACCGCCACGCCGAGCTGGCCCGGCAAGCCCCACAACCCGTTGCCCACCGGTACACCCTCCTTCAACCGGTAGGCCTTCCCCCCGAAAAGGCCGATGGAGCCACCAGCGAGACGAGAGAATCGACCTCTACTCGCCGGTGGCTCCATCTGCCAACTCCCGCGCGATGTCCAGCTGGCCGACCTGCCGCGCGTGCTCCTGCAGCAGCAGTTCGCGGGAGTCGGCGAGTTGGTCGTCCGGCAGCATCAGTTCTCCCGGAGGTACTCGGCGGTCATCTCGTCGGCGGGGAAGAAGGACTCGATCATCAGCTCCGAGACGGTGACGTCGAGGGGTGTGCCGAAGGTGGCGATCGTGGTCAGCAGCGACAGTTGGTGATCGCCGTGCCGGAGCTTCAGCGGTACGACGACCTCGGAGGCCGCGGCGATCTCCGTCCGCTCGCCACTGGAGTACTGGCGCAGTTCGTCGTACAGGTCCTGGAGTTCTGGGTCCGCGGTGCTGGCGACCTGGCGGTGGAGGCTGGTCAGAACGCTGGCGCGGACCTCGGGGAGGTTGCCGATCCGTGGCGCGAGGCCGTCGGGGTGCAAGGTGAGGCGCAGGGCGTTGATCGGCGGTTTGAGCAGCTCGGCCGAGACTCCCTCGGTGAACAACGCGATGCCCGCGTTGGATTCGACGATGTTCCACCAGCGGTCGACGACCAGGGCCGGATACGGCTCATGTGCCTTGAGCAATCGCCGCAGCGCTGCCCGAATCGCCAGCATCGCCGGTGAATGCAGCGACGCCTCGGTGTAGATCGGCGCATATCCGCCCGCCAGCAGCAACTGGTTGCGATCGCGCAGCGGTACTTCGAGATGCTCGGCCAACCGCAACACCATCTCCCGGCTCGGCTTCGACCGCCCGGTCTCGACGAAGCTCACGTGCCGGGTCGACACCTCGACCTGGTTGGCCAGATCGAGCTGGCTGAGCCGCCGGCGCTCCCGCCAGCCGCGCAGCAGCTCACCCACCGGGCGCTGGAACGTCTCGTCGATCGTCGCGGTCATGCCCCGACCGTAACCGCTCAGGTGGTCACCCTCATTACCTCCGACGTCATCGACCGCCCGCACCATCCGGCGGCAAGGTTCTGGTCATCGAGACCAACCCGAACCGAGGAGAAACACCATGAACGCCAGCACCATCGCCACCCGGTACTTCGCGATGTGGAACGAGGCCGACGCCGACGCCCGGGCCGCCATCATCGAGCAGACCTGGTCCTCCGACGGCACCTTCACCGACCCGAGCTTCGAGGTCACCGGCCACGAGGGCCTGACGAAGATGGTCGAGACCGCCCACCAGATGTTCCCCGGCCACGCCTTCTCCCTCACCGGCACCGTCGACGAACACCACAACCACCTCCGCTGGTCCTGGCATCTCGCCGCCCCCGGCCAGCAACCCGTCGCAGGCGGCACCGATGTCGTCACTCTCACCGACGACGGCAAGATCACCGAGGTCATCGGCTTCCTCGACTTCGCCCCCGCCCACTGAGGACGGCACCGGCCCCTGGAACCAGGGGCCGGTCAGGGGCCGGCTACGACTTTCGTCGGGGCCGGCGGCCCGACGGATGGGGGATGTCCGCCGGCCCACCCGGCCGCTTAGGTTCGACGGTATGGAAAAGCGTTGGAAACAAGGAGTTCTGGCGACGGTGGTCGCCGCCGTCATCCTCGCCTTGGTGCCGGGTAATGCGATCGCCGAGCCGGCCGGGATCAAGTGGAGCCCGTGCAAACCGGACAGCGTGGTGCAGTGCGGATATCTGACCGTCCCGCTGGACTGGTCGAAGCCGGACGGAGTGAAGACGCAGATCTACGTCGCGCGAGTACCTGCGAAGGATCAAGCGCACAAGCTCGGCTCGCTGACCTTCAACCCCGGCGGCCCCGGTGGAGCCGGGGCATCGATCTTCGCCGAGGGCCTGGCGGACCAGGTGTTCCCGGACTATCGCGAGCGCTACGACCTGGTGAGCTTCGACCCACGCGGGACCGGCCTCAGTACGGCCCTCGCTTGTGGGCCGGTGCTGCGTCCCGGCGTACCGATGTTTCCCAAAAGCAAGGCCGAGTACGCCGCGATGGTCGCCTCCAGCCGCAAGACCGGAGAAGATTGCCTCAAGCAACATGGTGACCTGGTGCGCAACCTCGACACCCGCACGGCCGCCCGTGACCTGGACGCGATCCGGGCGGCCCTCGGCGAAGCCGAACTCAACTACATCGGCCTGTCCTACGGGTCCTATCTCGGTACTACGTACGCCCAACTCTTCCCGCGCCATATCGGCCGGATGGTCCTCGACGGCATCGTCGATCACGCTCAAGGAGCCACCCGGTTCACGCTCAATGAGGCGAAGAGCATGGAGGACACCTTCGACCGCTTCGCCGCCTGGTGCTCCACCGATGCCCAGTGCGCACTGCACGGGCAGGACGTCGGCGCCGTCTGGGACAAGTTGGTCGCCAAGGCCGACAAGACTCCGCTGCAGGTGCCCGACCACCCGCCGGTCACCGGCGACACGATGCGGATGACGTTGCCGGCGCTGCTGCCGAGGACCGACTTCATCGGCAACCCGTGGCCGTCGCTGGCCGAGGGGATCGCCAAGGCGGTGAAGGGCGACGGCACGTTGTTCGCCCAGGTGAGTTATCTCGCCGACTACGAGACGGCGTACGCCGCGGTGTCGTGCATGGACTTCCCCGGCGAACTGAAGGGGTACGCCGACGCGAAGGCCCGGATCGCCCTCGCCGAGAAGATCGCACCGCGCGTGGGCGCCGCCGTGGAGGGGTGGGCGATGACCGCCGCGTGCTCGGGCTGGCCGATTGAGCCGAGCAACCCGTGGCAGCCGACGCCGGTGAAGGACGCGCCGCCGATCCTGATCACTTCGACGACGCATGACCCGTCGACGCCCGTGAGCAACGCGCGGGGGCTGGCGCGTCAGGTGAGGGGCAGTCACCTGTTGCTGGCCGATGACGCCATCGGGCACACGGCTTACTTCAACTCGCCATGTGCTCGTGGGGCGATCGCGGAGTACCTGCTCGACGGGAAGTTGCCGCCCAAGCGGTCCACGTGCGGCTAGTCCACGAAGGCCTGGAGGATTCGGCGGCAGCGTTCGGGGTCGATGGTCAGGCGGTGGGCGAGTCCCCAGAGTCCGTAGTCGAGGGCCCGGAAGACGACCCAGTCGCGCGCCCGCTCGGGGTCGAGTTCGGCTTCGGAGACGATGGTGGCGAAGTGGTCGCGGATCTCGGCGCCGTCGGCCATCTCGTCGACGCGGGTGAGCAGTGTCCGGGCGAGATCGCATTCGGGGTCGCCGCGATAGAGGAGGGGGTCGACCACGATCCAGGGTTCGCGGGCGCCTCGTAGTACCTGGTCGGCGTGGAAGTCGCCGTTGGCGGCGAGACCGCTCGTGGTGTGGGACAGATGTTTGGCAACTCGGAGCGCCTCGGTGAGCTGAGCCTGGTCGAAGGGCTTGCCGAGGCGCTCCCAGTCCGCCTGCAACTGGGGCGTGCGGCCGCTCACGTTGGCTGCGGTCGACACGGCATCGGCGGGCGCGGGTACGGCGAGCCGGCGCATCAAGCGGCCGAGGACGGCCATCGCGTCGCCGATGGGCTGGTCGAGGAGGGAGTCGCCGAGGCGCTCCAGCAGCATGGCGCCGCGCGGGAGGTCGACGTCGTACAGGCGAACCGTCCCGCGGCCGTCCCACCAACGGAGCGCCCGGGCATGCTCGGGGAGGTCGGGGCCGGGCGGGGACATCCGGAGCACCAGCTGCTCATCGTCTCGGCTCACCCTGACGACGATCGCATTCGACCCATGGGAGATCGGCCCGTCAATCTCGAGCCCCCACATTTCACACTGCCGATCAACCGCCGCAGGCAGCCCAGCCAGCCACTCGCCGCCCTCGGTCCACCACCGCGGCATCGCAAGGAAGGCCTCCGGCAACGAGATCATTGGGGCACCGTAGCGAGTTCGTGCGCATCTGGTCTCCCCGTTTACCGGTTCGGCACCCCATGATGTGGAGCATGGGCGGAACGGTTAGGCGTGTGGATGAGTAACTTGCAGTTCGATCCCGAGGTGTCGCGGCAGATCGAGTCGGTCTACACGACACCGGACGTGATCGAGCAGCGGCGAGTGGTCCGGACCGCACTTGCGCTCCGGCCGGGTGACCGGGTGCTGGACGTCGGCGTCGGGCCGGGGCTGCTGGCTGCGGAGATGGCGGCGGAGGTCGGCCCGGAAGGGCGGGTCTGCGGGATCGACATCAGCGACAGCATGCTCGCGATCGCCGCGACCCGGGCCAAGGTGCCGGACGGGCCGACGCTGGAGCTCGAGCTGGCGGCCGCGGGGCGGATCCCGCACGGCGCCGAGAGCTTCGATGTCGTCGTGTCGACCCAGGTCTTCGAGTACCTGGACGACGTACCGGGCGCTCTGAACGAGATCCGCCGGGTACTACGCCCCGCCGGGCGCGTGGTCCTGCTCGACACCGACTGGGGTTCGATCGTCTGGCGCTCCACCGACGACGCGCGGATGGGCCGGATCCTCACCGCGTTCGAGGAGCACCTGGAGGACCCACACCTCCCGCGCACCCTCGGCGACTCCCTCACCAAGGCCGGCTTCACCGTCACCCATCAGCAAGTCGTCCCGATGCTCAACACCGGCTACGACGCCCGCACGTACAGCGCCGGCCTGATCGACATCGTCGAAGCCTTCGTCCCCGGCCGCGCCAAGGTCACCGAGCCGGAAGCCACCGCCTGGGCCGACGACCTCCGCTCCCTGGCCGACAGCTACTTCTTCAGCCTCAACCGCTACCTCTTCGTCGCCTCAGCCCTCTAGCTGTCGCCTCCGCGCTCTAGCTTTTGACCGGCAACAGCCGATCAACCGTCGCGCGGCCGACCTCGCGCATCGCCTCGGGCGTCATGTCCGTCTTGAGGAGGAACTGCAGTCCCTGCTGGATGGTCAGTAGCAGGCGGCCCAGTTCGCGCGGATTGGTGTCGTCAGGCAGATCGCCCTCCGCCACCGCCCGGGCGACCGCAGCGGTGAAGCAGTCCTCCACCGACTGGTACGTCGTACGCGCGCAGCTGGTCACCTCGGGGTCACGGGCCGCCAGCTCGGTCGAGCTGTTCGCCAGGAAGCAGCCGCGGGTGGTCGCGACCGGCCCGCCGTGCTCGGCGACCGGGTCCGGCGGGCCGGGGATGAAGAAGCTTCGCAGTACGTCGATGGCGCGGTCGCTGCTGCTCACTGCGTCGCAGACCCCATCAGACGTCTCATGCGCATACGTGCTCAACACCTTGAGGAACAGCTGACGCTTGTCGCCGAACGCGCCGTACAGGCTTCCCTTGCCCAGCCCGGTCGCCTTCATCAGGTCGTCGAGCGAGGTCGCGGCGTAGCCCTTCTGCCAGAACTCGTCGCGCGCAGCTCGCAGTACCTGCTCCTCGTCGAACATCCTCGGCCTGCCCATGGCGCCAGCATACCGGGTATTTGACCGATCGGTCCTGAAAGGCTTTACTGGACCGTATGGTCAATTACTCACTGCAAGGCAAGACCGCACTGGTCACCGGCGGCACCCGCGGCATCGGCGCGGCGATCGTCGCCAAGCTGCTCGCCGGCGGCGCCACCGTGGTCACCACCTCCCGAACGCCGGTCGACAACCTCCCGGCCGGCGTCCACTACGTCCAGGCAGACCTCGGTACGCCGGAAGGCGCGACCCAACTCGCCGAGCAGACCCTCGAGCACTTCGGCGGCAAGCTCGACATCCTCGTCAACAACGCGGCCTCCGGTCAGGCGCATCCTCAGGGCGCCGCCTCCATCCCGGACGACGAGTGGCGATCGGCGCTGGACACTTCGTACCTGAGTGCCGTCCGGGTCACCTCACGCCTGCTGGCCAGCCTGCTCGAGTCCAGGGGTGCGATCGTCAACATCTCGTCGGCGGTCACGCTCGAGGTCGTGCCCGCACTCGCGCATTACGCGGCGGCGAAGGCCGCGCTGGAGAAGTACAGCCAGACCCTGGCCGCGGAGCTGGCGCCCCAGGGCGTCCGCCTCAACGTCGTCATCCCCGGCAACGTCCTCACCCCGGGCGCCGACAAGATCCGCCAGGACATCGCCGACGCCGCCGGCATCCCACTCGAAGCAATGACCGCCGGTACTCCGCTCGGCCGCGCCGGTATCCCCACCGATATCGCCGAAGCGGTCGGCTTCCTGGTCTCCGACCAGGCCGAGTGGATCACCGGCTCGCAACTGCTGGTGGACGGCGGCGCCTCGGTCGGCCTCGCCGCCTGACTTCGCCTGCCGACACTGTGTCGCCTGACGAGACCGTAGTCCGGGGGTGAGATCGTGGTCCGGGAGTGACGGCCAGGGGCGGGCGCATCGTGGGATACGCCCGCCGCCGTCGGTCGTTCTCCCGCCCCTCAGTGGGAGAACTCGCGGCTCGGTGAGCGCCACCCATGCCCGAATGGGGCCGACTGAACCGCGGGACCATCTACTCGTACCCCACTCGTCACCGCTCACACACGGCTGGTCGGAAAACTTGACGTTTCTCGTACACCCGGTGCCCGGACGGACATGGACGGATGCCACCGGGCCCCCTAACCTGAAAGGCGATTCCGGGGCCGGGGGAGGCCGTGGGCGTCAGGGGGAGGGACGAAGCGATGACGGACGTCTTCGACGAGATCCACGAGGACGAGTTGACCGAGGACGAACTCGACGAGTTGGAGGCGCTCGGCGCCGCCGAGGATGCCGAGCTGATCCTGGCTCAGGTCGACGTCGGGCAGTTAGATGCCTGAGGCAAGGATCGTCTGGCGCAAGACGCTGCTGAACAAGCGGACGGTGGCGATGCTGATCGCCGCCGAGAAGATCTACCACTCGAAGTTCAAATATCTGCAGGGGTCGTACAACAAGGGTGGTGTGGAGGCCTCGGCCGGCACCCATGACGGTGGCGGCGCGGTCGACATCGGCGTGGCGAGCCAGAGTCCGGCCCAGCGCCGGGCGATCGTGCTCGCGCTGCGCCAGGTCGGGTTCGCCGCCTGGCTCCGGACGCCGGCCCAGGGTCGCTGGCCGTACCACGTGCACGCGATCGCGATCGGGGACAAGGATCTGTCCCGTGGCGCGGCGGCTCAGGTACTCGAGTACAAGCGCAAGCGGAACGGGCTGGCGAATCGAGGAGCGGACGACGGGCCGCCCGGGTACTACTCGATGACCTGGGAGCTCTACCTCAAGGCGCATCCGGCGCCGCCGCCACCCGCAGTACCGGATTCGTCGATCTCGCTCGGGGCGATGGCCTATGCGCGGACTCATGACGCGATGACCGGTGCGTGGGGTGCCGATCGGGCGCGCGTGGTCGCGTGGGCCGCGCATCCGAAGGTCGCGGCGATCGGCCGGCACGAGACGGTACCGCCGGCCGGGGTGCCGTGGCATCTGCACTTCCAGCAGGTGCTGCGGAAGGTGCAGCTGAAGTTCAAGCTGCCGCAGACCGGGATCTTCGTCGATGGTGTCGACGACCAGATGAAGCGCTACGGCTACACGATCACTGCTTGAGCTGTTCGGAGCAACGACAAGGCCCCACCGGTAGCAGCCGGTGGGGCCTTGATTGGTCCACTACCGCCCGAATTCCGGTGCAGCTGTGGAGGTGGAGAGCGGAACCGGCGCCGATGCAGGGGTCAAGACGCCAGCTCCGCTTGCTTATGGGGTTATCTCGCGTCGACCGCCCAGACGTGCGCCTGGTGGAACTCGAGGTCCTTCTGCATTCCGACCGGCGCACCGTTGGCGCCGAGGTGCTGCAGGGTCGGTACGACGACCGCGCGTACGTCCGTCCGCTTCACTTCGTCCAGCAGCGCGTGGAACGCGGCGGACTCGGCGGCATCGCGCTCGGTGTACACCGTGCCGAGGGTGAATCCCTCGGCGCTGGCGAATGCCGCGAGCGAGTTCGTGGCCGCGGCCAGTTCCTCGGCGCAGCTGAGCGCGTCGGCCCGGACATAGCCGAGCAGCGTCGGACGGGTGGTCATCGCGAGCGCTCCGGGGCGCCGACCGCGTCGACGAGAACCGGCTCGCTGGTCACTCGCAGCGAGGCGAACCGGCGGCGCATGGCCTCTTCGTACTGCGCAGCGTGGTCGACGTCGGCGATGTGATCAGCGATCGTGGTGTGGCCGAACCAGACCCGCACGCGGCGGTGCGAGGCGGGAATCTCGATCGACTCGGTCATCGTGGTCACCAGTTCTCGAGGGGGCTGCCCGACGCTGGGCATAAGGAAAGAACACCGTATAAAGCCTGCCCCCGGAATAGACTGGCAGGGACCTTTACAGAGGCCTTACGCTGCTCTGGTTCCACCGCCTCATCCACCGTGAAACCGCTGGTCAGAGCACCGGTAGCGGTTCCGGGAAGCGGCCGGGTTTATGGCCTGTCAAGAATGTTTGCAGGAATTTGCCAATAACGATTCGGACAGCCGCTTCTATTAGGCCCCGCTGCAAATGTAGGGCTTCCTGGTAACTGTTGGCACACGCCCGGCCACGCTCCGAACCATTCCCTGACGACCTGCGGATCCGCCCGCAGGATTCCCTTCGCGCCACGCCGATCAGGCCGTCACCCACCCTGTCCGCAAACACTTACAGCCAGGACCGTAACTACACCGAGTAGCGCCTGCTGTAACGCAGAATGACGCCATGCAGCTGACCACCGAGCGCCTCGCCCTGGTCCCCCTCGACGTCGACCGCGACCTCGCCGACCTGCATGTCATGTTCGCCGACCCTCTCTGGGCGGAAGCCGCCTTCGCCGAGCCGACCGCCGACTTCGACGCCTCGCGCGACCGGCTAGCTGAGAACTTCAGCGACAACGGCGACCTGACCTGGGCACTACGTGCGCCGGGGTCGTCGGATGCAATCGGAGTAATAGGCGTCTACTCCGATCAGGGCACCTCCACTCGCCGCCTCAGCTGGTACCTCCGCCGCGATCACTGGGGCCAGGGGCTGATGGGTGAAGCTGCGCGGGTTGTCGTCGACCATCTGCTGACGCTGCCGGGTATCGATGACGTTGGGGCTCGATATCGGCGTACCGGTTGATGCTGTCTGTTCGGCTGTTGTGGATGCGGGGCTTGCTGTTGAGTCGGCGCCGGCGGACATGCCTTGGTCTCGGCGGGAGTTTGTGTTTCGGCTTGCGGATGGGCATGTGGTCACGGTGTCGGGAGCTTTGTCCGGGTGAGTGCGGCCGGATGGCTGGGTACTGCGAAGAGGGTGACCGGGGCGGCTAGTACTGCGAACGCGGCGATCGCGTTGAGGGTGAGTGGTAGGCCTGCGAGCCTGACCAGGGCTGGGGCGGCTAGGGCGCCGATCACTACCGTCAGGGAGTCCATCGCGAAGAAGAGGGCGCCGATGCGGCCGAGTAGTTCGGTGGGGGCTACCCGCTGGACTGTGGTTTCGGCGGTGATCAGGAGGATGCTGCCGGGGAATCCGATCAGTGCGGTGGCGGCGATCGCCCAGGGAATGTCGGGGACGTTGAACAAGGCGAAGAATGCCGCACCGACGGCTACCTGAGTGGCGATGAGCAGATCGCGAATGCTTAACCAGGTAAGGGCTTTCGGGCTCAGTGCGGCACCTAGCAGGAAACCGGCGCCCAGGCCTGAGATCAGATAGCCGACCGTTTGCCCCGGCGCGTCGAGTCGTTCGACGGTGAAGGGGACCAGCAGTGCTGTCGCTCCCGCGTTGGCGGTCAGGAAGACGCCGTTCGCGATCAGAATTCCGGACAGGATTTTGTTGTCGGCAACGCCTCGCAGGCCCTCTTTCAGTGCCTTGAATCCCTTACCTGTATCAGGTTTGCTGTCCAGGCGTCGATGGCTGATCGTCGCGATGATCGCTGCCGACAGCAAATAGCTGACGATGTCGATGATCAGGACGAAGGTGATCCCGGGGCCGGTCAGCAGGAGTGCGCCGAGGGGTGGTGCGGCCAGGCGGATGACGCTGCCGGAGAAGGCGCTCAGTGAGTTCGCCGCGGCCAGTTCTTCGCCGGTGCCCACCACGGCTGGGGTGAGCGCTCGGGCCGCGGGTCTGAACACTGTGGTCGCCAGGTTCTCGGCCAGCACTGCGACGTACACGACCCATACGCGGTCGGCGGAATCGGCGAACAGGATCAGGGCGACGGCGGCGGCGCCGGCGAGATCGGCCAGCCACATGGCGCGCGACAGATTCCACCGATCGAGCAGCACGCCGGCCCACGGCCCGACGACCAACGCCGGTACGGCTTCCAGCGCGACCGTGAGGCCCGTTGCCGCAGCCGAGCCGGTCAACTGGAAGACATGGACCGGAATCGCGACCACCAGCAGCCACGAGCCGATCCCGGAGATCGCCCCGCTGACCCACAGCCGCCTGAAGTCGCCGTTCCGCAAGATCCTCACGCCGGAAAAAACTATCCTCACGCGACATTCCTTGGCAACAGTGTTCTGTGAAGATACTCTCCTGTCGTGGACCTGAGCGCCGAACTGAGAGCCCGCCGCAAAGCGGCCAACCGCACCATCGCCTCCGTCGCCGTCGACGCCGGCCTCTCCGTCCCCTACATCGCCAACCTCGAGAACGGCCGCGGCAACCCCACCCTCTCCGCCCTCGACCGCCTGGTCACCGCCCTCGGCGCCCAACTACAACTCACCATCGTCGACGAAACGCCCCCTGACCCGCCCGAGCCATCGGGCGCGGCCGCTCTCCTGTCAGCGTCGCCCCGAGCCCGCCAAGTCATCGCCGAACTCGCCACCGCCCAAGCCCAAACCAAACGCTCCATCGAACGCCACCTGACCACCACCCTCGACGCCCTGAGCGAACTCCTCCCAGGCGAACCCACCACAGCCGACCTAGACCGCCTACTCGACCTCCTCCTACTCGCCCGCAAAACCTGAGCGGGTGGTTGGGGGTACGGCTAGGGTCGGGGAGTGGAGATTGCTGCGCGGATTGCGTCCGCTCAAATGATGGGACTGGGCCGGTCGCGGCGGCAGATTGTGGCTGGGCCGTTGGTCGGGATGCTGCACGACGAGGATGTGTGGTTCTTGTCGAGTGCGGTCGCCGCTGATCCGGGGACAGCCTTCGACCCCGAAGAAGTGCCGTGGGCGCTGGATACCATCCGCCAGGCCTTCGCCGCCGAGGGACGCTGGTTGCACGTCGAGCTCGTCGAAGAAGCCAGCCCCGGACTGGCTGAGGCCCTCGTGGCAAACGGCATGACGATCGCATCCCGCCCACCTCTGCTCGTGGTCGAGCCTGCCGACCTCAAGCTCCCCGACTTCCCCGAAGGCATCACCGCCTCCGTCATCACCTCCGTCGAGGAGCAGTCCGAGGCCGACGCAGTAGCTGCCGACGCCTACGAGACCGAAGACGCCGCAAACCCCTTCCAGCCCGACCCTGCCGACGGCGCCAGCATCCTCATCCGCCAGAACGGCGTACCAGTCGCCACCGCCGCCTGGACCGCCATCGCCGACGGAGTAACCGAGGTAGCCGGTGTAGGCACCCTCCACTCCCACCGCCGCCAAGGCCTGGGCGCGCTGGCCACCGCCTACGCAACCCAACAAGCCTTCGAAACCGGCGGCGCCACCCTCGCCTGGCTAACCCCCGGCGACGCCGGCGCCGACCGCCTCTACCGCCGCCTCGGCTACACCCCCCAAGCCACGGCAATCCACCTAGGCGACCCCGACGGCCACCTCGCCGACCTGCGGTAGGCAGCTGGGGTGGTTGGTTGTCCCGATCGACAGGACATAGTCCGCCAAACCGCCCTCCCGGCCTACGCCACAAGCGTGGCCGCGTCGCCGACCGGCGACTATGTCCTGTCGATCGGGACATCAACCTCGCGTCTCGCCGTACCGCTGGATCCACCGGCGCGGACGTCGGCGCGCTGTTCGGCGCCAAGCCGTTCGACGGGGTGACCTTCCTGCTGGCGATCTCGCTCGGCGCCGGCTTCCTCGCCAACCAGGTCGGCTACCTCGGTACGCTCGCCGGCCGCGGCGGCATCGCGTTGCTGATTTACCTGGTGATCGTCGTCGGCAAACTGGCCGTCAACTGCCTCAACGCGTACGGCGGCTCGATGACCCTGCTCACCACGGTCTCTGCCTCCACCCGCGCCGCCAAGATCGGCCCGGCCGCGCGTTCGGCTTAGCCTGCCCAGCTGATCCAGCCGTCTACACCAGTGCCTGGACCTGGTTTCTGATCTCCTGCACGACATCGTCGACCGGGGCGGCGACGTTGATCGTCGCCGCCATGCTGACGAACATGATCGCGGAGACGATGTGCGCGAGGGTCGCGGCATCGCCGGAGCCGATCCGCTCGTCTCGCTGGAGCACGTCGGCGATCGCCTGCTCGGTCTGCACGGTCAGCAGCAGCGCGTCGCGGTGGTGAGGCTCCTCGGGATCGCCGAAGATCATCTCCCGCAGGTAGGTCCGCCCGTTGTCGATCTGTTTGCGGTTGCATTCCACGACCGGACGGACGATGGCCATCACCGCGTCGAGCACAGCCGGGATATGTTCGGCCGCCGACGTGCCTTCGGCGAGTGCGTCAGCGTAGCTGGAGTTCTGTACGAGCAGGAGGAGCTCGCCCTTGGTCTTGGCATAGAGGAACAGCGTGCCCGCGCCGATGTCGGCCTTGTCGGCGATCTCCTGGGTGGTGACCTCGTCGACACCGCGCTCGGCGAAGAGCTCTCGGGCGGCGGCGGTGATGCGGTCGAGTTTCTGCTGCTTGTTCCGCTCGCGCCGTCCGACTGGTTGCGAGGCGAGTGGCATAGCTGCCGTCCTTGTCTGCTGGATGGACTCGAAGGTGCCGGCCCTCATTCTTCCATGTCGAGGAGAAGCGCCCACGGAGCGCGGAGCAGCGCTCGGGTCGTCATCGGCCGAGGAACTCGACGGCGACCGGGGCGAACTTCTGATGGAACTGGAAGATGCCGCCGTGTCCGGAGTCGGGGTAGATGATCAGCTCGCTGTCCTTGATGCGTCGGTGCAGGTCCTCGGAGAGGATCGAGGGCACCATCCGGTCGTTGTCACCGTTGGCGATCAGGGTGGGCTGGGTGATCTTCGACAGGTCGTCGGGGGCGGAGCGTCCCCACTTCTTGATCGCCTCGAGCTGCGTCCGGAACCCCCGCAGCTTCATCGGCGCGTCGCGGTCGACGGTGCGCTCCTCGAGCCGCTTGACGAACGCGCGCGCGGCGGGCTTGCCGGAGGCATTGCGGTTGAAGAACAGGAACTCCTTGGGGTCGGACCGGGTCAGGGTGGCGCGCAGGATGTCCCAGTACGTCGTACCGGCGACCTTGTCGATGTCCTTGCCGCCCTTCGGCCCGGTGCCGGTGAGGACGAGCTTGCGGACGAGGCCGGGGTGCTTGTCCACCAGGGCCTGGGCGATCATGCCGCCGAGGGAGAAGGAGAAGATGTCGACCTTGGTGAAGCCGAGCGCCTTGATGAAGGTCACGGCGTCGTCGGCCATGGCCTCGACGCTGTCGGGCACGCTGCCGCTGGAGGAGCCGACGCCGCGGTTGTCGAAGGTGATGACGTGGTGCGCCGCGGCGATGGGGTCGATGATTCGGGGGTCCCAGTTGTCCAGGGTCGCGGCGAGATGGACGAAGAAGATGACGGGGACCCCGCCCTTCGGCCCCAGCTCTCGGTAGGCGAAGGTGACGCCGTCGGCGTCGACGGTGCGGGTGGGCGCGTCCTTGTAGCTGGTGACGACGTCGTCGTGTGGGTTCCTGTTCGTGCTCATGGTGTTCTCCTGTTTCGGGTTCGTGCATGGTGTGCTGGGTTTCGTCAGGCTCTGCTGATGACGGCTTTGCCGCGGATGCCACCGCCTTCCAGCGGCCGCACGGTCAGTGACTGCACCGCCTGCGTGGTCTGGTCGAAGTCGAAGACCCGTCCGACGATCGGGCGCAACGCGCCGCCGTCGACGAGGGCAGCGATCCGGCGAAGCTGGTCACCGCTGGCGCGCATGAAGAGGAACTCGTAGGTCACGCCGAGGCGTCGGGCCTGGCGGCGGATGCCGCTGCTGAGTGCCGTCGTCACCAGCCGGAGCAGTGGGTTCGCGCCGATTTCACGCGCGAACGCCGAGTCCGGGGGCCCGGCGATTCCGATCGCCTTGCCGCCGGGGCGTAGTACCCGGAGCGACTTTTCGAGGTTCTTTCCGCCGAGGCTGTCCAGCACCAGGTCGTAGCCGTCAAGGAGCTGTTCGAAGTCCTCGCTGCGGTAGTCGATGACGATGTCCGCCCCGAGCTCGCGCACGAAGGCGACGTTGCCGGCGCTGACCGTGGTGGCGACCGTGGCGCCTAGGTGCTTGGCCAGCTGGATCGCGATCGTCCCGACTCCACCGGCGCCGGCGTGGATGAGGACCCGTTGCCCCGGCCGCAGGTTGCCCCGCTCGACGAGCGCCTGCCAGGCGGTCAGGGCCACCAGCGGCAGCGAGGCCGCTTCCTCGAGGCTGACTGATGCCGGTTTGAGTGCCAGGTCGGCCTCGGCGATCGCGATGCGCTCCGCGAATGTTCCGATGCGGTCCTTGTCGGGGCGGGCGTACACCTCGTCGCCGGGCTTGAATCCCTTCACCTTCGCACCGACGCCGATCACCGTTCCAGCGACGTCGTTGCCGAGGATCTGCGGCAGTTCGTACGGGAGGACCTGCTTGAACTCTCGCCGGCCCGGATCTTCTCGTCGAGCACGTTGAGCCCGGCCGCCTGGACCTCCACGAGCACATCGCGCTCGCCGACCACGGGCTCGGGGACCTCCGCTTGCTGCACCGGCCCCTTGTAGTGATTGACGACGAATGCTCGCATGGCGACCTTTTCTTCCCGCTCCGACGGCTTGCGCTCGATCTCTGAACCTGAGTTGACTCAATAATGAGTCCACTCAGTAAATCTGTCAAGGAGGCGCGATCCGGACACACGAATGCCGTCACCCCAGAGGTGGGGTGACGGCATTCGCCGAGCGGTACGTCGAGTTGGTTCAGTCGGGAACGGCCGGGGTCAGGTGCAGTAGCCCGGGGACGAACAACCGGCCGGCAACCCGTGGGGGTTGCCGGCCGGTATGCGTTGTTCTGGGTGTCAGCGGACGGTGAAGCCTGCCTTGCGGAAGGCGTCGGCGAGGGAGCCTTCGTCCATCGGTACGTCCTTGGCCGGCTGCGAGTTGCCCGAACCGCGGCCGCCCTGCCCACCGCGACCTTGACCGCCACTGCCACCTTGGCCACCGCGACCACTGCTTTGACCGCCGCCTGGGCCGCGACCTCCGCCGCCGGAGCCGCCCGGGCCACGGCCGCCGCCACCCGGTCCGCGACCGCCACCTGAGCCGGGGCCGCCTGAGCTGCCTCGGTTTTCGCCGGAGCGGGCTGAGCGGCCTTCGCCGGTGCGGGGGCCGGAGGTGGGGGCGCCTACCTCGTCGTCGAGGCGCAGCGTGAGGGAGATGCGCTGGCGGGGGATGTCGACCTCGAGGACCTTCACCTTGACGATGTCGCCCGGCTTGACCACCTCGCGCGGGTCCTTGACGTAGTTCTTCGACAGCGCCGACACATGCGCCAGACCATCCTGGTGCACACCGATGTCGATGAACGCGCCGAAGGCCGCCACGTTGGTGACCTGGCCCTCCAGCCGCATCCCCGGCTTCAGGTCGCCGATCTTGTCCACACCTTCAGCGAAGGTCGCCGTCTTGAAGGCCGGCCGTGGGTCGCGCCCCGGCTTCTCCAGCTCGGCCAGGATGTCGGTCACCGTCGGCAGACCGAACATGTCGTCCACGAAGTCCGCCGCCTTCAGCGCCTTCAGCGCGGGCGATCCGATCAGCGACTTCAGGTCCGTACCAGTCGAGTCGATGATGCGCCGCACCACCGGATACGCCTCCGGGTGCACGCTGGACGAGTCCAACGGGTCCGCACCGTCAGGAATCCGGAGGAAGCCGGCCGCCTGCTCGAACGCCTTCGGGCCGAGCCGCGGCACCTCCTTCAGAGCGGTCCGGGTCTTGAACGGACCGTTCTGATCGCGGTAGATGACGATGTTCTCCGCGAGCCCCTGGGTGATGCCCGAGACCCGGGTCAGCAGCGGCGCGGAGGCGGTGTTGAGGTCGACGCCGACCGCGTTCACCGCGTCCTCGACCACCGCGTCCAGCGAACGCGACAGCGAGGCCTCCGGCAGGTCGTGCTGGTACTGACCGACGCCGATCGACTTGGGATCGATCTTCACCAGCTCGGCCAGCGGGTCCTGCAGCCGGCGTGCGATCGACACCGCGCCGCGCAGCGTGACGTCCATCCCGGGCAGCTCGGCCGAGGCGAACGCGGACGCGGAGTACACCGACGCCCCGGCCTCGGACACGACCGCCTTGGTCAGCTTCAGCTCAGGGTGCTTGGCGATCAGCTCGGCCGCCAGCTTGTCGGTCTCGCGCGACGCCGTACCGTTGCCGATGGCAATCAAGTCGACCTTGTGCGCGGCGGCCAGCGCGGCCAGCGTCGCGATCGACCGGTCCCACTGGTTCTGCGGGACGTGGGGATAGATCACCCCGGTGGAGACGACCTTGCCGGTCGCGTCGACCACGGCGACCTTGACGCCGGTACGGAAGCCCGGGTCGAGCCCCATCGTCGCGCGGGTGCCGGCCGGTGCGGCGAGCAGCAGGTCACGCAGGTTCGACGCGAAGATGCGGACCGCCTCGTCCTCGGCGGCCTGGCGCAACCGGGTGCGCAGGTCGATGCCGAGGTGGACCAGGATCTTCGTCCGCCAGGCCCAGCGGACCGTCTCGACCAGCCACTGGTCGGCCGGGCGGCCCTTGTTCTCGACGCCGACCTTGCGGGCGATGGTCGCCTCGTACTCCGTCGGGCCGTCGGATTCCTCGGCGCCCGCGGGCTCGGGCTCGACGGTCAGCGAGAGGACCTCTTCCTTCTCGCCGCGGAACATCGCCAGGATCCGGTGCGACGGCATCTTGGTGAACGGCTCGTCGAAGTCGAAGTAGTCCGAGAACTTCGCGCCCTCGGTCTCCTTGCCCTCACGCACCTTCGACCCGAGCCGGCCGCGCGACCAGACCCGCTCACGCAGCTCGCCGATCAGGTCGGCGTCCTCGGCGAAGCGCTCGACCAGGATCGACCGGGCGCCGTCGAGGGCGGCCTGCGGGTCGGCGACCTGGTCGTTGACGAAGACCGTCGCGGCGGCCAGTGGCGGCACGGTCGGGTCGGCCAGCAGCCCGTCCGCGAGCGGCTCCAGCCCGGCCTCGCGGGCGATCATCGCCTTGGTCCGCCGCTTCGGCTTGAACGGCAGGTAGATGTCCTCCAGCCGCGACTTGGTCTCCGCCGCGAGGATCGATTCCTTCAGGGCGTCGTCCAGCTTGCCCTGGCTCTCGATCGACTCGAGCACGGTCTGCCGGCGCTCCTCGAGCTCCCGCAGGTACCGCAGGCGCTCCTCGAGCGTACGCAGTTGCGCGTCGTCGAGCTCGCCGGTGATCTCCTTGCGGTACCGCGCGATGAACGGCACCGTCGAGCCCTCGTCCAGCAGTCCGACGGTTGCCCGGACCTGCCCCACGCCGACTTCCAGCTCGTCGGCGATCCTCTGCTCGATCGACTGCAATGCCACTGTGTCCCGCATCCCCTCTACATCCGACTGACAGACGAGCTTTCTGCCCCGCTCGTCACACGCACATCCTTCCCTATCCCACAGACCACCGGCGACCACCGCCCCCACCCTGTGGACAACTCATCCAAGAAATAACGTGTTCAAGGTCGCCGCTTGGTGTTCAAGGTCGCCGCTTCTGGCCGGTCGAGGGGGTGCGGGGGCGCTACGAGGGGGAGAGGCGCCGGGGTTGGGGGACTCAGGAAATGCGGCGCGCCCGGCCGCTGGACCGGGCGCGCTAGGGGGCGGAGTACGGGTCAGGCGGCGTCGAGGACTAGTTCGGCCTCGGCCTCGGTTTCAGCGGCTGTACGGGTGGGGCGCATGAGGGTGCAGGCGATTAGGACGGCGGTGGCTACTAGTAGGCCGGCTACGGCGAAGGAGAGGTGGAAGCCGCTGGTGAGGGCTTCGAGGACGGGCTTGCCGGCGGTGGTCAGGGTTTCGGTGCGGGTGGCGGAGAGGGTGGCCAGGATGGCCAGGCCGAGGGCGGCGCCTACCTCGCCCATGGTGCCGATCAGGCCGGAGGCGAGGCCGGCGTCTTCGGGCTTCACGTCGGCCATCGACAGGCCCATCAGGGCGGGGAAGCAGACTCCGCCGCCGAGGCCGAGCAGGAAGAGGACCGGCATCACGTGGATGAAGTAGTTGCCGTTGACAGGAGCCTGGGTGAAGAGCGCGAGGCCGATCACGATCAGGACCAGCCCGCCGATCAGCGGCCGGCGCGGTCCGAAGCGCATCACCAGCTTCTCGGAGTACTTCACCGACAGCAGCCCCATCACCAGCGTCGTCGGCAGGAACGCCAGCCCGATCTCCAGGGCGTCGTACCCGAGAACGCGCTGCAGGTAGAGCGACCCGAGGAAGAAGATCCCGAACATCCCCGCCGAGGACAGTGCCTGGATCAGGTTGGCCCCGGTCAGCGTCCGCGACCGGAAGATCCGCAACGGCACCAGCGGGTTGGCGGCGGTTGCCTCCCGCACGACGAAGCAGGCCAGCAGCGTCAGCGTCAGCATCGACAGCGCGATGCTCCGGGGAGCGGTCCAACCGAGCTCGGCCGCCGGCTTCACGATCGTGAACACGCCGACCATCAGTGCCGAGGTGATCAGCACAGCACCCGGTACGTCGGTACCGCGCCCGAACCCGATCCCCTTGTCCTTCTCGATCACGCGCACGGCCAGCAGTGCGGTGACGACCCCGATCGGCAGGTTCACGAAGAAGATCCAGTGCCAGCTGATCGCCTGCGTCAGCACGCCACCCGCCAGCAGACCGATCGACCCACCGGCCGACGCGACGAAGGCGAAGACGCCGATCGCCTTGGCCTGCTCGCGCGGTTCGGGGAACAGCGTCACGATCATGCCCAGGATGACGGCCGAGGTGAGCGCCCCGCCGACGCCCTGCAGGAACCGGGCGGCGATCAGCAAAGTCGCGGAGGAAGCGAGCCCGCAGAGCACGGACGCGACGGTGAAGACGATCAGGCCGCTGACGAAGATGGTCCGCCGCCCGAGCAGGTCGCCGAGCCGTCCGGCCAGGAGCAAGAGGCCACCGAAGGCGATCAGGTACGCGTTCACCACCCACGCGAGGCTGGAGCTGCTGAAGCCGAGGTCGTCCTGGATGGCCGGCAGTGCCACGTTCACGATCGTCACGTCGAGAACGATCATCAGCATGCCCGCGCAGAGGACGTAGAGAGCAAGCCAGCGCGAGCGGCCGCCCTGGGTGGCCGGCGTCGTCACCGGGGTGTCGGTCGTCGCGTACATATCGGGGTACTCCTTCTGGTCCGGTAGGGGCCTTACACACCTACGTCGAACCAGCAGGGCTCAGATTGACACGTCTGGAGAATCTTTTTTCGCCGGTACGGTCCGGCTGCGCGAGATCCAGTAGCCGATCAGCGCCGGAACCAGCCCGGAGCCGATCGCGAACAGGGTCGGCAACTGGCTGACCAAGGCGAACCAAGTGAACAAACCGATCACGCCACCGGCCACCCCGAGCGAGCGCCGCAGCAGGAAGAGGTTCGCCTCGCGGAACAGACTCTTGGGCGTGCTGTCCTCGGGAGCGGCGGGCAGGACGGCGAGCGCGCTGAGGTACAGCCCGACGATCATGCCGGTCAGTGGGATCAGGATGACCAGCGCGACGACCCGGATCGGGCCGTTCGCGTTCGCCCAGAAGATCAGCCCGAAGGCGAGCGCGATGCTGCCGAAGTACAGGGCCAGACCGGACAGCCAGAAGCGCGGGAAGGCCCACCTGAACTGGCGGAAGAAGCGCCGCAGCAGCTGCGGATGCTCCTGGCTGAGGGCATCCGGCAGCACCCGCTGGAACGCGAACGCCGCGGGGTAGAGGGTGACGATGCCGAGGCTGAGGACCAGGAAGACGATCTGCAGCATCAGCAGGTCACCGACCACCGACAGCTTCGACAGCACGGCGTTGGTCCGGCCGGCTCCAGTGCCGGTTCCACCGGTCTCGCTCACGCGTTCTCCCTCACCTCGAAGCTCATGATCGTATGATCACAAACAATCACATCCGGATCACCGTCCCCGGAGGACCGCATGCTCGCACCGGAACGCCACGAGCTGATCCTGCGCAGCCTGCGCCGGCACGGCCGGCTGCGGGTGGCCGAACTGGCGGCCGAGCTGGGCGTTTCCGCGATCACAGTACGCCGGGACCTCGCCGAACTGGACACGGCCGGACTCCTGCGCCGGGTCCACGGCGGCGCCGTCGGCACCACGCCGGCCCCCGGCCGCAGCAGCCAGAGCGGCAATCAGCCAACCATCGGCATCATCGTCCCGAGCTCGACCTTCTACTACACCGACGTCATCCGCGGCGCCGAGGCGACGGCCGACCGGTACGGCGCCCGCCTGGTGCTCGGCGTCTCCGGGTACGACGTCGCCGTCGAGCGCGAGCGCCTCGAGAAGGTGCTCAGCATCGGGGTCGCCGGGCTGCTCCTCAGTACTGCGCTCGGCGACGGCCGTGCCGCCGAGATCAGCCGGACGCTGGACTCGATCGACGTGCCGGTCGTGCTGATGGAGCGGGCGTTCGGGTTCCCGGATGTCGGGCGTGAATACGACCACGTACGGACGGATCACGCGTACGGCGCGATGCTCGCGCTGCGTCATCTCGTCTCGCTCGGCCATCGGCGGATCGGGATCAACCTGAACGCCAGCGTTACGGCGTACTGGTTGCGGCAGGGCATCACCCAGGCGGCGGAGTCGCTCGGGGTGGAGCTGTTCATCTCGCCGGTCGCGCTGCCGGCTCGTGGTGAGGACCCGACCACGCTCGCCCAGCACGACAAGTTCCTGGCTGAATGCGAGGCGTTCGGTGCCCGGGCCGCGCTGGTTCACTCTGACGAACACGCCGCGCGACTGACCGAGCGGGCGATGGAACGCGGGCTGCGGATCCCGGACGACTTCGCGATCGTGGCGTACAACGACGAGACCGCCGCACTGGCCGTCATCCCGCTGACCGCCGTCTGTCCGCCGAAGCTCAGGCTCGGTGAGGCCGCCTGCGAACTGCTCCTCCGCAAGCTCCGGACGCCCCCCGATCAGGCCTCGGCGACCCAGCATTTGAGCCTCCTGCCGGAACTCCGCGTCCGCGAGTCCTGTGGGGCGGCACTAGCTGATCGAATTTGATCATTCGAGCGCTGGGGTATTGACGGGAAAGCCCTTTCCCCATACTTTCGCTGCACTCGGTGGTCTGGTCGTCACGTAGCTGGCGCCGGTCCCGCCCGTCAGCGAAGGAGTTCCCCTGTGAGACGTGGTGCCCGGAGTGGATTGGTGGTGCTGGCCGCCGTGCTCGGCCTCGCCGCCAGCAGTTGTGGCAACGGGGTGATCGACAAGTCCACGGACGGTGTCCCGCCGGCCGAGGCGACCGGCACGTTGCGGGTGCTGATCCCGTCCTTCCCGCCCAGTACGAAGGGGCGAGAAGAGTTCGACAAGGTCGTCGCGGACTTCAACAAGGCCTATCCGAAGATGAAGGTCGAGCCGGACTTCGCGACGTACGGCAACCTGAACGAGAAGATGTCGACCTCGATCGCGGCCGGCATCCCGTACGACGTGATGGTCACCGGCGTCGGCTGGATCCAGCCGTTCGCGTCGAAGCGGATCTTCGCCGACCTGGCGCCGTACGGGGTCACGCCGGACGTGATCAAGGAGAAGAGCATCGGCGCGATGGTCCCGGCGGCGACGTACGACGGCAAGCTCTACGCCTACCCGGTGGTCGCCGACGCCCGCGCCGTCGCGTTGCGGATCAGCGCCTTCAAGGAGGCCGGCCTCGACCCGGACAAGCCGCCGACGAATCTCGAAGAGCTGAAGGCCGCCGCGGAGAAGCTGACCAAGCGCAACGACAAGGGCACCATCACCCGGTCGGGGTTCGACCTGGCCGCGCCGACCAGCTTCCGGCAGACCTACACCACCCTGCTCGCCTCCACCGGCACCAACCTGTACGTCGACGGCCAGCCGAACTACGACAACGACAAGGGCCTCGAGGTCCTCAACTGGCTGAAGTCGATGATCAACCACGTCCAGCCGTACGGGCAGCAGAACGCGGCCCAGCAACCCCTCGTGCTGTCTGGTGATGCCGCGATGGGGATCGTCGGCGGCGCGGTCGACTGTTCCGACAAGGGGATCGGCCAGAAGAACTGCGACGACCTCAAGTTCTTCCGTTTCGACAACGGCAAGGAGGTCGAGTTCGTCGGTGGCGACCTGGCCTCGATCGGCTCCCGCAGCCGGCACAAGGAAGCGGCCTGGTCGTTCATCCAGTCGCTCACCAAGCCGAGTTCGGTCGACGCGATCGCCAAGCTGAACCGCAAGATCCCGGCGTACAAGGACGCGGTCAACTCGCCCCAGGCGCAGTCGAACCCGCTGAGCAAGTTCGTCGCCGGCGGTCTGGAGCTCGCCATCTACGAGGGCGGCTCGGCCAACTGGCTGGAGATGCGGGCCAATTTCGACTCCCAGCTCACCCAGGCGGTCCTCGGACAGAAGGATCCCGCCAAGGTGCTGGCCAACCTGGCAGGACAGTCCCGATGAGCGCAACCCTCGAACGTGCCACCCCTGCGGTCAGTACGAAGCGTTCGGCCGCCCCGGCCAAGGACAGCCGCAAGCTGATCCGCGGCCAGGTCCGGGCCGGCTGGGTGCTGCTGGCGCCCGCCCTGCTGCACTCTGGAATCTTCATCGTGATCCCGGTGGTCGCCGCGATCACCTTGAGCTTCACCGACTACAGCTTCGGCGACTCCTGGTCCTGGGTGGGCTTCACCAACTACACCGACCTGTTCCGCGACCAGGACTTCCTGGCCGCGCTGAAGAACACGATCCTGTACGCCGTCGTCGTGATCCCGCTGTCGATGGCGATCTCGCTCGCGGTCGCGATGGGGCTGAACCAGAAGATCAAGGCGATCGGCTTCTTCCGGACCGCCTTCTACCTGCCGACCGTCACCGCGACGGTGGCGATCGCGACCATCTGGCTGTGGATCTACAACCCGGGCTCGGGTCTGGCGAACGGCTTCCTGAGCCTGTTCGGCTTCGCCCCCGGCCGCTGGCTGTCCGACCCGAACACGGCCCTGCCGTCGCTGATGGTGGTCGGCATCTGGCAGGGGCTCGGCACGAAGATCATCATCTATCTGGCCGCCCTGCAAGGCGTTTCGCGGGATCTGCTCGAGTCGGCCGCGCTGGACGGCGCGAACCGCTGGCAGAAGTTCGTCAACGTGACCTGGCCGGCGCTGGGGCCGGTGCAGTTCTTCGTCCTGGTCACCTCGATCGTCGGCACCTTCCAGGTCTTCGACCTGGTCTACGTGATGACCAAGGGCGGTCCCGGTACCGAGACGACGGTGCTGGTGCTGGATATCTATCAGAACGCGTTCCAGGCCCTGCGACTCGGTGCAGCGTCCGCCGAGACGGTCATCATGATGATCCTGATCGCGGCGTTCATCGGGCTCGGACGCCTGCTCCAGAAGGCGGATGTCAATGACTAGCGCAACGCTGACCGGTCCCATCGTCGGTACCAAGCCGCCGGGTCTGCGGCCCGGCCGGGTGCTGCTGTACGTCGCGCTGAGCATCGGCGCGCTGCTGATGATCACGCCGTTCCTGTGGATGGTGCTGACCGCCTTCAAGAGCGACCTGGAGATCGCCAAGTTCTCCTGGCTGCCGGGCGAGCTGCGCTGGCACAACTTCGTCGAGGCGATGCAGACCGCGCCGTTCCTGCGGTACTTCCGCAACAGCCTGTTCATCGCGGTCGGCGAGACGGCCTTCACCCTGGCGGTCTGTACGACGGCCGGCTACGCGCTGGCCAAGTTGCCGATCCGCGGCTCAAAGGCACTGCTCAGCTACTTCATCCTGCTGCTGCTCGTGCCGTTCCAGATCATCTTGGTACCGCTGTTCCTGATCGTGAAGTCGATCCCGCTGTTCGGCGGCAACAACATCATCGGCCAGGGCGGCATCGGCTGGCTCAACTCCTGGTGGGGACTCATCATCCCGCTCGGCGCCGCGCCGCTGTTCACCTTCCTGGCCAGGCAGTTCTACGTCTCCATCCCGAACGAGCTGGCCCAGGCGGCCCGGGTCGACGGGCTGGGCGAGTTCGGCATCTTCTGGCGGATCATGACGCCGCTGGTGAAGCCGGCCCTGATCACCATCTGCGTCTTCCAGATCGAGGCGGCCTGGAACGGCTTCCTCTGGCCGCTGATGATCACGACGTCGGACTCGATGCGGCCGCTGCAACTGGGACTGGCGATCTTCGCCCAGAACCCGGCAGAGATCCAGTGGCCGTACCTGATGGCCGGCACGGCGCTCGCGACGCTGCCGATGATCGTGATGTTCGTCTTCGCCCAGAAGCGCTTCGTCGAAGGCATGGCCAACGTGGGAATCAAGGGCTAGAAAGCCGAAAAGGCCCCCTCCGCAGGTGCTCACCCCGCCCCGGGCGAGCACCTGCTGGGGCCCCCTCCAAACCACCGGCGATTCCGAAGAACCACCGGAGCGTCCACTTGCCCCCCTCAAGACCAGGACGTCTCAACCTTTTATCGTCACAACCTGAGGGCCGTTACACCTTTCTCCACAATTTCCCCGATCCCCCGCACTTTTTCCGTTCCGGCCGCCTTTCGGCCGCAATTCCACTACGGCTGGAATCGGTCGTATAACTCTCTGTGACGACAATCCGAAAATCTTCGTACTCCGGATTGGCCGGCGGCCGCGGCGGGCACCGGCCGATCGATGCGAGTCCTGACGATGAACGTCCAGCACGATCAGGGCGATCCGCGCCGGACCGCCCTGATCAACGCTGAACTCCGCCGCGCGTCCCCCGACATCGCGACCTTCCAAGAGGTCTGCCACCCCGGCACCCAACTCGCGGAACTGACGGCCGGTACCGGGCTGATCCACACCACTTCGCAACATGAGCTGATCGCGCCGGTCGGCGTCGGCCATGGCACGGTCGTCGCCACCCGATGGCCGCATCGGGTCGTCGACGTCGATGAGCATCGCGGCGATCCACACTGGTGGACGGTCGCGGTCGCGGTCGACGTACCGGACGGAGGCGAACAGCTCCTCATCGTGCCCACCACCCCGTGGCGACCCGAACACGAGCAAGCCCGCCTCCAGCAGGCGCACGAAATCACCGCGCTGGATGCCAGGCACCACACGGCGTCGCCGACGGTCGTCGCCGGTGATTTCAACGCAGCGCCGGACTCGCCGACCATGAGCTATCTCCTCCGGTACTACGAGGACGCCTGGTCCGCGACGACCGATGCACCCGGGTACACCTGGACGGTCGACAACCCGGTCGCGGCGGCCGAAATCCTCCGGCTACTCGGAGAAACCGAGCACCGTCGCCGCATCGACTACATCCTCACCCTGGCACCGATCAGCGCAGCTCGTCTGATCGGCGCCACCCCCGTCGAAAACATCTGGCTCAGCGACCACTACGGAGTACTGGCCGACCTCCGTTGAACTCTTCAGGAGAGGTGGGTGTGCACGATGCCCGGGATCAACGCGGCCGGGTCCGCGTCCAGAAGAGCCAGGGCGTTGGTGATGGTGAGGGTTGCGAGGCCGTGGAGGTTGGTCCAGAGGGTGATGGTTCGGGTGGGGGCGTCGGCGGCGCCGGTTTGTTCGATCAGGGTGGTGATGGTGGCCAGCAGGGGGAGTGAGGTCTGACGGAGGTTGCCGCCCGCGCCTTCGAGCAGGTCGTGGCGGAAGATGAGTTGGAACATCGCCGGGCGGGTGCGGGCGAAGGCCAGGTAGCGGACGCCCAACTCGATCAGCTGCTCCTCGGCGGAGCCGGCCGCTGTCGGCGTACCGAGGTCTCTTGCCAGATCGGCGAGACCGGTGGCGGCGATGGCTGCCAGCAAGGCGTTGTGGGTTGGGAAGTAGCGGCGAGGTGCGCCGTGCGAGACGCCGGTCCGCCGAGTGATCGCCCGCAACGAGAGCTCGGCCAGCCCTTCGGTTTCGAGCAGCTCGACACCGGCCACGACGAGTCGGTCGCGCAATGAGTCCACGACAGACATTGTGACCCGCTTGCTGGTTAATCTCTTCCCTGTGACTGCCGGGTCGGCCTCGAGCCATACACGAGTAGGGCACCCGGCTGCTCTCTGAGCGGCGGCGGGGGCGTTCGCGGGCCCCCTTCATCTCTGCGTTTCTCCGGTCCTGAGATTTCACTTCAGCCAGAAAGCAGACAGAACCCTGTCCGACTTCACCCAGCAGCTCATCGAGGAGTTCCGCGCGAACGACGGCCGCGTCGGCGGCCAGTTCGAAGATGCGCGATTGTTGCTCCTGACAACGACCGGCGCCCGCACCGGTCTGCCCCGGACGGCGATCCTCGGGTACTACCCCGACACCACCGACCGCGTCCTGGTCGTCGGCTCGGCCGGCGGCGGCCCCAAGCACCCCGGCTGGTACCACAACCTGCTCGCCAACCCCGCGTGCACGGTCGAGACCGGCCTCTTCACCTACCCCGCCACAGCCCTCGTACTACGAGACGCCGAGCGCACCGAAACCTTCGCCCGACTGGCCGCGGCCGACCCCGGCTGGGCGAAGTACCAGGCGAACACCACCCGAACCATCCCGGTCGTGGCCCTCGTCAGCGCGACAACCGGCCCGCCTGGCGAACGTACCGGCTCGATCGCCGACCTACTCCTGAAGATCCACGAAGCCTTCCGCCGCGAACTCACCCTGATCCGCAAGGAAGTCCTGACCACCGGCGCCACCACAACCCTCGGCGCCCAACTCAGAATCAACTGCCTCAAACTCTGCCAGGGCCTCCACAACCACCACAGCGGCGAGTCCCAGGGCATCTTCCCCGCGGTCCTGGCCCAACACCCCGAAGCAGCCGAAACCATCAACCGCCTCCAAGCCGAACACGACACCATCGCCACCCTCCTCGACGACCTCCAATCCCTCCTCGCCACAGCCACCCCCGCTGCCATCGCCCCGGAACTGGACCGCCTGACCAAAGCCCTCCTCGACCACCTGGCCCACGAGGAAGCCCAGCTGCTTCCTTTGCTCGGCGGCTGACCCCGTCCTTCCGGCTGGCCGTCAGTGCTGTTGTGATGGCCCTGACGACCAGTCGGAGGAGGCGCGCATGCAGGTTGGTGGGATTCGGGTGGATGCGGTGAGTGACGGGACGTTCGTCGTGCATCCGAAGTACTTCGGAGAGGATGTCGGGCCGTCTGCGTTTTTTGGGCGGGCTGGGTTCGCCTGGTTGCCGATCGGGTGTTTTCTGGTTCGGACCGGGGAGCGGACGATTCTGGTCGATGCGGGGCTGGGGCCGGATCAGGATGAGTTGGCGCAGGGGATGCGGCTGGTTGGCGGGCAGTTGTTCGTCGGGCTGGGGGCGTTGGGGGTGGCGGCCGGGGACATCACCGACGTCGTGGTGACGCATTTTCATACC
The DNA here is from genome assembly GCF_039537185.1 of Kribbella ginsengisoli. NCBI lineage: Bacteria > Bacillati > Actinomycetota > Actinomycetes > Propionibacteriales > Kribbellaceae > Kribbella > Kribbella ginsengisoli. Next base: position 422,425 of record NZ_BAABAA010000007.1, on the reverse strand, counting down.
GACCATGTGGGGTGGCTCTTCGATCTGGCGGCCGAGCCGGTTTTTCCGAACGCGATGATCTGGTACGGAGCGGCGGACTGGGACTACTTCGTCAACGGGCCGGGTGATATCCGGGCGCATATTCGGGACGGGTTCCTGGCGCATGCCGATCGGCAGCATCCACTGACGCATGACACAGCGGTCGCGGCGGGCGTCAGCGTCGTACTGACTCCGGGGCATACGCCGGGGCATCTGTGCCTGGAGGTTGCCTCGGGCAATGAGGCTTTGCTGCTTGTGGGGGACGCGATCACGTGTCCGATTCAGTTGGCCGAGCCGAGTTGGCATTCCTATGGTGACGTTGACGCCGCGGCCGCGCAGCGCAGTCGGGACCGGCTCTGGGAGCGGATGCGGAGTACGCCGGGGGTGGGTGCGCATTTCCCGGGGCTGGCCGCCGGCCGGGTGAGCTCCGGCATCGAGTGGGTCACAGGCTGAATCTCGGTCTGGTCCGGAACGGCCTTCTGTGCTTAACCTCGAAAGAAGGGGAGTGGGGTCCAGGGGGGAACCATGGTCCGGAGGGTGTTGTTTCTTGCTGTCGTTTTGTCGGTGATCAGTTCGGTACTGACCGCAACCGCTGTGGTGAGCGCCAATGTGACCGTCACCGCGTCCACAGGGTCGCCGACGACCCTGACCTATCGCGGAACGATCACCCGCGCGGGCGTACTGCGAGACGTCGTCATGGCGGTGCCTCCCGGATCGACTGGCAGGATCACCTCCGTGAACGGCACGGTGACGACGGCGTCGCCCGGTGTACTTCGCTGGCGTCCGGCCAAGCCGATCGCTGTCGCTGTCGGCGCCAGACTCGCCATCCCGCTGTACGGCCTACGCTTGCCGAGCGGCGGCCCCTGGAGCCTTGTTTTCAAGGCGACGGGGACAACCGGGGCAGTACTGTCCTCAGGCAGCGGCATATTGGGGCTGCAGGCAACCGTCCCGCCGGCGGCGGTGAAGATCATCGCCACCAATCCGATTCCAGGGCAGACGACGACGCTCACCTACGCCGGTACGGTGGGGCGGGCCGGCGTGCTGAGCTCGGTGCGGATGCAGTTGCCGGCCGGCGCATCGGGCGCCGTCACGAGTATCAACGGAACGCTGGCCACCTCCGGCGGATACGCCACCTGGAGGCCACGAGCACCGCTCTCGGTCAAGGCCGGCGCCCGCTTGTCGATCCCGGTCAACGGGCTCGTACTGTCCAAGTACGGCGGAATTCTCACGCTGGCGATGTCCGCGTCGACCTCGACGGGCACGGCGCTGATGTCCGGATCCACGACCCTCGCCCTGATCGCTCCACCGGCCGCGATGCCTGCCATACCGCCCGGATCGCTCCCGGGAGGCCGTGCGGGATGTCCGGCGAACTGGCCGGCCACAGCTACCGAAAACGCGAAGACCGGGACCGCCGACTGGGTGATCCCGCCCTCGATGAACGGTGCGCTCGCCGCGTACCTCACCCAGACGTCCGCGACCTGCGGCGACATCGTCGGCCTGAAGGTGACGTCGGGCGACCCGGTCAGCGTCGTCGCCTACCGGATGGGCTACTACCAAGGCTTGGGCGCTCGAGAGATCTGGCGACAAGATGGCGTGCCGACCGTGATCCAACCGGATCCGACCACAGGCGGCACGGACAACGGCCACGACTTGCGGATGACGTCGGCGGCGCACTGGTCGATGACTACGACCATTCCGATCGATGGCACATGGGTGCCCGGCACCTATCTAGTCAAGGTCAGCGGCGGCGGCGTCGCGTCGTACGCGCCGCTGACGATCCGCGACGACAGCGGGGCGAAGCACGATCTGCTCATCCAGCAGGCCACGGCGACCTGGCAGGCGTACAACAACTACGGCGGCGTGAGCTTCTACACCAGCCTGGCCACCGGCTCGGGCCGGCTGACCTTCGACCGCCCGTACGCCGAGGGGCAGGGCTCGGGCCAGTTCCTTCCGCTCGAGCAGGGGCTGGTGTTCTGGGCCGAGTCGAAGGGGCTCGACGTCACGTACTGGACCGACGAGGACCTGGATGCCTTCGGGGGGCAGGTGGCTGATCGGGCCAGGACCGTCTTCCTGCCTGGGCATGACGAGTACTACTCGTTGCGGATGCGGGCGGCTTTGAGTCAGGCGATTGCGGCTGGGGTCAATGTGGCCAACCTCGGCGCCAATACGGCGTACCGGCGGATCACCTATACCGACGACAGCAGGCGGGCCTGGGACATCGACCGCTACACGGCCGGTTACACCTCGACTACCTGGCGGTACCTGGGTGATGGCTATGCGTCGCAGCCGTTGCTCGGCGCGGAGTACATCTGCGCCGTCGTCGGCAACACCCTGACGACCACGAACGGTTGGCTCTTCGACGGAGTCGAACCAGGCACGGACCTGCCCGGATTCGTCGCGGGCGAGGTCGACTACGTCCAGCCGGGTCTCTACCAGCAGGCGGGACAGGCGATCGTGGCGTCCGCTACCGGAGCCTGCCGGACGAGCGGCCAGGCGACACCGATGCACGTGACGACCTATACGGCGCCGTCCGGGGCTCGGGTCCTCAACGGCTCGACCTTCGCATATGGCTGCTTCCTGGTCGCGCGATGTCCGTCCAACTGGGCAGTCCCCGCGCCATCGGTGACCTCCCAGCAAGCGGTCGGCGCGATGGTCGCGAACATCGCCGAATGGGTGAGTCGCGGCGACCTCGTCGTACCGATCGACACCGCGAAGCTCCGCGCCGCAGTACCGAAGCAGGCCCTCGCAACGGCCAGTCAGCCATAGGGCGTTTCGGGTGCAGGTGCGCGGGCACTGGGGATTGATGACGACGGCTGGCGTGGTGGTGCGGACGCGGGGGTGGCGGCTGCTGCGTGGGGTCCTCGCGATGGCGGTGTTCGCGCTGCCGGTGCTGGTGCTCGGGTTCGCGGTGCGGCAGCAGTTCGATCCGTTGATCGATCTGGACAACTCGGCGATCGGGCGGGCGACCAGCTTCTCCGTGCGGCACGGGCTGGTGACGGCGTTGGAGGTCGTGCAGGCGATCAGCCAGCCGGTCTGCGTCTACGCCGTCTCGCTCGTCGTGGTGATCTGGGCGTGGCGGGCCAGGAAGTTGAAGGGCAGGGCGTTGTGGGCGGGCGTCACGATGATGGCCGGCTGGTCGATCGGGGCGCTGGCCAAGCTCGTCGTTCAGCGGGAGCGGCCGATCGTCGACGATTCGGTTCCGCATGCCCAGGGGTACTCGTTTCCCTCGGGTCACGTCCTCAACATCACCTTGGCGGCCAGCGTCCTGGTGTTCTTGTTGTGGCCGTTGCTGTCGGTGGCCGGCCGGCGGATCGGGACGGCGGTGGCTGCCCTCGTGGTGGTCGCCGTCGGTCTGGACCGGATCTTCATCGGCGCCCATTTCCCGTCCGACGTGGTCGCGGGATTCATCCTCGGCGTAGGGATCGTGTACTCATCATGGATCGGTTTCATCGGCAAGACGGCAGCGACCTCCTCACCCGGGCCGTCGCACCCTGCGTAGGGCTGGGTGGCGTGATCGTCGGCTTCGGGTTCGCCTTGAAGGGCCCGCTCGACGGGTTGTCGCACTCCGAGGAGGCGGTCAACAAGGACCTCGCGAACCAACGCGACGGTACCTGGAACACGATCACGCTGATCTGGTCGCACATCGGCAATACGGAATCGGTCATCGGTGTCTGCATCATCGTCGCGGCCATCCTGTTGTGGCGGACCCGTGACTGGCGGTTCGCCGCAGTACCGGTGCTGGCGATCGCCATGCAGGGCCTGATCTTCCTGATCGCCTCCCAGGTCGTCGGCCGGCAACGCCCCGAGGTCGAGAAACTCGACCCCTCACCCCCGACGGGCAGCTACCCCAGCGGCCATACCGGCGCCTCCACCGGCCTGTACCTGTCGTTCGCCCTGCTGGCCCTGGCCATTCACCGCGCCTGGCTCCGAACCCTGACGATCATCGTCTGTCTGTGCATGCCCCTACTGGTCGCCTACGCCCGCCTCTACAGAGGCATGCACCACCCGACAGACATCGCCGCTGCCTTCCTCAACGGCATCGTGTGCGCCCTGATCGCCTACGCCTGGTACCGCCACCGCACCAGGTCGTTGGCCCTACGAAGCAACCTCAAAGAGTTTGTCTAGCTGGTTGTTGAGTTTGGTGAGGGATGAGACGGGTGAGCTGCCGATGTAGACGGCGTCCAGGCGGGGTGCCATCAAGGCGGTGATGTCGGCGGCGTTGGTGGTCACCGGGAAGAGGAACGTCGTTTTGTCCTTCACCTGCTGGGTGAACGGGGTGACGTCGAGTTTGCGTTCGGTCTTGTTGTAGTTGATGGCCAGGTCGGTGCCGGCCGGACGGGCCGGGAAGACGACGCCGGATTGGCCGATGATGTTCTGGCATTGCTCGCCGGACAGGAACTTCACCCACTTGGCCGCGTTCTCGGGCTGCTTCGACAAGGTGGTGACCGAGTCGGCCAGGCCGTTGAACATCGACGCCCGCTTGCCGCTCGGGCCGATCGGCGTCGGTGCCAGCCCGATGTCGAGTTTCTTGCCCTTGGCGTCGGTCAGCTTGGTGAAGGTGGAGATCATCCACGACCCGCTGAGCCCCATCGCGGCCGTCCCGGACTGGATCTGCTTGTCGGTGCCGACGGAGTTGGTACCACCGATCTCGGCGTAGCTGGGCATGTAGCCCTTGTTCACCAACCCGAAGTACCAGCTGAGCGTGTCCTGCAGCGACGGCTGGTCGAGGTTGAACTTCGTGCCCCACGGGTTCTTGTCCGTTGCCTGCCACCCGGCGCTGCCGGCGAAAGCGGACCACTGGGTCTGCCCCCAACCGCCACCGCCCGAGCCCTCGGCGGACAGCCCGTGCATCTTGACGTGCTCCTTGTCGAAGCCCGGCTCGTCACCGCGCTTGCCGTTCACGTCGACGGTCAGATGCGCGACCAGCTTCTCGAAACTACCGCCGTCGGTGGGGTTCCAGCTGAGGTTCTGCAGCTCCGACGGATCAACACCGGCCGCTTTCAGAACGGCCTTGTCGTAGAAGATGGCGATCGTGTCCCAGTCCTTCGGAGCGCCGTAACGCTTACCGTCCTGGCCTTTCCACAACTCCGCCAGACCTTCCTGGTAGTCGCTGTCCTGGATATCGGCAGTCGGCGCCAGGTCGTCGAGCGGGCGAAGTACCTTCAAATCAACGAACTGCGCGAACTTCGACAGATGATCGGTGAACACGTCCGGCGCGGTGTCGGCGATGAAGCCCGCGGTCAGCTTCGACCAGTACGTGTCCCACCCGTACTGCGAGATGTGGATCTTCAGGTCGGGATTCTCCTGATGAAAAGCGTCGGCGCATTTCTGGTACCCCGGCTGCTGCGCCGAGTCCCACAGCCAGTACTCGATCGTGCCGTTCGTGCTCGAGCCCCCACCGCCGCTGCACGCCGTCAGCGTGCTCGCGGTCAGGATGACGCCGACGGCAGCTGCCCGGATCCGTTGCCTGATAGTCGTCATGGCGTCCTCACTTGATCCCGCTGAAGCCGATGGAGTTGACGATGCGCTTGGCGAAGATCATGAACAGCAAGAGCATCGGAAGGGCGGCGACCAGCGTGGCCGCCATCAGCCCGGACCAGTCCGGCCCGGTCTGCGGGGTCTGCGACTTGAAGACGCCGAGCGCCACGGTCAGTACCCGGGACTTGTCGGTGTAGCTGACCAGCAGCGCCCAGAAGTACTCGTTCCAGGACGCGATGTAGGTCAGGATCGCCAGCGTCGTGATCGGCGCCACCGACATCGGCAGGATCAGCGTGAAGAACACCCTGGTCTTCGAGGCGCCGTCGATCAGCGCCGCCTCCTCCACCTCGCGCGAGATGCCGAGGAAGAACTGGCGCAGGAAGAACACCGCGAACGGCGTCATGAACATCGTCGGCAACGCGATCCCGAGCAGCGTGTCCACCAGGCCAAGCTGCTTGATCAGCACGAAGTTGGGCAGCAGCGTGAAGATCGACGGGATCATCAGGCCGGCCAGGAAGAACGCGAACACCCGCTCGCGGTACTTCCACTGCAACCGCGCGAACGCGTACGCCGCCATCGCGGAGAAGAACACCTGTCCCGCGGTGATCAGGGTGGAGACGACGACCGAGTTGAACAGGTACCGCCAGAAGTGGATCTCCTGGCCGGCGCCGCCCGCGTCGATCGCGGCCTGCCCGGTCTGCAGGCCGAAGACCCGCTCGAACCCACCGAGGGACGGCTGCACGGGCAGGGCGCTGTCGCCCCCGGCGTACAGGGCGTTGTTGCTGGACAGGGCCGTGCGCAGCATCCAGTAGAAGGGGAAGAGGCTGACCAGGATCACCAGGATCATGAACGTCCAGGCCAGGCCGCGGCCGATGCTGAACCGACGTGGCGGAGCTGGGGGCGGTACGTCGTCTGCCGGCAGAGCGACGGACGGGGTGCTGTCGAGAATGATGCTCATGCTCGCCTCCTCAGGCCAGGTCGGACGAGTCGGCCCGGGTCAACCGGTACTGGACGAAGGTGATCGCCATCAGGACGAGCAGCAGCGCGACCGACATGGCCGACGCGTAGCCGAACTGGAACCGGCCGAACGCGATGTCGTAGATGTAGAACTGCAGCACCCGCGACGAGTCGACGGGTCCACCGCGAGTCGTGACGGCGACCGTGTCGAAGACCTGGAACGAGCCGATCACGGTGATGATCAGGACCAGCGACAGGATCGGCCGCAGCAGCGGCACGGTGAGGTGGCGGAACATCCGGACCTCGCTCGCGCCGTCGATCTTGCCGGCCTCGTAGACCGTGTTCGGGATGGTCTGCAGCCCGGCGAAGATCAGCAGCGCGGTGTAGCCGAGGTGCCGCCAGACGTTGATCAGCGCGATCGTCGGGATCACCCAGGTGTCGGAGGACAGGAACGGGATCTGGTCGATCCCGATCGCACCGAGCAGCTTGTTCCCGATGCCGAGCTGGTAGTCGAGGATCCAGAGGAAGACCATCGCGGCGACCACGTTCGAGACCAGGTACGGCGTCAGGACGATGCCGCGCAGCCAGGTCTTCTGGGTCAGCCGCTGCATCATCACGGCGATCACCAGCGCCAGCACGGTCTGGATGCCGATGTTGAGGACCACGTAGTACAAGGTCACCTTCAACGCGTTCCAGAACACCGGGTCCTGGACCATCCGGACGTAGTTGTCCAGGCCGTTGAACTCCGCCGGCGTGAGCAGGTTGAACTTGGTGAAGCTCAGATAGATCCCACGCAGGGTCGGCCAGACCATGAAGACCAGGAAGCCGATCAGGGCGGGCAGGATGAAGAGCAGGGCGAGGCGCGTGTCGTCACGCGCCCCGCCCCGGGTACGACGAGCGGGTGCCGCCGTGGGCGGCGTCGTACTGGCCATGTTGTCTCCTTCGCCGGTACTACGGCACGCGCCGGCGACAGAGAGCGACCACCTGAATCATGCCTGGAGGGGATTACTTCCAGGCTGAAACTAATCCATTTCATCGAGTGTGACAAGGGGCACACTGAGGATCACCAGCTGTTGTGTCGCCCGGGTCATCGCCACGTACCGATCAACGGCACCCTCGATGCCCTCACCGAACGACTCCGGATCGATCAGTACGACGAGATCGAACTCGAGCCCCTTGGACAACTCAGGCGTCAGCGACCGTACCCGTGGAGAAGCCGGCCGGTACGCCGGATCGCCGATCACACACGCGATCCCCTCTTGATGGTCGGCGAGCCAGCCGTCGACGAGCTGCTCCAACTCGGCTGTGTCCCCGTACTTCACCGGCACCCCGCTGCTGCGGATCGACGTCGGCACGTTGGCGTCCGGCAGCGCCTTGCGGATGACCGGCTCGGCCTCCGTCATCACCTCCTCCGGCGTCCGATAGTTGATGCTCAGGGACGCCAGGTTGATCCGATCCAGTCCGACCCGCTCGAGCCGCTCCTCCCACGACTCCGTGAACCCATGCCTGGCCTGCGCGCGATCGCCGACGATGGTGAAGCTGCGCGACGGGCAGCGGAGCAGCAGCATCTGCCATTCCGCGTCGGTCAGCTCCTGGGCCTCGTCGACGACGATGTGCGCGAACGGGCCCTTGAGGAAGTCCGGGTCCGCGGTGGGCAGACCGCCGGTGTCGACGAGCGCCTCCTGGATGTCTTGGCCGCGCAGCATCGGGATCCAGCCTTCGTTGTCGTCGTCGGCCTCGATGATGTGGTCGATGACGTCCTTCATCCGCTCGCGTTCGACCGCGGCGGCGGCCGTCTGCCGACGCTTCCGTCTGGAGGCTTCGGGGTCGCCGAGTCGCTGCCGGGCTGCGTCCAGGAGTGGTAGATCCGATGCCGTCCAGGCCTGGGGATCCTTGCGCTGCAGGAGTTTGACCTCCTCGGGGCTGAGCCAGGGCGCGCACATGCGGAGGTACGCGGGGACGGACCAGAGGTCGCCGACGAGGTCGGTCGGCTCGATCAGCGGCCAGGCCTTGCCGAACTCGTCGATCAGATCCTCGTTCTGCTCGAAGGATCTGCGGATCGTCTCGGTTGAGAGGTCTTCGTCTTCGTACTCTTCGACGTGCTTGTCCACCAGGATCGTGAGCAGCTCGTCCCAGACCTGGTCGCGCGCCTCGTTGTGCGGCGTACCGGGGTCGGCCGATCCGAACGCCTCGGCCCAGTCGGCGGAGGTGAGCGGGATATCGGTCCAGTGCGTCTCGACCGTCATCCGCTTGGTGGGTGCCTCTTCGTACAGCCGGACGGCCGGTTCGATCGCCTTGACCATGTCCGCGGTCGCCTTGAGCTGGGCGATCTTGGGGTCCTGCTCGTCGGGTGCTGCTGGCCCCTCGGGGAGGAGGTCGCGCAGGGTGCAGGTCTGCACGCCTTCCTCGCCGAGGCTGGGGAGTACGTCCGAGACATAGGCCAGGTAGGGCTGGTGGGGGCCGACGAACAGTACGCCGCCGTGACTGTGGTCGAGGCGCGGATCGGAGTACAGGAGGTACGCCGTACGGTGCAGTGCGACGACCGTCTTGCCGGTACCGGGGCCGCCGTCGACGACCAGCGCGCCGCGGGAGCCGGCGCGGATGATCGCGTCCTGGTCGGACTGGATGGTGCCGAGGACGTCCCGCATCCGGGCCGAGCGGTTGCTGCCGAGGCTGGCGATGAACGCGGACTGATCGTCGAGTGCGGCTTTATGGCCTTCGAAGCCTTCGGCGGTGAAGACCTCGTCCCAGTAGTCGGTGATGCGGCCGCGGGTCCAGCGGTAGCGGCGGCGGTCGGACAGGCCCATCGGGTTGGCGTGGGTCGCGCCGAAGAACGGCTCGGCGGCGGGGGATCGCCAGTCGATGAGCAGGCGGCGGCCGTCGCGGTCGGTGAGGCCTAGGCGGCCGACGTACACGACCTCGTCGTCGGTGGTGACCATGTGGCCGAGGGTCAGGTCCAGGCCGAAGCGTTTGAGGGTGCGGAGCCGTGCTGTCAGGCGGTGGACCTCGAGGTCGCGGTCGAGCGCCTCCTGGCCCTCGCCGCCGGGGGCCTTGCGGGTCTCGTCGAGGCGCTCGGAGAGTTCGGTGATCGTCTGCTGGAGGCTGTCGGCGATCGCGGCGAAATGCTCCTCGTCCTTGCCGATCAGGGCGGGGTCGGCCTTGGCTGCGAGGTTGGCGGGGAGGTCGAAAGCGCTGGTTTTCAAGGGGTTCACGTCAGCGGCTCCCATCGTGCAGCAGCAGCTCCGCGGCCACTGCTGTTCCGTCGGTGCGGATCTTGGCTGCTATCGCTTGGGCTTCTGGTTTCTTCAGTAGTGCGGCTTTGAGGGCGGTGGAGAGGGATTCGGTGGTCAGGGCCGCGCCGTCGTGGGCTGTCCCGATGCCCAGGTCGGCGACGCGGCCGGCCCAGTACGGCTGGTCGGCCAACTGGGGGACGATGACTTGCGGCGTACCGGCTCGTGTCGCGGTCATCGTCGTACCGGCGCCGCCGTGGTGCACGACGGCGGCCGTCTGCGGGAACAGTGCTTGCTGGTTGACCTCGTCGACGACGAAGCAGTCGTCCTGGTCATCGATGAGGTCGAGCTCTGCCCAGCCGCGCTTCAGGATCACGCGGCGGCCTTGCGCGCGTACCGCCTCGATGGCCGCCTCGGCGGCGTTTTCCGAGGAGTGCATGGGCATGCTGCCGAAGCCGACGAACACCGGCGGCTCTCCGTTGTCGAGGAACTCCTTGAGGTCGTTGGACAGTGGGCGCTCGTCCGGCAGGATCCAGGCGCCTGTTTGGACGATTGGCTGGGGTCCTTGCCACGGATCGAGCGTCGGGTCGGTCGCCAGCCAGGGCCGGTCGCCGACGACGTACCCGCGAACATCGTCGACCCGCGGCAGCCCGTACTTGATCCGGCTGCTGTTGAGCGCCTCGCCGAACAGTGCATTGTTGCTCTCGGCATCCAGTCCCCACAGCGTCTGGTTGTCCGTCACGTCTTTGGGGAGCGGCCGTCCGGGCAGCGCCAACGGCCGCCGCTGATTGGATGGCAACGTGAGCTGCTGAAAGGTCACCGAGACAGCCCGGATGTTCAGCAACTCCGCCACCGACAACGCACCGGCCGCCGCCGGCAGCATGCCCGTGGCAACTACTACGTCGAACCCGCGCGCCGCGTCGGTGAGCACCTCGAACTCGGCCGCGACGATCTCCGCCGCCCGCTCTGGAATGGATGAAGCCGCCGGCTTCGACTTGGTCAGCCCCTGCGCCGACCGCCAGATCGGCACCAAGGGCAGACCGAAGCCGGCCAGGAACTCCTCGAAATCCGGCGGCGCTGCGACCCGCACCTCCGCACCTCTGGCCTGCAACTGCAGCGCCAGCGCGACCATCGGCTCGACGTCCCCGCGCGACCCGTACGTCGACAACAAAACCCGCATCCACACTCCCCAAATCGGCTACAGGGAGTGAGTGTGAAGCATCACCGGGGCCTTGCGGCAAGTCCCCCCATGCGTTATAACTTAGACACGGCAGGGAGATCCTTTCTCCTTGCCTTTCGTTTTTCTCAGCCGCGGACGACTGGATTTCCGAGCGGAAGAGCCTTGCCGCCGGTCGACTGCGAGGCGGCGTTGAAGAACAGGTACACGCCTACCGCCGCGAAGACGAAGACCACCACGCCGCCGACCTTCAGCGTGCCGGCGGATTGCTGCAGTGTGCCGATCAGGACCAGTACCAAGGCGATCTCGATCAGCGCGAAGAGCAGCGTGTAGACGACCGGCAGCCGCAACGTCGCCAGTGTCAGCATCCCGATCACGACGAGCCACGAGATGACGAACAACCCCTGTGTGTGAAGGGCATCGCCGGCCGCAATCGCGAACCAGTTGTGCGTCAACCCCAGCACGAGCGTCGCGTAGCTCAACCAGAACCCGGCGAAGATCCCGAACACCCCAGCCACCGCGCTCTGCCCGACAGCCGCCGCCCAGATGGCCGCGATCGTCAGCCCGAGGGCCGTCGCCGCGACGATGATCGGCAGCGACGCCCCCACCCCCGCTGCGGAGACATACCCGACCAGAACAAGCCCGAGCGCCACCGACCCCACGATGAAGCTCGGCAGCCCGATCAGCGCCGGATCTCCGGTCACCGCTGGAACCTCAACCTCGGCAGCGTGCTGAGCGCTTTGAATGTCGGCGTCGATAGTCGTCATGGCCAGCTCCTTCAGGGCGAGAATCCCGATACAGCGAGCGTAGGTAGCCGTCCGATCACCGTATGTCTCGTTTTGAGACACCCCTTGTCCTCAGGCGGTCACCGGGCATTTATGGCTGAGCACGCAGCTCCAGCCGCCGTCGGTCCGTACGAAGACCTCGCTGATCCACTCGTCCGCTGCATAGGCGACGCCCTCCCAGGCACCGGTACTCCGCTTACGCGCTGTGACGACCGCCGAGTCGCCATGCCCGGCGACCCGCGGCTCCCCGACGATCTCCATCGTGTGGTGAGCCAGTTGCCCGCCGGCGATCCAACCGACGATGGCGGCCTTCCCGGTCGGGCCCGTCGGACCGACGTACACCCACTCGTCCGCCATGAACGCGGCTACTGCCTCCGCGTCGTTACGGACGAGCGCGGCATCCCAAGCCGCGGAAACAGCAAGAACCTCGGTCTCGGCACTCATGCCGTTCACCCTAAGCAGAAGCCGAGCCATCGGGATGGGGCCCTTGAACGCGATACGGTCCTGGTCTTGCGCAATACGGCGTGATCCGAGGCGGGGACTGATCAATGACCGATGCATCTGTCGTCTGCATCCTGTGCGGTGCCGGCGGGCCTTTCCGCCCGCGGGGCGCGAAGGACGGTTACGGCATCGAGGAGTGCCCGGCGTGCGGGTTGGTGCAATTGGTGCCGACGCCCACGCCGGAGACGCTGCGGGCGCTTTATGAGGAGGAGTCGTACTTCGGCGGCGAGGGTTCGGGCTATTCGCAGTACGAGAGCCAAGAAGCCGAGTACCTGGCTACCTTCCGTGAGGACGTCCGCCGGATCGCCGAATTCGTGCCGACCGGCCGCATCCTCGAGGTCGGCTGCGGCTACGGCTACTTCCTGAAGGCGGCTCTCGACGCCGGCTACGACGCGTACGGGGTCGATCTGTCACCCTCGGCCGTGAAGTTCGCCGACGAGCGCTACCCCGGCCGCGTGTACTGCGGCCTGGTCGAAGAGATCCCCGAGATCCAGGCCGAGAAGTACGACGTCATCTTCGCCTCCCACCTGATCGAACACGTCACCGACCCAGCTGCCTTCCTCCGTACTGCTGGGGGACTGCTCAACCCCGGCGGCCTGATCGTGATGGTCACCCCCAACATCGGCAGCCTCCTGTCCCGCGTCTCCGGCTCCCGCTGGGTCTCCTTCAAGATCCCCGAACACGTCAGCTACTACGACCACAAGACGATCACCGAACTACTCCACCGAACCGACTTCCAGGTGACCGCGATCGACAGCGCCTACCAGTACTACGCCCTCCCGTTCGTCACCTCCCGGGTCCGCGAGCTCCTTCACCCGGCCTCCCGCCTGATCCCGCCCTTCGAGCGCACCCGCCTCTTCCGCGACCGCCGCATCCGCGTCACCAGCGGCTCCATGCGAGTGATCGCCGCTCTGAAGTAGCCGACCCGGTCGTTGGGGTATAACACTGTCCGGCGCTTACCGCGCCGACCAGAATCGACCAGGGCGACGGGACAGATGCCGACTCACGAATGGACCATGGCCGGCGACGACTACGGCTCCCCCCAACGCCCCAGGCGGAAGACCGGCCTGATCATCACCCTGGCCGTACTCGCCGTCCTGATAGTCGCCGCCGCCCTCTACGACCGAGCCGGCCCGGCAGGCACCAGTGCCCCGTCGGTAGGCGGCAAGAGCTACCAAACCAGCGTCAACTGCCAGGTCAACACCGTCGGCTCCCAAGGCACCGTAACCATCACCGGCACCATCACGGGCGACGCCTCCAGCTACTCAGTCACCGTCGAGGTCCTGGACGCAGCCACCCAAGCCCAAATAGGCACCCAAACCTTCGAAGTCCAAGGCACCACCACCTTCACCGGCACCACCCCCGCCCTACTCCCCATCGGCCCCGCCGGCATCGACTGCAAAATCACCCAGGTCGTCTAAGGCTGACCAGCAGGACGCCCGCTCCAACCACCGCGATGACCGCGATCCAGCCCGCACCAACGTGCATGGCATGGACAAACGCATCATCAGCAGCCCGAGCAAGAGCGGGCTGGTGGATAGCAGCGGCGACGTGACGGGCCTGTTCGGCGGATACGCGCGCCTGGTCCTGTACCGGACCAGGTAGCCCGTCGAGCGAAGACTCGATCGCCCTCTGGTAGACGATCGACATGACCGTCCCACCCACCGCGATCCCGATCACACTGCCGGTCTGCCGCAGCGTGTTGGTGACCGCCGACCCGGCACCCGCCTGCTCCAGTGGCAGATCGCTGATCAGCGCGGCGGTAACAGGCCCGATCACCATCCCGATCGAGAGCCCCTGCACCAGCAACAGCACCTCGATCCAGACCAGCGGAGTCTGCAGCCCAACAAACCCGTACCCGCCCATGCTCAGCGCCGCCACCGTCATCGCCGGCACGCTCACCGCCCGCAGCGACCACCGCCGAACCAACCGCGCACCCAGCGGCGCCCCCGCCAGCGCCCCGAGCGCCGTCGGGACATTCGCCAGCCCCGCCTCCATCGGCGAAAACCCAAGCGCGCCCTGCAGGTAGAACGCGTTGTAAAAGGTGATCGCCGCGACCCCGAAGAGCAGCAACCCCAGCGCCACGTTGCCACCCCCGAACACACGCTGGGCCAGCAACCGCGGATCAAAGCTAGGCGCCTTGAGCCGCAGTTCGACGACCACGAACCCCGCCAACAAGACCAGCCCGACAACGATCGGTCCCCACACGTCAGCGCGACTCCACGCCGCCACCTGCCCCGCCCGAATCAACCCGTAGACCAGCGCCACCAGCCCTGCGATCGACAGCACCATCCCTGCCGGGTCCAGCGGCCGCTGCGTGGAACTCCGAAAATTCGGAACCAGCACCCCGACCCCAGCCAGCGCCACCGCCGCAACCGGCACATTGACCAAAAACACCGACCCCCACCAAAAATGCCCAAGCAAAAACCCCGCCAACACCGGCCCAGCAGCCATCCCCACCCCCGCCGACGTCGAGAAAACACTGATCGCCGCAGCCCGCGCCGCCCCCGTGAACGTCCACATGAGAATCGCCAACATCGCAGGCGTAATCAGCGCACTCCCCACCCCCATCACAGCCCTCGCCGCAATCAGCTGCCCCGCGCCGCCCGCATAAGCCGCCCACAGCGACCCGCCGGCAAAAACGACCAACCCACACCCGAATACCGTCCGATGCCCAACCCGATCCCCCACCGCCCCAGCGCTGAACATCAACCCCGCAAAGGCCAACGTGTAAGCCCCCGTAGCCCACTGCAACTCCCCAGGCCCAGCCCCCAAGCCACGCCCCGGATCCGCCAGCGTCTCCAACGCCGTACTGAGCACCGTGTTGTCCAGCCAAATCATCACCGAACACACCATCAACACACCAAGAACCAACCGTCGCCGACCCGTCGGCAACGCCACGATCACGGCCATCGAACACCCTCACCAATCGACCGGCAAACCCCTGACCGACCGGACCATAAACACCCTCAAAAGCCACTGTCAAACTTCAGAACTTTCCCCGAAAACCGTTGCAGCAAAGCACATTCCATGCCCATCGCCGGATTTGCAAAACACGTAATCCCATGCCCTCCGCCGCCCTGTCGGACCAAAAAAGGAGCCGGACGCAAGGCGTCCGGCTCCTTTGCGGTGGTGGCGTGTGTCTGCCACAGGCCCCGATCAGTGATCGTTGTAGAAGCACTTCTTGGTATCGAGAGCAATGACCACGATGTTGGCGCCGCTGCGGTCGACGATCCCCGCGTACATGCACACGCGCGAGCCCTCCTTGAGGTCCAGATTGCAGACCCCTGCATGCCCCTTGCCGTACGGGTTGTAGCACGCCCCGGTCCGCCCGTAATCAGTCTCGAAGTACGCCACCGCCGAGGAGCTGTCCTGATACATGTCCACGACGAAGAAGTTGTCCCCGTACTTCTGGAAGCACACGTAAGCCTGGAAGTTCCCAGTACACAGATCATCCTGAATGATGCTGACCTCGGTAGCCCGAAACATCGGCGGATTGTTGACCGTCGCGGCAGACGCCACCCCCGGACTCACCATCACCAACACGACCGCGACAAAGACCGCAGCAGCCGCGCTAACCAGCCGCCGGACGAACTGTAAATTCATGATGCCAATCCTCACTATGAGCGGGCCAGCAGCTTCCCACCCCACCCCCACCCTGACCAGACGTCGAGCCCACCGACGACAGACGCCCATCGGCGTCAGCACACCGCCCCTCCGAGACCACACACGCGACTGCACCCTTGCAACCCCGCTGGTGGCCCTAAGCCAATTCGAGTCCGAGTGGGACCAATTCCGTTAGCCGAGCCCTGACAGTCATCGCCGCGCTGAGGACCGCCAGCAGGCAAAGGCAGCGTGCGGCGCGACGGAGGAGCACCGCGGAGCTGGGGGGTGGGGAGCGGCGAGGTACGAGCCGCGTGGGCGGAGTCATCCTCGGATGCAGAAAGAGCCGGACGCTAGGTGCGTCTGGCTCTTTCTGAAGAGTGGCGGAGGATACGAGATTCGAACTCGTGAGGGGTTGCCCCCAACACGCTTTCCAAGCGTGCGCCCTAGGCCTCTAGGCGAATCCTCCAGGCGCGAGGATACGCGAGGAACGGGTGGGGAGGAAAATCGGGGGTGGGGAGGAGCGGGTGCGGCCTAGGGTCGGGGGTATGACTGGTGTGCCTGATCCGGGGGTTGTTTATCCGATGGCGGGGGTTGGGCGGGTGGTGCTGCTCCGGGGAGTGGTGGACTCGGAGTTGGTGGAGGTGGGGGACTACTCGTACTACGACGATCCGGTGGAGCCGGAGCGGTTTGTCGAGACGAACGTGCTGTATCACTACGGGCCCGAGAAGTTGCGGATCGGGAAGTACTGCGCGCTGGGTGAGGGGACGACGTTCGTGATGAACGGGGCCAATCATCGGATGGATGGGCCGTCGACGTTTCCGTTTCCGATCATGGGTGGGGCATGGGCGGAGCACTTCGGGTTGATCACCGGGTTGCCGGGGCGTGGGGACACGGTGGTGGGGAATGACGTGTGGTTCGGGTACGGGGCGACGGTGATGCCGGGGGTGCGGATCGGGGACGGGGCGATCATCGCGGCCAGGGCGGTCGTGGTTGACGACGTACCGGCGTACGGGATTGTTGGCGGGAATCCGGCCAAGTTGGTTCGCAAGCGATTCGGTGAGGACGAGATCGCTAGGTTGCTCGAGGTGGCCTGGTGGGATTGGCCGCCGGAGAAGGTGACCCGCCACGTCCCGGCGATCATGGCCGGCAGCATCGAGGAGTTGGAGGCTGCGGAGTGACGGTACTGCGGGAGCTCGCGCCGGGCGATGTGGATGCGCTTCAGGAGCTGATCGAGTCGGATCCGGGGTATACCGAGCGGGTGACCGGGTATCCGCCGGGCGCGGCAGATGCGCAGAGCCTCTTGATGATGCGGCCTGACGGAGTGGCGGAGGAAGCCAAGAAGGTGCTCGGGCTGTGGGAGGGCGAGCAGCTTGCCGCGGTGGTCGATCTACTGCGGGGGTACCCGAATGAGCACACGGCTTTCATTGGGCTGCTCGAAGTCCACGGGAGGCATCGTGGGCGGGGGCTGGGCGCGGCGGCGTACCGGGGAATTGAGGAGTACGTCGGGCGGGAGTGGGCGGAGGTACGGACGCTCAGGTTGGCTGTGGTGGATACGAATGCCGGGGAGGCGCAGGGGTTCTGGGAGTGCCTGGGGTTTGAGTGGACCGGTGAGGCTAAGCGATATCGGTACGACAAGCTGGAGAGTACTGCGCGGCTTTACGAGAAGTCGTTGTGCTAAAGCCGTATGGCGGCTACGTGGGGGCCTGTGTTGTTACGTGAGCAGGGCGGGGGCTAGTGCTCGCCATTCGTCGACTGGTTGGGGGCCGGTGATGCCGGTGATGACGTTGATGGAGACGTGGTTGGCGCCGGCGGTGTGGTGTTCGTGGAGTTTGTCCGCGATTTGGGTGGGGGTGCCCCAGGCGGCCAGTGAGTCGACGAGGTGGTCGGGGAGGTTGGTCAGGTCGTCGTCGGTGAAGCCTTGGCGTTTGAGAGAGGCGTTGTAGCCGGGGATCTGGGGGAAGAAGCTGATGGTGTTTCGGGCGATCGCGCGGGCTCGGTCGGGGTCGGTCTCCAGGACTACCAGGTGGGCGACGGTCAGTAGCTTGTCCGGGCCGAGGAGCGCCCGTGCCTCGGCGGTGTACTCGGGCGTGATGAGGAACGGGTAGGCGCCTTCGGTTCGTTCGGCGGCCAGTTTGAGCATTCGGGGGCCGAGGGCTGCCAGCAGGCGATGCTCAGTCGGTACGCCGTCCAGTTGGTCGAGGTACTCGTTGAGGCGCGGGATCGGGTGGGGACCGTGCGCGCCGCCTAGGCCGACGGTGAAGCGGCCGGGGGCGGTGGCCTCCAGGTTGGTGTACGCCGCGGTGACGTCGGCGGCTGTGTACTGGTCGATCGACAGGATGCCGGTGATGAATCTGATCGTCGAGGTCGCGCTGATCAGGTCGGCGACGGTCTGGAGGCCGGGGAGTGGGCCGCCGGACAGGGAGATGGCGGGGTAGCCGAGGTCCTCCGCGGCCTTCGCCGCGTCCAGGGAGTCAGCGCTGCTGGTCAAGCCGGTGGTGATTCCGAAGGGGCCGAAGTCAAGGCTCGTCATAGCAATGCCAACCGACTCGTCGGCGGATGCATTCCACCGCTGGGCAGGTGGGCGTTCCGGCGTACCGGAGGGGTGGATTCTGAGGTGGGGGGCCTGATCACGTACACTTCTGGCTGGTTCCCCGCGTGGCGGTATCTCGCCCAACTCCCCCAGGGCCGGAAGGCAGCAAGGGTAAGTGAGCTCTTCCGGGTGCGCGGGGAATCCTTATGTCCGGACCCCATCGCAGTCACCGCCCAAGGCCGCGAAATAGGCTGGGATCGAACGATCCACGCCTACGAGGGAGTCCGATGAGCGAGCTCGACCGCCGGTACCTGCAGGAACTGATCATCGGCGAGCTCGGGGTGACGCCGTCCTTCGATGCCGACGTCGAGATCGAGCGCCGGGTCGCGTTCCTCGTCGACCAGCTCCGGACGTCGGGCGCCAAGGCGTACGTGCTGGGTATCTCCGGCGGCGTCGACTCCAGTACTGCGGGCCGCCTCTGCCAGCTAGCCGTCGAGCGGGTGCGGGCGGAGGGCGGCCAGGCGAGCTTCGTCGCGATGCGGCTGCCGTACGGCGTACAGGCCGACGAGGACGACGCGCAGCGGGCGCTGGAGTTCATCCGCCCGGACGAGACGCTCACGGTCGACGTCAAGCCGGCCACGGACGCCCTGGTCGAGTCGGTCAGGCACGCCGATCTGGGTGATCGCGAGGACTTCCACAGCGGCAACGTCAAGGCACGGCAGCGGATGGTGGCGCAGTACGCCGTCGCCGGGGTGCGCGGCGGGCTCGTGGTCGGGACGGATCACGCGGCCGAGGCGGTGATGGGGTTCTTCACGAAGTACGGCGATGGCGCCTGTGACCTGACGCCGTTGGCGGGGCTCACCAAGCGCCGGGTGCGGGCGGTCGGCGCGAAGCTCGGTGCGTCCGACCTGATCACCGGGAAGGTGCCGACGGCTGACCTGGAGACGGGCAACCCGGGTGTGCCGGACGAGCTGGTGCTGGGGGTGACGTACGACGAGATCGACGACTTCCTCGAGGGCAAGCAGGTCAGCGACAAGGCGGCCGAGACGATCATCGGGTACCACCGGCGCACCATCCACAAGCGCGCGGTCCCGATCGCTCCCTGAGCTCCGGACGTCCACCGCACACCAACCCGTTCTGCGTCGCGGTCCGCAGGCGTGAGGCGACGCGCCGTGCGCGAGTTGGTGTGATGGCGGTCCGGGTCAGACGAGCAGGAACTCCGTGACGAGGGCGGTGTAGGCGTCGGCGGCTTCGGCGTGGACGAAATGGCCGGCGGCTTCGAAGTACCGGTATGTGCCGTTGCGGACGTCCTGCTGGAAGCGGGTGATCTCGGTCGGGCTGGTGACGGGGTCGTACCCGCCCTTGATCAGCAGCGCCGGC
This sequence comes from Kribbella ginsengisoli, assembly GCF_039537185.1. Classification (NCBI taxonomy): domain Bacteria; kingdom Bacillati; phylum Actinomycetota; class Actinomycetes; order Propionibacteriales; family Kribbellaceae; genus Kribbella; species Kribbella ginsengisoli. The sequence continues at coordinate 402,763 of NZ_BAABAA010000007.1, read as the reverse complement.
TGCGGCACCTGGCTGAGCAGCGGCAGCAGCGATTCGACGAAGCCGGGCGACCGGATGATTCTCTCGGCGAACCGCCCGGCACGGCTCTGGATCTCGTCGGGTAGGTCATCGGCGGGCAGCTTCAGGTCCCTCGAGCCTGGTCCGAGGTAGATCTCCATCCGGCGGTCGCCGAGGCGATGCAGCGCGCTGATCCGCTCCTGCCAGATCTCCACGGTCATCGGGCCGTGGTTGTCGAGCAGCTCCTCCACACCTTCGGCCAGGCCGAGTTCGCGCAACAGCGGCAGGCCGGCCTGGACCAGGTTTCGGGTGACGAGTTCGAAGTCCCAGGCCGGGTTCTCGAAGATCACCCGCTCGACGATCGCGGGATGCAGTACGGCGTACCGGAGCGCCAGCCGGCCGCCGAACGAGTGGCCGAGGATCGCCCAGCTGTCGATGCCCAGTACTTCGCGCAGCGCCTCGAAGTCGGCGATCAGGTCGTGCTCGGTGACCTCGCCGACGAGTGGATCGGAGTGCTGTACGCCGCGTTGGTCGACGGCGATCAGGTGGAGGTGTCTGGACAGTGCGTCGCCCTGGAAGGAGAGGAAGTCGTACGTTCCCGAGCCGGGTCCGCCGTGCAGGAACAGGAGCGCCGGGGCGTTCGACGGGCCGCGCTGATCGACGTACAGGTTTGTACCGCGAATCTCCATCAGCATGTGAGCGAGCGTAGAACCGCCTACGGTGGTTGAAAACCCATTCGATGGAGGGCTGATGGTCGACTTCTCGCTCAGTGAGGAACAGCGGGCGATCCGCGAGACGACGCGGGAGTTCGTCCGCCGGGAGCTGATGCCGCTGGAGAACGAGGTGCTCAAGCGGGAGCGGGAAGGGTTGCCGGGGATCGAGCCGGAGGTCGTCAAGGCGCTCCGGCTGAAGGCGAAGTCGTTCGGGTTCTGGGGTTTGAGCACGCCCGAGGAGTACGGCGGGATGGACCTGTCGGCGGTCGACCAGGCGCTGATCACGAGTGAGCTCGGGCGTACTTTCGTACCGTTCTCGTTCGGTGGCGAGGCCGACAACATCCTGTTCGAATGCAATGAGGAGCAGCGCAAGGAGTACCTGCTGCCGACGATCTCGGGTGAGCGGAAGTCGTGTTTCGCGATCACCGAGCCGGGGGCCGGCTCCGATACGCGGGCGATCCGGACGACCGCCCGCCGCGATGGTGACGAGTGGGTGATCCGGGGTGAGAAGACCTTCATCACGGGTGGCAACGAGGCGGATTTCGCGATCGTCATCGCGGTCACTGATGGGGAGTTGGGGTCGAAGGGTGGGTTCACCGCCTTCCTGGTCGACCGGGACCGTGGCTGGACGTCCGACCCGATCGTGACGATGGGCCAGGCGGTCCCGGCGACGCTGAGCTTCGACGACGTGCGGGTGCCGCACGATCATGTGCTCGGCGAGATCGGGCAGGGCTACGAGCTGGCGATGCGGTGGATCATGAAGGGTCGCTTCATCATCCCTGCCCGCGGTCTTGGTGCGTGTGAACGCCTTCTGCAGTTGGCGATCGAGCACTCGACCACGCGGGAGACCTTCGGCAATCCGATCGGGGACAACCAGGCGATCCAGTGGATGATCGCGGACTCCGAGGTCGAGCTGGAGGCAGCCCGGTGGCTTGTCTTCTATGCGGCCTGGTCCGTCGACCAGGGGCGGCCGCCGCAGCACGACAGTGCGATCGCCAAGCTCTATGGGACCAATACGGTCAACCGGGTCGCCGACCGGGTGCTGCAGATCCATGGCGGGATGGGCTACACGAAGGAGCTGCCGATCGAGCGCTGGTTCCGCGAGGTGCGGCTGTGGCGCATCTTCGAGGGGACGGACGAGATGCAGCGGCTGATCATCTCGCGCGATCTACTGCGCGGATACCGCAAGCCTGGCGCCCACTTCAACTGAGAGGCGTTGCAGCCGCACTGTGGCGATCCCGCGATAGGCAGGACGCAGCACGGCGGCCAGCGGGCCGGTGTGCTCGAACGAGTGGGTGACCCGGCCCTGGTCGATCTGCCAGACCCCGTCCTCGTGGAAGCCGGGCACCTGCCAGGTGATGTCGATCCGGGTCGGTGAGATGGCCGTGTACTCGAGCCAGCCGGTCAAGCCCGGTCGTACTCGCAGCTGGTAGCGGTGGCCTGATGGCGTCGCTGGGCCGTCGATGCTGAGGAACGCCTCGTTCCACGATGGCAGGGCGAGTGGGTCCAGTAGTACGTCGGCGACTGGGCCTTCGATGTGCAGAGTTGCTTGCTGCATTGGGGTTTCACTCCTTCTCGGTGGCGCGGCGTCTGGCCAGTGCCTCTCCGGCGGGGAAGGCGCCGGCCAGGGCGCGGAGGGTGGTGATGGTCTCGGCCACTGGTTGGCCGGTGACGAGTTGATCGATGGCGTGATGCAGCTTGTCCTCGGCGGCGACTATGCGCTTGCTGAGGGCCTTCCCCTCGGCAGTGAGGCTCAGTGCGAGGTACCGGCGGTCGTCCGGGTCCGTGTCGCGCTGCACCAGGCCCTGTGCGACCAGGCGGTCCACTAGGCGGCTGGGGCTGTTGCCGGTCTCGCAGACGAGCAGTCCGCCGAGTGCGCTGAGGGTGAGGGGGCCGTGGTCGCGTAGTACGCGCAGTACTTCCGCCTGCGAGGGCGTGACGCCTAGGGGGCGGAGCTCCGCGGCAAGTAGCCGGTTGCCCTCTCGCTGGATCGCGAGGATCAGGTACCGGAGTTCTTCAGCAACCTTCATGGAGCGACATCCTCCTGCTAGTGCAAGGCGAGGTGTGCGGCGGGATCATGGGCGGCCAGTACGACGAGGTCGGGGAACAGTTCGCGCAACTGGTTGACCTTGGCGACGGCGCGGTGCAGTTCCGGCCGCTTGCCGACTCCGGGGATCTCGCCGGCAGCGAGTAGATCGGCGTCGTACGTCAGGTCGCCGACCATCAGTAGGGGTGGCCTGCCGGTGCGGCGTACGAGCATGGAGAGCGAGCCGGGGGTGTGGCCCGGTGTCGGCAGCAGCACGAGGCTGCCGTCTTGGAACAGGTCGTGTCCCTGGTCGAACGGACCGATCGGGGCGATGCCTTCGTAGTGGATGCGCTCCCAGCGCAGGTCGGGGCGCTCGATGTGCCGTCGCAGGTAGCCGCGGGCGGTGGGGAGCGGCCGGCGCATCGACTTCCACTCCTCGTCCGCGACGACGATCCGCGCCTTGCTGAGCTCTCGCAGGCCGCCGATGTGGTCCTGGTGCAGATGCGACAGCACTGCCGTGTGGACGTCGGCGATGTCGTATCCGGCTGCGGTCAGCAGGTTCGAGAGGGTCTGCTCGGGCGCTATCTCGAAGGTCGCGAGACGGTCGTAGACGATGCCGTTCAGGCCGCCGGGGAAGTAGTCCGGGTCGGTGACGGACGCGCGGTCCTGACCGGTGTCGAACAGGACCAGGCCGTCGGGATGCTCCACGACGTAGACGTTGATCGGCCGCGGCGGGGTCCAGCTCTTCGAGGTGGCGAGCCAGACGTACATGTTCTTGTCCGTCGGGCCGACGTGCTCGGGGCGGATCCGGACGCTTCCGGTGCTGAGGGTGGTGACTCTGTCGATGTCCATGCCCAATACATTACACGACATGTATGTCGTGTCAACTAATGACCGGGCGGGAGACTTGGGGCATGTCGGAGCAGCCGGGGCGGTACGCGGTCGTTGGTAGTGGGTGGCGGAGCGAGTTCTTCCTGCGGTTGGCGGAGGTGATGCCCTCGCGGTTCGCGGTGAGTGGGGTGGTCACTCGGACCGCGTCGCGGGGAGAGGAAGTTGAGGGGCGGTGGGGCGTACCGGCGTACCGGTCGGTGGATTCGTTGCTCGCGGCTGGGCGGCCGGACTTCGTCGTGGTGTCCGTGCCGTGGGAGGTCGCGCCGGGAGTGACTGCCGAGTTGGTTGCCGAGGGCATCCCGGTGCTGACCGAGACGCCGCCGGCGCCGGATGTGGAGGGGCTGCGGCGGCTTTGGTCCTCTGTGGGCGCCAGTGGGTTGGTGCAGGTGGCTGAGCAGAATCCCTTCCTGCCTTTGCACGCGGCGCAGTTGTCGCTGGTGCGTCGTGGTGCGCTCGGGGAGGTCGGGTCGGTTCAGCTGTCGTCGACGCATCTGTACCACGCGGTGTCGGTGATTCGGCGGCTGCTCGGGGTCGGGATGGAGCCGGCGACGGTTGCGGCGCGGTCGTTCGAGGCGCCGCTGGTCGATCCGATGACGCGGGACGGCTGGACTGGCTCGAGCGTGGTGCGTCCGGCGGCCACCACTTTGGCGACGCTGGATTTCGGCGGTCGGGTCGGGGTTTACGACTTCACCGACAACCAGTGGCACAACCCCTTGCGCAGCAGCCGGATCGTGATTCGGGGGAGTCATGGTGAGCTGGTCGACGATCGGGTGGTGCGGCTCGTCGATCCGGTGACGGCTGTCGAGTCGCAGCTGGTGCGGCGGCAGACGGGGCTCGGGCCGAATCTGGAGGGGTTCGCTCTCGACCATCTCAGCCTCGACGGATCGGTGGTCTACCGGAACCCGTTTCCCGGGGTCCGGCTGGCTGACGAGGAGATCGCGATCGGGTCGTTGCTGGCCGGGATGACGGATTGGTGCCGGGGTGCGGGCGAGCCGCCGTACCCGCTGGCTTCGGCGAGTCAGGACCATCTGATCGCGCTGGCGATCGCCGAGTCGGTTCGTTCGGGTGTGGCGGTGAAAACCGTCGCCGAGGCGTGGTCGGAGGCGGTGTGAGTTCCTTCTCAGTGCAGTTGCAGGTCACTGTGCGGTCATGGTCAACCTGACATCGGGACTGGCACAGTGTGTGCATGAAGGGTCTGATGCAGGATTCCCAGCTGTCCCTGGACACGATCTTCCGCCGCGCGGAGCAATTCTTCCCGGACAAGACCGTCTACACCGGCGGCCCAGCACCTACCAGTACTACGTACGCGGAGTGGGCAGCGCGGACGCGACGGCTCGGCGGCGTCTTCGACACGCTGGGCATCAGCTCGGACGGCCGGGTCGGCACCTTCGCCTGGAACTCGGGCCGTCACCTCGAGCTGTACTTCGCGGCGCCCTGTACCGGGCGGGTGCTGCACACGCTCAACATCAGGCTCTTCCCCGACCAAGTCGTCTACATCGCGAACCACGCCGAGGACGAGGTGGTCTTCGTCGACCGGTCGTTGCTCGGACTGTTCCTGCCGTTGCTCGACCGGCTGCCGTTGCTCCGGCACGTCGTGGTGATGGACGACCTGCCGGCCGGTGCTCCGAGCGTCGAACTGCCGGACGACGACCGCTTCCACGACTACGAGGAGCTGCTGGCCGCCGCTGAGCCGGTCGAGTTCCACGTCGAGGACGAAAACCAGGCCGCCGCCATGTGCTACACGAGCGGGACGACCGGCAACCCCAAGGGCGTCGTCTACTCCCACCGCTCGACCTGGCTGCATTCGATCGGGGTGCTCACCAACGCCGCCATCGGGCTCCACGAGACCGACACCGTGCTGCCGGTGGTGCCGATGTTCCACGCCAATGCGTGGGGGCTCGCGCATGCGGCACCGATGGCCGGCGCGAGCCTGGTCTTCCCCGGGCCGGACATGTCGCCGCAGGGGATCCTCAAGCTGCTGAAGGAGCAAGACGTCACGGTCGCCGCGGGCGTGCCGACGATCTGGCAAGGGCTGTTGCCGTTGCTGGACGGTGTGGAGCTGCCCAAGCTCCGGCGGATCCCGTGTGGTGGTTCGGCCGTGCCGCTGGCGCTGTCCGAGGCATTCCGGAGCAAGCTCGGCAAGCCGATCCTGCAGGCCTGGGGCATGACCGAGACGAGCCCGGTCGCGACGGCCTCGCACATTCCGACGCGCGACCAAGGGCTGCCCGAGGAGGAGCAGGCCAAGCTCCGCGCCCGGCAAGGACTGCCGTTGCCGGGGGTCGAGGTGCGGATCGTCGAGCCAGGATCCATCACCCCATTGCCGTGGAATGACGAGGCGACGGGTGAGCTGCAGGTCCGCGGGCCGTGGATCGCGGCGGAGTACTACCGGCCCGATGCAGGGGTCGAGCTCAACACCGAGGACGGCTGGATGAAGACGGGCGACGTCGCCGCCATCGATCAGTACGGCTCAGTGCGGCTCGTCGACCGGACGAAGGACCTGGTGAAGTCCGGTGGCGAGTGGATCAGCTCGGTGGAGTTGGAGAACCTGCTGATGGCTCACCCGGCGATCAGGGAGGCGGCGGTCATCGGCGTACCGCATCCGAAGTGGGACGAGCGGCCGCTGGCGTGCGTAGTACTGCAAGAGGGTGCGACCGCGACGTCCGAAGAGATCCTTGCGTACCTGGAGCCGTTGGTTGCCAAGTGGTGGCTGCCCGACGCGGTCGAGTTCATCGACGAGGTGCCGAAGACCAGCGTCGGCAAGTTCTCCAAGAAGGACCTGCGGACTCGGTTCGCCGACTACCACCTCGAGTGACTCTCGTCAGGGGTTGGTAGCGGTTGCGAGGCGAGAGCTGCAGACGTTGCGTGTGGACCTGATCAGTGAGGCGAGGTCCTCCGGGGCCTTGCCGAAATCAAGCAGGAGGTCATCGACCGAGCCGAGGCCGGCATCGGGGAGCAGCCGCTTCTCGTTGGTTACCCATCGACCCTCGGCTGCCATCACGGCATGGGCCGCCATCATGGTGGCCTGAGCCAGCAGGCCCAGGCATTGGGTGACTCGTCCGGAGGAGGCGGAGCTTGTCTCGGCGTACCCGAAGAGGAGGTCGGCACTGTTCCACCATCTGGTCGCGGCTTGCTGTTGGAGTTCGGGTGGGTAGGTAGGGCGGGGGAGGTCGCCGTGGAGGACTTGGGCGAAGGCCAGCTCCGCCAGGAGGAGGTAGCTGGGGATACCGGCCAGGTGGAACATCAGCGGTTCGATGGTGAACTGTCCGACCTCGGCCTCCGCGATTACGCGCTCGACTACCGCGAGATCGCGGTAGTGGACGTCCACCTTGCGGCCGTCGATCTGGAGCCAGGCGCCGCCGTTGAAGATGCCGCCGCCCCAGGCGCCTAGTTCGAAGACCTCGCCGGACCACCCGAGGTCCCGGAGATCCTGCGGATCGAAGGTGTTCCGGTAGTAGATCCCGAGATCCCAGTCGCTGTCGGCCTGATGTGTTCCTTGGGCGCGCGAGCCGCCAAGCGCAATCGCCGTCACACCGGGCAGGCCCGCGAGCTTGGCGACAACCCGATCGAGAAACTCTTCGTCGTCCGGCACGAGCTGCCTCCTCATCGTCGCGGCGCCAGTTCGCAGTCAACTGTCGCGTCTCGTCGCGCCGGGCGTCGGTTGTCGTCCGGGCTCGTCGTCCGCGTCCGCGTCCGACTTCCCGCGTCCGACTTCCCGCGTCCGACTTCCCGCGTCCAGCGCCCGGCGTCCTTCGGTCGTCGTCCGCGAAAGGGTAGATGGCGGGGCCGGTTGGCGGCAGCCGAATTTCCTGCTGGTGTGGCGGTCGTTGGGCTGGTGGAGGTGGCTGCCGGTCGAATCGCCGGGGGTGCGCGCAAGGCGACCGGCGTCGGTAGGGTGGCGGGAATGCGAGGGATCATCCTGGCCGGCGGCGACGGTACCCGGCTGCATCCGTTGACGATGGGGGTCAGCAAGCAGCTGTTGCCGGTGTACGACAAGCCGATGATCTACTACCCGCTGTCGACGCTGATCCTGGCGAACATCCGTGAGGTGCTGGTGATCACCCGGCCCGGCGACGCCGCGCAGTTCCGGCGGTTGCTGGGGGACGGTTCGCAGTTCGGGATGGAGATCTCGTACGCCGAACAGCCCAGCCCGGACGGTCTCGCCCAGGCGTTCCTGATCGGGGAGTCGTTCATCGGCTCGGACCCGGTCGCGCTGGCCCTCGGCGACAACATCTTCTACGGGCCGGGACTCGGGTTGCACCTGCAGCGGTTCAACGAGGTGGACGGCGGGGTCATCTTCGCGTACCGGGTCGCGGACCCGTCGGCGTACGGGGTGGTCGAGTTCGACGCGGACGGGCGGGCGCTGAGCATCGAGGAGAAGCCGGCACGGCCGAAGAGCAAGTACGCAGTACCGGGGCTGTACTTCTACTCCAGCGATGTCGTCGAGGTCGCCAAGGAGGTCCGGCCATCGGCGCGTGGCGAGCTGGAGATCACTGCGGTCAATGCGAGCTACCTCCAGGACAAGCGGTTGCAGGTGGAGGTCCTGCCCCGCGGTACCGCCTGGCTCGACACTGGGACGTTCGACGCGCTGATGTCGGCCGGGGAGTACGTCCGGGCGGTCGAGACGCGGCAAGGGCAGAAGATCAGCTGTCCGGAGGAGATCGCCTGGCGGCGCGGATTCATCGACGACGCCGGGCTGCAGCGCTGCGCCGACGCTCTGCCCAAGTCGGGCTACGGGGACTACCTGCTCGGGCTGCTGGAGGAAGGTCTGCATTGAGCCGGCGGGGGCGGTCAGCGGTGATCTGTGCGCTACCTGTGCACGGGGGAGCGTGGATTGTCGGCGCTCGGCGCTAGGGTTGCCGTCGTGGAAGCACCCCTTGCGTTGTATCGCCGGTACCGCCCGGAGACCTTCTCCGAGGTGATCGGGCAGGACCATGTCACCGTTCCGCTGCGGAACGCGCTGAGCAACAACCGGGTGAACCACGCCTATCTGTTCTCCGGTCCACGCGGCTGCGGCAAGACCACCAGCGCCCGGATCCTGGCCCGCGCGATCAACTGCGAGAAGGGCCCGATCGCCGAGCCGTGCGGGGTCTGCAAGTCGTGTACCGACCTGGCCCGCGGTGGTCCCGGCAGCATCGACGTGATCGAGATCGACGCCGCCTCGCACGGTGGTGTCGACGACGCGCGCGACCTGCGCGAGCGGGCCTTCTTCGCGCCGGTCGAGAGCCGCTACAAGATCTACATCATCGACGAGGCGCACATGGTCACGACGCAGGGCTTCAACGCCCTGCTGAAGCTGGTCGAGGAGCCGCCGCCGCACCTCAAGTTCATCTTCGCGACGACCGAGCCCGAGAAGGTGATCGGGACGATCCGGTCCCGGACGCACCACTACCCCTTCCGGTTGGTACCGCCGAAGGCGCTCGCTGAGTACATGGCGACCCTTTGTGAGGCCGAGGGCGTCACGATCGAGCCGGCCGCGCTGCCGCTGGTGGTTCGCGCGGGCGCTGGGTCGGTGCGTGACTCGCTGAGCGTTCTCGATCAGTTGATCGGTGGTGCGGACAGCGACGGGGTGACGTACCGGCTGGCTGTGCAGCTGCTCGGCTTCACGCCGGACTCGTTGCTGGATGCGTGCGTGGATGGGTTCGCGGCGCACGACAGCAGGGCCGTGTTCGAGACGATCGAGAAGGTCATCGAGACCGGGCAGGACCCCAAGCGGTTCGCCGAGGATCTGCTGCGGCGATTGCGTGACCTGGTGATTTTGTCGGCGGTACCGAACGCGGTCGCCTCCGGGCTGATCGAGGCGGCCGAGGACCAGGGCGAGCGGCTGCAGACGCAGGCGGCGGGTATCGGCGCGGCTGAGCTGACCCGCGCGGCTGACATCGTCGCGGCCGGTCTGCTGGAGATGCGCGGCGCGACGGCTCCCCGCCTCCAGCTGGAACTGATCTGCGCCAAGGTGCTGCTCCCCGGCGCCGACGACTCCACCAACGGCATTCAAGCCCGCCTGGACCGCATGGAACGCCGCCTGACCATCACCGGCGGCTCAATCCCAGCCGGTACGCCGGCCACGCACCAACCCCAGCACCAGCAGTCAGCCCCGGCGGGCCCCCCGACCCACGCCGCCGCTCCGCAGGGAGCACCGGTTGGAAGCCAGGGTTCGCCTTCGCAAGCTGCTCAGGGTGGAGGCCAGCCAGCGGCGCCGCAGGTGGCGGCGGGTGGCTCGCAGCAGGGTGGTGAGCCAGGCGGATCGGCGCAGGCTCAGGAGCAGTTGGGCGCCGGGCAGGGCCAGGCATCGACGGTGCCAGGTGGCTCGTCGGCGGCCGGGGGCGGGCACGCGAGCGCACCGGCAGGGGCGGCGCAAGGCAGTGCTCCGGCCGGGCCGGGGCAAGGCGGTGCGTCCGGGCCAGGCAGTGCTCCGGCAGGGCCGGGGCAAGGCGGTGTGCCCGGGCCAGGCAGTGCTCCGGCGGGGGCGGGGCAAGGCGGTGTGTCCGGGCCGGGCGGCGCTCCGGCGGGGGCGGCGCAGGGTGGCGCGGCTGCGCCGGTGGATAACACCGGTTCGCGGTCTGGTGCTTGGGGGGATGAGCCTGTGGCGGCTCCCGCACAGAGCGATCGTTCCGCGCAGGTTGCAGCACCTGGTGGTCAGGCGCCGGCTAGCGCACCTGCGCAGGCAGCTCCTGCTGCGCCGGCTTCGGGTACTGCACCGGCGCCGGCTGGGCGTGGGGGTGGGCCTGCGGCTGCGGGGACTTCCTCGGGGTCTGTTGGGTTGATTGATGTTCGGCGGTTGTGGCCGGAGATTCTTGAGGCGGTGAAGGCCAAGCGGCGGTTCGCATGGATCATGCTGAGTCAGAACGCTCAGGTCATCGCGATTGATGAGCAGACGCTGACACTTGGCCTGGTGAATGCCGGTGCGCGGGAGAGCTTCGCGCGATCGGGCAGCGACGAGATTCTGCAGCAGGCGATGATCGACACGATCGGCCTCAACCGCCGCATCGAAGCCGTCGTCGACCCCTCAAGCGACCCAGGCGCTACCCCGCCCGCAGCACCACCCCCAAGCTCCCCACCACCCTCATCCTGGGATGCCCCAACCGCCGGTACGACGAACGCACACACCGCAGCCCCGGGCGCGAACGCACCCGGGGGGAACGCCCAGGGCGCCGGCCCGGGCGGGAATGCAGCAGGCGCGGGTGGCGTGCAGCAGGCTCCAGGTGCCGGCGCTTCGGGCAGCCTGCAAGGCTCCGGAGCAGGTAGCCAGGGCCCCGGTGGCCCCGGTGGCCCCGGTGGCCCCGGTGGCCCCGGTGCAGGCGGCACTGGCGCTGGTGCAGGCAGCCAGGGAGCAGGCGGCTCAGGCGTAGGCGGTCCGGGGGCAGGCGGTCCGGGAGCGGGCGGTCCCGGAGCGGGCGCTGGCGGGGCGAGCGGTTCGGGTGGGAACGGTGCAGCTGGCGGTTACGGGGCTGGCGGTTCGCAGGGTGCTGGGGGCGATGGGTCTGTAGCTGTCGCGGCTAGTGGCGACGGTGCGGTGGCTACCGCGTTGCGCGAGCCGGACGCGGCCTCGAGTGCGCAGGCGAGTGTCGGAGGACCGGCAGTCGCCGTGCAGGTGACGCCGGCGGGGGCTGAGCAGGGTGGGTTGCAAGGGGATCAGCAGGCGGGTGGGCCCCCGGCGCCGGCTGCGACGCCTGAGGCTTCGGAGGATCGGCGAGAGCAGGCGGCCAGTAAGCGGCGGGCGGCTGAGGCCGCGGTGGCGGCTGAACAGAGTCGGCGGGCTGCCGAAGTACCGGTTCATGAGGTGCCGTTGACTCCTGAGGAGGAGGCGGAGGCCATCGGCGAGGACGACATCGTGCTCGAAGAGGACTCTCGCAGCCACACCGATCTGCTGGCCGAGACGCTGGGCGCTCAGATCATCAGCGAAGAAACCAACTGACCCGACCCACTCGTTCCACCCTGCACCAAGGGGTGGGAAGTGAACTCTTTTCGAATTCACAGGTTGGGGCTTGTTCATCCACAGCGGGCGAGTGAACGGTCAGGCTCTGGCAGGACAGTCGTCCACAGGCTGTGGATAAAGGTGTCCACAACTTGTGGAGAAGGCTTGGGAGACTCATCGGTTTCCACCGGGACGCCGGGTTGTCGCAGCGACCGGCTAGGCTCGGGGAGCAAGTGGAACTGGGAAGCAGTTCGGACGGGAGATCGCGGTGTTCGACGGTGGCGGTTCGCAGGGCGCTGGTGGGTTCGACATGTCCAACCTGCTGGCCCAGGCACAAGCCATGCAGAGCCAGTTGATGGAGGCGCAGGCCAACCTGGAGAGCCAGGAGGTCGAGGGCAGTGCCGGCGGTGGGCTGGTGACCGCGCTGGTCTCCGGCACCGGTGAGCTGCTCAGCCTGACGATCAACCCACAGGCCGTGGACCCCGACGACACCGAGACGCTGGCCGACCTGGTCGTCGCCGCAGTCCGGGACGCCTCGGAGAACGCCAAGCAGCTCGCGGCGAACGCGATGGGCCCGCTGGCCGGTGGCCTCGGCGGCGGTCTGCCCGGCCTCGACGGCATGTTCGGCGGCGGCGCGGACGATGACGACGAGCCCAGCCCCGCAGGCCAGGAGCGGCCGAGCATCGGCTTCGGCAAGCCAGACGCGACCGGTTCACCCGGTCAGAACCCGGGCTGACGTGTACGAGGGGGTCGTCCAGGACCTCATCGACGAGCTCGGCCGGCTGCCCGGCGTCGGTCCGAAGTCCGCGCAGCGCATTGCCTTCCATCTGCTCTCGACCGACGAGACCGACGTACGCCGCTTGGCGCACGTCCTCGTGCAGGTCAAGGAGAAGGTCAAGTTCTGCGAGATCTGCGGCAACGTCTCCGAGGAGACGCAGTGCCGGATCTGCCGCGACCCGCGTCGCGACCTCGCGCTGATCTGCGTGGTCGAGGAGGCCAAGGACGTCGTGGCGATCGAGCGGACCCGCGAGTTCCGCGGCCGCTACCACGTCCTCGGCGGCGCGATCTCGCCGATCGAGGGGATCGGGCCGGACGAGCTGCGGATCAGGGAACTGATGCTGCGGCTGGCCGACGGAGCGGTGACCGAGATCATTCTGGCCACCGATCCGAACCTCGAGGGTGAGGCGACTGCAACCTACCTGAGCCGGTTGTTGAGGCCCATGGGGTTGCGCGTCACCCGTTTGGCTAGTGGACTTCCAGTAGGCGGTGACCTCGAGTACGCCGACGAGGTCACACTCGGACGGGCGTTTGAAGGGCGACGATCGATCGATGACTGAATCAACCGATATTGCAGAGCGCGCTTTGGCGACGGATTCCGAGGACCTGCTGGAATTCGCCGAACAGATCGCGGACCAGGTGCAGAGCTTCCTCATCTCCGTGCGCGACATCGCCGCGCAGCCCGATGAGGACGGCGTCGACGAGGGACTCGCCTCGCTGCCGTACCTGCTGCTCGAGGTCAGCCAGTTGCTGCTGGCCGGCGGGCGGCTGGGTGCCTTCGAGGACTTCGTCCCGGAGGAGCGGTTCGAGAGCGACGCGGGCCCGGATCCGGACCTGGACGCGATGCGCGACCGGCTGGCGATCCTGTTCGAGGGCCTCGACGAGTACGCCGAGGTCTTCGACCCGTACGCGGCTCCGCCGGAGATCACCGTCAACCGGCTCTCCGACGACCTGACCGCGATCGCGACCGATCTGGTGCACGGCCTCGCGCACTACGAAGAGGGCCGGGTCGTCGAGGCGCTGTGGTGGTGGCAGTTCTCCTACGTCTCCACCTGGGGTGCAGCGGCGAGCGCAGTACTGCGCGCCATCCAGTCCCTCATCGCGCACGACCGGCTCGAGCCGGCCCACGACGCGGAGACCGAGGCAACCGACCGCGAACTGGTCGAGGTCGCCGAGGAAGCAGTCCAGCGCCGCTGATACCCGGTACGACGAAACGCGCGGCCTCCACGCGGAAACGCGGAAGGCCGGGCGTTGTCGCGAGCCGGTAGGTGATCCGCTCAGCGGGCCGCCGCAGGCGTCTGGCGGTGCTGACCGACGACGAGAAGGATCGAGCGGACCGCGACCCAGCCGATCCACAGGGTCACCAGAGCGAGGATGACGATGGTCCACAGGTCGCGGAGCGGTGCGTCCGTTGCGACCAGCCAGTGGATGCCGTAGGTGCCGGCGGCCGCGGTGGTGAAGGTCATCGTCCAGAAGGTCAGCGCGAACGGGAGCTTCGCGATGGTCGGGATCAGCGCGAGCTGGACCAGCAGGAACAGGACGAAGGTGCCCAGCCAGGCGTGCTGGAAGGCGTCGGGGTGGCCGGTCAGGGCGAAGTAGGCATTGCCACCGACGGCGGGTGGCGCCGCGTAGACGGCGAATGTCGGGATCAGCGGCGCCGGTAGCAGCGGCCGGGTTGCGAGCCGGACGGTGATCGCGGCGCCGACCACCAGCCACAGCAGCACGCCGACGCCAAACGACGCGAAGCCGAGCTCGTGCAATCCGATCGTCGCCAGCGTCTGACCGCCGATGAAGGTGATCGCGACCGTCGGCAGCAGGTACGCCGGGTGGATCTGATCGAGTTCGAGCCCACCGAGCATCAGCCGGTGCACGAAGTACGCGGCCAGTACTGCCGTCAGCACCGCCATGATCACCACGACCGTCTTGCCGGCGACCGACCAGTACTGGCTCAGCCGTGCCCCGAGCAGCAACCCGCTGGCGGGGATCAGCGCGACGAAGACGCCCTGCACCGGGTGATGGGCATCGGCCAGCACCTGACGCACGGTACGAGCCCCCAGCCCGTACCGGACGAGGCTGATCAACCAGGCGCCTGCGGCAACGATCCACAAGGCGTTGGCGATGCCGATGGTGAAGTGCAGAGCGTCGGCCGCGACGGTCCACGTCCCGGCCAGGCCGGACAGACCGAACGCGATGCCGAACAACGGGAACGGGAATGCTTTGCGAGCGACCATGAACTGTGCAGCCTCCGGACTCGTGCAGGCATTCCGGACCTACTGGTGGGAAGTTCCTCCCAGCTCGAAGGCTAGCCCTCTCAGCGCGCCGCGACCGGCTCCAACGCTGTCTTGCGGTGGTTGGCGGTCACGAAGACGATCGAACGGACCGCGATCCAGCTGATCAGCAAGGTGACGGCGGCCAGCACGGCGACCGTCCACACCCCACCCAGCGCGACCCCCGACGCGGTCAGCCAATGGATGCCGTACGTCCCGCTCGCGGCCGTCGTGAAGGTCAGCGCCCAGAAACCCAACCCGAACGGCAGCTTCGCGTACGTCGGAATCAGCGCCAGCTGAACCAGGATCAGCAGCACGAAGCTGCCCAGAAGCGCGTGCTGGAAGAGATCGGCGCGACCGGACAACGCGAACCAGGCGTTACCGCCGACGGCCGGCGGCGCGGCGAAGATCGCGATCGTCGGAATGAGTGCCGTAGGCAACGAAGGCCGGAAGGCCAGCCGGGCCGTGAGGGCGGCGCCGAGCAGCAGCCACATCAGGATGCCGACCGCGAAGGAGGCGATGCCCACCGAGTGCAGCCCCACCGTCGCGAGGCTCTGACCGCCGATCAGCCCGGCCGCCACCGTCGGCAGCAAGTACCCAGGGTGCAGCTTGTCGACGTCGAGTCCACCGAGCATCAAATGCCGGACGAAGAGAGTCGCGATGGCGATGCTCAGTACGAACATGATCACCACGACGGTCTTGCCGGCTGTCGGCGCGTAGTGGCTGAGTCTCGCTCCGAGCAGCATTCCGCTCGCCGGGACCAGCGCCGCGAACGGGCCGAGGACGGGATGCCCCAGGTCCTCCATGATCTGCCGCAGGGTGCGGGCGCCGAGCAGGTACCGGACAACGCTGACCGCCCAGGCAACGGCCGCAAGGATCCAGAACGCGTTCGCTACGGCGGCATCGAGACCGAGCTTCTCGCCGGCCGCGGTCCAGGTCCCGGCCAGGCCGGACAAGCCGAACGCGATCCCGAACAAGTTCAACGGAAAAGTCTTACCGGCAGCCATGCCAGTCATCCCTCTCGACCAATGAAAACGACCGTTCTCCCGCGATAAGCGCGCAGTCCGTGGAGATATTCCCGGCCGGCGTGGGTTGTCCACAGGTCGGCGCGACCGGCCTCGCGATCGGGGCCGCGAACCGATTGAATGTCCGGGTGTCCGTTTACGAACTGCTCGGCCGGCTGCCCGACGTCGACAAGGTCCGCCGGATCAGTCGCGCCCTCGCGATGCTGGACGCCGTGCTCAGCCCCGAGCCGGAGTACCGGATCTACTCCTTCGATGCGCAGTGGTCGCCGACCGACGAGGCGGCGTTGATGCGGAGCGGCACGGGCGACGACTACTCGATCGTGTTCTCGCCCGATGGTGTCATCGCGCAGGGCTTCGATCACGACTCACCGATCTCGCCCTGGGGCCGGCCGGGCAAGGAAACCTGGCCGGGCCTCTTCATCGGGGTTCCCGACGAGCTCGCGCCGGCGCTGGACGAGCCGTCCTTCACCGACGACCAGGGCAATCGCTCGGTGACCGTTTGCTTCTGGCGTACTCCCGCCGACGACCGCTGGTTGTGCGGACCGGTCGAAGGGGTGGACAAGGACGGCGCCGACTGGCTGTTCGACCTGATCGCCAACGGGCGGCCCGAGGCCTACCTGACCTTCGCCGAGTCGTACTACGAAGTCGCCCTGGAGCTCGACGCGGTCGCGCATGTCTACGCCCTGATGCCGCTCACCGAGGAGATCGTCACCGCGCTCAACCCCGAGGTGATGCTCAAGGACCTCAAGGACGACATCGCCGAGATCGGCTACCCGCGCCCCTGAAGCCGGTCGAGGCTAGTCGGGCAGCATCGGCACCGTGAGGCCCTGGTCGCGGCCGAGTTGATTGCCGCGGGTGACGGCGTTGATGCCGAATCTGTCGCGGACGCCGTCGAGGGCCGAGTCGAGCTCGTCGTTCGCGGCCTTGTCGAAGGGCAATGCCAGCTGCAGGCTGGCCTCGCTCTCCAGGTTGCCGACCGAGATTCCGACCATCGTGATGCCCTGCTTCTCGATCATCGGCCGGGCTGTCGCCATCAGTGAGCGGGCGGTGATCAGGATCGCCCGCGTCTGACCAGTTGCCTGAGGCAACGTATGTGAGCGGGTCGCGCGAGTGAAGTCGTCGAACCGCAGCCGCAAGGTGACGGTGCGCCCGGCCCGCCCGGCCGACCGCATCCGGCGGGTGACCCGATCGACCAGCCCGGCCAGTACCGCGTCCAGCGTCTCCGCCGACTTGGGCGAGCGCCCGAGCGCCCGCTGCGACCCGATCGACCGCCGGCGCCGGCCGACCTCGATCGGCCGCGGATCCCGGTTGTGCGCCAGCGCATGCAGATGCCGTCCCGACGCTCGCCCGAGCATCGCGACCAGCGCCGCCTCGGGCAGGATCGCGACGTCGCCCACCTTCGTCAGCCCGCGATTGCGCAGCTTCTCCGCGGTCACCTCGCCGACGCCCCAGAGTCGCTCGACCGCCAGCGGATGCAGGAACTCCAGTTCACGGTCGGGCGGTACGAGTAACAGCCCGTCCGGCTTCGCGACCCCACTCGCCACCTTCGCCAGGAACTTGGTCCGCGCGATCCCGACGGTGATCGGCAACCCGACCTCGGCCAGTACTTCGGAACGCAACCGCCGGGCGATCTCCAGCGGCGTACCGGCGATCTTGCGCAGTCCGCCGACGTCCAGGAACGCCTCGTCGATGGACAGCCCCTCGACCAGCGGGGTGGTGTTCTCGAAAACGGCGAAAACGGCCTTCGACGCCTCGGAGTACGCCGACATCCGCGGCTGCACCACGATCGCCTGGGGACAACGCCGGTACGCCTGGCCGCCGTTCATCGCGGTACGGACCCCGTAGGCCTTCGCCTCGTAGCTGCAGGCGAGCACGACACCGGCGCCGACGATCACCGGCCGGCCGCGCAGGCGTGGGTCGTCCCGCTGCTCGACCGACGCGTAAAAGGCGTCCAGGTCGGCATGCAGGATCGTCGCTTCGCCGTCGGGCACGAACATATGTTCGCATACTCTCTGAGGAAGCGAACAGCCTCGAATAGGGAGAAATCCCGAGGCGCTCCGCCGCTGTGACAGGACAGAATGCGGGTTATGGACCTGACGGCATATCGCGCGCTCTGGCGGACGCCGGGCGTCTTCGCCCTGCTGACCTCGGCGACCTTCGCCAGGCTCCCGGTGATTGCTTCCCTCGTGCCGCTCTCGTTCCTGGCGAAAGATGCGGCGGGCAACTTCGGCTGGGCCGGTGTCGTCGCCGGCGCATACTCCGTGGGGATGGCCGTCGGCGGCCCGATCTGGACCCGGGTGGCCGACCGTCGTGGCGGCCGGGGAATCGTGATCGCCGTGGGGGTGGCCTGGGGTGTGGTGATGGCTGTCCTCGGTCTGATGCCCGCCGACTGGTACCGCGTGATGCCGGTGCTCTCCGGTCTCGCCGGTGCGTTCGTGGCGCCGGTCACGGCGATCATGCGAGCCGCCTGGCCGCGCATCGTGCAGGGGTCGCGGCTGCGGGCGGTCTATGCGCTGGATGCGACGGCGGCGGAGGTGCTGTTCGCGATCGGGCCGATGGCGGGGGCGCTGGTGGTCAGCTTCGCCAGCCCGCGGGCCGGCGTACTGGGTGCGGCTGTGGCGGCTGCGATCACCATCTGGTGGTTCGGGTTGCTCCAGACTCCGGGGGTTCCGCATGACGAGTCGAAGGGCGCGCGGCTGACGGCTCCGCAGTTGCTCTGGCACCGCCACCGGTTGCCGATGATCGTCTCCTTCGCCTTCTGTGTCACGGCTTTCGCGTCGGTCTCGCTCGGCATCGTCGCCTTCGCCGACGCGCATGGCAATCGGCTGATCGCGGGTGTGCTGGAGACGGTCTGGGCGGTCGGCAGCCTCGCGGGTGGCGTACTGGTCGGCGCACTGCCCGCCCGGCGCAGCTCGTATGTCTGGCGACGAGCAGTGCTCGTCTCGGCCGGCATGCTGCTCTGCGTCTTCGCTACCTGGTCGCCTGTATCGCTGGGGATCGCCCTGTTCCTGTCCGGTCTCGCACTGGCACCCACAGTCGGCGCCCTGTACGAGCGGCTCGGCGCGATGACCCCTTCCTCAGTCAAGACCGAGGTATTCGGCTGGATGGGCAGCGCCGGCATGGCAGGCGGCGCCATCGGCTCCGCAGTCGCAGGCCTGGTCGTCGAAACATTCGGCGTCCGCTACGTCTGGGTAATGGCCGCCGTACTTACTCTGGCCGCGGCGATCTCCCTCCTGCACATCCCACCCCACCAGCCGACAGAGGCGCCGGTAGAGGCCGAGCTGCTTCAAGAGGCTGTGTAGCAGCGCTCAGACCAGGGCCCGCCAGACCGGTCCAAGGGTTCGCTCGGCGTCGTCCCAGGACACGGCCGCCGGTTCGCGCCCAGCCAGGAGCTCATGCAAGCGGTTGAGAAAGTCCTCCCACCCGAGGCCCTTCCCGGCGGCCTGCTCATCGCTGAGGAGCGAATGCTCCAAGGTCAGTACCGTGACGTCGCCGTGCGCTTCGAGGGTCAGCTCGATCCGCGAGTCGGGCTCGCCGGGGGTGGACCACGTGGCTTGTAGCCGACGGGGTTCGTCGCACGCTTCGATACGTAGTACGACCGTCTCGTCGGCCGTCATCCGCAACTGCACATCGCCGCCGGTCGCGCGATGGCCGGTGAGGTCGCCGATCCAGCGGGCTACTCGCTCCGGCTCGGTGCAGGCTGACCACAGTTCCGTCGGCGTTGCGGCGTACGGGCGTTGCAGGCGGACGGTACGACGCTCGCCGGAGCGCGTGACGGTTCGCTCTGTGGGGCCGAAGAGGTCAGGCATTGCCGGGGTCCTTTCGGTTGTAGCGGCCGCGGCGGAGTTCGGTGTCCAGGGCGTCGAGGCGGTTGGTCCAGAACTGGCGGTAGCGGTCGAGCCAGGTGTCGATTTCCTGGAGGGGGACCGGGTTGACGGCGTAGAGGCGGCGGGTGCCGGCGACGGTGACGGTGGCGAAGCCGTTGTCGCGGAGTACTCGGAGATGCTGGGAGACGGCTGGTTGGGAGATGCCGAACTCTTCGCCGATCGTGGCGGCGATCTGGCCGGCTGGGAGTTCGCCGTCGGCGAGGAGTTCCAGGATCCGGCGGCGGACCGGATCGCCGAGGATGTCGAAGGCGTGCATCATCCGACTATTTCACCCTCCACTTATATAAGCAACAGGTCTGATCCGGCGGAAGGGTTGCGGTCGGCCGCCCGGGTGGCTGGTGTTCCTGCGGGCCGGTCGGCGCGCCGCAGGACGGCCGGACCAGTCGGTGGTCGGCCCGTAGGCAACGAACAGATCACGGCTAGAATGAGTCGAACGACTACGCCCGGTGCAGCGCCGCACGGCGTACCGCAACCAGCGCAGTACCGCTGGGGATTCAAGCTATGAGGAGACTCTGTGGGACGCGTCGTGCACAAGTACGGCGGTTCTTCGGTCGCTGACGCCGATTGCATCAAGCGCGTGGCCCAACGGATCGTCGCGACGAAGAAGGCCGGGAACGACGTCGTGGTGGTGATCTCCGCGATGGGCGACACCACCGACGAACTGATGGACCTGGCCAAACAGGTCTCACCGCTGCCACCGCCGCGCGAGCTGGACATGCTGCTCACCTCGGGTGAGCGGATCTCCGCCGCATTGCTGGCGATGGCGATCGCCAACCTCGGCTACGAGGCGAGAAGCTTCACCGGCTCGCAGGCCGGCGTGATCACCACCTCGCGGCACGGCAACGCCCGGATCATCGACATCACACCGGGCCGGATCGAGGAGGCCCTCGGCGAGGGTCACGTCGCGATCGTGGCCGGCTTCCAGGGCGTCGCGCAGGACACCAAGGACATCACCACGATGGGCCGCGGCGCCTCCGACACCACCGCGGTCGCGCTGGCCGCCGCGCTGGAGGCGGACTACTGCGAGATCTACACCGACGTGGACGGCATCTTCACCGCGGACCCGCGGATCGTGCCGGCCGCGAAGCAGATCCCGAAGATCTCCTACGAGGAGATGCTCGAGATGGCCGCCTGCGGCGCCAAGGTGCTGCACCTGCGCTGCGTCGAGTACGCGCGGCGCTACAACGTCCCCGTCCACGTGCGCTCTTCCTTCTCCCAGAAGGAAGGCACCTGGGTTGTCGATGCGAAGGAACTGACAGACATGGAACAGGCGATCATCTCCGGCGTGGTCCAGGACCGCAACGAGGCCAAGATCACGGTCGTCGGGGTGCCGGACAAGCCGGGTGAGGCGGCCCGGATCTTCGAGACCGTGGCCGGCGCCGAGACCAACATCGACATGATCGTGCAGAACGTGTCGGCGGTCGCCACCAACCGGACCGACATCTCGTTCACGCTGCCGCGCGTCGACGGCGCCCGGGCGATGTCCGCGCTGGCCCGGCTGAAGGACGAGGTCGGCTACGAGTCGTTGCTGTACGACGACCAGATCGGCAAGATCTCCGTCGTCGGCGTCGGGATGCGCTCGCACCCCGGTGTTTCGGCGAAGTTCTTCTCCGCGCTGGCCGAGGTCGGCGTGAACATCGAGATGATCTCGACATCCGAAATCCGGATCTCGGTGGTCGTCGACGAGAACCTGGTGGACGTGGCCGTCACAGCGGCGCACACTGCATTCGACCTGGACGACGAGCACACCCAAGCTGTCGTGTACGGAGGAACTGGACGGTGACACCTGTGAGCGCAACTCTCGATCAGACCGAAGACCGGACGGGGCTCCCTTCGCTGGCGGTGGTCGGCGCGACCGGCGCCGTCGGCACGGTGATGCTCACCCTGCTCTCCACCAGAGAGAACGTCTGGGGCGAGATCCGGCTGATCGCTTCCGAGCGCTCCGCAGGCAAACGGCTGAAGGTCCGCGGCGAGGAGGTCGAGGTCGTCGCGATCAGCGCCGACGCCTTCGACGGCATCGACGTGGCGATGTTCGACGTACCGGACGAGGTGTCGGCGCACTGGGCCCCGATCGCCGCGTCCAAGGGCGCCGTCGTGGTGGACAACTCGGGTGCGTTCCGGATGGACCCCGACGTACCGCTGGTGGTGCCCGAGGTGAACGCCGAGGCGGCCCGTAACCGGCCGAAGGGGATCATCTCCAACCCCAACTGCACGACGCTGTCGATGATCGTCGCGATGGGCGCACTGCACCACCGGTACGAGCTCGAGCAGCTGATCGTGGCGTCGTACCAGGCCGCGTCCGGCGCTGGGCAGGAAGGCATCGACGCTCTCTACGACCAGCTGATGAAGGTGGCCGGCAATCGCGAGCTCGGCACGACGCCGGGCGATGTCCGTCGCGTGATCGGCAACGCGCTCGGCCCGTTCCCGGCGCCGCTGGCGATGAACGTGGTGCCGTGGGCCGGCTCGCTCAAGGACGACGGCTGGTCGTCTGAGGAGCTCAAGGTCCGCAACGAGTCGCGCAAGATCCTCAACCTGCCGGATCTGAAGGTCTCCGCGACCTGCGTCCGGGTGCCGGTCATCACGACCCACTCGCTGTCGGTGCACGCGCGCTTCAGCCAGGTGGTCGATGTCGACGAGGCTCGCGACGTACTCCGCGACGCCCCGGGCGTACTGGTCTTCGACAACCCGGCCGAGGGCGAGTTCCCGACCCCGGCGGACGTCGTCGGCACCGACCCGACCTGGGTCGGCCGGATCCGCCGCTCGCTCGACGACCCGCAGGCACTCGAACTCTTCGTCTGCGGCGACAACCTCCGCAAGGGCGCCGCCCTCAACACGGCGCAGATCGCCGAGGTCGTCGCCAAGGAGTTCACCCCGGCCAAGTAACTCCAGGCACCCACGGTTGCCTTGAACACCAAACGGCGACCTTGAACACCTAATAACGTGTTCAAGTTCCCCGTTGGGTGTTCAAGGTGACTTGTTCTACAACCAGTTCTCGCGGGCGGCGTGCAGGGCCAGCTGGAAGCGGGTGCTGGCGCCCGTCCGGTTCATCAGGCGTTCGAGGTACCGGAAGAAGGTCCGGCGACTGATGCCCAGCGTGCGCGCGATCGTGTCGTCGGCCGCCCCTGTCGCCAGCAGGGCCAGCAGGCGGCGCTCGATCGGTTCCAGCCGGTCGTCCTCGGTGCCGACGGACGCGTGCAGGGGCAACGCGTTGCGCCAGCAGAGCTCGAACATCCCGATCAGCGCGGTCAGCAGGCTGCTCGGCCGCATGATCAGCAGAGACCGGTTCACGTCGGTGTCGCGCACCGACATCGACACGTACGCGATCGAACCGTCGATGATCGTCAGCTTGGCCGGTACGTCGGGCAGCACCCGCGCCTGCTCGCCGGCCTCCACGCAGGGCAGGATGTTCTCGGTCAGGTACCCGGGCACCTCGACCGACTCCGGCGAGTAGACCACCCGGTACGTGACGCCGCGATTGAGCTGCTCGATCTCCATCTGGTTCGGCCCCGCGCCGAGGAAGTACGGCGGGGAGTCGATCGCCAGGATCTCGCGTTGCGCGCTGCCCTTGATCTGGTTGATCCGCTCGACGATCGCCGTCCCGCTGACCACCTCGATCAGGTGCGTGGTCGCCTCGTTGTGGACGGTCCGGCGGAACTCGTCGTACGCGTTCAGGACCTCGATCCGGGCCTGCTTGAGCTCCGACTCCCGGCGCAGCGTCAGCGCCTCCAGACCGGCGTCAGGAGGCACCGGAAGGAACCTCGAGTGGTCCGACCCCGATCGGCGTGCCAGGCCGGCCTGGACCAGCCCGCCGAGGGTCGCGTCGATGCCGACCGCCTGACCCGGTACCGCCTCGTCCAGTTCGGTGATCGACGCCGGCCCGGCCCGCAGCAGATGCTGGTAGACCCGGATCTCGTCGTCGTTCAGGCCGAGCACCCGTAAATGGTCGGCACGCTCCGTGTCGGTAGAGCTCATGACCCTGCCTTCCCTCCCGAGCGCGCTCACCGTCGGCTACCGCCGCACCAGCGTAGAACGAACACCGAAATCCGATCGGCACTGTCCGTATCCCGGCGACTGCACCGAGCGATAATTGTTGAGCTGTCAGCATTCTTGTGCCGTGTCACCATCTGGCCACCATTTCTGCGCAGTTGTGAGCGAGAATTGAGGTCCAGCAGCCCGGCGACGGACCACCTGAGCGCCGCCGGGCTGCTGTTCCAATTCTGGCCCCAGTTCGCTTTCCCGTCAGCGAACGCCGTTTCGGTTGGGTCTCGATCCCGGCGTATCGGTGCCCTCGCACTTCCGTGCCATCACCCGCTGTGCCGGAGGGTGTACAAACTGTGCAACTCCATCGTGAGGCCGATGAGGAGGAGACACCGTGTCGCAGCAACTGCGTCAGGTACTGCCCAGGCATCATCGCCGGGCCTTCGGCCATGGTGCGATGACCGCCGCCCTGGTCATCGTGCCGGTGCACTCGGCTCGTGCCCGGACCACCTCCGCCCCTGGAGACGGTGTGCCGGGCCCCCGGGTCTCCGGTGGGATCCATGCAGTGCCGGACGAGCTTCCGTGGATGGTGAGGCTGTCCACGGCAGCCGGGCCCTGGGTGGATCCCACCGGTACTGCCGTGACCTCCACCACCCGACGGCCCTTGCTGGCCTCGGTTCCGGCGTACAGGTCGGTCAGCCACCTCTTCTGAACGAGGGCCGGCAGAACCTCTGAACGAGGTCAATTCTGTTGCGTCGATTACGTTTGCGAGCGCAGCGGCGGTACGTTGATTGGCTTCGCATGTGGAGTCAAATGTATATTCCAGATAACGATCGGCGGAGGTAACTCCTCGGTCGGTTGCGACGTTCGGTAGCCGTCTGTGCGTCGCTGCTCACTCAGGAGGCACGCTGTGTCGTCGGTCCCGACGCCAATCCGCTACTCTGCTTCCGGTTTGCGTGGCCCCTTCGCCGTGGACCCGTTCGGAATTCGATGACTACGACCGTCCCCAGAGAGGCGTCGCCTGAATGAACGCGACTAGCGTCGACGAGGAGTTCAACCCGTCGGTGCATGTGTACGAACCGCACAAGGTGGGCCTACCGCCCCTGCGGCCTTATTTCAAGGCACTGTGGGAGCGCCGTGAGTTCGCGGCCGAGATGTCCCGGACGGGCATCCGGGCGGCGAACACGAACACCTTCTTCGGTCAGGTATGGCTGGTCCTGAACCCGCTGCTGCTGGCCGCTGTGTACTACCTGCTCGTCGACATCATCGCGGGCGGTGCCGCCAAGGACGACGCCGGCGCGCGGTTCGCTCATATGTGTGGTGGCCTCTTCGTCTTCTATTACTTCTCCAGCGCGATGCTGTCCGGTGCGGCCAGCGTCGTCGGCGGCGGCAAGCTGCTGATGAACATGTCGTTCCCGCGGATGCTGCTGCCGCTGGCCGCGTTGCGGACCGCGTTCTTCCGGTTCCTGCCGACGATGGTCGTGTACCTCGGCATCCACCTGGTCACCGGCCAGAAGTGGCACTGGGCGATGTTGCTGGCGCCGGTCTTCCTGATCTGCCTGACCGTCTTCGCGGCCGGCATGGGAATGATCTTCGGCGCGCTGCAGGTGTATTTCCGCGACACCACCAGCTTCCTGCCGTACTTCGTCCGGATCTGGCTCTACCTGTCGCCCGTGCTCTGGTACGCCGACCAGGCGCCGGCCAAGTTCAAGGGCTTCATCCAGTACAACCCGCTGTACTCCCTGATCGGTGGCTGGACCGACCTGCTGGTCCGCGGCGACGTGCCGGAGCTGAAGATGTGGCTCGGCGCCGGGTTCTGGGCCGTCGTGGCCGGCGTGATCGGCTCGTTGTTCTTCATGTCGAGGGAGCGTGAGTTCGTTGTCCGTCTCTGAGGCCGAGAAGAAGTCGATGCAGAACAAAGATCTGGGTCCGGCCGTCAAGGTCCAGGACGTCTCCATCACCTACCGGACCACGTTCGAGCGGGTGCCGACCTTCAAGAGCGCGCTGGTCCGGTTGGGCCGCGGTGAGCGCGCGGTCCGCGAGGTCAAGGCGGTCCAGAACGTCTCCTTCGACGTCGACCACGGCACCACGATCGGCATCATCGGCGCGAACGGCGCCGGCAAGTCGACGCTGATGCGTTCGCTGGCCGGCATCCTGCCGCCGACCAGCGGCCGGATCGAGGTGCACGGCCGGGTCAGCACGCTGCTGTCACTGGGCGTCGGCTTCAACGCCGCCCTGTCCGGCAAGGAGAACGTCGTCCTCGGTGGTCTGGCGGCCGGTCTGAGCCGCAAGGCGATCCAGGAGCGGTACGAGGCGATCGCCGCGTTCGCCGAGCTGGGCGACTTCATGGAGATGCCGATGCGGACGTACTCGTCCGGCATGTTCAGCCGGCTCGCGTTCTCGGTCGCCGTGCACATGGATCCCGACATCCTGCTGATCGACGAGGCCCTGTCGGCCGGTGACGCCTCCTTCAAGCAGAAGGCGGCCGACAAGATGAAGGAACTCGTCACCAACAGCCGGACGATGTTCCTGGTCAGCCACGCGATGAGCAGCGTCCGCGACCTGTGCAACGACGCCATCTGGCTCGACCACGGCAAGTTGATGATGCGCGGCACCCCTGACGAAGTGATCGCCGAGTACACGAAGTTCCTGCAGGTCAGCGCCAAGAGCGCTGCCACCCTCGAGGACTTCTGACGATGCGATCCACCCCCGTGCCGGACGTGGGCATCATCACGTCCGGCCACGACGTCGCCGACGCGCGGCTGCACAAGATCACCGCAGCCCTGCGGAAGCGTGGTCTGAACGTCGAGTTGTGGGGGCTCGGCGACCCGGCCGGAGGACCGGCCGGCGCCACTGTTCACGCCGGCGACCGGGGCAGTCTCGTCCAGCGACTGGCCCGGACCGCCGTACTGCCCTGGCGCACCAGCGCCAAGGTGGTCGTCACCGTCGACCCGGACATGATCCCGATCACCCGGCTCGTCACCAGGCTCCGCCGCCGCAAGATGGTGGCGGACGTGCACGAGGACTACGGCCGGTTGCTCCGCGACCGGGCCTGGGCGAGAGGCCCGGTGGGGCTGCCGGCCCGGCTGATGGTGGCCCTGAGCACCCGGCTGGCTGCCGGGGCCGATCTCACGGTCGTCGCCGATTCCCACCTCTCGCCCCACCAGGCCAAGCACCGGATGGTTGTCACCAACCAGCCGGTCGCGGCTTTTCTGGCCCCGGCACCGCCTTCCGGTGAGCCCCGGGTGGTCTATGTCGGCGACCTGCGGGTGAGCCGTGGGCTGTTCGACATGGTCGAGACCATCGCCGCCGCTCCGGGCTGGTCGCTGGACCTGATCGGCCCGGTCGCCGGCGCCGATCGCGACGAGCTGGAACGCCGGATCACCCGGCCCGATGTCGACGGCCGGATCCGGTTGCACGGCCGCCAGCCACCGGCGGAAGCCTGGCGGATCGCCGAGGGAGCCTGGGCCAGCCTCGCGCTGCTCCAGCCGACCCCGGCCTTCATCGAGGCGATGCCCTCCAAGATCTACGAGTACCTCGCGAGCGGACTGCCGGTGGTCTCCACCAGGCTGCCCCGGCAGACGAGGATCATCGAGGAATCCGGCGGTGGTGTCCTGATCGACACCGTCGCCGAGGCCGCCGAGACGTTGCGCCGGTGGACCGACGACCCGGGTGAGCTGGAGAAGCTGCGCGACTGCGCACTCCAGTGGGCCGCCGACCACCTGCCAACGACGACGCCGTACGACGAAATGGCTGACGCCATCCAAGACCTGCTGCGAGGAAGTGCATGAACCAGGCCCGCCCACACATGCTGTACGTCTGCTGGGGCTACCCGCCCTGCCGAGGCGGCGGCGTCTACCGCGCGCTGGCGACGGCGAACCGGTTCGCCGAGCAAGGCTGGAAAGTCACCGTGCTGACCGCGGACAAGGAGACGTTCCACCGCTTCACCGGCGCCGACCTGACGCTGGAGGAGCGGATCCACCCCGACATCGAGATCGTCCGGGTGCCGTTCGAGTGGCCGATCCTGGAGGCCGACCTGCGCAAGTGGTCGAAGTCCCGGGCGCAGAACCCGAAGCTGTGGAGCAAGTGGCGCACCAAGCGCGACCAGATCCCCTTCCCCGAAACGGGTTACGGCCCGTGGCGCAGCACGATCGAGAAGGCCGCCGAGCAGATCCACCAGGCGAACAAGGTCGACCTGACGGTCGCCACCGCGAATCCGCACGTCACGTTCGCCGCGGCGTACGACCTGTTCAAGAAGTTCGACGTGCCGTACGTGATGGACTACCGCGACGCGTGGCTGCTGGACGTCTTCAGCGGTGACCGGCTGCACGAGCCGAACAGCCGCGCCGCCCGCTGGGAGCGCAAGCTGGTCAAGGACGCGCAGGAGGTCTGGTTCGTCAACGACCCGATCCTCGACTGGCACAAGGACCTCTACCCCGAGCACGCCGGCAAGATGCACACGGTCGCGAACGGCTTCGATCCCGACCTGGTGCCGTCGACGCAGGACCGCGGCGCGGTGACCGATCGCCCGCTGGTCTTCGGCTATGTCGGCACGGTCTCGCCGAAGGTTCCGCTCGGCGACTTCGTCAAGGGCTGGCAGCTGGCCAAGCAGCAGTCCGACGACCTGCGCGACGCGAAGGTCAAGATTCACGGCTACCTCGGGTACTACGCGCAGCCGCGGGCCGACATGCTCGCCATCATCAACAACGCCGCCGACGACCAGGTCAGCTACGAGGGCCCGGTCGGCAAGGCGGAGATCGCCAAGGCGTACGACGAGTTCGACGTCCAGCTGCTGATGCTGGGCAAGGGCCGGTACGTGACGAGTGGCAAGGTCTTCGAGTACCTGGCGACCGGGTTGCCGATCGTCTCGGTGCACGACCCGATGAACGCTGCGTCCGACGTACTGCGTGGGCATCCGTTGTGGTTCCCGGTCAAGGATGTGGCGGATCCGCAGACGATCGCGGACGCCCTGATCGAGGCGGCCCGCGCGGCACGTACCGCGGACGAAGGCATTCGCGCGAAGGCACGGGAGTTCGGCGCCAGCTACCGCCGCGACCTGCAGCTGGACCCGCGGATCAGTGCACTGAGCGAGCGCGTTGGGGCGGTGGTCTGACATGAAGGTCGTACTCCTGAGCACACGACGGCTCCCGCCGTCGTACTTCGACACCGTCCGCGCCGACCTCGGCAGCCCGGAGAACCTGGACCTCGACGTCGTCGCCTGGATCCCCCCATCGGGCCCCGTCGACGGCCTCGTCAAGAGCTTCACCCTGGTCGGCCCCGGTCGCATGCCGGTAGCAGTTGTACCGCCGGTGGAGCCGGTAGAAGCACCGGTGGAAGCTGATGAGGTACCGGCCGGTGTGAGTGAGTCAGCCAAGGCGCCTGCGCCCGAAGCGGTCACGGACGAGGCAGCGGCGGAGTCGCCGACGACCGAAGCCGACGAGGTCGCCGAAGGCGACGAGTCCGGCGGTGCCACCGCCGCTTCCTCCGCTTCGTCTCCCGCCGAGGTCGCCGCAGGCGACGAGGCGGCTCAAGCTGAGGCGATCAACACGGCGAAGCCTGCTCCGGTTGCTCCCAAGCCTGTGGCCAAGCCGCGGCCTACTGGGGCGAAGCGGGTTGTGAAGGCTGCTCAGTGGCGGGCGCGGAAGTTGCGCCGGGCCGGTGGGAAGATGTTGCCTTCGGCAATCAAGAAGGCCGGGCCGGTGAAGAAGCTGACCCAGAACCGCAAGGCCGACAACCTCGCGAAGACCTACTGGAGCAGGGTGAACACCCGCGCCGACGTGATGAAGACGATCGGCCAGGCCGACGTGATCATCGCCCTCGACGGCGGATCCGTGTGGGCCGGCTGGCAGATCGGGCAGGTCCGGACCGAGACCCCAGTGGTACTCGGCCTCCCCGCCGCCCGCCGCGAACTCGACCGACTGGTCGGAGCGGGGCAGGAGTGAGCAAATGCTTGACCGGGCTGGTGGGGTGGACGTGCAGGTGACAACTGCGCGAACTCTTCGTGACCACCTGCCGACGCCGATCGCCAGGACCGCGGGTGCGGTCCGGCGACGGCTGAAGGGGCTGCGGTACAGCTACGCGCAGCTACCGGAGTTCCCGCAGGTGGCCGACACCCCGGTCCGGCTGTTCATCGGCCCGACCAACAGCGCCGGCCAGGGCTACGCCTGGGCCCGCGCTGCGGACACCATCGACGGTGTCTCCGCGGTGAGCTTCTCGGTGCACCGCAAGGGTCAGTTCCAGTTCAAGGACGACTACGGCGTACCACTGGTCTGGTTCGGTCAGCCGCGGTGGCAGCGAGCCCAGGAGCAGCACGTCCTGGGCTCGTACACGCACGTCCTGATGGAGTCGCTGCGTCCGCTGTTCGGCGCCCGCGGCCTGAAGGACGGCTTCACCGAGCTCCAGCAGCTCAAGGACGCCGGCATCAAGCCTGCTCTGCTCTTCCACGGCTCGGACATCCGCCTCCCGAGCCGTCACGCCAAGCGTGAACGCTGGTCCCCGTTCACCCCGGGCGACCCGCTGACCGACCGGCTGGAGACGCAGGCAGCCCGGTTCGCCGAGCTGGTCGATGCAGCGGATGTCCCTGTGTTCGTCTCCACGGTCGATCTGCTGGACGACGTACCGGCCGCGCGCTGGCTGCCCGTCGCGATCGACCCGGCGCCGTGGGCCCGGGCGGCCAGACCACTCTTCTCTACCGACCGGCCGGTCGTCGTGCACGTCCCGTCGAGCGCGCAGCTCAAGGGCAGCGACCGGATCGACGAGGTGCTGACCGGGCTCGCGGACAGCGGCCTGATCGAGTACCGGCGGATCAGCGGCGTCACCCACCAGCAGATGCCGGCCGTGATCGGCGACGCGGACATCGTTGTCGACCAGCTCCGGATCGGCCTCTACGGGGTCGCGGCGGTCGAGGCGCTGGCCGCCGGGCGTTTGTGCGTTTCTTACGTCGGTTCGGCGGTTCGCGATCGGGTGCGTAGTCTGACTGGGCGCGAGGTGCCGATCGTCGAGGCGGATCCCGATTCGCTGGCAAGCGTCGTCACCGACCTGCTCTCCGACCGTACGGCGGCCGCCGAGCAGGCCGCCGCGGGCCCCGGCTTCGTGGCGGAGCTGCACGACGGGCGGCGTTCCGCCCGTGCACTCACCGATTGGTTTGACTCGAAGGAGAGCTTGTGACGTCCCGGATCGCAGCGTCGGCAGATGTCGACGAGACCGCGCAGATCGGCGACGGATCGTCCGTCTGGAACCTGTCCCAGATCCGCGAGAACGCGGTCCTGGGGAAGAACTGCATCATCGGCCGCGGCGCCTACATCGGCACCGGCGTGACGCTGGGTGACAACTGCAAGGTCCAGAACGACGCCCTCGTCTACGAGCCGGCCGTGCTCGAGGACGGCGTCTTCATCGGGCCCGCGGTGGTGCTGACCAACGATCACTTCCCGCGCGCGATCAACCCGGACGGCACGCTGAAGAGCGCGTCCGACTGGGACGCCGTCGGTGTGACGCTGCGCACGGGCAGCGCCGTCGGCGCTCGCGCGGTCTGCGTGGCGCCGGTCACGATCGGCCGCTGGGCGACCGTCGCCGCGGGTGCGGTCGTCACCAAGGACGTGCCAGACTTCGCGCTGGTCGCGGGGGTCCCGGCCCGCCGGATCAGGTGGGTCGGCAAGGCAGGCGTTCCGTTGCAGGAGGTCGGCAACGGCGACTGGAAATGCCCGCAGACGGGCGAGATGTACATCGAAACCGACGGACGGCTGCGGCCGGCCGGCGAAAACCAGGAGGAGAACTGATGGTGCAGCCGATTCCGGCCGCGAAGCCGATCATCGGGCAGGAGGAGCGGGAGGCAGTCGACCGTGTGATGCGCAGCGGAATGCTCGCCCAGGGTCCTGAGGTCGCTGCCTTCGAGCAGGAGTTCGGCGCAGCGCTGGTCTCCGGCCGAGCCTGCGTCGCGACGAACTCGGGCACCTCGGGTCTGCACCTGGGCCTGCTGGCCGCGGGTGTCGGTCCGGGCGACGAGGTCATCGTGCCGTCGTTCACCTTCGCCGCCACCGCCAACAGCGTGGCGCTGACCGGCGCCACCCCGGTCTTCGTCGACATCGAGCCGACGTACTTCTGCCTGAGCCCGGCCGCCGTCGAGGCCGCGATCACGGACAAGACCAAGGCGATCATGCCGGTGCACCTGTTCGGCCACCCGGCCAACATGACCGAGCTCGGCGCGATCGCCGCCAAGCACGGCCTGCACCTGTACGAGGACGCCGCGCAGGCGCACGGCGCGACCTGGAACGGCGCGCCGGTCGGCACCTTCGGCGAGTTCGCGATGTTCTCCCTGTACCCGACCAAGAACATGACGTCCGGTGAGGGCGGCATGAACTCGGTCGCGAACGCGGACCTCGAGCGCCGGATGCGGCTGTTCCGCAACCAGGGCATGCTCAAGCAGTACGAGAACGAGGTCGTCGGCCTGAACAACCGGATGACCGACCTGCACGCCGCCATCGGCCGCGTCCAGCTCACCAAGGTCGGCGGCTGGACCAAGCAGCGGCAGGAGAACGCGACCTTCCTGGACGCGAACCTGCAGGGCGTGACGATCCCGACCGTGGCCGCCGAGGCGACCCACGTCTACCACCAGTACACGATCCGGGTCACCGACGACCGCGACGGTTTCGCCGACGCGCTCCGCACCGAGCACGGTGTCGGCTGCGGCGTCTACTACCCGATCCCGAACCACCGCCTCCCGTCGTTCCAGCGCGAGCTGGACCTGCCGGAGACCGAGAAGGCCGCCGCCGAGGTGCTCTCGCTGCCGGTCCACCCCTCGCTGTCCGAGGAAGACCTGAACCGGATCGTGACCGCGGTCGCGACCGTCGCCAAGGCAGGTGCGTGAACCATGGCCAACCTCCGCGCTGGACTGATCGGTCTGGGCATGATGGGCCGGCACCACGCCCGCGTCCTGGGCTCCCTCGAGGGCGTCGACCTGGTCGCCGTCGCCGACCCGGGTGGCGACAAGCACGGTGTGGCCAACGGCCTGCCGGTGCACGAGAACGTCGAGCAGCTCATTGCCGCCGGCATCGACTACTGCATGGTCGCGGTCCCGACCCAGTACCACACCGAGATCGCCAAGGCGCTGGCCGAGGCCGGCGTGCACGCGATGATCGAGAAGCCGCTGGCCGGCTCGTCGTCCGAGGCAGCTGAGATCGCCAAGGCCTTCGAGGCCGCCGGCGTGATCGGCGCCGTCGGTCACATCGAGCGGTACAACCCGGCGCTGCAGGCGCTGCGGGTCCGCCTCGAGAACGGCGAACTGGGCGACATCTACCAGATCACCACCCGCCGGCAGGGCCCGTTCCCGGCCCGGATCGCCGACGTCGGCGTGGTGCTCGACCTGGCCACCCACGACATCGACCTGACCGCCTGGGTGACCCAGTCGCCCTTCGCGTCGGTCTCGGCCCAGAGCGCGCACAAGTCCGGTCGCCAGTACGAGGACCTGATCGCCGTCACCGGCAAGCTGCAGGACGGCACCGTGACCAGCCACCTGGTCAACTGGCTGTCCCCGATGAAGGAGCGGCTGACCGTCGTCACCGGTGAGCGCGGCGCGTTCATCGCCGACACCCTGACGGCCGACCTGTCCTTCCACGCCAACGGCACCGTGCAGACCGCCTGGGACGACGTCGCGCACTTCCGCGGTGTCTCCGAGGGCGACATGATCCGCTACGCGATCGCCAAGCCCGAGCCGCTGAAGGCCGAGCACGAGGCGTTCCGGGACGCGATCCTGGGCAAGGAGACCGACATCGTCACCCTGCAGCAGGGCCTGGCCACCGTCGTCGTCGCCGAGGCCGTCATCCAGTCCGCCGCCGAAGACGGCAAGTCGGTCGCGCTGACCGACGCCGTGAACGGCGTCCTGGGCACCGACAACGCTGGAGCCGCGCAGTAATGAAGGTTCTCAGCGTCGTGGGCGCCCGCCCGCAGTTCGTGAAGCTCGCCCCCATCGCGGAGGCGTTCGCCGCCACCGACCACGAGCACGTGATCGTGCACACGGGGCAGCACTACGACAAGAACATGTCCGACGTGTTCTTCGCCGACCTGAAGATCCCGGCCCCCGACGTCCACCTGGGCGTCGGGTCGGGCAGCCACGGTGTCCAGACCGGCGCGATGTTGTCGGCGATGGACGCCGTCCTGGACGAGCACCGCCCGGACTGGGTGCTGGTCTACGGCGACACCAACTCGACCCTCGCCGGCACCCTGTCGGCGGTGAAGATGCACCTGCCGGTCGCGCACCTCGAGGCCGGCCTGCGCTCCTTCAACCGCTCGATGCCGGAGGAGCACAACCGGGTGCTCACCGACCACGCGGCCGACATCCTGCTGGCGCCGACCGAGGTGGCCATGGGTCACCTGGCCAACGAGGGTCTGAAGGACCGCTCGCGGCTGGTCGGCGACGTCATGACGGACGTCTGCTTCCGGGTTCGCGACGCGGTGAAGGACCAGCCGCTGGAGCTCCCGGACGGGCTGAAGCGCGGCGAGTACCTGGTCTCCACCATCCACCGGGCCGACAACACCGACGACCCGGAGCAGCTGGCCGCGATCGTCGACGGCCTGGCCGCGCTGGACACCCCGGTGCTGCTGCTCGCGCACCCGCGCCTGGTCGCGCGCTGCGCCGAGTTCGGCATCAAGCTGGAGCGCCCGGGCGGTTCGCTGCACACCGCCGAGCCGCTGGCCTACCCGCAGATGGTCGCGGCGGTCCTGGGCTCGGTCGGCGTCGTGACGGACTCGGGAGGCCTGCAGAAGGAGGCCTTCCTGCTCGGTACGCCGTGCACCACGCTGCGCACCGAGACCGAGTGGACCGAAACCATCGAAGACGGCTGGAACGTGCTCACCACGGACCTGTCGAAGCTGCCCGAGCTGGCCGTCCGGCCGGTCCCGACGGCAGCCCAGGCCGCGCCGTACGGCGACGGTCAGGCCGCCGGCCGGGTCGTAGCAGCACTCGCCGCAGGATAGGACGATGACGAAGGCAGCCGAAGAGAAGTCGCAGGAACCGATCGCCACCGCACCGCCGGCTCAGGACGAGCCGGCGGTGCCGGTGGTGGCCGGCCCTGCCGACGAGCCGCCCAAGAAGCGGCTGCCCCGGGTCGAGTCGCTCACCGGCCTGCGCTGGTGGGCGGCCTTCTTCGTGTTCGCCCACCACATGACGAACCTCGCTCCGCTGCCGATCTTCAAGTTCCTCACCTACGGCACCTCCGGAGTCACCTTCTTCTTCGTGCTGTCCGGATTCGTGCTGACCTGGTCGGCGCAGCCCGGGACCAAGGTCGGGACGTTCTACCGGCGCCGGTTCGCCCGGATCTGGCCGGCCCACGCGGTCGCCCTGCTCGCGGCGGTCTTCGTCTTCTACCGGATCCACCCGGACCCGGCGATGAGCTGGATCAAGCCGTTCGACATCGGCGTCCTGCTGCTGTCGCTGGTCCTGCTGCACGGCTGGTCCAACGACCCGACGATCCTGTACTCCGGTAACCCGGCGTCCTGGACGTTGTCGGTGGAGGCCTTCTTCTACGCGTACTTCCCG
This sequence comes from Kribbella ginsengisoli, assembly GCF_039537185.1. Taxonomy (NCBI): domain Bacteria; kingdom Bacillati; phylum Actinomycetota; class Actinomycetes; order Propionibacteriales; family Kribbellaceae; genus Kribbella; species Kribbella ginsengisoli. The sequence continues at coordinate 367,760 of NZ_BAABAA010000007.1, read as the reverse complement.
TTCGTCTGGCGGGCCACCCAGCGGCTGAAGCTGGCCGGTGGGCTGATCCTGTGCGCGTCAGTGGTCGTGATCGGCGCGGGGTACAAGCTGCTCCTGTTCCACAACCCGCACACGCTGCCGACGCTGCCGCAACCGGTGTGGCACTCGGTCGCGTTCCTGTTCGGCATCGGCCTGGCCATCGCGCTGCGGTCGGGCTGGCGGCCCTGGCTGCCGTTCCCGGTGGCGTTCGCGATCTTCGCGGCCGGGCTCTACACCCTGTACTACTCCGGCCTGCACCGGACGGTCCCCTTCGCCACCACGATGGCGCTGACCCAGAAGGAGATCCTGACCGTCCTGTACGGCCTGCTGATCCTGTCGGTCGCCGCCCGGGACATGCGTGGCGGCCGGTCGCTGTTGCGCAGCAAGCCACTGGTCGCGCTCGGCCAGTGGTCGTACTCGTTCTACCTGATCCACGCCACCATCCTTTACGCGATCCGTGAGTTCCACGGTGTTTCCGCTCCGGCCAGCTGGTCGAACCTGACCTGGTACGCCGGCGTGCTGGCGCTCTCGATCGCCGCCTCAGCCTTGCTCTACAAGTGCGTTGAGCACCCACTGGAGAAGCGCCTGCGAGGTCCCCGATGAATGATTCATACCAAGTGGAGTTTTCGTGCGTATCGCAGTAGTTGCCCTAGGCAAGATCGGACTGCCGCTCGCGGTCCAGTTCGCGACCAAGGGACACCAAGTCGTCGGTGTCGACATCAACCAGGCGTTCGTCGACCTGGTCAACGCGGGCAAGGAGCCGTTCCCGGGTGAGGCTCACCTGGGCGAGCTGCTGGCCGAGACGGTCGCGGACGGCCGCCTGCGGGCGACCAGCGACTACGCCGACGCCATCCCCGGCGCCGACGCGGTCGTCATCGTGGTCCCGCTGTTCGTGGACGAGAAGACCGGTGAGCCGGAGTTCGGCTGGATGGAGAACGCGACCCGTTCGCTGGCCCAGCACCTGACCCCGGGCACCCTGGTCAGCTACGAGACCACGCTGCCGGTCGGCACCACCCGCAACCGCTGGAAGCCGCTGATCGAGGAGGTCTCCGGCCTCACCGAGGGCAGCGACTTCCACCTGGTCTTCTCGCCCGAGCGGGTGCTGACCGGTCGCGTCTTCGCGGACCTGCGCAAGTACCCGAAGCTGGTCGGCGGCCTGTCCGAGGAAGGCGCCAAGCGCGCCATCTCGTTCTACGAGTCCGTTCTCGACTTCGACGAGCGCGCCGACCTGCCGCGCGGCAACGGCGTCTGGGACCTCGGATCGGCCGAGGCGTCCGAGCTGGCGAAGCTCGCGGAGACCACCTACCGCGACGTCAACATCGGCCTGGCCAACCAGTTCGCCCGGTTCGCCGCGCAGAACGGCATCGACGTCCACCAGGTGATCGAGGCCTCGAACTCGCAGCCGTACAGCCACATCCACCGTCCCGGCATCGCCGTCGGCGGCCACTGCATCCCGGTCTACCCGCGGCTGTACCTGTGGACCGACCCGGAGGCCACCGTGGTCCGGGCCGCCCGCGAGGCCAACCTGGACATGCCGGAGTACACCATCGGTCTGCTCGAGGGCGCCTACGGCGACCTGGCCGGCGCGAAGGTCGTCGTCCTGGGCGCCTCCTACCGCGGTGCGGTGAAGGAGACCGCGTTCTCGGGTGTCTTCCCGGCCGTCGAGGCGCTGAAGTCGCGTGGCGCCGAGGTGTTCGTGCACGACCCGATGTACTCCGACGAGGAGCTGCAGGGCCTGGGCTTCACGGCGTACCACCTGGGCGAGCCGGTCGACGCAGCGGTGCTGCAGGCCGACCACCCGGAGTACAAGCAGCTGACCCCGGCCGAGCTGCCGGGCGTCCAGGTGCTGGTGGACGGTCGCGACGCGACCGACGCCGCGCGCTGGGCGGGTGTCCGTCGGATCGTGATCGGAAGGTCGGTCCGCCAGTGACGCGTTCCCCGGAGCAACTTCGGGTGGTGATGCTCGTCGCGAACGCGGTCACCAACGACAGCCGGGTCCGTAAAGAGGCAGCAGCGCTGGCCCAGGCCGGAGTACAGGTGACTGTGCTCGGGGTCGCGAGCTGGGGTGAACCGCAGTCGCGCGAGATGCTCGACGGCGCGATGATCGTCCGCGTCGCGGTGCCGTTCACGCTGCGCGAGGAGAAGAAGTTCGCGCGGAAGAAGCACCGCGAATGGCGTCCGCCGTTCGTCGGCTACAAGACTCCGCGCGCGTACCGGGCCCGCAGCCTTCGGGTGCAGGCCGGGCTCAAGGAGATCAAGGCCGACTCCGGCCACGCGATCGGAGCCCGGAAGGCCGGCAAGACCGGGCCGCTGGCCTACAAGGTCGGCGTCCTGGGCCGGCTGGTCCGCCGCAGCGGCTGGCAGGCCGCCCGGCGCGGGATCTGGCTGCGCAAGGGTCTCGGCAACGTGATCGACAAGCCGTTCCGTGCGGGCTGGCGGGCGTACGACGGCGTGGCGCACCGGCTGACCTGGCCGGCTCGCTGGCGCCGGGTGCACCCGGATGCGCTCGACTACGAGTACGCCTTCGGCGACCTGATCGACCGGCTCGAGCCGGATGTCGTGCACGCGCACGACATGCACGTGATCGGGGTGGCCGCCCGTGCCGCCGGCCGCGCGAAGCTGCGTGGCAAGGACCTGAAGGTCGTCTACGACGCGCACGAGTACGTGCCGGGCATCGCGCTGTACGGACCGCGCACGCGGAAGTTCATCGCTGCCTGGGCCAAGCACGAGGCCGAGTACATGGGTGCGGCCGACCGGGTCATCACGGTCAGCACCGCGATCGCCGACCGGCTGGAGAAGGAGCACAAGCTCCCGCTCAAGCCGACGGTCATCCTGAACACCCCGGACATCCCGGAAGTGGTCGAGATCGAGCGGGACATCCGGGCCAAGGTCCGGCTGCCGCGCGAGGTCCCGTTGCTGGTCTACAGCGGCGGCATCACCGCGGTCCGCGGGATCGAGACCGCGATCGAGGCCATGCCGAGCATGCCCGGCGTGCACCTCGCGGTGGTCGCCGTACCGTCGCCGAAGCAGCCGGCCGTCGACGTGCTCCGCAAGCTCGCGGAGAGCCTCGGGGTCGAGGACCGGATGCACTACCTGTCCCCGGTCGCGCCGCATGAGGTGACCGCGTTCCTCTCCACGGCCGACGCCGGCATCATCCCGATGCTGCGGGCGCCGAACCACGAGATGGCGATGCCGAACAAGCTGTTCGAGTACAGCCTGGGCGGTCTGCCGGTGCTGGTCAGCGACATGGCCAGCATGAAGGAATGGGTCACCCGGCACGGCATCGGCGAGTACTTCGAGGCCGCCAACCCGGCGAGCTTCGCGGAGAAGGCGAAGCTGCTGCTGAGCCGGACCGAGACGTATCGCGAGCGGCTGGCGGACCCGGCGTACAAGCAGACCTCGGCCTGGAGTGGTCAGGCCGACAGCCTGCGTGCGCTCTACACCGAGATGCTCGGCCGCAAGCAGCTGGAGCCGTCGATGGAGGTCGACTCCGAGGCGCCTGGGCGCCGGCTGCTGATCGGGCCGACGAACAGCGCCGGTCAGGCGTACCTGTGGACGACCGCCGTGACCCGTGAGGTCCCGTCGATCGCCGCGGAGTCGCTGTCGACCAACAGCGGCAAGTTCGACTTCAAGGTGCATCGCAGCGGCACGTTCGAGCAGTACCGCGACGACCTGCGCTGGCAGCTGGAGCTGACCGCGTGGGCGCTGCAGAACGTCACCCACGTGCTGTTCGAGGCGGGCCGGCCGATGTTCGGTCAGCTGAAGGGTCAGATGTGGACCCTGGACGTTCCGATGCTCGACGCGGCCGGGATCCGGCACGGTCTGGTCTTCCACGGTTCCGAGGTGCGTGATCCGGCCCGGCACCGTGCGCGGTACCAGTTCTCGCCGTTCGCGGATCGCAACGACGAGCTGACGGTTCGCCTGCAGGCGGCCAACGATCTGCTCCGCGAGCACCTGGCCGGGTACGACGGGCCCAAGTTCGTCACCACGCCCGACCTGGTCGAGTACGTCGAGGGCAGCGAGTGGCTGCCGGTCGTCGTCGACCCGGACGAGCTGGCCTCCACGACGCCGGTGCTGGAGCGTGAGGTGCCGGTGGTGCTGCACGCACCGTCGGCGAGCGCGCTGAAGGGTTCGGCGTTCGTCGACCCGGTGCTGACCGACCTCGACGCTCGCGGCCTGATCAAGTACCAGCGGGTGCAGGGTGTTCCGCACCCGGAGCTGGTGGCGATGGTCAAGGACGCGGACATCGTCGTCGACCAGCTGCTGCTCGGTTCGTACGGTGTCTTCGCCTGTGAGGCGATGGCGGCCGGCCGGATCACCGTCGGGCACGTCGCGGAGCACATCCGCGACCTGTTGCCGACCGATCTGCCGATCGTCGAGGCGACGCCGGACGACCTGACCGAGGTGATCGAGCGGCTCGTCGCCGAGCGCGAGGAAGCCCGCAAGGTCGCCGACGCGGGGCCGCGGTACATCCGTGAGGTACACGACGGCCGTAAGTCCGTCGAGGCGTTGTTGCCCTTCCTCGGCGGAAGGTGACATGCGGGTTCTGATGGTTGCGCAGTCCCCGATCGCCGGGGACTCGCGCATCCTGCGCGAAGCCGCGGCACTGACCGGAGCCGGCCACGTGGTCCACGTGGTCGGCCGGGACGTGCCGGAGGGTTTCACGCTCGAGGGTGGCGCGACGGTCGAGTCGGTATCCCGCTCGGCCGGTCTGCGTGGTGGTAGCGGTCCTGCTGTCGGGCATGGGCGGCGTGGCGTGAAGGTGCTCGTGCAGCGGTTCGGCCGGTGGCTGCTGCTGCCGGAGCACCGGCTGCGGACGGAGAAGCAGTGGCGTACTGCGGCTGCTTCGTTGCTGGCATCGCTCGAGCCGTTCGACGTGGTGCACGCGCACGACTTCAACACGTTGGAGCTCGCCGCTTCGTTCGCTTCTCAATGGTCGGCGAGCTTGGTCTACGACAGCCATGAGCTGTGGTTCGACCGGGCGTTGCCGGGGCGGCCGACGCCGTTGTGGCGGGTCCGTGGGCGTCGGTTCGAGCTCGGGCTGGCTCGTCAGGCTGCTGTGGTCTTCACGGTCAGCGATGGGATCGCGCAGCGGCTGCGCGAGCGCGGGCTTCCGGATGTGCGGGTCATCCGGAACACGTTCCCGCGCTCTTCGGTTGCTCCGGTTCTGCCTGCTTCGCCGACCGGTTTGCTGTACGCCGGTCGCGTCGGCGCCGGGCGGGATCTGCCTGCTGTGGTTGAGGCTGCTCGTCTGTTGGCGCCGTTCCCGACGTTGCTGATGGGGTCGGTCGATCCGAACTACCGGCTCGATCTGGGGCCGGTCCAGAAGGTGCCGGAGACGTCGATCGACGAGGTCGACCGGGTGCTGCAGGAGTCGGGGATTTCCCTTGTCACGTTGACGAACACGTGCGAGAACCACCGGCTCGCGCTGCCGAACAAACTGTTCCACGCGGTGCGGGCGGGCGTGCCGGTCGTCGCTGCGGATCTGCCTGAATTGCGGGCTGTCATCAATCGGTACCATCTGGGCACGCTGTACACGCCTGGCGACGGCGCTTCACTTGCGGCGGCCGTGCGGTCGTTGATCGCGGACTACGCCGGGTACGTCGACGGCGTACGGGCTGCTGGTGACGAACTCAACTGGGAGCACGACGCGGCGGTACTGGTCTCGGCCTACTCGGCTTTGGCCAAACCGCCTGCCAACGCTCACTGATCTTTGGCGAAGGCCCCGGCAGCTTTGGTTGGCTGCCGGGGCCTTCACTGTTAGCGCGAGGCTTCGACGAACTGTTCCATCAGTTTGATGGGGTCCTTCTCGGGCTCAGGCTGGGCGAGCTGGGTGGCGGCGATCCGCGCTTGCGGGGCCTCCGGGGAGTTGAGGCTGGCCGTTCCGCCGACGAGCGGGAGGGTCAGCGACGACTTGGCCGGGTCGAGGGTGATGGTCGCGCCGGTGAACGGTACGGACGGGTTGTCGGGTTCGACGGTCAGTACCAGGCCGAGGCGGTGGCCGGCGGCGAACAGCACGTCGTCGGCGTTGAGCTCGAAGGTCAGGTCGTACCACTTGCCGGACTGCAGCGAGACCTTCTCGTCCAGCGACTTGTAGTGGCCGACGTCGGCCAGGGTGCGGATCACGACGGCGGCGTTCGAGACGGCCGTGTTGATCTTGGTGTCGGCGAAGCAACCGGTGTCGAGCGCGTTGCCGTCACCCCAGCAGGTGCGGGTGTTCGCGATGTTGCTGACGCTGGTGTAGCGGGTCGCCGTACCGTAGTCGACCAGGCGGGCTTTGATGCCTGCGGCAACCTTGTTGACCTTGACCCGGACCTCCACCTTGCCGGTACCGGACAAGCGCACCGGCTGGGCGAGGTCGTTGCTGACGAACACCGCACGGTCGCTCCGTGGCGTCGTCGGGTCGAGTACGACGCTGTCGACCGACTCCTTGTCGGTACCGGTGAAGCTGATCGGGTCGCTGGTCGGCGCCGCGATCGACAGGCCACCGGTGTCGCCGCCGGCCGGCTTGCTCAGCGCGAGCTTGGTGCTCTTCGCGCCGGGCGCCGGCCAACGGGACTCGGTGGTGTAGCTGCCGTCCTCCCGCATGATCGTCGCCTGCGGGGCCTTCATGATGTCGTTCTGCAGGCCTTGCAGCCAGTAGTCGAACCAGGGGTGGAGCTGATCGACGTACGCGTCCCGGAAGCTGAACCCGTCCAGGTGCACGCCCTGGTGCAGGAAGATCTTCCGCGGCACACCCTGTTTGGTGAGCTCGTCCCACCACTCGCCGAACTGCCGGGTCTTCACGTTCTCGTCGTCGAGGCCGTGGACGACGAAGACCGACGCCTTCACCTTCCTGGCGTCCAGGCGGTAGTTGCGCGGGTCCCACCAGCGGCTGTAGCTGCCGGTGCGGGTGTCGGAGTCCTGCTCGATCTCGCCGGTCATCTGCACGCAGCGCGGGCTGAGGTCGTTGCTGACGTAGTCGTGCAGGAAGCCCATGTACTCGTCGTAGTACGGGACGCCGTTGCTGCGGGTGTAGTCGTACCAGCTGGAGATGGCGGCGATCGGGACGATCGTCTCGAGCCCCTTCACGCCGGTGCTGGCGACCGAGTTCGCGATCGTGCCGTTCCAGGACGTGCCGATCATGCCGGCCTTGCCGGTGGACCAGTCGGCCTTGGCGACGGCGCCGTCCGGGGTGTGGCCGGGGACGCGGTTGTTCAGCCAGTCGATGACGGCCTTCGTACCACGTACCTCGAGGTCGGCGCCGACGTCGCTGCAGCCGGTCGAGCGGAACGTGCCCGGCATGTCGACGTAGGCGAACGCGTAGCCGCGCGGCACGAAGTAGTTGTCCAGCCAGGTCGAGAAGACCTGGCGGGTGCCGTTGGCGTCGAAGTACGACTTCGGGTCGCTCGCGTAGTACGGCGAAGCCTGGATGATGACCGGTACGTCGATCCCGGCCGCGGCCGCCTCGCCCGGCCGGACGATGTCGACGGTGATCTGGTCGGTGATCCCGTTCTGGTCGCCGTCGACGCCTGGCACGTCGACCTGGACGCGCTCGTGGATAGCGTTGTCGTAGTCGTAGGCGGCAACCGTCTGCGTCCCCTGCACGAACGGCTTCACCGGCGCCGGCTTGGCGGCGCTGGTCGTGCTGGCTGTGGTGGAGTCGGGCGTGGCGGTGGGCCGGGCGCTCGCGGTCAGCGAGGCCATCGGCACCAGCGCGGCGGCGGCGAACAGGCCGACCCCGGTCCGGAACGCGGTTCTCGATCGGTTCCGAGTTCTGCGCATGCGTGTCTCTCCCCTGTGGGCGGTGGGTAAAGGCACCACAGCCCTCCCTCGACAGGGCCGTTGTGGTGAACGCACCTTAAGCAGAACCTGACACCGTTGTCTCCACACATCTCACCCGACCGATCACTTTCCGTGGAGATCACGGGAAATACTTCGCCGCAGGCAACTGTCAGTGTGCGCCGAGGTTGCTGGTGAGGGTGTTGAGGAGGGCGCGGAAGGGCTGGCCCGACAGCTGCTCGCCGGCGCGGAGCCAGGTGGTGATGCTCGGGTCGCCGATCGCAAGGTGTTCCTGGAGATCGTGGGCGCTCAGGTCGGTGAGTCGCAGGTGGTTGCCGGTCCAAACCTGGAACCGATCGGCGAGCGAGTCGAGCTGGCCGGCCCACGTCGGTGACGAGTCGGCGTCGTCGTGGACGACCAGCAGCTCGACGCCGTCGGCTGTGTCGAAGAGGCCGACGTGAAGCGGCCGTACCGACCAGCCCTCGATCCTTTCCTGCATCCGCCGGATGAGTTCTTGCCGCAACTCGGTCAGCTCGATCACTGCGCCGGCGGCCAGGTGATCACGGTTCAACGAGTACTGGATGCTGGCGCCGACCTCGGTGGCGATCACCAGCCCGGTCCCAACCAGCCGGTTCAGGACCTTCCGCGTCCCGCTCTCACTCCCGGTCGCCGCCATCTGATGGACCTTGCGACCGGTGAGCGGCTTCCCCGCCCGAACCAGAACACCGAGAACCGGCCCATCAAGCGTCGGCACGACAGCACTGATCGGCAAAGAGAGGTCCATAACCGCACTATAGTGCGGTTATCACCACTTTAGTACGGATATGGACATGATAGTGGGCATTGCAGGTAAGCACGACTATGGTCAGAAGGTGACGGAGCCGGCTGTGCTTGTGATCGGGCTTGATCCCTACCGGGTGCCTGGGCCCTGGGACCCCACCCCGGTGGCGGTCGCGATCGAGGAGTCGGTGAGGCGGTTCGCGGACAGCGGGATCGACGCGACCAACTGCCTGATCGGCCTCGACGGCTCCGACGACGTCGAGGCCGTTGTCACCAACGCACTGCGGGAGCGGCCTTGGGAGTGCGTCTTGATCGGCGGTGGCATCCGGAAGGACGAGGAGCAACTGGAGCTCTTCGAGTTGGTCGTCAACCTCACCCGCCGGCACGCCCCAGACGCCGCGATCGCCTTCAACCGCAACTTGACCGACATCGTCGACGCGGTCGTCCGCCAACTGGCCCGGCGGACGGCTGGTGGCGGGCGAGACAGTTCCTAGCGGACGAGGTTCAGGTGGATGTCGGCTACGGAGACCTCTAGGCGTTGGCCCCAGGTGATGGTGAGGGTGTCGGATTCTATGCCGTCGCCGAAGATGACTAGGTCGGCTTCGGCGGTGATGGTTAGGGACTGATCGGCAGTGAGGAGGCCCTCGGTGTTGCTGGTGCCCGTGGCTGGGGAGGGCCAGGCCTCTCGGACGAACCAGCACAGGGATGGGTCGGTGGGTGAGGGGAGGCGGAGCAGGCTTCCGCGTTCTTGCCAGGCCGAGCGGCACCACCCCGTGGAACCAGTTCCGGTGCCGATCAGTAGGCCAGATGAGGATTGCCGTTCTTCAAGACCCTCAGGCGACGCCAGGCGGTAGCGCGCCGACTGATGGGTCCGGTTGCCGACGTAGATCTCGTTCAGAGCAAGGAGTTTCTGCCCGTCATCGGTGCGCGCGGCAACCATCGTGCGTTCTTCTACCGAACGTACAGACAGCAGCTCCGGTACGTCGGAAGGCGCATGCGGCACCAACACGCCAGGATTCCAGCCGGGCTCTGGATTGACCCCGATCACCGGTTGCCCGTCCAGGTACTTCGCCACGTTGGCCACCAGCCCGTCCTGCCCGACCGCGATCACCACATCCTCCGGCCCGAAGACGAACCGGTCGAGGTCGTTGCGCTCGGCAACGGCTCGCCGCCAGTCCAAGGGCAGAGCCGCGGACACCGCCGCCAATGCCTTCTGCTGCGCCTCATGCCGATCGTCCAAGGCGTCGAGCGACCGCCCCCGACTGTTCAGGAAGAAGCCGGCCTGCTGCCGGGTCCCGTGCCGGGCGACCAGCTCGGTGAGCTCGGTCGCCCGGTGAACCACGACCGCCCGAGGAGGCAGGCTCATCAGGAGGCCCCGGCGGAGGAGGTCAGCTTGGCGAGCAGCGGAGTGAGCAGATCCGGCGTCAGGTTCAGCGTGCCGATCTCCGGCAGCGCACCCTGCTTGATGGCCAGAGCGAGGATCACCCCTTGGTCCAGCTCGGCGTATGCATCCAGCAGCGCCTTCTCAGCAGCCGCTTCCGCCTCACCCAGCACCCGCTTGGCATCAGCATCGGCCGCCGCAAGCAATCGCCGCCGCCCAGCCAAAGCCTCGCCCTCGATCCGCCCAGCGGCAGCCGCCTCGGTCGCCCGCTGCCGCTCGTTCTGACCCTTCTGCGTCACCAGCTGCTCTTCGCGCCGAGCCAGCTCGATCTGGTTCTGCAGCTCGTTCTCCGCGATCGACCGCTCCCGCTCGACCGCCATCGCCCGCCGCTCGTACGTCGCCTTGTCGGCCGCCTGCTGCACCATCTCCCGGGTAGGAGTCTGCAGCGCCCGCTCGACATCACTCTCAGCCCGTACGGCGACCACGCGCACATCCTCGACGCCGATCCCCAGCCCAGTGAGCCGCTGATCATCACGCAGCCCACTGCTCATCGCGAGCCGCAACGACGCCATCCCCTCGGACAACGCCTGCGTCAGACTCAGGCCGGCCAGCAGATCCAAGGCCGTCTGCTGAGCCAACTCGGTCAGCAACCCACCAAGCTGCTCCAGCGGCGTAGCCCGCCACAACCCCGTGTCCGGATCGATCCCGAAGTCCAGCCGCGTCGACGCCAGTGCCGGATCCGTCACCCGGTAAGTGACAGTGGCCTGTACGACGACGTCCTGGAAGTCGAGCGTCCGCCCGTGGAACAGCAGAGGCTGCTCGCGATCATCGATCGGTACCTCGCTCAGCGACGAGTTCAGCGCCCGGAACCAGAACGCCTGCCCGGCGCCGTCGTGCGCCACCTTCCCGTTGCGCAGGTGCCGGACGTGCGTCGTCGGGTTCGCCCGCAGGTGGCTGATGAACCGGAACCGCGTGATGTCTGCCATCAGAGTCGCTCTCCTGTCGCGACCGGCGCCGAGCCGGCCTCCTAGTCATTGTCGTCACTTTGACGATAAGACCCGAGATGGCTTTTCGTCAAGATGACGATTAGAGTCTTCGGTCATGGACTTCGAGCCGCTGGGGGTAGCCGCCGACCTCGTCATCCTGACCGTCCGCGACGGGTCCCTGCAGGTGCTGCTGATCCGCCGCGGCATCGCGCCGTACCGGGGCAGGTGGGCGTTGCCGGGCGGGTTCGTACGCCCCAAGGAGGACCTGGAGGAGGCGGCCCGCCGTGAGCTCCAAGAGGAGACCGGCCTGCTGTCCGACCGGATCCACCTCGAGCAGGTCGCGACGTACGGCGAGCCGGGCCGCGACCCGAGAGGCCGGGTCATCAGCGTGACCTACCTGGCCCTCGTCCCGGACCTACCGTCACCAGTAGCCGGTACGGACGCAGCCTCGGCCGAATGGGTCACGGTCGACGAGGTGCTGACCGACCAGAACAGGCTCGCGTTCGACCACCACCGAATCCTCACGGACGCGGTCGAACGGGCCCGGGCCAAGCTCGAGTACTCACCACTGGCCGCCGCGTTCTGCCCCGACGAGTTCACCATCTCGGAGCTGCGCGGCATCTACGAGGCCGTCTGGGGCGTCCAGCTCGACCCCCGCAACTTCCACCGCAAGGCCACCAAGACCGACGGCTTCGTCATCCCGCTCGGCGCCACCACGACCCGCGACGGCGGCCGCCCGGCCCAGCTCTTCCGTCGCGGCCCAGCGGCGACCCTGCACCCGCCTCTGACGCGCGGCTAAAGCAGATAGCTACCGCCTGAGCAGCATCAGCTGTTCGGCCGTGATCAGGTCGGTGTGAGTGCCACGAGAGCCGCACGCCCAGGCACCCGCGATGGTGCCCGCCTCCGCGGCTTCGTAGTACGAGCGACCGTCCAGCCAAGTGGTCAGAAAGGCGGCGACGTACGCGTCCCCGGCGCCGTTGGTGTCGACGACCGGCCGGCCCGGGATGTCGATGGCCGGCAGATGGACGGGCTCCTCGCCACGGACATGCACATAGCTCCCATCGGCTCCAGCCATCGCGATCACGACCTCCGCCCGGCCGCTGGCGAAGATCCAGTCGATGGCCTTGTCGCGCAGCGCGCTGGTCGAGACGAAGACGATGTCGGCGCACTGCGCGAAGTCCCGGTGGTACTCGTTGTCCCCGTCCCAATCGTGCAGATCGGTCGACAACGAACAGTCCGCGGCCAGTACGTCGGGCAGCGCACGCCGCGCGAAATCCATGATCGACACGTGCACGTGCCTGGCCTGCTCGACGCGGCCGCGCCAGAGGTTGGGATCGACCCGCATCCCCGGCGGGTGCCGCCGGTCGTACAGGGAAACGCGGTTGCCGTCGGGCGACACCAGGTTGACGCTGCGCCTGGTACCGCTGGGGTGGACCGCGATCGTCAGCGGAAGCCCGAGCTCCTCGTAGGCCCGACGGATCCGCCACCCCTCAGCGTCGTCACCGATCACATCGGCGAGGCCGGGATGCAGCCCCAAGCGGTGGCAGCCGAGCACGACGCCATGCCCCGTATGGCCGACATAGGTCTCGACAGGTTGGACGGGAATGGTCTCCTGGCCGGGCAACGGCAGCGCGGGAACCCGCACGATGGTATCGATTCCCACGCCGCCGATGACGAATACATCCAGGTCCATGCGATCCATCCTCACCGAGCAGGCCTTGCGGCTGGCGTGAAGGGTAGCGATCGAGCACGCCCGCCGATAGGGCTCAGGCGGGGCGCTCTACGCACGGTCAGTGGACCGCCTCGATCAGTAACCCTGGAACACCCGGCGCAGCGTCGCCAACGTGATCGGCCCCGTCAGCTCGAGGCCGGCCGGAGTGTCCGGGCCGAGGCGTCCGGAGACCAGCCGCAGCCACGTTTCACCGGGCAGGGTGAGGGTGCCGTCGGCCTCGGCCGGGCTGCCGTCTTCGAGGGTGACCGGGTCCTTCAGATTCAGGGTGAGCTCGGTGGCCGGCTCGGTCGTCGCCACCTTCAGTACGGCGTACTTCCCGTCCAGCTCCGCCGGCTTGCTGACCCAGCTGAGGTCGATGGTCCGCTGGGCGAGCAGCTCCGGTACCGCCTCGGCGGCGAGCGTCGCGGCCGGGTCGGAGGCGCTGCGGACGTCCCACGAATGCAGGGTGAACTCGTTCAGCCGCATCCGCGCGACGGTGGTGACGTCGACCGGTGCAGGCAGGTAGCCCAGCTCGATCCGGACGGTCTCTCGCTGCTCCGGGGACAGCGATTCGAACAGCGAGACCAGCGTCTCGTTCCATTCGAGGAAGCCGTCGGCCTGCTCACGGCGCGACGACGAGTCCCACCGGGCCCAGACGGTCTGGTTGAAGTCACCCTCGGCCGGCGGCTCGCCGGCCACGGCGAGCTGCACGGTGTTGGTCATGATCTCAGCGCCGCTGCCGAGGTGGCTGAGTACCTGCGCGATGTCCCACTCGGTCGCGGCCGACGGGCCCGCCAGAGCCTCGTCATCGAACTTCTTCACCAGATCGGCGAGCGATTCGTAGCCGCTCCGAAGTGCTGCGATGGCGGTATCGGCGTTGCTCAAGATCGTTCCTCCAGAAGAATGGCCCCGTACGGCGGTCATCAAGCACCAACCGCTGTCCAGGGCCATCCATTCCGTAGCGAGGGAATCACTGCTTGATGGGCGCGCCCGTCTTCTCCTGGAGCTCGTCGAAGGTGACACCCTCGGCCAGCTCGACCAACTGCAGGCCGTCGTCGGTGATGTCGAGGACGGCGAGGTCGGTGATGATCCGGTTGACCACCCCGCGCCCGGTGTAGGGCAGGTCGCACTCGGCCAGGATCTTGTGCGAGCCGTCCTTGGCGACATGCTCCATCAGCACGATCACCTTCTTGGCGCCGTGCACGAGGTCCATCGCGCCGCCCATGCCCTTGACCATCTTGCCGGGGATCATCCAGTTCGACAGGTCGCCGGTGGCCGAGACCTGCATCGCGCCCAGGATGGCCGCGTCGATCGCACCGCCGCGGATCATCCCGAAGGACAACGACGAGTCGAAGAACGATGCCCCAGGCAACGTCGTGACGGTCTCCTTGCCGGCGTTGATCAGGTCCGGGTCCTCCTCGCCCTCGACCGGGTACGGGCCGACGCCGAGGATGCCGTTCTCGCTCTGCAGGACGACGGTGACGCCGTCGGGGATGTAGTTCGGTACCAGCGTCGGCAGGCCGATGCCGAGGTTCACGTACGAGCCGTCCTCCAGCTCGGCGGCGGCGCGGGCCGCCATCTGCTCACGGGTGAGTGGCATGGCTCAGGCCTCCTTCGGCTCGACCGGGGTGGTGGGGTGGGGCAGCTTCTGTACGGTTCGTTTTTCGATCCGCTTCTCGATGTCCTTGCCAACGGCAACCACTCGCTGGACGTAGACGCCGGGCAGGTGGATCTCGTCCGGGTCCAGCTCACCAGGCTGGACCAGTTCCTCGACCTGCGCGATGGTGATCCGGCCGGCCATCGCGGCGAGCGGGTTGAAGTTGCGGGCGCTCCGGTCGAAGACCAGGTTGCCGTGGGTGTCGCCCTTCAGCGCGTGCACCAGGCCGAAGTCGGTGGTGATCGACTCCTCCAGCACGTACGTCGTACCGCCGATCTCGCGGGTCTCCTTCGGCTCCGACGCCTTCGCCACCGAGCCGTCGGTGTTGTACTTCTGCGGCAGCCCGCCGTCGGCGACCTGGGTGCCGACGCCGGCCAGCGTGAAGAAGGCGGCGATCCCGCAGCCGCCGGCCCGCAGCTTCTCGGCCAGCGTGCCCTGCGGGGTCAGCTCGACCTCCAGCTCGCCGGACAGGAACTGCCGGGCGAACTCCTTGTTCTCCCCGACGTACGACGAGGTCATCTTGGCGATCCGCTTGTCGGCGAGCAGGATGCCCAGCCCCCAGTCGTCCACGCCACAGTTGTTGGAGACGACGCTGAGCCCGCCCACGCCCTTGGCGTGGAGCGCCTCGATCAGCTGCATCGGGTTGCCGCAGAGCCCGAAGCCGCCGACCGCGAGGCTCGCGCCGTCGCCGATGTCGTCGACCGCGGCCTGCGGTGAGTCGTACGTCTTGTCCATCAGGCTGCTCCATTGCAGGTTGGTGTCCGCTCGACTCTAACCAGCAGCCACAGATCCGGCGAGATCCACCCGCTGTGGCCAGAGCCACAGGGAGCTCGGCTGGGCTATCCGCCTCGGAGCCGTCTCAGCGGGTCGGCTACCGGCCCGCTGAGCGGTACTGCTCCGGCGCCAGGCCGGCCTTGAGTCGCCACGAGTGGGCCTCCTCCGGGCGTCCGGCTGCGGCGGCGATCGCGGCCAGCTCGGCGAGGGCCTCGGTCATCGCGAGGTCGGCCTCGTCCCAGTCGTCCGGGCAGCGCGACAGCGCTACCAGTGCCAGTTCCTGCGCCTTGGCCAGGTCCCCGCTGAACCGGGCAGCCTTGGCCAGCCCGATCCGCGCAGCGGCGGCAAGGTCCGCCCGACCCGCCTGCTTCGCCCGTACCAGCGTCCGCCGGTAGTCGTCCGCGGCCGCAGGTAGCTCGCGCATCCGCAGTCGGAGGTCTCCACGCCGACACAGCAGCGAAGCGGCCTCCTCATGGACACCCAACTCATCGGCAAGCAGCAATGCCTGGCCGGTCAGCTCAATTGCCCGCTTGAACTCCTTGGCGCCGGCAGCGACCTGACCCAGCTCGTCCAACGCCAGCAGACTGCCCCACCGATCCCCAACCACCTGGAACTCCGCCAGCGCAGCTTCAGCGCTCGTATCGCAGAGCTGCACCGCAGCCAGAGTCCAGGCATCGGTGCTCAGCTCCTGCCGAGCCAGTACGTCCGCAGCGAGCTCAGCAGGCACAAACGGTCCCAACACGATCGACCAGAGCAACACCGTCACCGGGTACCGGAAAGGCTCGACCAACTCCTCCACAATCACCCGTGCCTGCTCAACCCCGTCCGGCCGACCAGAGCCCGCTGTATGCAGTACTGCGAGCAGGTACTCCTCCTCCAGCCCAGCAGGCACCACCGGCCCGAGCGCCCCGAGCAACCTCTCCGCCGCCCGCCCTGCCTCGCTCACCAGCCCGTGCATCCACCAGTACGTCGACAGGCCAGCCACCAGCTCGAGTGCGAGCCGCTGGTCGTGTTCGGTCGCCCATGCGATCGCCCCACGCAGGTTGTCGCTCTCGTGCCGGATCGAAGTTGCCCAACGCAACTGATCGGGTCCACGCAGCTGCGCGTCGGCCCGGCGTACCAGATCCAGCAGGTACGCCGCATGCCGCGCGCGAAGGTCATCGGCCTCAGCGCTCGAGACCCGCTCTCCGGCGTACGTGTGGATCGCGTCGAGCACCTCGTACCGCCCGTCGCTCACCGTGAGCAGCGATCGCTCGGTCAGTGCGTCGAGCAGGCAACTGGTCGTCTGCAGCGGCAACTCGAGAACCGCGGCCACCGACGCCGCGGTCAGCCCGCCGGGGAAGACGCCAAGCCGAGCGGCAACGACCCGCTCGACGGGTGGCATCGGCTCGCCGTCAGGGCCGGCGAGCCCGGCATGACTGGCGGACTCCATATGACTGATTGTCACCTTGCTGGGTTCGCGCCACAGGGCGGGGGCAGGGGTGGTGCCCCACGAGCGCGCGGCACCACCCCGGCGTACCGGTCAGCTGATCACCCGGAATCCGCGCCGCTCACCCAGCTTCTTGAGGCTCTGGATGCCCGGAATACCGTCGAAGGGCGGCGGTACGGTCGCCTTCTGCCACAGCGCGTAGGCCTTGCGGAAGTCCTTGCCGGCGAACCCGTCGACGTTCATCGGATCCTTGAGGCCCTGCTTGAGCAACGCCCGCTCGACGATGATGATGTCGCGCTCGTGCAGGCCCTGGCCGGCCGGCCGGAACATGTCCTTGGCGGCCGCCTCGCGGACGTTGCTGAGATCGACAGCGGGCAGCGTGGGGGCAGTCGGCCGCCAGATCCGGACCCCGTTGATGTCCTCGCTCCAGCCCTTGTACTCCTTGCCCCACGACCGGGCGATCTTCGAGATCGGCACCTTGTCGACCTTGCCCGGCCGCAGGATGTCGCTGCTGAAGCAGCTCCCGTCGCCGGTGCTGATCGCGACGTGCCCGTGGGGTGCGCCGGTCCACCACAGCGGTACGCCGAGTGGCGGCGTACCGGCCGTACCGTGCTTGAACTGCGCCGCCTTGTAGCCCGCCGCCGCGTCCGGGCTCAGCGGGCCGACGTTGAAGCAGTTGCGGACGAAGATCAGGCAGATGCCGGTCCAGTCCCTGGTCGCGTGCGCCGCCTGCGCCGCGGCGAAGTCCACCGCGGCCTTGCCCATCCGGACGGCCATCTCACCCGACCTCGATTCCGAAGTCGAGGCTGGGCTCGACGCCGGGCTCCTCGTCCGGCCCGAGCGGATCGGTGTCCGGGATCGGGTCCTGGAACGCGGCCTCGGTGGCCGGGTCGTCGAGCTCCGGGTCGTCGGCCATGATGCCGGGCGCTTCGGCCAGCGGCGGCAGTGTCTCCTCGTCCAGCACGTCCGTGGAGTCGGATGTGTCCACTGGATCTGTCATGTGTTTCCCCCTGGTTGTCGCGACGTGGGCCGTTGCCAATCCGCCCCCAGCCGGCAACAGCCGTCCTTCGCAGTTTCGCACCGGGGTCGCGTCGCGACCAGAGGTCATTCGAAGCTCAGTACGCCCCACTGGTCGGGCTTGTGCATGTCCACGACGTACTGCGGCGACCAGACCCAGAAGTCCTGCTCCTTGCCCTTGCGGTACTCGCCGTCGACCACCTCGTGGTCCCACTCGATCCGCATCAGGTTCATCCGCCACTCGTCACCCGCGCTCGGTGGCGTCTGATTCTTGTTGTACTTCGCCAGGTCGGCCCAGGGGAGGGCGACCTCGACCGTCCAGCCGGTGTCGGTGTCGGCCGGGTCGTTGAGGGTGCCTGCGATGTGCAGTGCCGTGCGCAGGCCGGGCAGGTTGTCGGGGTCGACGGGGACGCCGCCCGCGGAGTACGGCTTCGGCAGGGACAGCTCCCAGATGGTGCCGAGTGGGTTGATCTCGAACTCGTAGTAGTTCTCGCCGTCGCCGTCCGGGTCGAGGAAGAGCTCGAAGTTGTTCTCCTCGTAGAGCCAGGTGTTCGGCTCGGTCATCGTCGACCAGACGTGCGGCTCCTCGAGCTGGCCGCCGACGTACAGGTACTGGTCGTCGTACAGGAGCTTGGCCCTGGTGCGGAACCTCGGCGTGGTCGCGTCCGGGCCGGTGATGTCGACGAAGTCGCTGGTCCACGGGGCCTGCTCCCAGGCCGGGTGGGTCAGGGTGCCGTCGAGTGGGAGAGGGGTGGCGGTGCGGTGGCAGGGGTAGCGGGGCAGTTCAGGCATCGGCTCGCTCCAACCGTCCGGCGATCAGGTTTGCGACTAGGAAGGTGATGGCGGTGAGCACCGGGACGACAACCAGGGTCCAGGTGGAGAACAGGTCGTTCGACAAGAACGCGAGCACGATCAGCAACATGAAGCCCACCCCGAGGAACGCGACCAGCGCGGGATGCGGCATCGCCAGCCGGCTCAGCGTCATCGCCGCGAGCACGATCGTGATCACCACGGCGAGCACCAGCAAGGGAAACCCCGCCGCACCGCAGTTGGGCGAGTCCCGCACCCGATCACAGCCCTGCTCGCTCAACCAGACGAGCGCGACGGTGAGGAACCCGGCCAGCAACCCGACCACACCGAGGATCAGCGCCGGTGGCAACGGTGGAGCGTCGTACCGGCCCTCGTCCGCCTCCTCAGCCGCTTCTTCGTCGGCCTCCTCGAGGTACTCCTCCAGATCCTCCGGCATCCCCGGCCCCTCGTCCTCGGCGTACACCTCGGACTCGTCGGCTTCGGGGCGGTCGTCGCTCATTGCCGCAGGCTATCTGCTCAGGCGGCGCCAAGGGCGGTTGCGACGGCAGTGCGGAGCTGGGCCTCGGTGGGGCAGGGGATCGACAGCTCGCGGCTGAGGTCGGCCAGGGAGGTCATGGTGACGTCGTGGAGCCCGCAGGTGGTGAAGGTGTGGAAGACGTCCATCGCGGGGTCGAGGTTGATCGAGAAGCCGTGCGAGGTGACGCCGCGGCGGATCCGCATGCCGATCGAGCAGAGCTTGCGGTGGTCCTCGGTCCAGACGCCGACCAGGCTGCTCTCGCCCCGTGGGGTGTCGCGGCGGATCAACGGGAAGCCGAGGGAGCCGAGCGCCTCGATCAGGCCGGTCTCGACCCAGCGGACGATGTCGACGGGGCCGCGCTTCTTCAGGTCGATCACCAGGTAGCCGACCAGCTGACCGGGACCGTGGTACGTCGCGAAGCCGCCGCGGTCGACAGCGACAGTCGGGATCGCCGCGGCTTCGGGCGGCAGGTCGGCCAGCGACGTACGCGGGCCGTAGGTGATCACCGGCGGATGACTCAACAGGAACAACCGGTCCCCGGCCTCACCGGCCTGCCGCTCCTCGACCCAGGTCTTCATCTCCTTGGCAGCGACCTCGTAGTCCACTTCGCCAAGATCGACCCGCAGCAAAGCATTCATGCCAGCCAGCTTAGGTCGGGCGCCAGGAGTTCCAGGAGATGACTGAAGGCGGCGGCTCCGGAGAGCCACCGCCTTCATTTGTCGGGCTGACAGGATTTGAACCTGCGACCTCGTCGTCCCGAACGACGCGCGCTACCAAGCTGCGCCACAGCCCGAAGTCGGCGTTAGCTTACATGCGCCACCCGCCAGGACGAAATCGGGTTATCCGGCCGTCTCACCGGCCTTCGGAACCAACGTGATCAAGGTCGCTTCCGGGCGGCAAGCGAACCGCACCGGCGCGTACGGCGACGTGCCCAGACCGGCCGAGACGTGCAGCGCCGCCTGACGCCCTTCGAAGCCCCAGGTGGACAAACCCTTCACCCGGGACGTGTCGAGGTCGCAGTTGGTCACCAGAGCCCCGTAGAACGGCACCGCGAGCTGACCGCCGTGCGTGTGCCCGGCGAGCACCAGCGGATACCCATCGCCGACGAACCCGTTCAGCACCCGCTGGTACGGCGCGTGCGTCACCCCGATGGACAGGTCGGCCGCCGGATCCACCTCACCCGCGACCTCGGCGTACCGGTCGCGCCTGATGTGGGGATCGTCGGTGCCGGCGAAGTCGAGGCGCAGGCCGTTCACCTTGAGGGTCGAGCGCTCGTTGTTGAGGTCGGCCCAGCCGGCCGCCGTGAACGCCGACCGCATCTCCTCGTAGGGCAGATCCGGGCCGTGCGGCTTGTGCCGCTGCTTGTTGGCCGGCAGCAGGTACTTCGCCGGGTTCTTGAAGTGCGGCTTCCAGTAGTCGTTGGAGCCGAAGACGAAAACGCCCGGTACGTCGAGCAGCGCGCCGTACGCCCGCAGCAGCGGCAGGACCGAGTCGGGGTGGGAGATGTTGTCCCCGGTGTTGACGATCAGATCCGGCTCCAGCCGGGCCAGCTCGTTGACCCAGCGGATCTTCTTCTCCTGCGCCGGCATCAGGTGCAGGTCGGACAGGTGCAGCACCTTGAGCGGCGCCGTGCCCACCGGCAGCACCGGCACCGTCACCCTGCGCAGCGTGAACCACCGCACCTCGATGGCCGCCGCGTACGCGACGCAGGCAGCGCCCGCCGCGGTGACAACGGCAGCGGACTTCAGCGTCGTGGTGGCAAGCCCCCGGAAACTCATTTCACCAGCCTGCCACAATCGTGGGCATGTCCAACTCCGAACTGAAGCAGCGCCTGCACGATGACATGACCGCCGCCCTGAAGGCGCGCGACGAGCTCCGCAAGTCGACCCTGCGGATGGCGCTCACGGCCGTGACCAAGCAGGAGGTGGCCGGCAAGGAGGCTCGCGAGCTGTCCGACGCGGAGGTCCTCGACGTGCTCACCGCCGAGGCGAAGAAGCGCCGCGAGTCGGTCACGGCGTACCGGGAGGCGGGCCGCGAGGAACTGGCGGTCAAGGAGCAGGCCGAGGCCGACATCCTCGCCGAGTACCTCCCCGAGCAGCTCTCCCTGGAGGAGATCGCCGCCCTGGTCACCGAGACCATCGCCGCCACCGGAGCCGCCGAGCTCGGCCCGCGCGGCATCGGCAAGGTGATGGGCGCCCTCCAGCCCAAGGTCAAGGGCAAAGCCGACGGCGGCACCGTCTCCGCCGAGGTAAAACGCCAACTAGGCGCCTGACCGGTCAAACGAAGAAGCGCCCCGTCCTTGAGGACTGGGCGCTTCTTCGGCGTTAACGGCCGCCGCAGTTCGGGTTCCAGACCGGGCAGCCTCCGCCGCCGGGCTTACCGCCGCCACCGGGCTTGCCGGTGTTGGGCGGGTTCGGTGGCAGCGGGATGCCTGGAGAGTTCGGCGGGTTCGGCGGCTGCTGGATCTTGCTGCCGTTGGAGACGTAGATCGTCACCTTCGACCCCTCGGGAGCGCCGTCCTCTGAGCGGGGGCTGAGGTAGGCGACGGTGCCCTGGACCTCTTCGGAGTCGACCTGGCCGGGGGCGATCTCGGCCTCGAAGCCCATCCCGCGTAGCTTGTTGGCGGCCTCGTCCGGGTTCATCCCGTTCACGTACGGCAGGTCGACGACGTCGCCGCGCCGGGTCTTGTCGGTCGGTGGCGTGAACTTGGTGGTCGCCATGCCCTTCAGAGCGCCCTGCATAGCGGTCTCCCAGAGCGGACCGGCAGTACCCGAACCGGACGCGTCGTTCATGGTGCGGCCATCGAACCGCTGGCCCATCAGCTTCGTGTACGGCAGGTCGGCATCGGCCACCACCGCGGCGGCGGCCAGCTTGTTGGAGTACCCGGAGAACCAGACGGCCTTGGTGTCCTGGATCGTTCCGGTCTTGCCGGCCAGGTCGCTGCGGCCGAACTTCAGGTGCGAACCGGTACCACCGGACTCCAGCACCTCGTGCAGCACCGCGTTGACGCCGTCGGCGACCTCGGGGGTGAGCACTTGCTTGCAGCTCGGGCCGGGGGTGTTGAGCGAGCGGCCCTTGTAGTTCTTCACCGAGGTGATCAGCTGCGGGGTGCAGTACTTGCCGCGGGCCGCGAACGTCGCATAGGCGTTGGCCAGCTGCAGCGGGCTGATCAGGCCGACGCCGAGCGTCATCGAGATGACCTGCTCGAGCGGCTCACCGGTCTGCGCGTTGTGCATGCCCAGACTCTCGGCGAGCTTCGCGATCGGGCACAGGCCGACCCGCTGCGAGAGCTGCAGGAAGTAGGTGTTGGTCGACTTCTGCGCGGCCTCGATCATGGTCGGCTCAGGCGGCGACTTGGTCGAGTTCCGCGGGTTGTAGTCGGGGTCGGAGGTGGTGCCCGTGCAGGTCTTGAACTTCACTCCGCTGAGCGGGATCGGGCTCGGTGAGGGGATCCGGTAGTTGATCGGGAAGCCCGCCTGGATCGCCGCGGCGATCGTGAAGGCCTTCATCGTCGAACCGTTCTGGAACCCGCCGTAGCCACCCTCGTAGGTCTTCTCGACGTTGTAGTTGTAGGCCGTCTTGTGCTTGTCGTCCTTGCCGGCCGTGTACGCCCGGCTCTGCACCATCGCCTTCACCAGGCCGGTGCCCGGTTCCACCATGGTGATCGCCGCGATCGGCTGGTCGTCGGACTTCGTGTGCTCACTGATCGACTTCTGCGCGGCCGCCTGGATCCTGCTGTCCAGCGAGGTGACCACGGTCAGGCCGGCGGTCTTGATGTAGTGCTCGCGGTCCTTGCTGGTCTTGCCGAACCCGGGGTTCTCGAGCAGCTTCGAGACGACGTACTCGCAGTAGAACGGGTACGCCGAGTTGGCGCAGCCGTTCAGGATCTTCAGCACCGGGCCGTTGAGGACCGGGGTCTTGATCGCGGCGGCGGCCTGCGCGGCCGTGACGACGTTGAGCTCCTGCATCCGGCGCAGCACGGTGTCGCGGCGTTCCTTGGCCCGCTTCGGGTTGTTCGTCGGGTCGTAGCCGGTGGGGTTCTTCACCAGACCGGCCAGCATCGCCGCCTGGGGCAGGGTCAGCTTGGACGCGTGCACCCGGAAGTAGTGCATGGCGGCCGCCTCGACGCCGTACGTCCCGTCGCCGAAGTTGGCGAGGTTGAGGTACTTCTCCAGGATCTCGTTCTTGGAGAACTGCTTCTCGATCGCGATCGCGTAGCGCAGCTCGGCGATCTTGCGCTCGTAGGTGTCGGCGGTGGCGTCCTTGATCGCCTCCTCGTCACTGCTGGCGTTCGCCTTCTCCACCAGGGTCAGCTTCACGAATTGCTGGGTGATGCTGGAGCCACCCTGCTGGACGCCGCCGCTGTTCTGGTTGCGGATCAGGGCGCGCAGCGTGCCCTTCGCGTCCAGGGCGCCGTGCTGGAAGAACCGGTCGTCCTCGATCGCGACGATCGCCTTCAGCATGATCGGGTTGATCTGCGCGAGTGTCACCGGCTGGCGGTTCTGCTCGTACAGGGTCGCGATCAGCTTGCCGTCGGAGGTGAGGATCGTGGTCCGGCGCGACGGTGGGATCGTCTTCAGGTCCTGCGGCAGGTCCTGCAGGGTCTCTGCTGTCTTCTCGGTGCCGAAGCCGGCCAGACCCGCGAACGGGATCGCCAGACCGGCCGCCAGAGCACCTGACAGAACACTCACTCCGAGGAACAGAACCACTGACTGGACGACGCCCCGATCGCCCTTATCCCTTACGCGCATGGACTAGAGCCTACGGGATCACGGCGCCACGCCAATTCCTCGAATGTGTTTTATGTCACGTCAACCGGAGCGTGAATTCAAGCGTCTGTAGCAGGACGTGAAACAGCCGGCGAGACCCTTCGCGGGTCCCGCCGGCTGGTCATTACCTATGTCAGGCGGCGAACTGCCGCGCGTCCACCTGGGCCGGCTCCAGCGCCAGTTCCAGTACCTCGCGGACATCGCTCACGGGGTGAACCGTCAGCTCCTTGAGCACCGACTCCGGCACGTCCTCCAGATCCGGCTCGTTCCGCTTCGGGATCAGGATCGTGGTCAGTCCGGCCCGGTGGGCGGCGAGCAGCTTCTGCTTCACGCCACCGATCGGGAGCACCCGTCCGGTCAGCGACACCTCACCGGTCATCGCCACCTCGGACCGTACCGGCCGTCCCGACAGCAGCGACGCGAGCGCCGTCGTCATCGTGACACCGGCCGACGGGCCGTCCTTCGGTACCGCACCAGCAGGCACGTGGATGTGGGTGTTCCGCTCGGCCAGATCGCCGACCGGCAGCCCCAGCTCCGCACCGTGCGACCGCAGGTAGGACAGTGCGATCTGCGCCGACTCCTTCATCACGTCGCCGAGCTGCCCCGTCAACGTGACCCCGGTCGGGCCGGTCTCCTTGTCCGCCAGCGACGCCTCGATGAAGAGCACGTCACCACCGGCACCCGTGACCGCCAGTCCAGTGGCCACACCCGGTAGAGCTGTCCGCTCCGCCGAGTCCGGCGTGAACTTGGGCGAACCCAGGTACCCCTTCAGGTCGGCAGCACTGATGGTCAGCGACCCCAAGTCCTCGCCCAGGGCGAGCTTGGCCGTCACCTTCCGCAGTACCCGGGCGATGGCTCGCTCGAGCTGCCGTACGCCGGCCTCGCGGGTGTACTCGCCGGCCAGCAACCGCAGCGCCGAGTCGTCGATGGCGACCTCCTCGACCGACAGACCGGCCCGGTCCAGCTGACGCGGGAGCAGGTGGTCGCGGGCGATGGTGACCTTCTCGTCCTCGGTGTAGCCGTCCAGCTGGACGAGCTCCATCCGGTCGAGCAGCGGTGCCGGGATCGAGTCGAGCACGTTCGCCGTGGCCAGGAAGACCACGTCGGACAGGTCCAGCTCGACCTCCAGGTAGTGGTCCCGGAAGGTGTGGTTCTGTGCCGGGTCCAGGACCTCCAGCAGAGCAGCGGTCGGGTCACCCCGGTAGTCCGCGCCCACCTTGTCGATCTCGTCCAGCAGTACGACGGGGTTCATCGAACCCGCCTCGGTGATCGCCCTGACGATCCGCCCGGGCAGTGCCCCGACGTACGTCCGGCGGTGACCGCGGATCTCGGCCTCGTCCCGTACGCCGCCCAGTGCGACCCGGACGAACTTACGGCCCATCGCACGCGCCACGGACTCGCCCAGCGAGGTCTTACCCACACCGGGAGGACCCACTAGAGCCAGTACTGCGCCACTGCGGCGTCCACCGACCACTCCCAGTCCGCGGTCCGCTCTGCGGCGGCGTACGGCCAGGTACTCGGTGATGCGCTCCTTGACGTCGTCCAGGCCCGCGTGGTCCGCGTCCAGGATCGCCCTGGCCTCACGGATGTCGTAGCCGTCCTCGGTCCGTTCGTTCCACGGCAGCTCGAGCACGGTGTCCAGCCAGGTGCGGATCCAGCCGACCTCGGGGGACTGCTCGGCGGTGCGCTCCAGCTTGTCGACCTCGGCGAGCGCGGCCTTGCGGACGTGCTCCGGCAGGTCGGCAGCCTCGACGCGGGCGCGGTAGTCCTCTTCCTCGGACTCGGCCTTGCCGTCCAGCTCGGCCAGCTCCTTGCGGACCGCCGCCAGCTGCTGGCGCAGCAGGAACTCCCGCTGCTGCTTCTCCATGCCCTCCTGGACGTCCTTCTGGATCGTCTCGGAGACCTCGAGCTCGGCCAGGTGGTCCTTGACCCAGCCGATCAGCTTGGTCAGCCGCTCGGAAACGTCAGCCGTCTCCAGCAGCCAGCTCTTCTGCTCGTTGGTCAGGTACGAGGCATAGCCGGCCAGGTCGGACAGCTCCGCCGGGCTGGTCACCTGCTTGACCGAGTTGATGACCTGCCACGCCTCGCGGCGCTCCAGCACGGTCGTCACCAGGGCCTTGTAGTCGCGGGCAAGCTCGCCCGACTTTGCGTCAGTGATCTCGTCCAGGACCGTCGCGCCGACCCACAGGGCCGCACCGGGACCAGTGGTCCCCGCGCCGATCAGGACCCGGGAGACACCCCGGATGACGGCTGCCTGGGCTCCGCCCGGCAGCCTGCCGATCTGCTCGATCTCGCCGAGCGTTCCGGCCTTGGCATATTTTCCGTCCAGTCGCGGCACCAGGAGCACCTGGTCCGTGCCGGAAGCCTGTGCGGCATCGATGGCGGCGCGTGCCTCCGTGTCGGCCAACCGGACCGGCACGACCATTCCCGGCAGGACCACGACGTCGTCGAGCGGCAGTACAGGAAGATTCAACGTCTCAGTCACGCTGTCACACCCTCTGTTGAAGATTGAGTCTGACAGGCTCAACCAACGCCCCCACCAGGTCATTCCCGGGGCTTCCGGGCGTTCGCTGAGGGTGAAAAAGGTGACTTCAGGCGGTCAGCAGGTCACCGATCGCGCGCAGACCGGACAGATCGTGCACGTCGTCGGGCAGCGCCGGTACGTCGACGGTCGCGATCGACCGGTGGCCGCGCCGGAACCGCTCGGCGCGCTTGCGGTCGCTGACCACCTGCTGCATGCGGTCGGCGTGCAAGCGCAGTACGGCCGCTGTGAGCGCCGACTTGTCCTCCGCCTCCAGCCGCTCGGCAGCGGCCAGCGCCTGCTCGGCGGAGACGCCCGGTACGTGGGTAGTCGTCACCCGGTTGAGGACGACCCCGGCCAGCGGCATGTTCTCCTCGCGGAGCCGCTCGGTGAAGTACGACGCCTCCCGCAGCGCATCGTTCTGCGGAGCGGCCACCACCAGGAACGCCGTGTGCGGCTCGCGCAGCAGGGCGACCGTCTTCGCAGCACGCTCCCGGAACCCGCCGAAGAGGGTGTCGAAGGCCGCAGTGAAGGTCTGTACGTCGGTGAGCACCTGCGCGCCCAGCACCTTGTTCATGACCGACATGGCCAGGTTCACCCCGGCCGACATCAGCCGGAACGGGCCGCGCGCGGGCGCCAGCAGCAGCCGGAGGAACCGTCCCTCCAGCAGCGACGCCAGCCGCTCGGGCGCGTCCAGGAAGTCGAGCGCCGACCGCGACGGTGGTGTGTCGACGACGATCAGGTCCCAGTCGCCGGTCTTCTCGGACTGCTTGTACAACTGCCCGAGCTTCTCCATCGCCATGTACTCCTGCGTGCCCGCGAAGGAGCTCGAAAGCGCCACGTAGAAGGGGTTCGCGAGGATCTGGTCGGCCTTCTCAGGTGTCGCGTGCGAGAGCACCACCTCGTCGAACGTGCGCTTCATGTCGAGCATCATCGCGTCGAGCCGGCCACCGTTCGTGGCGTCGACGTCGGCCACCGCCCGGGGTTTGTTGTCCAGCTCCGTCAGCCCCAGCGCCTGCGCCAGCCTGCGGGCCGGATCGATCGTCAGGACGACGACCTTCCGCCCGCGCTCGGCCGCCCTCAGCCCCAAAGCGGCAGCAGTCGTCGTCTTGCCGACACCGCCCGAGCCGCAAGTCACGATGATGCGGGTCCCGGGATCATCAATCAACGCATCCAGATCCAAGGCGGTCATGGGGCCTCCCGTTCTGGACTGAGGAGCGAAGCGACGAGGGAAGAGCGGGAGTTCAGCCCCATGACCCGCCGAGCCGGAGGCGAGGCCGAAAGCACAGTCACGAACGCAACTCCTCGGCCAGGTCGAACAGAGCGCCGTGGTCGATGCCGTCCGGCAGCAGCGCGAGCTCCGTCACTTTCTTGCCCAGGGCATCTATCCGGTCGCGGTTCTCGCGCTCCAGCCCGACCCGGACGGCGTGGTCGTGGGCCTCCTGCGCGAGCGCTGCCGTGAGCTCCTTGGTGGGGGTGATGCCGGCCGCCTTGAGTCCGCGGGTGAGCTCGGCGGCGGGCAGTTTCTCCTTCACCGCAAGGGCGAGCGCGTCGTCGTCGAGCGGGCTGTGCCGGACCATGTTGACCACGATCGAGCCGACCTTGAGGTCCAGCGACTCGAGCTGCTCGACCGCGTCGAGGGTTTCCTGGACGGGCATCTCCTCGAGCAGCGTGACCAGGTGGATCCGGGTGACGTCCGAGCGGAGCATGCCCATGATGGCGTCCGCCTGGTTGCGGATCGGGCCGACCTTGGCCAGCCCGGCGACCTCATGGTTCACGTTGAGGAACCGTCCGACCCGGCCGGTCGGGGGTGCGTCCAGTACTACGGCGTCGTACGCGAGTCGCCCGTGCGCCTTCCGCCGGGTCGCCTCGTAGACCTTGCCGGTGAGCAGTACGTCGCGGAGGCCCGGCGCGATCGTGGTGACGAAGTCGACCGCCCCCACCTTGTCGAGCGCCTTCCCGGCGCGGCCGAGGTGGTAGTACATGTCCAGGTACTCCAGCAGGGCCGCCTCGGCGTCCACTGCGAGCGCGTAGACCTCGCCCCCGGCCGGGCCGACGGCTATCCGGCGTTCGACGTACGGGAGCGGCGGTACGTCGAAGAGCTGGGCCAGCCCCTGGCGGCCCTCCACCTCGACCAGCAGGACCCGCTTGCCCTGGTCGGCGAGCGCGAGCGCCATAGCGGCGGCGACCGTCGTCTTGCCGGTCCCGCCTTTGCCCGTGACCACATGCAGCCTCGCCATGATCCCCAGACTAGGTCGTGGGCCACAGCACACTCTCGTTGACGCCCGTTAGAGTCCCTCCCATGAAGAAGTTCGAGTACTCCACAGTGCCCCTCCTGGTCCACGCGACCAAGGAGATCCTCGACAGCTGGGGTCAGGACGGCTGGGAGCTGGTCCAGGTCGTCCCGGGCCTCAACCCGGAGAACCTGGTCGCCTACCTGAAGCGGGAGATCCCCCAGTCATGAGCCACCCCGAGGAGAAGCTGGCCGAGCTCGGCCTGAAGCTGCCCGAGGTCGCCAAGCCGGTCGCTGCGTACGTACCCGCCGTGCGGACCGGCAATCTCGTCTACACGTCCGGCCAGCTGCCGCTGCGCGAGGGCACCCTGATCGCCACCGGAAAGGTCGGCGCCGAGGTCACGGCTGAGGTCGCCGCCGAGTGCGCCCAGCAGTGCGCGCTGAACGCGCTGGCCGCGGTCAAGGCGGAGATCGGCGACCTCGCCGGCATCAAGCGGATCGTCAAGGCGGTCGCCTTCATCGCCTCCACCCCCGACTTCACAGGTCAGCCCCAGGTCGCCAACGGAGCCTCCGAACTCTTCGGGCAGGTCTTCGGCGAAGCCGGCCAGCATGCGCGCTCCGCCGTCGGCGTCCCCGTCCTCCCCCTGGACGCCCCGGTAGAGGTCGAACTGATCGTCGAGGTCAACTGACCCACCGAGCCCGGCGGCTGCCCCACGCAGCCGCCGAGCCCGGCAAGCCGGTGCCTGCCAGGCAGCACCCCGGGTCTACCCGGGCCCAGGGCGCCGGAACCGGCTGTCGCAGGGGGCGGCCCGCTGTCAGCCGTGCCGGGCTCAGCACAACGCAGACCGCTCGGGTGCTCCACCGGCACAGCATTTGCGGTGCTCTCCAACGGGTTCCCGGCGCAGCGCCGACGCATTGACCGGAGGTACGAATGGTTCGGGACTTGAAGTCTCACCTGATGTCCGGACGGATGGCGGCTGAGGCGCTCTCGTTCATCCGTGATGGGCGGACAGCGGTCGAGCCTCGGCCTGCCTCCACCGTCATCCTCACGCGGGACACTCCGGCCGGTCCCGAGGTGTATCTGCTCCGGCGGCAGCAGAGCATGGCGTTTGCGGCGGGAATGACTGTGTTTCCCGGGGGCCGGGTGGACGCGACCGACTCTTCCATCGCGGACTCGTGGTCCGGGCCGTCCCCGGAGTGGTTCGGGGAGCGGATGGGGTGCTCGGCGGAGGATGCCGCGGCTTACGTGGCGGCTGCTGTGCGGGAGACCTTCGAGGAGTCCGGCGTACTACTGGCCGGGCCAGATGCCGGCTCCGTGGTCAGCGACACCAGCGGCGACGACTGGGAGGCCGACCGGGTCGCACTCGAGTCACGGGAGCTCGGGTTCGCCGACTTCCTGCACCGCCGAGGACTGGTACTCCGCGCCGACCTGCTCGGCGTCTGGGCGCACTGGATCACCCCGGAGTTCGAGCCACGGCGCTATGACACCCGCTTCTTCGTCGCCGCGCTCCCGGCCGGCCAGGTGACCCGCGACGTGACCAGCGAGTCCGACCAGGTCGCCTGGATGCCCCCTGCCGACGCAGTACGCGCAGTGGAGGCCGGGGAGATGCTTATGCTCCCGCCCACCTACCTCTGCTGCCGTGACCTGATCCCGTACGCCGCTGTGCCCGACATCCTCACAGCCGCCAGCGACCGGGAGATCCGCCCGATCTTGCCGACGGTACGGGTGGAGAACGACCAGGCCTACCTGGAGACGACATGACAGCCGAACAGGTCACCGCCTACGCGTCCCGAGTACTAGCGGCGAACCCGGGTCCGATGACGCTGGAGGGCACCAACACCTGGATCCTCCGGGCCCCAGACGCCGACACTGCCGTCGTGGTCGACCCGGGACCGATGCTGGAGCCACACCTGCGCGCAGTGCTCGACGCAGTCGCGGAGTACGGGTGCACTGTCTCCACAGTGCTGCTCACGCATGGGCACTTCGACCACTCGGAGGGTGCTGCGTGGTTCGCCTCGCAGGCCAACGCCCCGGTACGTTCGGTCGACCCTGCCTTCCGGATCCCGACCGACCACGCGCACGGGCTCAGTGAGGGCGACGTGATCACCTCAGGCGACCTGCGGATCGAAGTACTGCCGACACCAGGCCACACGATGGACTCGGTCTGCTTCTGGCTCCCGCAGGACGGCTCACTGCTGACCGGCGACACAGTGCTCGGCCGCGGCACCTCAGTCGTCGCCCACCCCGACGGAGCCCTAGGTCCCTACCTGGACTCCCTCGAAAGCCTCCGGGCCTTCGCCAACTCCCCAGCGGGCGTCGAGCGCCTCCTACCCGGCCACGGCCCGGTAATCACCGACCCAGGCGCAGTACTGACCCACTACCTCAACCACCGCCAGGACCGCCTCAACCAGGTCCGCACGGCAGTCGCCGACGGCTACACGACCGCCGAGGCGATCGTCCAGCACGTCTACGCCGACGTCGACCCAATCCTCTGGCCCGCCGCCGAACGCTCAGTCCAAGCCCAACTGACCTACCTCAACCCATAACCGCCCAACCCTCCCCAAACCCACCATCTGAGGGGTTAACCCCTCAGATGGTGGGTTGCCCAGCCGGAATCTCAGGGGGCAACCCACCAGTTGGCGGGTTAACCCCCGAAATGGGTTGTCCACAGGGGGCGGGGGAGGTGCTGCGGGGACGGGGTGGGAGTGGGGATGCTGGGGTGATGAATCCACTGCTGAAGCTGATCGCCGTCGAGCACGGTGGCGTTTTCAGCCGTTCTCAGGCACTCAGTTGCGGCTATACCCATGAGCAGTTGCGGGAGCGGTTGGCCGACGGTCGCTGGGAGAAGGTCCGCTACGGGCAGTACGCCGAGAGGGTGGAGCTGAGTCTGACCTCGTGGGATCGGGAAATCTGGCTGCATCGCCGGCTGGCCTTCGCGGTCGCGAACTCGATCGCTTCAGGAACCATTGCCCTCAGCCACCAGACGGCTCTGGTCTTCCATCAGGTACCGCTGTGGGGAGTCGACCTGACCGAAGTACAGGTCAGTCGACTGGATGGGCGTCGTGGCGGGCCGGTCGCGGGAGTGCGTCATCACCGGGGCGGGTTTGCGCCTACCGAGCTGATCCAGGTCGACGGGCTGACCATGGCAACCGTCTCGCGGGCGCTCGCCGAGACGGCCTGTACGACGTCCTTCGAGGCTGCGGTGGTGAGCGCGGATGCCGTCCTCCGGGATCATCCGATCGAGCCGGCGGCCATGCTTGCCAGGATCGAATTCTGGCCGGGAAGCGCTACCGCGAAGGCGGCACTTGCGTTCGCCGACAAGCGCTCGGAGTCGGTCGGGGAGTCGAGGTTGCGGGTTCTCTTTCACCAGCAGGGTCTCCCGGAGCCGCTACTCCAGGTGGAATTCGGTGACGCCGACGGCTTCATCGGCCGGGTCGACTTCTACTTCCCGGAGCAGGGCACTGTCGTCGAGTTCGACGGCTTGGTGAAGTACGCGGCGGGTGATCGGGAGACGCTGATCCGCGAGAAGCTTCGCGAGGATCGTCTGCGGGCGCTCGGTCTCGAGGTGGTTCGGATTGTCTGGGCAGACCTCAAGTGGCCGGCCGACGTCGCCACGCGCGTCCGACGCGGCTTCGCCCGCCGCGCCGCCTGAGGGGTTGACCCCCGAGTTGGTGGGTTGCCCCCCGAGATTCCGGTGGTGCAACCCACCATCTGAGGGGTTAACCCCTCAGATGTCAGCGGGTGAGCAGGGTCAGCGGGGTCAGCGGGGTCAGCGGGTGAGGGGGCAGCGGGCGTGGCGGTGGGGGTCAGCGGGCGCGGCGTTGGAGGCGTTCGATGTCGAGGAGGACTACTGAGCGGGGCTCGAGGCGGACCCAGCCGCGGGAGGCGAAGTCGGCCAGGGCCTTGTTGACGGTTTCGCGGGAGGCGCCGACCAGCTGGGCCA
Organism: Kribbella ginsengisoli; assembly: GCF_039537185.1. Lineage (NCBI taxonomy): Bacteria > Bacillati > Actinomycetota > Actinomycetes > Propionibacteriales > Kribbellaceae > Kribbella > Kribbella ginsengisoli. Next base: position 335,452 of record NZ_BAABAA010000007.1, on the reverse strand, counting down.
GCTCCTCCTGGGTGAGGTCGTGGTGGACGTGGACGCCGTCGTCGGCCGTACGGCCGAAGCGGCTGGCCAGGTCGAGCAGGGCCTTGGCCACGCGGCCGGGGACGTCGGAGAACACCAGGTCTGCCACGACGTCGGAAACCTTGCGCAGGCGGGAGGCCAGCTGGAGCAGCAGGCCGCGGGCCACCTCGGGACGGCCGGCCAGCCAGCGGAGCAGCTCGTCGTGGGTCAGGGCCATCAGCGACGCGTCGGTGACCGCGGTGACGGTCGACTGGCGCGGTCCGGGGTCGAACAGGGACAGCTCGCCGAACATCTGACCCGGGCCGAGCACGGCCAGCAGGTTCTCCCGGCCATCGGCCGAGGTCCGGCCGAGCTTGACCTTGCCCTCGACGACGACGAACAGCCGGTCGCCGGAGTCGCCTTCGTGGAACAGCACCTGGCCACGGCGCAGCCGGCTCTCGGTCATCGACGCGGTGAGCGCGTCGGCTGCCTCGTCGTCCAGCTGGCTGAACAGCGGTGCCTGTCGGAGCACTGCGGCGTCCACGAATGGGCCTCCTCGGACCTGAACTGCGACTTACGAGCAGGCCTTGAGCCCGCTCGGCGCCAGGCGGATCGCACCCGGTCGCCCCAAAACCGTAGCTCCTCCTGTACACCCACCGCCACGTAGGCCCGCCGGGACTCGCCGGAACACCCTCCGGCGGACCCCTGAGCCGAGAAGATGAGGAATGCTCGCCTGGCTCCGGAACCGTCGCGCCCGCGCCCGCAAAGACGCCCTGGCGGCGGAGACGAGAGAGCTCGCTCAACGCACAGGCGCCGACCCGGCGATGAGGCGCAGGGCGGACTCGCCCATGCAGCGGCTGGGCCGGCAGTTCGCCAGCGACTCACTGCGCGAAACCCGCGACATGCGCCGTCCCGAGGTGACTGCCGACGTGGACCACCTCCTCCACGCCGGCGAGATCGAACCGGCGCTCGACATCCTCAGAGCAAGCAGCCTCCCCGCCGACCGGTACCGGCTGAAGCTCATCCTCCGCGACCTCGGCCGGACCGAGGAGCTCGAGGAACTCGAGAACTGGTCCGAGCACCTCGAGAAGCTCCGGGACGAAAATCGGTTGGACGAGCTACGCCTGGCGGCCGAGACCGGGGACTGTGAGGCCCGGACGCTGCTGCTCAGGGCGTTCGCCAAGGCCGAGGACGTCGAGGGTCTCCGGATGTTCGCCGGCGGTGACCCGCACGCCACCGAGCTGTTGCTTCACCTGCTGGCCAAGCTGCGGCGGGTGGACGAGTTGCGGGCTTTCGTGATCGCCGGTGATCAGCGCGCCAAGAAGCTGCTGTTGCCGTTGCTCGGTCACCTTGGCCGGTTCGACGATCTCCGGAGCTTCGACGATCGGGATGCCGATGGTGAGCTGATCGACCAGCTGCTCAGGCGGGGTCTGGTCGACGAGGCTGCCAACGAGTTGCGCGAGCGGCCGAACGCGACGCCCACCACCACCGACCGCTGGTACGAGCTGGCTTGCCTGTACGCCGAACAGGACCGGCCCCGCGAAGCGATCGCCGTACTCCGCGACAAGCGCATCGACGCGGAACTGCTCGCCACGCTGCTGGCCGGCCAAGGCGAGGTGACCGAGGCCCTCGCCGTACTGGACTCCTCGAAGCTCCGGCAGTCCCCGCGCAGCGCCGCCCGGATGCGGGTCGCCCACGGCCGCCTCGACGAACTCCGAATCCGCGCCGACGCCGGCGACCACATCTCCGCCGAAGAACTCGCTGCCGCCCTCGCTCGCGCAGCTACCGCCCAGGCTGCAGACGAGGCCGATGCCGCCGAACTCGACGAGCTACGGACCCGCGCCGCGACCGGGGAGCCGGTCTACGAACGCCAACTGATCGGCACCCTTGGTCGCCTGGGCCGCCTGGACGAGCTCGAAACCCTCGCGGCCGATCGCCCAGCCGCTCGCGCGATGTGGTGGGCGACGTACCTGGCAACCGTCGGCCCGGAGATCGACGACGTGCCCCGTGCCGTGGACGACCAGCCGACGAAACGACACTGGATCACCGAAGAGAAGGAGGTGGCCGAGGTGATCCGCCTCCTGGTCGAGAAGCAGCGGATCGACAACGCGATCGCCCTGGCCAAGAACCGGCGTGCCGCCGGCAACCAATGGGCCGAGCAGTGGATCCCCGACCTGCCTTCCTCCGCCCGCCCCGACAACCCTGACGAACTGCTACTGACCAACCAGGCTGTCGCCGCGATCCAGGAACTCCTCGCGACCTGCCCAGTGGGCGAGGAGCGCAGGACGATGCTCAGAGTCGCCGATGCCGCCTACCACTTGTACGGCGACCTGCGGCTCGCCCTGGTGGCGCCCGATCGGGCAGACATCTCACTGGCCTGCTGGCACGTCAACATGGATACGGCCTCCTATTTCGGAGACCACCCACCCGAAGAGACCGAGATGGCGCTACCACCGGAAGGCACCGCGGTCCCCAACCTCACCCGGACCATCGACTTCATCGAGGCGCTGGCCATCCGCTTGAAGGTCCGCCAAATCCCCCGCCCGAACGGCAGCCACCTCACCATCACGGTCCTACTCCCCTTGGACTAGCCGACGTCCAGAGCGGTGCCGTACAGGCGGCTCACCTTGAGTCGGATGACGACTCGTCGTTCAGCCACCAGTTGGTCGAAGAACGCCTGGCCGAGGTCTCCCTGTACCTCTGTCGGCAGCATGCTCAGCAATTCACGCCCGGTTGCGTCTCCCGCCACCGTGGTGACGTCTGAGATCTCAGCCACCCCTTCGGCCACCGCGAAGGACCAGTGGTCCGCCGCCGAGACGTGCAGCGCCGCTCGCGGGTCGTTCCGCAACTGCTTCACCTTGACCCGATCGGCGGTGGTGGAGAACCGCACGATCCGGGCCGCCGGGTCCCAGTTGTAGAGCATCGTCGTCAGATGCGGGTGTCCGCTGCGCTTGTTGGTCGCCAGTACGCCGAACTGCTGCTCACCGAGCAGCGCCGACAAAGCGTCATCCGCGAGCACGCGCGGCGCGGGGCCGCCTTGATCATCAGACATGCGTGGGAAGTCTCCCGTTGGTCGAGGATTGATCGGCGAGCCAGTTGCCGTGGAAACCGTACGGGACGCGAACCGGTAGGTGAACGGTCGCCACCGGTGGTGCGGACAGGTCGGTGGCGTCGAGGAGGACGAGGTCGCTGGTGTCGGTGGCCGCGTCGTGGACGTACGTCATCAGCCAGCCGTCGCCACCGGGCCGGTCGTCAGCCGGTACGAAGGCCGCCTCCCCAGGAGTCCGCCCCGGCCCGAACTCGTGTGAGCTGACAGCACCTGAGCGCAGGTCGTACCGGAGCAAGGCACTGGAGCCGGTGGGATGCGCGACGGTCGCATGCCCGTGCCGGGCGTCCAACCCAGCAAGGCGATCGTCGATCCGGGGGAACTCGGCCGCCCGGTCGTGAAGCTGCTCCTCCCGGACCACCCCGGTCGTCAGGTCGATGGTCCAGCGCCACAGGGTCGCCTCCTGGTTCCGGCCGCCGAACAGCTCCGGATAACGCATGACGTGGAGAACGATCTGCTCATGCCCGTCCGGTCCGGCCAGGTCATGAGCGTTGAGCGTGTGGAAGACATAACAGGGATCGATCGAGAACCAGCGCACGGCGCCGTGCGGGTCGTCGCGCCGCAGTACGCCGAGCCGAGCGCCATACCCCTCGTTCCAGCGGAACGGCATCCCGGCGCCCGACCGTGCGGTCTCCAGATCGAAGACCACCGGCAGGTCCATGAAGATCACGTGGCCGGCGGACAGGTGGAAGTCGTGGTTCATCGTCGCGGCCGGAACGTCGATCGGACGGCTGATCACCAGCTCGCCGGTCGCGTCGGCGCGGTGATAGGTCAGGTACGGCGCCCGCAGGCTGTAGCCGAAGAAGTGCAGCTCGCCGGTGGCCGGGCAGGTCTTCGGGTGCGCGGTCATTGCCGTGCGCAACTTGCCATGGAAGTCGTACGGCCCGACGGTGTCCAGGTCGCAGGTGAGTTCGTAGGGGTAGGAGGACTCGACCAGCGCCAGCGTGCGACCGGCGTGCCGGACGACGTGCGTGTTGGCGACCCCCGCCGTCAGATCCAGGTTCCCTTCGGCGTCGTTGACCGAGGCGCCGTCGGTGAAGGTGGAGGTACGGACCCAGCGGTTCCGGTACGACGCCGCCCGGCCGCCCTCGAGCCGTACGCCGTGGATCATGCCGTCGCCGAAGAACCAGTGACCCGAGGCCGCGTCGTGCGGATTCGGCCCGTTGCGGAGGTACCAGCCGGTGAGCGCGGGCGGGATCTGACCGGTCACCGGCAGGTCGTACGCCGTGAGTTCCTGCTCGACCGGCGCGTAGTTGCCGGCCAGGTGTGGTGCGGGCGCGGTCGTCATCACGAGGCCCGGAGCTGAGCGGCCTTGGCCTGGATGTGGGCGACGTAGCGAAGGGTGAAGACCATCGGTACGACGAACCCCGCGACCTGTACGACGGTCCGCGCGGCCGACCCGGAATGCGCCAGAGCCAGAAGGCATAAACCGGTCACGGCGAAGCACCCCGTCCACACGGCCGTGATGATCACGTTGACGCGCACGAACAGCGGCTGACCCCAGTACTCCCTGGGCGTCGTCTGCTTGGCGACACCCAATGTGAAGGGCTTGCGGATGGCCAGTGAGATCCCGGCGATGAGGGCGAGCGTGCCGGACGACAGCGCCGCCGCGTACGGGTGCAGCCCGCTGTCCGGGCTGGTGAATGCCACGACCGTGATGACGGCGAAGAAGACCGCCGAGCCGATCTCGATGATCAGGGCGTCGGCCGTGCGGCCGGCCCGGGTCTGCTGGGCGATCAGGCCGACGGAGAGGACCAGGGCGATCAATGCCGCCCAGTTCCAGTGGGCCGACGGGATGAGCGCGTAGACGATCCACGGGGCGAAGGTCCGGAGGTAGGACATGAGCGGTACTCCCTGATCGACGAGCTTCCGAATCTGACATGTCAAAAGTAGAAGGTCAGCTATCGACATGTCAAGAGTGGAAGGTAGAGTGGGGGCATGAGCCTGCGACATGCCCTGCTCGGACTGCTGGTCGACCATCCGGCCAGCGGCTACGACCTGCTGAAGGCCTTCGACACCTCGCTGGCCAACGTCTGGCCTGCCACCCAGAGCCAGATCTACGGCGAGCTCACCAAGCTCGCCGACAACGGGCTGATCGTCGTCTCGGAGCAGGGCCCGCGCGGCCGCAAGGAGTACACGCTCACCGACACCGGCCTGGCCGAGCTCCGCCGCTGGCTCACGCAGACCGAGCCTCAGCGCACCACCCGCAGCGACGTCCTGCTCCGCGTCTTCTTCCTCGGCGTGCTGACCCCGCAACAGGCCCGCGACTACCTGGCCGGCCAAGCCGCCCACGCCGCCGAGCTGCACGCGAACCTCAAGGCTCTGGACGCCGCGATCGACTGGGACGACGACAACCTGTCCGTCTACGGCCGCATAGCCCTCGAATACGGCCAACGCTTCGCAGCCATGCAACAGGAGTGGGCTGAGTGGGCCCGCACGCAGGTCCGGAACGCGTGAGGGCCCGCCGCCGGTCAGAGCTTGAGGAGTCTGGATCCCCAGTTGTAGTCGTGCGAGGCGGCCTTGGTGGTGCCCAGATAGTTGGTGGTGGTTACGTTGGCCTCGTTCTTCGCCGATCCCCTGACCCAGGTGGTTTCTTCGTACCTCGCGACCTCTCGGCTCACCTTCCCGACGACCTGGATGCAGGTGGTCCAGATGTAGGTGTCGGCCCGCAGGTAGATGGTGCGGGATTTCCACTCGTCGAGCCGGCCGACGAAGATGGTCCACAGGTAGTCGCCGTCGGCGAGGTAGATCGTGCGCTGGATGCAGGACTGCGGGGAACCGACGGGCGCGTCGTAGGCCAGGTACTGGTTCTGGGTCAGGTAGGCGCCGTCGTCGGCATAGGCCGGCACCGCGGTGAAGCCGAAGGTCGTCGCGAGCAGAGTGATTGCGGTCAGGAGTTTCGGGCGGATACGCATGCGACGAGTCTGTGGCCGGACGGCACCGGGGCCCAGAGAAGCGATCACCTTCTCGGCTGTGAAGATGTCATGCCCTTGGAAGGGGAGGCGGCGTGATCCGCGTTCTGCTGGCCGACGACATGAAGCTGTTCCGGGCCGCGCTGCGGAACCTGCTCGAGCAGCACGGCTTCGAAGTCGTCGCCGAGGTGTACTGCGGTGACCTGATCGTGCCGACCGCGCTGGAGTTGCGCCCCGACGTCGCCGTGATCGACATCGAGATGCCCGGTCAGGACGGCCTGGCGGCCGCCGCCGCACTGCACACCGAGCTCCCCGACTGCCGGACCCTGATCCTGACCGCATCGGCCAGCCCCGCGAACATGCACCGGGCGCTGAGCGCACGGGCCGCCGGGTTCATGAGCAAGGACGTCTCGCCCGACGCGCTGGCCGAAGCGATCAGGAAGGTCGCCGCGGGGTTCGAGGTGGTCGATCCGCAGGTTGCCGCGGCGGCTCTCCGGTTGCCGCCCAATCCGTTGACGCCGCGCGAGGTCGAGGTACTGCGGTTGTCCGCGGGTGGCTCGGCGGCCCGGCAGATCGCGGTGGATCTGTTCATCTCCACCGCGACGGTCCGCAACTATCTCAGCTCGATCGTGGCCAAGCTGCATGCCCGGACCCAGCTGGACGCGGTCCGGATCGCCGTCGACGCCGGCTGGATCTGACCGACCGGGCCGCCCCCGGAATCTTGTAGGTGGGCGGACGTAGGCTGGCCTGCATGCCGATCCAGCGTGTCGAGGCTCCGGCCTCTGTGGAACCCCCGATCAAGCTGCCCCGGAAGGCGCCCGTTTTCGACGGCGAGACCTCCACCCAGCTGGTCCGGCGGGCGCGCAAGATGCACAAGGTGCTGACCGATACCTATCCGGATGCGCACTGTGAACTCGACTTCAGCACTCCGCTGGAGTTGCTGGTCGCCACCATCCTGTCGGCGCAGACCACCGACGTCACCGTCAACAAGGTGACCCCGACGCTGTTCGCGAAGTACCCGGACGCGGTCGCGTACGCCGAGGCCGATCGGGAGGAGATGGAGGCGATCCTCAAGCCGACCGGCTTCTTCCGGGCCAAGACGAACAGCCTGCTCAAGCTCGGCCAGGCCCTGGTCGACGACTACGACGGCGTCGTGCCGAACAAGTTGGAAGAGCTGGTCAAGCTCCCGGGTACCGGCCGCAAGACGGCGAACGTCGTACTGGGCAACGCCTTCGGCATCCCCGGGATCACCGTCGACACGCACTTCGGCCGGCTGGTCCGCCGGTTCGGCTGGACCACCGAGGAGGATCCGGTCAAGGTCGAGCACATCATCGGCGACCTGTTCCCGAAGAAGGACTGGACGATGCTGTCGCACCGGCTGATCTTCCACGGCCGCCGCCGCTGTCACGCCAAGAAGCCGGCCTGCGGCGCCTGTCCGATCGCGCAGTGGTGCCCCTCCTACGGCACCGGCCCGACCGACCCCGACCTGGCCGCGAAACTGGTGAAGATCCCAGCGTGAGCAAGCCATCCAGCCCCCGTACTACGTTCCGCCACGCCGCCCTGATCGGCGTCCTGGCGGCGTGCGGGTTGCTGCTGGCTGCCTGCGGCGACCAAAAGGCGGCGACCCCACCGGCTGACAGCAAACCGCAAGCAGCCGGCGAACTGGTGCCCTGCCCGACGGTCGAATCGCGACCCCCGGTGGCCAACGCGCTGCCCGATGTCAGCCTGCCCTGCCTCGGCGACGGCCCCGACATCCGCCTGTCCGATCTGCGCGGCCCGCTGCTGGTCAACGTCTGGGCGCAGTGGTGCGGCCCGTGCCGCAAGGAAGCGCCGTACCTGGCCGAGCTGCACGTCAAAGCCGGCGACAAGGTCAAGCTGATCGGCATCGACTACATCGACACCCGGCCGGACCTGGCGGTGAAGTTCGCGGTCGACCAGCACTGGGACTACCCGCATGTCGCCGACCGCGACAAGCAGGTCCAGCAAGGACTCAAGATCGGCGGGCCGCCGCTGACCGCCTTCGTCGACGCGAAGGGCGCGGTCGTCTACGTGCACCGCGCGCCGTTCACGTCGCAGCAGGAACTGGATCAGCTGGTGCGCGAGAAACTGGGAGTGACCTGGTGAGGACCAGTACGACGTTCGACGTGCAGCTGCCCGACTTCCTGCAGCCGTTGCTCTCGGCATCCAAAGCGGTCGACCCCAAGGAGCTGTCGCGCTTCCTGCCGCCCGAGGACGACCCGGGCGTGCGCGGTTCGGCGGTACTGATCCTGCTTGCCGACGGCAACGACACCGACGGCCCCGATGTGCTGCTGACCGAACGCGCCTGGACGTTGCGCAGTCACGCCGGCCAGATGTCCTTCCCCGGCGGGCGCGTCGACCCTGAGGACGGCAGCGGTGTCGAAGGACTGGTCCGTACCGCGCTGCGCGAGGCCGAGGAGGAGACCGGGCTCGAGCCGGGCGGGATCGACGTGTTCGCCGTCTGGCCGTCACTCTGGGTGCCGGTGAGCAACTTCGCCGTCTCGCCCGTGGTCGGCTGGTGGCGGGAGCCCTCGCCGGTGGCGGTGGTCGATCCGGCCGAGGTCGCCTCGGTGCACCGGGTGGCGCTCGCGGCGCTGGCCGACCCCGCCAACCGGGTCAGCTGCCTGCATCCGTCCGGTTTCACCGGTCCGGCCTTCACCGTGGGTGACCTCTTCATCTGGGGGTTCACCGCCGGTCTGCTCGACAAGTTGCTCAAGCTCGGCGGCTGGGCGCGCGACTGGGACCCCGGCAACGTCGTACCGTTGCCCGACCGACTGGTCGAGGCGGCCTGGCGGAGTGAGGGGCGGCGGCCGGAGGACGTTCGACGGCTGACGGCCATCGAGCACGACCTGGGGCGTCCGGAGGGTGTGGAGTGAGCGGTCTCGATATCGCGCTGCTGGTGGTGACGGTGCTGGTGGCGATCTCGGGTTACGTCGAGGGTTTCGTCCTCGGCGCCTGCGCCACGCTCGGGCTGCTGGCGGGCGCGGCGGTCGGCGTGTACGGCGTACCGCGGGTGCTGGACAACTTCTCGCCCAGCGTCGAGGTGTCGTTCGCGGCGCTGGTACTGGTCGTGTTGCTGGCCTCGATCGGGCGGACCGTCGGAGCGCTGCTCGGCTCCAGGCTGCGCAACAAGATCTCCTGGAAACCGGTCAAGGCCGTCGACGCGCTGGGCGGTGCAGTACTGGCCGCGGCGTCCGTACTGGTCGTCTCGTGGGTGCTCGGTGTCGCCGTGAGCGGTGCCCGGATCCCGAGCGTGACATCCGCGGTCCGTGGCTCACAGGTGCTCGCCAAGGTCGACGAGGCGTTGCCGGGTGGCGCCGACCGCGCGCTGCAGGCGTTCAACGACGTGGTGAACACCGATCTGTTCCCGCGCTTCCTCGACCCGTTCGTGCCGGAGCGGATCCGCGAGACGCAGCCGCCGGACGGCGCGATCGCCCGCAACCCGACCGTGCGTTCGGCGTACAGCCGGATCGCCAAGGTGACCGGCGTCGCGAACTGCTCACGCGGCCTCGAGGGCAGCGGTTTCGTCTACGCGCCGCAACGGGTGATGACGAACGCGCACGTGGTGGCCGGCGTCAGCTCGCCGAAGGTCGAGGTCAACGGGCACTCGTACGACGCCAAGGTGGTGCTGTTCGACTCGAGCGTGGACATCGCCGTCCTGTACGTCCCTGAGCTCAACGCCAAGCCACTCGCCTTCGACAACGACGGCAAGGCCGACGCCACCGCGGTCGTGCTCGGCTACCCGGAGAACGGGCCGTTCGACTCCGAGCCGGCCAGGATCCGTTCCGAGGAGCGGCTGCGCGGGCCGGACATCTACGGCGACAAGACGGTCACCCGCAAGGCCTTCTCGATCTGGGCCCAGGTCCGCCCGGGCAACTCCGGCGGCCCACTGCTCTCCTCGAAGGGCACTGTGTACGGCGTGGTCTTCGCGGCCTCGGTGGAGGACAACCGCACCGGCTACGTGCTGACCGCCGAGCAGGTCGCGGAGGACGCGGCCGCTGGTTCCAAGGCAACCCAGGAAGTCTCGACTCACAGCTGCACCTGATCCAGCTGCAACGGATCGCGTGGTCCGCGGCGTTGGAAGGGTGTGACGATTACGGGCGGGGACACCGAGCGGCTCTCGTTCGACGAGTTGGTGACGTCGAGCGAGCGGCGGTTGCTGCGCCTTGCCCTGATGCTGTCCGGTGGGGTGCACAGCGCCGAGGACCTCGTCCAGACGGTGCTGGCCCGAGCCCATCGCCGCTGGGACACGATCGGCGTACTGGACAAGCCTGACGCGTACCTGAGCAAGATGGTCGTCAACGAGTTCCTCAGCTGGCGCCGGCGGCTCAAGAACCAGGAACTGCCGCTTGCCGACATCCCCGAGACCCCCGCCACCGAGGACATCAGCGCCCGGCACGCCCAGCGCGACGCCGCCTGGCGACTCCTCGCGGGCCTGCCGCGCGCGCAACGCGCAGTACTGGTGCTGCGCTTCTACGAAGACCTCCCGGACGACGAGATCGCCGCCATCCTCGGCTGCACCCCGGTCACCGTCCGCTCCAACGCCTCCCGCGGCCTGGCCACCCTGCGCGCCAACCTCCCGACCTCCGACAAGGACCACTGAAATGTCCAAGCTCACCGACGAAGAGGTCGGCCAACTCCTCCGCGAAACCTTCGCCGGCAAAGAATCCCTGATAGATCAGTTGCCTGAAGCAACAACCACGCCGGTACGCCGGAAAGCCCCGATTCTGCTCGCTGCGGCCGCCGTCATCGTCATCCTGGCCGGCGTCCTGTCGATCGTCGGCCTCGACGACAAACCGAGCTCGAAGCCCGGCGACCTGGCCGCGCCCGCCGCTGGATCCGCTCCCAGCGTGACCCCACAGACGGCGCTGGCGAATGCCAGTGGGGTGAGCCCTTCACAACTCATGGGCGTGGCGATCACGGAGCTGACCAAGTGGGAGCGGCCGGCCGCGGGATGGCCGGTCGTCAAGGTGCTCGACGCGACCTACTCGCAAGCGAGTTCGCCGATCGAGGTCGGGGGCAAGGGCACTCCGCTGAGTCAGCAGGCGCAGGCCCTCATCGCCGCGTCCGCAGTCGGTGTGCCGATCGAGTGGGTGCAGAGCCGGCCCAAGGGGGACAAGGTCTGCGAGGAGGCCGACGGAACGCCATACGTCACGCTCGGTCCGGTCGTGATGGCCAAGAGCGGGGCGTCCGCGACCATCGGGATGAGTATCTGGCGCGGCTGCATGGACGCGCAGTGGCTGACCTATCGTCTCGTGCGCGACGCGACCCAGTTCAGTGGGGCTGAGGCAAGCAAGCAGAGATGGTCTGTAGCGGGGACAGTCGGGCCCGTCGCTGTCTCATAGGGTCTGTAGCCAGTCCAGTAGTAGCTGGTTGAACAGGTTGGGTGTTTCCTCGTGGGGGAAGTGGCCGGCGGTGGTTAGTACTTCGTATTGCAGGGGCCCAGCAAGTAGCTCCGGAGGGGTGGTGGAGCTGGCTGGGTTGACGGCGCCGTCGAGGGCTCCGTGGACTTGTAGGACCGGGACGGCGACGGGTGTGCGCATCTGGGCGGAGTACCGGCGGCCGTCTGAGCGTAGGCGCGAGCGTACGAACCAGCGGTGGTACTCGAGGGCGCAGTGCGGCGCTGGCCAGACCTGGAGGGCGGCCCGGTAGCGGCGGGACGCCTCGGCGTCGGGGAAGGCGCCACCAGGGGAGGACCAGGCGCGGAGGAGTTGCTCGATGTGGATGCCGTCGTGCGCGAGCAGCCGTCGCTCCGGCAGGATCGGCAACTGGAACCAGCCCACCTGAGCCACCGACCGCAATTGCCCCGACCGCATCAACTTCAGCGGATGTGGAGCCGACACTGCGGCAAGTGCCCGCACCTGCTTCGACGCCAAGACCGCAGCCGACCAAGCGACGAACCCACCCCACCCGTGCCCGACCACCACCGCATCGGTCGCCCCCAGCGACCTGATGACGCCTGACACGTCCGCCGAGACGGTGAAGGGGTCGTAGCCGCGTGGAGTCTTGTCGCTGGCCCCATAGCCCCGCAGATCCATCGCTACGGCCCGATAGCCGGCTGCGGCGACTACCGGCAGCTGATGCCGCCAGGCCCACCAGAACTCGGGGAAGCCGTGCAGGAAGAGCACCAACGGATCATCCGCCGCGCCACACTCCGCCACGTGGAACCTCGCCCCGTTGGCCGCCACCAGCGAATGCGACCACGGCCCGTCGACGAGCAGATCGGAAACCCCAGCGGGGCTCAGCGCCCGGTCCCCGGGACGGCGCCTGATCGGGCCGGCCGCACTAGTCGCCCTTGCCGATCGACTTGAGGGCCTCGACGGACTCCTTCGAGGTCTCGATCGCGCGCTGCGGGCCCTTCGCCTTGCCGAGCAGCCGCTTGCCGACCAGGACCAGCGCGGCCGCGATCAACAGGTAGAGCACGGCAACGATCAGGAAGGCCAGCGCCGGATGCAGGCCGAGCGCGTTCACCCCGTACGCCGCGGCGATGGACAGCAGGATGATCGCCAGCAGCGCCAGGAAGCCGGCGGCGCCGAACAGGCCCGCGCCGGTGCCGGCCTTGACCGCGGTCGACTTCAGCTCGGTCTTGGCGAGCTCGAGCTCGCTGCGCACCAGGCTGGACAGATCCTTGCTGGCATTGGCGACGAGCTGCCCGACTGTGGGCTCATCCTCGGTCTGCCCCATCGACATGGCGCTCCTTCCAACTGGGTCCGGAGTGTCTCGTGACCGATGTAGCTTGACGCTATCGGCGCCCAGGCACGCACCTCGCGGCACTTGCCCAGCGCCCACGATGCTCCGCATCGAGGCCACTGCTCAAGCACCACGATGCACGCACCTGGACACCGCTATCGTTCAAGCTACATCGGTCACGAGACACTGACACGACACTAGCTGGTACCCCCGGGCTATTCCTCGGCGTACGCGCGGTTGCGGCGGAACAGCAGTGCGGCGGCGATCAGCGCCGACAGCAGCGAGGCGACCAGAACTGCGGCCTTGGCGCGTTCGATCTGGGCCAGGTCGTCGCCGAAGGCGAGCTGGGCGATCAGCAGCGCGACGGTGAAGCCGATCCCGGCCAGTACGGAGACGGCGCCGACGTCACGCCAGGCCAGGTCGGAGTTCAGCTCGGCCCGGGTGAAGCGCGCGGTCAGCCAGGAGCCGCCGAACACGCCGATGATCTTGCCGGCCATCAGCCCGGCCACCACCCCGATCGCGACCGGGTCGGTCAGCATCGCGCGCAACGCGTTCCCGCTGAGCGTGACGCCAGCGGCGAACAGCGCGAACACCGGTACGGCGACGCCCGCCGACCACGGCCGCAGCCGGTGCTCAAGCCGCTCGGCCGGGGACCGCTCCTCGTCGGCGTCGGGCAGGACGCGCGTCACCAGGCCGAGCGCGACGCCCGCGATCGTGGCGTGGATACCCGACTCGTGCATGAACCACCAGGCAGCCAGGACGACCGGCACGTACAGCAACGGCGTACGGACTCGCCGGCGTTGGAGGAGGTAGAACGCCGCGATCAGGACGAGCGCCGCGAGCAGGTAGAGCAGATTGATCCCGTGCGAGAAGAAGGCGGCGATCACCAGGATCGCGCCGAAGTCGTCGACCACGGCGAGGGTGAGCAGGAAGGCCCGCAGTGCGCTCGGCAACGACCGGCCGACGATCGCGAGCACGGCCAGCGCGAACGCGATGTCCGTCGCGGTCGGCACCGCCCAGCCGTGGGGCTTGCCGTCGGCAACGGTCAGGTTGATCGCCGCGTAGATGATGGCCGGCGCCGCCATCCCGCAGAACGCCGCGACCACCGGCACGACGGCCTCGCTGATCCGCGACAGCGTGCCGACCACGAGCTCGCGCTTGAGCTCGACGCCGGCCAGGTAGAAGAACAACGTCAGCGCGCCGTCGGTGGCCCACTGCTCGACCGTCAACGGACCGAGCTGCGCGTCGCGCAGGTGGTGGTAGCCGTCCTGCCAGGGTGAGTTCGCCCAGACGAGGGCGATCACCGCCGCCGCGACGAGCACCAGGCCGCCGGTCGTTTCGGCGCGCAACGTGTCGGCCAGGAAGGCGCGCTCGGACCCGAGGATCCGCGGGAAGGCTCGTCGTTTCTGCAGCAGCCGCACGGGCGGCCCCCCTCTGTTCGGGCGTCATCGGACCATTGCCGACCAGACTTCCCGGCACACCAGGCGGCGGACCGCCATCCCTCACTCTAACCGCCGTCACACTCCGCGCGGCCGGTTGTCGCCAAACCGATCCATTGCCTGCGAATATGATTACTGGCGACCTGGGGTGCCGGACAGTAATGTCGGGCGTAGTTAGTGGTCTAGTAGAAAACTTTCAGGAGCACGTCGTGGCTCGCCACCTTCGGCAACCGGTTTGCCGCTCACATTCCCAGGGATACTGACCTCATGGCCCGCCCAAGGAACAACCCCGGTGACCTCGCGGAACTCCCGACCGAGCTCCGCACCGACCGGCCGAAGGGTGACCAGATCCGCGAGATCCTGGAGACCCTCACCCGTAGCCTGAGCGCGGGCACGGTGCTGCCCTCGGAGCGCGTGCTGGCCGAGCGGTTCGGGGTAGCGCGGATGACAGTGCGCCAGGAGGTGGACCGGGTCGTTGCCGAAGGCCTGGCGTCCCGCCGGCCCGGCGGTGGCACGTTCGTCACCGAGCCGCGCCCGGCACGGATGCTCGCCTCGTCCTTCAGCCAGGACATGCGTGCCCGCGGCATCACACCCGGCGCCAAGGTCCTCGAGCACAGGGTCGGTACCGCGGACGAGGCGCTGGCTGCCGAGCTGCAAGAGCCAGTCGGTACTCCGGTACTGCACCTGGTCCGCCTGCGTACCGCCGACGGCGAACCGATGGCGATCGAGCGGACGGCCCTGTCCCTGCGGAAGTATCCGGGCCTGGAGGAGTTGGACCTCGGCGAGGTCTCGCTCTACGACTCGCTGTCGAGCCGCTGGGGAGTCACCCTCGGCATGGTCTCCGCCTCGATCGTTGCGGCACCACCGGATCCGACGGACTCCGAGATCCTGGGCATCGACGCCACGGTTCCCTGTCTGATCATCACCTCGGCACCCCGCACCGCCTCCGGCGAGGTGATCGAGTTCGGCCGCTCCGTCTACCGCTCCGACCGCTACGACATCACCGTCGCCTACCGCGCCACCTGAGCTCGTTTAGACCACTTCGGGGCTGTTGCGGGTCAGCTGGCCAGTGGGACCGGTCGCGGGCCGAGACTCCGGACCGACCCGGTCAACTGGTGATTCCCGCGAGCATCGATGCTGCAGCGGGCCGAATCCGGCGTACCGGTCTTGACGTCGAGCGGCCGGACGACGAGGTCATCGCTCAGGTTGCCCGGGGTCTGGTCGAGGTAGGCCAGCGCCGCGAGCTGGCACTCGTCGTCGCTGGCCCGACGCAGGCTTCCGGTCGCCAGGTACTCGCCTGTGTGCGGCACCGAGCAGGCGACGTTCTTGTGGACTGCTCCGTCGTAACAGCGTCGCCAGGCTGCTGCTGTCCCTGAGCGGAGGACGTCCTTGGCAGATCCGCTCAGGTCGCGCCCAGGGTCCACAGAGCAACCTCCCCCTGGTACTACGGCCGCATGCGCGACCAGGACGTCGAGCGTGGCGAGGCCGCCGAGGTACCCGACGACCGCGGCCTGGTCGCAGGCAGCGGTCGTCGGGATCTCCTCGTAGCGATGCGTTTCCCGGCAGTCGATGACGACCCGTGCGACGGTCCAGCACCTCGGGCCGTCGGCGGGAGTCGTACCGGCAGCAGTCGGCGTCGAAAGCCGCGGCGTACCTGGCGAGGTCTCGGTTGGAGTCGGTGTGGACACCGGAGTGGTCGAGGAGCTGCTCGACTGCCCCGGCGGCTCGTCGCCGGCCACCCAGTGGACGGCCGCGCTGACGCCGGTGACCACCAGCGTCACCAGCCCGGCCACCTCGGCGAGCGCGACAGCGGCCTTCAGCACCCGGTTCTCGATGAACTTGTCGAGATGCCTGAACACCGCGGCCCCTCGCCGGGGTGTGCCGTTGGTCAAGTCAGAACCATCTTCGTCAGGACGGCCTCCACGCTGCCCGTGCCGCAGCCTGTGTCCGGCTTCAGGTAGACGATGATCTTCAGCGCGTTGACCTTGGCCACCGGCAGGTCGAATGCCGCGATCTGGTTGAGCTTCGCGCTGCGTAGGTCCTGGTAGCGGCCGTTCGCGTCGATCCGGACCACCAGGGTCTGGTCGGAATCGTCCGAGGAATTGCTTTCCGCGAATTCGAGCTTCAGCCTGCTGAAGTTGTTGGCCAACCGTAGTTCGAGGGTCTGTGCGTTGTAATCACCGCAGGTGTCGACCAATCCGCCGATCCCGGCCACCTGTTTGCGGTCGGCGATGTCGTAACGCCCGTCGCGCCAGCCGTCCGGATATTTGAAGATGTTGCTCAGCGTCAATGGCTGGCCGGCCACCTCGGTCGGCAGCACCAGTGGTGTCGCCTCGCTCTCGGTCGGTTCACCGGAACTGTCTGTCGGTGGCACGTCGGTCGGCGTTTCGAGCGGTGTCTCGGTCGGTTCCGGCGTTGTCGTCTCCGCGGCCGGCGTCGGCGTCGCGTAAATGGTCACGGTCGGCGCCGGTGCCGCGGAATTGCTCCCTTGTTCTGAGCCGCAGGCCGCTGTAAATGCCAGCGTCGCGATCAGAGAAATCGTCACGGTAATTCGGTTTTTTCCACCCCTGTGTTCCCCCACCCGCCGGATGCTACGCACGGATTCGGCACGCCGTCGAGGGCCGGGGCCCCGGATTACTCCAAGTGATCGATTCGTGATGGAGTTCGTTTTCCGTTACAACGGATTCGTCAGAAATAAAGTGCGGCGACGCCGAGCGCGAACGCCGTGCCGGCCAGGGCGAGCATGACAGTTGCCAAGACGATCAACTGGCGTTGCAGGGCCGGGCGTTCGGTGGTGGTGGCGAAGATCCGCCGGGGCCAGTGGTGCCAGGAGACGTAGTAGAAGATGCCGGTGGCGACCAGTAGCAGGACGGCTTTGAGGGCGTGGATCCACCAGTGGTGGTGGTCCAGCAGGAGGAGGGCGACGCCGGTCAGGGCGATCACTGCGATCAGCGCGAGTACCTTGTAACGGTTGCCTGAGGCAATGACCGCGGTGAGGTGCTCGCGGTCGTCCTCGCGGGGGCCGAAGTACTTCTTCAGCTTCGGCTGGACGACGAACAGCGAGTAGGCCATGCCGCCGACCCAGGCGGCGGCCAGGCCTGCGTGGATGATGGCGATCAGGGCGGTCACCGGGCCGATCATGCCATGGGGATGTGTTCCTGGGGTGTCCGGAACTGGTCGCCTGCCGTTCAGCATCAGCGATTGCAGCGTGCGATCGGCTGGGTTGTTCTGGTGACCATGAAGATTCCTGAGCAGAGCCCGCTGGGGGCCGAAGGCCTGGCCAGGCGTGCCGTACTGCGTGGCGCGGTGATCGGGGCGGTCGCCGCCGCGCCGGTGCCGTTCGCGCGACGACTGACCGGCGGACGGCAGGCCGATCCACCGGATGACTCTTTGAAGAGCAGTTCACCGCAGGCGGTCAGTGCTGGGTGCACGAGTCTGCCGTTGGTCGACGGGGCCGAGTTCCCGATCGGGTTGTTCTGGCCGCCGCATCCGTTCGCGACCACGATCGAGCGGTACGGGCAGATGCGCGAGGCCGGCTTCACCTTTCTGATCACCGGCAACTACGTCGACGACACCGCGATTCTCAACCAGAGCCTGTCGATCGCGGACCAGGTCGGGCTCAAGGTGCTGGTGTCGAGCGATCCCGACGTACAGAACTTCTCTCAGCGGTTCACGATCAGCGACGACCGGTCGGTGCCGATGTCGATCACCACGGCCGACGCGCGCAAGCTCGCCACCGATGCGCTCAACCGGTATCGCCGGTTCGGCTCGTTCGCCGGGTTCAGCCTCGGGGACGAGCCGGCGGCCGACCGGTTTCCCTCCCTGGCCAAGGCTTTCGCGGTCGCTCGCGAGGTCGCGCCCGACTTCACGCCGTACTCGAACCTGTGGCCCGGCGAGGGCGAGGGCTATCGCAGCTTCGTGCGGCAGTTCGTCGACACCGTGCATCCGCCGATGCTGTCGTTCGACCGGTATCCATTGCTGGCGTCGGGTGAGGACGCGCAGTACTTCGCGAACTGGGCGATCATCCGCTCGGAGGGGTTGCGGGCGAACATCCCCACCTGGACGTTCATCCAGAGCGTCGAGTACAACAACCATCGCTTCCCGACGGCGGCCGAGCTGCTCTGGCAGATCAACATGAGCCTTGCCTATGGCTGCAAGGGGATCCAGTACTTCACCTATTGGCAACCCGATCCCGCGCGGGGTGAGGGATTCGGCCGCGCGCTGACCACCCTCGACGGCACGCTGACACCGCTCTACTCAGCAGCCAAGACCGTCAACACGACCTGGCTGAGCCAAGTCGGCGTCGAACTCAAACCGCTCGTCTCCGAACTCGCCGTCCACGCCAACGAGACGCCACCCGCAGGAGCCACCGGCTTCACCCCGGACGCATACCTGTCTGGTACTTCGGGAAGCCCGGTCGTCCTCGGCCGATTCCGTACGACGGATGCCGCCGCGCGTACTCGCTGGCTGCTCGTCGCCAACCGCCAGCACGGTGCGAGCGCGACGACGACGGTCACGCTCAACCAGTCCACGGTCACCAGGGTCTCGCTCTTCGACCCGGCGACCAGGGCGTACACGGCCCAGCCCGATCACACCAGGATCGCGACGACTCTGGCGCCCGGCGCCGCCGCCCTCTACCGGCTCGACGCCTAAGGGACCGAGATGCGAACCCAGATCCTCAGCCAGCTCCTGACCGCCGGCGTCGCGACCGCGGTAGCCGCCGCCGTCATCGCCGTACCGGCCGTTTTCAAGGCGAAACCCACAACCGTTGCCGCGCCGACCGCGATCTGCACCTACCAGTGGTACCTCTCGAACAGCCGCACCTCCGGCACCGCGACCATCCCGATGTTTGCCTACGGCAACACTCCGATGGTCCCGCTGTCCGGTGACTGGGACGGCGCCGGCGGCGACACCCCCGGCGTGTACCACCCCGAGGAACGCAAGTTCTTCCTCACCAACTCCTTCGCCGGCGGCGTCGGCCAAGTCACCATCCCCTTCGGCGCCGTGGGCGACCGCCCTCTCGCCGGCGACTGGAACGGCGACGGTACGGACGAGATCGGCGTCTACACCCCCTCCACCGCCACCTTCACCCGCCGCGCAGCGGACGGCGCGACCAGCACAATCACGTACGGCGCGAAGTACCAGGTCCCCCTCACCGGCGACTGGAACGGCGACGGCACCGATGACGTCGCCACCTACGACCCACCCACCGGCTCCTTCTCCTTCCGCCTACCGGACGGCACCACCCGCACCTTCCGCTACGGCGACCCGTACTGGAAACCCCTCATCGGCGACTGGAACGGCGACGGCCGAGACGAACCCGCCGTCTACAACCCCTCGACCGCCACCTTCTACTTCCGAGTCAGCGGCCTGGACCCCACCGAAACCACCCAATCCATCCGCTACGGCGACCCCGGCGACCTCCCCCTCGTAGGCGACTGGGACGCCAACAAAACAAGCACCCAAGGCATCATCCGCTACTGACCCAACCCAAGACCTTGCGTCCGAAGAAGTGCGCAGACGTTGTCGACACTTCTTCGGACGCAAGCGTTCCGGAGCTGCGAAGGGTCAGTCCTCGTCGGACTTGCCGGCGTCGAGGTTGGTCTTGATGAGGTCCATCACCGTGCTGTCGGCGAGGGTGGTGACGTCGCCTACCTCGCGGTTCTCGGCGACGTCGCGGAGCAGGCGGCGCATGATCTTGCCGGAGCGGGTCTTGGGGAGTTCGGCGACGACCATGATCTGGCGCGGCTTGGCGATCGGGCCGATCTCCTTGGCGACGTGGTTGCGGAGCTCCTGGACCACGTCCGGACCGCCGTCGCCCGCCTCCGAGCGGAGGATGACGAAGGCCGCGATCGCCTGGCCGGTGGTCGGGTCCGAGGCGCCCACGACGGCCGCCTCGGCGACCTTCGGGTGGGAGACCAGGGCCGACTCGATCTCGGTGGTGGACAGCCGGTGGCCGGACACGTTCATCACGTCGTCGACCCGGCCGAGCAGCCAGATGTCGCCGTCCTCGTCCTTCTTGGCGCCGTCACCGGCGAAGTACACACCCGGCCAGCGCGACCAGTACGTGTCCTTGAAGCGCTCGTCGTCGCCCCACAGCGTCCGCAGCATGGCCGGCCACGGCTTGTTGATGATCAGGTAGCCGCCGGAGCCGTTCGGCACCGACTTGCCGGCGTCGTCGACCACATCGACGCTCACGCCCGGGATCGCCTTCATTGCGGCACCCGGCTTGCCCGCCGTCACACCCGGCAGCGGGGAGATCATGTGCATGCCGGTCTCGGTCTGCCACCAGGTGTCGACGACCGGCGTCTTGTTGCCGCCGATGTTCTCCCGGTACCAGATGTAGGCCTCCGGGTTGATCGGCTCGCCCACGGAGCCGAGCACGCGCAGCGTCGACAGGTCGAACTTCTCCGGGACCTGCTTGCCCCACTTCATGAACGTGCGGATCGCGGTCGGCGCGCAGTACAGGATCGAGACCTTGTACTTCTGGACGATCTCCCACCAGCGCCCCTGGTGCGGGGTGTCCGGCGTGCCTTCGTAGAGCACCGAGGTGGTGGCGTTCGCCAGTGCGCCGTACACGATGTAGCTGTGCCCGGTGACCCAGCCGATGTCGGCAGCGGTCCAGTAGACGTCGGTCTCCGGCTTGAGGTCGAACACCGCCCACTGCGTGTACGACGTGCCCACCAGGTAGCCGCCGGTCGTGTGCAGGATGCCCTTCGGCTTGCCGGTGCTGCCCGACGTGTACATCACGTACAGCGGGTGCTCGGCGTCGAACGCCTCCGGCGTGTGCTCGGTCGACTGCTTGCCGACGAAGTCCTCCCACCACAGGTCGCGGTTCGCCACCATCGCGGTCTCCTGGCCGGTCCGGTTGACGACCAGGACATTGCGGACGTCCGGGCAGTCGACCAGCGCGGCGTCGACGGCCGGCTTCAGCGCCGCCGGGGCACCCCGCCGGTACCCGCCGTCGGCGGTGATCACGACGCGGGCGTCGCAGTCCAGGATCCGGTCCTTGAGCGCCTCGGACGAGAAGCCGCCGAAAATCACCGTGTGTGGGGCGCCGATCCGGGCGCAGGCGAGCATCGCGACCACGGTCTCGGGGATCATCGGCATGTAGATGGCGACGATGTCGCCGGTCTTGACCTCCAGCTCGAGCAGCGCGTTGGCCGCCTTGCTCACCTCGTCCTTGAGCTGGGCGTAGGTGATCTCCCGGGTGTCGCCGGGCTCACCCTCGAAGTAATAGGCCACCTTGTCGCCGAGCCCGTTCTCGACGTGCCGGTCGACGCAGTTGTACGCCGCGTTGAGCTTGCCGTCGGCGTACCACTTGGCGAACGGGGCGTTGCT
The DNA here is from genome assembly GCF_039537185.1 of Kribbella ginsengisoli. Taxonomy (NCBI): domain Bacteria; kingdom Bacillati; phylum Actinomycetota; class Actinomycetes; order Propionibacteriales; family Kribbellaceae; genus Kribbella; species Kribbella ginsengisoli. The sequence goes on along the minus strand of NZ_BAABAA010000007.1, from coordinate 313,949 downwards.
CCAGTCGAGCGTCTCGGTGGGCTCGACGGCCCAGCTGATCCGCTTGGCCTGCCCGGCCCAGAAGCCCTCGAAATCTTCCTCGGCCGCAGCGTACGCGTCGGCCTTGACGTTCGCGTTCGCGGCGAGCTCGGCCGGGGGCTCGAACCGGCGCTCCTCGTGCATCAGGTTCGACAGCGCATCGGACGGGTTGGACTCGGAACTGGTCACGTCGCGGACTCCTCGTTGAGAGCTGCAAGTCTTCAGCGCGAAACTGCGCGCTACTGCACCTTTCTACCAACGCCGGACCACCCGCGGTACTGGTGCCTCGCCCAGCCGCCCCCGATCTGCGCCGAACGGGCCGGAAACACGACGACCGGTGGGGAACCGGATCGCGGTCCTGCGCATCTGACCCGATGTGCCGAACGAAGGAGGAGTCGCGATGTCGCAGCAGGGTGAAGCCACGGTCGAGACCCCGAAGCGCCGCTTGTCCCGGGCGGCGCGTCGCCGGGTGCACGCCCGGGAGCGCCGCGTACGGCGTACTCAGGCCTCCGCTCGTGCCCTGCTACCGGTCCGCTAACCCCTGGTGGTGAGCGAGGACCTTGGCCAGCAGGGCCGCGAGCTGGCCCCGCTCTGAGGGGGAGAGCGGGGCGAACAGCTCGTCCTGAGCGGCCCGGACCAGGGTTTCGAGCCGTTCACGCTGTACTTCGCCGGCGGCGGTCAAGGTGATGATGTTGCGCCGGCCGTCGGCGGGGTCAGGGGACCGTACGACGTAACCCAGCTCGGCCAGCTCGTTGATCGCGGCCACCACGTCGCTGCGATCGATCCCGGTACGCCGCCCGAGCGACGCCTGACTGGCCGGCCCGTACTCCGCGAGCGTCGCGAGCAGCCGGTAGTGGTACCCGCGGGCGTTCCCCGCGGCGAACGTCTCGCCGATGATCCGCTGCGCGTGCATCGCACTCTGCGTGAGCAACCAACTGGGCATGCCCACGATCTCACTCGGCCCTGCTTCGTCACCGGTTGCCACAACCGGAGTCTATTCCGTTGGGCAGACCAACGAGCAGCGGCCTTTTGCAGGTTGCTGCAATTGGCCGCCGAGAGCCTCGGATTGAGCTTGCGCCCGTGTCACGATGCCGGACATGGGGGAGGTGGTCGCGATGGAGGAAGAGACGCTGCGGTTGCTGGTCGGCATGCACCGGGTGGTGCGCCATCTGCGCCGGACCGGTGAGACCAGGGCATTGCATCCGACGCAGTTCATCGCGCTGCGGCTGATCGGGGACGAGCAACCGATCCGGATCGGCGAGATCGCGGCGCGGGTGCCGTGCTCGCAACCGACCGCTACGACGACCGTAGCTGGGCTCGAGGCGGCTGGGCTGGCGCGACGTCAGCCTGATGTGCTGGATGGGCGCGCGACTGCCGTCGTACTGACTCCGCGTGGCGACGACATGGTGAAGGCGGCCGGGCAGCACGCGGTCGATGACCTCACCAAGCTGCTCGACCGCCTGTCGGATGACGAGCGGGCGCTGGTGCTGTCGGCCGGCGCCGTGCTGTCCCGGATGGCCGACGAGCTCTAGCTTCGCCCTAGTTGAGCCGGACTAGTTGAGTCCGGGGACTACGGACACTGTGTACGGCGGGGTGCCGGGCTTCGCGTCCAGCTGGCTGTTCACCCAGAGCAGGCGGTGACCGTCGCGGGCGATCGTGGTCGGGGTCGCGTTGGTTGCTCCAGGCATGGAATCCGCGAGTACCTGGGCTTTGGTCCAGTCGCGGTTGAGGAGGGCGAGCCTGGTGACGTACTTGCCGCCGCCGGCGTTGTAGACGGCGTACAGGCGATGGCCTTCGAGCAGGTAGCCGTCGCCGGAGAGGATGCCGTTGGCACCGGTGATCTCCAGGGTGGTGACGGCTTTGGTGCGGAGGTTGATGCTGTAGGTGACGTCCTGGCCTTGCTCGCCGACCAGCAGTCGGTGGCCGTCGGTGACGATGCCGTTGAGGAAGTACGGGGTCGGCTGGATCTTGTCGCGGGTCAGCCAGGGCTTGAGGCGGCCGAGGCCGTCCTTGGTGAGGGAGGCGCGCCAGATCTGGTTGTGGGCCGAGTCGGTGACGTAGACGGCGTCCTCGGTGAAGGTGAAGTCGTTGAGGAACGAGCCCTCGGCGGCCGGGCGGATCGCGAGCAGGCGGCCGCGGGCGTCGTACATGTAGAGCTTCGACGTACTGGCGCCGGCGACGAGGACGCGACCCCAGTGGTCGACGTGTACGCCGGTGGCGGTCGTGCGGCCGTCGCTGCCGGCCGGTAGGAACGGCCTGAGCTTCGGGTCGCGGACGGTGCCGCGGTAGACGGCGCCGGTGCCGACGCTGGTGACGTAGATCGTGCCGTCGCGAGTCACCTCGATGCCTTCCGGGGTGTCGCCCGGAGTGGTCGAGACGACGTAGGTCTCAGGGCGCGGGTGGTGCACGTGCTGAGCCTCGGCAATGGGCTGGACACCGGCGGCGAGGAGCGGAGCAGCCAGTAGGACGGTGGTCGCAGTACGTCGACGAATCATGCCCGCCAGCCTGATCTCCGGCTGCTACCCGGCTCGACCGGTTTCGGGCAGGGCCGAAGTCGTGTCGCTGTAGACCAATAGACATGCACAATCGGGGGATGATGCGGCTTCACTTCACTCCGGCTGACCTGGGCCGGGTGACGTTCCCGGCCGAGCCCGAGCCGCTGTGGGAGGCCGCTCTCGCCGCACGAGCCCTCGGCGCGCGACCGATGCCGCCGGCCGGCCGACGCTGGCGACGGGAGGCGGCGCCGCTGCTCCGGCCGTCGATGCGCCCACTCTTCAAACTGGTCAGCCCGACCGGTCGCCTCCCCGACTTCCTCACTCCGGAAGTACCGGCGCCCGGCCTCGAGCCTGCCCTGGAAATACTGATGGACACCCCCGCCGACGTCGTCCAGGACCAACTCGGCCCCTACCTCCCGCCCGAGATCGACGTCTTCATGCGCGGCCTCCTCGCAGGCACCGCGGAGTCGCGCCGTGCGCTGGGCAACGCCGTCCGAGAATTCCACGACGACGTACTGGTCCCCTCCGGCGTAGAACTGGAACGCCGCTACGGCGCCGACCTGGCCCTACGCTCCCGAGCCCTCCTCCAAGGCGGAGTAGAAGGCCTCCTCACCACCCTCCACCCCGATATCGAGTGGACCGCCCCCACTCTCACCACCCACGGCCTAGGTCCCGGCCCCACCTACGACATCCACCTGGAAGGCAGAGGCCTAGAGCTCTACCCCTCTTCCCTGACCTCCGAGGCCCTAGCCCTAGACGTCCCCGGCCGCCGCCCCGTCCTCATCTACCCCACGCTCGACCTACCGCCGGCCGACGACCAAGCCGTAGACGCCCTATCCGACCTCGTAGGCCGCACCCGAGCCCTAGTACTTCGCGCCCTAACCACCAGCGCCACCACCACCCAGTTGGCCCGCCGCACAGGCATCTCCCTAGCCTCAGCCAGCGAACACGCCCGAGTCCTCCGCAACGCCGGCCTACTAACCACCCACCGCACGGCAGGCACAGCCCACCACTCCCTGACCCCCACAGCCCACCGCCTACTAACCACCGGCCACCCCCGGGGCACCTTGGGGCAGATCAAGAACTTGAAGGACATTTCCGGCACTGGTAGGTAAAGTTGGTGATGCCTGGGACAGGAGTCCTTCGGAAGTGAACCCGGCAGCTCACCGGACGGTGGACGAGCCGGGTTTCGCGCGTTCAGAGCTCCCTGACCTCGCAGAACCCCTGCACCCGCCGCCGCCAGTTGGCGCCCCGCACCCAGCACCACGCGACCGCGTCAGGAATCCACAACAGCGGATCCTCCTTCGGCGCCAGCAGATCCCACCGCAGCTTCCCGTGACATCCATACCGGTACGTCGCTGCATTGAGAACCTTGCCGTCCCGCCCGTAGGTCGACTCGTCCCGCTCGACGACAAGCCGTTCGGCAGTCGCGTTGTCCCGAACGATCGCGTCCAGACACCGATGCCGGGCGGCGACGTTGTCCCGGTCAGCTTGGTAGATGTCGACCGTCAGCCGGAACTCCGAGATCAGCTGAACGATCTTCTTACGCTGCGGATCTCGCTCGTGGTTGAAGTGCATACGCTCCTGACCCGGCAGGAGCAGACCGCGCAGTGCTTTTCGTTTGACACCCACATCCTCGGCCTGGCAATGAGCGGCTGCCATCAGCAGGCCGCGGGACTTGGTTTCGTCGACGAAGACGTGGATCGGCATTGCTTGGATTCCCCCAGGGCGCGGAAAGCAAAATCCAAGCCTGGCAGGGGGAATGGGGTGGGCGAGGGGAGAACACGGGGCATCGGTGGGGCAGTCGATCTGCCCCGATTTGGCAATGGCGACGGCCCGCCAGGAGTAGGGACTCCTGGCGGGCGGTCGTTGTGGAGTGGGTTAGTTGCGGGTGATGGTGAAGGTTGTGGTGGTGTTGCGGATGTCTACGGCGTTGTTGGAGAGGGTCAGGTTGTTGAAGGTGACGTTGCCTACGGCGGGGCCCTGGCCTGGTTCTGGGAGTTCGTTGGCCCAGATGCCGAAGCCGGACTTGGCGTCGAAGGCGTCGCCGGACTTGCGGGCGCCGGAGATGTTGATGTTGGTGAGGATGGTGTCGGCGACCGGGAACTGTGGTTGCCCGCCGACGTAGTTCGTCTGGAACATGATCCCGCTGTAGGTGGGATCGACGATGTCGACGTCACTGACCCGGATGCCCTGGAACACCTTCGAGGCCGAGAAGATCCAGATCCCCGGGAAGGTCTGCGCTCCCCAGAAATGGCCGCCGGATCTGACCACCGAGATGTTCTGCCACTGCGTCGGCGGAGTGGCGCCGAAGCCGTTCATCGGGATGCCGAAGTCGAGCGAGCTGATCGTGATCCCGGAGTACACCAGCATGTCCGCGACGTACAGGTTGCGGAAGATGTTGTTGGTGCCGCCGTAGACCGCGAAGCCGGCCGCCCGCCAGGTCAGCGTCGCCGAGAGGTTCTCGAAGACGTTGTCCCGGACCTCGCCCCCGCCGCCGTCGACGGCGTTGAAGAGCGCGAAGCTGTCGTCACCGGTGCTGCGGGCGTCGTTGTTGCTGACCAGGTTGCCGGCCGAGCCGTTGGTCATGTTGATGCCGTCGGCGAAGGTGTCGCGGATCCGCGAGTTCTTGATCGTGGAGTTGTCGGTGTTCGCACCCCAGTACAGGCACATCTGGTGCTCGATCCAGATGTTGTCGATGGTCATGTTCGAGGTGCCGTTGAAGTTGAACACCTTGCCCGGACCGTCGTTGCGGCTGTCGTAGTTGCCGAAGTACGAGAACCCGCTGAACGTCGATCCGTTCGCCGACGAGGCGGCGTCGAACCCGACGTCGGTGTTGGTCTGGCTGGTCGGAGCGATGAACCGGGTGTACCAGGGACCGGCGCCGACGACCTTGATCGCCCGGTTGTTCACGTTGAACTTGCCCGTGGTCTGGTAGTCGCCGGCCGGCAGGTAGACGCCCAGCGACGTCGAGCTCTGCTGTGCCGTGTTGAGCGCGTTCTGTACGTCCTGCTGGCTGAAGCCGGCCGGTACGACGTACCCCGAACCCGGGTTGGCGATCGGCGAGACCTGCTCGGTGTCGATGAAGTCGATCGCGTAGTTGGTGGTGTTGGCCGCGTCCTTCTGCAGCTTGATCTTGGTACCGGCCGGGAAGGTCCCGTCCAGCATGATGTTCGCCTCGTCGTAGATGTGCCGGGCCGGTCCTGCGCCAGGCGAGTTGCCCGGGCCGGCCTCCGCGCCGTACAGCCACGCGTACTTCGAGGTCAGCGGGAGCGCCTTGTGGAAGGTGCCGTTGACGTAGACGTTGATGGTCGAGTTGATCCCGCCACCGCCGGCCGAGTCCGGGATGGAGAACCGGGTGACGAGCGTGTTCGTGCTCGCCTTGGTGGTGAACTCGACGAACGCGCCGTTCGAGTTCAGGGTGACCGCCTTGCGGCCGGACGCCTCACCGGCGAGGTCGCCGATGGTCCGGTTCGGGCCGACCACGACCGCGCCGCCACCGGTCGAGGCGTCCTCGGCCTCCAGGTGGTCGTACGGCATGTTCGCGCCGCGGCCCACGAAGAACGGCCGCTCGCTGGTGTTGTTGGTGCGCTTGACGGGCAGCTCGTTCGCATCGTCGGCGAGCACGACGCGGACGGAGTACCGGCCGTTGGCCGCGGTCCAGTTGCCGAGGTTGATCGCCGGGGTGGTGGCGCCGGCGGCGATCGCACCGGAGTACGAGCCGGTGAAGGTCTGTACGACGGTACTGCCGTTCAGCAGCGTCAAGGTGATGCCGTGGGCGCCGGCCGCCGAGGCGATGGTGCCCTGGTTCTTGATCGCGACCGAGAACGTCACCGTGTTGCCGGCGGCCGGGTTGCCCGGGCTCCAGCTCACTGACGAGGCGATCAGGTCGGAGCTCGCGACCGGGGTGACGACCAGCGGGCTCGAGCTGTTGCCGGTGTTGTTGGCGTCGTTCTGCTCGATGATCGTGTTCGACTCGTCCACCTTGGCGCTCAGCGGGTAGCTGCCGGCGTCACGGGCGCCGATCGATGCTGTGACGGTGGCGGATGCTCCGGCGGCGATGGCGCCGACAGCGACGGTGCCGACCTTCGTCGTACCGAGGTAGAAGTTCAGGTCGGTCGCGCCGGAGGCCGCCGTGCCGGTGTTGCTGACCCGGGCGGACAGCGTGATCGCGTCGGTCTCGACCGGTGCCGCCGGCGTCCACGTCACGTTGGAGACGGTGAGATCCGGGTTCGGGGCCGGGACGCCCATCACCTGGAGCTCGGCGACCTGACCGGCGGGGGCGCCGGTGTTGGCGGTGAAGTTCAGCCTGACGTCGGCGATCCGCGCGCTCACCGGGATCGTGACGGTGTTGCCGGTCGACGGGCTGAAGTTGTACGACGCGGAGCCGACGATCGTGGTGAACCCGGACGCGCTCTGCTCGCGGCCGAGGATCGAGAACGTCTGGGTGCGGTTGCCCCAGGCGCTGTCCGGGTTGAGCCGGATCACGATCGAGCTGAGGTCGGCGTTCGAGCCGAGCTGGGTGGTCAGCGTGGCCGGGTTGGCGTTGCCTTCCCAGTAGGTCTGCACGTTGTCGTCGTTCGCGTTGGTCGCAACGAAGGTGAAGACCGAGCCGGACGCGGTGATCGGCTTGCCGAGCGCCAGGTTGGTGCCCGGGCCGGTGCTGCCGCCGCGGGTGACGGTGTTGCTGTTCGGCGATTGGTTGCCAGCGGCATCCTTCGCGCGGACGAAGTAGCTGACCGAGGCGCTGGCCGGCTGGGTGTCGGTGTAGGTCAGCACGTTGCCGGCCACGCTGGTACGCAGCGCGCCGTTGGCGTACAGGTCGTACCCGGTCACGCCGACGTTGTCGGTCGAGGCGTTCCAGGTGAGCTTGATCTGGCCGGCGGCGGGTTCGGTGAAGGCCAGGCTGCCCGGGGCGGTAGGAGCCTGAGTGTCACCGGTCGCCGGGCCGTAGACCTCGAGTTCGGAGACCTGTCCCGCGGGCCAGCCGGTGTTCGCGGTGATCAGGATCCGGACGTACCGCGCGGTCGAGTTGCCGTAGTCGATCGTGAGCGTGTTGCCCGGTGCGGTGAACGCGCGCGACGCGGACGCGGACAGATCGTTGAAGTTCTGGCCGTCGGTACTGCCTTGTACTGCGAGGGTCTGGTTGCGCGAACCCCAGCCCGACGGGAGCTTGAGGATGACCTGGTTGGTGCTGACCGACGAACCGAGATCGACCTGGACCCACTGCGGGAACGCGTTGTTCGCGCTCTCCCAGTAGCTGCCCTGGTTGCCGTCGGTGACGTTCGAGGCGACGTAGTTCTGGGTGTTGCTGCTGGCGGTCGCGGTCTTGCCGGCCGCGAGGTTGGGACCGGCCAGTACTGCGGCAGCGGCGGTCGAGCCGCTGCTGTGCAGCCCGGCCGCGGCGAACATCGGTCCGGCCGTCAGCAACAGACTGCCGACGACCGTGGCGGCCAGCAGCCGCCATCGTGCACGTGTGGTTCTCATGGCATCCGGGGCCTCTCCGGTGGGCGGGGTGGTGAGGGCGCAAGGGACTACGGCTGCCAAGAAAATTGCACGATGCCTACGGAAGTTTCGTAAGTTTGCTGATTTCTTGCACAGCGCTGGCTTATTGTTACGGCAGCGCTACGCGAGCGTCAACGGTTCATGACCGCACGCTTTGCTCCGGGAGGAGGTTGCCGGCGACGTCAGGCGGGGATCTTGACCCGCCCGAGCACCAGTTCGTTGGCGAGGAAGTCGCGCTCGACGACGTACAGATACCCGCCGCCCAGCGCGAACTCGGCGCCCAGCGCCGCGGTCGAGATGGACCCGTCCGGCCGGATCAGCCGGATCGCCTTCCCACGGGCCTGGTCGAGAACTGCCCGCTGCCCTGGCGTGTACTTGCCGTTGTAGTAGGCCGTGGTGTCATCCGGCGCATGCTTGGTGGTGGAGACGGCAATCAGCCCGCCGGCGGCGGCCAGACCATCTCTGAGTACGCCGATGTCGTTCACGGTGCCCTCTTGGGTGAACGGCGCCGGCGCGACCGGGGCGCCGCCCGTGCCGCCGAGCTGGGATGTCGCTACTTTGGTGAGCTTTCCCGTCGAGGTGATGGCCAGGATCGTCCGAGCCGTGCCGCCGTTGTCGTCGCCGACGGCCGCCAGCAGGATCGTGCCGTCCGACTGGGTCACGAGTTCGTCGATGCGCACGGCTGCCGTCGTCTCCCAGTCGAGCGCCGCGCCGCTCGACGGTGGGTGGAGCGCTGCGGCAGAGGCTGCCACGGCGGCGTCGTACGTAGTGAACTCGGCGCGCTTGCCGGCGATCGTCCGTACGGTGCCGTTGGTCTCGAGCCGGCGAATCACCACGCCGGAGTGGCCGTCCTTGCTGGCCTCCACGGCGAAGACGAGCCGGCCCTCGGCGTCGACGGTGAAGGTGCCGAACTTGCCGATCGCCTTGCCTGGCCGGGCATCGATGCCGGCGGTGGCGGTGGTGTAGTCGATCACCGGCTGCCGGCTCTGGCTGCCGTCGGGCTTGATCCGGTAGATCGCGTCGTTCTTCTCGCCGACGTGCAGATTGACGTACGCCGAACCGTCCGGGCCGACCGCGATCCGGCGGCCGAGGTTGCGGTTGTAGTCGAGGTCGACCTTGGTGCGGGTGCCATTTGGGTGGATCCGCTCCAGGCGGAGCTGTCCCCTGTCGTTGTTGATCAGCAGGTTCGCCGTACCGTCCGGTGCGATCTCGATGTCCCATGCGGCGCCGATGATCTTCGCGTCGAGGGCCTTGTCGGCGGTAGCATCGGCGCCGCCGCCGGCCACGATCTCGAACGGGGTGGTGGCGGCCGGCTGCTGCGACCGTGGGGTACCGGCTGGGGCTGGTGTCGACTCTTCCGGTGTGCCGGTTGAGGTCTGCTCGTGCGCTTGCTGCGTACCGGCTGGGGAATTTGACGGGTTGGTGGTGATCGAGCAGCCCGTGATGACGAGTGCGAGGGCGACGGTTGCAGTCAGCAGTCGGGGCACGAGGGCTGACGGTAGTTCGGGGTGGGGGTCAGCGGGAGGTGTCGGAGGTGAGCCAGCGGGTGGGGCGGAAGGTCAGCAGGGTGACCAGGTTTTCGGGGTCGCCGAGCTCTGTCTGGACGTAGCCCTGAGCGTGCTCCTCGGGCATGTAGCGGCGGGCGATGGTGAGCATCTGCTCGTGGGTCGGCTTGGTGACCTCGACGAGCTCGGCCTCGACGGTCACGTACGCCGGGGGCATCTCTTCGCGCTGCACCACGAACGACACCACGCCGGCCTGCTTGATCTGCTCGATCCGCTTGGGGGCGCGGCGCTGCGTACCTGTGAACATGGTCAGCTCGCCACCCGGCTCGTATGCGTAGAAGGTCGGGACGCTCGTCGGTGGGTGGCCGGGCTCGCCGGTGACGCTCAGGACGCCTACGTGGGTGTCGGCCAGGAACTCTTCGCGCTGTTGCTTGCTCATGGTTGCCATGCATTAAGCTTCATAAAAACAAGTACACTTTGTCAAGGGGAGTAGGGTGGTCGATATGACGACGAAGACCTACGGCCAGTACTGCGGGGTCGCCCGCGCGCTGGAACTGGTCGGCGAGCGCTGGGCGCTGCTGATCGTCCGCGACCTCCTGGTCGGCCCGAAGCGCTACACGGATCTGCGCGCCGGCCTCCCGAAGATCCCCACCAACGTGTTGGCCACCCGCCTCAAGGAACTCGAGCAGGCGGGTCTCGTCGAGCGCCGCATCCTTCCGCGCCCGTCCGGTGCGATCGTCTATGAGCTCACTGCGTACGGAGCCGACCTCGAAGACGTAGTACTGGCGTTAGGCCGCTGGGGTGCCCGCTCCCTGGGGGAACTCCGCCCCGACGACATCATCACCTCCGACATTCTGGTGATGGCCCTGCGCTCCACCTTCCAGCCGTCCCGCCTGAAAGCCAAGTACGAACTCCACTTCGGCGAAATCACCATCCACGCCGTCATCGACGGCGACGACCTACTAGTCGACGTCGGCCCCCTGGAAGGCGCTGTAGTCCTGGAAGCCTTCGCCCCCATCGCCCCCCTCCTCATCGGCGAACTCGACGGCGCAGCAGCCCTCAAGTCCGGCCTACTCAAAACCACAGGCACCGCCAAGGACGTAGACCGCTTCGCAGCAGCCTTCCCCATCGGCCCACCTGCATAGGCCCAACCCGGTTGGTGCGGGCTCCTTGTGTGCCGATCGACAGGTAGTGCACCCCGATACGGCGTACATGCGACCGTTGTCCACGCTCAGGGTGCACTAGGTCCGGTCGACTACTTCCTGTCCTTCGGTACACGATCCCGTCGCGCCCCGCTGGCCAGCGACGCGGGTACTGGTGGGGTCATGCGCCAGTCCCACCAATGCAACGCGCCCGCGGCCCCAAGAGGAGTCGCGGGCGCGTTCGTAGTACGGGGGCTAGTGCTTGCCGGGGCCTTCGGCGCCGGCTCCGGTCAGGGAGCGGACGGAGAGTTCGTTGTAGCGGTTGGCGGCGGTTTTGTCCTTGCCTACGTAGGTGCCGATGATGCCGAGCAGGAAGCCCAGGGGGATGGAGATGATGCCTGGGTTCGAGAGCGGGAACCATTGGAAATCGGCGCCGGTGATCATCGAGGTCGGGCGGCCGGAGACGACCGGGGAGAAGATCACCAGGACCACGGCGGAGATCAGGCCGCCGTAGATGCTCCAGACCGCGCCTGACGTGTTGAAGCGACGCCAGAAGAGGTTGAAGAGCAACGCCGGGAGGTTCGCCGACGCAGCGACGGCGAAGGCCAGGGCGACCAGGAAGGCGATGTTCAGCTTCTGGGCCGGGATCGCCAGGCCGATTGCGACGGCGCCGATGCCGATGGCGGCGAAGCGGGCGACGCGGATCTCGTTCTTCTCGGTGACCTTGCCCTTGGCGATGACGTTCACGTACAGGTCGTGCGCGAACGACGATGCCGACGTCAGGGTCAGCCCGGCGACCACCGCGAGGATGGTGGCGAAGGCGACGGCCGCGATCAGCGCGAGCAGGATCGCCCCGCCGATCGAGTCGGCCCCACCGCCGACGACCTCTGCCAGCAGTACCGACGCAGTGTTGCCCTTGGATGCGGCGACCGCTGAGGACTTGCCGGTATCGAGCAACGCCGCCGCACCGAAACCGAGCGCCAGCGTCATCAGGTAGAACGCGCCGATCAGCCCGATGGCCCACTGCACCGACTTCCGCGCCGACCGCGAGTCGGGGACCGTGTAGAAGCGGATCAGGATGTGCGGCAGACCCGCCGTGCCGAGCACCAGCGCGAGTCCGAGCGACAGGAAGTCGATCTGGCCGGTCAGGTCCTTGCCGTAGAGCAGCCCGGGCTGCAGGAACGCCTCGCCCTTGCCGGAGTGTTGCGCGGCCGCCCCGAGCAGCTTCGACGGGTTGAAGTCGAACTTCAGCAGCACCAGGAACGTGATCAGCAAGGTGCCGGTCATCAGCAGCACGGCCTTGACGATCTGCACCCAGGTGGTGCCGCGCATGCCGCCGATCGTCACGTAGATGATCATCAGCGCGCCGACCAGGACGATCACGCCGGCCTTCAGGCCTTCGCTCTTCACCCCGAGCAGCAGCCCGACGAGCGAGCCCGCGCCGACCATCTGGGCCAGCAGGTAGAAGATCGACACGACGATGGTGGAGGACGCGGCGGCGGTACGGACCGGGCGCTGCTTCATCCGGAAGGCCAATTGGTCGGCCATCGTGAAGCGCCCGGAGTTGCGGAGCAGTTCGGCGACCAGGAGCAGCGCGACCAGCCAGGCCACCAGGAAGCCGATCGAGTACAGGAAGCCGTCGTACCCGTAGAGCGCGATCTGGCCGGAGATGCCGAGGAAGGATGCCGCGGACATGTAGTCGCCGGCGACGGCGAGGCCGTTCTGGGCGCCGCTGAACGAGCGTCCGCCGGCGTAGTAGTCGGCCGTGGTCTTGTTCTGCCGGGACGCCCACCAGGTGATGTACAGCGTCACGGCGACGACCGCGGTGAACAGCGAGATGGTCAGCGCCTGGTTGCCGGGTTCGGCGTCGGCGAGTGGGACGAGCAAGGTGTTCACCGGCGGCGCTCCCTCTTGTACTTGGCGTTCAGGCCACTGGCCAGCGGGTCGAGCTTGCGGTTCGCGAACCGGCCGTAGACCGCGGCGATGACGAAGGTCGAGACGAACTGGAGCAGGCCGAAGACCAGCGCCACGTTGATGTGGGTGTCGCCGATCCGGTGGCTCATGAAGCCGCGGGCCCAGTTGTTACAGGCGACGTAGGCCAGGTACCAGATCATGAACGCGGCCGTCCACGGGACGACGAAGTTCTTGTACCGGCGTTTCAGCTCCTGGAAGTCCTTCGCCTCGTACACGACCTCATACGCACGGGCTTCCCGCTCGTGCACAGTTTCCTCAGACATCTGCACCCCTTTTTCCGGAACGCGAACAAGGGCACGCTAGCGGCTGGTGAGCGGTTTGTGTCCGAAAGCAACAAAAACGCCTGGAGAAAAGTGACGCAGCTAGACCATCGTCCGGCGATAGTTCGCCAGGTCGCTGGGCCGGGTGCGGTAGCAGTTGGTGAAGTACGGCATCCGGAGCGGCTCCGGCGGGCGGGCGGTGCTGTCGTAGATGGCGTCGATCTGGTCCAGCACCGACTCGCGCCGGGACTCGGTCAGCACCGCGACCCGCGAGTGCGACATCGCGAGCTGCTTCAGGCCGGTCCGGTCGAGGTCGTGCCAGTGCCGGAAGCGGGCCGTCTCGACCATCGAGAACAGGTCGGACTGGAGCAGCGTCGGCATCGGGTCGAACTCGTCGTTGCCGGCCAGGAAGTCCTCGCCGATCATCGCGCGGTGCAGCCGCCGCACCCACGGTACGACGGTGTCGTAGTTGTTCCAGAGCAGCCCGAGGACGCCGTGCGGCCGGAGTACGCGAGCGATCTCCGGCAGCGCGCGGGCGTGGTCGAACCAATGAAACGCTTGTCCGACGATCACCGCGTCGACCGAGGCGTGCGCCAGCGGGATCGACTCGGCCGCGCCGACCATCGTGTCGACGCCGGCCAGCTTGCGGCAGACGGCGAGCATCTCCTCGGACGGATCGACCGCGACCACGTCGTGCCCGAGCGCCGCGGCGACCTGGGCGAGCTTGCCGGTACCGGCCCCGAGATCGAGGATCTGCAGCCGCCCCGGACCGAGGATCCAGGTCAGCGCGTCGGCAGGGAACGTCGGCCGGCCCGCGTCGTACGCGGCCGCGACGGCGCCGAACGAGTGCGCGCGTGCTGAGTCATCGGTGGTCATCACCGCAAATCATGCCGTAGCCACCGCCTCGCGGGGTGTTACTCGCCGAGCTTCTTCTGCTCGATGTGCGCGTTGAGCGCGGCCAGTTCCGGATGTTGGTCCAGAATCGCGACCAGATCCGCGCAGTTCCGGTCGGCCGCGTCGTACTCCTCGTACAGCGCGGTGAGCAGCTGCCGGTCGTCCTCGGTGTCCAGCGTGAGCCGGTACTGCGCTCCGCCGCCGCTCCACGGCAGGTTCAGCAAGCGGACGTCCCCGGCCCGATTCTGGTGCAGGTACGACGTCACGTGCTCGCGGTCGGCTTGCAGCGTCGCTTGGGCGTCAGCCTCGAGCAGCCGAGCCGTCGAGAACACCTCGTAGTCCATCCCGCGCGGGTACGTCCGCTCGAGACAGTTCGACAGGTACAGGCCCTCATCGCCCTCGGCGCGCCAGCGGTCGACGCCCGCGGCAACGACCTCGGGATCGATCAACGGGCAGTCCGAGGTGACCCGTACGACCGCATCCAGCCCGTACTGCGAAGCCGCGCCGGCGAACCGCGACAGCACGTCCTCCTCGCTCCCCCGGAAGACCGGCAGCCCGAGCTTCTCGGTGAGGATCACGATCGGGTCGTCGTCCACGTTGGTCGTGGTCGCCACGATCACCGGCAGCCCGGTCCGGGTCAGCCGCTCCAGGTGGTACTCGAGGTAGCTGCGGCCGGCCGCGGTGAGCAGCACCTTGGCGGGCAGCCTGGTGCTCGTAGCGCGGGCCTGGGTGATGATGCCGACATTCATTGAAACGCTTTCTTGGTGGTCCACTGGAACATCTCGCGGATCTCCGCCGGATGGGCGAGATTCTCGACGCCGAGCTCGGTGTCGGTGAACTCGCGGGCCTGCGGCAACGGAACGTACGGCTGGTCCATCTCGGGCCACATCCGCTTGATCCGGGCCTGTCCGCCGAACGACGGGTGCTCGTTCTCCAGCAGCATAGGGTCTCCGTAGACGCCGGGCTGCAATCCGAGCGACGCGCCGTACAGGACCGCGGAGCTGAGCCGGTTGGAGGCGACCCGGCGGTGCTTGCGGATCTCCTTGAGCTGCTTGAGCAGGAAGTCCTTATCGGTCTTGCGCCAGTGCAGTCCCCGGTACCCGTGCGTGATCACCCGGAAACCGGCTGACTCGTAGACCTGCCGGATCGCCTCGTTCTGATACTCGTTCCAGTACAGGCAGACCGTCACCGGTCCTTGCTCGTGCTCGTTGATCGAGGCAACGATCCGGCCATGGTCGCCCAGCACGTGCTGGCCTTCCCAGCCGTGGAACGGGTAGAAGATGGTGCCTTCGGCGTCATTCGCCGGAGTCGCCAGCCCGGGATGCACCTGCAGGAGATAGAGCCAGGGCGCGCCGATCACCGACTGGTTGCGCAGCCCCATCGAGAAGCCCCGGCGCCGGACGCTGTCGGACCAGACGAACTTGGGCATCCCGGCGACGAAGGCCGTGTTGTACGCGAACCCGTCGAGGATGTTCCACCCGTGCTGGAGATAACCCCAGATCCGCGGCGAGCCGTGCAGCCCGGCGTACGCGGCCATCACGTGCGCGTGGCCGTAGAAGTGGTTGGCGTGATGCATCAGAGCCGCCGCAGCCGCTTCACGACCACCCGGGCCGGATTGAGCACCGCATGACCGATCCGGTACGGCCGGGAGCGCCGGATCCCGTCCAGCTGACTCTCGAACCAGGTCGCCTGCTCGTTCGCGTCGGCCAGCTCCTGCGACAGCCGTGCGATGGTCGCGAGCTGCTCGGCCTGCCCCTGCGGGCGAAGGTTGTCGAGGGCAACGGTCAGCTCGCCTTCGATCGACAGCCCAGCCATCGACGCGAGCCGGGCTGTCAGGGCTTGGGTGTCACCTGACCATGGTTGCCGAGAGCCCGCTTCCTGCGCCCGCCGGACGAACCGTGCGAGATGCTCGACCGCTCCGCCGGAGGTCACCACGCCGCTACCGAACAGCCGGTACTTCGTACCGTCCACGATCACGTTGTCCGGCGAAGCGATGGCCGCGGACTCCGGCGCCAGCGAGTGCAGCCAGGTGACATACGCGGGCACGGAACGCCTGAGGGCTGCCTGGTCGTCGACCTTGAGTGCTGCCAGCAACTGTTCTTCCAGCAAGATGCCATCGCCGACCGGAATCGCCTGTGCTGGAAGGATTTCCGGCACTTTGTCGCCGATCACGAAATACCAGACCGGTGCAAGCTCGCGACCCAACCCGGCGGCGATCGCGTCCTGGATCAGGCGATAGGGATCCATCAACGTCGATCCGCTGTGCCGAGCCGCGACGGACCGGCCGATGGCGACGGCCGTGAGCGGGCCGGTCGGGGTGAGCATCGCGAGATCGGCGGTGACCAGATCGGGATAGACGCTGTAGACGGTCGTCGACGATGCGAGGGCGCCGAGGGCGGTCCGGATCGCGGCCAGGCCGACCGGGGCTTCGAGTGTGCCGCCGACGACGCCGGGCCAGTCCGCGTTGCGGGGGACGGTCGCGGTGACGTCGGGCTGGAGCAGGCGCTCGATTCCGAAGGCGTTCTCGGCAGCCAGCAGGAGTCGGCCGCGGGGGGCCATCCGGGCCTTGAGCAGGGCTAGGCCTTCGGTCCAGGTCATCGATGGGGTGTCGGGGCCGACCAGTCGGGGCAATCCGTCGAGGGCTACGACTACGTCGTACAGGTCGGTGCCGGTGAAGCGGTCGAGGGCGCCGCAGAAGACGCGGCCGCTGACGACGCGGGCGATCTGCTCGGCGTCGGGCGCCGACCGGACCAGCACGTCGACGCTGGTGACCTTGGTGGCGATCAGGTCGAGCAGCTCCAGCGAATGCGGACCCGCGACGAAGACCTTGTCGGTCGGCCGCAGAACAGCATCCAGCAACGCGGCCGTCGCCGGGCCGCCGGTCGCCGGTCGCCCGTCGGCCGGGCGCAGGTCGGACCAGTTGAGCATCTCAGCGCCAACCATCAACAACTCAGTGCACCAGTTTCGTCAGTGTCTCGATCACCCGGTCGACATCCGTGTCGGTCAGGTCGGGGAACATCGGCAGCGAGAGCTCCTCGCGGTAGAACTGCTCCGCGTTGGGGCACAGGCCGCGCTGGTAGCCCAGTTCGGCGAAGACCGGGTGCCAGTAGACAGGAATGTAGTTCACCTGGACGCCGATCCCGGCAGCGCGCATGCCCTCGAACACCTCGCGGCGGCGATCGCCGAGCACCCGCAGGGGGTAGAGGTGCCAGGCGGGATCGACGCCGGGGCGCTGCACCGGCGTGCGGAGTCCATCGATCCCGGCGAGTGCGGAGTTGTACTTCGCGGTGATCTCGGCCCGGCGTTGCTTGAAGGCCGCGAGGCGTCGCAGTTGGGACAGACCGAGGGCGCAGGCGAGGTCGGTCAGGCGGTAGTTGACACCGAACTCGTGAACCTCCTGGTGCCATGGGCCTTCGTCGGTGATCTGGAAGCGAGCGGGGTCGCGGACCAGACCGATGAAGTGGAACTCGTGCACCCGCTGGGCGACGGCCGGGTCCTTGGCGACGACGGCGCCGCCCTCGCCGGTGGTGAGGTTCTTGGTGGGGAAGAAGGACAGCGTGGTGACATCGGCCAGGTCGCCAACAGGTCTGCCATCAGCGAATCCGCCGACTGAGTGGGCGGCGTCGTCGAGGGTCTTGGCGCCGACGCGATCGGCGATGGGCTGGAGAGCGTCGTAGTCCGCGGGGTGGCCGGCGTAGTCGACAGCGGCGATCACCTTGGTGCGGTCCGTGGTGACGGCGTCGACGGCAGCCGGGTCGAGGAGGGCGGTGTCTTCCTCGACGTCGGCGAAGACGATCTTGGCGCCGAGGAGGGCGGCGGTCGAGGCGGTCGCGACGAAGGTCATGGGAGTGGTGACGACCTCGTCGCCGGGGCCGACGCCCAGGCCGGCGTACGCCATGTGGAGGGCGGCGGTGCCCGAAGTACAGCTGACTGCGCGATGGCCGCCGGTCAGTTCGGAGATGGCGGACTCGAAGGCGGTGACGGCTGGGCCTGTCGTGAGCCAGTCGCCGCGCAGTACGGCGGTGACGGCTTCGATGTCTTCTTCAGAGATGGACTGACGACCGTACGGGAGCATCGGGGTCAGTCCTCGAGCAGGATCTTGCGGATCTCGTCGATCGAGTACCACTGGTCGTTGGTGTCCGAGGCGTAGTGGAAGCCTTCGACGACCGGGGTGCCGCCGTCCGGTGGCACGTAGCCCCAGCTGGCGAGGTCGGGCTGGAGGACGAAGCGGTTGCCGAGGGTGAGAGCGCGGCGGCCTTCCTCGGGGCTGATCATCTCCTCGTGCAGCTTCTCGCCCGGGCGCAGGCCGATGTCGTGCATGGTCGCACCGGGGGCGATCGCCTCGGCGAGGTCGGTCACCTTCATCGACGGGATGCGCGGGACATACAGCTCGCCGCCGGTCATCAGCTCGAACGAGTCGACGACGAACTGGACCGCCTCGGGCAGCGTGATCAGGAACCGGGTGCAGCGCAGGTCGGTGATCGGCAGCGACTGGCCGGCCTCGTGCAGCGCGCGGAACTTGGGAATGATCGAGCCGCGGCTGCCCATCACGTTGCCGTACCGGACCACGCTGAACCTGGTCTCGTACGCCGCCGCGTAGTGGTTGCCGTTGATGAACAGCTTGTCCGCCGTCAGCTTGGTGGCGCCGTACAGGTTGATCGGACTCGACGCCTTGTCGGTGGACAGCGCGACGACCCGCTTCACACCGGAGTCGATCGCCGCCTCGATCACGTTCTGCGAGCCGATCACATTGGTCTGGACGAACTCCCACGGGTTGTACTCCCCGCTGTCCACCTGCTTCAGCGCCGCGGCGTGCACCACGTAGTCCACCCGGTGCATCGCCCGCATCAACCGGGCCCGATCCCGCACGTCGCCCAAGAAGAACCGCAACCGCGGATCGTCCCCGAAGGCCGCCCGTACTTCCCACTGCTTCAACTCGTCCCGGCTGAACACGATGATCCGCCGCGGATCCAGCTGCTTCAGTGCATGCCCGATGAACGCCCGGCCGAAGGACCCGGTGCCTCCGGTGACGAGAATGTCAGACCCGGTGAGGATGGACACGTAAGCCCCTTCTAGCCACAATTCCGAACCACGCGATCACACCACGCAAGTCCGTACCTTAGCTGGCCCGTCCTATTCCGGCGCCACCAGTTCGATGGTGGGGAAGTAGGTCCGGAAGCGCGCTGTGTCCCGGGTGATCAGCCGGTATCGGTTCACGGCCGCGTGGGCGCCGATGTAGAAATCGGGCAGTGGGGAACTCTTCAGGCCACCCCGGCCGCGGTAGGTGACGAAAGCCCGGGACGCCAGGAAGCCTGCTGGGTAGGGCAAAGCCTCCCGGAGGAAATCGGCTGCCGGCAACGCCGCGTCGACATCTTCGATCCGGTCGAAGCCGGCACAGACCTCCGCGTAGATGATCGGGTTGATCACCAAGTCGCCGACGTCTCTGGCGTCGGCAACGGCGGTGGCCGACCAGTCGGCCCACTCCGCGTCGTCGGTGAGGATGTCCAGCAGCACGCAGGTGTCGACCATGGTCGACACCTGCTGGACGGATTGCAGTGGGCGGTCATTCGCCACGCAGCAACTCCATCAGTTCCTCGGTGCTCTGGCCGGTTGTTGCCCGGCCGCGCATCTGGCGGACCAGTCGCTGGCCGTGCGTCTCACTGCCCTGGGCCCGGACGATCCGCAGTGCGGTGCCGTCCTCGATCACCTCTAGCTCGTCGCCTTCGTGGAGGTGATGCTTGGCGCGCAGCTTGGCGGGGATGGTGACCTGCCCCTTGCTGTTCATTCGCATGGTTCCTCCTACGTAGTACATCCCCTACGTATTACATCCTACCCCGAACCGGATACGGTCTTGGCGTGGATCAGGTGCTGAGGGTTGGGGTTCGGTGTGATGTGGGGGTTCGGCGCGGGGTCGGGCATGTGATGCGGAGCCTGGCGCTCGCGGAGGAGTTGCGGGGGCGTGGGGCTGAGGTGGTGTTTGTTTGCGACAGTCCGAGCGTGCCGTGGGCAGATGAGCAGATCCGGGCGCGGGGGATCGCGGTGGAGCCGGCGGTGTGGGGTGCCGGGGAGCATGTCGAGATGGTTCGGCGGTTGGGGCTGGATGCGGTGGTGTTCGACTCCTATGACTTGCCGGGGGAGGTGTTCTCGGCGGTGCGGGGGTCGGGGGTGCCGACGCTGGCGATTGTGGATGGGGAGTTGCGGGGAGCCGATGCCGACGTGTTGGTCGATCAGAACTTGGGGGCTGAGTTTGATCGGCCGGTGCTGCCTCAAGGGAGTGTGAGGTTGGCGGGGCTCGAGTACGTGATGTTGCGGGATGAGGTGCTGGCGTCGAGGCCGGTGGAGGCGCCGATACTGCGGGTAGGGGGCGTGCCTCGGGTGTTTGCGTTCTTCGGGGGGACGGATGCTTACGGGGCCGGGCCGTACGTCGTACGGGCGTTGGCGGCGACTGGGGTGGTGTTTGAGGCGACGGTGGTCGCGCCGGGCGATGAGCTGGCCGAGGCGATCGGGGCAGTGCAGCTCCAGCCGGGGCAGGACGTGCGGGTGATCGGGCCGACGTCTGAGCTGGCTAAGGCCGTCGTGGAGTCGGATCTGGTGGTGAGTGCGTCAGGGACGTCTACCTGGGAGCTGCTGTGTCTTGGAGCTACCGCTGGGCTGGTCTGTGTCGTGGACAACCAGGAGATGGGCTACGAGCGAGCAGTGGCCACCGGTGCGGCCGCAGGGGTTGGGACCCTCGCGAGTTTGAAGGCAGATGTGACAGAGGCTGCGGCGGTACTACGCAAGCTGCTCACCAACCCGCAAGAGCGCCAGCAGCTCGCCCAGGCCGGGTGGAAGCTAGTTGACGGGCAGGGGAGAGCACGCGTTGCGGATGCGCTCCTTCACCTGATCTCGTAGATCGTCGCGTCCAGGGTCGCGTGCCGCAGGCGGACGTACTGCTTCAGTTGCGGCGAGATCTGACCGGCCCGGTGGTCGGCGTACAGCCACCGCACGCCCAGCTTGCGCAGGCGCTCGATGATGGCCGGCGACGGTGACGTGAAGGTCGCGTCGTTCGCCGCGAGCTGCTCCTTGTTCCAGTACGGCACCTTGCTCGGGTCCACGCCCGAGGTAGCCGAGATCCGGCTCGACCGGTTGGTTCGTACCCAGCCCTCGATCAGCACCTGCCGCTCGGACAGCGCAGCGATCCAGAAGTGCCGGCTGTCGCACGTCTCGCCGTGCTGAGCGATGCAGTGCGCGTTCGTGGCGATCAGGTCCTCGTCAGCCGAGTTCTCCTTCAGCCACCGAGCAGCATCCGCCTCAGCGTCGGTCGGCCCATCCCTGCCCGGTCGCCCATAGGCGACGTCGCTTGCCGAAGCGGACACCAGCCCCACCAACGGCAGCGCCAACGCCCCGACCATGCACGCCGCAACCAGAGCAGCGAAGAACGCCCTCGGCATCCCGCCACCTCGCCGGCCTGCCTTCCACCCGATCGCGACCACCAGCGCAACGGCCAATACCGCCGCAACCGTCCAGACCAAAGGCTCCTTGACCCCACGCAGATCGGCCGCGCCCCACCGAGCAAACCCACAAGCCGCCAGCCCCAGCCCAGCAGCACCAGCAACCAGTACTACGCTCCGCCGATCGTCCAGCCGCTCGACCAGCCGAGCCAACCCGACGCACGACAACACCGCGAGAAAAGGAAACGCCATCCGGTAGAACGACAACGGCTGATTCGTCACCAGCGCCGCCACGAACCCGCCGATCGCAAAGCCGGCCACGTAGATCCCACCCGGATCCCGCCAGAACCGCCGCAGGAACAACACCCCGACGACTGCCAGCCCCCAGGCCACCAGGATCACCACCGCGCTGATCAACCCGGCCCGATCACCAGCCGCCGCCTTGATCGCGGCGTACGGCGGCAGCTCCTCGAACAGCACGCCGAACTTCACCTGCAACCCCGACGACTCACCGCCGAAGACCACGATCGCCGACCCGACGAACACGCCGAGCGCGATCAGCACCCCGAAGAACGCATTCCGCGTCGACCGCCGGAACAGGAACACCAGCAAGAACCCACACACCGCCATCGGCAGCACACTCGCCTTGGCCCCCGCAGCAGCCAGCGCCACCAGCAGCAACAAGATCCACCGAGTCGACGGCGGCTGTTTGCGCAGCAGATCGATCGCGATGACCGCAAGCACCAGCGCGAACATCACCCCTAGATTCTGCGTCGGACTCAGATACGCCCCCGACACCATCGAAACCCCGCCGACCGACAGGTCATGCAGCGGCTCCAGCGACCCACCAAGCCCCGCCACGAGCACAGCAAGCGGCCCCGCCCACACAGCCGCAGCGCTCTCACCCGGCTGCACGAACCGCTGCATCACCACGAAGACCAGGGCACAACCCGCCAGCGCGAACGGCAGCCAGCTCAGCGCATAGATCAACTGAGTCAGATCCACCCCGGTAGCCCACGACGTCGCCGCGGTGACCTGATGAAAGAACGTGTGGAACTTCATCGGCTCACCACCGATCCACAACGGCACCACCGGTACGTCGGCCTTCGCGCTGGCCGCGAGCGCCTGGTGGAACGCCATCCCCGGATCACTGACCAACGGATCGGTGTACGCCGGTGCATACCGCCCCGGCCCGGCCCGATAGATCGCGAACAGCACGAGTGACGTCGACAGCGACAGCAACCAAGCAGTCAACGGCGCGAGCGGACTGGCGACCCGGCGCCAGACCCGGTTCCGCACGTCGCGATCCATCACCCCGAGGACGAGCACGATCGGCGCCCAGCCCCACGACCAGCGCTGCAACCCGACGGACGCGCTGGCCAGGTACACGATCAACTGCGCGGCCGTACCGATCGCGAAGCCGGCCGCGAAGTCCTCGACCAGGCTGCCGCGATAGGCGCCGATCAACCGCCAGATCACCACACCGGGCAAGGTCACGCCGACCACCAGGAACAGGCCGAACTTCGCGACGTCGAGAACCGGGGCTCGCGAGATCAGCAGGACCAGGACCAGCAACAGCACTGGCAGGGCCGCCATCCGTCCGGCGAGCGTTCCGGAGCCGGTGTCCTTCGGCCCGCGCCGCCGAGCCCTGGAGTGCATGCGGTCACCCTAATGCCGGAACGGCTCCGATGCGTAGGCGCGCCATCACTCAGGGGAGTTCGTAGACGAGCGCGTCCGACGCCTTGAAGCGCAACGTGGCAAGACTGTTCAGAGTGCTTGAGACGATCGTCTGAGTCGGGTCGGCGTACAACCAGCGGACGCCGTACTTCTCCCGCAGCACCCGCAGGTTGTCCCGGGTCGGCGCGACGAAGACGATGTCGTTCTCCTGCAGCCGCGGCTGGTCCCAGAACGGCAATGAGTTCGGGCCCATCCCGGTCCCGGCGACGAGATCGTTGAGCGTGTTCGTGTAGCCCCAGCCCTCGATCAGCACGTGCCGCTCGGACAGTGCCGAGATCCAGAAGTGCCGGGCGTCGCAGCCCAGCGTGCTCTTGCTCGCGCAATGCGCATTGGTCGCGATCAGCTCACCAGGCGCAGCGTGATCCCGCAGCCAGATCGCCGCAGCGGCCTGGGTCCTCGAAGGCCCGAGCAGCTGCTTGTCGGTCTGCGGGGCCAGTACGACCGGCTTGTACTCCGCCATGGCCTGCATCGGGAGGAACAGGCCGGCGCCCATCCCTGCGAGCGCGAAGGAGGCCATCGCGATCCGCGTCGGTCGGCCCCGCCGATGCCCGCCGCGCTTCCACAGGACCGTGAGCACGACGGCGACCAGCAGCAGCAAGCCGATCGTCCACAGCCATGGAGCGATCAGCCCGTGCAGCGATCCGTCGGCCTGCCGGAACGGCTTGGCGTCAGCCTTGACGATCGCCCGCGCCGCCGCGGTCGCTCCGATGCCGCCGACGACCGACGCGAGCACGACGAGATCGGACCACTTGTCGGCGAACCAGAACACCAGCATCCACACCCCGGCCGCGGCCAGAGCGGCGATGACCGGTACTGCGGTGCGGTGGAAGTACAACTGGCTGGTCCCCGGCTGGTCGGTCAGGATCATCGCGCAGAAACCGGCGATCGAGATGCCGACCAGGAAGATCATCCCCGGATCGCGGAACCAGCGGGCCGCCGTACCGGTGAGGATGATCAGCCCGGCGCTGCCGAGGACCAGGCCGAGACAGGCGGTGATCCCACTGATCCACATCGCGCTGTGGTCGAACTGCCCCGACGGCAGCGGATCGGCGATCAGCGGATAGATGCCGATCTTGGCGAAGGTCACCCAGGGCTTCACCGCGAGCCCCGACGAGTGCATGCCGAAGACCACCACGATCGAGGCGGCGAAGATGCCGCCGAGCGCCACCGCGATGAGGACCGCGGATCGGGCCAGCCGGCCGTAGCAAAGCCGGACGAAGACGACCAGGGCGAGCCCGCAGATGATCAACGGCAGCACGGTCGCCTTGGACCCCGACCCGGCCGCCGCGATGACGACGAACATCACCCAGGTACCAGGCGAACTCCGGCCGCGCAGCAGATCGACGCCGATGAGCGCGAGCAGGGTGATCAGCGCGCCGCCGAGGTTCTGCGTCGGGCTACCCCAGACGTAGTTCATCAGGCCTTCGGACAGCAGCGAGCCCTGTGGATAAGCGCTGACCGTGCCGCCAATGGACGCGACCGCGATCGCCAGCGGACCGGCCCAGCGCGAGCTCGGGGCGAGCCGGTCGGTGAGGGCGAAGATCAGTGCGGTCCCGGCGATCAGCAGTGGTACCCAGCCGATCGTGTAGACGAGGTCGGTGAGGTCGATCCCGGTAGCCCAGGAGGTGGCGGCAGTGAACTGGTGCCAGAAGTAGTGGTAGTCCATCTGCTCGCCGTTGACGTACGGCGCCTGCAGCGGGAAGTCGTACTTCGCACTGGCCGACAGTGCTTGGTGGAACGCCATGTCAGGCGAGTTGGAGCGGGCATCCGTGTAGGGAGCCGGCAGCAGATTCCGGTAGCGCCCAGTGCCGTACAGCGGCAGCGCACAAGCGGCGACGATGAGCCAGGCGGTCACCGGATTGATCGGGCGCTCGACCTTGCTCAGCACTCGTCGGCGCCACCGCGGCACCGACACCCCGGCCATCAGTACGGGCGCAGCCCACAGCCAGGCCCACTGCTGCAGCCCTAGCGGCGCAACCCCCATGTAGACGAGCAGCAGGATGGCCACGCCGACCAGTGACCCGGCCGCAACGTCCTCGACCAGGTTGTGCCGGAACGGGCTGGCCAGCCGCCACAGGATGAAGCCCGGCAGTGTCAGCCCGAAGACCCAGAACCGCAGCAGCGCCACGATGCTGTCCCCCGACGCGTGCCCGGCCATCAACCAGATCGCCAGCACGGCCAGAGCGACCCCGGCGCCGGCCTTGACCAGGCGCGCAGTCGGTGTCTCCGGAGCCTGGCGTGCTGCTGGTTGAGGTGGCCGGATGACCGACCGCATCGTCCGCGACCGGGCCCGCATCCGGGCGGCCTCGCGGAGCCGCGTCTCCTCGATCTCGCGGGCTCGTTCCAGCTGACGAGCGGTCTCCCGCCGCACGGCCGCCTCACGCCGACGTTCGGCGAGACTGCCGGGCGGTTCGCCCGTCACGATTGCCACCAGGGCAGCCTAGTGCCGCAGACGGCTAGTAACCTCCCCGGCAAGGAGGTCTCCATGGCATCCAGCCAGCCTGTTCTGTCCGTCGTCGTGCCGATGTACGACGAGGAAGAGGTGCTGCCGATCTTCTTCGAGCGGATGCACCCGCTGCTGGACGGTCTGGGGATCTCGTACGAGGTGCTGGTCGTCGACGACGGCAGCCGGGACAAGACGGCCGCCCTCCTGACCGAAGCCACGGCCAAGTGGCCGCAGCTCCGCCTGGTCCGGCTGCTCCGCAACTCCGGTCACCAGGCCGCCCTCTCGGCTGGCTTCCGCAGGGCGCGTGGGGAGTACCTCGTCACGATCGATGCCGACCTGCAGGACCCGCCCGAGGTCATCGCCGAGCTGCTCGCCACTGCCCGCGACAAGGACGTCGACGTCGTGTACGGCGTGCGCTCCGACCGCTCGAGCGACTCCTGGCCGAAGCGGACGACCGCCCGGATGTACTACCGGCTGATGTGCCGTCTGGTCGGCAAGGAGATCCCGTTCGACGCGGGCGACTTCCGGCTCGTCTCCAGGCGAGTGGTGGACGCAGTGAACGGCTTGCCCGAGGACGGCCGGGTGTTCCGGCTGGTGATCCCGTGGCTGGGCTTCCCGAGCGCCGAGGTGCCGTATGTCCGCGCAGTACGGGCGGCAGGCGTCACGAAGTACAACTGGACGAAGATGTTCCGGCTGGCGTTCGACAGCGTGACCGCGTTCTCGGCGGCACCGCTGCGGCTGGCCACCTGGCTCGGGTTGCTCGGTGGGCTGCTGTCCTTCGCGATGGTGATCGGCGCACTGATCATCAAGCTGTCCGGCAACAGCATCCCCGGCTGGACGTCGACAGTGCTCGCGGTCGGCGTGATCGGCGCGATCCAGCTGCTCTGCCTCGGCTTGCTCGGCGAGTACGTCGCTCGCTTGTTTCAATCGAGCCAGCGCCGGCCGCAGTTCCTGGTCGGCTACGACAGCCTCGAGGATCCGGGCCACCACAGCTATGCCGAAGCGCTCGAAGCGCAAGAGAAGGACTAGGCTTCTGCTCTATGCCGGAGCTGTCGCCGATCCCCTTCGTCAAGGCGTACCTGGCGGGTGACGAGCTCGCGTACGTGAGCCGGTCGTTCACCTCCGCCGCGGTCACCGGAGACGGTCCTTTCACCGCCCGGGCGACCGAGCTGATCACCAAGCTCACCGGCGGGCTGGCATCGTTGCTGACCACCTCGTGCACGCATGCGCTGGAGATGACCGCGCTGCTGCTCGACCTCGCTCCGGGCGACGAGGTGATCATGCCGTCGTTCACCTTCGTCTCGACGGCCAACGCCTATGTACTGCGCGGCGCGGTGCCCGTGTTCGTGGACATCCGGCCGGACACGCTCAACCTCGACGAGACCCAGCTCGAAGCCGCCGTCACCGACCGCACCAAGGCGATCGTGGTTGTGCACTACGCCGGGGTCGCGGCCGCCATGGACGAGGTGCTGGCCGTCGCGGCGAAGTACGGGCTGGCAGTGATCGAGGACAACGCGCACGGGCTCGGTGGGACGTACCGGGGTCGGCCGCTCGGCTCATTCGGGGTGATGGCGACGCAGTCGTTCCACGGGACCAAGAACGTGCACTGCGGCGAGGGCGGTGCGCTGGTGCTCAACGACGCCGACCTGGTCTCGCGTGCCGAGGTGATCCGGGAGAAGGGCACCAACCGGAGCCAGTTCTTCCGTGGGCAGGTGGACAAGTACCGCTGGGTCGACGTCGGCTCCAGCTATCTCCCGGCCGACCCGCTCGCCGCGTTCCTGACGGCGCAACTGGAGCAGTTCGACCGGATTCAGGCACCGCGGCATGCGATCTGGCAGCGGTACGACGAGGAGCTCGCCGTCTGGGCCGCGTCGCGCGGCGTCGGCGTACCGACCGTGCCGGCCGAGTGCGTGCACCCGGCGCACCTGTACTACCTGCTCATGCCGTCGCATGAGGACCAGCAGGGGCTCATTGCGCACCTGCGGGAGCTGAACATCAGTGCACCCTTCCACTACCTCCCGCTGCACTCGTCGCCGGCCGGTGAACGCTACGGCCGGGTCGGGCCTGGCGGCTGCGAGGTCACCGAGCGGGTGAGCGACAGGCTCGTCCGGCTGCCGCTCTACAGCCAGCTCACGTCAGATGAGCAGGCTCGTGTGATCGACGGCGTCATCTCGTACAACCTGGTTGCCGTATGAGCTGGTACGACGCCCTGGAGTCCGGCGAGTTGACCAGCAGGCCGGGTGAGTACGAGGCGAAGCGTTTCGGCGTCTCCGTCGACCGCATCTCCGTGTCAGCCTCCGCCGGTACGCCGCTGGACGAGGTGCTCACCGCTGTCGACAAGTCCTCGGCGGACGTCGTCATCCTGCGCTACCCAGCGCGCGAGGTGACCTGGTTCGCGGCGCTCGCCGCTGGGACGCGTACGGCGCTGCTGGCCGACAGCCTCGTCTACTGGTCGCTCCCGGTCGGCAAGGGTCGTCGCCCGGCGCCACTGGCCGGGTTCAGCGCGAGCCTGGAGAAGGAAGTCGACGACACCCTCGTGGACGACCTGGTGGGCGACATCTTCGGCGACTACGGGAACCACTACTGCGCCAATCCGCTGTTCAAGCGCTCCGAGGCGCTTGCTGGATACCAGGAGTGGGCCCGCCGCAGCGTGGCCGACGCGGGTGCGGTCGTGCTGCGTGGGCCCGACCGACGAGTGCTGGCGCTGGCGACCATCGACCAGGAGAGGTCGTGGACGGAGGTCCAGCTTGCTGGCGTAGTACCGGCTGAGCAGGGGCGCGGGAGGTACGGGCATCTGCTGGCCGCGGTAGAGGATGCGAGCACGACCCGACGGTTGGTGATCTCCACTCAGGGGCATAACACCGGTGTCCAGCGCGCTTGGGCGCGCTACGGTTTCGAGCCTGTCCACACCCTGCTGACAGTGCACTTAGTAGCCGATCGGTTACTGCTAGCATGACGAACCGAACCTGAACTGAGCCGAGGAGACAGAAGCAGTTGTGACGCCGCGGCTGAGCGTGGTTGTGCCGTTCTACAACGTCGGGGAGTACATCGGGGACTGCCTCGAGTCGATCGCCCGGCAGACCTTCGCCGACTTCGAGGCGATCCTGGTCGACGACGGGTCGCCGGACGACAGCGCCGCGATCGCGAAGGACTTCTGCGAGCGGGACGCCCGGTTCCGGATCGTCGAGCAGCACAACCAGGGGCTCGGGCCGGCCCGCAACACCGGCGTACGGGAAGCCCAGGGCGACTACCTGACCTTCGTGGACAGTGACGACCTGGTCAGCCGGCACGGGTTCGAGTGGCTGATCCGGACCCTCGACGAGACCGGCTCCTGCCTGGCCGGCGGCAACGCGCGGCGGTTCAACAACAGCGCCGGCGTCCGGCCGTCGTGGATCCACCGGCTGCCGTTCGCCAAGGACCGGATCGCGACCCACGTGATCGAGACACCCGACCTGATTCTCGACCGGATGATCTGGAACAAGGTCTACCGGCGATCCTTCTGGGACGAGCACGGGTACGAGTTCCCCGCGATCCGGTACGAGGACTACCCGGTCACCCTGCAGGCCCACCTGGACGCGGTCACCGTCGACGCGATCGCCGCACCGGTCTATTACTGGCGCGAGCGGGAGTCTGGGGAATCGATCACGCAACAGAAGTTCCAGTTCGGCAACCTGGCCGACCGGGTGACGTCTGCCGAGCTGGTGCTGGACCTGATCGACTCCGGCGGCCCCGGGCTGGGCGAGATCCGGCGGCGGGTGCACTCGCACTTCACCCAGATCGACATGCTGACGCTGATGATGGCCTTCGGCGCGGTGCCGGAGTCGGAGGAGCAGGAGTTGGTGCTGCTCGCCTCCAGGTTCCTGGAGCGGTTGGATCGCTCGGTGCTCACGCGTGCTCATGGGTACGACCGGCTGCAGCATGCTGCGCTGCGGGCCGGGGATGTCGAGCTGCTTCGGCGGCTGGCGCACTTCCGCAACGAAGGCGGGCTGCGTGGCGGCGCCCGGGCGCTGCCCAAGCCGGGTCGGCGGCGGCAGTTCGAGCACAACTATCCGGGTGTGCACGAGGCGAACACGGCGATCCCGCGGTCGCTCTACCAGTTGCCGGCCCGGGAGCTGACGCTCGCGACCACGGTCCAGGACGTCGCCTGGCGAGATGGCGGGCTGGCGATCAAGGGCACCGCGGAGATCCGGCATCTGGCGACGGACGCTGCGTCGTCGGCGGTGCGGATCGCGCTGGTGGTCGATGGGGCCGAGACGCCTTTGGCGGTACGGCGGTTCGAGGCGACTGACTCGCATGGGGACACGGCGATGGTCGGGTTCGAGGTGCACCTCGACAAGCCGTTGCTGGCCAGGCTGTCCGAGACGGGGGCGCCGGGGCATTTCGCCGTACGGATGCGGGCCGGGAAGGCACGGCGGGAAGGCAAGCTGCGGGGGCAGAAGGCGGGCAGCCCGGGGTGGCCGCCTGGCAACTGGATCTGTGCGAACAGTTGGGTGCAGCCCGGGCCTGGCGCAGATGGGGCCTTCGTACTGCGCCGGATGGTCGACCCTTGCCGGTTGACGTCCGTCGACCAGTTCGAAGACGCCCTGGTACTGCGGGGTCGCGTGCCCGCCGCCCTCGACAACCCGCAACTGCAGTTGACCAGGCCGCTGTCCGGGCAGGACCAGGTGCTGTCGGTCGAGCTGTCGAGCGACCGGCGGTTCAGCGTCCGGATCCCTTATGCGCCGATCATCGCGGAGACGAACCCGGACGACCCGTTTACGCAGCGGACCACCTGGGCGTTCCGGATGGTGGGCAGCGATGGCACCGAGAAGCTGCTGCTGTGGACAGCCGAGGACCAGGCCGTCAATCACCTGGAGCAAGGCCGGTTGGTCTCGTTGACCCGGTCGACCGGCGGCTACGTCAATCTGCACGAGGGGCCGGCCCGGCTGGTCGCCGAGCGGGCGCTGATCGTTGCTGAGAGCAATGAATTGCGGATCAGTGGGCCGTTGACCGATGTCACGCACAGCTTCAGCTGGCGGCGGTACATCGATGACTCCGACGATCACCTGGATGTGGCCTGCCGGAGCGCGTTGTCGGACGGGCAGTGGACGGCGTCGGTGAAGCTGCCGGCGCTGGTCCCGGAGAACCCGGTCGCGCATGCCGTCGATCCGCTGGCCAGCTTGGCGGACTGGGTGCTCTTCGCGGTCGCCGCCGATGGCTCGGCGCAGGCTGTGCAGTGTGAGCCGTTCCTGGCCAGCCGGTTGCCGTTGGTGATCGAGCAGAATGGCCACATGCTGGGTGTGCGGCCGCACGCAGGCACTCTTCACGTCGAGGTTCGCTGATGCATCACCACAATCACTACTACGGGCAAGCGCACATCCTGGCGCGGTACGCCGGGCTGGACGAGGCGTACCCGCCTCGCCTGCGCGGCTACCTCCAGCACGGGTGGAACATCGGCGACGGCTGGAACCCGGTGCATGAGTTCTACGACGGCGCCTGGCGGTTCACCTGGAGTGACGCTGTGCGGCGGCGCGGGCATGCGCTGGGGCGTCGGAACTACCACAGCATCGGGGCGCCGTTCCTGTACTTGCTGGACCTCGAGCCTTCGCTCGGCGTCGTGCCGGAGGAGGAGCGGGAGGGGACGCTGTGGTTCCTCTTCCATGGTTGGGAAGGCGGCAAGATCGAGGGCGATCACAAGCGCTTGATCGACGAGATCCGGGAGACCGAGCCGGGGCCGGTGACGTTCAGCCTGTACTACACGGAGTACGACCGGCCGGAGATTCGCCGCTCGTACGAGGATGCCGGCTTCCGGGTGGTGTCGTTCGGGCGGCGGGGGTTCTCCTACGAGGGGACGGATCCGCGGTTCCTCTACAAGCAGCTCGCGGAGTTGCGCAAGCACAAGCGGGTGGCGGCGAACCGGCTGTCGACCGCGGTCTTCTACGGGATCGCGGCGGGTTGCGAGCCGGCTGTCTACGGCGATCCGATGCAGATGGCGGGCGAGAACCCGCTGTTCGGCGGCGAGGCGCGGATCGCGCGCCTGTGGCCGGAGATGCTGGGCAAGGAGATCGACCTGGCGGCCGCGCGGGCGACCACCGACCTGGAACTGGGCGTGCCGTGGATGATGCCGCCCGCCGAACTGCGGATGTTGTTCGATTGGAGAGAGCGTGTCTGACAACCAGCTGGCCGTCGAGGTGGTTCGCGGTGAGATGCAGCCGTGGAGCGACTACAACGGCAAGCGTGGGGCTGTCGGGGGACCGGTACTCCGGACCCTGCTGAACGACGTACTGCCTGCTGGGGCACGCACCCTGATCCTCGGCCCCCACACGGCCGACCTCGTCTCTGTGGTCTTGGCCAAGTCTTCCGCCGCAACCATGCTCGTCCGCTCCGTCTCGGACGCTTCCTCGCTCTCCGAACAATTCCCCGACCTGCAGGTCATCGCAGGCGCCCTCGACGGCCTCCCCGGTACGACGCACGAAGCGGTCGCCGGTACGACGTACGAAGCGGTCGCCGGTACGACGTACGAGGCGGTCGTCGCCGTGGATGGCTTGGACCGGGTCCTCGGCTACGACAGCCCCGACCTGACCTGGCCGCAGCGGCTGGATGCATTGGCCGCCCATTGCACCCCCACCACAGTCGTGGTCCTGGGCCTGGAGAATGAGTTCTCCCTCACCAACCTCCTAGACAGCCGCCTCCCCACCAACCGCCACGGCGACGACGACTGGCACCCCCTCCACGAAGACCCCACCCGCCCGGTCTCCGCAGTCCAACTAGCCTCCGAACTAGCCCGAGCCGGCCTACCCCTCCAATCCGTCTACGCCTCCTACAACGGCACCCTGCTAGCAGCAGACGTAGCCGCCTCCGCCCGCCCCGGCACCCTCCCCACCCGCCTCGCAGTAGAAGCACTGGAGTCCAGCGACGTTCCGCTCCTCGCCCCCATCGCCGAGGCAGCAGAAACAGCAGCCCGAGCGGGCCTCCTCGCCTCAACAGCGACCAGCTGGCTGGCAATCACCAGCACCACCAACCACAGCGCGATCTACGCCCACACCGGCCCCGCCGGCCAAGCCGTCCTGACATCCACCCCGGCCCTCGCGCCATCGGCGACCCTGGCCACCCCGGGGGCAGCCACGCCCGGCGCGCCGACGACCTCGGTAGATGCGACCACCGCTCCGGCCAGCGCCTCGGCGCCCACGGACTGGGCGACCTCCGTCGTGCAGTCCGAGACCCCAGACGAGGCTGACCAGCCTGAACCTCCTGGTCGCTCAGCGCGAGGCGTCCTCTTCGACCACGCCACCATCCCCCCCGTTGTTTCCGGCGGGACCAGCGTTGAGACCGTCCTCTTCCGGTTGGCGGCGGCTGAGGACGTACCGGCTTTCCGCGAGCTGGCTGGGCGCCTTGGCGAGTGGGCCTTGGCGCAGCCTGGTCAGGTGTTGCTTCGGTGGGACGACGTGACCGTCGACGGAGACCCCTTTGGGTTCGGGGTGTCCGGGTGGGTTGCTGAGGGTGGGCGGGGTGAGTTGCTTGCTGCTGCTTGGGCGCGGTTCCATGAGCGGTTGATCGGCGCGCATCGACGTCACCCGTGGCCGCCGTGGATGGTGGGGGATGACTTGATCACCACCTGGCTGGCGATGTCGGGCGGTGCCGCCGGGGATGTTGCTCGGGGCAAGGAGTTGGCTGCGGGGCTGTCGGCTGCGCTGGGCAAGGTGGAGAGCCAGGCTCCCGACGTACGGACCGCGTTGGCGGATGCTGAGCGGGCCAAGCATGAGCTGTTCGAGTTGCAGGGGCATGTCTTCGGGCTGGAGCGGACGCTGGGCTTCCGGGACAAGGCGCTGAAGACTCGTGAGACGCGGCTTCGTGAGATGCGGCTTCAGGTGCAGAAGATCAACGCCGAGCGCACCCGCTTCCGCAACTCCCGCGCCTTCGCCGCCGCCACGCTGATCCGCAAGGCAGCGCTCATCCGCAACCCGCGTAAGTTCGCCTACAAGGTCAAGCGCCGCCTGAAGAAGAAGCTCGGCAACAGGTTCTAGCGCTTGGCGATCAATAGCTGGTGGGTGTCCGGCCAGTCGACGGCCTCGCCGGTCACCGTGCTGATTGAGGCGACCGGAGCGATTCGGTTGTCGATCACCCAGTCGTTGCGCCACGCCTTCGACGCGGGGTCGATGGTGAAACCGGCCTCCTTCGCGACCGCCGACCAGCCGGCGAAGTCGAGTCCGCAGAACTGCTCATGCGTCTCGCTCAACCAGTTGTCCACATAGTCCTTGCGCGTCAGGAAATCCATCGCATCCGCCAACCGCAGCACCAGCTTCCCGTCCCGCTCGACGTACTCGAACGGCACCGAAGCATTCCGCCGGAAGTCCTGCGC
This sequence comes from Kribbella ginsengisoli, assembly GCF_039537185.1. Taxonomy (NCBI): domain Bacteria; kingdom Bacillati; phylum Actinomycetota; class Actinomycetes; order Propionibacteriales; family Kribbellaceae; genus Kribbella; species Kribbella ginsengisoli. The sequence goes on along the minus strand of NZ_BAABAA010000007.1, from coordinate 280,205 downwards.
GAACTGGAAGAACCGCGCCCGCGTCGACAACCCGGAGATGTAGCCCGCCGGGTCATGCAGCGCCTCCAGCTCGACAGGCTCATCCGGATTGGCCCCATCACTGTCATCCAGAGCCAGTACTACGCTCCGCTCCGGCTCCCCAGGTCCGCACACATCAGAGTTGACCCAAACCCCACCCGGCGCAGTATGCGCATAGAGCGCGTCCGCGAAGCGCTGAACGGTCTCCGGCCGTGACCCGGCGGCGTACGACCAGATCTCATGTGTCAGCGCCAACGTCAGCGTCGTGTCGATCGAGCGCGCCGGGAAGACCGCCGAGCCGAGCATGTTGCGCTGGTAGAAGTACACGTTCGGGTTGTGGAACAGCCCCTGCTCTTTCTTGTGCACGCATTCCGCGTACAAATGCCGCGCGACCTCGACCCCGATCAGGTCCGACTCATGAAACCGCGGATCCGCGTCGACGAGCTGCAGCGTCGCACCGGTCGCGCACCCGATGTCGAGAATGCGCCCCGGCCGGACGAAGTCCTTGATCTGCTCCCATTTCCGGTCGGCCGCCGTCTCGAACGCGTCCGCGTAGGTCTTGTAGTCGCGAGTGGTGGTCAGCCCACCGTCATCCCCGACCACCGGGTCGTTGACGCAGCGCTGGATCTGCGCGTCCAGCCGATAGCGATCGAAGACATCGACAGTCGCCGGATGCGCCAGCTTGCGCCAGTCGTCATTGCCAGCGGCAACCATCAACAGCACGTCCCAGGGGCGCGGCTCGTCCTCGGGCTCCACCCCGATCACCTGGTACCCGAGCTGCTCGTACAGCTTCGCGACCTCCACCGTCGAGCACGCGACGACCGTGTTCGACGGATCCAGCTGCACCTCGTCGTCCGTACCGGCCTCGACCGCCTTGATGGTGACGTCGGCGAAGTCGTCCGTCGGCGGGGTGTCGACCACGCCGATCACCAGCGACCGGATCCCGACCGCCACGCTGAGCCGCTCGATCGCGGCCTCGCGCCGGTCGAACGGCACCGGGTTGCGCTTGGTGGTGTGGTGGTTGGCCGACGTCACGGCCCAGACGATCGTCGCGTCGTACCGGCGCAGGAACTCCGCCTGGTAGCGCGTCAGCACGTGATGGCGGCCGGGGAACAGCAGGTACTCCATGGTCAGTCAGCCTCACGCTTGATGTCCGGATGGGCGTCCACGTCGGTGCGCTCGCGGATCACGTACGTCGGCCGGCCCATCGACCCCGAGTGCAGGCGGCCGACGTACTCACCCAGTACGCCGAGCGCGAGCATCTGCGCGCCGGAGAACAGCGCGACCATCGACGCGATCGTGGTGAACCCGGCGACGGTCGTCGCGCCGGTGACGTACTTGACGATGATCACGCCGAACAGCCCGACGCCGAACACCGCGCAGATGAATCCGAGGTAGCCGACCAGCCGCAGCGGCTCAACGGAGTACCCGGTGATCAGCGTCAGCGAGTGCTTCATCAGCATCCAGGTCGTGTAGTTCGACTGGCCGGCCGCGCGCGGCTCCATCCGTACGGTCGTCTGCGCGATCCGGGTCGTCGACCACGACAACGCGACATCGACCGAGGCGTGCGGCCCGTCCAGCCCGTCGAACCCGTCGCGCAGGAAGGTACGGAATGCCCGGAACGCGCTGATCGACCGCGCGTCCCGCACCGCCATCGCGGACGCCAGCGCCCCCTTCACCAGCCGCGACGAGAAGCTCCGCGCGAACCCGTGCTCCTCCTCGGCCGGTACGCCGTACACGAGGTCGACGTCATCCGTCAGCGCCCGCAACAACACCGGCACCTGATCGGCCGGATGCTGCAGATCGTCATCCATCGTGACGACGACCTCGTACCGGGCGTTCCGCACGCCGGCGATCAACGCATTGTGCTGCCCATAGTTCCGGGCCAGCCGCATCGCCCGCACCTCGCCGTACTTGTTGGCCAGCTCACTGGCCACCTGCCAGGTGTCGTCCGGACTCCCATCCACCACCAGCACGATCTCGAACCCGGTCGTCGCGCCGGGCAGCACCTGCACCAGATCCTCGACCAGCCGCGGCAGAGTCGCCCCCGACCGATAACACGGCACGACAACTGAAACGAGCACGAAAAGCCCTTCTTACAGAAGATCCCAGGTCAGTGGTGTGCCGGCGGTGGCGTCGGTGCGGAACGGCCGGCCCTCGACGGTGGAGAACGCGTCGGGCTGGAGGCCGCCGGCGGGGCGCACCGAGCGGACGTTGTCGGGGGAGACGTGCTCGCCGGCTTTCACGTCGCGGGTGACGTAGAGGGAGCGGCGGAAGCGGAGTACGTTCTGCTCGGCCTGCTTGGGGCCGATGACCGGTTCGCCGAGGGCCTCGTGGGCGATGGTCGTGCCCTCGACCAGGGCCCTGACCTCGTGCGGCTCCAGCGAGAACGCCGAGTCGACGCCGCCGTCGTCGCGGGACAGGGTGACGTGCTTCTCGATGACGGTCGCGCCGAGGGCCACCGCGGCGATCGAGGCGCCGATGCCCATCGTGTGGTCCGACAGGCCGACCTGGACGCCGAGCGCGTCGCGGAGGACCGGAATCCCGCGCAGGTTCGACTGGTCGGCGGGCGCCGGATAGCTGGCGGTACAGGACAGGACGACGATCTGCTCGTTCCCGGTCGAGCGGGCGGCGCGGACGGCCGCGTCGATGTCGGTCAGCGTCGCCGAGCCGGTGGAGATGATGATCGGCTTCCCGGTCGCCGCCATCGCCCGGACCAGCGGCAGGTCGCCGATCTCGTTCGACGCGACCTTGTAGCCGGGGACGTCCAGCTTCTCCAGCAGGTCGATCGCGGTCTGGTCGAACGGCGACGCGAACGCGACCATGCCGAGCGAGTTCGCCAGCTCGAACAGCGGCTCGAACCAGGACCAAGGCGTGTGCGCCTCTTCGTACAGCTCGTGCAGGTGGCGGTCGGCCCACAGCTTGTGGTCGCCCGGCAGCCGGAACGCGGGCAGGTCGACGTCGAGCGTCATCGTGTCCGCGGTGTAGGCCTGCAGCTTCAGCGCCTGGACGCCGGTGTCGCCCATCGCGCGGACGATCTCCTTGGCCCGCTCGAAGTCACCGTTGTGGTTGCCGGACATCTCAGCGATCACGAACGGCCGGTGCTCCGGGCCGATCGGGACGCCGCCGAAGTCGATCGTGCGGGTGGCGCTCATCGGGTCTCCTTCGGCTTGCGCCGGTCGGCTCGGGACAGCTTGATCGGGATGACGGTGAGCTCGCGGCCGTCGGCGTACCGGAGCTCCGGCTCGCCCTCGGTGAAGCGGAAGCGGCGGTTCATCTGCCGGACGACGGTGTTGTGCTCGAGCACCTCGCCGGTCAGCTCATCGAGGCCGAGGGTGTCGAAGGCGTAGCCGGTGGCTTCCTTCATCACCTCGATCCAGGCGGGCAGCGTCTCGCCGGTCTCGGCCAGCCCGTCGGCGTCGAGGAAGAATCCCCAGGCGCCGGTACCAGCATCGAGATCGAAGAAGTTGACCACGCCGGCGGTCCGGCCGTCGCGCTCGTAGATCAGCACCCGGCGGCTCGGGTCGACGCTCGTCTTGGCCCACCAGCCGGCGTGCTCCTCGGCGGAGATCTCGTGCGTGGTGATGCTGACGTCGCGGTTGGCCTGCTGGTTGCGCAGTGCCCGGATGGTGTCGACGTCCTCGTCCGTGGCCTGGCGCAGCATGGCCCAACCGTACCGACCTCTTCTGCACCCGGCCCAACTGTGTAACTATTTTTCGACTTCTTTTGGACAATCGGTCGGAGAATGACATGAGAGCCTGGCGGATCCTCGGCCTTCTCGGCGCATCAGCCTGTCTGGTGGCCGGTGCCCTCACCAGTACTGCGACAGCGGCGCCACCGGCTCCGGACAGCACCTGTACTCCGAACCCGGCGACGCCCCTGCGCCAGTTCCGCGCGAGTTGGGTGTCGTCCGTGGTGAACATCGACTGGCCGTCGCGGACCGGGCTGACCCCGGAGCAGCAGAAGGCCGAACTGCTCGGCTGGTTCGACGACGCGGTCCGGCAGCACCACAATGCGGTCATCCTGCAGATCCGCCCGACCGCAGACGCCTTTTGGCCGTCGAAGGTCGAGCCGTGGTCGCAGTACCTGACCGGTACGCAGGGTGGGGACCCGGGCTATGACCCGCTGGCGTTCGCGGTCGCCGAGGCGCACAAGCGGAACCTGGAGCTGCATGGGTGGTTCAACCCGTACCGGCTCTCGATGGGGACCAACCTCAACGCGCTGGTCCCGACGCATCCGGCGCGGCTGCATCCGGACTGGGTGGTGACGTATGGCGGGAAGCTCTACTACAACCCGGGCATCCCGGCTGCGCGCAAGCTGGTTGAGGACGCGATCATGGACGCGGTCGTCAATTACGACCTTGATGGGGTGCACTTCGACGACTACTTCTACCCGTATCCGGTTGCTGGTCAGGTGTTCGACGATGCGGCGACCTATGCGCAGTACGGGGCGGGTTTCCCCACTGTGGCCGAGTGGCGGCGGAACAACATCAACCTGTTGATCCAGGAGATCCAGCAGCGGATCAAGGCGGTCAAGCCGTGGGTGAAGTTCGGCATCTCGCCGTTCGCGGTGTGGCGGAACAAGGGGACGGATCCGCTGGGGTCGGACACCACTGCCGGCGTACAGACCTATGACGATCTGGCTGCTGACACGCGGCGGTGGGTGCGGGAGGAGTGGATCGACTACATCGTGCCGCAGGTCTACTGGGCGGGTGGGTTCGCGCCGGCCGATTACAACAAGATCGTGCCGTGGTGGGCCGAGCAGGTGCGCGGTACTGACGTGCATCTGTACATCGGGCAGGCGACGTACAAGGTCGGTACTTCGACGCAGTCGCCGGACTGGTCGGACCCGGCCGAGTTGAGCGATCACCTGGCGTTCAACACCACGGTGCCGGAGGTGAAGGGCGACATCTACTTCTCTGCCAAGGATGTCCGGGCGGATCGGCTTGGTGCGACAACCCTCCTCAACAACAACTGGTACACGCGCCCGGCACTGATCCCCGCGATGCCCTCCCTGGATTCCCGACCCCCACTGCCGGTGCACGCACTGCGGTCGACCCGTACGGCGGCCGGCGTATCCCTGCAGTGGAAGGCGACCTCGGCCGACAGCACGTCATACGCGATCTACCGCCGCGACCTCACCGCTGGCGACTGGTGCGCCGACACAGATGCGCGCAACCTCCTCACCACCCTCCGCGGCAACTCCTACGTCGACACCACCGCCGCAACGGGCCACCACTACCTCTACTCCGTAACAGCCCTGGACCGAGCCTCAAACCAAAGCCTCCCGATCCCAACCCTCGGCTAGCGCCCACCCCCTCAGACCGCATCTGCGGGGTTAACCCCGCAGATGGTGGGTTGCCCCATCAGAATCTCGGCAGGCAACCCACCATCTCAGGGGTCAACCCCCGAGATGGAGCCGCAGCCACCCAACCTTCCCAGCCCCGCCCCGGGCCGACGCCCCCGGAAGGCGTTTGAGGGGTTGACCCCCGAGTTGGTGGGTTGCCCCCCGAGATTCCGGTGGTGCAACCCACCAAGTGCGGGGTTAACCCCTGAGATGGGGGGCCGGCCGGCCGGCTTCGGCGAGGATCGGCTGGCCAACTTCGGGGTGGGGAGGTTGCTGGTTGCGGGTTAGGGGTGGGGGCTGGTTGGAGGAGTTGGCGGTGGGAAGGTGGATGACGGCGCACCGCTGGGGGGCGGGGATGACGGAAAGCCGCCGGGGGTTTGACTCCCGGTGGGGAGGCCGGTCGGCTGTGAGGTGGGGAAGGTGCCGGTCGGCTGCGAGGACGGGAGACCGCTCGGTGTCTGCGAGGTCGGGAAGCCGCCGGGAGTCTGGGTTGGCGGCTGGCTCGGGAAGCCTCCGGGCTGAGACGCGCACGGGTTCGGCGACGGTGTCCCTCCCGGCGTCTGCGTGCCGGTGGGGAAGCCAGGCGTCTGCGACGAAGAGAATCCGCCAGGCGTCTGCGACGAGGGGAACCCGCCAGGGGTCGGCGACGTGGGGAAGGTGCCGGGTGGCTGGGACGTCGGCTGGCCGGTTGGCTGCGTGGACGGGAAGCCGCTCTGCGACGGCGGGAGTCCGCCGGTCGACGGAGACAGCGGGAGACCGGGAGTCTGCGAGCTGGCAAGCGGTTGCGTGGGAACGGTGCTCCCGAGTGCCCCCGGAGCGGCGCCGCCGGCCGGTCGAGACGGAGCGGTGCCCGGGGGTTGGGAGGAGGGCGGGCCGCTCGGGGGTTGGGAGGTGGGGAAACCACCTGGCGAGGATGGGAAGGCGCCTGGGGTGGATGGGAAGCTGCCGGGCGTGGATGGTTGGCCGGCGGGGGTTTGGGTGCCGGTGGGGAAGGGGGTTTGGGTGGGGCAGGGAGTGGAGCTGGTGGGGCGGGGGTAGAGCTGGTAGACGCGGACTGTGCCGTAGTGGAAGCGGAGTTCTGCTAGGCGTTCCAGGGCTACGGGCGGGGTGGCGAGGCGCTCGTCGAACAGCAGCCATTGGACGCCGTACTGCGTGCGCAGCGTCTCCAGGACCTCGCGCGTCGGCGTGGTGAACGCCTCGTCGTTGAGCCGGAGCCGCTCCGGGTTCCAGAACCTGCCCTGGACCTTCTCGTCCGCCGCGTAGCTGTCGTCGACCCGCTGGGTGTACGCCCAGCCCTCGACCAGCACCCGCCGCTCGGCGTACCCGGCGATCCAGTACGACCCGGTCAGGCAGCGATCGACCCCCGCCTCGCGACAGTGGACGTTGGTGGCGATCAGATCGCCCGGCCCGGAGTTGCGCCGGATGAAGCGCGCCGCCTCGATCCCGCCCGGCGCGATCGACTCGTACGCCGTCAGCGCAGGCGACGCGAACTCCTTCAGCGACTCCAGCGTCGGCGACACCGTCAACCCGAGCACGACCGCCACCGCGACCACTGCCCACAGCTGCCGCTTCAACCGGAACAGCAAGCAAAGAACGCCGACCCCGATCACAGCGATGACCAGCGCGACCACCAGCGGCTGCCCGAAGCAGTTCGCGCCGGTGCACGAGTCCTCCGACCGATAGCGACCCCAGTAGATCGCCGCTGCTCCGATCAGCAACCCCGGCGCGGCAACGTAATACTGCTTCCGCTCGAGCGATCCCAGCCCCCACGTCGCAAGCAGGACGCCGTAGATGAAGCCGGTACGCACGAAGAACACCTGCGTCTGCCCACTGTCGTACAGCAACCCCGTCGCGACCACCGAGCTGACCAGCCCGACCAGCAGCAACAGCACCATCGGATCGCGAGGCACCCGCCGCCGGATCAACACCGCACCCACAGCAGGCAGCAGCCACCCGAGCACCACAACCACTGCGATCACCACCAACGCAGCAGTGGTGTGCCGCGCCGTCATCACGTCCATCATGTGCCGGAAGGTCCGCGCCGGGTGGAACTCGATACCGGACGGCTTCCCCCGCAGTACGACGAGGAAGGTGAAGCCATAGCAGGCCGCAACGCCAACCCCGAGAGCCAGAGCACGCAGGTTGAGGCGGCGAGCTCGCACGGTGAGGTAGACCCACGCGGCAGCCAGCCCAGCGGCGTACACGGGAAGTGCGGACGCTTTGGTCGCAGAGATCGCCGCGATGAGCACCCCGGCCGCCACCAGCATGCCGATGACCTGTGCCCGCGTCTGCGTGGGCTTGCGCCGCAGCAGCATCGCAGTGACCGCTATCAGCGGCAGCATCAGCACAGTGGAGAACGACTGCGACGGATTGGTCAGCCAGCCCATCGAGAACGGGCTGTCGTTGAACAGTCGCGCGTCAACCGCCCACGGCCAGGCAGCGAGATCCCCGGCAGCCACAGTCAGCCCAGCGCCGATCGGAGCCGCCACCGAGCGGCCAGTCAGTACTACGCCGACCGCGGCCGCGCCGAGCACCGTCAGGAGGAGGAAGGCGAAGGGCGCCATCCGCTGAGTCAGTACGTCGAGCTCGATGCTGGTGATCCAGTGCGCCGACGCCAGGTGGTCGTAGACGCCGAAGTGGCTCGTCAGCGGTCGCCCGGACGCGTAGGGGATCTGCGGCGGGAAGTGATGAGCCAGCTCACCGGCCAGCGACAAGTTGCGCGCTGCATCCGAGTCGGACCGCAGTGCTGCCGGTCCGTCGATCGGGATGAGCTGCGAGCCGACCCGGACGAACCAGGCCGCGACGACACCGACGGCGACCATCACACCGGCCATCGCCCACCAGGGCGTCGCCTTCACCGGCAGCTTGCTTCGCGGTACGCCGCGGTAGACCCCGAACGCGAGTGCCGGCATCAGCAGGGCCGCCAGCGGGATGTCGAAGTACCGGCCGACCGGGTAGATCAGTGCCTCGACGGCCAGGCCGAACGAAGTGCCGAGCACGGCGTCGACGGCGAACCAGCCGGTACCACCGGTCAGCCGGCGCCAGAACAGCGTGCCGGGGACGGCGATCACCAGCAGCAGGTAGCCGAGGTAGGCGATCGACATCCACGGCTTGTGGTCCTGCAGCGCGATGAACCAAGCGAGCGGTAGTACCGGCAGGCTCGCCAGCGAGGCAAGCCCCATCGCCCGTCCTGGTCTCGTCATACATGTCCTCTCGGTCGCGTCCTCGCACACGGAAGAGAGCCCCGGACGACGAAAAGTTCCCTGCCATTTCACAACAACTGTCACAACAGCACCGGCAAACGGGTCTCAGTGTATGAGCCGTTTACCAGGCGGCGGCACGCGCCTACACTGAGTAGGCGAACGCCCCCTTGTCCGTCACACAGCGCACGGGAGGTCACGTTCATGCCTGCCCAGCACATCGCGGGGATGCCGGTCGAGGAGATCCTGCTCGCCGCGCTCGCGGCCGCCACTCCGATGATCGCGCTGATCGGCTGGGAGATCCGGGACCGCCTCCGGCGGTTGCGCGGAAAACTCTCCCGCACCCCCGCGGATCTCTCCCACGCCGAAGCGAACCGAACCACTGCCGAAGCAACCACCGATTCGGCCCCGGAGGTCAGGTAGACCGTGTCCGGCCCCGGTCCACAGCAGCTAGGCTCTGTGGTCATGGCTGAGCTGACGCGGGAGCAGATCCGGGACCTGATGGGAGCGGTGCTGACGGCGCAGGGCAAGACGTTGCCGGCCGACGACGGCGCCGACCTGCGGGAGATCGGCTTCCGCTCGCTGGACTTCTCCGAGCTCGCGCTGCGGGTCGAGGACGAGATCGGCGACGAGCTGAACTTCGACGCGCCGGGGCTGCGCCAGATCGCCAAGGTCGGCGACGTGCTGGACTTCATCGAGCAGCTCCAGTCGGCGTGACCACGCGGCGCCGGTCCACTGCCCTGATCGGGGACGACAACAAGGTCGTCGCCGGTGGCAAGACGGTGACCTGGCGGACCCTGCACAAACTCCCGCAGCTGCCGTCGCCGGCCGCGGTCCTGGTCGACAACGGCGCCGACGCGCTGGCCGCAGTACGGCATCACGCCGTGCACGGGACCGAACTGCTCGTCGCGACCACCTCGCGGGTCGACCTGAGCATGCGCGAGGAGCTCGCCGACTCCGGCTTCGCGATCGTGATCGCGAAGGGCGACGAGCACTCCGTCGAGCCCGCGAAACTCAAGCGGGTGGAGGAATCCGGCCGCGCCTGGCTGCTCACCTCCGGCTCCACCGGCCGCCCGACGCGTATCGGTCACACCCTCGAATCGCTGACCACCGTCACCAACCAGCAGCAGCCGCGCACGTGGCTTCTTCCGTACTCGCCCGGCACCTACGCCTGGTGGCAGGTGGTAACGATCTCTCTGACCCAGGCCGATCAGGGCCTGGTCGTGATCGAGCCGTCCGAGCTCGAGATCTGGCCGTCGATCGCCGCCGCGCACGGCGTCACCGCAGCCTCCGGTACGCCGACCTTCTGGCGCCAGACGATCTACCGCGACACCGACGCTCTCACCAAGGTGCCGCTGGAGCAGATCACCCTCGGCGGCGAGCCGGTCGACCAGACGATCCTCGACCGCCTGCGCGAACTCTTCCCGAAGGCCCGGATCTCCTGGATCTACGCATCGTCCGAGGTCGGCGCCTCGATCGTCGTGCACGACGGCAAAGCCGGTTTCCCCAAGGCCTGGCTGGATCGCAAGCCCACCGGCGAACGGCCGGCCTTGTCCGTCGCCGGCGACGAGCTCGTCATCGCCTCTCCGCACCACGGCGCGGGAATGGACGGCGCGGTCCATACCGGGGACCGGGTCGAGTTCGTCGACGACCGGGTACTGATCACCGGCCGGCTCGACAGCGACGAGATCAACGTCGGCGGCTCGAAGGTCTCGGCCGGCGTGGTCCGCAGCGTGTTGCTGGCCCACCCGGGCGTCGCCTGGGCACGGGTCTTCGCGCGCAAGGCGCCGCTGGTCGGCCGGATGGTCGCGGCCGAGGTAGTGGCCAATCCGAATCTCGGGCCGATCACCGCCGACGATCTGGTCCAGTGGTGCTCGCACCGGTTGCCGGACTACGGCGTACCGCGGCGGATCAAGTTGCTCGATGAGATCCCGCAGAAGGAGACGTTGAAAAGCGATGTCTGAGCCGACTGCAGTGCCGCCGTCCTCGGTGGTGCTGGTCTCCGGTGGTTCGCGTGGGCTGGGCCTGGCGATCGTCACCGAGCTGCTGGCGTCCGGCGTGAAGGTCGCCGCGTTCGCCCGGACCGTGACCGCCGAGCTGACGGCGCTGGCGACGAAGTACCCCGACGATCTGCACGTCGGCTCGGTCGATGTGAACGACGCCAAAGCGACGCAGGCGTTCGTCAAAGAGGTCGAGGAGAAGCTCGGCCCGATCGACGGGCTGGTGAACAACGCCGCCGTCGGCCAGGACTCGCTGCATGTGCACACCTCGGCCGAGCAGCTCGCCGGCATCATCCAGACCAACCTGACCTCGCCGCTCGTCCTCACCCGGTTCGTCCTGCGCCGGCTGCTCGCCAAGGGCCTGAAGGGCCGGATCGTCAACGTGACCTCGATCTGCGCACAACGCGGTTACCCGGGACTGGTCGCGTACTCCGCGACGAAGGGCGGCATGGACGCGGCCACCCGGTCGATGGCTCGCGAGCTGGGTGGCCGGGTGCTGGTCAACTCCGTCGCCCCCGGCTTCTTCGCCTCGGAGATGTCCGCGGTGCTCGGCCAGACCCAGCTCGACCAGATCGTCCGGCGGACCCCCACCGGCCATCTGACCGAGCCGGAGGAGGTCGTACCGGTCGTCCGGATGCTCCTGCTCGACCAGACCAACATCAACGGCCAGGTGCTGGTGATCGACGGAGCAGCCTCCATCTAGCCCGGCAGGATGTTCATGTTGCGGTGGAAGACGTTGCCGGGGTCGTACTGCGCCTTGATCTTCGCCAGCCGCGCGTACTTCGCTTCGCCGTACGACGCCTTGACCCGGTCGTAGTCGTTCTCGGCCATCGCGTTGACGTAGCTGCCGATCCCGAGCGTGTGCGGCTGCAGCGCATCCCAGAACGCCCGGACCCAGGCGCGATCGCCGGGCAGCAACTCAGGCACCGGCGCGATCGCGACGAGGAAGACCGCGTACCGCGGCGAGCGGCCACCGGCGAAGGCGGTCTCGTCCTCGCCGACCTCCGAGTAGGCGCCGTCCAGCCGGTAGAACAGGACGTTCGAGAGTGGCGACGACTTGAGCGGGACGTGCTGGGTGATCACCTCGATCGCCTCGTCCGACAGGGTTTCGAGGTAGCTGCCCTTGTCGTAGCAGTGGTTGCCCCAGGAGTTCGGCTCGTCGATCGACTGCTGCAGAGCCGTGTAGGGCATCGGGGTGGCAAATTCCCACCGCGGCGGGATGGCCTCGTGGATCTGGTCGAGTAGGGCCTCGTGCTCCTCGGGCGTTCCGAACCCGACGACGATCAGCGCATAGCCGGGCTCGTGATGGTAGTGCTTGGGGAGGAAGGGCGCGGGTGGTGCGGTGATTGCACCGATCACGACGTTGAAATCCAGGGACAGCGTCGGGATCAGGTCGCGCGCGTACCGAAGTACCTCGGCGCCCTGCTCCAAACTCCAGAACTGGATGCCGTACTGGACGATCGGCCCGACGTCGTGCAGCTGGAACTCGAACTGCGTCACCACACCGAAGTTGCCGCCGCCCCCGCGAACGGCCCAGAAGAGCTCAGGGTTCTCGTCCGCCGACGCCCGCAGGATCTGGCCATCGGCCGTCACGATCTCCACGGACAGCAGATTGTCGAGCGTGAGCCCGTGCTTGCGGCTCAACCACCCCATCCCGCCACCGAGGGTCAGCCCGGCGATACCGGTATGACTGATCGCCCCGGCCGGCGTCGCGAGCCCGTGCTCCTGCCCAGCCGCATCCAGCTCAGCCAGCTTGGCGCCACCGCCGGCCACCGCCCGCTTGGTCTCCGGATCGACCGTCACCTGGTTGAGCCGACTGACATCGATCATCAGCCCGTCGTCCACGGTCGACGCCCCGGACATGCTGTGCGCCCCACCCCGCACCGCGATCTCCAGCCCGTTCCGTACTCCGAACAGCACCGCCGCCCGCACGTCCTCAGCACTCAAGCACTGCGCCACCACAGCCGGCCGCCGGTCGATATCCGCGTTCCACACCCGCCGCGCGTCGTCGTACGCCGAATCGCCAGGCGCGACCACCACCCCACCGATCGCCGCCCGCAACTCATCGATCCCACTACTCGCCGTCTGCGTCATGGCATACCTCTCCCCGAAGTCATCACTCCCGGTAACCATAAAGGTTCAGCCAGCAGCTGACACGGTCCTTTCGGCCAGCCCATCGCGCGCAGATTGTCGGCGGCCGCAGGTAGAAAGCGGGTATGAGATACGGAGTGATCCTGCCCGGCGGTACGGCCCAGCAGCAGCTGGAGCAGGCCGTCCTCGCCGAGGAATCCGGCTGGGACGGCGTCTTCGTCTGGGAAGCCGCGTACGGCGTCGACGCCTGGGGGCTGCTGTCGGCGATCGCCGTCCGCACGTCGCGGATCCGGCTCGGCACGATGCTGACCCCGTTGCCCTGGCGCCGCCCGTGGAAGGTTGCGAGCCAGGTCGTGACGCTGGACCAGCTGTCCGGCGGCCGCGCCACGCTCGCCGTCGGGGTCGGCGCGACCGGGTTGGCCGAGACCGGTGAGGAGCTGGATCTCCGGACCCGGGCGGCGATGCTGGACGAGGGCATCGACCTGATCCGGGAGCTGTGGGCCGGCCGGTCGAGCTACCACGGCGTGCACTACGACTACGAGTCCGATCGCGAGGACGTCACCCAGGCCGGTGGTGCGGTCCAGGAGCGGATTCCGATCTGGGTGGTCGGTGTCTGGCCGCGGCCGAAGTCGATGGCCCGGGCACTGCGTTGCGATGGGCTGCTTCCTCAGTACTCCTCAGGCGAGGGCACGCCGGAGGAGCTCGGTGCGGTGCGTACCTGGTTGAACGAGCGTGGAGCCGCGCCTGAGTTCGAGGTGATCGCCGAGGGCGAGACGGCGGCGGACGACCCCGCGGCGGCGGCCGCGCAGGTGGCGCCCTGGGCCGAGGCAGGCGCCACCTGGTGGCTGGAGACCCGCTGGGAGATGCCGCACCACTCCCCGGAGCGGATGCGGCAGGTCCGTGATCGCCTGATCGCAGGCCCGCCCTCGGGTGATCCCGGCTAGGCCGAGTAGGAGCCGATGCGGGTCGCCTCCTCGCGGATGAGGTCGCCGTCGAAGCGGTCGGCGAGGTTGCGCTGGAACTCCTGGAAGGCGGCGAGGTCGGTGAGGCCTTCGCCGTCGACCACGTGGACGAAGGTGACGCCGTCGTCGAGGCGGAAGCTGGCGTAGGTCAGATCGGGTGGCGCGACGGCAGACAGTTCGGCGAAGACCTTCTCGATCAAGAGAAGGTTCTCGTCGGCTGCTTCCGGCTTCGTGCGGTAGCGGAACACTGCTGTAGCCATGGTTGCTCTCCTTCAAAGGGGTTCGTCACTGGTACAGACAGCGGCGCAGGGTCGAACTCATCGCAGCGATGAGTTCGGGTCCTGCGCGCTGTCAGTACCTGTGACAGCGAATTCCTGGAGGACACGTGAACAGCAAGATCGGTACGACCGGCGAGCAGCGGTGGGTGCTGGGGCTGACCTCGATCGGGTCGGTGGTGGTGGCGCTCGACGTACTCGTGGTGGCGGCCGCGCTGACCACCATCAGGCAGGATCTCGGCGCGACCGTCGAGCAGCTCGAGTGGACGGTCAACGCCTACAGCCTGAGCTTCGCGATGCTGCTGATGACCGCGGCCGCGATCGGGGACCGCTGGGGACGACGCCGTACGTTCGCGGCCGGCCTCGGCCTCTTCACCATCGCCTCGATCGCCTGCGCGCTGGCTCCCTCGGTGCCGCTGCTGATCACGGCCCGTACGGTCCAAGGCGTCGGTGCGGCAGTGGTGATGCCACTGTCGATGAGCCTGCTCGGCGCCGCGTTCCCACCCGAGCGCCGTGGCTGGGCGATCGGCATCTTCAGCGGGCTGACCGGCCTGGCCGTTCTCGGCGGCCCGATGATCGGTGGCGCGGTCACCGAGGGCCTCGCCTGGCAGTGGATCTTCTGGATCAACGTGCCGATCGGCGCCATCGCGATCCCGCTCCTCCTGGCCAAGATCCCGGAGAGCCGCGGCGCCGTCCGGCAACTTGATCTGCGCGGGGCGGCTCTGATCACGCTGGCCGTCCTCGGCATCGTCTGGGGTGTGGTCCGCGGCGCGGTGGCGGGCTGGTCGAGTCCGGAGGTCCTCGGATCCTTCGTCGCGGGAGCCCTTCTTTTGCTGGGTTTCCTGGCCTGGGAGAACCGCGCCGGGCAGCCGATGCTGCCATTGCGGTACTTCCGCTCGCGCGCCTTCTCGGCAGGAAACGCAGCCGGCTTCTTCCTCACGGCTGCGCTGTTCGGCGCGGTCTTCTTCCTCGCCCAGTTCATGCAAGCGACCTTCGGTTCCGGGCCTTTGAAGGCGGGTCTGCAACTCCTGCCGTGGACAGCCACACTCTTCCTGGTCGCCCCGATCGCCGGACGCCTGGTCGACAAGATCGGTGAACGTCCCCTGGTCTTCACCGGTTTGCTGCTGCAAGCAGTGGGCATGTTCTGGATCAGCCAGGCCAGCAAGGGCACAGTCCAGTACGCCGACCTGGTGCCGGCCCTGATCGTCGCCGGCTGCGGGGTCTCCCTGGCGATGCCTGCCACGCAGAGCGCCAGCATCGGGTCGCTACCCCCGGAAGCGGTCGGGATGGCGTCGGGTATCTACGCCATGATGCGGCAACTGGGTGGGGTGGTCGGTGTCGCGGTGCTGGCGGCTGTGTTCGCGGCCGCCGGGGGATATGAGTCGTTCGAGACCGGCTTCGCCCGGGCGCTGGCAGTCTGCGGCGTACTGTCGTTGCTGGGTGCACTTGCCGGGCTGGGGATCGCTGTGCGACGTAGTACGGGCGTTGTGGTGCTGGAGCCGGCGGAGGAGTTGGGATGAACCTGGAGGACGAGTTCGCGCAGTACCGGGGTCAGTTGGTCGCCCACTGCTACCGGATGCTCGGGTCGCTGCATGATGCGGAGGATGCGGTCCAGGAGACATACCTGCGCGCTTGGCGAGGGTTCGCGGACTTCGAGGAGCGCTCCTCGGTCAAGACGTGGCTCTACCGGATCGCTACCCGGGTCTGCTTGAACGCCTTGCAGCACAGCAGTCGACGGATGGTCCCGTCGGCGCTAGGGGCGCCAGGCATCGACCCGCACGACCTGGAGACGCAGTCGCTGGAGACTAGTTGGCTCGAGCCGTTCCCGGATCTGCTGCTGAGCACGGACCCGGCACAGGTGGTGGGGACTCGGCAGAGCCTCCGGTTGGCCATGGTGGCAGCGCTACAGCACTTGCCGGCGCGGCAGCGCGCAGTACTGATCCTGCGGGATGTCCTTGCCTGGCAGGCGTCCGAGGTGGCCGACCTGCTGGTGACGACGACTGCTGCGGTCAACAGTTCGCTCCAGCGGGCTCGCGCGGAGATGGCCAAGCTCGCACCGGCCGAGGACGACTTCAGCGAGCCGGACGAGCCAGTACGCCGTGCTCTGCTCGACCAATACGCGAAGGCGTTCGAGAAGGCCGACCTGGTTGCGCTGAAGGGTTTGCTGACTCAGGACACCCGGTGGGAGATGCCGCCGATCCCAACCTGGTTCAGTGGGCGGGACGACGTACTGGGCCTGCTGGCGACGAAGATCCTGCCTGGGGAAGGGCGACGGATCCTGATCGAGACGTCGGCCAATGGGCAACCTGCCTTTGCCATGTACGTGCGTGGCGACGACGGGATCTTCCACGCGCACTCGCTCAAGGTGCTGACCCTGACCAAGGCCGGGGTGTCCGCGGTGATGGCGTTCCACAACCCGTCGCTGTTCGCGGCGTTCGGGTTGCCGATCGACCGTTGTCCACAGGAGTGATGGCGCGGCCGGCGGGAGGTTGGGCTCGGGTGACAAACTCGTCCGCGTGAGTGATTCCGAGATCCTGCACCTGCTGCCGTCAGCGGCGGCTGCCGTCGTGCTCAACCACGAGGAGGCTGACGCGTTCCTGGCCCGTCTCGGTGGCTATGACGAGCGCGACCAATCGCAGGTCGATCGGGTCCTGCAAGAGTTCCTGCGGAAGCTGGTCCGCTCTGCCTGGGAGCGTGGGTGGACGCCTGGCGACGTGGTGCAGCATGCCCGGCGGCGGTTGGAGCCGGGGGTGGAGCCGTTGCTGCTGGTCGTGATCGCGTCGGAGCATCGGGCCTATCGCGAGGTCGATCCACGCTGGCTGGATCAATTGCTCGACCTCGGCATCGACGCGCCGTACTCCGAGTTGCAGCTGACCGCCTGGGCTTCGGGGCAACGGCTCGGCCGTTATCTCGCCCTCCACACGGCGCTCACGGTCGCAGGCTTCCTCCAGTCGCTGCCCGGACTCGCACGACTGTTCCCCCTGCCCGGTACGCCGGTGCAGGCGCGCGTGGCGGGGACCGGCGTACCGAACGACAAGATGCTCGGGCGGATCAGAGCCCTGCTGGCCAAGGCGGAGGCGACGGACTTCCCGGACGAGGCGGAGGCCTTGTCGGGCAAGGCGCAGGAGCTGATGGCCAAATTCTCGCTCGACCAGGCGCTGGTGGACGCCGACCCGGGGCTCGACCTGCCCGACGACTCCGGCGCCCGGCGGATCTGGGTCGAAACCCCTTATGTATCAGCGAAAGCGCAACTCGTCGGAGCCGTCGCCTCCGCCAACCGCTGCCGCACGGTCTCGATGGAGCAGCTCGCCGTCGTCACGATCGTCGGCGCCGAGCTCGATCTGCAGCTGACCGAGCTGCTCAGTACTTCGCTGTTGGTGCAGGCGAATCGCGCGATGCTTGCTGCTGGCAAGCACATCGGCCACCGGGGCGAGTCGCGGACCCGGTCGTTCCGGCAGTCGTTCCTGATGGCGTACGCGCAACGCATCGGGGAGCGGCTGCAGAAGACGACGGACGCGACGCAGGCCGCCGTACCGGCTGCTGATGCCGATCGGTTGTTGCCGGTGCTGACCAAGCGGGAGGCCCAGGTCGAGGCGTTGTTCACGAAGCTCTTCCCGGACACGGTCACGCGGCGGACCAGGATCACCAACGGCGCCGGCTGGGCCGCTGGGCTGGATGCGGCCGACCAGGCCCAACTGCAGGCCCGTCCCCAGGTCCGTAGATAGGCTGCGAGCCATGCCGAGCGTCAAGCAGACCAGCATCCCGGGACTCCTGCAGATCGAGCTGGACCTGATCGAGACTCCGCAGGGGTGGTTCAAGGAGAGCTTCCAGCAGGCGAAGCTTGTCGATCAGGGGTTCCCGCAGGTCGAGTTCGTGCAGAACAACATGGCCTACACGACCGAGGTCGGCATCACCCGCGGGATCCACGCGGAGGCCTGGGATCGGTACATCTCGCCGGCGCTCGGGCGGCTGTTCACCGCGATCGTGGACCTGCGGGAAGGCGCGACGTTCGGCCGGCTGGAGACGTTCGAGCTGACGCCGGGGCAGGCGATCTTTCTTCCCGAGGGCTGCGGGCACTCGTTCTGCACACTGGAGCCGAACACGGTCTACACCTATCTGCTCGCCGCGCACTGGACGCCGGATGCGCCGCGGACGATGGTCAACCTGTTCGACCCGCAGCTCGCGGTGCCGTGGCCGCTGCCCAAGGATCAACAGCACTATGTAGAGGCGGACGCGACCGCTCCCTACCTGGACGCGGTGACGCCGATCAGGCTTTGAGGCCGGCCAGGACGATTTCGAGCAGGCGGTCGGCCTGCTCCGGCGACATGTCGCGGCCCATCGTGATGCCGCCGACGAGCCGGAGCACGTCCATCAGCTGTAGGTCCTGGCGGACCGAGCCGTCCGCCTTCGCCGCGTTGAGCAGCTTGTCGCCGGCCTCGCGGACGTTCACCTTGCAGGCCGTGAAGAACTCCGAGTTCTTGCCCAGCGCCGCCGTCAGCTCGCCGGCCAGACTCTTCTTCGAGACGCTGTAGCCGACGAAGCTGCGCAGCCA
The DNA here is from genome assembly GCF_039537185.1 of Kribbella ginsengisoli. Lineage (NCBI taxonomy): Bacteria > Bacillati > Actinomycetota > Actinomycetes > Propionibacteriales > Kribbellaceae > Kribbella > Kribbella ginsengisoli. The sequence continues at coordinate 261,761 of NZ_BAABAA010000007.1, read as the reverse complement.
GGCGGCCAGCGCGTCGTACGGCCCGAGCTTCTCGGCGAAGCCGTAGGCGCGGTTGCAGACCTGCTGGATCTCGTCGACGTAGACCGCCTCGAGCAGCGCGGTCCGGTTCGGGAAGCGCCGGTACAGAGTGCCGATCCCGACGCCCGCCCGGCGCGCGATCTCCTCCAGCGAGGTGTCCGTGCCGTGCTCGGCGAACGCTTCGCGCGCCGCGGTGACCAGCAAGTCGTAGTTCCGGGCGGCGTCGGCGCGGGCAGGCCGGGTCGTCGGAAGTGGTGTCGAGGTCATCCGGCCCTCCTTGCCGAGGCGTAGTGGACGGCGCAACGCAAAGTCGCGCCATAAATCCCTTGATAAAGCGGAGGGTGCCTCCGTATGGTGGAATCCGGAGGAGCTCTCCACTTCATCTGAAAACAACTCTAGCCCCTCGTGGGTAAGGAGCAAGTCACACTATGGCGGCAACATCCGCGGCGCCGGCCGGCGCCCGAACCGGTACGCCCGCGCGGCGGCCGGGGGTAGTCCTCGCAGTCATCCTGGTCACTCAACTGATGGTGATCCTCGACGGCACCGTGGTGAACATCGCGATGCCCAAGATCCAGCACGCGCTCGATTTCAGTCCCGCCAGCCTGTCCTGGGTGCAGAACGCGTACGCCCTCGCCTTCGGCGGTTTGCTGCTGCTCGGCGCCCGGGCCGGTGACCTGCTCGGTCGCCGGCGCGTGTTCATCACCGGTGTCAGCGTCTTCAGCGCCGCCTCACTGCTCGGTGGGCTCGCCCCGTCCGCCGAACTGCTGTTGGCGGCCCGCGTCCTGCAAGGCATCGGTGGTGCCATCGCAGCGCCGGCGGCCCTGACCCTGCTCATGCTCACCTTCCGCGAAGGTCCCGAGCGGCTCAAGGCGCTCGGCCTCTACAGCCTGGTCTCGTCCGGCGGTGCAAGCGTCGGCCTGGTCCTCGGCGGCATGCTGACCGATTGGGTCTCCTGGCGCTGGGGCCTGTTCATCAACGTCCCAATCGGCATCGGCCTGGTCTTCGCGGCCCGGCAGGTACTGTCCGAGACGCCGCCCGAGAAGGGCAAGTTCGACGTCGCCGGGGCGCTCACCTCGACGCTCGGCATCACCTCGGTAGTCTTCGGCTTCATCCGCGTGGCCGAGGTCGGCTGGACGTCCGCCGAAGTGCTCGGCGCCTTCGCGATCGGCCTGGTGCTGCTCACCTCGTTCGTGCTGATCGAGCGCCGGGTGAGCCACCCGATCGTGCCGCTGCGGCTGTTCGGCAACGCCGACCGGGTCGCGGCGTACGTGACCATGCTGCTGGTGGTCGGCACGATGTTCGGGATGTTCTTCTTCCTCACCCAGTACCTGCAGGGGGTGCTGGAGTTCAGCCCGCTGAAGGCCGGCCTGGCCTTCCTGCCGCTGACCGGTCTGCTGTTCACCTCGTCCCGGATCGTGCCGCGGCTGCTCGGCCGGATCGACGGCGGCAGGCTGATGATCGCCGGTTCGGTGCTGATCCTGGTCGGCATGATCTGGCTGACCCGGCTCACCGAGGACAGCACCTACCTCGGCGGCGTCGTCGGCCCGCTCGTCCTGTTCGGGTTCGGCGCCGGGATGCTGTTCATCCCGACGACCGGCCGGGCGCTGGCCGGCGTACAGCCTCAGGACGCGGGTGCTGCCTCCGGCATGCTGAATGTGTTGCAGCAGGTCGGCGGGGCCCTGGGTCTCGGCGTCCTGGTCACCATCTTCGGTACCGCGAGCCGCAACTCGGACGCGGCCTCGAGGATCCCCGCTGAGCGGGTGCGCGAGGTCCTGACCGACGGCGTGCACGCGGCCTTCATCGGCTCCGCGATCTACGCGGCCCTCACACTGGCGGTCATCGTGCTCGGCGTCCGCCCGTGGAACCGCCGCGGCAACCCTTCACCGGCGGTCGAAAGGATTGAAGAAGTCCCCGTCGAGCTATGACAGTGAGTGCATGACCAAGACACTCGCAGTCATGTTCATCGCGGGAGCCGGCGTGGCGGCACTGACCGCCGCGCCGGCTTCGGCTTCCGTCGAGTCAGCGCCCGGCCGGTGTACCTCCCCGGTCCTCATCCGCACAGCGGCAAGCACGGGCGGGATGGGCAAGGGCATCTGCCAGCCGACCCACTCGACCACCGCGAACTGCAAGGTCAACGGCCCGCTCGTCGTGGTCGGCGGCGTCGCGACCAGCATCTGGTACTACATCACCGACCACACCATCAGCGTCTCGGGCTACGTCAGTGCGGCCTACTACGAGACCGACGACTGGGCCGTCCCCTACTGCTGACTCAGGTCAACGGCAGTCGGTACGTCGTCCACTGAGTGTGCTGCTGGAAGCCGAGGCGCTCGTAGAGGCTGAGGGCGCCGGTCGGGTTCTGGGTGTCGACACCCAGGGATGCGCGCTTGAAGCCGGTCTCGGCGGCCTGTGTCATCAACGCGGTCAGTGCCACGGCGGCCAGGCCGCGGCCGCGGTGCGATCGGACCGTACCGACCTGGCCGACGTAGACCTCGCGGATGCCGGTCGCCGCGGTGTCGGCGTCGTACTCGAAGCCGTTCGCGTAGGCGACGATCTGCTCGCCGTCGAGGACCAGGAACGACAGTCCGGCCCGGAACGCGCGCGACCCGGTGAACCAGACCTTCCAGGTCTCCTCGTCCTTCGGGGTCGAACCCCAGTGGTCCATGAAGACCTCGTTGTGGGTCAGCCGCAGCGCCTCGTCGTACGCCGGTTCGAACGGCACCACCCGCAGCCCGTCCGGTACGCCGACCGCCGGGATCGGCTCGTCGAACGGCCGCTGCAAGGTGAACGAGTAGCGGCACTCCTCGAAGCCCTGCCCGGTGAAGAGCGCGGCCGCCCCGACGTTCGTGCTGATCACGGTCGAGTTGAGCTCCGCCTCGGCGACGTCCGGGTGGTGCTCCTCGTGCAGTTCACGAGCGCTGGCGATCTCCCAGGTCAGCAACGCCTGCCCGAGCCCGCGGCGACGCCACTCGCCCCGGACCGCGGAGTCGGTGTTGAGCCGGTCGACGTCGACCAGGTTCTTGCGCCAGTAGACGACGCCGTACGCCACCATCACCTCGTCGACCCAGAGGCCGATCGTGTCCCGGGCGGTGTTCATCTTCGGATCGCCGAGCTCCTCGACCAGATCCTCGGCGCTGTAGTTCTCACCGTTCTGGTCGGTCACCTGGACGTCGTTCATCAACGCCGCCCACGCGTCGGCGTCGGTCTTCTCGATCGGCCGGGCCTCGACCCACTCCGGAAACGTCCCCATGCCGAGAACGGTAGGTGCCGGGTCGCTGACCCGGCACCTCATTTACCCGATCAGGCAGCCAGTTGCCGGCAGAGCCACTCGACGGCGAGCGGGTAGCGGTACTCGATCCCACCGTGCTTGCCGTCGAAGAGCTCGAAGTACAAGCGTTCTTCCGGTACGCCGGCCCGCAACGCCGCCCGATGGAACGCAGTCGCCCCGAAGTCGAGGTAGTACTCGTCCTGCTTGCCCGCATCGATCCACACGGCTCGCATCGATCCGAGCGCCTCGGCGTACCGGGTCTCGGTCGCGACCATGTGCACCGGATCGCGACTCAGCCAGCGCTGCCAGATCTCCGGGATGATCTGGCCGAGCTCGTCGTGGGGGAGCAGCACCGTCCCGTCCGGCTCGGCCGAGTACGCTGCGGCATACCCGTACATCTCGAGCAGCTCGAGATCGTCCCCGGTCGTCCGGCCGGCTCGATTCTCGAAGTCCGCGAAGAACTTCTGGTACGACCCGTCGTACTGATCGCGCAACCGCCGAGCCGTCAGCGGGAACCCGGACTGGTAGCAGACCTCGAACGCCGCATCGCCCGCATGCGTCGCCAGCGCCCCGAACACGTCCGGCCGGAGCAGCGGAGTCACCATCGCCGCATAGCCACCGCTCGACTTGCCGGTGATCGCGCGATGGTCGCGATCGGCGATCGTCCGGTACCGCTCGTCGACCCACGGCACGATCTCGTCGCACAGATACGAGTGGTACTGCCCGGTGCCCGGCGAATCGAGGTACTGGCTGCCGCCGAGCTTCGTCCACGCGTCGACGAACACCACGATCGCCGGCGGCACGTCGCCGGTCGCGAACACGGCGTCGAGCAACTCCGGATACGGCTGGCGGAACGGCTGCCGGTTGAACCACATGCCGAGGTGGCCGGTGTAGCCCATCGCCACGTAGATCGACGGGTAGCGCTGATCCGACTCGTCGTACCCGGGTGGCAGGTAGACGAGCACCGGCCGCTCGTGCGGATCGCCCAGCGGGTTGCCGCGCAGGAACGCGCTGTCGAAGATCGTCTGGTCGAACCGTCCGGCAAGCTCCGCGGACCACGGCAACATCGGCGAGCCCCTCTCAGATCACATCGCGTCGGGCGCGCTGATCCCCAGCAGCCCCAGGCCATCCTGCAACACCGTGCGGGTCGCCGCGCAAAGGCTTATCCGGCTGGTCCGGACCTCGCCTTCGCTGGTCAGCACCGGACAGGTCTCGTAGAACGCCGACAACGCGGCCGCCACCTCGTACAGATAAGTGCACAACCGATGCGGCTGCAGCGTCTCGGCGACCTGTAGGACGCAGTCGCCGAAACCGCTCAGCAACAAGGCCAACCGTTGCTCCGCGGGCTCCGTCAGCACTGTCACCCGGCCAGGAGTCTCACCCGCTTTGCTGAGGAGCCGAGACAGCCGCGCGTGGGCGTACTGAAGGTACGGTCCGGTGTTCCCGGTCATCGCGACCATCCGGTCGAGGTCGAACACGTAGTCGTTGATCCGGTCGCTCGACAGGTCCGCGTACTTGATCGCCCCGATGCCGACCGCGGCCGCGACAGTCGCCTTCGCGTCGTCGTCCAGCGCATCCCGTTCGTCCAGGAGCGCCCGGGCCCGTGCCGTCGCTCCGTCCAGCAGCGACGCCAGCCGGACCGTACCGCCGTCCCTGGTCTTGAAGGGCTTCCCGTCCTTCCCCAGAACGGTGCCGAAGGCAACATGCTCGGCCGGTACGCCGTCGGGCAACCAGCCGGCCGCCCGGCAGAGCGCGAAGATCTGCTGGAAGTGCAAGCCCTGCCGATGATCGACGACATAGACGATCCGATCGGCCTGCAGCTCGTCGATCCGGTGCCGTACCGCCGCCAGATCCGTCGCGCTGTAGCCGAACCCGCCATCGGACTTCCGCACGATCACCGGCAACGGCGAGCCGTCCCGTCCCGCGAACCCCGGCAGGAACGCGCACAACGCGCCACCCGACTCGGTCAGCAATCCGGCAGTCGTCAGATCGTCGACAACGCCTTGCAGCCGGTCGTTGTAGGCGCTCTCGCCGACCACATCGGCCCGCGTCAACGGCGACCCGAGCTGCTGGTAGATCCGGTCGAACTCGGTCAGTGACACCTCGACCATCTGCCGCCAGATCGCCAGCGTCCCGGCGTCGCCTGACTGCAGCAGCACCACCCGCGCCCGGGACAGCTCGACGAACTTGCCATCGGCATCGAAATGCTTCCGCGCCCGCTGGTACAGCTGCTGCAACCCTTCGATATCAAGGGTTTCCACCGCCAGGTCCTCGAACAGCACCTGCTCGACCAACATGCCGAACTGGGTTCCCCAGTCGCCGACGTGGTTCTGCCGGATCACCTCGTAGCCGACGGACCGGAGTACGTTGCACAGGGCGTCGCCGATCACCGTCGACCGCAGGTGGCCGACGTGCATCTGCTTGGCGACGTTGGGCTGCGAGTAGTCGACCACCACTGTCTCGCCGCGTGGTGCGAAGGCGACCGGCTCGTTGACGCCGGCCGCGAGCGTCGCCGGAAGCAGGGTGAGGTTGATGAACCCTGGCCCGGCGATCTGCGCAGGCTCACAGAGCCCGGTCAGGTCGAGGGCCTCCACCAATTGCTCGGCGACTGCCCGTGGCGACGTGGCTAGCGTCTTTGCGAGTCGCAGAGCGAGGTTGGTTTGGTAGTGGCCGAACTCGGGTCTGGTGGCGGCCCGGAGTTCGGGATCGAGTCCGCCGTACTCCGCGCCGAAGGCGGCCGAGACGGCGGTGGACAGCTGGGTGGCAAGGGCAGACAGCGCTGCGGACATGGCAGAGTCCTTGAGAAGAGAAGCAACTGGAACAGGGTTGAGGTGTTCAGACAGTGCTTCGTCGTCGCAGGCCGAAGCGATCGCGCGCGATCACCGGGCTCGTCGACATGCCCCCATTATGCACAACCGGTGGGCGCGGTTCGTCAGAGCTGGTGTGGTGACGGCGCCGGGTGCCGGTCGGCGAGCGGGATGATCGGTGGCAGGTCGGTCTCGCCGAGGAAGATCCGCCGGACCACCCGCTCCGCCGCGCGGCCGTCGTCGAACTCGCAGAACTTCTCCCGGAACAGCTGCCGATGCTTGGCCGCTTCAGCTTTGGCGAACGCGCCGGTCTGAAAGGCGGAGAGCAACTCCTCCGGCGACCTCGCCACCAGCCCCGGCGGAAACGCGGTGATGTCGAAGTACGTCCCGCGGGTGCTGTCGTACGCCCCGAGGTCGTCGACCAGCAGCACGATCGGCCGGTTGAGGTTGGCGTAGTCGAAGCTGATCGACGAGTAGTCCGAGATCAGCACGTCGGCCGCCAGCATCAGGTCCTCGACCCGCGGATGGCTCGACGCATCCACCACTCGGTCGGAATGCGCGGTCGGATGCTTCGACAGCGAGTAGTGAGTCCGGACCAGCACCCGCCCGTGGTCGCCGGCCGCTGCCGCCAATTGGTCCAGGTCGAGGTGGATCCCGTCGCCACCCAGATCGACCAGGCCGGACGGCGTACGGACCGAGTCGACGCCGTCGCGGAAGGTCGGCGCGTAGAGCACCACGAGGTGTGAGTCGTCGAACCCGAGCGAGGCCCGGATCGCGCGGACGTCCTCCACGGTCGCGTTGAGGAGCCGGTCGTTGCGGGGGAACCCGTACTCGAGTTCCTCGAAGTGGGCCGGGTAGGTGCGTTCCCAGATCTCCGACGAGTACCGGTTCGACGACAGGTTGAAGTCCCACCGGTCGACCTGGCGCATGAGTTCCTCGAGGTCGAGGTCCTTCGCGGCCGCCGGGTAGTGGCGCAGATCAGTCCCCATGGTCTTCAGCGGAGTACCGTGCTGGGTCTGCAGATGGATCTGCCCGTCGCGTTTGTCCAGCTCCTTCGGCAGGTTCATGTTGCTGACGAAGTACGTCGCCTTGGCGACCAGCTTCTGGTACGCCGGTGAGCCCGCCACCACGTATTCGACGCCCTCCGGGATCGCGGCGACATGCTCCGCGTCGACCACCCAGACGCCGCGCAGCTGAGGAGCCAGCTCGGCGGCCTTCTCGTAGATGGCTCGTGGGTTGCACGCGTACTGCTTGAACCAGTACGCGCCGTAGAGGGCCAGGTTCGGGTCGAGGTCGCCGCGGTGCAGCAGCTTGTCGACCGCCTTGCGCGGACTCGGTACCGCGAGCATCTTGGCGCTCAGCTTGAGGGTCGTGTACGTCGCGTAGTCGTCGTGCACGATCTGCCACCGGCGGAAGCCACGCCGGGTCTTGTCGACCACGTACCCCTCGGGCTTCCAGCGCTTGGCGAAGGCCGCTGCGGCGTGGAAGAACTCGGCCCGGTCCTCCGGAGCGAGTCGCTCGGGCTTGTCGATCACCGCCAGGATGTGGTCCAGCGACCGGTCGAAGGCGAACCGCCGCCAGCCGGCCAGCTCCGGGTCGGAGGTGATGAAGGCGTGCACCCGGTCGTACTGGTCGAAGATGTCGAACTGCTGCCGGGTCGCGGTGGCGTGGATGTTGCCGCCGGTGCGGTGCTGGCGGTAGTCCACGACGACCTGGTCCAGCGTCGCGATCCGCTGCGCGGTGAGCATCGTCGAGTAGGTCCAGGGCGCGTCCTCGTAGAACCCGGCGGTGAAGACGAAGCCGTGCAGGGTGAGGAAGTCGCGCCGGATCGCCTTGTTCCAGACCACCTCGAGGAAGGTCAGGAAGACCGGCCGCTCGGCTGCCGTGAAGACTCCGGCGCCCTCGCGGGCGAACGCGTCGTGGCGCTGGTTGCGCACCACCTGACCGTCCCAGTGGATCCGCTCGTAGTCGAACATGACGATGTCCGGCCGGTTGGTGTCGTCGATCCGGGTTGCGATCGCGGCCAGCGAGCCGGGCCGGTAGGTGTCGTCGGCGTCGAGGAACAGCACGTAGTCCCCGCGGCACTCCTTGAGGCCGGCGTTGCGGGCCAGCCCGAGCCCGACGTTCTCGCTCAGGTGCAGCACCCGGACCCGCGGGTCGGCGGCGGCGTACTCGTCCAGGATCCGGCCGCTGCCGTCCGGGCTGGCGTCGTCCACGCCGATGATCTCGAAGTCCGCGCACGACTGGCTGAGCACCGAATCCAGGCACGGCCGCAGCCAGGCCCGTGACGCATGACACGGGACCACGATGCTGAACCTGGGGACCCCGACGGAGTCGGTGCTGGCGGCCATAGGTCTGCATCCTAGGGTGCACACCATGAGCGCTGATGTCTTCGAACCACTGGCCGGTCTCGAAGGGGTCGGTTCGGCCGCCCGGGCGGCCAGGGATGCGGTCGACGTGCTGCTGCGCGACCGCGGGCTGCGGAAGGTCGGCGCGGACATGACCGCCGAGGCGCTGCTCCGGGGCGCCCACGCGTCGGCCGCCCTGGCCGGCAGTTCGGCTTCCTTGGAGGAGGTACGCCGGGGAGCCGGCGACGCTCTGACTGCGGGTGCTGTCCGGATCACGGGCGAGCTGATGAGCCTGGCGCCACGGATGGACACCGCGCCGGTACAGGTCTGGACCAGACTGCACCAGTTGGCGGCGGTCGCACTCGGCAGCGAAGACCAGTTGGGTCACCTGCGGACCAGTCGGGAGCCGATCCCGGACGACATCCCGGGGCTGCCACCGGCACCGCCTGCCGACGAGATGTGGGAGCGGCTGCACGGTCTGGCGCGGGCGCTGACCGTCCCGACCAAGGCTCCGGGGCTGGTGGTGGCCGCGATCGTGCACGCGGAACTGGCGGTACTCCGGCCATTTCCGGTCGCCAACGGGCTGGTCGCGCGGGCGGCCGAGCATGTCGTGTTGGTTGCCCGGGGCATCGACCCGTTGTCGGTGACGGTGCCTGAGGTCGGGCACTTCGAGCTCGGCGGGTCGTACGCACAGGGTTTGCGCGATTACGCCGCGGGCGGGCTGGTCGGCGTACAGGCCTGGTTACTGAGGAGTTGTGAAGTGATTGCCTTGTCGGCGGAGCGCTCGCCGCTGAATCTTTCCACCCAGTAGGAAAATTGCGAACGGCGCTCTCCGGGGAGAGCGCCGTCGCGAGCACAACATCCTGGTTACCAAGCGTGCACCTTGTCTGCCGCCCCATGGTTTCGGCGTTGGCCGAAGTCTGGGGTCGTGCTGCCCGGTTGGGATGGGCTGGTCGCCGCGTGGGTGCCTGGTTGCCGTGCGATTCTCTACCGGATCCGAAGATCCTTTGTGCTTCCTTTGTACTCTTCAGATCCCTTCAGGGGAAGGGCTAACGCCACCTTCATGAAGCTGAGAAGAACGGAGCCCGCCTCAACTTCCGGCCGGCCTGGAGCGCCGCCGGGCGACGTAGAGCAGCACTCCGGCAGCGGCCAGGGCGACGCCGACCAGGCTCGCCGCGACGGCCGGCCGACGGACCTCGGGGAGTCGTTTGCGCTCCTCGAGCGCCACCGGTTTGCTGAAGTCGAGCACCGGCCAGTCGCGGGAGACGGCGAGCTTGCGCAGCGCCTTGTCGGGATTCACCGCGAACGGATGGCCGACCGCGGCCAGCATCGGCTCGTCGGTGATCGAGTCCGAATAACCGTAGGAAGCCTTCAGGTCATAGCCTTCCGCGGCGGCCAGCTCGGTGATCGCGGTCGCTTTGTGCGGGCCGTAGGCATAGACCGAGATCTCCCCCGTGTACTTGCCGTCGGCAACTACCATCCGGGTGGCGATCACCTTGTCGGCGCCGAGCATGGCGCCGATCGGCTCGACCACCTCGGCGCCGGACGAGGAGACGATCACCACGTCCCGGCCGGCCGCGTGATGCTCCTCGATCAGTGCCACGGCCTCGTCGTAGATCATCGGCTCGACGACGTGGTGCAGGGTGTCGGCGACGATTTCGCGGACCGTCTGGACGTCCCAGCCTGTGCACATAGCGGACAGGTACTCCCGCATCTTCTCCATCATGTCGTGATCGGCGCCGCCGAGCAGGTAGACGAACTGCGCGTAGGCACTCCGCAGGACGGTCCGCCGGTTGATCAGGCCGCCGGCGTAGAACGGCCGGGAGAAGGCGAGCGTGCTGGAGCGCGCGATGATCGTCTTGTCGAGGTCGAAGAAGGCGGCCGATCGGGGCGTCACCGGGTGCTCCATGGGGTCGAGCATAGGAGTTCCCGCGAAACGCCGAGGGGCCCGGCCTTTCGTGTGGACGGGTCTCCCGTTAGACTGTTGAGCAGTGTGACAGTGACACTGGCCTGAAAGCCTCTGATCGAGGTTCAGGCGCCGGTTGATCAGGCGCTCAGTTGCAATAGAACTGAGATGTGTGAGATCCGGACTCGGGGGGTACATACCTCTCGACAGTGGCAGACTGTCGCCTCCTGATCGGCCCCCGGCTCCTCCCCCCGAGCCCGTGGCCGAAGACGGCCCCCGGTCACCCCCCCGCCGGGGGCCGTCGCCTTTCCTTTTGCAGGTAGAGCCCTTTCGGGCTCCCTCTTTCACTGGCTGCAAACGCTTACCGAAATGGCCTTTCCTGCCCGCTGCCGGGCAGATGTCGGCCGCCGAACCTCAAAAAGCCATATAGTTTTCACTTTTGTTGAGCGTGAGAGCGTTCCCACTTTATGCAGGGTCTTGACAATGTAGTTGACTGGTCACACTTTGTGTCACATGAACCCGCGTACGAACCGCCCCCACGCCGCGGTCATCTCAGTCCTGTCAGCCCTGCTTCTCGCGGTCACCGGTCTGGTCCTGATCACGCAGACCAGCTCCGCCGCGACCAACCTCGTCACCAACGGGACCTTCGAGACCGGCACCCTCGCCGGCTGGTCCTGCACTGCCGGATCCGGCGCTGCGGTCAGTGGCTCGGCCCACACCGGCACCTACGCACTGCAGGGCAGCCCCAGTTCGAACGACATCGCCCGCTGCAGCCAGACCGTCTCGGTCAAGCCGAGCTCGACCTACACGCTGTCGGCCTGGGTGAAGGGCTCGAACGTGTACCTCGGTGCCGACGGCGGCACCAGCACCTGGACGACCAGTACCGGCTGGGCCCAGCTGAGCACCACCTTCACCACCAGCGCGTCGACCAGCAGCGTCGTCGTCTACACGCACGGGTGGTACGGCCTGCCGGCGTACCAGGCTGACGACGTAGTACTGGACGGCCCGGGTGGTACCGGTCCGCCGCCGGACACGACGCCGCCGACCGTCCCGGGCGGCCTCACAGTCGGTAGCCCGACCTCCAGCTCGCTGCAGCTCAACTGGTCGGCCTCCTCGGACGCCAACGGCGTCAGCCGGTACGACGTGGTCCGCGGCACCGATGCCCCGCAGAGCGTGGGCAACGTCACCAGCTGGACCGCATCGGGGCTCAGCCCGAGTACGACGTATAGCTTCAAGGTGCGTGCTTGTGACGCCGCCGGCAACTGCTCGGCGTACGGGGCCACTGCGTCCGGTACGACCTCCAGCGGGCCGACTGACCCGCCGCCCGGCCCCCTGCCGAAGCACGTGCTGACCGGGTACTGGCAGAACTTCAACAACGGTGCGACCGTGCAGAAGATCTCCGACGTGCCGGCCGCTTACGACCTGATTGCGGTCGCGTTCGCCGACACCGGCGCCCAGCAGGGTGCGATCACCTTCAATCTCGACAGTGCGGGCCTGGGCGGATACACCGTCGCGCAGTTCAAGGCGGACATCGCCGCCAAGCACACGGCCGGCAAGAAGGTCATCCTGTCCGTGGGTGGCCAGAACGGCACCGTCTCGGTCGCCAACGCGACAGCGGCCGCCAACTTCGCGTCGAGCGCGCTCTCGCTGCTGCGCGAGTACGGCTTCGACGGGATCGACATCGACCTGGAGAACGGCGTCAACGCGCAGTACATGGGCCAGGCGCTGCAGAGCCTGCGGAACAGCTTCGGCAGTGGCCTGATCATCACCATGGCGCCGCAGACGATCGACATGCAGGCGACCACGTTCGAGTACTTCAAGCTGGCGCTGGCGATCAAGGACATCCTGACCATCGTCAACGTGCAGTACTACAACTCCGGCTCGATGAACGGCTGCAACGGGCAGGTGTACTCGCAGGGCACGGTCGACTTCATCACCGCACAGGCCTGCATCATGCTGCAGAACGGGCTCCGTCCCGACCAGGTCGGTCTGGGCCTGCCGGCCTCGAGCCGGGCGGCCGGTAGCGGCTATGTGTCGCCAACCATCGTCAACAACGCACTGGACTGCCTGGCCAGGGGCACCAACTGCGGGAGCTTCAAGCCGAGCACCACGTGGCCCACGCTGCGCGGCGCGATGACCTGGTCGACCAACTGGGATGCGCTCAACGGGGGCGGGTTCGCGAACCAGGTCGGCTCTCACGTCCACGCGTTGCCCTGATGCACAACTATCGACCTGCTCCGGTGCTGGAAGCACTCGGCGTCTGCTCGGAGGACGAGCAGCTCTACCGGGCGCTTCTGGCCCGGCCGGAAGCAACTACGACCGAACTGGTAGCTGACACGGGCTGGGCCACCGCACGGGTGGCCCGGCACCTTCGGTCACTCCTGTCGCTGGGTCTGGCATCCCGTACTCCGGGGCGCCCGGCCCGCTACACCCCTGCGGTGCCCGAGGCTGCTGTGGAGCTCCTGGCGCTCCGCAAGCAGGCGGCGATCGTGCAAGCGCGTCTCGGTGCGGCTGCACTGACCTCGGAGTTCCGGGCTCGCGGCGACGCTGGACCGTTCACGGTGATCCGTGGGCAGCAGGCGATGGCGCAACGGTTCTACCAAGCGCAGCAGAGTGCCCAGACCGAGGTACTGGTGCTCGACAAGCCACCGTTCGTCGTACTGCCGATTGAGCCGCGACGGGCTCACGGAGTCTCCTACCGGACTGTCTATGACATGTCTGCTCTGGTGGAGCCTGCAGAGATTGCGGCGGCGCGTAGTGCTGGGCCTAGCTGTCGGATGCTGCGCGACGTACCGCTGAAGCTGGTGGTCGCCGATCAGCGAATCGGGTTGATGCAGACAGGGCACGAGCTCATCGAGATCGGGCCGTCGACTCTGCTGGATGCGTTGCTGCGACTGTTCGAGCTGCTGTGGCAGCAGGCGACTCCACTGTCACCATCGGCCTCGGACGGACCGCTGACCTTCGAGGACCAGCAACTGCTGGCCCTGGCTGCGGCTGGACTCACCGACCAGGCGATTGCTCGCCGCCTCGGTGTTGCTCAGCGCACTGTCGAGCGGCGGATGCAGCGAATCCTGAAGGCATTGGACGCGACCACCCGCTTCCAAGCGGGTCTCCGGGCAGGTCAGCGAGGTCTGCTGACCTAGTCGGTTACATCAGCGACTGTGGCGTCGAGGGCCTTGAGCAAGTCCTCGGCGTTCACTGTCATGCCGACTCCGTGCTCGCCGCCGCCGATCGAGATCGTCCCGGTGATCCGGTCGTCGGCGATCACCGGCCAGGCGTTGGTGCTGCCGAGCGGGGTGATCGTGCCGCGGACATAGCCCGTCACCTCGAGGGCCGTGTCGGCGCTGGGCATCGAGATGCGGTTGATGCCCAGCAGCGCGCGCAGCTTGGGCCAGGCGATCTCCCGGTCGCCGGGAACCAGGACGAACCGGTAGTCGTCGTCGGAGAGCCGGACGACGATGGTCTTGATCAGCTTGGCCGGCTCGATGCCACGGGCGGCCGCGGCCTCCTCCAGTGAGTTCACCCGACCGTGCTTGGTGACCTCGTAGGCCAGGCCTTTTGAGTCCGCCGCCTCGGTTGCTCGCGTCATGTCGTCAGTTTCGCACTGCGCCTCAACAGCAGGGCCAGGACCAAGGTGATGAGGAGCAGGCCACCGGCCTCGGCTGCCACTCCGGGCCAGGCGGCGTGCGTCCACGCAGTACCGGCCAGACCGCCGAAGACCGAGGAGCCCAGGTAGTACGCGAAGAGGTAGAAGCTGGCCGCCTGACCGGTACCACCGCCACCCGCATGAGCCCGGACGGCGACCCATCCGCTGGCGACTCCATGGACCGCAAAGAACCCCGCCGTCATCACTGCGAGCCCAGCGATGACCAGCGGCAGCGGTCCCGCGAGAGTCAGCGCCACGCCGGCCATAGTCACGAGGCAACCGACGGGGACCACGGCACGGCGACCGTACGAGTCGGCCAGCCTGCCCGCCACAGCTGACGATGCCGAGCCCAGCAGGTAGACCGTGAACACCAGGCCTGCGAGGCCGGGGCCGAGCCCGTACGGCTCAGCCGCAAGCCGGAAGCCCGTCGCGTTGTAAACAGCGACGAAGGCACCCATCGCGGTGGCGGCTGTGCCGTAGAGACCGAGCAATGCGGGGTCCTTGAGTACCCGGAGCGTCTGACGGCTGCCTGTGGCCTTGGTGAAGTTCTGTGAGTCGGGCAGTAGTACTGCTACTAGTACCGCGCAGGCGACGGCCAGCAAAGCGATGCCGCCGAGCGCTGCTCGCCAGCCACCTAGCTCTGCGAGGCCACCGGCGACCAGCCTGCCGGTCATACCGCCTACTGCTGTGCCGGCGATGTAGAGGCCGCTCGCTCTGGCAAGGCTGTCGTCGTGGACCTCTTCGCGCAGGTAGGCCATCGCAACGGCCGGGAGCCCTGCCATCGCTACTCCTTGTAGACCTCTGAGCGCCAGCAGGATCGGCCAGCTCGGCGCGAGGGCACAGAGGACAGCTATGGCAGCTGCCGCGGCCACCGACCAGCGCATCAGCTTGGTGCGCCCGATGACCTCAGAGGCGGGCCCTGCGACCAGCAGGGCAACTCCGAGGCCCAGCGTGGCCAGCGACACACTGAAGGCGCTCTGGCTGGGCGATACCCGGAACACCCGCGCCAGCTCGGGGAGCAGCGCCTGAGTGCTGTAGAGCATCGCGAAGGTGGCCAGTCCTGCCGCGAACAACGCCGCCGACAGGCGGCGATAGCCGGCCTCGCCGGGGAGGTAGCCGCGGACGGCGACGGTCTGCATGGTGCTGACGGTGCCAGATGTTCTGACATGCGTAAAATGTCATGAACAGAGCAGATCGATACGATAACCGTATGCATGTGGAGGATCTGCGCTGGTTCGTCGTTCTGGCGGAGACCGAACATCTGACCGACGCGGCTGCCGTCCTCGGGACGAGTCAGCCGACGCTGTCCCGATCGCTGCGCCGGGTCGAGGCCGCGTTCGGCGCGCGACTGTTCGAACGCGAGCATCGAGGCTTGCGGCTCAATCCCGCCGGCCGCCTGGTCCTCGAAGCGGCCCGGACGGGGACGACGGCGGTGGATGCGGCCAGGTCGACCATCGAGGCACTGCAGGACCCGGAGTCCGGCACGGTCCGGCTGGCCTTCCTCCACTCGGTCGCCACCGGTTTGGTGCCCGACCTGCTGAAGTCCTTCCGTGCGACGGCTCCCCGGATCCGCTTCGCCCTGCGGGAGGAGCCGTCGCACGAGATCGTCCGCGACCTCGAGTCCGGCGAAGCCGAGCTCGCGGTCACCGGTCCTCGGCCGGACCCGGAGGTCTTCGGCTGGCATCTGCTCGAACGCCAGCGGCTCTGTCTCTACGTTCCACCGGACCATCCCCTGGCCGGCCGGAAACAGGTCGGGCTCGCGGAGGCCGCTGCCGAGCCGTTCATCGGGCTTCGTCCCGGCTTCGGATTCCGTCGTGTCGTGGACGAACTGTGCCGGGCGGCCGGCTTCACCCCGGTGGCCGCCTTCGAGTCCACCGACCTCTCGACCATCGATCGCCTCGTCGGCGCCGGTCTGGGGGTCGCGGTACTCCCTGCCGGTGCGGTCCGCGGCACCGACAGCGGAGCTACCCCGGTCCCGCTGGCCGGTATCAAGGCTCGCCGCGACATCGGCCTGACCTGGCGGCTGGGGCGGACGCTGTCTCCGGCGGCCCAACGCTTCCGGGCTTTCGTCACTTCGCCGGGACAACCGTCTGAAACCTGAAAGACTCTCGGCGTCTATAAAGTTCCTCCGGTGAGGAAGCTATTGAGTGGGGTCAGGCCGAACAGGCGACAAGTTTTTCGTGGCAGGGGCGGTTGCGGCGGCGTCCACGGTCGCGACCACCGGCACGGCTGCCGCTGCCGTTGACCCCGGTCCGTACGGATCGGGCAATCTCGGCGAGTGGAAGGGTCTGTCCAAGGCTGTCGCGACCGAGGCGACGATCGAGCGGGTGCTGTCGGTGAACGGGGTGTTCATGTTCGGCGACAGCCTCGGCGTACAGGACGGCAAGGCGCTCGCCCTGCGCCTGAAGAGCAAGCTGGGGCTGGAGCTCGCCGTCAACAACTGGTCGGGGCGGCCGACGAAGGACACCGTCGACGCGCTGGCCAACTGGCGGGCCAACTACGGGCTGCCGCGCCGGATCGTGATGGCGTGCGGCACCAACGACATCTTCAACCCGCCCATGATGGCGGCACAGATCGACCGGGCGATGAGCCTGGTCGGCCAGCGGACCACTGTGTTCTGGGTGAACACCCAGGTGGCCCGCACTGGCCTGGGAAACGCGATGCTGTTGGCCGACCAGCGCAACAGCGCCTGGGTCAACCTGCAGTTGGCCGAGGCGCAGCGACGGCACTCGAACCTGCGCATCGTCCGCTGGGCCGAATGGCTGGCGGCCAAGCCCTCGCGGCTCAACACGTATCTGCGCAAGGGGATCCACACCTCGGTCCCCTACGGGCAGGACGCCCGCAACGAGCTCATCGTCCAGGCGGTCAAGGCCGGCTGACCTGTATTGAGCACTGCGGCGGGCCGGAGTACCAGCCCGCCGCAGTACCGGTCAGAACCCCGCGGTGATGCGGGTGAAGTCCCAGTCGCCCTGGGCGATACCACTGCAGTTGGAGACGACGCCGCCGCCCGCGCAACCGCGGTCACGGTTCACGCCCCAGAACGCCAGCCGGGCCAGGCCGTTGTTCTTGGCCCAGGTAGTGATGTTCTGCCAGGTCGCCGTGGTCGTCATCTCCTGCTGGTCGGACAGACCGTTCATCCCGGAGATGCCCTGGTGGGCGTAGGCCTGCGCGGTGGTCCAGCCGAAGACGGACTTCAGCTTGTTGTTCAGGCCGGTGGACGCGCCGACCGTGTCGTTGTAGATGTTGCTGCTGCCGAAGTCGAACGGCATCAGGGTGAAGATGTCGATGTTCGCACCCAGTGCCTGCGACCGCTCGATCAGCCGGTTGCCGTAGTAGTTCGGGCCGGTGGTCGAGGTGCCGAAGGTCAGGATCGTCTTGATCCCGGGGTTGTTCTGCTTGACGATCTTCAGCGCGTTCAGGATCCGGTCCTGGACGGCCTCGTTCTCGAACTCGTCGGTGTTCTCGATGTCGATGTCGATCGCCTTCAGGTTGTAGGCGCTGATGACCTGCTGGTACGCGCCGGCGAGTGCCTCCGGCGTGCTGCAGTTCGGGCCGAGCTTGTTGCCCTGCCAGCCACCGATCGACGGGACGATGTCGCCGCCGGCCGCCCGGATCTGCGAGATCGCAGTGGCGTCGACGCCGCCCTGGAGCGGCCTGTTGCCGTCCCATGCCGCGTTGCAGCCGCCGGACGACAGGATGAAGGCCATCGTGAACCACTTGATGCCGGTGGCGTTCATGACCGTCGTCGGGCTTGGCGGGTCACCCCAGCCGAGCCAGAGGTACGGCGCGGCCGTACGGCCAGGAGCCGGGTCGGTGCCACCGGGCTTGGTGGTCACCGAGACGGAGCCCGTCTTGGGTCCTTCGCCTGCGCTGTTCGAGCCGCTGACCTGGTAGCTGTACGCGGTGCTGGCGTTCAGCCCGGAGTCCGTGTAGGACGTGCCGCTCGGCGTACCGACCTTGGTGCCGTTGCGGTAGACGTTGTAGCTGGTGGCGCCGCTAGCCGCCGACCAGGTGAGGCTTACCGAGTTCGCTGTGGAGGTACCGGCCAGTCCTGACGGTGCGCCCGGCACTGTGCCGCCGCCACCGCCCGCGCAGGAGCCGCCATTCAGTCGGCAGGCGGAGATACCGGGGAAGTTGCCCGGGCTCCCGTTGAAGCCGAAGGTGACACTGGCGCCGGGTGCGAGCGGTCCCGCCCAGCTGGGCGGTGTGAAGGTGTGGGTCTGCCCGCTGCTGACACGGGTCGCGTCCCACGAGCTGCTGATGGTGTAGCCGGATGGGAAGTCCAGGGCGACCGACCAGGTGCTGATCGAGGCGGTGGTGCCGTTCGTGACGGTCACCTTGCCCTCGAATCCGCTGCCCCAGTCGGACACCTTCGTGAAGGCCGCGCTCACCGGTGCGGCCGAGGCCGCGGGGATGAAGAGGACGGACATCACCACTGCTGCTATCGCCGCGACGGCGACAGAAATGCGCTTGCGTTTCATCATGCTCCGATCAGTGGGCGGTACGTGATCAGACCCGGCCCCAGAGTGCGGGGACGTTCGGCGGTTCCCATCCGGTCAGCGAGGTGTGGCCCTGGATGCACCGATAGGTAATGCCGTTGTAGGACACCAGCGAGCCGGTCGCGTACGCCGTGTTCGGGGCCCACGGGGTTGCCGTCGGAGGGGTGGTCGGCGGCGTGGTGGGAGGTGTCGTCGGGGGAGTGGTCGGCGGCGTCGTGGGAGGCGTCGTCGGCGGGGTCGTCGGAGGTGTGGTGGGCGGGGTGGTCGGCGGCGTGGTCGGGGGACCACTGCAGCCAGGGGTGTCCGCGTTGACCGAGTTGACGACGTTGTTGAACAGCGTGACGGCCGGGTCCAGTGCCTCCAGGCTGTACATCATCGCCCCGGCCAGGCCCTTGCAGTGGCCGTAGTCGGCCTTCTCCTTGATCGACCGGGCGTTGTCGCCGGTCCAGAAGGTGCCGTTGCTGTAGAACCACGACGACTTGCTGGCGTCGTCGAAGAAGGTGGACGACGGGTTGTCGACGAAGCCGGTCAGCTCCTTGTAGAAGGAGACGCCGGGCACGTTGCCGCTCAGCGCGTGACCGTCAGCAGGCTGGGTGGCCGTCTGGTACTTGCCGTTGGCCGTGGCCGGCACGCCCTTCCAACCCCTGTAGTAGAAGGGGTATCCGATGGTCAGCTTGTTCGCCGGGAAGCCGCCAGGGATCCCGTACGCCGAGTCGCCGGTGGTCCAGGCGGTGATCGCGCCGTCGACCGAGTACTTCTTGGTGCCCGGCGGGATCGGGTTGCTCGGGTCGCCCGGGGCCTGGTACAGCGGGTCCTGGAAGTTCGTCGGACCGGTCGGCTCGAAACCGCCGTGCATGTCGTACGTCATCACGTTGTTGTAGTCGAGGTACTGACCGATCTTGTCGGTCTCGATCGTCTTGATCTTGTCCTGCCCGGCCGGCGTCGCGGCGGTCAGCCACATCTTCTTGCCGCCGTTCGCGGCACCGAAGGCGTCGAGCTGGCGACGGAACTCGGCCAGCAGCAGGGTGAAGTTGCCCTTGTCTGCCGCGCTCCAGTGGTTGCCGGTGTGACCGCCGGGCGAGCCCGGGTACTCCCAGTCGATGTCGACGCCGTCGAAGATGCCCGCGGCGCTGCCCGGGCCGCCGAAGCCGTCCACCACCGGCAGGTCGCCCTTGATGAACATGTTCACGCAGGAGGTGACGAAGGCCTTGCGCTTGGCGTCGGTGGAGGCCGCGTCGGAGAAGTACTTCGAGTAGGTCCAGCCGCCGATCGAGATCAGGATCTTCAGGTTCGGCTGCTTGGCCTTCAGCTTCTTCAGCTGGTTGAAGTTGCCCTGGATCGGCTGGTTCCAGACGTCGCCGACGCCGTCGACGCTGATGTCCGCGCCGTAGGACTTGCCGTAGTCGGCGAACGCGTCGCCCGCGCCGTCACCCGCGTTCGGGTTGCTCTCGTCCTGCGAGGCGGCCTGGTTGGCCATGAAGCAGGTGTGGCTGGTCGGGTGGATGTTCGCGAACGCGTAGTTGAGGAAGTCGAGCTTGCTCGCGACCCCGGTGGTGATCAGGTTCTTGGGATAGAACGCGTTCTGATAGATGCCCCACTGGGTGAAGTAGGCCGTTTTCACCCCACCACTGCTGGCGGCCAGGGTCTGTGGCTGGGCATCGGGGGCTTGGGTTTGGGCGGTGGCGACCGAGACGCCGGCGACGGCGATCAGGGCGGTTGCGGCCACGGTGGCCGCGGCAGCGGCGCTGCGCATTCGACTCATGGGGGCGGACCTCCATCAAGGAGCGGTGAGGAGTGCACGGGTGTCCAGCAGGTGTCCACGAATGGACGCTTGCCGAGCGTTCTGAGAGAAACTTAGTTAAGGACGCTTCGAAAGGAACCGTAGCTCTTCACCGCCCGCAGGTCGCCGGGTCGCGATGGCGGATTGCCGCTGCTGACGGATATCCGACAGTTCTCCACAGCCTTGGTTTTTCTTCCCGCCGCCCGCCGGAACGACGGCACCTTCTAAGACATGAACAACCTCCTCCCGATCCGCGCCCCGATCCCCACCCAGCCCACGCCGCTACCGGCCGTTCTGCTGGCCACCACCGACGACCTGCTGCTCGACGATCTGCTCCGCCTGGCCGCCGCCGCAGAGCTGACCCCTCACGTCGAGCACGACCTGCTGGGCCTCCGCCGCAACTGGCAGACCGCCACCCTCGTAGTAGTAGGCGACGACCTCGCCAGCCCCCTGGCCCAAACCCAGCCACCCCGCCGCCCAGGCGTCCTCGTAGCCACCCGCGCCACTACCCACCCCGCGCACTCCGCACCTGCTGGTGCGCCCGACGCCTACCGCCTCGCACTCGCGATCGGCGCCGAAGGTGCCTTTGTCCTTCCCACCGACGAAGCAGCACTCAGCGCCAAACTCTCCGACGCCCTTGACGGTGGCACCCGCACAGCAACCACCCTCGCCATCGTCGGCGGCTGCGGCGGCGCAGGCGCCACCACCCTGGCGACAGCTCTCGCCATCACCGCCGGCCGCCGAGGCCTCCGCAGCATGCTCATCGACGGCGACCCACTGGGCGGCGGCATCGAACTGGTCCTCGGCACCGAAGACTACGAAGGCTCCCGCTGGCCCGCCCTCCTCAACGCCGCAGGCCGAGTCAGCGCCAGCGCCCTCCGAGCCGCCCTCCCCTCAGTAGACGGCCTCGCGGTCCTCTCCTGGGACCGCTCCGACGTGACAGCCCTGCCGCCAGAGGCGATGCGCTCAGTCCTCGGCGCAGCCCAACGGAGCAGCGACCTCGTCGTCGTCGACCTCCCGCGCCGCCCAGACCCAGCTGCGGAAGAAGCCTTTGTCCGAGCAACCTCGACGCTGGTGGTCGTCCCCCGCGACGTCCGCTCCTGCGCCGCCGCAGCTCGCCTGGTCGCTCCGTTGCGGGAGGTCGCCCACGACCTGCGAGTAGTTGCCCGCGAGCCCGGACTCAACGGACTCTCCGCCCTGGATGTAGCCGACCATCTGTCCTTGCCTCTAGCCGCCAAGCTCGGCTACGAACGGGATCTGGCGACAGCACTTGACGACGGCCGCTTCGACCCACGCCCCCGGAGCGCCTTGGGTCGCGCGGCAAACGAAGTACTCGACCTGTTCGGCCTCCACGCCCTGCTCGCCGCATGACCGTCTCACCCGAGCTCCTCGAACGCGTCCGCAGAACCCTTGCAGAGAAAGGATCCGAGCCCACCCCAGCCCTGGTCGCTGCCGCTCTGCGCGCCGACGGCACCCTCGTCGGCGACTCGATCGTGCTCGCCGTCGTGGCGGCCCTCCACCGCGAAGCGATGGGCGCAGGCCCCCTGGACGGCCTGCTGTCCGAGTCCGGCATCACCGACATCCTCGTCAACGGCCCTAACGAGGTCTACGTCGACCGCGGCGCAGGCCTCGAACGCATCCACTTGCGAACAGGCGACGAAACCTCCGTACGCCGTCTGGCGACTCGCCTCGCCGCCGCAGCCGGCCGCCGCCTCGACGACGCCACCCCGTACGTCGACGTCCGGCTCCCCGACGGCACCCGCTTCCACGCCGTCCTGTCCCCGATCGCCGCCCCCGGCACCTGCCTCTCCCTCCGAGTCCCCTCCCGAAAGGTCTTCACCCTCGACGACCTGGTCAGCGCCGGCTCCCTCCCGCCAAGTGGCGCCTCCGTACTCCGAGACCTCCTCGAAGCCCGCGTCGCCTTCCTGATCAGCGGCGGCACCGGCACCGGAAAGACAACCCTCCTCAATTCCCTGCTCTCATTGGTAGATCCATCCGAACGCCTGGTCCTGGTCGAGGACGCATCCGAGCTCTACCCCGACCATCCCCACGTGGTCCGTCTCGAGGCCCGCCCACCGAACGTAGAAGGCGCCGGCGAGATCTCCCTCCGAGACCTGGTCCGCCAAGCCCTCCGGATGCGCCCAGACCGCCTGGTCGTGGGCGAAGTCCGAGGCCCTGAAGTCGTAGACCTTCTCAGCGCTCTGAACACCGGCCACGAAGGCGGCTGCGGCACCGTCCACGCCAACTCAGCCGCCGACATCCCCGCCCGCCTGGAAGCCCTGGGCGCCATGGCCGGCCTGACCCGCGAAGCAATCCACAGCCAGATCTCCTCCGCCCTCCACGCCGTAATCCATCTGACCCGCACGCCGACCGGCACCCGCCGAATCACCGAAATCCGAGCCGTCACCCGCACCCACACCGGTCAGGCCATCGCTGTCCCCGCCATCGAGTTCCTCCCCACCGGCCCGCCCAAACTCCACCAAGCCGCCTCTCTCCTCACCCACCACCTAGCCGGAGCAGCCTGATGCGAGCCCTGACCGCTCTGTTGGCTTCGGTCACGGTTCTCACCCTGCTCCCGTCCCCAAGCCGAGCTCTCCACCGCCTCAGCGCGCCGCCCCCGCGACCGCGCGGCCAGTCCCAACTCTCCGGTGGTGGGACAGCCTTCGCCCGATCATCCACTCGCCGGCTGGGAGTCCTGACAGCGATAGTTGCCCTCGGCATCTTGCTCGCGGTGTCGACCGATCCGTCGGTGCTGGTGATTGCGCTGACTGTCGGCGTCGTCGCCTTGGTGGTGATCAGTCATCGCACGCGAACCGCCAAAGCCCGGATCGCAGCCGCCCGCCGCGCCACCGTGATCGAAGCCTGCGACGTCCTCTCAGCCGAACTGACCGCCGGCCGCCCACCAGCAGCCGCCTTGGAAGGCGCCGCCACAGTCTGCCCAGACCTCCAGGTCGCCTCAGCAGCCGCCAAGCTGGGCGGCGACGTCCCAACCCTGCTGGAACTGATCGCCGAAACCCCAGGAGCAGAAGGCCTCCGAGCTCTGGCCGCGGCCTGGCGAGTAGCCGACGAATCCGGCGCCGCTTTCGCCGTCATCACCGAACGGCTGGCCGACTCCCTCCGCGCCGACGAATCCATCCGCCGGCAAATCACCACCGGTATGGCCGGCACCCGAGCCACCGCCCGCCTGCTAGCCGTCCTACCCCTCTTCGGCACAGCCCTCGGCTACGCCCTAGGCGCGAACCCGCTGGCCTTCCTCACCCAAACCCCACCCGGCTGGCTCTGTCTCGCCCTGGGCCTAGCCCTCTCCACCCTCGGCCTCCACTGGACCAACACCCAAACCAAACCACCCAGCCTTGGAATGCGATGACCGAACCCGTTCTGCCCGCCCTCGCAGCAGCTCTTGCGGTAGTTCTGCTGCTACCAAGCCCACCAGCTCGCCGACTCGCCAGACATCGTCCGCTTGGCACGCGCTGGCCCTTCAACCTCGCAACGACAAAGGTGGTGCCGCCAGCCACTCGACGCGCTCATCTCGCGGTTGCCGCCATCGCCGCAGCCGCTCTGCTCCTCCTGCTCGGCATCCCAACCGGCGCAGTTCCAGCAGCCGTCGCGTTCTTCGCCACCCCGATAGCCCTCAGCCGACTAGAACCCGCAGCCACCCGCCAACGCACGGCACGCCTAACCGCCGACCTCCCCCTAGCGGTCGACCTGCTAGCCGCCTGCCTAAGAGCCGGCCGCCCGCCCCAAGCCGCGATCAGCGTCGTCGCCCAATCCCTCGGCGGCCCGCTCGCCGACCTCCTCACCGAAGTCGAAGGCCGCATGAACCTAGGCGCCGACCCCATCGACGCCTGGTCCACCCTCCTCAAGGAACCGTCCTGCGCAGCCTTCGCCCGCGCCACCCAGCGGGCCCTCCGCTCCGGCGCCCCACTGGCGAAGATCCTCGAACACCAAGCCAACGACGTCCGTCAGTCCCGCCGCTGGTCCGCCGAAGCCCACGCCCGTGCAGTCGAATCCCGCTCGGTCGTCCCGCTCGGCTTGTGCTTCCTCCCAGCGTTCATGCTGCTGGGCATCGTCCCCACCATCGCCAGCTCTCTGTCCGGCCTGCTCAGCTTCCTAGGCTGACGGCTTCTCCCGATACGGTTCCAGCGCCGCCGCGACATTCGTCGCCAGGAACTGAGTGACCCGGTACTCGCAAATTCCCGCAACAGAGAACGGATCGCCGGCCACCAACTCCTCCATTGCAGCCCGATCATCGCCAACGGCAAGGATCACGCCGCCATCCCGCGGCTCCTTACGCCCCGACGCCACAAACACCCCCGCGTCGTACTGCGCCTTCACCCAGCTCAGGTGATCTGCCATGAATCCGTCAACACGATCGAGCGGCACGGTATAGGTCAGCTCCAGGACAAACATGCCGATCACGCTAACCCGGTTGTACTGGCTGTTGTCACTCGCCCTGTTCGGCTGCCTCGAGCAACGACTCCGCTGCCGACGTCCGCGCATACAGAACAACCCGCCCGACCCGATGCGGAGTGACCAGCCCGCCCGCCCGTAACGCGCTGAGGTGCTGCGAGACACCGCCAGCGGTCATCCCGATGCGCGCAGCCAGCTCCGTCGTCGACCGCGGCGAGTCCAGCTGCATCAACACCTCCGCCCGAGACCGACCCAGTACAGCGGCCAAGCCGGCCGAGGTCCCGCGTGCCGGCTCACTCCAGAGCGTCGCCACTCCACGAGCCGGATAGGTCAGCGTCGGCTGCCACGGCGGGATCGTGCTCGAGTACACGGTCGGCCAGACAAAGGCAGACGGCATCAACAGCAACCCCTCACCCGCCAGCTGCCGCACACCCTTGAAGCGCCGGTGCCTGATCTGCAACGACCCGTCGCGCCACTTCACGGTGTCGGCCAGATCATCGAACAGCCCGGTATGCCCCGCCTGCCCGAGCCTTCGTCCCCGATAGAGCAGATCCCCTTCGAGCAACGCCCGGATCCGCCCCCAATGCGGAGCGATCGCCAGTTCCCAGTACGCCTCCACCTGCCCGGCCAATCGCTCGATGCCACCCAGCGGATCGCCATACAGCTCAGCGATCGCCACCGTCGGCATACCGCCTGCCCTACCGCGAACGCTCGTGGTGCCGCGGACACTCGCGTTTCCGCGGGCACTCGTGGTGCCGCGGGCACTCGCGCTTCCGCGGGCGCTGGGGCCGACCCCGGCATCTCGCCGTCGGCGGGGGAGGGTGACCTCGTCGAGGGAGCCGATCGGGTTCTTCCAGGCGTAGGCGAGGACATCGAGGTCGGCGCGGACCTGGTCGGCGCTTACTCGGCGCAACGCGCCCAGGTCCGTCGTCAGGTCAGGTGCAGGTGTCTGTGGTGGCGGGGTGAGGAAGTCCACGAGATACCAGACGCGCGGATCGACCAGATCGAAGAGCAGTCCGAGCTCGGCACCGGACCGATTGATCCGTTCCGTCGTCGCTTCGGCCCAGCGCCGATGGAACGTCTGCGACCGCGGCGTCTTCAGCAACCGGATGCTCGCGACCACCTCCCACAACGGCGAGACCGCCAGCCGCGTCCGGGCCAGGTCCTCCACGGTGAAGGTGATCGTCAGCATCTCTGTCGCCTTGTCGATTTAGTAGTAGCTAAATCATTGCAGAAGCCCGCCCGATCGCGGCGAGTCTGTCCGCATGACTCTGGAATCAACACGCTCAGTTCAGCCGACGATGATGATCGGCGACCTGGAGGTACACAGGCTCGGGTTCGGCGCGATGCGGCTGACCGGGTTCCGGCCGGCCGAGGACCGTACCGAGGCGATCAAGGTGGCCCGGCGAGCCGTCGAGCTCGGCGTGAACTTCATCGACACGGCCGACTCCTACGGCGTCGGCGCCAACGAGGACCTGCTGGCCGAGGCCCTGTATCCGTACACCGACGACCTGCTGATCGCCACGAAGGTCGGACGAACCCGGCCGTCGCCGAGCGAATGGACGCCTTTGGGTCGCCCCGAGTACCTGCGACAGGCGGCCGAGCTGTCACTGCGACGGTTGAAGGTCGAGCGGATCGACCTGCTGCAGCTGCACCGCATCGACCCCACCGTTCCTTTTCAGGATCAGCTTGGCGCCTTGGCGCAACTGCAGTCAGAAGGCAAGGTCAGGCACCTCGGCCTGTCAGAGGTGACGGTCGAGCAACTGGAGGAGGCGCGCCAAGTGATCGACGTGGTCAGCGTCCAGAACCGTTACAACCTGACCGACCGCGAACACGAAGCCGTCCTGGATCATTGCGCGGAGCGATCAATAGCCTTCGTTCCCTGGCTCCCCATTGCGAACGGCGACCATGCCTCGTCGCGGATCTTGACCGATCTCGCCGCCGAACTGGAGGCCACGCCCGCGCAGATCTCCCTTGCCTGGTTACTGCATCGCTCGCCTGTCGTGGTCCCGATCCCAGGAACGAAGTCGGCCGAACACCTCGAAGAGAACGTGGCGGCAGCCCGGATCCAACTGACCGCGGAGCAGCTCGAACGCCTGTCGGCGGCCGGCGGGCGGTAGTTGTCCCCAGGCTGAAAACTCCTTTCCTGCAAGGCCTCCGGCGACGGCATCTTGTCAGTAAGCCGTGCCGGAGCAGCCGGGCGGCAGATCAGGAGGTTCGACATGTCCAAGGCGCTGGTACTGGCCCGCCGATCCCGCAACCGCACCGAGCGCGGCGCCGCCACCGCGGAGTACGCCGTGACCATGGTCGCGGCCTGCGGGATCGCCGGCATCCTCATCGCGCTCTTCAAGTCGCCGGCGATGCTGACGTTGCTCAAGGCAATCATCAACTATGCGCTGAAGGCGGCGGGTGTGGACGGCGTGCACCTCTGACGCACCGCAGTAACCATCCGGCCGCGGCGCCTCCCCTCACCGCCGCGGCCGGCCCACCCCGCCTGGAAGGACCTGCCACATGCGCATCCGAGACGAGAACGGCTCAGTCACAGCCGAGGCTGCCTTCGTTTTCCCTGTACTACTTGCCGTACTGGCCCTCGGCCTCTGGCTGGTCGGCACCGTCATCACCAATGTCCGTTGCATCGACGCGGCCCGGGACACCGCCCGAGCCGTCGCCCGCGGCGAGTCCTTGGAGTCAGCCCGCGAACTAGGCAGACGCGCAGCACCACCAGGCGCCACCATCACCATCACCCGACAAGACGTCACCATCCACGTCGAAGTCACCGCCACCACATCCCAACCGCGCGGCCTCCTCGCCGCCCTACCCCACCCGACCCCCAAAGCCACCGCCGTCATTCAAACCGAGCCGGCTGAGCCCGATGACTGACCGGCCGAGTCCGATGACTGACAGAACAGATCGCGGCAGCGCCACCCTGCTGTCCCTCGGCATCGCAGCCGTCCTACTGGGCGCCTGCGTCCTGGGAGTGCTGTGGGCAGCAGTATCCGTAGCCCACCACCGAGCCGACACCGCGGCCGACCTAGCAGCCCTCAGCGCAGCCCAAGCCCAGCAATCCGACCCCGGCCAAGCCTGCACCACCGCCACCCGAATCACCGACGCCCAAGGAGTCTCATTGAAGTACTGCCACGCCGAGGCGGACACGGTCACAGTCGCCGTCACCGTAAGACTCCACCTAGGTGTCTTCGGCACGCCGCTGGTGACCAGCGAGGCCCGCGCCGGACCGATCGAAGGAGCAGACTGGCCAGGTGACGGATGACTCGACTGAACTACTGGTGATAGACGCCGCGAATGTGGTCGGGTCCCGCCCCGACGGCTGGTGGCGCGACCGCCCAGGAGCGGCCCGCCGCCTCCTCGCCAAACTGCAAACCCTCCCAGCCCGACTCGAAACCCCCACGGAGATCGCCGTAGTCCTGGAAGGAGCAGCCAAAGCCGCAGTCGAATCCGTCCCCGACCCAGCCTTCCCGGACCTGCGGATAGTCCTGGCGCAAGCCTCAGGCGACGACGCCATAGTCACCCTGGTCACCGAAGCCGTTGCCCAAAACAACAACCGCCCCATCACCGTGGTAACCGCCGACCGAGGCCTCCGCACCCGCCTGGACCAACTGGGCGCTCAGTCCACCGGCCCATCCTGGCTCTGGTCCCAGCTCCCTTCCTGACCCACCACGTCCCGGCCCACCCACCCCGAGCGTTCACCGGCCTCGGCGTGCCAGCCCATCAGCCTTTCCGTTGGGCGCGAGGGGCGGGGAGCTTGGTCAGGCGCCGGCGCCGCCGTCTATGGGGATGATGGCGCCGGTTACTACTGAGGCGCGGTCGCTGAGGAGCCAGGCGGCTAGTTCGGCGATCTCGCGGGGGTCTGCCATCCGGCCGAGCGGGGTGCTTGCGTTGATGCGGTCGACGACTCCTGGAGTGGCTGCCTCCCAGGTGTCGATCATCTCCGTTGCCGTGCCTCCGGGCGTGATGCCGTTGACGCGGATTCCCTGCGGCGCCCACGTCACGGCGGCTGTCTCGGTGATGCTGTTGAGTGCGCGCTTCATTGCGCCGTACGCGGGGAGGGCCGGGTTCGCACGGCGGCTTCCGATGCTCGAGGTGTTGACGATCGCTCCACCACCACCTCGTCGCATCAACGCGTACTCGGCATTCATCGCAGTCCAATGCGCCCGGAAGTTCACCTCGAACTGTTCCTCGATGTCCTCATCGCTCGTCGTGTCGAGCGGCCCAGGCGCCCGCTGAATCGCCGCACCGTTGTTGAACGCCCCGTCCAACCGCCCATGCAACTCGTCGACCCGGTCGACGGCCGCGCGAACGCTCGCCCGGTCGGCGAGATCCACCGTGACGGCATCCGCAACTCCGCCGTCCTCGCGGATCTCGGCAACGAGCTTCTGAAGAACGTCAGTACTGCGGGAAGCAAGCACGACGGCGGCTCCCTCTGAGGCGAACAAGCGCGCTGCGGCCGCCCCGATGCCGCGACTGGCCCCCGTGATGAACACGACCTTGCCGCTGAGCAGGCCGATGGGTGTGTTCTCGATATTCGTGGTCATGTCCCCAGCGTCAGGCGGTAGCCGATCCGGAGACAGGCACAGGCTGTACCAGGATCCGCCGTCGCGCAGCGGGCAGACTGGTGACATGGACAAGCAGGAACTCGGAGCGTTCCTTCGGAGCCGGCGGGAGCGGTTGCGGCCGGAAGATGTTGGGATGCCGTCGGGGGCTCGGCGGCGTACGCCGGGGCTTCGGCGGGAGGAGGTGGCGGTGCTGGCGCATATCTCCACCGAGTACTACGTGCGGCTCGAGCAAGGGCGGGCGCCGCGGCCGTCGGGGGAGGTGCTTGCTGGGATCGCGGGCGCGTTGAGGCTCACGGATGCTGAGTCGGACCATCTGCATGTGCTTGCCGGTACTGCACCCACTCGGACGGGATTGCATCGGCGGGATGTGCGGCCGAGCATCCGCACGCTGCTTGAGCGGTTGCCGCAGACGGCTGGGTTCGTGACGTCCGCGATCTTCGAGGTGCTGGCGTGGAACGATCTCGCGGCCGCGCTGATGGAGGACTTCGGCGAGGTCGCTCCGGAGGATCGCAATCTCGCTCGCCGGGCTTTCCTCGCACCGACACACGAAGGGCTGCCGCTTTATGGAGTGTCCGACGCCACGGAGTTCAGACAGCACGTCGTGATGGAGCTCCGTTCCACCCTCGCCCGCTACCCGTCCGACCCCGCGGTGACCGACCTCGTCGAAGAGTTGCGTAACGGCAGTTCCGACTTCGCCAGGCTCTGGGAGCAACACGACGTACAGGCCGCGCCGATGCTCACGAAGACCTTCCATCACCCGGTGGTCGGCGAGGTCACTGTCGACTGCGACTCGCTGGCCCTCACCGACCGCGACCAGCACCTGGTCCTCTACAGTGCGCCGGCCGGCTCCCGAGACGCCGAAGCCCTGGCCCTCCTCAACGTCCTCGGCACCGAAACCAGCAACTACCGCCCATAACCCACCCAGCCCAGCTCACCCAGGCAGTCCGCCCGAGGAGCCGCCCGGGGGAGCCCAGACGGGGTGGTTGCAGGGTCAGTCGAGGAGCCAGCCGTTCTGTTCGGCGGTGTGGATGGCGTCGGCTCGGGTTCGGGCGCCGGTTTTGCCGATGGCGGACCAGAGGCGGGTGCGGACCACGCGTTCGGAGACCTGGAGGTTGCGGGCCATCAGGGCGATGGTGCCGCCTTCGCGGGCTGCCCGGAGGGTTTCGGTTTCGCCGTCGTTGAGGGGGCTGTCGGCGTACCGGAGGGTCTCGGCGGCGAGGTTCGCGTCGACGACGCGCAGGCCGAGGTGGACGCGGCGGACGGCGTCGGCGAGTTGGGGTGCGGGGCTGCCTTTGAGGGCGAAGCCTTTGGCGCCGGCTTCCAGGCCGCGGCGCAGGTGGCCGGGTCGGCCGTACGTGGTGAGGATGACGACGCGGCACTCCGGCATCGAGGTGCGCAGCCGGCTGGTGACGCTGAGGCTGTTGGCGCCGGGGCCGGCGGCGTCGAGCAGTGCGACGTTGGCGCGGTGCTGTTTCGCGGCGCCGACGACGTCGTCGGAACGGCGGAGCTCGGCCACTACCTCCAAGTCTTGTTCGCGTTCCAGACCGCTTCTGAGCACGCCTCGGCTGAGGATCTGGTCGTCGACCAGCAACAGCCGGATGCGGTCGGGCAAACGAGCCTCCGGGGGACCGTCCGGGCACCGGGGAAGTGTGTCCGGGAGGAGATGAGCATGACGTCGGTTCCAGATCATGGAGCCCTGAAACTCAGCGCGTCCACATCAACGCGACATCTCTACCAGATTGCGACCAGATCGCGACCAGACGGTCTCCATGCCCAGTAAACGCACGCCCGGTGCAGCGCTTGGGCGGTCCGGCGGAGGCGGTCCGGGTATCAGTTGGTCAGCGACAGGAAGCGGTTGTCGTGGGTGACAAGGGCCGTGCCGGGCTCGGCAGAAGCAGGTATGGACTCGTAGGCGGAGCGGACGGCGTGCGTGGTGCCGTCGCCCGTCACGAGCAGGGTATTGGGGGCGTCGATGACAACCAGTTCGTTGCCGTTGCGGAGAACGATTGGGGCGTCGTAGCCGGCGGAGATCGCGGTGCGGCCCGCTGCGAGTCCCTCGAGCACGGCAGGAACCAGTTCGTCAGGGCCTTCGGCTGCGGCGTCGATGGCGATCCACGTGGTGGGGATTCCGGGCGTGGTCAGTGAGGACGGGTTGTGGTAGTCGCTGCCGCCGATGGGGGTGGTACCGAGGCCCCATGCCTGCCACCAGGCGACTGGGCCGCCCCAGCGGTGGTCTAGCCAGGAGGAGTGCCAGATCTCCGCCAGTGGTGGGTGTTCCGGGAGGGGGTGGCGCCAGGAGCAGTCGCCGCCCAGGGGGTGGTTGATGGAGAGCAAGCCGCCGCGATGGGCTACCTCCGTCACCCAGGTGGATGCTGGTTGGCGGAAGTCGATCGTGCCGATAGCGCCGAAGGCGTTGGCGTGGCCGATGTCCGTGGTGACCTCTTGGCCGGGGATCAGACCGATGCCGAACTGGCGGCTCAACCCGGGCAGCTCTGCGTGGTGTGCCTCGGTGTTGTGGTCGGTGATCGCCATCACGTCCAGCCCGGCCGATACGCCGAGGGCGGCTAGGTTGGCGACCGGTGTCGAGCCGTCCGAGTGCAGTGAGTGCGCATGGAAGTCACCTGCCACCCAGCGAAGCCCGTCGGCGGCAGGCAGCACTCGGCGCGGTGGCCGAGCCGGTACGCGGACAGCAGCCGTCAACGCGGCGTACTCGTCCAGTCCCGGGATCACCGAGATCGGTCCGGTCACCGCCTCGACCACCAACTCGACGCCCTCGACCGGGACCCGGTGCAGCCCGATCACCACGAACCAGGTGCCCTCCTCCAACTCGCCGGCCACGTAGCCGGGGGTCGCAGCAGTCGGGGTGATCGCGAAGGACTGTCGCGCACCACCAGACCAGCCGCGCCACCCACCGGCGCCCTCGCACCCGAGGTCGATCACCGCGCCTTCGACGGCTGGCACGGTCAGGGTGACCGACAGCCCAGGACAGCCGGGCGGGATGTCGACCGGCAGGGAGTGCCAGACCGACGCTGCCCGGTCGTCCAGCGTCCACCGCTGCCGGTACGTCGTGACGGCCATCAGCCGACCATGGCGGGTTGGCGGGCCAGCAGGTCGCCGGACTCCCTGTCGTACAAGAGAACCCGCTGCGCAGGAGCAGTCAGTACCACGGGAGTTCCCGGCGCCGGCTCATCCTCCTCCGGCACAGTCACCCCGACGAGCGTCCCCTCGCAGTCGACGCTGACCAGCGACATCGTCCCCAGGTTCTCCGCTACCACCACGGTGCCGCGGATGGACGGGCCGGACACGTCGCCAGTGGACAAGCTGAGGTACTCCGGCCGGATCCCAACCGTCACCTCAGCCCCCGCCGGCACAGCCGAAGTAGCCGCAGGCAACCACCCACCAGCCACCGAAACCACCCCAGAACCACCCGAGCCGGCTCCGACGGCGCCCGGCCCGGCCCCGGAGCTGCCCGAGCCCCCGGCGGTCCCCGGACCGGAGCCGGACCCAGCTCCGACGGCGCCCGGGCCGGACTCGCTGGCGCTCGGGGCGGTTGCTGAGCTCACTGCTGCGCCGTCCGTGACGGTGCCGGGGAGGAGGTTCATGGGGGTTGAGCCGATGAAGTTTGCGACGAAGGTGTTGGAGGGGCGGGCGAAGACTTCGCGAGGTGTGCCGAGCTGGACCAGCTTGCCTGTCTGCATCACCGCGATCCGGTCAGCGAGTGCCAGCGCCTCGGCCTGGTCGTGGGTGACGAAGACGGTGGTGATGCCCAGATCCCGCTGCAGCTTCTTCAGGAAGGTGCGGGCCTCGAGCCGCAACCGCGCATCCAGGTTGGACAGCGGCTCGTCGAGCAACAGCACCTTGCCCTCGGACGCGATCGCGCGTGCCAGCGCCACCCGCTGCTGCTGACCACCCGACAGTTGCCCCGGCCGCCGCTCGAGCAAGCCCTGCAACGACAGCTCGCCCGCCGTGCGCGAAGCAACACCAGAACGAGTGGCCGCAGCAACCCGGCGTACCTTCAAGGGATAGGTGATGTTGTCCGAGACGGTCATGTGCGGGAAGAGCGCATAGTCCTGGAAGACCATCGCCACCCCACGCTTGCCCGGCTCCAGCCGGGTCACGTCGGCCGCATCAATCCGAACAGACCCCTCCGTCGCCGACTCCAGCCCGGCGATCGTCCGCAACAGCGTCGTCTTGCCGCACCCCGACGGTCCGAGCAGCGCGAAGAACTCGCCGTCGGCGACGCTCAGGTCGAGCCCGTCGACGGCGCGCACGCCGTTCGGGTAGACGGTCGCCAGGCCCTCGATGTCGATACCGGCCATCAGCTCTTGATCCCTCCGTGGAAGCGGAACCCATAGCGCGAGTTCACCAGCAGATACAGCACGACGACCGGGATCGAGAACAGCAACGAGAACACCGGCAGAACCTGCAGATTGACGCTGCCACCCTCGTCGGTGAAGGTCTGCATCAGCACCGGGCCCGGCTGCAGCTCGATCGACCGGATCAGCAGGAAGGGCACCAGGAAGTTGCCCCACGAGTTCACGAACGCCCAGACCAGAATCGTCGCCAGCCCCGGCCGGGCCACCGGCAACACCACATCCCGCAGGATCTGCAGCGGCGAGGCGCCGAAGACCCGCGCGGACTCCTCGTACGACTTCGGCACCGCGTCGACGAAGTCCTTCAGGATGAAGATCGCCGCAGGCAACAGCCCGCCGGTCATCACCAGCGCGACCCCGAACCGCGAGTCGATCAGCCCGAGCTGGAACATCATCACGAAGATCGGCACCATCGCCGCGGT
This sequence comes from Kribbella ginsengisoli, assembly GCF_039537185.1. Taxonomy (NCBI): domain Bacteria; kingdom Bacillati; phylum Actinomycetota; class Actinomycetes; order Propionibacteriales; family Kribbellaceae; genus Kribbella; species Kribbella ginsengisoli. The sequence goes on along the minus strand of NZ_BAABAA010000007.1, from coordinate 227,716 downwards.
CCCGGTGACCACTGACGACAGCAGCAGAAGCCCGTACAGCAAGGCGTCCCGGCCCGGGATCCGCACCCGCGACAGCGCATAGCTCGCCAGCGCCGCGAACACGGTCACCGCGACAGCCGTAGTACCGCAGATCAGCAGCGAGTTGACCATCGAGTGCAGCGCATACGGATGCTCGAACGTCTTGCGGACGTTGTCGAGCGTCCAGTCCGGCCAGTGCACCCCGAGTCCCGGCGACGAGTCGAACGGAGCCGAGGCGATCCACAGCATCGGTACGGCGAAGAACAGCGTGATGACGCAGATCATCACGTAGAAGCCGATCCGGCGGACGACGTACGCGGGGTTCATGAGCGCCTCCGCAGCAGTCGCAGGTAGAGCAGTGCGACGAGCAGGTTCGCGATCAGCAGCAGGAACGAGATCGCCGACGAGTAGCCGAGCTCACCGCCCTGCAGCGCGACGTTGTAGATGTAGACCGGCACGGTCTCCGACTCGTGGTTGGGTCCGCCGCGGGTCAGCAGGAACGGTGAGAAGTCGTTCGCGGTCCACAGCGAGATCAGCAGCGTGTTGGTCAGCACGTGCCCGCGGATGTGCGGGAACACGATGTCCCGCAGCGTCTGCCAGCCCGACGCCCCGACCATCCGCGCCGATTCGAGCTGCGACGGCGGTACCGCTTGCAGGGCGGACGAGTAGAGCATCATCGAGAAGGCCGTACCGCGCCAGGTGTTGAACAGCACCAGGCAGACCATCGGGTAGTCGATCAGCCAGGCCGTGCCCTGCGTCCCGAGGATGCTGTTCAGCGTGCCGGTGTCCCGGTCGAAGAACGCGATCCACAGGTACGCGACGACGGTCGACGGCAGGATCCAGGCCAGCAGGACAAGGCCTTCCACGGTACGCCGTACAGCCGGGCGCGCCCGCCGCATCGTCCAGGCCAGCGCGAAGCCGAGGATGTTCTGCCCGATGATCGCCGAGCCCAGCACGAACAGCAGCGTCAGCCACAGCGCGTTGTGGAACAGCGCGTCGTTGAGCGCCTTGGTGTAATTCGACAACCCGACGATGGACGGCGACACGGCCTCGACACCGGTCAGCCGGTAGTTCGTGATGCCGATGTAGATCGTCCAGATCGCCGGGAAGACCAGGAAGGCCCCAATCAGCAGCAGGGCCGGCGCGACGAAGCCGAGGGCCCGGCCGATGCCGAGCCCCGCGACGTCCTGGGCCGGACCGCGGACCCGTGCCGGGCGGCCCGGCACGGGTTCGGTGACGGACGCCATCAGTTGCTGGTGACCTTGTCCTTGCTACCCGCGGCGGCCTCGACAGCCGTCTGGTAGCTCTTGGCCGCGGCGTCGGTGGACTTGCCGCCGACCACGTCCGCGGTCGCCTGCTGCAGTGCAGCCGAGATCTTCGGGTACTCCGCCAGGCCCGGCCGGTACTGCGTCAGCGGCAGCACCTTGGTCGCGACGAAGGTCAGCATCGGGTCGCTGGCCAGTACCTCGGTGTTGACGTCCGTCCGCTGGGTGATCTTGGCAGCGCCGGCCAGTGACGCCTTGACCATCTCGGCCGAGTTCATGAACTGCAGCAGCTCCCAGGCCTGCTGGGGGAACTTGGTGTTCGGGTTGATCGCGGTAGCGCCGCCACCGGACATCGACACGAAGTCCTGGCCCTTCACCCCGGCACCGGGCTTACTGGCCGGGATCAGCGCGTAGCCGACCGCAGTGTCGCGGTCCGCCATCTTCGCGACGCCTGCCTTGGGCTCGACGACGCTGCGCCAGAAGTAGTCGCCCTCGAGCAGGATGCCGATCTTGTTCGCGGCGAACTCGGCAAACGACTTGTCCCGGCCCTTGGCCTCGCGCTGCAGGATCGGGTCGCCCAGCCCGCCGCCGTAGATCGACTTGTAGAAGTCGAGCACCTGGCGGATCTGCGGGGTGTTGCCCAGCCATTTGCCGTCGGTGTTGATGGTCGCGCCGGTGCCCACCAGCAGCGGCAGTACGCCCTGCATGGAGGTGGCCTCGCCCATCGCCGTACCGGCGTTGATCTGGATCGGTGTCACCCCGGCCAGCTTCTTCAGCGCCTGGCCGGCCGCGGTGATGTCGTCCCACGACTTGGGCTGCCAGTCGGCCGGCAGCCCGGCCTGCGCGAACAGCTTCTTGTTGAAGTACAGCACCCGCCCATCGGTTCCACCCGGTACGCCGTACCGCTTGCCGTCGAAGCTGCCGAGCTGCTGGACCGAGTCGGGGATCTGCTTCCAGCCGTCCCAGCCGTCGACCTTGGCGGCGTCGCCGACGGTGTCGGTCAGCGGCTTGAGGTAGCCGGCCTGGGCGAACTCGCCGACCCAGATGCCGTCGATGCTGAACAGGTCCGGGCCGGCCTTGTTCGACAGGCTGAGCGCGAGCTTCTGCTTGTAGACCTCGTCGTCGGAGCCGTCGCCCTGGAACTTCACCGTGACGTCGACGCCCTTGGCCTTCTGCGCCTCGACGAACTTCGGGATCAGCACGTCCTCGGTGAACTCGGCGCCGGCGCTGTTCTTGCCGCCCTTCACCGAGTTCGAGCCGATCACCAGCTCGACCGACTTGGCGTCTGAGTTGCGGTTCGCGTCCTGGTCGCCGCTGCCGGAGTCCGACGAGCCGAGGCAGCCGGTCAGCAGCACGGTGGCGGCCGTTCCTAGTACGGCCAGCCGGAACAAGCGCGGGATACGTCGCATCAGGGGGCTCCTTGCGGGGTCAGTGCAGCCAGTGCCGGTTCACCTTGGCACTCGGCGGGAACTTTGTGAAGACTTTTAAACGGAGGAGAGCGAAACGTTGTTAATTTCCAACGTCAAGTGGTTGCCCTCGGCTACCTCGCCGGGCCGGCCCGGAGCCGTCAAATCGGATCCGAGCGGCGCGCATTGCGGAAGAGTTAAAGCTCGCTCGCGGTTGTATGACAAAGGGTAGCTGTCTAGATACAGACCGTGATGTTCCGAGGTAGCGTCAGTGCCGATCGGATCATCGGAGCGGAGGTGAAGAACATGCTGCTCGGACTTCTCGAGGACCTTCTCGGTGGTTGCTACTGGCACCACTGGCACCACCACTGCTGGTGGTGATCGGCCGACCGGGCCGCTCCGCTGACGCGCAAGCAGCGGATCGCCCAGCACTGCGAACACTGAGGATCTGACCACCGCGGTTCATGAACCGAAAGGAAGGGGCCGGTCCCGAGAGATCTCGGGACCGGCCCTCCTCTGTGTGGCTGAGGATCCTCCTCGTTACTTCTGGGCCAGCTGCATCATCTGCTTGGGCAGAGTCGTCATCTGGGCCGGTACCGGAGTCTTCGCCTGCAGCAGGCTGAACAGGCTCGACGCGGCGTTCGCGATCGGCAGCGGCAGGGCCAGGCCCAGCGATGCCAGCAGTGCGTTCACGAGTGCCAGGACAGCGCCGAGGATGTCCAGGCCCGGCAGCGGCAGCGCGCTCCAGCCCTGGTACTTCGCTCCGCTGGCCGACTGGATACCGGTCGGCTGCGCCTGCTTCTTCACGCCCTTGCCGAGCAGCGAACTGAGTGCCATTCCGTTCGCCGCGTTGACGAACGAGCCGGATGACTCGTCGTAGTTCCACTTCTGGCCGTCACCACTGCGGCAGGGCAGCACCAGGACCGGTGCGTTCTTCGGCGTGGTGACCAGGTCCGCACCGGTGTCCAGGCAGGCGCCGGTCTTCGCAAGGGCGCCACCGACGCTCTTGCTCATCGCGACCTGCAGCTGGCCCTTGTCGGTGAGCACCCATTGCTGGGTCTTGCCCTCCTTGCCGGGAGCGCAAGCCATCATCACCGCCATCGGGACCTTGTTGGACGTGACGAAGGTGAGGCAGTAGCGCGTGTCCGCGCGGTTCGCGATCTGCTTCACCACGCCGACCTCGACGCCCGGTGGGTCGGCCGGAACCGGCGCCGCCTGAGCGGGGATCGCGGTGGCCAGGGCGACGCTGACGGCGAGGACTGCCACGCCGGTGCGACTCAACATTCTACGGATGATCAAGACAACCTCCAGAGGTCGTGCTATCTCGCGGCGTCAGGTCGTCGGGACCCCGAGGCGAGAGCGGCCGAGCCTGGTTCCGGGAACCGCGAGGAACACCCCATTGCGCGTGGGGCGAGCTGCGGGTCGATCCCCCGATGAGGAGGCGGTGTGGCCCGGAAGGCCGGCGGTGACTCAACGCGACGTTGACGCCACGACCAGTAGTGCACAGGACCGTCGGAAGTGGCTATCGAGATCGGTGGGAACTTGATGCCAATGGCAACTAACTGCCACGGATGAATTGTTGCGCTAGGCATCGATATACGGCTGGGTGATCGCCGTGCCGCGGCTGAGCGGCGGCTGTGCCTGGACTGAGATATTACAACGAGAACCGTTTCGGGGCACGTTCCCTGGCTGAGCCGGTTTCACCTTCTGGAAAAGGTGAAACCGGCTCAATCCGGCCTGGTTCAGTGCGGCTGCTTCGAATCGGTGCCATCGGCAACGATGTGCCGATCGGCGGCCAGTCGCTCGCCGTCGGCGACGTCGACGGTCCGGCTGTCCGGGTCGTCGTCGGGCAGGTTCGTCGAGGTGCTGGAGCCGGTCGCAGCCGGATCGGCGGCGTGCCGTCCGACCGGCTCGTCGACCCGGTCGGAAGCTGAGGAGTCAGGTTCCACCGCGGCGACCTTCTGCCGGAGCTGACGTACTTCCTTGTGCCGGCGGTAGCCGCGGCCGAGTCCCTTCTTCGTCAGCCACAGGCCGAGGGTGATGGCGATGCCGGCGGCGGCACCGAGGAAGAACAGGGTGGGGACGGCGAGTCCGAAGTCGACGCCGAACACCGACATCGTGGTCGAGTCGCCGGACGAGACCGAGACGCCCAGGCCGAACAGGACGGCAAGGACGATCAGGACGATTCCGAGAGCCAGCATGATCGCTGCCTTTCTTCCAGCAGCCTGGTGCTGGAGGTTTCAGGCCTCACTGCGAAGGAGTGCGGTAAGCAGCGCTACTGCGCCACCTTTGTCGAGCGGGTTGTTCCCGTTCCCACATTTGGGTGACTGTACGCACGACGGGCAGCCGTCCACGCACTCACAGTGTGCAATCGCCTCCCGTGTCGCGGTCAACCACTCGCGCGCTGCGGCGTACCCGTGCTCGGCGAAACCGGCCCCGCCCGGGTGCCCGTCGTAGACGAAGACGGTGAGCCGGCCGGTGTCGGCGTGCTTGGCGGTCGAGACGCCGCCGATGTCCCAGCGGTCGCAGGTGGCGAACAGCGGCAGCAGTCCGATCGAGGCGTGCTCGGCGGCATGAGCAGCCCCCGGTACGTCGCTCAGCCCGAGCTCCTCGACGAGCTGGTCGGGCATCGTCCACCACACCGCCTTGGTCCGCAGTGTGCGCTCGGGCAGATCCAGAGGTTGCTCGTCGAGCACATCACCGGTGACGAGCTGCTTGCGCTGGAACGAGATCACCTGGTTGGTCACCTGGACCCAACCCCGGGACAACTCGGCCGCACCCCACTGCCGGGTCTCCTCCGTGGCCAAAATGCTGATCTCGGTGACATCGCGAGCGAACGTCGTGTAGTCCGGCGACGCCGCCTCGACGATCGCGGCGTGGTTCTCGAGGTCGAGCGTGCGGACCAGGTACGACTCGCCTGCGTGCACGTAGACCGCGCCGGCGTGCACGCTCGCGTGGGCCGAGCCGCCGTCGACGGTACCGAGCAGGCGCCCGGTCTGGTCCTCCACGATCTGCACCGTCTTACCGCCGGCCGAGCGGATGTCGATCGCGTCGACCGCCCGGTCGCGCCGGGTCCAGAACCAGCCGTGCGGCCGTTCCCGGAGCAGGCCCTGTTTGACGAGTTGCTTGATGACGGTCTCGGTGGTGGCGCCGAAGATCTCGTAGTCGTCCGGCGTCAGCGGCACTTCCTGTGCGGCGGCGCAGAGTTGCGGGCCGAGGATGTACGGGTTCTCCGGGTTGAAGACAGTCGCCTCGACCGGCCTCCCGAAGATCGCGGCCGGGTGCCGGACCAAGTAGGTGTCCAGTGGGTCGTCCCGTGCCACCAGGAGTGCCAGGGCATCGCCACCTGATCGTCCTGCTCGACCGGCTTGCTGCCACAGCGAGGCGCGCGTCCCGGGCCAGCCGGACAGTAATACTGCGTCCAGCCCGGCTATATCTATGCCGAGCTCCAACGCGTTGGTCGCGGCCACTCCGGTCAGCTCACCGCTCTGCAGCATGCTCTCGAGCCGCCGCCGCTCCTCGGGCAGATAGCCCGCCCGGTACGCCGACACCTGCTCGCTCAGCGCCGGGTCGACCTCCGCGAGGTTCTGGCGAGCAGTCATGGCGACGGACTCGGCTCCGCGGCGGGACCTGACGAATGCGACGGTCCGGACGCCCGACACCACCAGGTCAGTCAGTAGGTCGGCGACCTCGGCCGGGGCGGACCGGCGTACCGGCGCTCCGTTCTCACCTCGGAGGGAAGTGAGGGGTGGCTCCCAGAGGCCGAACGAGATGCCGCCTCGGGGTGAGCCGTCCTGGACGACCTCCACCATCGGCAGGCCGGTCAGTCGCTCCCCGGAGACCGCAGGCTCCGCCACGGTCGCCGAAGCGCAGACGAAGATCGGGTGCGCCCCGTACTGCGCGCAGACCCGCCGCAGCCGGCGCAGGACTCCGGCGACATGTGCCCCGAACACACCTCGGTAGTGATGGCACTCGTCGACCACTACGTACTGCAGCGATCCGAGGAACCGTGCCCAGCGTTGGTGGTTCGGCAGGACGGACCGATGCAGCATGTCCGGGTTGCTCAGTACATAGGTGGCGTGGTCGCGAGCCCAGTCCCGCTCGGTCCGCTCCGAGTCGCCGTCGAGAGTTGTCGCACGCAAGCCGGGCACTGAGTACGCCGACACCGCGCGCAACTGGTCATGGGCCAAGGCCTTGGTGGGAGACAAGTACAGAACAGACGCGGTCCGCCGATGTGGTGACGCCGCGTGCGCGATGCTCAGGGTGGCGAAGGCGGGCAACAAATAGCCGAGCGATTTGCCGGACGCAGTACCGGTCGCGACCACCACATGCTTGCCGGAGTACGCCGCTTCGGCCGTCGCGACCTGATGGCTCCACGGCGCGGTGATGCCGGCGTCGGCCAGCTGGCTGATCACTTCGGGTGGGGACCAGCGCGGCCATTCACTCGTTTGACCTAGTCGGGGTGGCACTGATTCCACATGCGTCAGCCGCTCGGCGCGGCCCGGTCCCGCGGCGAGCCGCTTCAGGATCTCGGCTGCCTCACTCACGGTGCCGACCTTAGTCAGAGCCACGGACAGGTTGCGATCCGAGAGTGCACGGGCGAATGCGCAACGCGTGTGCAAATGCGGATGCACGCGTCACTTTGGACACGCGGCTCGACGCGGGATGCACCGAAATGAAAGAGTTTTCGCACACGGCCCTACTCACGGTCCGTACATGGTTGAATGCAACAGTTCACGGGATCGGAGGCCGAAGTGGATCTGTCGCTGGCGACGCGCGCGGAAGGCGCGCGCATTGTCGTCGAGGTGGGTGGGGAGATCGACGCGTTCGCCGCGCCGAAGCTCCGCGACAAACTCGACCAGCTGATCGAGGCGGGCAACCACCAGCTGGTCGTCGACCTGGAAAGGGTGGAGTTCATGGACTCCGCCGCGCTCGGCGTGCTGGTCGGCGCGCTGCGGAAGATGGAGGCCCACGACGGCTCGCTGTCGCTGGTCTGCACCCGCGAGCGGCTGCTGAAGATCTTCCGGATCACGCATCTGGACAAGGCTTTCGAGATCCATCCGGACGTCGCCTCGGCCATCTGAGGCGGCCCGGTCCGATCGCGGGGCAAGGGAAAAGGTGTCCCCACGATCACAGACGGTGAGCTCTCGGCCGTCGGCGGCGGGGTATGACGTAGACCACCCTGTCATCAGGTCTGGTAGTTGACCCGTTAGAGTGACCCACCGCGCCAGGCCTTTGGCGCTGTGTCGTAATTCTCAACCCTTCGGTGTGCGGCAGTACGGGGGCCGTTCAGCCCTGAGGGGTTGCCTACAAGGAGGACGGATGTCGTCGCTTGCTGTACAAGCGGTGGATCTTTCGTCGAGCAACACCACGCTGGTCGCCGTTGTCGGAGTGATCGCGATCCTCGCGGTCGCCATCGCTTTGGTGTTCCGTCGTCAGGTGCTTGCCGCGAACGATGGCACCGAGAACATGAAGGTCATCGCCCAGGCGGTCCAGGAAGGCGCCGCAGCCTACCTGTCCCGGCAGTTCAGGACGTTGTCGATCTTCGCCGTGGTGGCGTTCCTGCTGCTGTTCCTGTTGCCTGTGCACAGTGACGGCGGCAACGAGACCACGCTGAAGATCTTCCGATCGGTCTTCTTCCTGGTCGGGGCCGGTTTCTCGGCGGCCATCGGCTACCTGGGGATGTGGCTCGCGACCCGCGCCAACGTCCGGGTCGCCGCGGCAGCCCGCGACGAAGGCCGCGAGCCCGCCATGCGGGTCGCGTTCCGGACCGGTGGAACCGTCGGCATGGCGACCGTGGGCCTCGGCCTGTTCGGCGCCGCGCTGGTGGTGCTGCTCTTCAAGGGTGACGCCCCGACCGTGCTGGAGGGCTTCGGCTTCGGTGCCGCCATGCTCGCCATGTTCATGCGGGTCGGCGGTGGCATCTTCACCAAGGCCGCCGACGTCGGCGCGGACCTGGTCGGCAAGGTCGAGCAGAACATCCCCGAGGACGACCCGCGCAACGCCGCGACGATCGCCGACAACGTGGGCGACAACGTCGGCGACTGCGCCGGTATGGCCGCCGACCTGTTCGAGTCGTACGCCGTCATGCTGGTCGCCTCGCTGATCCTGGGCAAGGCCGCCTTCGGCGAGCAGGGCCTGATCTTCCCGCTGATCGTGCCGGCCATCGGCGCCGTCACCGCGGTCATCGGGGTCTTCCTGACCAAGCCGCGGGCCGGCGAGAACGGTCTGCGGACGATCAACCGGGCGTTCTACATCTCCGCGGCGATCTCGGCCGTGCTGTGCGCGGTGGCGGCGTTCGCCTACCTGCCGAGCAAGTTCGCCGACCTGACCGGCGCGACCGCGGCGATCGCGGCGCAGGACGGCGACCCCCGGGTCATCGCCACCGTCTCGGTGATCATCGGCATCGTGCTGGCCGCGATCATCCTGGCCCTGACCGGCTACTTCACCGGTACCGAGGACAAGCCGGTGCAGGACGTCGGCCGGACCTCGCTGACCGGTGCCGCCACCGTCATCCTGTCCGGTATCTCGGTCGGCTTCGAGTCGGCCGTCTACACCGCCCTGGTGATCGCCGCCGCTGTCTACGGCGCCTTCCTGGTCGGCGGCTCCGGCGTGCTCGCGCTGTTCGCGATCGCACTGGCCGGTGGCGGTCTGCTGACCACCGTCGGCGTCATCGTCGCGATGGACACCTTCGGCCCGGTCTCCGACAACGCGCAGGGCATCGCCGAGATGTCCGGTGACGTGGACGGCGAGGCGGCCCAGATCCTGACCGAGCTGGACGCCGTCGGCAACACCACCAAGGCGATCACCAAGGGCATCGCGATCGCCACCGCGGTACTCGCGGCGACCGCGCTGTTCGGGTCGTACACGGACTCGATCTACGCCGTGCTGAACGACGCCGGCGACGCCGCGTTCAACATGGACGCGCTCGTCTTCGACCCGTCCACGCTGGTCGGCCTGATCATCGGCGCGGCGGTCGTGTTCATGTTCTCCGGACTGCTGATCAACGCCGTCGGCCGCGCCGCCGGTGCGGTCGTCTACGAGGTCCGTCGCCAGTTCCGCGACATCCCCGGGATCATGGAAGGCACCGGCAAGCCGGAGTACGGCAAGGTCGTCGACATCTGCACCCGCGACTCGCTGCGTGAGCTGGCCACTCCTGGTCTGCTCGCGATCGCGGCCCCGATCGCCGTCGGTTTCGGGCTGGGTGCCTCGGCGCTGGCCGGTTACCTGGCCGGCGCGATCGCCAGCGGCACCCTGATGGCCGTCTTCCTGGCCAACTCCGGTGGCGCCTGGGACAACGCGAAGAAGCTGGTCGAGGACGGCAACCACGGCGGCAAGGGCTCGCCGGCACACGAGGCCACCATCATCGGTGACACCGTGGGCGACCCGTTCAAGGACACCGCCGGCCCGGCCATCAACCCGCTGATCAAGGTGATGAACCTGGTCTCGGTGCTGATCGCGCCGGCCGTCGTCGGGATGTCGTCGATCGGTGAGGACAAGAACACGGCGCTGCGGATCATCATCGCGCTGGTCGCGTTCGTCATCATCGTCGCGGCCGTGGTGGTCTCCAAGCGCCGGGAGTCGGTCATCTCCGACACCCCGGCCGAGGCCAGCATCGCCGCCTGATTGTTCTGACCAAGTACTGACGCAGTACGCCGAGAGGCCCGCCGGAGTTCGCTCCGGCGGGCCTCTTCGTCTGCCCGACCAGTCGTCGTGGGATCGACGATCAGCTGGAAGTCACGTTCGTTAGCCGGCAGACAAGACGTTCGGCCATCGGCCGTCGACTTTCGTCGGATGCGCCGGGTGCCGGAGTACGGGATCGTCGGGGTCGGGTCAGGGGGTCAACCGATGGCATCCCGGGTCCGGCGAGCGGCAGAATCCACCTAAGGGTGGACACACCGGATCCGCCCGGGGTCCGATGTGATGACCCGTCCGGGCCTCGATACTGAGGTGGACAACCGCCCGCCCATCAACTCACTGGCGCGCCACCGAACGAGGAGTACGGGATGATCGAGGCAAAAGGCCTCACCAAGCGATACGGCAATACCGTTGCCGTTGACAACCTTTCATTCGAGGTGAAGCCGGGGAAGGTGACCGGGTTCCTGGGCCCGAACGGGGCCGGCAAGTCGACCACCATGCGGATGATCCTGGGCCTGGACACCCCCACCTCCGGCGACGTCCGGATCGACGGCCAGCACTACAGCGACCTCAAGCAGCCGCTGAGCAAGGTCGGCGCGCTGCTGGACGCCAAGTGGGTGCACCCGAACCGGTCCGCACGTGCCCACCTGTCCTGGATGGCGGCCTCCAACAAGCTGCCCAAGACGCGAGTCGACCAGGTGCTCGAGGCGGTCGGCCTGACCGAGGTGGCCGGCAAGCGCGCCGGTGCCTTCTCGCTCGGTATGTCCCAGCGGCTCGGCATCGCCGGAGCGCTGCTGGGTGACCCGGAGATCCTGCTCTTCGACGAGCCGGTCAACGGCCTCGACCCCGAGGGCATCGTCTGGATCCGGAAGTTCATGCACCGGCTGGCCGACGAGGGCCGTACGGTCTTCGTCTCCAGCCACCTGCTGTCGGAGATGGCGCTGACCGCCGAGGAGCTGGTGGTGATCGGCCGTGGACGGCTGATCTCGCAGACCAGCACCAAGAACTTCGTCGACAACGCCAGCGGCAGCAGCATCAAGGTCCGCAGCCCGCAGCTGGACCAGCTGCAGAGCCTGCTGCAGCAACGCGATCTGGTCACCCGGATCGAGGACGTCGAGGACGAGGGCAAGGTGTTGTTCGTCGACGGCGAGGTGACCACCGACTCGATCGGTGAGGCAGCCGCCGAGCAGGGCATCGTGCTGCACGAGCTGAGCCTGCAGCGCGGTTCGCTGGAGGCCGCCTTCATGCAGATGACCGGTGACTCGGTCCAGTACCACGCGCACGACTCGGAGCTGGCTCCGCCGCTGGCGGCCGCCGAGGTCGTCGTGGCCGAAGAGGAGAAGAACTGATGTCCCTGATCACCGTGGAGCGGATCAAGCTCTTCAGCACCCGGTCGCCCTGGTGGTGCATGGTGCTCGCTCTGGCACTGGCGGACGGGTTCGTCACGCTCGGCTTCATCTTCGCCCCGGACGACACCGTCTGGAAGACCACCGACACCCAGGGCACCTACATCTTCGGGTTGATGGTGATGATGGTGATGGCCGCGCTCGCCGTCACGACGGAGTACCGGTTCGGGACCATCCGGACCAGCTTCCTTTCGGTGCCGAAGCGGCTGCCGATCCTGATCTCGAAGGCACTCGTGGCCGCCACTCTGGCCGGTGTCGTCGGCCTGGTCACCTCTTTCGGCGCCTTCGGGCTCGGCAAGGTGCTGGTCAAGGACTCGTCGGGCCTGCAGTTGAGCACCGGCGCGGACTGGCGGGCAGTGGCCGGCGTCGGGCTGGTCTACTTCCTGGCCGCGCTGATCGCGGTGGCGATCGGCATCCTGGTCCGGCAGAGCGCGGGCGCGATCGCCATCGCGATCTGCTGGCCGCTGCTGCTGGAAGGCATCGGGCTGGCGATCCCCAAGGTCGGTGACTTCATCGCCGACTGGGGTCCGTTCTCCCGGGCCAGCTGGTTCATCACCGGCGACCCGAAGGCGCCCGACGCCGCCGACGCGCTGATGTCGCCGGGCTGGTCGCTGGTCTACTTCGCCGGCTGGGCGGTCGGACTGCTGGTGATCGCCCTGGCGGTCGCGAAGAAGCGCGACGCCTGACAGACGGCCGCCGGGTGGGTATCCCGCCCGGCGGTGCGAGGCCCGGCCGGGCTGAGGGGTCCTGGCCGCCACGGCTCGTGAAATATCCGGAGTGATCCGGATATTTCACGAGCCGGTTCCTTTTCGCCGGCCGCTCTGCTTTTGCGGCCCGGCGGGATTCAGTCGGTCAGCGGCAGTTCTTCTGGCCGACGATCTTCCAGTTGCCGGTGTTCGGCACGATCCGGTGCTGGTAGCAGGAATTCGCCTGGATCTGGCCGAGGCTCTTGATCGTGTCGAAGAGGCCCTTCAGCGAGATCGCCGGCGCGATGTCGCAGATCACCTTGACGATCTTCTGGACCCCTCCGGGCAGCTTGGCGATGCCCTTGCAGGTGACGTAGGCGGCCGCGCCACCGGCGGCGATCAGCGCGCCGAGCGTCAACTGGATCTCGGCGCCCAGCATGTTCAGGTAGATGCCGCGGCCGTACGTCAGCTTCGGGTCCATCGTGATCGGGTACTGGGCGCCGGCTGTGTCGACGCGTTGCACGAGCTCATTGCCTGCGGACGCCTCGTACCAGGTCTTGAGGGCGCGTCCGGTGGCATCTACCGCCCAGGGGGCCTCCAGCACGCCTACGAGGTCTGTTCCGGGCTTTGTCACCTGGTAGCCCGGCCCGGCCTGCTCGAGCCGCCAGCCGGGCGCGAGGCCCAGTTCGTATCGTGCGGTGTCGCCGCTGCGCAGGACGGTGATGACCTGGCCGCCGTCCGGGAGCTGCCGGACGACCGAGTTACGCCGGTCCTTGGCGCTGATCGTGTGTGAGACCCCGGCCGACGAGACCGTCACGCTCTTCGTGGCGTCGCGGACCTCGACGGCCGGCCGGGCCGGTCCGGCCGTTTCCGCGCCGCGGGCCGCCAGCGCCTTGCCGACGACCGCTTCGGTGTCCGGGCTCGCATTGGCCACCTGGCTGCCGGCGACAATCACGCCGAATGTCACCGCAATCGAAACCATCCCCCGAATGAATTTCATTTCTGCTCCTTTGTCGAAGTGATATTCGGAGACTAAGGAGAATGCTTTGGGAGGTGGCAACCTTTTCTGCAGCAAGCTGCAGATATTCGGCGCCGAATGCTCCGATCGAGCCGGAACCGCAATGTGGCCGGGCTTGCGGTCGTCACGACTGTTCGCCTGACTGGGCTGCCGGGCGGCCGCGGGCTTTGTTAGCCTGCGGGGCATGACCGATTGGGCGCAGGTGCGCGCGGACGGGTTCGCCGTACCGGCTGGTCGTCCGGTCGATGAGCTGGTCACCGAGCTTTCGGCGATGCTGCGGTCGCCCGATCCGCTGATCCGGGACGCGCAGGCGTACTCGACGCTGGCCACCTGGATCGGCAACGGAGTGCTCGGGCCGGCCGAGTTGCGGGCGCTCGGGGACGACATGGTCGGCCGGTTCGCCGATTCGGAGATCCAGGCGCGGACGTTCGCGCCGCTGATCCTCGACTCGATCGTCTCCCAGGGCGTCTTCGAGCCGTCCTGGGTGCCGCCGTTCGAGCGCTGGTACGTCGCTGAGGAGGATCTGCGCGGCTTCGACCCCAAGCTCGGGTGGCTGCACGCCGTGGCGCACGGGAGCGACCTCCTGGGGGCGCTGGCGCGGGTCCCGGCCGTCGAGCCGGTGCAGATGCTCCGGCTGGGTATCGGACGGCTCCTGACGCCCACCGAGTACGTGCTGCGCGATCTCGAGGACGACCGGCTGGGGTTCGCCCTCGCCGTGGCGCTGACCCGGCACGACCTGTCCGAAGAGGACGCGGTCGGCTGGCTCGATCCCGCGATCCGCGCCTTCGGCACGCTACCGGCGGCCGGCTTCCGCCCCGAGCAGACGAACACCCTCCGTACCCTGCGAGTCGTCTATCTCCTGGCCGACCACGGCGTCCGCCTCGACGACGATCACCCGAACGCCCAACTCCCACACCGCGACCAGGTCAAATCCAAACTCCTGGACCTCTTCCGCACCGCCACCCCGTACTACTTCTGAACCCTCCGGCATGCCCCCGCAACCGGCCCCACCCCCAGCGCCCGACTCAACCACGGCAGCGATCCGGGCGAACTACGCACGAGTCGCCGGGACGTATGCAGGCCAATGGGCAGAAACCCTGGCAACCCACGGCCGAGCCCTGGCGGACCGCCTAGCACTCAATCGGCCAACACCCAGCGCCGTAACCGGTGCGGCAGCCGCAGCTGCTGCCGCAATCCCGGCCAGTGAAGCCGTTACCAGTGCCGCCACGGCTGGGGCGGGTGCAGGGGTGGTGGGGCGGGCGAGTGGGCCTTGGGTTGTGGAGGTGGGGTGTGGGCCGGGGTTGGTGCTTCGGCATTTGGCTGAAGTGAATCCGGGGGCTCGGGTGGTGGGGGTTGATTTGACTGAGGAGATGTTGCGGCTGGCTCCTGCGGGGTTTGGGCGGGTGGTTGGGGATGCCCAGACGTTGCCGTTCGGGAGCGGGGTGGTTGACGCCCTGGTGATGCCGTTTGTGTTGTTCCATCTGCCGGCGTTGGCGGTGGCGCTTTCTGAAGTACGGCGGGTGTTGGTGAGCGGCGGGGCGTTCGGGGCGGTTACCTGGGCGGGGCATGATCCGCATCCGGCGTACGACGTGTGGGTGCGGGTGATCGACGAGCATGGTGCTCCGCCGGATCCGTCGCCGCAGATGCCTTCGAACGACATCACCTCCGATCCGGCGAAGCTCCGGCACGCCTTACAGGCGGCGGGTTTCGGTGAGGTCGAGATCACCGTCGAACGGTTCCGGCACCAGCCGTCAGCGAGCGAGTTTCTCGCGCACTCGCAGGTGATCGGCGCGATGGCCCGGCGGATCGAGCAGCTCCCGCCGGACCGGCGTACGGCGTGCCTGGCGGTCGCGGAGGAGGAGCTGGGCCGGTTGGATCCCGATGCGTTCATCGAGTCCGGCACAGTCCTCTACGCGACCGCCAGAGCGACCTGATCACTGCCAGAGCGGGCTGCTCACAGGATGGTGCTGATCACTGGAACGTTGCGGTAGCGGTCAGGGTGGGGAACGTCACCGTGCCCGAGGTCGGGGTGGCACCGGAGTCGATGGCGGTGTAGGAGAGGACGCTCTTCGCGGTGAGTTGGACGACCTTGGTGGTGGCCGGGACGGGGACCGGGATCACGTCGAGGGTCTCGGCGCCCGGGACCGGTGGGATCGGGGCGCCGTCGGCCGTGACCGTGAGGAAGGGCGCCACCCAGGTGGTCTTGTACAGGATGTAGTTGTAGTCCAGCTTCGACTCGGTCTGGACCCGCAACCACGCCTTGCCGGCCGGGGCCCAGCCCTTGTCCGGATCCCAGGGGGTCAAGACCGCCTTCTGGAGTGAGAGCAGGTAGGAGCTCTTGTAGTAGACCCCGATGTTCCGGACGGTGAGCGGGAACGACTTGTTCAGGTTGGCGACGACGCCGGTGCGGTAGTACGCCGCCGCGACGTCGGTCGTCGTGCGCTCGCCGGTGGTGAGCGAGAGCTTCTGGACGACGCCGGCGTTGGTCGCTGTCAGCGTCAGGTCGGAGGTGTCCTTCGGAACAGACACGAGCAAGGTCCGCTCGGCGGCGGAGGCTTCCGCCCCCACGCCGGGGAGCACCTCGACCGGGCGTTGCTCACTGCCGACCGTGACGGTCCACTTGGTCAGGGAGGACTTGGCGGTGCCCGCGTTGACCGCCGAGGCCCCGATCAGCGGGTCGATGGTCGGCGTGGTGCTGAAGACGGCGACGACGAACTTCTCGCCGCTGGCGGGTGCCTTCACCTCGGTGCCCGTGCCGATGGTCTCCGGCGTCGCGAGGCCCTTGAGAGTGAGGGTGCCGTCAGGGACGATCAACTTGCCGGTGGCCGGCTTGAGGTCGAGCTTCTCGCTCTTGTCGCTGACTGTGGTCAGTCCGGCCTGGGCGGCCGGCGCCGGCGGCGCGGCGAGCGCGTCCGCGTTGTCGTCGGCCTTCTTGTCGTCCGGCCGCCAGAAGGCGCTGTTGCCCGGGCGCACCTGGGACTTCTGCCACTGATCGGTATCGGCCGGCTCGAAGCCGGGCTTGTCGCCGCCGGTCGTCTGGATCGCCAGCACGTCCCACACCTGGCGCTCGGGGGTGCCGAGCCGGCGGATCGGGCCGCAGGCCAGCGTGCCGAGCGATTGCTTGCCATCGGCACCGGTCACGAAGTAGCAGCGCGCCGACTGGTCGAGGTTCTTGTTGGACTCGGCGTCGACCTCCTTGTGCCAGTCGCCCTCGGTGGTGGTCAGGAATGCCGAGGCGGTCTTCTTCTCGACCGTTCCGGCGCCTGTCTCCAGACCCGACGCCCCGCAACCTGCCACGACCACCAGCCCCGCGGCCAGGGCGACACCCACTCGCGTCTTCATCGCGTTTCCCCTCGTTCGACGAGCATTGATTTTGCCGACCTCCGACACCTGAAATCCTGCCAGTTCACGGGGCCTCCGGACCGGGCGTTCGCAAACCTGTGGATAACCGCGCCGACGTGTCGGCGACGGCCTGCGAGGATAGCGACATGGAAGAGCAAGAGCTGGCTGCGGGTCTGGTCGATCGGCTGCGTGCCGCCTTCGAGGCGGCGGCGTACACGGTGGAAGGGGTTGCGGCGCGGCTGGACGTGTCGGCCAACAATGCATTGGCGCGCAATGAAACCACCCTCGCTTTCCAGCGGACGGCTGCCGGTGACTCGCTCGACACGATGATCAGGCTGTTCCTGCTGCAACGGGCCGTGCCCAGAGACCTTGTGGAGAAAGCATTCCCGGGCGATACGACCCAGCTGCTTGCCTTGGGCATCTTACGGGAAGCGGGGCATCAGGTCGCGGCGGCGCTCGATGTCCGGCCGTATGCCGAGGACGATCGGCACTGGTGGGTGATCGCGGATCTGACGCCGGGGCTGGACGGCCGGCGTGAGCCGATGCGGCCGGACTATGTGCTGGGGATCGCGCCGGCGAGCCTGAGCCTGGTCAAGCTGACCGTGCCGATCAAGGCGGAGAAGGCGCTCGACATCGGGACGGGGTGTGGCATCCAGGCGCTGCATCTGGCTGACCGGGTCGGCCACATCGTTGCCACCGATGTGAATCCGCGGGCGCTTCGACTGACTCGATGGACGGCAGCGCTCAATCGGGTCGACCTTGACGTGCGCGATGGCAGTCTTTACGAGCCGGTCGCGGGGGAGCAGTTCGATCTGATCGTGAGCAACCCGCCGTACGTGATCGCGCCGCCGGCGGCCGATGCGCGGCTGACTTATCGCGAGACGGGGTTTGCGGGGGATGCCGTTGTCGAGCAGTTGGTCCGGCAGGCTCCGCAGCATCTGACGGACGGCGGTTGGTGTCAGTTGCTTGCCAACTGGACTTGCGTCCGGGGGCAGGACTGGCGGGAGCGGATCGCCGGCTGGACCGGCGATCGGTCCAGCTGGGCGGTGCAGCGCGAGCAGCTCGACCCAGCGGAGTACGTGGAGTTGTGGTTGCGCGATGCGGGTCTGCAGGGGCGTCCGGAGTACACAAGCCGGTACGACGCCTGGCTGCGATGGCTCGACGAGCAACAGGTCGAGGCGATCGGGATGGGCTGGATCAACCTGCACAACGTCGCGGGCAGCCTGGATGCGGAGGAGTGGCCGTACGAGATCGAGCAGCCGATCGGTCCGCATGTGCTGGATCGGTTCGAGCGGATCGAAGGGCTGCCGGCCGATCTGACCGGCCTGTACCTGACGATGGCCGACGACCTCGTGCAGGAGACGGCAGGCCAGCCGGGCGCCGAGGACCCCGCGACGATCGTCCTCCGCCGCCAACGCGGCATGCGCCGCGCCGAGCAGGTAGACACCGTCCTGGCCGGCTTCGTCGGCGCCTGCGACGGCGAACTCACCGTAGGCCAAATCCTCGACGCCCTAGCCAGCCTCCTGGAACGCGAAGACCTCCACGCCGACTACCTGCCAAAGATCGCAAACCTGGTCACCGAAGGCTTCCTGACGGCGTAGTTCAGCTCAGGGAGGTTCGGCGGTGCCGTTTTTCTTCGTACATTCGGCGGTCGGCGATGGTCAGGAGTTCGGTGATCGAGGTGCCGTCTGTGCTGCTTGCCTGGCCGATGGATAGGCGGAGCATGGCGAACCAGGGGTGGGCGGCGCCTCGGGCTACCAGGTCTGCGGCGGCCTTGATGCGTTCTACCAGTTCGCCGGCGCCTCGGTCGTCGGGGTTGTCGAGGACAATGACGAACTCGTCGCCGCCGGCTCGGGCGACTACGTCGTCGGCTCGGCATTGTTCGGTGAGGAGCTGGGCTACTCGGCGGAGGACCTCGTCGCCGCAGGCGTGGCCGTGGCTGTCGTTGATGACCTTGAGGTTGTCGACGTCGATCGCGAGGACGGCGATCGAGCGGCCGGATTCGAGTGCGGCGCCCATCCGCTCGTCCAGCGCCCGGCGGTTGCCGACGCCGGTCAGTGGATCCTCGCGCGCAGCCCGCCACTCGGCGTCGTGCCGCTTGGAGAGCTCATGCGTCTCGAGCGCGCTGCGTACGGCGTACAGGCCGCGTAGACGTTCGGCCCACCAGCCGCGCGTGATCGCTCGCGCATACTGCAGGCCGGACGACGCGCCGTCGTCTCCGGAGTCGGCGACGATCCGTACTGCGGTATGCCGCACCAGCGCCTCGACTGGCGGGTCAGAGGTTGGCGGCAGATCCGTCGCAGCCCGCTCGGCCGCCTCCGTCGCCTCGTCGAACCGGCCCGTCGCCGCGTAGGCCTGCGCCAGATACGCACCGGCGATCGCGGCCATTTCGGGCGAACCCAGCTTCACCAACTGGTCGCGACAGTCCTTGAGGATGACCGCGGCCTCCGCCGGATCCGCCTCGAAATCGCTGGCCGCGAGCCACATCCGCCCGGCGATCGGCCAGTAGCCGATCAGGTTGGCGCGGACGATCATCTCGTTCGCCTCCGCCGCCCAGTGCTTGGCCGCCTGGCGCCGGCGGACGATCTCGGCGTCGTACTCCGGATCGCCCAGCCGCTCCATCTCGTGCGCCCACCGCATGTTCGACTCGGCCAGGTTCATCCGGTTGATCGCCGGCGACTCGGGCAGCCCGAGCGGATCCACCCCGGCAGCGGCGGCGAACTCGAAATGCGGGATGCACAACTCGAACAACCGCAGCAGGTCATAGGCATAACCCAGTCCCGTATGCGCCCAGCTCGCCAGCCCCGGATCCTTCGTCCTCGCGAGGGCGTTCTCGGCCGCGACCAGGTCGGCCACCGAGTCACCGCCCTGCCCGGTGCGGATCAACGTGACGATCCGTACCGCCAGCGCGTTGGCCTCCCAGCCGGGCTCTTCGATCGCGCGGGACACCCGGATGCAGCCGTCGACGGCGTCCAGCGCGGTCTCGGCGTCGGCGGTGTAGTGGGCAGCGACGGCCCGGACGTACTCCGCGGCCGCGCGCTCGCTACTCGGCTCGGGACCGAGCTCGGTGAGCAGCAGGCGGATCTCGGTCGCCGCTCCGGCCGGGTTGCCCGACTGGGCGCGCGTCATCGCAGCCGCGATCCGCGCGGTCACCCCCGACGTCTCCCGCACCCGGCTTCCCCCTTGTATTCCGCTCTGGCTACCTGGAACGGCGCTTGTCCTCGTACAGCCGGCTGTCCGCCATCGGGATCAGCAGCTCGACGGGCACGCCTTCCGCGGTCGCGGCGTACCCGATGCTCAGACCCAGCTTGCTGAGCCACGGCTTCGGCGTCGTGGCGGCCACGAGGGCCACCGCGGCGCGGATCCGCTCGGCCAGCTGCGCGCCGCCTTTGGCGTCCGGCTGGTCCAGTACCACGAAGAACTCGTCCCCTCCCGATCGAATCACGGCATCGGTGGCACGTGCCTGTTCTACCAGCAGATCTGCCACAAGTTGCAGTAATTCGTCCCCGCAGGCATGCCCGAAGGTGTCGTTCACGATCTTGAGGTCGTCGACGTCGATGGCCAGCAGGGTCACCGCGCGCTGCGAGTCGCGCGCCGCGGTCAGCCGCTCGTCCATCGCGCGCCGGTTGCCGATCCCCGTCAACGCGTCCTGCCGCGCGGCGTGCCACTCGGCATCGTGGCGGGCCGAGAGGTCGTGCGCGACCAGAGCCTGCCGTACTGCGTTCAGCCCCCGCTGGCGTTCTTTCCACCAAGCGCGAGCCACCGACTGGGCGTAGTCGAGCGAAGCCGCCGCGCCGGGTTCGCCGAGCCGGACCGCGAGCTCGGACCGGGTCTGCAGCACGAGCAGCTCGGTCGACGGATCGGACAGCGGAATCAGATCCTCGATCGCGCGATCGGCCGCGATCCGCGCCTGCTCGAAATCGCCCTGCTGGGCGAAAGCCCTTGCCAGATAGGAGCCTGCGATCGACAGCCGCTCGGTCTCACCGAGCTTGCTGATCTCGTCGCGGCACTCCGTCAGGTCCTTGACCGCGGTGGCCGGATCGGTCGAGGTGGCGGCCGCGGCCAGCCAGAGCCGCGCGCTCAGCCGCCAGAACTCCTGGCTCTCGTCGTCGACGATCACCGTCTCCGCCTCGCGGGCCCAGTGCGCGGCCGACGCGAGCCGCACCTCGATCTCGGCCCGGTACGACGGATCGCCGAGCCGCTCGAGTTCGTGCGCCCAGCGCAGTTGCGTCTCGGCCAGGTTGAGCCGGTCGATGGCCGGCGACTCGGGCAGTGGCAGCGCGTCGTCCTCGATCCCCACGGCGATCTCGTAGTGCGGGATACAGAGCTCGAACAGCCGCAGTACGTCGTACGCGTAACCGAGCCCGGTGTGCCCCCAGCCGCGAAGGCCAGGGTCCGATGTCCGGCCCAATGCGTGTTCGGCGGCGACCAGGTCGTTGATCGTGTCGCCGCCGCGACCGCTCCGGGCCAGCGTGATGATCCGGATCGCGAGCGCGTTGGCCTCCCAGCCCGGCTCGTCGATCGCCCGCGCGACGGCGAGGCACTCCTCCACCGCCGCCAGGGACTCGTCGGCATCGCTGGCGTGGTGCGCGGTCACTCCGCGCACATACTCCGCCGCGGCCAGCTCATAACTCGGTACGCCGGCGAGCTCGGCGCGGATGGCGTCGATCTGGGCAGCGGCGACGACGTGCCCGCCGGACTGGGCAAGCGTCATCGCTCCCGCGATCTGTGCGGACAACCGCCCCGCCTTCATCGCCCGCCCTTCCCTCGTCGTCACCCACCGTCCAGGTGAGACCGCCCATTGTGGCGGCGCAGCGGGCCGCTGTCACGAGCTGGCAAGTTCCGGTCAGTCCGGTTCAGCCGGCCGCCTGCTGTGTACTGGCCGCTGCGTGCAGCTGGACCGGCAGCGATTCGACTCCGTAGACGATGGAGAAGTCGCGGAACCGGAGCTGGTCCTCGGAGACCGCCAGGGACAGGTCCGGGAAGCGGTTGGCCAGTGCGAGGAAGGCAGCGCGGAGCTCCATCCGGGCCAGCTCGGCGCCGACGCAGCGGTGCATGCCGTGGCCGAAGGCAAGGTGGGCGGCGGGGGCCCGCCGAGGCCAGAAATCCTCGGCGTCGAGGCCGAAAACGGCCTTGTCCCGGTCGGCGCCGGACAGCGAGACGGCGACCAGGTCGCCCTTCTTGACCTGCTGGCCGAACAGTTCCTGGTCGTGCTTGGCGAACCGCGGGAAGGCGACCTGGACGACTGTCAGGTAACGCAACAGCTCCTCGACGATCGCGTCGACCGACTCCGGCTCGGTCCGCAGCTGGGCGAAGATCTCCGGATCGCGGAGCAGTACCAGGGTGCCGAGCGCGAGCATGCTGGCCGAGGTCTCGTAGCCGCCGAGGAAGACGCCGTCAGCGAGCCCACCGAGCTCGATGTCGTCGATCCCGTCGCCGTGCTCGCGGATGATCGAGCCGATCAGGCCGTCGCCGGGGTTCGCGCGCTGCTTGCCGACGATCTCGAAGAGGAACTCGCGCGACTCGCTGGCCGAGCCGAACACGCCGATGCCGCCGCCGGACAGGTCGAACCGGGCCGGGCCGAGCGCGCGGAACCGATCGCGGTCCTGCTCCTCGACGCCGAGCAGGTCGGCGATCAGCAGGAACGGCACGTTGAAGGCGAAGTCGGTGACGATGTCGACGACCGGGCCCTTGGCCTCCATCAGGTCGAGCTGGTCGTTGACGATCTTCTCGATCATCGGCTCCAGCCGGGCCAGCCGGCGCTTGGTGAACTCGGGCGTGAGCAGCTTGCGCAGCCGGGTGTGGTCCGGCGGGTCGGTGAAGCCCAGGCCGCCGATGCCCTCGGACGGCTTGTTCGGGTCCGAGCCGATCATCGGCCGGATGTCGTTGCTGAAGTTGATCGAGTCGGCCAGCACGACCTTGGCCTCGGCGTGGCCGGAGACCATCCAGACGTTCAGCCCGAACAGGTTGGCGAGCTTGTGCATCGGCTCGATCTCGCGGATCGCGGCCATCTCGGGCACCGGATCGAGGCCGACCCGCCGCAGCGGCATCGAGACCTGGCGGGGAAAGACCCGCATCTTGGACAAGTTCAGACCACCCTTGCGAGTGGTCCGGCTCAAGACTCGGCTGCCGACCCATCTCTTCAGGTATGTCGCAACCATGACTCCCACGCGCCCTCTCTGAAACCACTGCCCCCGACGGCTTTCGTCTACTTCGAAGTTAGCCGTATCGAGGACCGAATCTGATGGTGTTGGCACTACTTGTGCAGTGGCGTTGGCACCACCATGGGAGGGGGCCATGGCGCTGCTACGTGATGCCAGCTCAGACCTTGTCATGGACGAGGGCCGAGATACCACCGGAACCCACCTGTACCGTCCCCTGGGACGAGTGACAGGTGGGTTCCGGGGTAGCTCAGGGAAAGTCCAGCCGAAAGTCGGTTGCGCGGACTCCGGCCGGCTGCAGGCTCAGGCGTTCTTGCAGGTCAACCGCGCCTCCGCCCAGTCTGCATGGTCGCTGGTGACGCCGTCACCCGCATCGGTCACCTGCAGCGTGAGTAATTGGCCACCGGTCGTGTCGACGCTGACGGGCACCGTGGGCGAGGTTCCGGTGAGCAGGTCCGATGTGTACTTCGCCACACCGTCGACGAGCACCTTGAAGCTGACCTTGCCCCGGTCCTCCATCTCGTCGTCGACCCCGACCTTCGCGGTGAACCCGGTGCAGTTGCCGCCCAGCCGAACCGTCACCGACGACGGCGCGTGCGTACCCAGTCCCTTCGCGTACTGCGTTCCGTCGAGCGTCAGGGTGGCGCCGTCACCGGCCGCGTCCTCGCCGTTGCTCTTGTCCCGCTCGACCGGACCCCAGCCGTTGCTCGAGTCGACGAACTCCAGATCGCTCACCCAGGGCTGCCCGGTCGGAGCCGGAGGCAACGGCTTGTCCGCCAGGGTCGCCGCGAAGAAGCCGAGTCCGCCGCCGGGCAGCTTGATCGCCTTCACCGTCTTGCCCGGGGTGACCGGTACGGCGGTGTAGAAGACCCGGTAGTCCGTGGTGGTGTTGGCCAGACCGGATTGTGTATACCGGCCCTTCACCGAGACGGCGAGTTTCGCGCCACCGGTCGTCGGGTCCTGGCAGCACCAGTTCGGCAGTTGCAGCGCGGACTTCGACTCGCTGCCGTCGGAGTAGATGATCGTCACGTCGCCCTTGGCGTTGAGGCTCGCGCCCGCGCCGAGCAGGGCCAGCGACGATCCGGTGCCGGAGACGAGGATCGGCGCGGACTGGTTCTTCACCAGGTTCGGCGTACCGGGTGCTCCGGTCGGCCAGGTGAAGTCGGCGCCCTGCACGGTGACCTTGGCGCCCGGGGAGTAGCCGGCCGCGGCCAGCGCTTCACCGTTGAAGCTGTTGCCCGAGCCGTCGAAGTTGCCTTGGCCAAAGCTCTTCGCGTCGCTGACGCCGACCACGGTCGCGGCCTGCGACAACGATGCATAGGGCAACTGTGCGGTCGCCACCGCGCTGTTGCTGTAGGTGTCCTCGTGTACCTGGTACGTCGCGTCTAGCCGCAGGGTGAAGCTCGCCGGCTTGACCGAGGCCGCGGGCGTCACCGCGAGCTTGGTGGTGACGGTCTTGCCCGGGTCGACCTTGGCGAAGGTGCTCGTGCCTGTTGCGGTCCAGCCGGCCGGCAGGTCCAGCGCGAGCTTGACGTCACGCATCGTCGAGGCGGTCGGGTTGGTGAAGCCGGCTGTCAGTTCGGTGGCCTGGCCGGGTGCGTTCCACAGGGCCGGCGAGGAGAGTTCCGGCGTACCGGTGGACTCCAGGACGGCCTTGCCGCCGCCGACGGAGGTGGTGCCGGCCAGACGGACAGTTGCGGTGGCAGCTGTAGAGATGGACGCGGTCTTCACGAGGACGACGCCGTTCTCGTAGTACCAGCCGGTGTCGGCTGCGAGGTACGCGTCCTTGCTGGCCTGTTTGGTGAGTTGGACGTTGTCCACGGAGACATCGCGCGGGGCGGTGCCGGTGTGGACGGTCAGTTCGTACGGACGTGTGCTCGGCTTACCGGCGTACGAGCCCTTGCTGGCGCCGATCTTGACGGTGACGTCGCCGCGGGCCGCGACGGGGGCGGTGACCTCCAGGAGCTGCGAGGCCGACTTGTCCTGCTTGTAGTCGCGGGTGACGCGGTCGTCCTCGTAGAGGCTGAACGACGACTTGCCCTCGGGGTAGACGTCGACCGTGAGCCGGTCGCCGAAGCCCTGCTCGGCGGCGCTGTTGATGCCGCTCTTCCACATCGGTACTACGGCGCCTGCCTTGACGAACAGCGGCAAGGTGTCGAGCGGTGCGTGGTAGCCGTTGACCGTGGTCGGGCCCGTGTAGACCTTGCCGGTCCAGTAGTCGACCCAGTTGCCCTTGGGCAGGTAGATGCCGCTCTTGACGTCGTCGGCGCTCCAGGACGGTGCGACCAGGAACTCCTTACCGGCCAGGAACTCGTACTTCGCGGCGTCACCCCAGGTGTTCGGGTCATCCGGGTACTCGAGCACCAGCGAACGGTCCAGCGGAGCACCGGTCGCGTGGGCCTCAGCGGCGTACGAGTAGAAGTAGGGGAGCAGACGCTCGCGCAGCTTCAGGTACTTGCGGTTGATCGAGGTGTAGGGCTCGCCGTACGTCCACGGCTGCTTGAATGCCGGGGTCGCCCAGCCCGACATCGTCATGAAGGCCGGGTTGAAGGTCTTCCACTGCAGGTCTCGCGTGTAGCTGACCGGGGAGCCGCCGAAGATGCCGTCGACATCCCCTGCGCTGTAGGCGATTCCGGAGTTGCCGGAGCCGGTGATAGCCGGGATCTGCCACTTGATGGCGTCCAGCGAGCCGCTGTGGTCGCCGGTCCACTGCACTGCACACCGCTGCGCACCTGCCCAGCCCTCAACCATCCAGGCGTAGCCACGGGCGTTGCTGTACTGCTCAATGCCGTCGTGCGCGGTGTCGCAGGCGCTCAGCGCGTACCGGTAGCCAGGGCCGACCCATGCGACGTCCAGCTTGCGTACGCGGACTCCTGCGTCGCCTACCTCGGCAGGCTGGCGGTCGAGCGAGGACTGGGTCCACAGGCCCATCTGGATGTTCCGCTTGCGCAGTTCGTCGCCGGTCTGCTTGAGCGCGGGGATGTCCCGCTTGCCCCACCAGGTGCCGTCGACCTGCTCGGAGTCGGTGTTGGCCGAGTAGCCGCAGCCGTAGTCGTCGTTCACGAGCATCCAGCCGCCGGGCATGTCGTTGTCGTGGAACTTCTGCGCGACCTTGACGGCGTCCAGCGTGGTCGTCTTCTCCGGGTTGACCTTCCAGTCGTTGCTGGGGTCCGGATCGGTCGCGTAGTGGCCGCGGTTGTAGCAGTCGGAGTCGCCGTACTCGAGCCCGTAGATCGGCGGCATGAACGGCCGGCCGGTGAGCTCGGTGTAGCGGTTGAGCGAGGTCTTGAGATCGCCGACGAAGTAGTACGCGTCGAACCGCTTCTCGTCGTGCTTGGTGACGACGGGGTCGGTGAAGCTGTAGCTACCAGGGGCGAAGGTGTTCCGCAGTACGCCGTATCCGGCAGTGCTCATGTAGTACGGAGAGGCGTTGGGGTTGCCGCCGTCCTCCCAGTTGAAGTCCCTGGCGACCGTGATGGTCTGGTCGCGGTGGGAGAAGCGGCCGTTCTGCATGCCGCCGCCGAAGAACTGCTCGTTGGCGCCACGGCTCAGCGACTGGGTGGTGGAGCTGTCGGTCCAGGACAGGGGTGCCGTCTCGGACCAGACCTGCTGGCCGCCCGCCCGGTAGAGCGAGAAGCGCAGCGGCGACTTGTTCGCCCGTACTTCGATCTTGCCGGTGGTCAGCGAGTAGTAGCTGCCCTGGTCGGTCCAGCCCGTCGCGGGCTTGGCGTAGTCGGTCTTGGTGACGATGTTCGACGCCGGGGCCGTCGGGTCGGTCGGTGGGGTGTTCGCCGGGTCGGTGAACGTACCGTCCGGGGCCAGCCAGATCCGGAAGACGTCGTCCTTGACGAAGACGACCCGCACCTTCGCAGTACCGGCAGTCAGCGTGTACTGCGCGCCGTCGGCGGCGAAGCCGGTCACTGCGCCCAGCGACGTACCCGCTGCGGCTGCGGCCGGTTCTGCGCTGGCGGGGCCGACCGCGTTGGCCATGGCACCCGCTACTAAGGCCAGGGATGTCCCGGCGATGACTGCTGAACGTTTAACGCGGACAAAGATGCTCACGAGTGCCTCACTTCACGCATCTATGAACAGGATTGCGCTATTGATAACCCACCGGCGCACCGGTTGTCACTAGTTCGGCCGCCGCTGTTGTCATGAAGTTGAGATGGGGACTCCATCGGGTGGTGGGCTCGCGCCGAGGGTCCCGAGGGCTTTGATGATTCGCATGACGAACTATCGAAGCTTCAGCCGCCGCCGGGTCCTTGGTGCCGGCCTGGCGGCGAGCGTCTTCCTGTCGGTCCCCGCGCTGGCTCAGGCGTACCCGATCGGCGAGCGTGACAGCGGACCGTCGGTCAGCGGCGCCCTCGCGGCGGCCGGCACCACGACGACGTACCCGCCGACGAAGATCCACGTGCCCGCTCCGACCGGGCCGGACAAGATCGGCACGGTCGAGCTGCACCTGATCGACCAGGCCCGCGACGACGCGAGCGCACCGGGCGGCAAGCGCGAGCTGATGGTCAGCGTCTGGTACCCGGCGCGGCCTCGCGCAGAGGGACCGCCGGCCAAGTACATGCCGCCGAAGACCGCGGACGTGCTGAGCCACAGCCTGGCCATGGCCGCCTTCGGCCTCAAGGACCCGGTCTTCGACTTCGCGGGCAGCGACACGCACGCCCTGGTCGGCGTACCGGCGCAGTTCGGCCGGCATCCGGTCGTGCTGTATTCACCGGGCTATCCGCTCAGCCGGTTCTACGGGACCGCGCAGGTGGAGGAGCTGGTCAGCCGCGGGTACATCGTGGTGACGATGGACCACACGCACGAGGGTCCGGTCGAGTTCCCGGGCGGGCGGTTCGTACCGGGTACGGACGTCCTGCTGCCGACTGCGGACGAGACCAAGGCTGCGGTCGACGCCCGGGTGGCTGACGCGCGGTTCGTGCTCGACAAGATCTCGTTGCTGGCCTTCGGGCTCAACCCGGACGCCGAGCGACGTCAGTTGCCGCGTGGTCTGCGGCAGGCGATCGACATCAACCGGGTGGGGATGTTCGGCTTCTCGGCGGGCGGGCACACGACGGCGAACGCGATGCTGGCCGACCCGCGGATCAAGGCTGGGGTGGATCTCGACGGGACGCTGGCCTACGACATGCAGAAGGGCCCGGTCGGGCCGGCCGCTCTGCACGGTCTGGACCGGCCGTTCATGCTCTTCGGGTCGGACGGGAGCCAGCGGGTGGATCCCAGCAACACGGATACCTTCGACCTGTCGTGGGCGACCTTCTGGCAGACGCAGAAGGGGTGGAAGGTCAACCTGCAGCTGCCGGGGACGAATCACCTCGGCTTCTCGGACTACCAGTTCTTCTTCTACGACATCTTCTACGGGCTCACCGGGGATGACGACGGCGCCGTCCAGGTCCAGGCGAACGTCGGCGGCATCCTCGACCGGCACCGGATGCTGCTGTCCCAGCGGACGTACCTGACGGCCTTCTTCGACCAGTTCCTGCGCGGCCAGCAGCAGCCCTTGCTGCAGAAGCAGTCCCAGGCCTTCCCGGAGGTCCAGTTCGTGTCCTGATCGGGCAGGCGGGTGATACCTAGGGATGACCTGGAGATCACGCCTTAGGACGATTCGCCGGGGCGGCTGCTGGGATTGGCTGGAGGGATGATCCAGCGCCGAATCATCGCAGCCGCCCTTGCGACCGCCTTCGTAGCGCTCGCAGTACCCGTCGCCACCCGCGTCAGCCCTCCGGTGGCCACGGCAGCCCCGGTTGCGGCCGCCAGTACGCCGTACAGGGTGGTACTGCCGGAGCCGACCGGGCCGTACGGGATCGGGATGACCGAGGTGCACCTGACGGACTCCCGGCGCGCGGACCCGTGGCAGCCGGGGAAGCGGCGGGAGCTGATGGTCAGCGTCTGGTACCCGACGCGAGGTATTCACCGGCAGTTCGCCCCGTACGCCGGGCCGGCCGTCGCCCCGGCGCTTGGCGCCGACATGGCCTCTCTTCTGCGGCTGCCCGGCGAGACCGTCGACCTGGGCGGCAGTACTACGCACGCCCGGCGCCACGCCAAGCCCTGCCGCCGGCACCCGGTACTGCTCTACTCACCCCCGTCCGCCGTCTCCCGGGTGATCGGTACGAACCAGGCTGAGGAGCTGGCCAGCCGGGGCTACGTAGTGGTGACCATCGACCACACGGGGGAGGCGCCGGTCGAGTTCCCGGGCGGCCGGGTGGTGGGCGCGCTGCTGCCGTGGACCGCGCCGGGAGCTGTGAAGAAGGCCACGGACACGCGGGTGGCGGATGTGAGATTCGTCCTCGACTCGCTGCCCGGGCTGCCGCGTCGGCTGAGCCACGCGATGGACCTGAGCCGGATAGGGATGTACGGGTACTCGATGGGCGGCTCGACGGCCGCCTCGGCGATGCTGCTCGATCGGCGGATCGCCGCCGGAGTGAACCTGGACGGCGGCATGCGGGACGGGGAGGAGCCGAGCGAGGTGAGCCGGCGCGGGCTCGACCGGCCGTTCCTTCTGGTCGGCGGCGGGGCGCATTCCCGCAGTACGGACCCGACCTGGTCCAGCTTCTGGACGGTTCAGCGCGGGTGGAAGGACGAGCTGCTGCTGCCGAACGGCGGGCACGGGTCGTTCGGTGACTATCAGTTCACCCTGCCCGGCCTCGCGCGCGCGTCAGGTATCGACCCGGCGGGGCTGTCGGAGGGCCTCGGTACGGTCTCTCCCGAGGTGTCCGTCGCCTTCACGCGACATGCGCTGGGCGAGTTTTTCGGCCGGTTTCTGAAACCCTGATGAGGCCGATGGCGCCCCGAGCGGTTACCGTGCGTTGAGAAATGCGTTGCTGTCGGCCGTACTCTGTCCGTGGGACGGGTCGGTTTTGTGTTCGGGGGAACAAGCTGTCCGACCGCAGGCGTTTGGGCACAGTGGAGCGTTGACAGGCAAGGAGCGCAGTGGCAGGGGCAACAGGCACGAAGACATCGTCCGGCAAGTCGTCGACGGCTGCCGGTGGTCAGCGCCGCCTGGTGATCGTCGAGTCGCCGAAGAAGGCGCGGATGATCGCCGGCTTCCTGGGCGCCGGATACGTGGTGGAGTCGAGCTTCGGCCACATCCGCGACCTGCCCAAGGGTGCCGACGAGATCCCGGCGAAGTACAAGGGCCTGCCCTGGGCGCGCCTCGGGGTCAACATCGAGGACCACTTCGACCCGCTGTACGTCGTACCGGCCGACAAGAAGGCGCAGATCCGCAAGCTGAAGGACCTGCTCAAGGACGCCGACGAGCTCTACCTGGCCACAGATGAGGACCGCGAGGGCGAGGCCATCGCGTGGCACCTGCTGGACGAGCTGAAGCCGAAGATCCCGGTCAAGCGGATGGTCTTCCACGAGATCACCCCGAAGGCGATCCAGGACGCGGTCGGCAGCGCCCGCGACATCAACGACGCGCTCGTCGACGCCCAGGAAGCCCGGCGGATCCTGGACCGGCTGTACGGCTACGAGGTCTCGCCGGTGCTCTGGAAGAAGGTCATGCCGAAGCTGTCGGCGGGCCGCGTGCAGTCGGTGGCGATCCGGATGGTGGTCGACCGCGAGCGGGAGCGGATCGCGTTCCGCAGCGCGTCGTACTGGGACCTGGACGCCAAGCTCGACGCGGGCGAGGGCAAGACCCCGCGGATCTTCCCGTCCCGGCTCGTCTCGGTGGACAGCCGGCGGGTGGCGCAGGGCCGCGACTTCGCGTCGACGGGTGAGCTGAAGAGCGGCAACACGGTCCACCTGGACGAGGCGACCGCCACCGCGCTGGCCGCGGCGCTGCGGGAGTCGACCTTCACGGTCCGCTCGATCGAGTCCAAGCCGTACACCCGCAAGCCGTACGCGCCGTTCCGGACCACCACGCTGCAGCAGGAGGCCGGGCGCAAGCTCAACATGTCCGCCTCGCAGACGATGCAGATCGCGCAGCGGCTGTACGAGAACGGCAACATCACCTATATGCGTACCGACAGCGTGACGCTGTCGGACACCGCGATCACGGCGGCCCGGGCCCAGGTCCGCGAGCTGTACGGCGCGTCGTACCTGCCGGACAAGCCGCGCGTCTACACCTCCAAGGTGAAGAACGCGCAGGAGGCGCACGAGGCGATCCGGCCGGCCGGCGAGCACTTCCAGACGCCGGCCCAGACGGGGCTGAGCGGCGCGGAGTACCGGCTGTACGAACTGATCTGGATGCGGACGATCGCGTCGCAGATGAAGGACGCGGCCGGCAACAGCGTATCGATCAAGATAGATGCCCGGGCGTCGTCGGGTGAGAACTGTGAGTTCACCTCGTCCGGCCGGGTGATCACGTTCCACGGGTTCCTGAAGGCGTACGTCGAGGGCGCGGACGACCCGTCCGCCGAGACCGACGACCGTGAGACGCAGATCCCGGACGTGTCCGAGGGCGATGTGCTGCCGGCCACCGAGGTTGTCGCCTCGGGGCACGAGACGAAGCCGCCGGCACGGTTCACGGAAGCGACGCTGATCGCGCAGCTGGAAGACCGCGAGATCGGTCGGCCGTCGACGTACGCGTCGATCCTGGGGACGATCCAGGCGCGGGGTTACGTGTACAAGAAGGGCACGGCGCTGGTGCCGGCCTGGCTGGCCTTTGCGGTGGTGCGGCTGCTCGAGCAGCACTTCACCCGGCTGGTCGACTATGCGTTCACGGCCTCGATGGAGGACGTGCTGGACGACGTCGCCGCCGGGAACCTGCAGCGCGAGGGCGTGCTCGGGCGGTTCTACTTCGGTGACGACGGGATCGAAGGCCTGCAGTCCATGGTCAGCGATCTGGGCGACATCGATGCCAGAGAGATGTCGACCTTCCCGGTCGGCGATGCGGACAGCGGGATCGTCGTACGGGTCGGTCGTTATGGGCCGTATGTCGAGGGGCCGGACGAGACTCGGGCGAATGTGCCTGAGGACCTGCCGCCGGATGAGCTGACGGTCGAGAAGGCTCGCGAGTTGTTGTCGCAGCCTTCGGGTGTCGAGCTGGAGCTCGGTACTACGCCGGATACCGGGCTGAAGGTTGTGGCCAAGGCAGGCCGGTTCGGGCCGTACGTGACCGAGGTACTGCCGGAGGACGCGCCGAAGAGTGCGAAGCCGCGGACCGGGTCGCTGCTGTCGACGATGGCGCTGGACACGGTGACGCTGGCCGATGCGCTGAAGCTGCTGTCGCTGCCTCGGGTGGTCGGCAAGGACCCGGAGTCCGGGGACGAGATCACGGCGCAGAACGGGCGCTACGGGCCGTACCTGAAGAAGGGCACGGACTCGCGGTCGCTGCAGACCGAGGACCAGATGTTCGACATCACCCTCGAGGAAGCGCTGAAGATCTACGCCGAGCCGAAGCAGCGTGGCCGGCGTGCTGCCGCGCCGCCGCTGAAGGAGCTGGGCGAGGACCCGGCGTCCGGTCAGCCGGTGGTGGTCAAGGAGGGTCGCTTCGGTCCGTACGTGACCGACGGCGAGACCAACGCGACCCTGCGCAAGGACGACTCGGTCGACACGATCTCGCTGCTGCGGGCGGCGGAACTGCTGGCGGACAAGCGGGCGCGTGGACCGGTGAAGAAGACGGCCAAGAAGGCGCCGGCCAAGAAGACTGCCGCCAAGAAGACCGCTGCCAAGAAGACGGCGGCCAAGAAGACGGCCACCAAGAAGACCACGGCTGCGAAGAAGACCACTGCTGCCAAGAAGACGGCTGCCAAGAAGGCCTGATGCCCAGTACCGCGAAGGGTCCGGCCGAGGTCACCGCGCAACGCCTCCGAGAACGAGGCGAACGCGTGACCCCGGCCAGGCTCGCGGTCGTCGAGGTACTGGCGGGCACCGACGAACACCTGAGCGCCGAACAGATCGGCGAACGTGCCGAACAACTGCGTCCCGGCATCCACCGAGCCACGGTCTATCGCGCTCTGGACGCCCTTGGCGAGTTCGGCCTGGTGACCCACGTACACCTTGGCCGAGCCGGCACCACGTACCACCTGGCCGGGGATCTGGCACCCCGCCACCTACACCTCCGCTGCAGCGAATGCGGCACAGTCCTGGACGTAGCCGGCGACATCCTCGACCCAGTCCGCCGAAAACTCCTCCGAGAACTGGGCTTCCACCTGGCTCCCGAACAGGTCGCCCTAGTCGGCCTCTGCAAAGACTGCAGCAGCTGACCCCGTCACCTCGCCCTCTCGACGGAACGGCGCAGCACCGCCGCCAACTAGTCGGCTCGTGACGCATGGCGTCACCTCGCACCTGCGATTCCCGCGCGGCAGCAGCTTCACCCCGGCTCGTGACGCTTCGCGTCACCTCGGACCTGGGACTCCCGCGCGGCAGCAGCTTCACCCCCGGCTCGTGACGCTTCGCGTCACCTCGCGCCCGCAGATGGGATGGCGAGGCAGCCGCCGTTGAGTGGCGCGTTGCATCGAGGCGCCGGACAGTTCGACGTTCGACCGACAACGGATCGACTTGCCGCGGCCACGAGCCAAGCTGCGGCTCGCCCCGCGACTCAACGGGGCACTTCGACGTACCGACGTACCGACGTACCGACTGGCGCTTGACGGCCGCCCACGGGTATCTGGCGGTGAGCTGGCTCGTCGGCGTGACGCTTGGCGTCATCTCGCGCCGGGACAAGGGCGGGGCAGGCTGTCGTTGGTTGGGGGCCGGTTGGGAGTTGCTTGGTGTGGCTACCGGCAGAGCTCGGCCGGCTCGTGACCCAGCTGGGTCATTTGGCGTACCGGCGTACCGGCTGGCGCTTGCCGGTCGGCACTTGGCGGTGAGTTGGCCACCGGCTCGTGACGCTTGGCGTCATGTCGCGCCGGGACAAGGGCGGGGCAGGCTGTCGTTGGTTGGGGGCTGGTTGGGAGTTGCTTGGTGTGGCTATCGGCAGAGCTCGGCCGGCTCGTGACCTAGCTGGGTCACTTGGCGTACCGGCGTACCGGCTGGCGCTTGCCGGTCGGCACTTGGCGGTGAGTTGGCCACCGGCTCGTGACGCTTGGCGTCACCTCGGGCCGGGATGGTGGCGGGGTAGTCCGCCGTTGGCTGAGGGTCGATCTACTCGCGCGGCGCCGCTCACCGCCGCGATGATGGTTCGATTGATTGCCGAGGGCAATGGTTGGTGCGCTGGTGCACGCATAACTCCGCAGGTAAGCGATTACCTCGGTGTGTCGGGGTGGTTCGTGTTGGTTAGGTATGCATGGCGGTTCGCCGATTCGGCAGTTGCCTGCAGATCGCACCTGGTTCGCGCCGCCCGGCGTCGCCTCGTGTCCGTAGTCTCAAGTCAGCAAGCGTCACGGCGGATTCGCCGAGCCGATTTCCCATAGATGCCAGCTGGCTGCGGCTAGCCTCGCGACGCCTAGCCTCCTCTTGGCGTACCGGCGTACCGGCGTACCGGCGTACCGGCGTACCGGCGTACCGGCGTACCGGCGTACCGGCGTACCGGCGTACCGGCGTACCGGCGTACCGGCGTGCCGGCGTGCGGAGGGTCGGCAGATCGGTTGCATGGGGCGGTCGGCTCGTGACGCTTGGCGTCAGCTCGCGTCGGGATGGTGGCGGGTAGTCCGCCGTTGGCTGAGGGCCGATCTGCTCGCGCGGCGCCGCTCACCGCCGCTCACCGCCGCGATGATGGTTTGATTGATTGCCTAGGGCAAGGGTTGGTATGCCGGTGCACGCATAACTCCGCGGGTAAGCGATTACCCCGGTGTGTCGAGGCGGTTCGTGTTGGTTAGGTATGCGTGGCGGTCCGCCGATTCGGCAGTTGTCGGCAGATCCCACCTGGTTCGCGCGGCCTGCGCCGCCTCGCGTCCGAGTGGCTGCGTTCAGGGGGGAGGTGCGTGTTTATCGGTTGGCTGAGGTTCTGTAGGAGCAGGCGCGTGAGTCGGCGGTGGTGGGTGGGTTGGGGTGGTCTGAGTTGAGCGCGATCGCCGGTATGTCGAGGCGATCGGCGGGAAGGTCGAGATTGTGGCGGACTTCGGGGATGAGCGGTTGGTTCTCGGCTAGAGCTGCCGGCATTGTCCCCGGGGGTGGTTAGGTTCGGGGGATGGTGAATGTTGGGGAGTCGGTCTCGGTGGGGGAGGCGCGGCGGATTGCGCTTTGGGCGCAAGGGTTTGGGGGGCCGC
This sequence comes from Kribbella ginsengisoli, assembly GCF_039537185.1. NCBI lineage: Bacteria > Bacillati > Actinomycetota > Actinomycetes > Propionibacteriales > Kribbellaceae > Kribbella > Kribbella ginsengisoli. The sequence continues at coordinate 192,675 of NZ_BAABAA010000007.1, read as the reverse complement.
GGG
>NZ_BAABAA010000007.1:0-192647 GCF_039537185.1 Kribbella ginsengisoli | reverse complement strand
GGGGGGGTGGGGGGGGGGGGGGGGGGGGGGGGGGGGGGGGGGGGGGGGGGGGGGGGGGGGGGGGGGGGGGGGGGGTGTTGCAGGTGGACTCGGTGAATGTGTTGTGTCGGGCGCATTATCTGCCGGGGTTCAGTCGGCTGGGGGCGTACTCGCGGGAGACGCTGGATCGGATGGCTTGGGGGGACGAGCCTGAGTTGTTCGAGGGGTTTTGGGGGCATAAGGCGAGTCTGTTGCCGGTGAGTGGTTATCCGTTGGTGCGGTGGCGGATGCGGGCGGTGGAGCGGCAGGTTTGGGGGGAAGCGGTGGGGGCGGAGGTGTCGGTTCCCTGGGCGGTGGTGGTGGGGATGGAGCGGCTGCAGAGGGAGCGGCCGGGGTTGGTGGGGGAGGTGTTGGGGCGGATTGCCGCCGAGGGGGCGATGACGGCGGGTGAGTTGGGGGCTGGGGAAGTACGGCGTAAGAAGAGCGATGCGGATCCGGATCCGAGTACGGGGTCCATGTGGAACTGGCAGGACGCGAAGATCGCGGTGGAGTATCTGTTCGCGGCGGGGCTGGTGATGATTTCGGGGCGGCGGGGTTTCGAGCGGGTGTATGACCTGACCGAGCGGGTGTTGCCTGAGGCGGTACTCCGTGCGCCCGAGCTCGCTGCCGATGAGGCGCAGCGTGAGTTGGTGCGGATCTCGGCGCGGTCGCTGGGAGTGGCGACGGCGCAGGAGTTGTGCGGGAAGACGGGCGGGCACTATCCGTTGCCGCAGGCAACTGCCAGGCGGGTTGTCGCGGAGTTGGTGGAGGAAGGTGAGCTTGTCCCGGTGCAGGTTGAAGGGGTCAAGCAGCAGAGTTATCTGTCGGCGACGGCCGAAGCCGGCCCGGTGGACGCCTGCGCGCTGATCTCGCCGTTCGACACGCTGATCTGGAATCGCGACCGCACCGAGCGGCTCTTCGACTTCTTCTACCGGATCAGCATCTACACGCCGGCGGCCCAGCGCATCCACGGGTACTACGTGCTTCCGTTCCTGCTCGGCGACCGCCTCGTCGCCCGGGTCGACCTGAAGGCCGACCGTAAAACCTCCACCCTCGTCGTCCCCACCATCACCGCCGAGCCTGGCGCCCCCGACTTCACGGACGCTCTCATCGCCGAGCTCACCCTGATGGCCGGCTGGCTGGGGCTCGAGCGGGTTCGCTTGCCCTGACAAAGTCGGTGATTGTCTGTCCATATCTGTTCATCGGTGTGGATTTATGAACAGATCGGTCGTAGGGTCGATGTCTGTGACCTACGACCACAGTTATGTCGAAGACTTTGCCTCGGGTGCGGGTGTGTTGGCTCCGCGAGCCTGGCTGGATGACGATGCCGCGCGGGTGGGGCTGGGCGGGGAGTGGAGTTTCCGGCTCTCGCCGAGTGTGGCGGAGGCGCCGGACGACCTGAAGGACCCGGACGTGTCCGACTGGGACACGATCGTGGTGCCGGGGCATTGGCAGCTCAGCGGGTACGGCAAACCGGCGTACACGAATATCGACTACCCGTTCCCCGTCGATCCGCCGCATGTGCCGACGGCCAATCCGACCGGCGATTACGTGCGTACCGTGCGTGTTCCCGCGGAGTGGGACGGCTCCCGGATCGTGCTGCGGTTCGAGGGGGTCGACTCGCGGTTCGCGGTGTTCGTGGACGGGAATCCGGTCGGCTGGTCGTCGGGGTCGCGGTTGCCGAGCGAGTTCGACCTGACCGACTTGGTTGCTCCGGGCAATGAATTCACAGTCGCGGTCCGCGTGCACCAGTGGTCGGCGGGCAGCTACGTCGAGGACCAGGACATGTGGTGGCTGTCCGGGATCTTCCGCGAGGTCAACCTGCTCGCGCTCCGGCCGGAGGCGGCGACCGACGTGTTCGTGCACGCCACGTACGCCGATGGCGCCGGCACGCTGAAGGTCGACTCCGACGTACCGGGCACTGTCGTGGTGGAGGAGCTCGGCCTGGAGTTCCCGACCGGGTTCGAGACGCCGGTACCGAGCGTCGAGCCGTGGAGCGCCGAGAGCCCGAAGCTTTACGACGCCGTACTCCGGACCGCGGGCGGCTCGGTCCGTCTCAAGCTCGGGTTCCGCACGGTGGCGATCGTCGACGGCGTGCTGACCGTCAACGGCAATCGGGTGCTGTTCAACGGCGTCAACCGGCACGAGTTCCACCCCGATCGCGGGCGCGCGCTGACCGAGCAGGACATGCTCGACGACGTGCTGATCATGAAGCGGGCCGGCATCAACGCGGTCCGCACCAGCCACTACCCGCCGCACCCGCACTTCCTCGACCTCTGCGACCAGTACGGCCTGTACGTCGTGGACGAGTGCGATCTCGAGACGCACGGCTTCGGGTACGAGCCGCAGCCGCCGAACCTGCCGAACCCGGTGATGGATCCGCGCTTCGAGGCCGACCTGGTGATGCGGATGCGGCGGATGGTCGAGCGGGACAAGAACCACCCGAGCATCGTCATCTGGTCGCTCGGCAACGAGTGCGGGATGGGCGACAACCTCAAGTCGATGTACGCGTACGCGCACGACCGGGACCCGTCGCGGCCCGTGCACTACGAGCGGGACACGCATGCGGAGTTCGTCGACATCTACTCGCAGATGTACACGTCGCCGGAGGATGTCGAGCGGATCGGGGCGGACGGTACGTCGTACCGGGGGCTGCCGTTCATCCTGTGCGAGTACGGGCATGCGATGGGGAACGGGCCGGGTGGGTTGTCGGACTATCACGCGCTGTTCGAGAAGTACCCGCGGTGCCAGGGTGGGTTCATCTGGGAGTTCATCGACCACGGGCTGCGGACGACGGTCGACGGCAAGGAGATCTACGCGTACGGCGGGGACTTCGGCGAGGAGATCCACGACGGCAACTTCGTCTGCGACGGACTGCTGTTCCCGGACCGTACGCCGTCTCCCGGCATGCTCGAGTACATCAAGGTGATCGAGCCCCTGGTCATCACCGGCGACGCCACCGGCCTCACCATCACCAACCGCCACGAGGTCCTCGACACCAGCCACCTGACCTTCCGCGCGGTGACCGAGGTCGCCGGCGAACGCACCGGTTCCGGTGTCCTGAGCGTGCCGCCGATCGCTCCAGGGGAGACGGCGTCGGTCGAGCTCCCACCGGTCGACGCCTCTCAGCCGGAAACCTGGCTGACCATCACAGCCGAACTGACCGAAACCACCCCGTGGGCCGAGGCCGGCCACCACGTCGCCTGGGGCCAGGTCCGCCTGGACCACCCGGTCGGCGCACGCCATGCAGGCGCCAAGGCGCCCGAGGAGGCGGCGCTCGCGGGCGCACCCGGCGTGGCGAGTGCGAGCGACTGGGCCAGCGGTAGCGCAGCCGGCGTGGCAGGTGCGAGCGAGTCGGCCGTCGGCAGCATGGGCGGGTCGGCCAGCGGCAGCGCAGCTGTCGGGGGCGCTTCCGCCTCCTCCTCTGTCCGCGCCGAGGTCGCCGGAGGCGACGAGGCGCGGCATGCTCGGACAGATGCCGGGGAGGACGTCGTTGCTGGGGTCTACGGGATCGACGTCGCTTCGTTGGGGATCAGGGGGCTGCGGCTCGACGTATGGCGGGCTCCGATCGACAACGATGTGATTCCTGGGGTTGCTGAGGCTTGGAAGGAAGCGGGGCTGCATCGGGTGCAGCAGCGGGTGGTTTCGGCTGGGGTGGTTGATGGGGCTTGGGAAGTAGTGACCCGTACTGCGCCGCCGGCTCTCCAGTGGGGGCTGGTTGCTACCTGGCGGTGGACCCACGGGCAGGACGGGTCGGTGGTACTGGATCTGTCGGTGGAGCCCGATGGGCAGTACCCGGCCACCCTGCCGCGGCTGGGCATCACCTTCGAGTTGCCGAAGGTGGGGCAGGTGGAGTGGTTCGGTACCGGGCCTAGCGAGGCGTATACCGACACCCGGGCGGCCGCGGCCGTCGGCAAGTACTCCGCCACGGTTGCGGAGCTACAGACGCCGTACATCCGCCCCCAGGAGAACGGGCACCACATCGACACCCGCTGGGCCCAGTTGGACTCCCTGCGAGTAGAGGCGGCCCCTGACCTCTTCGGCCTGACCGTGCGCGACTGGACGACAGCAGATCTGGCCAACGCGAAGCACGCCCCGGACCTGGTCGCCGGCGACATCACCTACGTCACCATCGACCTGGCTCAGGCAGGTATCGGCTCCAACTCCTGCGGCCCGGCCCTGCCCGACAAGTACACCCTGCACACCGCTCCCGCCTCGCTCTCCCTTCGCTTTACCGCCAGCTGACTCGATCAGGCGATGTAAAGGTTGTCGGCACACCCGACTAGGCTTTCGGGTGTGCCGGAGGTGTATGACCCGCTGACTGATCCTGCACCGGCGCACGACCTGCGCGCGGTGTTGCGGATCCGGGCGTTCCGGCGGCTCTGGATCGCGTTCGGGCTGTCCAGCCTGGGCGACTGGATCGGGCTGCTCGCACTGACGGCGATGGCCAAGGCGTTCGCTGGCGACGACTACCAGGCGGCCAACTTCGCCATCGGCGGGGTGCTGTTCCTCCGGGTGCTGCCGGCGCTGGTGATGGGTCCGGTCGCCGGCTGGGTGGCTGACCGGCTGGATCGGCGCTGGACGATGATCATCGGGGACCTGATCCGGGCGGCGTTCTTCGTCAGCATCCCGATCGTCGGCACGCTCACCTGGGTGCTGGTGGCGACCGTGCTGATCGAGATCGTCAGCCTGATCTGGGGTCCGGCCAAGGACGCCAGCGTGCCCAACCTGATCCCCCGGCACCGGCTCGAGGCGGCCAACCAGCTCAGCCTCATCACGACGTACGGGACGGCGTTGCCGGCGGCCGCGATCTTCACCGCGATCACCCTGGTCACCCGCGGTCTCGGCGAGTTCTTCTCGATCAACCTGGCCGTCTACGTGAACGCGGCCACCTTCCTGATCTCCGGGCTGGCGATCGTGTCGGTCGCCGAGATCGGCCGCGCGGGGCGGCACGACCATGAAGAGCACCCGACGCTGTGGCGCACGATGGTCGAGGGCTGGTCCTACGTCACCGGTACGCCGGTGGTCCGCGGGCTCGTCGTCGGAATCTCCGGCGCCTTCGCGGCCGGTGCGGTGGTGATCGGGCTCGGGCGGACGTACGTGGAGGATCTGGACGCCGGTGACCCGGGGTACGGCGTGCTGTTCGGCGCTGTTTTCGGTGGGCTGGCGCTCGGGATGGGGTTCGCGCCCCGGGTGTTCTCGGGGTTGTCGCGGCGGAGGTTGTTCGCGGCCGGGCTGGTCGGGTCCGGGATCGGGCTGGCTGGGCTGGCGCTGATCCAGCAGCTCGAGATCGCGACCATGATCGCGATCGTGCTGGGCTTCTGCGCTGGGGCGTCGTGGGTTTCCGGGTACACGCTGCTCGGGCTGGAGGTGCCGGACAACGTGCGGGGGCGCACGTTCGCGTTCGTTCAGTCGGCGGTGCGGACGGTGCTGGCCGTGACGTTGGCGGTTGCGCCTTTTGTGGCCGGCGCGATTGGCCGGCGTACGGTCAATCTGCCGGGCGATGGGTCGGTGACGTACAACGGCGCTTCGATGACGATGCTGATCGCGGCGATCCTGGCCGGGGTGATCGGGCTGGTCGCCTGGAAGCAGATGGACGACCGGCCCGGGGTGCCGTTCTGGCGGGATCTGCGGCGGAGCTTCGGGAAGACGCCGGGCGTGTATCCGACGACTGGGTTGTTCATCGCGCTCGAAGGCGGTGAGGGCGCGGGGAAGTCGACACAGTCCGCGCTGCTGGTCGAGTGGCTGAAGGAGCAGGGGCAGCAGGTGCTGCTGACTCGCGAGCCCGGGGCGACCGATCTCGGGAAGAAGCTGCGGCAGATCGTGCTCGATCCGGCGACCGGCGACATCTCGCATCGGGCCGAGGCGTTGCTGTACGCCGCGGACAAGGCTGAGCATGTCGACTCGGTGATCAAGCCGGCGCTGAAGTCGGGCGCGGTGGTGATCACCGATCGGTACGTCGATTCGGCGCTCGCGTACCAGGGGTCCGGGCGGGATCTGGATCTGAGCGATGTCGAGCGGGTGAACCGTTGGGCGACAGATGATCTGCGGCCCAACCTGACGATTCTGCTGGACCTGCCGCCGAAGAGCGGGCTCGGCCGGTTCGAGGAACGCGACCGGATCGAGGCCCAGTCGGCCGACTTCCACGAGCGCGTCCGGACAGCATTCCTCGAGTTGGCGGCCGCCGAGCCGCAGCACTACCTCGTACTGGACGCCACCCAGGATCGGGCTGCCTTGGCTGGCCAGATCCAGGCCCGCCTACTCCCCATGCTCCCGCCGGTGCAGAAGGCGGTGGAACCGCACGAGGAGTCGGGGGCGGAGCCGCAGCCGCCGAGTGGCCGGGCGGGCGCACCCGAGGTGCGTGCAGCGCAGCCCGTGGTGGGCGACCCCACGGCGCCGACGCAAGCGCAGTCGCCTGCGGGGTCGCGTGAGGCGGAGGGTGAGCAGCCTCGGACGGTGGCCCGGCAATCGCCGGTATCCGAGCCAGGCGAGGGTGATGCGGGGCGGGCTGAGGCTTCGCAGTCGGAGGTGGGGCAGCAGTGAGTGTTTGGGATGACTTGGTGGGGCAGGAGCCGGCTGTTGAGGTGTTGCAGCGGGCTGTTGCTGGGGCCTCGGCTCGGTTGCGGGGGGAGGGTGGCAAGGCTACGGCTGGGATGACTCATGCTTGGCTGATCACCGGGCCGCCTGGGTCTGGGCGGTCGAATGCTGGTCGGGCGTTTGCGGCTGCGCTGCAGTGTCTGGATGGCGGGTGCGGGGAGTGTGCGGTTTGCCGTACTGCGCTCAACGGCGCCCACCCCGACGTCACGCTGATCCGCACCGAGATGCTGTCGATCCGGGTCAGCGAGATCCGCGAGCTGGTACGCCGGGCCGCGATGAGCCCGACGCAGGGTCGCTGGCAGGTGATGTTGATCGAGGATGCCGACCGGCTGACCGACCAGGCCGCCGACGCGTTGCTGAAGAGCATCGAGGAGCCGGCCCCGCGGACCGTCTGGGTGCTCTGTGCGCCGACCGTCGAGGACGTCGTACCGACGATCCGCTCGCGCTGCCGGTTGCTCGTCCTGCGAACCCCGCCGGTGGCCGCCGTCGCCGAGATGCTGACCCGCAAGTCCGGGGTCGAGCCGGAGCTGGCCAGCTTCGCGGCCCGGGCGGCGCAGGGACACATCGGGCGCGCGAAGGCGCTGGCGCGGGACGAGGTCGTCCGCAGCCGGCGGAACAAGGTGCTCGAGGTCCCGTTCGAGCTGCATGACATCGGCGCCTGCCTGAACGCGGCCCAGCGGCTCGTCGACGCGGCGAAGGAAGAGTCCAAGGCGAGTGCCGCGAAGGTCGACGAGCAGGAACGCACCGAGCTCGAGCAAGCCCTCGGCGTCGGCACGAAGGGCGCCAAACCGCGCGAGGCGGGCGCGGCACTGAAGGAGCTCGAGGACGGGCAGAAGGCGCGCGCCAAACGCTGGGAACGCGACGTGCTCGATCGGTCGCTGGTCGATCTGATGGCCTTGTACCGCGATGTTCTGGTCGTTCAGACCGGTGCGGGAGCAGAACTGATCAACGCCGAGCTGAGCCAGGACATCCAGCAGCTGGCCGGCCGGACCAGCCCCGAACAGACCGTCCGCCGGATCGACGCGCTGTCCGGTTGCCGGGAGGCGATCGAGGGCAACGTCGCGCCGCTGCTCGCGCTCGAAGCGATGACGATCGCCTTGTTCGAGGGCTGAGACGCACGTCTGAGTCGCGGACGCGGCTGTAACGAAGGCGAGGGTGCGCGCGATGTTGGGGTGGCCAGGCTGACCTGGACCCGTCAGTGTCGTTAACCCTCCGAAGGATGCTCTTTGACCCAGCCGCCCCCGCCGATCCAGCCTGGGCCGGTCCAGCACGGGCGGACTCCGCTTCCGTCGGCCGAGTCCTGGCTGGAGGGTGTGCCGACGCCCGCGCAACGTCGGCTGGATCGCTATGCCGTCGCGGCGTTCGCGACCAGCCTGCCGGGGCTGGTGCCGCTCGCGGCGGTGCTCGGGCTGTTCGGGATCCGGCGGATCCGCAAGTCGGGTGCGCGCGGGCGGGGGCTGGCGGTCGGCGCGCTGGTGATCTGCGGATGCTGGCTGATCGCGTTCGGGGTCGCCGCCGCGCTCAACCTGTACGGCGAACGCCGGGCCGGCATCGGGCGTACCACCGGCATCTCGCAGGTGGAGGTGCAGCAGTGCTTCGACGCCGATCTCGAAGTGGCGACGCTACGCCAGGTGAAGATCGCGGACTGTGCGGTGCCGCACACGGGTGAGGGATACGCGAAGGTCCGGGCGACGCTGACCGGGCTGTCGGCGGACCAGCGGACGTCGGCGGCCACGCAGCAGTGCGCGACCGCGTTTCAGAGCTTCGTCGGCAAGGCGTACGAGCAGTCCGAACTGGACATCTACTACGTCGTACTGGAGGATCGTGCCGTTGCTGACGGCAACGTGCTGTGCATGGTCGGTAAGCCCGGCGAACAGTTGACCGGCTCCATGCGCAATTCTCAGCGCTAGGGGGAGTCGCGGTGAGCAATCCATCCGAGCCGGACCAGGATCGGCCACAGGACGACGTGACGCGGCCGTTGCCGACGTCCGGGGAGACGGCCGAGTATCCGCGGCAGCCGGAGCAGCCACAGGACGGGCAACCTGAGGCGCCCCAGTATGGGCAGCCGGAGTCGCCTCAGTACGGTCAGCCGTCGCAGTACGGGCAAGCCACGTACGGGCAGCCGCAGCCGTCGCAGTACGGGCAGCCGCAGCCGGAGTTCGGGCAGCCGGGGTATGGGCAGCAGTCGTCGCCTTACGGGCAGTCGGAGCAGCCGCAGCAGCCGTCGCAGTACGGGCAGGCGCCGGGGTATGGGCAGGCGCAGCAGCCTGGGTACGGGCCGCAGTACGGGCAGCCGCCGCAGTTGGGGCAGGGGCCGGGGTACGGGCAGCCGCAGTACGGGCAAGGGCAGTACGGCCAGGGACAGTACGGGCAGGCTCAGTACGGCCAAGGACAGTACGGGCAGGGGCAGTATCCGGGGCAGGCGCCGGCGGCGTACGGGTATGGGTATCCGGGGGCGCGGGGCGACAAGACCAACGCGCTGGCGATCGCTTCGCTGGTGTGTGGGCTGGGCGGGCTGGTGATCGGGATCAGCGCTCCGGTCGGCGTGATCCTCGGCATCATCGCGCTGATGCAGATCAAGAGCCGGAAGGAGTCCGGTACGGCGATGGCCGTCGTGGGCATCATCGTCGGCGGCCTGATCACCCTGCTCGGCATCGTGCTCATCCTGGCCGTGGTGGCCTTCGGCGACGCCAACGACTTCTAGGGGAGCCGCCTCGAATTTCGGCGGAACGCCCGCCTGACTCCCGCGAAACCGCACGCCCGGAGGTCAAGGCGTCCACTACGGGACGGTTTGGCACGTAGTCTGGCGCGGTGGGCATGGTGATGGCGGTGTCGTTCGAGCGGTACGGGCGGCTGTACTACCTGGACCCCGGCTCGCACAGACCGCGGGTCGGGGACAAAGTGCTGGTCCCGACCGATGACGGGCCCGAGGTCGCCGAGTGTGTGTGGGCGCCGCAGTACGTGACCGAGGAGATCGGTGGGCTGCCGCTGTGTGAGGGCGTCGCTACTGCCGCGGACCTCGATCGGGATGAGCAGAACCGGCAGCGGCGGGCCGATGCGCGGCTGACCGCCAAGCGGCTGATCCGTGAGCACGGGCTGCCGATGAAGGTGGTCGGCATCGACTTCGTGGATCGGCGGGCTGATGTCGATCAGTTGGTGATCGTGTACTTCTCCGCGCCGCACCGGGTGGATTTCCGGGAGCTGGTCCGGGATCTCGCCCGTGGGTTGCGGGCGCGGATCGAGTTGCGCCAGGTGGGTGCGCGGGACGAGGCACGGTTGCAGGGTGGGATCGGGCCGTGTGGGCGGGATCTGTGCTGTGCGACCTTCCTGAAGGACTTCGAGCCGGTCAGTGTGCGGATGGCGAAGGACCAGGATCTGCCGCTGAACCCGCTGAAGATCTCGGGTGCCTGTGGACGGCTGATGTGCTGTCTGAAATACGAGCACCCGCTGTACCAGGAGTTCAACGCCAAGGCCCCGGCCACCGGTACGCAGGTCGAAACCCCCGCCGGTGACGGGGTCGTAGTCGGCCACAACGTCCCCAGCGACACGGTAGTAGTCCGCCTGGCCGCGTCCGGCCGCCGCTGCGCCTGCAGCCGAGCAGACGTCTGCTCCCCTCGCCAACAGTACGAAGCCTCAGACACCACCACCCCCGACGCTCCCGCAGTCGAGCCTGTGCAGTCGGTGGAGCTGATCGAGCGCCCGGCGACGGTTGAGCCGGAGCCCGAGGTACAGACGGAGCCGGAGACCACTCGGCCGCGTCGTAAGCCGCGTCGGCGTCGCAGGTTGAGTCAGGGTGAAGGTGACAACGCAGGGCCGGAGTCGGACGAGGGTACGGGAGATAGTTCGCTGTGATGATTCGTCGGGCTGCTGTGGTTTTGGTGGTTGCGGGGCTGGTGGCGGGGTGTGGGGTGGCTAGCCGGGCGCAGGATGCTGATTCGGGTGGTGGGAGCGAGCCGAGCAGTGCGCCCAAGGGGCCGGCGGGGCCGGTGCCGGCTGGGCTGGAGAAGTTCTACGGTCAGCAGCCGGATTGGGAGCGGTGCGGGTCGGGGAACCAGTGCGCGACGATCAGCGTGCCGCTCGACTACAGCAAGCCGGACGGGAAGACGATCGAGCTCCGGGCGCGGAAGGTGCCGGCGCGGGATCGAGCCGGGAAGATCGGCACGCTGTTCATCAATCCGGGTGGGCCGGGGGCGTCTGGGCAGCAGTTCGCCGCTTCGGCTGGGTTCGTCCTCGGGGCGCCACTGCTGCGGAAGTTTGATGTCATCGGGTGGGATCCGCGTGGGGTCGCCGACTCGACGCCGGTGCGGTGTCTCGACACCGAGCAGCTCGACAAGTTCATCGCCACCGACGGCAGCCCGGACGACGACGCCGAGATCGACGCGCTGAACGCCCAGGCGAAGGCGCTCGCGGACGGCTGTGAGCAGCGGTCCGGCGATCTTCTGCCGCACGTCAGCACGAAGGACGCCGCGCGCGACATCGACGTACTGCGCGGAATCGTCGGCGATCAGGAGCTGTACTACCTCGGCATGTCGTACGGGACGCTGCTCGGCGCGACCTACGCGGAGCTGTTCCCGAAGAACGTCGGCCGGCTGGTGCTCGACGGTGCGGTCGACCCGTCGAAGTCGTCGGAAGACAACAACATGGCCCAGGCGAAGGGCTTCGACACCGCGCTCGACGCGTTCGCCGAGGACTGCGCGCAACGCACCTGCCGGCTCGGCAGTACCAAGGCCGAGGTACTGGCAGCAGTCGACAAGCTGATCAACGACAGCGACGCGACCCCGCTGCCGGGCGACGGCGACCGTCAGGTGACGCAGGCGCTGGTCGTCCTCGGCGTGATCTTCCCGCTGTACGTCAAGGACTACTGGCCGCGGCTCGAGGACGCGGTGGTCGACGGGCTCGCGGGCAAGGGCGCGCGGTTGCTGGCGCTGGCCGACGAGTACACCGACCGGACACCGAAGGGCTACGGCAACAACCAGAACGAGGTGATCTACGCGGTCAACTGCATCGACCGCCCGGATCTCACCTCGGTCGCGCAGGGCAAGGCCGAGGCGGCGAAGTTCAAGGCGGCGTCGCCGCGCTTCGGGTCGTTCCTGCTCTGGGGCTCGCTGCCGTGCGCGAACTGGCCGGTGAAGCCGGAGGACAAGCCGCACAAGATCACCGCGGCCGGTTCCAAGCCGATCGTCGTGGTCGGTACGACGCGCGACCCGGCGACGCCGTACGACTGGGCGGTCGGGCTCGCCGGGCAGCTGGAGAACGGCGTGCTGATCACCCGGGACGGCGACGGCCACACCGGCTACAACGAGGGCAACCAGTGTGTCGACGACGCGGTCGAGACCTACCTGCTGAAGGGCACGCCGCCGGCCAGCGACATCAAGTGCTGATCGGCGCCGTCTCGAAGTACTAGTTCGGGCGGGTGTCGCCGACGTCGGTGCCGGAGATCTGCAGGGTGTCGGTGGCGCGCTGGAGGACGGCGCGCAGGCCGGCCTCGTCCTGCGGGCGGCCGCCGACGGTGATCTCGACCAGCGTGCGCTGACCGTTGGCGGTCGGGCGGAAGCTGGACAGGCCCATCCGCGGGCCGCGGGTCTGATCGACGTAGGTGTAGATCAGCGTGCCGTCGTCGCGGCTGATGACGGTGAGGTCCTTCTCGTCGATGCTCTTCTCGCGCGCAGCCACCATCTCGTCCGGCGTCTGCTTGCTGCCGCGGGTGTCGAAGCGGATCTGCCAGACGCCGGTCGGATCGACGTACTTCGGTCTGGTGCCGCCGGTCGCGCTCTTCCACCCGGTCGGGACGTCCGCGGTCGCCGGGGCGTCGTCGGCGCCGAACGCCTGCGAGGTGAACTGGAGCGAGTCGGCCTGCAACCCGTCGCCGGTCTTCGGCGTCTGGGTCGGCTGACTCGTCACCACCTGGCTCGACGGGGTGTCGCCGCCGCGTGAGTTGATCGCCAGAACGGTGCCGAAGACGGCGACTCCTACGGTCATTCCCGCAAGCGTCGCCACTAGCGCCTGGTGCCTGGGCGTGAGCATCCCGACCTCACTTCCGCGTCTCGGTGCGCTTCTCGATTATCGGGTACGAAGGGGGCTTGGGCGAAACCGCGTACCGTAAGCGCCTGTGGAGATGGACGAAGCACTGCGCCGGTACGACGCCGGCGACGCCGGTCGCGCCGAACTCAAGCTGCTGGTGAAGGAGCTGCTGAAGCTCCTCGTGGCCAAGGCGCCCGGTCATGCGGTGGAGGTCCGCGTACCGCCGTACGGGGCAGTCCAATGCATCGAAGGCCCCCGCCACACCCGAGGCACCCCCGGCGCGGTGATCGAGATGCCCGCCGACATCTGGATAGACCTCGCCCTCGGACGAACCACTTGGTCGGATGCTCGCCTCACCGGCAAGGTAAGAGCTTCCGGAGAGCGCACCGACCTCACCAACCTTCTCCCCCTCCTCACCAACTGAAAGTCCGGCGCGGCGCTGCGCGCCCCGGCGGACGATGTTGAAGAGGGTCGCCTCCGCTGAGGGGGGCTGGTGGGGTGCTGGGCCCGGCGGCGCGGCTGGACTACTTGGCGGTCCAGACCGTGGTGCGGCCCCAGATGAGGCTCAGGGCGCCGGTGTTGGAGAGGGTCAGGACCGCGTCGTGTGAGGTGGCTTTGGCGGACCAGAGGGTCTGCTTGCCGCTGGAGAGGACGGCGAAGCCGCCGAGGTCGCCGCCCTGGACGAGGGCGTAGGAGCCGGGGTGGCCGGCGGTGTTGCTGTGCCAGAGGACGGTCTTGCCGCTCTTCAGGAGCTGGAGATCGCCGGTCTTCTGCATCTTGAGCGAGTAGACGTGGTTCGGCGAGACCATCACGTTGTCCGTGCGGAGCGCCTCCAGCTGACCCATCCGGCCGAGGATCATGTGGTGGTTCCAGATCGCGACGCCCTTGGCGTTGTAGAGCGACAGGACGCCGTCGTTGTGCAGGATCAGGTTGGCGTTGGGAGCACTGGTGCCCAGCTTCCAGATCGTCGTCCGGCCGTAGATGAGGACCAGGTTGCCGTCCGTCTGCAGCCGCAGGACCGCGCCCGGCTTCGAGACCGGCGTCGTCCAGGTCGCGTTGTAGCCGGGACCACGGCTCAGCGAGGCCCAGCCCTGGGCGTCCATCTTGAACACGTACTTGCCGTCGTTCGACCGGATGTACTGGCCGGCCTTCAGTGACTGGCCCGCCTTCAGGGTGTCGGAGACATACGAAACCGACGCGCTGGAGGTGGTGGCGGCGTTGGCCGGTGCGACCGCCAGAACCGCCGTACCGGCGATCAGTGCCGCGGCAGAGGCGGCGAGAGCTGCGGTGGCGCGCAGTTTGTTCTTGATCATCTGAAGTGATCCCCCTAGGTCTGATGTTTTCAAGGGGTATGACGCCACCGCAGCCCGGGTGGTTCGATCAGTGCAGCTTCTTCACCAGCGTGCGTCCCCAGATCAGCACCAGCGAGCCGTCGTCGCGGACCTGCACGACGGTGCCGGGCTTCTTGCCGCCGACCGACCAGGTCGGGAGGTTGAAGTTGTTGTAGACGGCGAAGGTGCCGTCCGGGGTCAGCCTGGCGATCGAGTCCGGGGTCTTGCTGGGGTCGGGCGCCCGCCACAGCAGCGTCTTGTTGTTCTTCATCAGCTCGAGATCGCCGTTGGGGCGCAGCTGGAGGGTGTAGACCTTCGAGGGCGAGAACACGGACACCGCGATGTTGCGCGGGCCGGCTGCCCAGAGCTCACTGCCCGGCCACATGGTCTCGATGATCATGTGCCGGTTCCAGACCGACTTGCCCAGCGGAGTCACGATCTTCAGCAGGCCGTCGTTCGGGAGCACGAGCTTGGCCTTCGGGCTCGCCTTGGCGCCGCCACTCCAGACCTTGGTCCGACCGTAGATGATGCTCAGGCTGCCGTCGGTCTCCATCCGCAGGACGGAGCCTTTGCGCTCGGTGTTGATCGCCCACTCGTAGGTGCCCGTGCCCGGCCGGAGCAGCTCCAACTTGCCGGTCGCCCGCATCACGAGGATCCACTGGTGGTCCTTGGAGCGGATGTACTGACCCGCCGTCAGCCGCTGGCCAGGCAGGAGCTGGTCGGCGATCGCGGTCGTGGAGGTCGTCGTGGTCGGGGCTGCCTGGGCGGGTGTGGTCACCAGGGCGGCTGCCGTCGCCAGTGTGGCAGCGAGAACTGCGGTGAATGCCTTCATGCGTCCGACGGTAGGGGAGTCGCCGGGCCAAAACGCCGGACGGCTGTTGCAGCAACATGCAACAGCCGTCCGGCGTGTAGACCGCCGCCCGAGTAGTTCGCCGAACTCAGTGCAGGACTTCGACCACCGTGCGCCCGTAGATCAGCCGCAACCCGCCGGTGTTGCTGAGCTGCAGGATGGTGCCGGGGCTGCGGGTCTCGATCCGCCAGACGCTGTCACCGCCGAGGTTGAGCGTCTCGAAGGTGCCGTCCGAGAGCAGCCCGGCGGTCCATCCGCTCTTGGTGCCGGTGCTCCACAGCACGGTCTTGCCGTTCTTCAGCAACACCAGGTTGCCGTCGGTCCGCATCTGCAGCGTGTAGATGCGGTTCTGCGAGTACATGACCAGGTCCCGGCCGTTCGCGTCCCCCGCGTGGATCATGAAGCTCGGCCAGAGTGTCTCGATCACCATGTGCCGGTTCCAGACCGCCTTGCCGGCGGTGTTCAGGATCGTCAGGTTGCCGGTGTCCGGCAGGACGAGCTTGGCGTTCGGGGCGTTCTTCGGGCCGATCGATGAGATCTTCGTCCGGCCGTAGATGACGTCGAGGGTGCCGGTCTTGCTCAGTACCAGAACGGATCCCGGCCGATAGGTCCACGAGGACCACAGCGGTTCCTCGAAGCCGTTCTTGAGCAGCTGGACCGTGCCGGTGTTCGCCATCCGGAGCGTGTAGACACCGTTCTTGGACCGGATGAACTGACCCGACTTCAGCCGTTGCCCGGGGAGTAGTTGGTCGGCGACCGCCGTGGCCGACGTGGGAGCTGCTTGGGCGGCGGGGGTGACCACCAAGGCGGCTGCGGTGGCCAGCGCGGCGGTGAGGAGTGCGGTGAATGCCTTCATTCGTCCGACGGTAGGGCTTCAACCGGCCACGGTGGCCGGACCGCCGTTGCAGGTTGATGCAACGGCGGTCCGGAGGGTTGTCGACCAGCGTCAGCGACCGCCGGTGCCGCTGGCCCAGACCGGCGTACGGCCGTAGACGACGACCAGGTTGCCGTCGTCCTGCATCTGCAGGACCGAGCCCTTGCGGGTCGTCCTGCTGGACCACAGCGGCTTCTTCTTGGCGGTGTAGACGACGAAGTTGCCGTCGGTCTGCATGGTCGCGAACGCGCCCTTGCTGATCGTCCGGGTGCTCCAGATCGGCGTCTTGCCGTTCTTCACGATCACCGCGTTGCCGTCGGACTGCATCTGCAGCCGGAAGATCCGGTTGTGCGAGTACAGCATCTGGCCGGCGGGCAGCACCCGGCCGGCGCCGAGGGTGACCATCACCATCCAGCGCGACCAGGCGGCCTTGCCGCGGGAGTTGTAGATCACCAGGTTGCTGTCGTTCTGCACAGCGAGGATGGCGTTGGTGCTGCCGTGCGTGCCGCTGGCCCAGACCGGCGTACGACCGGAGATGACGACCAGGTTGCCGTCCTTCTGCATCACGATCGCCGACGACTTCTTGTTCGTCGCCGTGCTCCAGACCGGGGTCTTGCCGTTCTTGTAGAGCACGGCGTTGCCGTCGGCCTGCATGATGAAGGTGTAGACGCCGTTCTTCGAGCGACGGTACTGCCCCGGCTTCAGGATCTGGCCGGGCTTCAGCAGGTCGCTCACGGCGGCCGTGGTCGTGGCGCTCGAGGCCTGGGTGGTGGCGCTGGTCTTCGCCTGCGCGGCCGTCGGGACCAGCAACACGGTGCCGGCGACCGCCGCACCGGTGGCGAGAACGGCCAACGCCCGGGCATGGGCTTTGAGGTTCGAGATCATGCGGCCGACAGTAGGACGGAAATGGGTTCATCCTCGGGCGATCCAGCTGTCACTATGTGCCAGTGGCAACAAGTTTCCGGACCCGGCTGGCCCGCCTGAAGATCGATCTGACGCCGTGGCGGGGGTCGCGGGACTTCCGGATCCTGGTCGTCTCCGGCTCGGTGTTCTTCCTCGGCGGCATGGTCGGTTACGTGGCGTTGCCGTTCCAGCTCTACCAGTTGACCGGCTCGAACTTCGCGGTCGGCGCGATGGGCCTGGTGACGATCGTCCCGCTGGTCGTCTTCGGCCTGTACGGCGGTGCGCTGGCCGATCACGTCGACCGCCGCAAGATGCTGGTCGCGACCGGTGTCGCCCAGGCGCTGATCTGCGCGCTGATGCTGACCAACTCGCTGCTGGCGCATCCGCAGATCTGGCTCATCTACGTCTGCGGCGGGCTGAACGCGATCGCCACCTCGTTGCAGCGGCCGAGCCGGGAGGCGCTCTTCCCGCGGGTGGTCAAGCACGACGAGATGGCCGCGGGCGTGGCGCTGATGTCGCTGACCATGCAGATCGGCCAGCTCGCCGGTCCGGCGCTCGGCGGCGTACTGGTCGGCACGGCCGGGGTGAGCTGGGCGTTCGGGATCGAGCTGACCGGCCTGGTGATCGCCACCAGCCTGTACGCCGGGCTCGGGTCGTACAAGACGAATGAGCACAGCAAACCGCCGAGCCTGCGCGGGATCGGCGAGGGCATCGTCTACGCCTACCGGCGCAAGGACCTGCTCGCCACCTACCTGGTCGACATGGTCGGGATGTTCCTGGCGATGCCGATCGTGCTGTTCCCGGCGTTCGCGACCGACATCCTGAAGGAGCCGAAACTGCTCGGTCTCCTCTACAGCGCCGAGGCGATCGGCGCGATGTGCGCGAGCCTGACCAGCGGCTGGGCCAAGCGGGTGCATCACCAGGGCCGGGCGGTCGTCTGCGCGACGATCGTCTGGGGCGCGTCGGTCGGGATCGCCGGGCTGGCGCCGAACATCTGGTTCGCGATCGGCTTCTTCGCGATCGCGGGCGGCGCCGACATGGTGTCGGTGCTGTTCCGGTCGGTGATCTGGAACCAGACCATCCCGGACGAGATGCGCGGCAGGCTGGCCGGGATCGAGATGCTCGGCTACTCGCTCGGTCCGCTCGGTGGACAGGCGCGTTCGGGCCTGGTGGCCGACCTGACGACCGTACGGACCGCGATCGTCAGCGGTGGGGCGCTCTGTGTCGTCGGAGTCGTCGGTACTGCGGTCTGGCTGCGGGAGTTCTGGCGGTACGACGCCCGGACCGACGAGCACGCGGTCCGGCAGCGTGATCTGCGGGCCGAGTCGACGTAACCGGTCCGCAAGGCGCTCCTGCCGGGCCCGGCGGGATCGACGGAGTAGCTTCGAGAGCATGGTGCTGCTTTTCGTCCTGCTCGGCATCGTGGTCCTGCTGATTGCGGTCGGCATCCATGACGTGATCCAGAAGAAGCACTCGATCCTGCGGAACTACCCGGTCATCGGGCATCTGCGGTTCCTGCTGGAGAAGATCCGGCCGGAGCTGCAGCAGTACTTCATCGAGCGCAACTACGACGGCCGTCCGTACGACCGCGACACCCGCTCGACCATCTACTCCCGCGCCAAGGGCACCAACGAGGAGCAGCCGTTCGGGACCGAGCGGGACGTGAACGAGGTCGGGTACGAGTACCTGGTCCACTCGACCGCGCCGAAGCCGGTCGCCGAGCAGGTCCCACGGGTCAGGATCGGCGGGCCTGACTGCACTGCGCCGTACGAGATGGCGTTGCTGAACGTCTCGGCGATGAGCTTCGGCGCGATCAGCGCCAACGCGATCGAGGCGCTCAACCGGGGTGCGGCGCGCGGCGGGTTCGCGCACGACACCGGTGAGGGCGGGATCAGCGAGTACCACCGCAACGGTGGCGACCTGGTCTGGGAGATCGGCAGCGGGTACTTCGGGACGCGGGACGCCGATGGCGGCTTCGACCCGGACCAGTTCCGGGACAAGGCCGCCGACGACCAGGTCAAACTCGTCTCGCTCAAGCTCAGCCAGGGCGCGAAGCCCGGTCTTGGCGGGGTGCTGCCCGGCGCGAAGGTGACGCCCGAGATCGCGGCCGTCCGCGGCGTACCGGTCGGCAAGAAGGTCGTCTCGCCGCCGTATCACCAGGTGTTCTCGACGCCGCGCGAACTGGTCCTGTTCATCGCCCGGATGCGCGAGCTGGCCGGCGGCAAACCGGCCGGTTTCAAGCTCTGCGTCGGCTCGCGGACCGACGTGCTGGCGATCTGCAAGGCGATGGTTGCCGAGGGCATCACTCCGGACTTCATCGTGGTCGACGGCGCCGAGGGCGGGACCGGCGCGGCGCCGCAGGAGTACGAGGACCACATCGGTACGCCGCTGACCGAGGGCCTGCTGACCGTGCACAACGCGCTGACCGGCGTCGGGCTGCGGGACCGGGTGAAGATCGGCGCCAGCGGCAAGGTCGCCACTGGTGTCGACGTCGTGAAGCGGATCCTGCAGGGCGCCGACTACACCAACGCGGCCCGCGCGATGATGATGGCGACCGGCTGCATCCAGGCGCAGACCTGCCACACCAACACCTGCCCGGTCGGCGTCGCGACCCAGGACCCTCGCCGGATGCGTGCACTCGACGTCGCCGACAAGACCCACCGGGTGGCGAACTACCAGCGCGAGACGGTCGAGTCGGCGATGCAGGTGATCGCGTCGATGGGGCTGGAAGGGCCGGAACAGCTGGAGCCGCGGATGCTGCTCCGGCGGGTCGACCACGCCCGTACCGAGAGCTATGCCGACCTGTTCGAGCACCTCGCGCCGGGGCAGCTGCTGGGCGGCATTCATGACGTGTCGAAGGCTTGGGCCCGCGATTGGGTACAGGCGGATCCGGACGTATTCAGACCCTAGGGAGCTGGCTGCAGTGAGCACTGTCGCGGAGTTGCTGGTTGAGTCGCTGGCCTCGCATGGCGTGACCTCGGTGTGGGGTGTGGTCGGCGACGCCCTCAACCCGGTCACCGATGCGATCCGGCGCGAGGACCGGGTCGACTGGATCGGCGTACGGCATGAGGAGGCGGGTGCCTTCGCTGCTGGAGCGCAGGCGTCGCTCACCGGTCGTCTGGGTGTGTGTATGGGGACGGTCGGGCCGGGGGCGATCCATCTGCTCAACGGCCTGTACGACGCGGCCAAGTCGCGGGTGCCGGTGCTGGCGATCTGTGGGCAGGTGCCGCGGGAGGAGATCGGCAGTGACTTCTTCCAGGAGGTCAACAACGACGTGCTGTTCGCGGATGTCGCCGTCTTCACTGCGACGGTGTCCACTGCCGAGCAGGCGCCGGGGCTGATCGAGCAGGCGGTCAATGCGGCGCTCGCGGAGCGCGGTGTCGCCGTACTGTCGATCCCTGGTGACGTTGGCGGTCTAGAGGTGCCGCACGGTACGCCGGTGCCGCAGTTCCTCGAGCCTGCGTCGCACACAGTGCCTGATGCGGCTGAGCTGTCGAAGGTGGCGGCAGTACTGAACGCTGCGGACAACGTGACGCTGCTGGTCGGTGCTGGAGCGCGGGAGGCGCTGGCTGAAGTGCAGCAGCTCGCGGAGCTGTTGGCAGCGCCCGCTGTGCTCACGCTGAAGGCCAAGGAGCGGTTCGAGGAGAATCTGCCGCAGGAGGTCGGGCAGTCGGGGCTGCTGGGCAATCACGCGAGCAAGGTGGCGTTTGACGGGTGTGACGTGCTGTTCCTGGTGGGGACCGACTTCCCCTACCGGGAGTTCCTGCCGTCGGGGAAGACCGTCGTGCAGCTGGATGTGCGGGGTGGGCACATCGGGCGGCGGGTGCTGGTCGACCACGGGCTGGTTGGGCACGCGCAGCCGACGCTTGCGCAGTTGCTGCCTTTGCTTGAGCAGAAGACGTCTACTGCGCATCTGGAGAAGGCGCGGAAGTCGTACGCGGCTTGGCGGGAGCGGCAGGTGCAGTTCACGGATCCTGGGTTCGACCGGAAGCCCAAGGGGTTGCTGCGGCGCAAGGTGGACAACCCGGATGCGCGTATCCGGCCGGAGCTGCTCGCTGCGGCGGTGGATCGGCATGCGGCTGACGATGCGCTGTTCACGAGTGACACGGGGATGTCGACGGTCTGGCTGGCGCGGTACGTGCGGATGCGTGGGGATCGGCGGTTGATCGGGTCGTACAACCTGGGGTCGATGGCCAATGCGATGCCGCATGCGCTCGGGTTGTCGGCGGTGGATCGGTCGCGGCAGGTGGTGGCGTTCTGCGGTGACGGCGGGTTGTCGATGCTGTTGGGGGACCTGATCACGGCGGTGGCGTACGAGTTGCCGGTCAAGTTGGTCGTGTTCAACAACGGGCGGCTCGGGATGGTGAAGCTGGAGATGGAGCAGGTCGGGCTGCCGGAGTACGGGACCAAGTTGGCGAACCCGGATTTCGCCGAGGTGGCGAGGGCGATCGGGCTGACCGGGATTCGGGTCGAGCGGCCTGGTGACGTGGACTCGGCGGTCTCGCAGGCGCTGGGTACTACGGGGCCGGTGCTGATCGACGTACTGACGAATCCGGACGAGATCGCGATCCCGCCGGCGCCGACGGTGCATCAGGGGTGGGGGTTCGCGATCGCCAAGACGAAGGAGTTCATCGAGAGCCATGAGTAGGGCTTGCGGTTAGGCTCTGTGACCATGCGTACTCGGTTGGTGGTCGCTCTGCTCGGCAGTACTGCGTTGCTGGCCGGGTGCGGCGGTCCTGGAGGCGAGACGGCGCCCAGTGTGCCGCCGCTGGTGTCAGTCAGCACTACGCCCGCCGAGACGCCTACCCCGACCTCTACGCCGTCGGAGACGCCTAGTACGCCGCCTACCTCCAAGGTGGCCGACACCTTGTGCGTGCGGATGAACCAGACGCTCGTGCAGACGACGCTGGGTGTTCCGGTGGTGCGGATCCAGCCGAAGCCGGTGCTGCCGGAGCTGGGCTTCCCGACGTACGACCAGTGCGAGCTCGGGTTGAGTAGCAACTCGTCCGGGCCGGTACTACGAGTTGGCACGTCCGCCTTCTTTGCGACGGCCGCGGATCTGGCGGCGGTTCGCAAGGCCTACGACGCGACCAAGGGCGAGCCGGCCAAGTCGCTGACCGTCGGGCAGGGCGGATTCGGCACCAGCCGCTTCGTCGTGTTCCTGGCCGACGGCAAGCTGCGCAAGATCAGTGGGCCGCCGGCGACGCTGGCGAAGTACGTAGTACTGGCCCAGGACGCGGCCCAACAGACCGGGGGGCTGCCGGAGCCTGCGCCGTACATCACCCGGCCGGAGTGCGAGCGCGGCACGTCAGCCGCCACGAAGGTGATGGGGATCGAAGCCTCGGTCCGCCGCGACGGCGAGACCGACGCCGGCGACATCGTCTGCGCCTGGCTCACCAAGACCCGCGTCCTCTACTCCACCGTCCGCCGGGTCAAGGACGCCGCAGCCATCACCGCTCCGATCAGCAAGGCCGCGACCTCCTTCCCGATGCCCCTCGGCGACGAAGCCTACGTAGACACCGTCACCGGCCGCTCCATCATCCGAGTAGGCACCGACAAGATCGTCGACCTGGTCCCCCTCCCCGCAGGCACCACCGACAAAGACGACATGGCCAGCTTCGTCCTGACCATGTCCGGCCTCTACACCCGCTGACCCCGCCGACCTCTACCCCCGCTGACCCCGCCGACCGTCGCCGCCCACCGTCATCTCGGGGGTTAACCCTTCAGTTGCTGGGTTGCCCCCCGAGAATCCCGCTGGGCAACCCCACATCTCAGGGGTTAACCCCTGAGATGTTTCGGGCTGGGGGCTGGGGGCTGGGGTTGGGGATCCTGCCGACTTGTCGTCCTTCTCGCGCAGGGGTGCCCGCCCTCCGTTGGTGCTTGAACCGGTTCACCATCCTGTTCCCGGGGTGGTTTCTGCGACTGGGTTGCAGGTGGGTTACGGTTGCGGGGTCGTGGTGTTCGGGAAATCGGTGTGATGCCGATGCGGCCCTCGCCACTGTGATCGGGATGTTCCGGGGTTGTTCTGTTGTGGAGACCACTGGCCGAGGTTGGCTGGGAAGGTCAGACCCTGGAGCGCGGTTCCCGTCAGCCAGGAGACCGGCCACGGCGTGTCACACCGTCCACGAGGTGCTGGAGGCGCGCGTGAAAACGCTGGTTGCTGCTGTCGTCGTACTGTCCCTGGCCACCGGATGCGGAGGTGCCGCCACAGCGGGGCCGGCCGCCGGTGCCGTCGCCGTCAAGAACTGCGGGATCGACCTGACCGTCGACGGGCCGCCTGAGCGGGTGTTCGCGGCGTACCAGCCGGCGATCGAGATGGCGCACGCGTTGGGGATCTCGGACCGGCTGGTCGGGACGGCGTACCTGGACGCGGAGGTGCTGCCGCAGTACGCCGCGGCGCAGCAGGACGCGAAGTACTACAAGAACCTGCCGAGTCGTGAGGAACTGCTCAGCCAGAACCCCGACTTCGTGCTCTCCGGCTTCAACGACGTGTTCGGTGGCGGCGGCAGCGACGAGAGCTTCGGCAGCCGCAAGAGCCTGTCGGACCTCGGCGTGCAGACCTGGATCTTCAGCCCGCTCTGCCCGACCGCGGACGGCAAGGGCGACGAGGCGATCGACCCGTCGACCGTCTCGATGGACAACGTGTACGCCGATCTGCGCGATCTCGGCAAGCTGTTCGACGTCTCCGACCGCGCCGAGCAGGTGATCGCCGACCAGCAGAAGCGGATCGCGGCTGTTGAGGCGAAGGTCAAGGGTGCGGACCGGCCGACCGTGGCGATCCTGCGCCCAGGGCTGGAGGGTGGCGGGCTGACGGTGTCGGGTGGGCCGGACTTCGGGTCGGTGCTGATCAAGCAGGCCGGTGGGGTGAACGCCTTCGCCGACCTGACGTCGAAGCGGAACGTGAAGGTCAGCGTCGAGGAGTTCATCAAGCGCGACCCCGACTATGTGCTGATCAGCGGGTGTTGCGACGCGTCGCTGACAGAGGCGCAGGTCCAGCCGGATGTGCAGAAGATCTTGAGCAATCCGGCGTACGCGAATCTGAAGTCGGTGAAGAACAAGCACGTGTATCCGTGGTTGTTCGCGCACCACTCGGCCGGCGTACGCGGCGCCAACTCCACCGAACTGATCGCGAAGCTGATCCACCCCGACCTGGTCAAGTGAAGAACCTGGTCGCGGTCGAGGGCCCGGACGCGGTGAAGGGCTCTGGTCTCCGTGATGGGTTTGGCCGGGTAAGGGGCGGCGGGTTGCGGGCGGGCGGGCTCGCCGTCGCCTGTGTCGTGCTGCTGGGGGCCGTGTTGCTGTCGTTGGTGGCCGGGAATCAGTGGTTCGGTCCGCATGACGTCTTCGTCGCGGCGGCCGACTTCACCGGATCGGACACGGACCGAGTGATCCGGTACCTGCGCTTCCCCCGTACTGCGGTAGGCCTGCTGGCCGGTGCTGCCCTCGGGCTGGCCGGCGCCGTCATGCAGGGGATCACGCGCAACCCGCTGGCCGATCCGGGCATCCTCGGGGTGAATGCGGGCGCCGCGCTGGCCGTGGTCGCTGCGATCGGCCTGCTGGGGATCCAGTCGCTCACTGGCTACGTGTGGTTTGCGATGGGTGGGGCGTTGGTTGCGACCGTCGTGGTCTATCTCGTCGGGTCGGTCGGTCGAGGGGGCGCGACGCCGGTCAAGCTAGCGCTGGCCGGGGCGGCGCTCTCCGCTCTGCTTGGGTCGGTGACGTCGGCCATCACTCTGCTCGACCTCTCGACTTTGAACGAATTCCGCTTCTGGGTCGTCGGATCGTTGACCTTGGCAACCAGCGCGATCGTTGCGCAGGCGCTGCCTTTCATTGCCGTGGGGATCGTCTTGGCGTTGGCTCTTGGTCGATCACTCAACCAGCTGGCGTTGGGTGAAGACCTGGCTGCGACCCTCGGTACCAGGATCTGGGTGGTTCGTTTGTTGGCGGCACTCGCGGTCATGCTGCTCGCCGGTACCGCGACCGCGATGGCCGGCCCGATCGCCTTCGTCGGGTTGGCTGTGCCGCACGTCGCAAGGGCCCTGGTCGGCGCCGACTACCGCTGGATCCTGCCCTACTCCCTCGTCCTAGCGCCGACCGTCCTCCTACTCGCCGACGTCACCGGCCGCCTCGTCGCACGTCCTGACGAGTTGCAGGTCGGCATCATCACCGCCCTGATCGGCGCCCCGCTCTTCATCGCCCTGGTCCGCCGCCGCAAACTGGCCGAGCTGTGAAGGGGAACGCAGTGGAGTCGCGCGCTGTGTGGGCGACGCCGTGAGGGCGGTCCGGATCGGCCCGTTCTCGACCCGGGTCGACGTCGCCAGCCTCGTCGTCTCGACGGCTGCTTGGGTTGCCGCATTGGCGATCGCCGCTATATCGCTGACGCTTGGCGACTATGAGATTCCGTTGTCGGACGTGCTCAATACGCTGGCGGGTAACGGTTCTTTGATCATGACGGATGTGGTGGTCAACAACCGGTTGCCTCGGGTGCTGGTCGGGATGGGGGTCGGTGCCGCGTTCGCGATCTCGGGGGCCATCTTCCAGCGGTTGGCGCGCAATCCGTTGGTCAGTCCGGATCTGATCGGGATCAACGCGGGAGCGGCGCTGGCCGCAGTACTGATGATCACGATCTTCGGTACGTCGATGGGCTGGCTCCCGGCCGGCGCGCTCGTGGGGTCCTTGCTGACAGCGACGGCTATCTATCTTCTTGCTTATAAACAAGGGATTTTCGGGTATCGCCTGGTGCTGGTCGGGATCGGTGTCACCGCGATCGTCGGGTCGATCACCGCGTACCTGCTCACGCTGGCCGACATCTACGCGGCGAAGAGCGCCTCCATGTGGCTCGCCGGGAGTCTCGCCGGACGGTCCTGGCCGCACGTGATGCTGATCGGGATCACGTTGCTGGTCCTGGTACCGGCGGCGATGGCTGGGTCGCGACAGCTGAGGCTTCTCGAGTTGGGCGACGACCTCGCTCGCACGCTCGCGGGTCGGGTCGAGCTGTCCCGAGGGCTGCTGATAGCTGTCGGAGTCGGCCTGGCCGGGCTGGCGACGGCGGCGGCTGGACCGATCGGTTTCGTCGCGCTCGTCGCCCCGCAGCTCGCTCGCCGGCTGGTCGCCGAGCGCGTCGCTGGGTTGCTTGCCGCGGGGGCGATCGGGGCGTTGCTGGTGGTTGCTTCCGATCTGCTCGCGCGGGAGCTGTTCGCGCCGACGGCGCTGCCGGTGGGGGTCGTCACGGCGTTCCTCGGCGCGCCGTACCTGCTGATTCTGATGGCCCGCGCGAACCGCGTCGGGCAAGGAGGCTGACCTGATGGCGGTACTGCGCACTGACCGGCTGAGCCTCGCGTACGACGCGACGCCGGTCGTCACGGGGCTGTCCGTCGAGATCCCCGCCGGGCAGATCACGGTCATCGTCGGGGCCAACGCGTGTGGGAAGTCGACGCTGTTGCGCGGGCTGGCCAGGTTGCTGGCGCCGAAAGGCGGTGCTGTGTATCTGGATGGTGCTGACCTGGCCGGGTTGTCGGGGAGCACGCTGGCGACGAAGCTCGGCATGCTCCCGCAGCAGCCGGTCGCGCCCGACGGCATCACCGTCTCCGACCTCGTCGGGCGCGGGCGTCATCCGCACCAACGCTGGTTCCGCCAGTGGTCGGCCGAAGACGAGCGCGTCGTCGCCGCCGCGCTGGAAGCAACCGGTACGTCGGACTTGGCGACCCGTTCCCTGGACGAACTGTCCGGCGGTCAACGCCAGCGGGTCTGGATCGCCCTGGCCCTGGCCCAAGACGCCGAGACCATGCTCCTGGACGAACCCACGACCTTCCTGGACCTGGCCCACCAACTCGAGATCCTCGACCTGGTCCACGACCTCAACCGCGACCGAGGCAAAACCATCGTCCTCGTCCTCCACGACCTCAACCTCGCCGCCCGCTACGCCGACCATCTGATCGCGTTGAAAGCAGGCGAAATCGTCGCCCAGGGCAAACCCACCGAGGTCGTCACCGCAGCCCTCGTAGAGCACGTCTTCGGCCTAGCCTGCGAGGTGATCGAGGATCCCCTCACCGGCACCCCGCTCGTCCTACCCCGCCCCCGCCGCGCCCGCTGACAACCAACCCCGTCCCCGCCGCGCCCGCTGACAACCAGCCCCGTCCCCGCCGCGCACGCGTAACCCTCGCGAACCGCCCCGACACGCCAGAGGCAAGCGCTTGCCTGTGGAGTTACGCATGCGTGGCGATCTGACCATTGCCGCCTGCAACCAAATCCGAACCCACGCCCCCGCCGCGCCCGCTGACAACCAACCCCGTCCCCGCCGGGCCCGCTGACAACCAACCGCGTCCCTGCCACGCCCGCTGACAACCAACCCCGTCCACGGCTGCATCACCGGCGGCCCTCTGGTTCGGGCCGGCCCCGCCGCGCACGCATAACCCTCGCGAACCGCCCCGACACGCCAGAGGCAAACGCTTGCCTGTCGAGTTACGCATGCGTGGCGATCCGACCATTGCCGCCTGCAACCAAATCCGAACCCACGCCCCCGATCGGAGGCTGGGGAGGATTTCCTGGAGGCCGGGGAGCCTTTTGTATCGTTTCGGGGGTAGTAGTCACCCCAACCCCCTTTCCCCGAAGGGCTTTGCCGCCTGGCTGGTTGTTGTGTCGGGGTCGGGCTGTTGGCGGATGAGTTGGGGGTTGGTCGGGGTGGGGGTCAGGTCTGGGTTAGGGCGGTGGCTATCAGGGTGATGGCGGTGGTGATCTCGGTAGGGGTGCGGGCCGCGTAGCAGAGGACCAGGCCGGGTGGGCCTGGGTGTTGGGTGTGCCAGGACAAGGGTTGGGTTTTCACGCCTTGGGCCAGAGCCGCGGTCGCCAGGGCTATGTCGTCCAGGCGCTCGGGGAACGTGATGCTGAGGTGGAGGCCGGCGGCGGCGCCGTGGACTGTTGCTGTGGGCAAGTGGTTGTTGATGGCGGTGATCATGGCGTCGCGGCGGGTGCGGTGGCGGCGGCGGACGAAGCGGAGTTGGCGTTCCAGTTCGCCGGATTCCATCAGGTGGGCGAGGGTCAGTTGGGGGAGGCCGGCGTTGCCCAGGTCTGCGTGGCGTTTGGCGGCGATCAACTGGTCGCGATAGCGCGGGGGTGGGAGCATCCAGCCGATGCGCAGAGCGGGGGCGAGGATCTTGGAGACGCTGCCGGTGTAGATGACCTGCTCGGCGAGCATCGCCCGTACTGCGGGGACGGGCGGGCGGTCGTACCTGTGTTCGGCGTCGTAGTCGTCCTCGATGATGAGCCCGCCGTCGATGGCCCACTGCATCAACTCGCGGCGCCGTTCACCGTCCAGTACTACGCCCGTTGGGAACTGATGGGCCGGTGTGACGAGGACTGCTGGAGCGCCGGTCTCGCGGAGTACGTCGACGCGGAGGCCGCCTTCGTCTACCAGGACGGGTGGGGTACGCATGCCCCAGATCTGCAGGTGCTGGCGGGAGCCGAGTGAGCCCGGGTCCTCGACGGCCAGCTCGGTGATGCCTTCGCTGCCGAGTACCTGGCAGATCAGGGCGAGTGCTTGGGAGACACCCGCGACGATGATCAGATCGGCCGGGTCGGCCTTGATCCCGCGGTTGCGAGCGATCCAGTTCGCCACAGCCAGCCGCAGCGCCGGCGCACCAGCCGCATCGCCGTACCCAAAAGCAGACGCCGACATCTCACTCAGCACCGCCCGCTCCGCCTTCAACCAAGCAGCCCGCGGAAACGCCGCCAGATCCGGCACCCCCGGCGTCAAATCGAACCGAGCCGGCACCGCCCGCATAGCCTCGAAAATCTCGTCCCCCGGCTCCCCCGGCAGCGCCCCCGCTGCCCCGCGTCGGCGGGAGAGAGAGGGAGCGACTCCGGGGCCGCGCTCGGCAGCGGCGGTCGGGCGAGGGGACGGGCGCTTCGACGCTGTGGTGGAGATGGGGGCGGCTACGACGGTGGTGCCGGCTCGGCCTCGGGCGGTGGTGTGGCCGTCTTCGGTTAGGCGTTGGTAGGCCTCGGTTACGACGCCTCGGGAGACCTGGAGTTCGGCCGCTAGCTGGCGGGTTGGCGGGAGACGGCTTCCCAGGGCCAAGCGGCCGTCGGCGATTGCTGTGCGGAGTTCAGTGGCCAGCCATTCGGCGAGGCCGCCGGGTGGGGCTTCCTCGGGACGGAGCTGGAGGAAGTCAGCACCGGCTTTGGACCTACCGACCGCGCTCTGATTGGACCTGTCCATTGGACCATTCTGGGCGCACTTTGGAGTTGGCGGAACCAGCGAAGCCGGAGGTGGGTCATGGGAGTGATGCTTTTCGTCATCGTCGCGCTGGCGGCCGGGCTCGAGTGGAGCCGGCGACGGCAGGCCGGGCCGCAAGAAGCGGGCGCCGGGCGGAGCGGCGTACAGGATCGTGATCTGGAGCGGCTCAGGGCCGAACTCAGGGTGCTGGCCGGCCGGGAATCTTGACGCTGAACCGGGTGTGCCTGATTGGGGCCGACTGGTAAACAAGGGTCATGTCGCCGACTGAGCAGCTTGAGATCGAGACCAAGTACGACGTCGACGAGCACGCGATCCTGCCGTTGCTGCTGGAGCTGCCGGGCGTCGCGAGTGTCGCGCAGCCCGTCGAGCTGGACCTGGAGGCCGTGTACTTCGACACCGCCGGCCTCGACCTGGCTGCCAACAAGGTGACGCTCAGACGCCGCACCGGTGGTGAGGACGACGGCTGGCACGTGAAGCTGCCGATGGCCGCCGGCGAGCGGCTGGAGATCCGGCACCCGCTCGGCCGCGCGGTGCGCAAGGTGCCGATCCAGGTGGTCCGGATCGTCCGCGTGCATGCCCGCGACCGCGAGCTTCTCCCGGTGGTGACGCTGAACACGCGGCGGATCGTCCACCGCCTGCTGGACGCCGACGGCGAGGTGCTCGCCGAGATCGCCGACGACCAGGTGACCTCGACCGTCGACGGCGAGTCGGAGAGCTGGCGGGAGTGGGAGGTCGAGCTCGTCAACGGCGAGACCGACCTCCTCGAGGCCGCCGAACCGCTGCTCCGCGGAGCCGGTGCCAAGCCCGCGTCCGGCCCGAGCAAGCTCGCGCGGGCACTCGGCGACCGGGTGCCGAAGCAAGATCAGTGGGAGCTGCCCACGAAGCCGACCACGGCCGACCTCTTCCGCGCCTACGCGATCGCGCAGGTCCAGGCGATTCACGAGCGCGACCCTGGCGTACGCCGTGACGTGCCCGACTCGGTCCACAAGATGCGGGTCGCGACGCGGCGGCTGCGGTCCGCGCTGGCGACGTACCGGCCGGTCATCGATCGCGAGGTGGGCGATCGGTTGCGTGACGAGCTGAAGTGGCTCGCGGGCGAGCTGGGCGGCGCGCGTGATGCCGAAGTACTGCGTGAGCACTTCAGCACCGCCGTCGGCCAGCAGCCCGTCGAGCTGATGATGGGCAGGGTCGGCGCCTACATCGACACCCACCTGCGCTCGGTCTACAAGGCCGCCCGGGTCGAGGCGCTGGCCGCGCTGGAGAGCGAGCGGTACTTCCGCCTGCTCGACGCGTTGGACGAGCTGGTCGCCGACCCGCCGTTGATCGGCGAGACGCGTAAGGCGGCCAAGCAGCTGCCCGAGCTGCTCGAGCACGACTGGAAGCGGATGAGCAAGGCCGTCCGCCGGATGGAAGACGCAGAGGATACGGCCGAGCAGGACCACGAGCTGCACGAGGTACGCAAAGCTTCCAAACGACTCCGGTACGCCGCTGAGTCGGCCCTCCCGGTCCTCGGCGACGAGGCGGCCGGCCTGGTGTCGCGGGCGAAGGAGGTCCAGGAGGTGCTCGGCGATCACCAGGACAGCGTGGTGGCCCGCGACCTGCTGCGGCTGCTCGCGGTACAGGTGTTCCTGGACGGCGGGAACTCGTTCTCCTACGGGCGGCTGCATGCTGCCGAGGAGCAGCGTGGTGAGGCTTCGCGGATCGCCTTCCTCGAACTCTGGCCGTCCCTCAAGCACTAAGCGAAAAACCCGGGGGACCAAGTTGGATACTTGGGCCCCCGGGTCTCGGGGTGAAGCTGCCAGGCAGGTTCGCGTAGGAATCAGCAGGGCCTGCCTGACAGGTCTAGTGGGTCGTCGCCTTCTCGGCGCCGGCTCCGGTGAGCGAGCGGACCTCCATCTCGGCGAACTTGTCGACGTTGGTGCCCTCCTTGCTGGTGATCGTGCCGATGAAGCCGAGCACGAAGGCCAGCGGGATCGAGACGATGCCCGGGTTGTCCAGCGGGAACCAGTGGAAGTCGATCCCGGTGTCGGTGATCATCGACAGGCTGGCGCCGGTCTTCTTGTCCACCTTGCCGGAGACGACCGGGCTGAAGATGATCAGGAAGATCGCCGAGCCCAGACCGCCGTAGATGCTCCAGAGCGCGCCCCGGGTGTTGAAGCGCCGCCAGAACAGCGAGTAGAGGATCGTCGGCAGGTTCGCCGACGCCGCGACCGCGAAGGCGAGCGCCACCAGGAAGGCGATGTTCTGGCCGTTGGCGAAGATGCCGCCGATGATCGCGACCGCGCCGATCACGACCACGGTGATCCGGGCGACCCGGACCTCGCCGTCGCCGCTGACCTGGCCCTTCTTGATCACCGAGCCGTAGATGTCGTGGGCGAAGGATGCGCTCGCCGTGATGGTCAGACCGGCCACGACCGCCAGGATGGTGGCGAAGGCGACCGCCGAGATCACGCCCAGCAGGATCTCCCCGCCCAGTTCGTACGCGAGCAGTGGCGCGGCCGAGTTCGCCTTGCCGGGGGCCGCGCGGATCTTGTCCGGCCCGACCAGCGCAGCTGCGCCGTACCCGAGGACGAGGGTGAACAGGTAGAAGATGCCGATGATCCAGATCGCCCAGCTGACGCTGCGGCGGGCCTCACGCGAGTTCGGGACCGTGTAGAAGCGCATCAGCACGTGCGGCAGGCCGGCGGTACCGAGCACCAGGGCCAGGCCGAGCGAGATGAAGTCGAGCTTGCTGATCCCCGTTGCGCCGTACTGGAGACCGGGGCTGAGGAGTTTCTCCCCGGCGGCGGGACTCTTGTCCACGGCGGCGCCCAGCAGGCCGGACAGGTTGAACGTGTACTTCGCGAGCACCCAGATCGTCATGATGCCGGCGCCGATCACCAGCAGGACCGCCTTGACGATCTGTACCCAGGTGGTGCCCTTCATGCCGCCGACGAGCACGTAGGTGATCATGATCGCGCCGACGACCGCGATGACGATGTTCTGGCCGGCCTTGCCGTCGATACCGAGCAGCAGGGCCACCAGGCCACCGGCGCCGGCCATCTGGGCCAGCAGGTAGAAGAAGCAGACACCCAGCGTCGAGATGGCCGCTGCCATCCGGACCGGACGCTGCTTGAGACGGAACGACAGGACGTCCGCCATCGTGAACCGGCCGGTGTTGCGGAGCAGCTCGGCGACCAGCAGCAGGGCCACCAGCCAGGCGACCAGGAAGCCGATCGAGTACAGGAAGCCGTCGTACCCGTTCAGGGCGATGGCGCCGGCGATACCGAGGAACGACGCGGCGGACAGGTAGTCGCCCGCGATCGCGATGCCGTTCTGCGGGCCGGTGAAGGACCGGCCGCCGGCGTAGAAGTCGGCCGCGCTCTTGTTGTTGCGGGAGGCCCGGATCACGATCGCCAGGGTGGCCACCACGAACAGCGCGAAGATCGCGATGTTCACCTTCGGGTCCCCGACGGTTGCCAGCGGCAACAGCAGTGGCGCGCTCACTTGTCGTCTCCCTCGATCTGGTCACGCAGGTGCTTGGCGTCCGGGTCGAACTTCTGGTCGGCCCAGCGGACGTACAGCAGCGTGATCGCGAAGGTGGAGACGAACTGGCCGAAGCCGAACAAGAGCCCGACGGTGATGTTGCCGCCGACCTTGTGCGACATGAACCCGTGCGCGTAGTCGGCGAGCAGGACGTAGAGGAAGTACCAGGCCAGGAACAGCCCGGTCATCGGGAACACGAAGCGCCGGAACCGGCGACGCAGCTCGGAGAAGTCCGGGGACAGCTGGACATCTCGGTACGTCGTCAGTTCCGGATCGCCGGCCGCGCGGCGCGTATCGCTCATCGCGGGACCTCCAGACGGGATCAGGCCGGGCGGAAGGACCGGCGCGCAGGGTTGCTGCTCGTACTGTGGTCCAGCTCACTCCCGACCGACAGCACCGAACCGCACCGAGCGCCCAATGGCGCCCACCCTTCGACCGGCGGTGAAGGCCGCTGCGATGAGCGGTCGGAACGGTACGACGAACGGTCAGGCGGGCGGCAGGCCGCGGTCGACGTCGACTGCTTCGGGGGTGTGCAGGCGGACCATGCTGCGGGCAGTGCCGCGGGGGATCTTGTGCGGGGTGAGCTTGGAGACGGCGATGACGGTGATGAAGGCGAGTGGCATCGTCCAGGCGGCCGGCTGGGCGATCAGGGCCTTCGGCCAGCCGGCCCGGGGTGGGCCGATGACGTTGAACAGTACTGCGGTGATCGCGGCGACCCCGCCGACGATCAGGCCGGCCGCGGCGCCGACGGTGGACATCTTGCGCCACCAGATCCCGAGCACCAGCAGAGGACAGAAGGTCGAGGCGGCGACGGCGAACGCCAGGCCTACGGTGTCGGCGAGGCTGAGGGCGCCGGTGATGTTGAAGGCGACATAGGGCAAGGCGATCGCCAGCAGGGCTGCGATGCGGAAGCTGTTGACGGCCAGGTAGTCGCCGCCGGTCAGGCGGTGGAGGCGGTTGCGGAGGAGGTCTTGGTCGATGACGCCGGCGATGGCGACGGTCAGTCCGGATGACGTTGAGAGGAACGCGGCGAAGGCTCCGGCGGCGACGAGAGCGCCTAGTAGATCGCCTGCTGTGCCAGGGAAAATGCGGCCGGGGAGCTCGAGGACGACGGTGTCGGCGCCGCCGCCGATCAGGTCGGGGGCGAAGGTCCGGCCGAGGATGGCGTACAGGGGCGGGAAGAGGTAGAAGGCGCCGAGCAGG
Organism: Kribbella ginsengisoli; assembly: GCF_039537185.1. NCBI lineage: Bacteria > Bacillati > Actinomycetota > Actinomycetes > Propionibacteriales > Kribbellaceae > Kribbella > Kribbella ginsengisoli. The sequence goes on along the minus strand of NZ_BAABAA010000007.1, from coordinate 159,090 downwards.
GCCAGCACGACGACCGTCGTACGGCGGGCCGCGCGGCCGTCGGGGTTGGTGTAGAAGCGGACCAGGACGTGCGGGAGGCCCATCGTTCCGAAACAAAGGGCCAAGAGCAACGAGTAGGTCGCGTAGAGCGGGTGGTCGCGGCCGCTTGCCCGGGAGAGTGGCTCGGCCCATTCGGCGCCGGCTCCCTGGAGGGAGTGCAGGACGCCGACGGGGTGGTCGCCTGAGCGCCAGGCGATGAAGATGATGAAGATCGGCGCGGCCAGGGCGGTGAGCTTGAGCCAGTACTGGAAGGCCTGGACGAAGGTGATCGAGCGCATGCCGCCGGCGGCGACGTTGATCACCACGATGAGGGCGACCAGGGCTGCTCCGACGGCGGGTGGTGCGCCGGTCACGGTGTGGACGGTCAGACCGGCGCCGCGGAGTTGGGGGAGGAGGTAGAGGGTGCCGATGCCGACTACGAGGCAGGAGCAGATCCGGCGTACGACGGCGGATTCGAAGCGGGTCTCGGCGAAGTCGGGGAGGGTGTACGCGCCTGAGCGGCGGAGCGGGGCCGCGATCAGGACAAGCAGCATGAGGTACCCGACGGTGTAGCCGACCGAGAACCAGAGCATGTCGGCGCCGTTCACCAGCACCAGGCCGGCGACGCCGAGGAATGATGCCGCCGACAGGTACTCGCCGCTGATCGCAGAGGCGTTCCAGCGTGGGGTGACGGCGCGGCTGGCGACGTAGAAGTCGCTGGTGGTACGAGAGATCCGGAGACCGAACAGTCCGATCCCGATGGTTGCCGCGATCACCAATCCGATCGCGGTCAAACTCATCGCCGGAGACATCTACTTACGTCCTACGAACTCGGTGAACTCGCCCTCGATGCGTTCGGCGTTGCGCACGTAGATGCGGGCGGCGATGTAGACGACCGGGTAGACGAGGACGCCGAGCAGGAGCCAGGGCAGGGGGATGCCGAAGATCGGCAGGGTGCGGGTGGCGGGGACGAGCAGGAAGAGGAGCGGGAGGCCGCCGAGGGTGACGGCGGCGCCGGCGATGACGGCGAGGGCGAGCCGGAGCTGGGACTGGATCAGCGAGCTCATGTAGACCTCGCCGACCCGCGTCTGCTCGTCGATCTCCCGCGTGCCGGTATGCGCGGTCATCCGACGTGCGGCGCTGGTCCGTGGGCTGGTCACCCGGACACGGCGGGGCGGCTGCTCCGGAGCGCTCATCGCGGTGCCCCAGGGTCCTGGTTGCGCCCTCTGTCCTTCCTAACTAAGTCTAACCGCGGTGGTCTCTCAGCTGGCTGGGTTTTCCACAGGGCGTCCACAGTCAGCCCCTCAACGAGGTCGAGCGGACCAGGAGGTCGCGGAGTTCTCGGGTGTGGCGGCGGCTGACGGGGAGCCAGTCGTCGCCTACCCGGACGGCGCAGCGGCCGCCGTCGACGCGCATCTCGTCGACGTGGGCCAGGGCGACGAGCGTGCTGCGGTGGATCCGGGTGAAGCCGGCGTCGCGCCAGCGCTCTTCCAGGGTGCTGAGCGGGATCCGGACCAGGTGCGAGTTCTGGCCGGTATGGAGCCTGGCGTAGTCGCCTTGCGCTTCGACGTACCGGACGGTGGAGCGCTGGACGAACCGGGTGACGCCGGCCAGCTCGACCGGGATCGTCTCGTCGTCGGTGGTGTCGTCCTGTGGCGGCGCGACGGTCGGCGTACCGGCGCTCATGACCCGACGGACCGCCTCGCCGAGCCGCTCGGCGCGTACCGGCTTCATCACGTAGTCGGTCGCATCGAGCTCGAACGCGGCGACCGCGTGCTCGTCGTACGCCGTGACGAAGACGATCTGCGGCCGGCTCTTGAACCTGGACAGGATCCTGGCCACCTCGATCCCGTCGAGGCCGGGCATCTTGATGTCGCAGAACACCACGTCCAGGTCGCCGTCCTGCAGGATCTTCAGCGCCTCGGTACCGTTCGAGGCGGTCTTGATCTCGCCGATCCGGGAGTCCTGGCGCAGCAGGTAGACCAGCTCGTTGAGCGCCGGTTCCTCGTCGTCGGCGACGAGGGCGCGCAGTGGAGAGTCGGTCATGGCCCACAGACTAAGCGGACGCATGCACCCCTGAGGAGTATTTGGGTACCCGGAAGCTGACCTTTGTTCCGGCTTCCGGGGCGGTCTCGACCACCAGGCCGTAGGCGTCGCCGTAGACCTGGCGCAGGCGGGCATCGACGTTGCCCAGGCCGACCGAGTCGCCGCTCGACTCGCCGGCCAGCGCGGCGCGGATGACGTCGGGATCGCTGCCGGCCCCGTCGTCCTCGACGCTGATCTCGGCTTCGAGCCCGCGGTCCTGGGCGCGGATGGTGATCCGGCCGATGCCGGAGGTGCCGTCCAGGCCGTGCCGGACGGCGTTCTCCACGAGCGGCTGGACGACCAGGAACGGGATCGCCACGGACAGCACCTCGGGAGCGATCAGCAGCGAGACCTTGAGCCGCTCGCCGAACCGGGCCTGCTCCAGCACGAGGTACCGCTCCACGTTGCGCAGCTCGTCGGACAGCGTGGTGAACTCACCGCCGCGCCGCAGCGCGTACCGGGAGAAGTCGGCGAACTCGAGCAGCAGCTCCCGGGCACGCTCAGGATCTGTCCGGACGAAGGAAGCGATTGCGGCCAGCGCGTTGTAGATGAAGTGCGGGCTGATCTGGGCTCTGAGCGCCCGCAGCTCCGCCTCCATGGCCCGGGTGCGCTCCTTGTTGAGTTCTGCGAGCTCTACCTGGCCGGAGACCCACCTGGCCACCTCTTCGGTCGCCCGGACGAGCGCTGCCGACGAGCGAGGGCTGTAGGCGACCAGCACGGCTACTACTCGGTCCTCGGTGACGATGGGCGCCACTACCGCAGTACGGATCGGGCACTGCGGGTCGCCGCACGCCACGTCATGGATACCCAGTACTGCGGTACGCCCGGTCCGCAGAGTCGCCGCCGCGAGCCGTTTGACGTCCCCTCGGTGGTTGCTCTCGTACGGGCCGCCGACCCCGTCCCAGGCGAGTACGCCGGACGAGTCGCAGATGGCGATGGCCGCAGTACCGAGGAGGTCGCGCAGATGCTTGCTGGCCTTACCGGCCGCCGCCGGGGTCAGTCCCTCGCGCAGGCTTGGGGTAGCGAGTGAAGCGGTGTGCAGCGTCGCGTACGTCGCCTTGTCGGCCGGTGTGCCGAAGTGCTTCCGTCGCCGCGCAAACATGCCCTGACGGTAGCCGCTCATACCTCCGAGCGCGGCCTGAACGCCTCCAGCGCCTCGGTGTCGGAGTAGTTGGAGCGCAGGTACGCGTCCAGCCACTCCTCGATCCCCGGGTACGACGAGTCCTTGGCGAGCTGGTCCGCAGCGGTGTCGGGGAGCGTAGTACGGCGCAGCTGGACACCCGCTGGAGTCAGGAGAGCCCAACTGGCGCCGGGTGCGCCGTACGGCATGCCAACACTGCCTGCGTTGACCACCAGCCGCCGGTCGACCTGCCTGGCGAACGGCATGTGCGTATGCCCGCAGACAACCGTCCTGACCTCCTCCGGTACGCCGCTGAGCACCGTCGCCCACCTAGCGATAGGGCTGTCGACCAACACCATCTCCTCGTCGTCCCGAGGCGTCGCATGGCAGAACAATGTGTCGCCTATCGTCACAGTGGTCGGCAGTGTGGACAGCAACTCGACCTGGTCGTCCCGGAGCTGCTCGGCCGCCCAGGGGCTGACCGGGTCCGGCGGATCGCCCTCGAACGACCCACGAGCCATCTCCACCAGCTCCCGGTCCGCATTGCCCCGCACCCACACGGCCCGCTCGCCCAACCCCACCAGGAGATCCAGCGTCTCCACCGGCTGCGGCCCACTGGCGATGTCCCCGGCCAGCACGATCACATCGGCGGCAGCCACGTCCGGCTCGGCCAGTACTGCCTCCAGCGCAGGCAGCACGCCGTGAATGTCGGCCAGCACCACGATCCGGTCCATCTGGATAGTCTGCCGCCGATCCGTCCCGGCCGGGACGCTCGTTAGCTGCGAGCAGACATCAAGTGCCGATGTGCACCGCGGCGTGCGGCGTCAGCGGGGTCGCCAGCTCGCAGGCGCCCGTGGAGATCGTGCAGCGGATGATCCCGCGCTTGCCGTAGCCGTCCTCACCGCCGCCCTCGAGCGCGTCGACCACCATGAGCAGATGCTGGTCGTCCTCGGGCACGGTCTGGAAGAAGCAGCTCGTCCACTGCCGGAGGATCACTCCGGTCAGGCCGTCGAGTGCAGTCGCGGTACCGGAGCAGTAGCCGTCGGCGTACGCGTCGCCGCCGAACGCGGTCCGGGCGTCCGGGGTGAACCCCTGGATCGCGCTCTCGCACGTCTTCCAGAGCCGCTTGCCGGTCGCGACCTCGGTGACGTCCGAGCAGGATCCACCATCGGAGATCAGGCCCATCGAGGCGACCAGGCGGCCGTCCGCAGAGATGCCCGTGGGCGAGGTGATGTCGAGCTGGGTGGCCTTCGCGGCGCCGGGCGTCCAGGAGTAGAGCTTCGAGCGTCCGCTTTCCGTTGCGGCGTACTCGAAGGAGACCTTGCCGTCCAGGACTGCCAGGACGCGTAGTCCCCAGGCGGCGGGCAGGTCGAGCTTCTGGGTGTCCAGGCCGTCGTCGGAGTACAGGGTGCCGCCCTTGAGGGCCTCGCTCTGGCTGCCGACCCGGGTCGTGGAGTACGCCGCGATGGTCGCGTCAGCGCTCGTCACCAGGGCGGTGACGTCCGGGACCCGCTCGACCTCGCCACTGCTCGGCCCAAGCTTGAGCAACTCCGTCCCCAGGCCCTTGGTGACGACGGCGAGTACCCGGCCGTTGACCCGGGCGATCTGCTGGATGTCGGCCTTGCCGGGGATCGTCTCCGGCCCACCGGCACCACCGGTGACCACCCGGCCGACCAGGTACGGCACCTGGGGATCGCGACCGCGGGGCAACTTGGCCAGGTTCAGGGTGATCTTGACCGGTCCGGAGGGCTTGCTCGGCGTCGTACTGGGAGTACCGGTCGCGCTGGGCGTCGTCTTGGTACTCCGAGTCGTCGCCGGCGCGGACAGCGGCGCGGCTGTCCCGCCCTCCGAGCGCGGGCCACGCTGATACGCGACGACGCCGCCGATCACCACCGCGGCGACCGCGACGGCGGCGACTAGCACGACCAGCCGGCCGTTCTTCTGCAACATGACGACGTTCCTAACGCGCTGAGGGGTCGATCATCGCAGGATCACGCTCTGATCGAGCGCGTCCGGCGTCGAGCGCTCGCACTGGCCGGTGGGGATGCTGCACCGGATGATCGCCAGCTTGAGGGTGCCGGCCACCGGGTTGCCGGAGACGACGGTGACGGCGAGCAGGTGCTGGTCGTCCTCGGCGACGGCGTCGTAGAAGTGGCCCTTCCAGGTCCGGATCAGCTTGCCAGTCCTGGCCTCGTGCGCGGTGAGAGTCTCCGAGCTGCTTTCGAAGGCGGCGCCGACACCGACCGCGATCCGGCTGTCCGGGGTGAATCCGACCAGCCGGCTGTCGCAGGTACGCCAGAGCTGGGTACCGGAGTCGATCGCGGTGACGGTGGCGCAGCTGCCGTCGTTGAGCTGCTTCAGCGAGGCGGCGATCGTGCCGTCGCTCGCGACCGTGACGGGCGACGTGATGGCCTTCAGCGAGGTGGCCTTCGAGGCGCCCGGCTTCCACTGGTAGAGCGTTTGCTGGCCTCCGCTGGTTGCGGCCGCCCGGAAGTAGACCGATGCGCCCCGGTAGGCCAGTACCTCGACGTTCCAGCTGTTCGCGAGTTCGAGCCGCTGGATCGAGCCGTCGACCTCGGCGTACAGGTCGCTGCCCTTGATCAGGGTGCCCTTCGCGTCGAACCGGGTGGTGGAGTACGCCACCGCCGACTGGTCCTCCTTGCCCACAAGGGACGACACATCCGGGGTCTTCCGTACTTCGCCGTACCGGACCTGGATCAGGTCGCTGCCGAACGGGAGCTTGTCCTTGTCGGCGCTGACCCGCTCGACCACGGCCAGCGCGGCGGTGTTCAGCCGGGCGATACCCAGGATGATCCCGGTACCAGGGATCTTCACCGGGCCGCCGGGACCTCCCCGGACCTCGCGGCCGGCCAGGTACGGCAACTGTGGCGCCCGGCCGTCGCCCAGCTTTTCCATCACCACGTCGACCGTGGCCGGGCCGGTGTTGGAGCCAGTAGTCGGCTTGTTGCTCGGCGGCGTGCTCCCCGGGGTGCTGCTCGGCGGTGGCGTCGCTGTGGGCGGCGACGTTGGCTTCGGGGTTGTGGACGGCGTACTGGTCGGTCCCGGCAGCGGTGCTGCGCCGGAGGCTCGGTCGGCCGGCCCCTGTTGGGAGGCGAACACGCCACCGGCAACCACTGCGGCAACCGCTACAGAAGCCAGCCCGGCGGCCAGCCGCCCGTTCTTCCGAACCAGGTCGAGATTACTCACGGTCCAGCTCCCCCTATCTACCCAGCGAGAGGGGTAGGTCCACCGTGATCGGTGTGGCCCGCTCGCACTGTCCGGTGCTGATGTCGCAGCGGATGATCGCGCTCTTGGTCCCGGGATCCCCGCCACCGCCGGCGGCGACTGCGACGACCAGCACATGTTGGTCGTCCTCGGCGGCGAAGTCCTGGAAGCAGCCCTTCCACTTGCGGATCAGCCGCCCGGTCGTGGCGTCCAGCGCAGCGACCTCGCGGCCGCAGTACCCGTCGCCGTAGGCGTCCGAACCGAGCACGGTCCGGCTGTCCGGGGTGAAGCTTCTGAGCTGGTTCTCGCAGGTCCGCCAGAGCTGTTTGCCGGTGGCGATCGCGGTGATGGTCGAGCAGGTGCCGGCGTCGTTGAGCAGGCTCATCGAGGCCGCGACGATGCCATCGGGTGAGATCGCGGTCGGGAACTTCACGGCCGGAACCGCGGTGGCTTTGGTCGCGCCCGGCGTCCACTCGTAGAGCAGCCGATCGCCCTTCTCGCTCGAACCGGCCCGGAAGTAGACCTTGCCGCCGCGATAGGCCAGTACTTCGACCTCCCAGCTGTTCGGCAGGTCGAGCTTGCGGATCGAGCCGGTCTCGGCGTACACGGCTCCGCCCTTGGTGATGGGGCCGCGGTTGCTGAGGGTCCCGACGGCGTAGGCGGCCGCGGACTGATCGGCGGAGATCACCAGGGACGAGACACCCGGCGTCCGGCGCGGGGCGCCGTAGCTGATCTTCTGCAGTTCGCTCTTGCCTTCGCCGGTGCTGACGACGGCCATCACATCGGTGTTCATCCAGCCGACCAGGAAGGTTCCGTCGGGGATCTTCCGCGCCTGGCCGGCGCCACCACGGACCTCGCCGCCGACCTGGTACGGGATCTGTGGCGCCCGGCCGCCGGGCAGCTTGCTGACGGTCAGCTCGACGGTGGTCGGGCCGGTGGAGGTTGTGGTGGTGCTAGGCCGTGGTGTGGTGGATGGCTTCGGTGGGAGTGCTGGGGGCGGCTTCGGCGTCGGGCGTGGGGTGACTGTCGGCTTCGGTGTTGTCGAGGGCGTCGTCGACGGGGTGCTGCTGGTGCCTGGTAGCGGACCGGCCTCGGTGAGCTTGTCGTCCGGGCCCTGCCAGTAGGCGACCGCACTGCCGATCACTACCGCGGCCACGGCGACAGAGGCCACCACTGCGACCAGCGGACCGTTCTTGGCCTTCAGTGAGAGCTTGGCCATCAGGTACTCAGCAGGAGTCGGTCCGAGCTCACGGGCGTGGCCAGTTCGCAGTCGCCGGTACTGACGGTGCAGCGGATGATCGCCGTCTTCGCGTTGTCGCCCTCGCCCGATGCGGTGGCGACCATCAGCAGGTGCTCGTCGTCCTCAGGAGTAATGCTCTGCAGACAGCCCTTCCATTCGCGGAGCAGCTTGCCGGTCTTCGCGTCGAGGGCAGCCTCCGCCGAGGAGCAGTAGCCGTCGTCGCCGGACGGAACCCCGAACACCGTCGCGCCGCTGGGGCTGAAGTCGTTGAGGTAGTAGTCGCAGGTCTTCCACTCGCGCTGCCCGGTCTCGACGGCGGTGACCGCGGAACACGAGCCGGTGTTGCTGACGAGCAGGGCTGTCGCCGCGCTCTTGCCGTCGGCGGACATCGTCGTCATGGAGGCAAGCGCCTTCACCAGCTTGGCTTCCGGCTCGCCTGGCGACCATACGTAGGTACTCCAGCTGGCTCCGCTGCCCAGTACGTCCGAGGACTCGAAGTAGACCTTGTCACCCACGTAGGAGAGCACCTTGAAGTTCCAGCGCTTGGTGAGCTTCAGGGCGGTCAGCGACGTGCCGGTGTCGGCGTAGATGGTGCCGCCCTCGACCGGTCCGTCGGCACCGAAGGCGGCGTACGCGGCGCCGCTCTGGTCGGCCTTGGCCTCCATGTGGTTGACGTTCGCGACGCTGGCGACGCCGTTCGCGTCGAACCGCAGTACCTGGGAGCCGTTCCCGTTGGTGGTCAGGGCGAGCACGGAGCTGTTCACCCGCGCGATCTCGAGGACGTCGTCCTTGCCGGGGATGGTGACCGTGCCACCGGCGCCGCCACGGACCTGGCGCCCGGACAGGTACGGGATCTGCGGCTGCCGTCCGGTGCCGAGCTTCGACACGGCCAGGGTGATCTTGGTGGGGCCGGTCAAGGTCGGTGTGTCCGTTGGCGCCGTCGGTGCACTCGGTGTCGACGGCTGGAGGGAGGGCGTGGTCGTCGCGGGCTTCGGCGTCTGGGCGGCCTTGGACGGAGTCGTGGTCGGGGTGGTCGGGGCGGGCAGTGGTGCAGCGTAGGCAGTGCTCTGGCGCTGCGGGACCTGGCGAGACGCGATGGTCGCGCCCAGTACTACGGCAGCGACCGTCACTGCCGCGACCAGTGCGACCAGGGCACCGTTCTGCCGCTTCATGACCAGCCACCCATCACCCGGAGCGCATCTCGCTGCGCGTGCTTGGCGGGCTTCGTCGCCAGTTCGCAGGCGCCGGACCCGATGCTGCAGCGGATGATCGCGCTTGCCGTGTTCTCGCCGGTGTCGACGGCCATCAGCAGGTGGTCGTCGTCCTCGGCGGTTGTGGCGAGGAACTCCACGCCGGTCCATTGCCGGCGTACCGTGCCTGACTTGCTGTCGATCGCGGTGGTGGTCGGGTTGGAGCCGCCGTTGTGGAAGTCCGGGGTCGCGTAGACCGTCTGGCCGTCCGGGGTGAAGCCGTCGAGCGAGTACTCACACGTCCGCCACAGCTGGGCGCCGTCGGCAAGGGCGCGCACCGCTGAGCAGAAGGTCTGCTCGGCGCCCTCGAGCTGGTCGACACCGTCGGTGCCCTGGAAGTCCACGCCCGCTGGGGTTTTGAAGGACTTCAGCACCTCGACCTTGCCGGTCTGGGTGTGCCAGACGTTGAGCGTCGCGTCGGGCTCGTTCGGGTCGGTGCCGGCGGCGAAGTAGACGGTCGTGTCGACCACGGCCAGGACGGTCGAGTACCAGTCGTTCGGGCGGTCCAGCTTGTTGTCGGCGAAGGCGTTGCGCCAGTAGACGGCGTTGCCCTTGCGACGGGTGTGATCCGCGTTGGAACGGGCCGTGCCGTACGCGATGGCGTCCTCGTTCACCGAGCTCACCAGACTCGCGACGTCGGGCGTGCGCCCGGGGAGAACGCCGTCGAGATTGACCCGGACCAGCTCGGAGCCGCCGAGGCCGACCTCGCGGACCACCATCGCGTCGCCGTCGTACCGGACCGCGTGGAGGATGCTCTGGCTGCCGGGGATGGTGATGTCGCCACCGAGGCCGCCCTTGAACACCCGGCCGTCGAGGTAGGCGACCTGCGGTTCCCGGCCGGTCGGCAGCTTGGCGAGGTCGATCTTGACGGTCGGGATCACCGGACCGGACGGCGTCGTGACCGGGGTGGGCGAAGGCTTCGGGGTCGATGTGGCTGACGGCTTGGCCGGTTTGGGGGTGGGCGTGGCGCTTGCGGTGAGCGGTTGAGCCTCAGCCGACGGGGACGTGGCCGGGCCGCGGCGGGCCGCGAGGGCCCCACCGCTCACCACCGCCAGTACTGCGACCGCCGCCACCCCCATGGCCAGCGGCCCGTTGCCCGTTTTCACGTTCCGTCGTCCAATCGGTTCGTCCCCGTCCGGGATAGGACGCGGGCCGACGCGGTTTTGTTCGTCATGAGCCGAGAAGGAGCGTCCCGGACGCCAGCGGGGTCGCCAGCTCGCACTTCCCGGAGCTGACCGTGCAGCGGACCAGGGCCGACCGCGACCCGGGCTCGGGCCGGTCGTGCCAGGCCAGTACTACGTGGTCGCCGTCCTCCGGTCTCGCGTCGCGCAGAGACGGGCCGGTCCACTTGCGGAGCTGGTCGCCGGTCTTCGGGTCGAGGGCGACGTTCTCCAGGTCGCCGTACGGGTCGCTGCCGGCCGGGATGCCGATGGTGAAGGTGTTGCCGGGGCTGAAGCGGGTGAGCTGGTACTGGCAGCTGCGCCAGCGCTGGCTGCCGGTGGTGGCGGTCATCAGGGTCGTGCACATGCCGCTGTCGTTCTGCGAGGCCAGTCCGGCGACCAGGGTGCCGTCGCCGGAGACAGCGATCGGGGACCGGACGCTACTGATCCGGGTCGGCGTCGGCTGGTCCACCTGCCAGCGGTAGAAGTTCCAGGGCCCGGCCGAGTCGTCGCTGGACTGGAAGTAGACGGTGTCGTTGCTCACACCGAGGACCCGGAGGTCGAACACCTTGGGCTGGGCCAGCTGCTTGACGGGACCAGGGGCCGAGCGGCGGTAGTACACCGTGCCGCCGTCGCCGAGCTTGCCCTCCGTCGTGTACCGGCCACCGGATGCGTAGGCAGCGGCCTGGCCATCGGTGCTGGTGACGAGCGAGTCGACCAACGGGACCCGCTCGATTTGCTTGCCAGAGGCATCGAGTATGACGAGGGCCGGGTCCCGGACGGTCTTCAGCTGAATGGTCAGGACGGCGTCGTGCAGGCGGGCGACGGCGTCGATCTCGACGCTGCCGGGGACCTTGACCGGCGTACCGGCGCCGCCGTGGACGGTCCGATCGCGCAGGTAGGTGAGGTGCGGAGCGTCCCCGACGGGCAGCTTGGCGGCATCGATCGGGACGACCTTGGCGCCGGTGAACGTCAGCGGCGAAGGAGTCCGTACCGGGGCGACAAGTGGCGCCGCCGCGCCGGCCTGCGACTCCGGCGTACGCCGGGACGCGACGAACCCACCGACCGCAACCGCCGCCACCGCGACGACGGTGACCGTCACAACCCGGACGTTTCGCACCCCTTAGGCCCCGTTTCGGTCTCGAACCACCGCTCCGGCGACCAAGTCGCAGGAGGGATCGAGCATAATGCGGGGATGGACCAGCCCCAGCGGATCGGCCGGTACTCCCTGGTCCGCCGGGTGGGTGCCGGGGGTTTCGCGACCGTCTGGCTGGCCCGGGACGAAGAGCTCGACGCGGACGTCGCGGTCAAGATCCTGTCCGACAACTGGATCGACGAAGAGGACGTCCGGCGCCGCTTCCTGGCCGAGGGCCGGTTCCTGCGCCGGGTCGACTCGCCGCACGTGGTCGGCGTGCACGACGTCGGCGAGACCGAGGACGGCCGGCCCTATCTCGTCCTGACCTATGCCGACGGCGGATCGCTCGCGGACCGGATCAAGGGCGGCGAGATGGAGATCGCCGACGTGGTCGATGTGATCACCCAGGTCGGCAGCGGTCTCAAGCAGCTGCACGCCCGCGGGGTGCTGCACCGCGACGTGAAACCGGCCAACGTGTTGTTCCGCCTCGACGAGGCCGGCGATCGCGCGATGCTCGGCGACCTCGGCCTCGGCAAGTCGCTGGAAACCGTGTCCCAGTTGACGATGCCAGGCGGTACGCCGGCCTACGTCGCGCCCGAGCAGGTGATGGGCGACCGGCTCGACCACCGCGCTGACCTCTATTCGCTGGGCGCGGTCGCGTACGCGGCCTTCACCGGCCAGGCGCCGCACGGCGTGATCAGCCTCGGCGCGGTGATGCGGATCGAGTCGCCGCCGCCGTCGATGAGCACCTTGCGCGACGACGTCTCGGACGCGATCGACGTCGTCGTACGCCGCGCCCTCGAGCCGGACCGCGACAAGCGCTGGCCGGATCTCGACAGCTTCCTCGACGCCCTCCAAGAGGCCCACAAAACAGGCAAGATCCCCGCCGGTCTGGTCCCGGCCGAGGCTCTCCCGGGGCCGGCAGGCCCAGCCGGTGTCGACCAGGAGACCGCCTTGTCGGCGGCCAACGCGCCCACTGTCACTCCGGCCGGCTCAGCCCCCGCAGTAGACGCCACGACGGCGCCCGCTGCCCTAGTGGCAACACCAGCGAAGGCTCAGAAGCGCAGTGCCCGCGCCTGGGTGATCACTGTCGTCCTGGCCCTCGTCCTGGCCGCAGGCGGTGGCTATGGCGGCTACCGCCTGGTGCTGAGTCGCCCGGTGACAGTGGAGACCGGTTCCTTCTCGGTCAAGGTCCCGCGGACCTGGGACCAGAAGTCGGCGCAGGGTGAGGGCAAGCTTCTGGTCACGACCGACACGGAGCACTGGCAGAACGACGCAAAGGTGCCCGGCGTCTTTCTGGAGACTTTGAACGGGACCGCCGCCGCTGCGCTGCCGAAGACCCCGAAGGTGCCGGTCGGCTGCTCGCTGGCGACGCAGAACGAGATGCCCGACCAGAAGACGATCACCTTCAACTACGGGTGCGCGGACTCTACGGGAGCGCGAAGCAACGTCGGGGAGCGGTACCAGATGGTCATCCCCGGTCAGGTGGTGCTGCGGTCACAGGTCCGCAGCACCAGCCTCACCGAGATCGACAGAGTCCTCGACTCCGCGAGGTACATCAAGTAGCGGCTACCCCACCAGTGAGGTGAGGGACGAGACCGTGGCCTTGTGCATACGGGGGATGACGTTGAGGGTGGCCGGGTCGCCGCTGTAGAGGTGCGAGCCCGACTCGTAGACCAGGTACGCCGTGCCGTTGTACTCCGTGATCCCCTCGGTCATGCTCGGCGCCCGGAAGCAGCTCAGCGCGGCGGCGTCCAGGTCCTTCTGACCCCGGCGTACGACGTACAGGTTGCTGCGGTTACCCCGGCCGTACGAGGTGCTGTAGACGAAGTGGTTGGCGGTGACCATCAGGCCCTGCGTCTTGGTCGGTACCTCCCAGGCGCCGGCCAGGGTGGTCAGGGTGCCGTCGTCGGCGATCTTGTACTCGTACATGGTGCCGCGGCCGGTCTCGTTGAAGGTGCCGGAGAAGATGGAGTCGCCGTAGCTGGTCAGGAACGAGGAGCCGGCGACATCGCGCGCAGTGCCGACCTGGGCGAGGTACGGCGTACCGGCTGCCTTCATCGCGTCCCGGAGCTCAGTGAGCCGGTACTTCCGGATGGAGCTGCCTGCGCCGGCCACGAAGGCCCAGCCCTTGCTGGTGGTGATCCCGCCGACATGCGACTCGGCGATGGCGACCACGCCGACCGTGGAGCCGGTAGCCGGGTCGATGCCGTAGATCTGCGAGTCGGCGCCCTCCCGGTACGAGGCGACCAGCAGCAGGTTCTTGCCGGAGCCGTCCCAGTTGTACCAAGTCCCGGCACCCTGCGGGGTGTGCGTGCTGAGGTTGGGAATGCCCGCGCTGTTGCTGAACCGGGCGTCGTACTTCTTGGACGCCGACGGCCCGTCGTAGAAGGTGGCCCCACCGGTGGTCGCGGTGTCGCAGCTGATCGCGGCACTGGCCGGCGAGCTGAAGGCCGTGAGGGCGGTGGCGGTCGTGATGAAGGCGGTCAGGATGGCGAAGCGACGGCTCATGATGTCCTCTGGGGTTGGGCGGTAACCTTCGAGATCTTCTCGGTAGAAGGTAAATGATTGCCCCGCAGTACGGTAGGGCGCATGACCGACCTGCGTGCGGCGATCGACCGCGTTCTGCCCTCTGTTCGTGCCGACCTCGAGGACCTCATCCGGATTCCCTCGGTCAGCGCGGACCCGGCCCGTGCGGCCGATGTCCAGCGATCGGCGGAAGCCACCGCTGCTCTGTTCGAGGCCGAGGGCTTCGAGATCCAGATCGTCCGGGCCGGCTCCGGCGCGCCCGCTGTGATCGCCAAGAAGCCGGCGCCGGAGGGCAAGCCGACCGTGCTGCTCTACGCCCACCACGACGTCCAGCCGACCGGCAACGTCGAGGAGTGGACCTCGGAACCGTTCGAGCCGACCGAGCGGGACGGCCGGCTGTTCGCCCGCGGCGCGGCCGACGACAAGGCCGGGATCGCCGCGCACCTGGCCGCCGTACGGGCCTTCGGCAACGACCTGCCGGTGGGCGTGACGGTCTTCGTCGAGGGCGAGGAGGAGATCGGTTCGCCGACCCTGCTGCAACTGCTCGACGAGTACGCCGACGAGCTCACCGCCGACGCGATCGTGATCGCCGACTCCGGCAACTGGGCGATCGGCCAGCCGGCCCTGACGGTATCGCTGCGCGGCCTGGTCGACTGCTACGTCGAGGTCCGGACGCTGAAGCACGCCGTCCACTCGGGCCTGTTCGGCGGCGCCGTACCGGATGCGCTGTCGGCCCTGTGCCGGCTGCTCGCCACCTTGCACACCGACAACGGCGACGTCGCGGTCGACGGACTGCACGCGACACGCGCGGCCGAGCTGGAGTATCCCGAGGACCGGTTCCGCTCCGAGTCGAGCGTGCTGGACTCGGTGAAGCTGATCGGCTCGGGCACCCTGGTCGACCGGCTGTGGACCCGCCCGGCGATCGCAGTACTGGCGATCGACGCGCCGCGGGTGGCCGACGCGAGCAACACGCTCGTACCGGTCGCGCGGGCCAAGGTCAGCCTGCGGGTCGCTCCCGGCGACGACGCCAACAAGGCGATGGAAGCCCTGCGCAACCACCTCGAGCAGAACGCGCCGTGGGGTGCCCAGGTCACTGTGACAGAAGGCGATATCGGTCAGCCGTGCTCGATCAACGCGCGCGGTACGGCCTACGACGCGGCCCGTTCCGCCTTCGCCACCGCGTGGGGTGTGGAGCCCGTCGACACCGGGATGGGCGGCTCGATCCCGTTCATCGCGGAGTTCCAGCAGGCCTTCCCGAACGCGGCCGTTCTGGTCACCGGCGTGGAGGATCCGGACACCCGGGCGCACGGTGTCGACGAAGGCCTGCACCTGGAGGAGTTCACCAAGGTCTGTCTGGCCGAGGCACAGCTTCTTCAGAACTTGGCCTGATTGGCGGGACCGGGCTTTCCGGGCACCGTGTGTTTGGCATAGGTTTCGGCGAGTGAAGATCGCAGTAGTGCGAGAGACCAGACCGGCCGAGCGCCGGGTGGCCCTGGTGCCGGAGCAAATCGTCAAACTCGTCCAGCTCGGCTACGAGGTCGCGGTCGAACCCGCGGCCGGCGAGCGCGCCCTGTACTCCGACGACGCCTATCGCGACGCCGGGGCAGAGGTGGCCTGGGGAGCCGACCATGCGGCGACGGTGGTGGTGTCGGTGCAGCCGCTCGAACGCGAGCGACTGCAACGGCTGCACGCCGGTACGGCGCTGATGTCGTTCCTGCCGACGAACCCGCCGGACGTGATCCGGGCCGCGACCCGGGCGAAGCTGACCGCTTTCGCGATGGAGATGATCCCGCGGATCTCGCGGGCCCAGTCGATGGACGCGCTCTCCTCGCAGGCGCTGGTGGCCGGATACCGGGCGGCAATCGTCGCCGCGGAACGGCTGCCCCGGTTCTTCCCGCTGAACATGACGGCAGCTGGTACGGTGCCGCCGGCCCAGGTTCTCGTCCTGGGGGCCGGCGTCGCCGGACTGCAGGCGATCGCGACCGCGAAGCGTCTCGGTGCCGTCGTCAAGGCGTACGACGTCCGCACGGCCGCGGCCGAGGAGATCGCCTCGATGGGCGCGCAGCCGATCGAGCTGGAGCTCGGCACCCTGGACGGGCCGGGCGGCTATGCCCGCGAGATGACCGAGGAGCGCGCGCAGTTGCAGCGTGACCTGCTCGCGCCGTACATCGCGGGCGCCGATGCGCTGATCACGACTGCCGCCGTACCGGGGCGGACCGCTCCGATGCTGGTGTCGCGGTCGATGGTCGAGCAGATGAAGCCCGGTTCGGTCGTCGTCGACCTGGCCTCGGAGTCCGGCGGCAACGTCGAGGGCTCGGTGGCCGGTACGGAGCTGATGATCGGCAACGCGCTGGTCTGGGGCGGCGCGAACGTGCCCAGCCAGATGGCCGGACCGGCCAGCCGGCTGTACGGGCAGAACATCGCCAACCTGATCGCGCTGATGACCCGGGACGCGGAGTTCAACCCGGACTTCGACGACGAGATCGTCGCCGGCTGCTGCCTGACCCACGACGGCACGGTCCTGCACGAGCCGACCCGCGAGCTTCTGGAAGGACCGACGGCATGACCGAGACCATTGCTTTGCTGACCATCTTCGTGCTCGCGGCGTTCGTCGGCGTCGAGGTGATCAGCAAGGTCTCCTCGACCCTGCACACCCCGCTGATGTCCGGCGCGAACGCGATCCACGGCGTCATCCTGGTCGGCGCGATCATCGTCACCGGCCAGGCCGACTCCACCCTGGTGGTGATCGTCGGGCTGCTGGCCGTCGTACTGGCCACGGTGAACATGGTCGGCGGGTTCGTCGTCACCGACCGGATGCTGGAGATGTTCCGCGGTCCGGCGGCGCGCAAGAAGGAGCTGCAGAAGTGATCGACACCTGGGCCCAGATCGGGTACCTGATCTCTGCTGTCTGCTTCATCGTCGCGCTGAAGGCCCTCTCGTCGCCGAAGTCGGCCCGCAGCGGCAACCTGCTCGGCGCCGCGGGCGCGGTGCTCGCGGTGATCATCACCTTCGTCGCCTACAAGCCGGACCACCTGGCCGCGATCCTGGTGGCGCTGGTGATCGGCACGATCGCGGGTGTGGTCGGCTCGCGACGGGTGCAGATGACGCACATGCCGCAGCTGGTGGCGCTGTTCAACGGCGTCGGCGGTGGCGCGGCCGCGCTGGTCGCATTGATGGAGCTGTCGCATGTGCGCGACGGCGAGACGATCGCTGCCATCGCGACGGCCTTCACCATCCTGGTCGGTGCGATCAGCTTCTCGGGCTCGGTGGTGACGTTCGCCAAGCTGCAGGAGCTGATGACGAGCCGGCCGGTGACGTTTCCGGGTCTGCCGGTGCTGTTCGTGGCCGGCATCCTCGGTGGGGTCGCGCTGTCGGTCTGGCTGGTCACCGATCCGCGGGTCTGGGTCGGCGTGCTGCTGTGCCTGGTCGGGTTGGCGCTCGGTGTGATGCTCGTGCTGCCGGTGGGCGGTGCCGACGTACCGATCGTCATCTCGCTGCTGAACGCGTTCACGGGACTGACCGTGGCCGCGGGCGGGTACGTGCTTGGCAACGCGCTGCTGCTGATCGCGGGAACGCTGGTCGGCGCGGCCGGTACCTTGCTGACCAAGCTGATGGCCGACGCGATGGGCCGCTCGGTCTTCAACATCCTCTTCGGCGCGGTCAAGGGCGGCTCGACGCTCGGTGGCGGTACGGCGTCCGACCGGCCGGTCATCTCCGGTACTCCGACGGACGTGGCGATCCTGCTCGGTTACGCCCAGCGTGTCATCATCGTCCCCGGCTACGGCCTTGCCGTCGCCCAGGCCCAGCACGTCCTGCGTGATCTGGTGGAGGAGCTGCACAGCCGCGGGGTCAAGGTCGACTACGCCATCCACCCGGTGGCCGGCCGGATGCCCGGTCACATGAACGTGCTGCTGGCCGAGGCGCAAGTGCCCTACGAGCAGCTCCGCGAGATGGACGAGATCAACGGCGACTTCAAGTCGACCGACGTCGTCCTGGTCGTCGGCGCCAACGACGTGGTCAACCCGGCGGCTCGCAACACGCCCAGCGCCCCCATCTACGGCATGCCGATCCTGAACGCCGACGAGGCCCAGCGGGTCATCTTCCTGAAGCGCTCGATGCGCCCAGGCTTCGCCGGCATCGAGAACGAGCTCCTGTACGACCCGAAGACGACCCTCCTCTTCGGCGACGCCCGCGAGTCCCTCACCAAGCTCCTGGCTGCCGTCAAGAACGTCTGACCCACCCCGTACTCCGGCCGAGCGGCCGCCTGGTGCCAGTGCATCATGCGGCCGCTCGGCCGCGTTGACCCCGGTGCCGGCCGGAATTAGGTTCGTGAGTGCGCGAAGTGGACCACTTCGCGCAGTCGCCGGTGTTAGTCCCGTGCCGAATTCCGCCCCGTCAATGCCGCCGCTATTGCGGTTTCATTGCCATGCCCGAAAGCAGTCGATGCCCATGATCCCCGAACGTATGGTGTATTCACCCGCAGTTCTCGCCGCGATCGCGCTGCTGACCGTCCCACTACTCGGTGTGGCCCGCTCCCTTTCGACGGAGCTCGACGACTGGCCGCTCCATGCACCATTCTGCCGCGAAAACAAGGCCATGGCAGCTTCCGGCCACAAACCCGGCTGGTGCATCTGAACCGGTCCAGTCCGCTCTTCAATCAAATGCTTCGCTCATTATCGGATTGGTCTAGCCCAAAACTCACCGAACCCACCCCCGCTGAGCCGCCCGAACCCCCAACTCAAACCGCCCCGAAGCCCCCGCCTGCTCATCGGTAGCTCCTTGCACCAGCAACTGCAGCAGCTCGGCTTCCATCGAGCTGATCCCGTCGTCGTCTCGTTGCTCGTCGGCGAACGGGTCGTCGGCTCGGCGCCAGTAGCTCTCGTAGTACTCCCGCGCCAGGTTCACGACCGCCACGCTGTGGTGCACCACGGCGCCGACCGAGGGGTCGGCGGGGTCGATGCCCAAAACCACCGCGTCGTCGAAGATGACAAGTTTCATCGGCAGCGACGGAACGGTGCGGACCTTGGCGCCATATCCCATACTCCACAGTGCGTATTCTCGGGCGCCGGGCGTCTTCAAATGCGCTTCGGTCAGCAAATACCGGGCGTCTATCCCCCGTTCGAGAAATGGCCGGTCAGGAGAATCCTCGAGTTCATGGGTGCGTACCCCGCTGGCCGGCAGCATTCCCCAGCACAATTTCTGCGGCTGAAACTTCTGCATTCTCTGATAGGCAGCTTCGCTGCCTTCGAACAGTTCGACCTGGCGAGCCGTCTTCTGGGCCAGGAACTCGTGATAGTCCGCGGTGAATCCCTTGGCGTTCGTCTCGTCGTTCTTCAGGGTTTCGGCCAGACCGTCGATCCGCTCCCGCTGCCGGGCGGCCAAGCGTTCGAACCCGACCGCCGGGTCGATCGGGTACTCCTGGTCCGCGATGTTCCAGCGCGGGACGATGAGCCCGAGATCCCGCAGCCGCACGAGCTCCCGGACAGCTTCAGCCTCGGTGATCGCTCCGGAAGTGGCGAGGGCGGTCTGAAGCTCTCCGTCGGACTTCTGGAGTAGTTGCGGGTGCTGCAGGAGGGTGCGGTAGATGGTCAGCGTCTGCTCTGTGACGCCAAGCGACTCGAACATCGTCAAACCCAGCCGCGTTTGGCGGCGGCTACTCCTAGTTCGAAGCGGGAGGTGGCGTCAAGGCGTTCGGAGAGATTGGCGGTGATGCGGCGGGCGGTGCGCAGCGAGATGCCGAGCAGGCGGGCGACCTGCTCGTCCTTGGCGCCGCCGGCCAATAGGCGGAGCACCTCGGCTTCGTGTGGGGTGAGGGGGTCGTTGTTGTCCCGGTCTTCCGGGGAAAAGAGCTCCGAGGCGCGGGACCAGTAGCTGTCGAAGAGGGCGAGGGAGAGGGCCAGGACGCCGGGGCTGCGATGGATGACGGCGCCGGCCACCGGGTCCTCCGGATCCATCGCCATGATGGCGAGCTCCCGGTCGATGATCAGCAGCCGCATCGGCAGGGTCGGGGTCGCCCTGACCTCACCGCCGTGCCGGTGCAGGGTGGCGGCGTAGTCGAGGCCGGGTTTCGAGACCGTCATGTTCTGCAGGTAGATCGTGCGCAGCCGGACACCACGTTGCAGCAGCAGCAGGTCCGGCGAGGTCTCCGCGGGGTGGATGGTGTCGTCGATGTGCGCGGGGATCATCCCCCAGAACGAATCCCGGGCCTTCAGGCCGAGCTCCTCGATCCGGCGGGTGGCATTCGCGCGGCCCTTGAGAACCTCGACGTCGGCGCTGCTGCGCGACGTCAGCAACTCGTTGTACTGCTCCGCGATCACGTCGGCCGACGACTCCGCCTCCCGGAGCTCGCCGAGCTGCCGGTTCAGCTCGGCGCGGCGTCGCTCGACCAGGCCGGACAGACCGACCCGTGGGTGCACCGCGTGCTCGGCGTCCGGGTCGCTCCAGGTCGGAACAAGAAGCTCGAGTTTCCGGAGTTCGTCCATGATCCGGCTGACCTCGTCCATAGGTAGCTTTACCAATGCCGAAATCTGTGCCGGAGTGCTGTCCGGGTTGCTCAGAAGGGCGTGGTAGACCGCAAAGGTGGTCTCATCGACACCCAGCGGTTCCAGCACGACTCACTCCTTCGGTACTTGTTCGGAACCGACCATATACAGAGCGCGTCGACAATGAACGCTTGATTGGCTCATCAATTATTTCGAAAGGACATCTTGTGATCAAGAAGTGGCTCACTGTAGTCGCCGCCGGCGTGCTGGTCACGGCGTTTGCATCGCTGTCGGTCAACTCCGGCAGCGCCACCGCCGGAGCTGAGCCCGGATGTGGCATGGGAGCAGTGTGCTGGCAGTTCCCGTAGACTGCTGCCTGTGGCTCGTGGCGATGGTCGGCTCACTCATGATCTTGACCCGCAGGATCTAGGCCCGCAGGACGCTTGTGGCGTCTTCGGGGTCTGGGCACCGGGGGAAGAGGTCGCCAAACTCACCTATTTCGGGCTCTACGCTCTGCAACACCGGGGGCAGGAGTCGGCTGGCATCGCGGTCAGCAACGGCAGTCAGATCCTGGTCTACAAGGACATGGGGCTGGTCAGCCAGGCCTTCGACGAGGCGACTCTCGCCTCGCTGAAGGGGTACATCGCGGTCGGGCACTGCCGGTACTCGACGACCGGATCGAGCGTCTGGGCGAACGCCCAGCCGACGTTCCGGTCGACGGCCACCGGCTCGATCGCGCTCGGGCACAACGGCAACCTCACCAACACCGGTGAGCTGGCCGCGACGCTCGGTGGCCGCGACGACCTCGACCTGGGCCTGGACCTGGACGTCGAGCACGCCAAGGCCAACGCCAAGCACGGCGCGTCCTCGGACACCGACATCCTGACCTCGATGCTGGCCGGCTACCCGGACCTGACCATCGAGCAGGCGGCCGCCAAGGTGCTGCCGAAGGTCAAGGGCGCCTACAGCCTGATCTTCATGGACGAGTCCACCCTGTACGCCGCCCGCGACCCGCAGGGCATCCGCCCGCTGGTGCTGGGCCGGCTGGAGCGGGGCTGGGTGATCGCCAGCGAGACCGCCGCGCTCGACATCGTCGGCGCGAGCTTCATCCGTGAGGTCGAGCCGGGCGAGATCGTCGCGATCGACGAGGACGGCCTGCGCTCGACCCGGTTCGCCGAGGCCGAGCCCAAGGGCTGCCTGTTCGAGTTCGTCTACCTGGCCCGCCCGGACACCCAGATCTCCGGCCAGCGGATCCACACCACCCGGGTCGAGGTCGGCCGCCAGTTGGCCCGTGAGCACCCCGTCGAGGCCGATCTGGTGATCGCCACCCCGGAGTCCGGCACGCCGGGCGCCATCGGGTACGCCGAGGAGTCGGGCATCCCCTACGGCTCCGGGCTGGTCAAGAACGCCTACGTCGGCCGGACCTTCATCCAGCCGAGCCAGACCATCCGCCAGCTGGGCATCCGGCTGAAGCTGAACCCGCTGCGCGAGGTGATCGAGGGCAAGCGCCTGGTCGTCGTCGACGACTCGATCGTCCGCGGCAACACCCAGCGCGCGGTGATCAAGATGCTGCGCGAGTCCGGCGCCAAGGAGATCCACGTCCGGATCTCGTCGCCGCCGGTCAAGTGGCCGTGTTTCTACGGCATCGACTTCGCCAGCCGGGCCGAGCTGATCGCCAACGGGCTGAACACCGAGGAGATCTGCCGTTCGATCGGCGCCGACTCCCTCGGCTACGTCAGCCTCGACGGCTTGATCGAGGCCACCTCGGTGCCCAAGGACAAGCTTTGCCGGGCCTGTTTCGACGGGATCTACCCGGTCGCGCTGCCGGAGCCGGAGCACCTCGGCAAGCACCTGCTCGAAGTACCGGTGCACACCGACATCGACGGCCTCGCCACGGTGTCCGGTGGCGCGGGTGCCGCCGACGCGCTGTCCCGGCCCTGAAGCCACGGCTGATCAGGCCCGCAAGCCCCCCAAGAAAGCGAGAACCACAGTGAGCGAGGGCGCGAGCTACGCGGCCGCCGGCGTCGACATCGAGGCCGGTGACCGGGCCGTCGAGCTGATGAAGGAATGGGTGGCCAAGGCGACCCGCCCCGAGGTGGTCGGCGGGCTCGGCGGCTTCGCCGGGCTGTTCGACGCGAGCGCGCTGACGGCGTACCGGCGGCCGTTGCTGGCGACCTCCACCGACGGGGTCGGCACCAAGGTCGCGATCGCGCAGAAGATGGACCGGCACGACACGATCGGCTTCGACCTGGTCGGCATGGTCGTCGACGACCTGGTCGTCTGTGGCGCCGAGCCGCTGTTCATGACCGACTACATCTGCACCGGCAAGGTGGTCCCGGAGACGATCGCGCAGATCGTCAAGGGCATCGCCGAGGCCTGCGTCGAGGCCGGTACCGCGCTCGTCGGCGGCGAGACCGCCGAGCACCCCGGGCTGCTGGAGGCCGACGAGTACGACGTTGCCGGCGCCGCGACCGGGGTGGTCGAGGCCGACGAGGTGATCGGGGCCGACCGGGTCCGGGCGGGTGACGTGGTGGTCGCGATGGCGTCCTCCGGCCTGCACTCGAACGGCTACAGCCTGGTCCGGCATGTGTTCTTCGACCGGGCCGGCTGGCAGCTCGACCGCGAGGTGCCCGAGCTGGGCGGCACGCTCGGTGACACGCTGCTGATCCCGACGCGCGTGTACGCCAAGCACTGCCTTGAGGTGATCCAGGAGCTCAACGCTTCCGACGAGAAGCCGTTGCACGCGATGTCCCACATCACCGGTGGTGGTTTCGCGGCCAACCTGGCCCGGGTCATCCCCGACGAGCTCGCGGTCCGGATCGACCGGTCGAGCTGGACGCCGGCGCCGATCTTCGGGCTGGTCGGGCAGCTGGGCGGCGTACCGCAGCTCGAGCTGGAGAAGACGCTGAACATGGGTGTCGGCATGGTCGCCGTCCTGGACCCGGCCGCGGCGGACCGCGCGATCGCGGCGCTGGCCGAGCGCGACATCGACGCCTGGGTCTGCGGCGAGGTCAGCGCGGCCACCGATGCCAAGGCAGGCGTCGAGCTACAGGGTGACTACGCGAGCTGACGCACTGTCGAACCGCTGCCGGCGTCCACGGACGCCACCAGCGGAAGGCAGCCCGCAGTGCTGACGGCTCGTGCCGGGACGTTTCTCCGGTGCCCGGACTGCTCAGTGGGCATCGGGGAAACGCCCCGGACCTCAACGCGTCGGAAGGGCAGGCTCGAAGGACCTGTCCTGCCGTGTGGTGGAACTACGTCGGCCAAGCACAGTCGACCTGTCCGAGCGCCCTGAGGCGCTGGACAGGTCAGAGTGCTGCTGCGGCTTTACCGACGGGGGTGGTAGTCGTCGGCGTCATCGCCGACGTCTGTGTCGTTGTTGCCGTTCGCAGAGGTACCACCCTCGTCCCCGCCGGACAGCTCTTTCTTGAGCTGGTCCAAGTCGGTGTCCCAGGTGCGGTACTTCAGGTCGCGTGCGACCTTCGTCTGCTTGGCCTTTGCACGGCCGCGCCCCATAGCGTCGACCCCCTCGCACAAGTCAACCGGGTACGCAGCGTGGCGCCCACGGATCAGTCGTCAGTAATCGTGGTTACAGGTTACCCGGAGCCGGTGTCCGACACACGCACCGCCCCCTGACTGGACCCCCGAAGAGGTCCGATCACGTGCCGGGAGGCCTGCCCGGTCCCCTCAAACCGGTCAGGCCTCCCGCGTTCTCGACCCCTCAGCGGGGTTACTTCACCTCGCGACGTGAGCTTGCCCACAGTCCGACGATCGTCGGCAGGACGACCCAGACCCCGATCGCGGTGAGCGTCTCGGGCACCATCCCGTGCAGGTCGCGCTCGGCGATCCGGCCGAAGGCGCCGAACACGTCCAGCCAGTTCGCGTTGTCCTTGAACAGGGCAGGTCCGGCCAGGGCCCAGGCGGTCGGGGCGACGAAGAAGACCAGGATCGCGACGGCGGTCTGGGCGATCACCGCGCCGAAGGCGGCGCCCATCACGACGTTCAGCGCGGTCGACAGGTAGGCGCCGGCCAGCGCGCCGCCGATCCCGGCGTACGAGGCCCCGGCGCCGTCGATGGCGCCACCGATGGCCGTGGCAGCCAGGGCCATCGCCGCGGTCACGCTCAGTACGACGGCGCTCAGTACGATCGCGGAGATGAACTTGGCGAACTGGACCCGGATCCGGCGCGGCGACAGCGTGAACGTGGTCAGCGCGGTCCGCTGGGTCCACTCACTCGTCATCGCCATCACGCCGATCACCGGCAGGATCAGCATGACCCCTGTCGACGCCGCGGCCAGGTAGCCGTCGAAGCGCTGGACTCCGTCGTTCAGGTGGGTGAGCTGCCAGGTCAGCGCGGCGACGGCCAGGGCCAGGATGCCCAGGATCAGGAACCGGCCACTGCGGGTGTTGACCGACTTGCGCAGCTCGATCGTGACGAGCTTGACGAAGGACTGGCCGCGCGCGGGCGGCAGCGAGGTGGCGACGGCGGCCCGGTGCTTGCCCGGAGCGGCCGCGACAGCCGGCGAAGAGATTTCGGTGACAGCCATGATGTTTGTACTCCTGAAAGACAAAGGGAAGGAAGGAAAGCGGACGGGCTGAGCTTCGGGTGATCAGGCAGCTGCGGCGGTGGGGCTGGTGAGCTGGAAGAACAGCTCCTCCAGGCCGGCGCCGTCGCTCTCGCGCAGTTCGATCAGGACCTGGCCGGCGGCAGCCGCCGCGCGGCCGACCTGCTCGGCGGTTGCGTCGACGCGCAGCGCGCCGTCGTACAGGGGCTCGAGGTTGAGTCCGGCGGCGGTCAGGGCCTCGTTCAGGCCGATCGGGTCGAGACCGCGGACGAGCGTGCCGCTACCGGCCAGCAGTTCCTCCAGGGAGCCGTTCGCGACGATCTTGCCGCCGCCGATCACGACCAGCCGGTCGACGGTCGCCTGGACCTCGCCCAGCAGGTGGCTGGACAGGATCACCGTGCCGCCGCGGGAGGCGAAGTCCTGCAGCAGTCCACGCATCCAGCGGATGCCCTCAGGGTCCATACCGTTGGCCGGCTCGTCCAGGATCAGCGCGGCGGGGTCGCCGAGCAGCGCTGCGGCGATGCCGAGCCGCTGCCGCATCCCCAGCGAGTACTGACCGACCCGGCGCTTCGCGGCCCCCGTGAGCCCGACAGCCTCCAGCATCTCGTCCGCCCGGCTGTTCGGTACGCCGAGCAGAGACGCGTTGAGCAGCAGCGTCTCGCGACCGGTCCGGCCGGGGTGCTGGGCCGCCGCGTCGAGCATGACACCGACGACGCGCCCGGGGTTGGGCAGGTCGGCGTACTTCTTGCCGGCGATGGTGGCGCGGCCCGAGCTGGGCGGGGTGAGCCCCGTCAGCATGCGCAGCGTGGTCGACTTGCCGGCGCCGTTCGGGCCGAGGAAGCCGGTGATGCTGCCCGGCTCGACCGTGAAGGAGACGTCGCTGACCGCCGCGTGGTGGCCGTAGCGCTTGCTGAGGTTCTCGACTGTGATCATGCCCCTTACTCTTCCGGCCGGACCCCCCTCGCCACATCGACCGACCGTCTGCGGTCACCCCCTACTTAAGTCGCCCGGAACGCGGCGGACCCCCACCCGATGGGGGACACCAGGCATCAACGGAAGAGGGACGTAAGTCCTGACGTGCCGCGACTACGCTGACTCAATGCAACGGTTGCGGCGCTGGTACGCCTGGTTCATCCGGCGCGCCCCGCGCATCCGGGACGTCCTGTACGTCGCGTTCAGCCTGCTCACGATCGTCGCGCAGGCGTCCTCCGGCAAACCCGGCTGGCACACCGGCGACTGGATGGTGCTCGGCGTCGGCATCGTCGCGTCGCTGGCCCTGTGGTGGCGCCGCAAGTACCCGGTCACCGTCACCGTCATCGCGGTGGTCGCGCTCGGCTCGGCCGGGATCTTCATGCCGGTCGGGCTGGCCCTGCTGACGCTGGCCATCCGCCGGCGAGACCTGGCGCTGGCCGTTCTCACCTTCGCGGCGTACGTCGCCTACATCCTCCAGAACCGCCCGTCGAACGGCGACCTCTGGGTTCCGATCTTCACCGGCCCCTTCCTGATCGGCGCCTGGGTGGCGGTCGGTGCCTACGTCGGCGCCCGGCGGGACCTGATGGTGTCGCTGCGGGACCGGGCCGAGCGTGCGGAGGCCGAGCGCGAACTGAGAGCCGAGCAGGCGCGGCTGGGCGAGCGGGCCCGGATCGCGCAGGAGATGCACGACGTACTGGCCCACAAGGTCTCGCTGATCGCGCTCCACGCCGGCGGCCTCGAGGTGAACCCAGCGGTTGGCCCGGACAAGGTGGAGAGCTCGGCCGGGCTGATCCGCGAGACCGCCCGGCAGGCGATGGAGGACCTGCGCGAGGTGCTCGGCGTCCTGCGGACCGACGTGAGCCAGAACGGCGCCGACCTCGCTCCGGTACCACGTGCCGCCGACCTGGAGCGGTTGGTGCAGGCGTCCCGCGCGGCCGGCGTCCAGGTGACGAGCTCATTGACGCTGCCGGACGACGTGCCGGCTCTGGTCGGGCGGACGGTCTACCGGGTCGTCCAGGAGGCGCTGACGAATGTGCACAAGCATGCGCGCGGGGTCCATACCGAGGTACTGGTGGAAGGCGCGCCCGGGACCGGGGTCAATGTGCGGGTGACGAACGTCCGGCCGGTGGCGGCTGATTCACTGTTGCCCGGCTCCGGCGCGGGGCTCGTCGGGCTGCGCGAGCGCGTGACGCTGTCCGGTGGGCGTCTCGACGCCGGACCTACTCAGGACGGTGGGTGGCGCGTGGAAGCCTGGTTGCCCTACTGACCGGGGTGGCGGGGTGGGGTCAGAGATTGCAGAGCCCGATGGCAAAGAGGGAGAGCGATGACGCGGCTGTTGATCGTGGACGACGAGGCGCTGGTCCGGGCCGGGCTGAAGATGATCCTGGAGTCGGCCGACGATCTCGAGGTGGTCGCGGAGGCCGATGACGGCGCGGACGCGGCCGCGATGGTCCGCCGGCACCGGCCGGACGTCGTCCTGATGGACATCCGGATGCCACGGCTGGACGGGCTGGCCGCGACCCGGGAGGTCCAGGCCTTGCCGGATCCGCCGAAGGTCGTCGTACTGACCACCTTCGACCTGGACGACTACGTGTTCCGGGCGCTGCAGGCGGGGGCGAGTGGGTTCCTGCTCAAGGACACGCCTCCGCGTGAGCTGGTCCAGGCGGTCCGGGTGGTGGCGGCCGGCGACGCGATGCTCTCGCCGGCCGTGACGAAGCGGCTGATCGGGCACTTCGCGGCGGATCCGCGGACCGACCGGCAGCGGACCGCGCGGGAACGGCTGACCGCGCTCACCGATCGGGAGCGCGAAGTACTGGCGGCGGTCGCGCGTGGGTTGTCGAACGCGGACATCGGCCGGGAGCTGTTCATGAGCGAGGCGACCGTGAAGGCACATGTCTCGCGGGTGCTGGTGAAGCTGGACGCCACCAACCGGGTCCAGGTGGCGATCCTCGCCCACGACGCGGGATTGCTCGATACCTAGAAAGTGGACAACCGGCCGGGCGTCGTCGGAGGGGTGGGGGGTGACGACGCCACGACCGGTTGTCAGGTCAGCGGCCCGAGGGGGGAGTCAGTGCCGCTGACGGGTTGGATCCTCAGACGCGGCCGAAGGCCACGCTGCTGGTCCAGATCTTCGCCTTGGCCACCGGCTTGCCCGGCTTCGAGGCGTGCCACAGCATGCCGCCGCCGGCGTAGATGCCGACGTGGTACACGCCGCCGCCACCGCTCTTGAAGAACACCAGGTCGCCGGCCTTCGCGGTCGCCTTGCTGATGTGCTTCGTGGCGCTGTACTGCTGGCGCGACGTGCGGGGCAGCTTCTTGCCGGCCTTCTTGTAGACGTAGCCGGTGTAGCCGGAGCAGTCGAAGCCCTTGGTCGACGTGCCGCCGTAGCGGTACGGGGTGCCCTTGAGCTTCGCGGCCTCGCGCAGGACCTTCGCGCGGAAGGTCGTGGTGCTGGCGGCCTTGGTGCCGACCTTGCCGTAGAGCACGCCGTGGTTGGCGGCCCAGGTCAGCCGGCCCCAGGTCGGCTTGTTCATGTAGCCGGTGGCGCTGAGGCCCCAGGAGCGCTGGAACTTCTTCAGAGCGCCGACGGTGCTGTTGCCGAACCAGCCGTCCTGGCGCAGGCGCAGAGTCTTCTGCACGTATTTGACGGTTTTGCCCGAGTCGCGGAAGCGAATCAGGGGGCGACTGGCGATGCTCGCGTTGCCGCGGATCTGGCCGGCGGTGAGCTTCGCGGTGGTTGCTGCCGAGGCGGTCTGCGGAGCGGTGACCACGCTGATCGCGGCTCCACCACCGACGGCGAGACCGACCGAGAGGACGGCCGCTGCGGCCCGAGGGGCGGCCGCGGACTTGCTGGACTTGCGGTGCTTTGCCAACCCGCGGCCGGTGGGCCGGGTACTGGCATCGCTGGACTGACTGACGGCGCCATGAAGCGCTGTCCGTCGGGCAGTGACGGGCATGGTTGTCTCCCGACGCCTGTGAAGTTAGCTGTCGGGTTCGGGCTGAGAGTCAATAGCCCGGTCCGCTCCCGCGGACTTCACCCCAGGGACCCGACCACTCACGGTCGGGACCCAACTTCCTGGGTCCCCCACTCCTGCCATGTGGTGTTCGAGGGGAGCGGGTGTGCCTGGCAGGACTCGGCGTTGACACACTCGCAGTTCGGCGCATTTGTCGAACCGCCGACGACTGTATAACAGAACGATCACGACGCAAACCCTCAGATGCGCAGAGACCCTCTGGAAAGGCCCTGTACGGCTCTCTGACGGCTCAACGATCCGGGGTGAACATCAGGTGTCCTGAGCGCGTCTGAGCGTGTCTCAGGCGGCCGCACAGCACATTTGTGTGACCCCGGTCACATCGCGAAGTCGCTTTCTGTGACAACGAGCACAGTGCGTGCTCAGGCCCCCCTTGGCTCAGTGCTTTCCGAGCAGCTCGAACCACCGCTCGAGGCCCACGTTCCCGCCTGAAATCACCACTCCGACGCACTCGGGCAGGTTCTGGATCCGTCCGGCCAGCAAGGCCGCCAGCGCGCAGGCGCCGCTCGGCTCGACGACCACTTTCAGCCGCTCGAAGGCGAACGTCATCGCGGCCCGGATCTCGTCGTCGCTGACCAGCTCGATCCCGTCCACCAGCCGCTGGACGACCGGGAAGGTCAGTTCGCCCGGCGTGGAGATGGCCTGGCCGTCGGCGATCGTCCGCGGTACTTCGATCTCGACCCGCTCACCCGCTGCCAGCGACCGGGCGGTGTCGTCGCCCGCCGCCGGCTCCACACCTATTACCCGGATGCCCGGCGACAACTCGGTCGCCGCCGTCGCGCACCCCGCGATCAGGCCGCCGCCTCCGATCGGTACCAGCAGGGCACCGATCGGGCCGACCTCCTCGATCAGCTCCAGGGCGACCGTGCCCTGGCCGGCCATCACGTCGTAGTGGTCGTACGGCGGAATCAGGGTCAGCCCGCGCTCCTCGGACAGCTGCCTGGCCAGGGCTGCCCGGTCCTGCCCGTACCGGTCGTACGTCACCACCTCGGCGCCGTATCCGCGGGTGGCCGCCATCTTGGTCGGCGGCGCGTCCTTCGGCATCAGGTTCACTGCCTTCGTACCGGCCAGCTTGGCGGCCAGTGCGACGGCTTGGGCGTGATTTCCGGACGAGTACGCCACGACACCGCGGGCCAGCTGCTCGGGCGAGAGCCGGCTGATCGCGTTGAAGGCGCCGCGGAACTTGAACGCCCCGATCCGCTGGAAGTTCTCCGCCTTGAGGAACACCTCCGCGCCGACCCGCTCGTTCAGCGTGCGCGAGGTGAGCACCGGCGTCCGGTGCGCGAATCCCTTGATCCGGCCCGCCGCTGCCTGGACATCCGCGAGAGTCAGCTCAGTCATGACCAGACGCTATGTCAAAGTGGCGGGGGCCGCTCCGTACTGATGACAAGAGGTTCCCAGCGGGGAGCCGATCGCGAAGGAGAGATCGTGAAATATCTCGTTGTGCTGAACATCAATCCGGACGTGCTGAACGCGTTGACCGAGGCCGAGCAGCAGGCGATCTTCAGCGGGCACGAGAAGTTCCTCGAGACGGTGCAGGCCTCGGGTGAGTTCCACAGCACGGTCGCGCTGGCCGAGCCGGCCAAGACGTCGGTGGTCAAGGTGCGCGACGGGGTGCCGGCCGTGACGGACGGGCCGTTCCTGGAGGCGAAGGAGTTCCTCGCCGGGTACTACCTGCTGGACTGTGCGACCCGCGAGCGGGTCGAGGAGCTGGCCGCGATGATCCCGGACGCGTCCGTTGAGGGGCTCGGCGTCGAGGTCCGCGAGGTCATCCACGAGCTCGGCCTCTGACTCCACAACGACACAACGGCAGGAGCTCCGCTTCGGGGAGTTCCTGCCGTTGTGTTCTCAGCTGATCAAGAGGTCTGGTCGTCGACCTTCGCGTCGCCGGCGTTCTTCTTGACGGACTCGATGCCGTTCAGGGCGCTGTCCTTGCTCTTGTAGCTCTCGCTGACGGCGATGATCTCGCCGTTGCCGGCCTTGAGGCGGAACCGGAACCCGCCCGACTTGTCTTCGTACAGCTCGAACTTGCCCGCCATGACAAAACCTCCGTGTGATGGTCTGACTTCGTTTCGGAGCGTAGACCCCACAGCTGACTTGTGGCGGGAGGCAAGCAGGTGTGTGTCGGGGTCAGGCCTGCAGGCCCGCGCGGACGCCGCGGATCCCGGCGACCACGAGGTCGATGCCGAGGCCGTAGTACTGGTCGTGTGAAGCCGGGCAGATCAGGGTGTCCGCTGCCGCGGTGATCAGCGGGTAGCGGTGGGGGGAGAGGGCGGCGAGTGAGGCGCGCTTGGCGCGCAGGCCGTCTTCGCGGGCCACCGGGTCGGTGTCCTCGGTCGCGCCGGGCTCCGCTGTCACCAGCGTGATCAGTGAGCAGACCGACTGCCGGCCGACCTCTGCTGCGTTGTCGGTAGAGAAGCCGCCCTCGACCAGCAGCTCCATCGTCCGCTCGGCGAGCGCGAGCCCGTCGGGTGAGACCAGGATCCGGTACAGCGTCAGGCCCGCCGCCTTGGGATGCGGCCGGAGCGCCTTCACCAGCGCGGTCAGTACTGCCTGCAGCTGGATGTCCCACGGCTCGCCGGTCGGCTCGGGTAGCGCGATGTCGGCCAGGATCCGGTCGCCGACCGCGGCGAGCAGGTCGTCCTTGTCGCTGAAGTGCCGGTAGAGCGCCATCGGCGTGACGTCGTGCAGTTGGGCGAGCCGGCGGATGGTGAGCGCATCCAGCCCTTCGGCGTCGGCGATCTCCAGCGCGCTGGTTGCGAGCGTGTGCGGGTCTAGCCGCTTCGTGGTCGGGCTGCTGGTGGGGGGCACGTTGACAAGTTTACAACGTAGACCTACCGTTTACGAAGTACGCATACAACGTATACATACAACGTAGACACTCTCCCTGTGAGGTACGCAATGCGACGCAGTCCCTGGTCGACGCTGGCGGTCCTGGCGCTGGCGCAGTTCATCGTGGTGCTCGACGTGACGATCGTGAACGTCGCGCTGCCCGACATCCAGGCGGACCTGAACTTCTCCGCCGACTCACTGCAATGGGTCATCAACGCCTACACGCTGCTGTTCGGGGGCTTCCTCCTGCTCGGCGGCCGGATGGCTGACATCCTCGGCCCGCGTCGCGTCTTCGTCGGCGGTCTGGTGCTCTTCGGTGCCGCCTCGCTGGTAGCGGGGCTGTCCAACTCGCCCGAGTTCCTGATCGGCGCCCGTGCGGTTCAGGGCCTGGGTGGTGCGTTGCTGTCGCCCGCGGCGCTGGCGATCCTGACCGTCACCTTCGCGCACGGCCGGGAACGCAACATCGCGATGGGCGTCTGGGGCGGCCTGGCCGGCCTCGGCGGCACGCTCGGGGTGGTGGCCGGCGGCCTGCTGGTCGACTCGCTGAGCTGGCAATGGGTGTTCTTCGTGAACGTGCCGATCGTGGTCGGGCTCGTCGCGCTGATCCCGGTCTACATCCGCGACACCCGGCACAACGAGAACGGCAACCGCGCCTTCGACACCGCGGGCGCAGTACTGGGTACCGCGGGTCTGCTGGCTGTCGTCTACGCCGTCGTACGGTCCGAGCCGAAGGGGTGGGGTTCGGGCGAGGTCGTCACCTTCCTCGTCGCGGGTGTGGTCCTGCTCGCCGCCTTCGTGATGGTCGAGCGCCGGTCGAAGGCGCCGCTGGTCCCGCTGCGGCTGTTCCGGTCGCGGGCCCTGAGCGTCTCGAGTGGTGCACTGGCGCTGAACGGCGCGGGCTTCCTGTCGATGTTCTTCCTGACCGCCATCTACCTGCAGCAGGTCCGTGGCGACTCCGCGCTCGAGGCCGGCCTGCACTTCCTGCCGATGGGTGGCGCGGCGATCGTCGGCGCGGTGCTCGCTTCCCAGCTCGTCCAGAAGCTCGGCACCCGCACTGTGCAACTGGGCGGCGCGGTACTCAGCTTCGCCGGTCTGCTGTTGCTCTCCCAGGCCGGCGCGACCGACAGCTACGCCGGCCACCTACTGCCGGGCTTCATCATCTTCGGCTTCGGCATCCTGGGGGTCGGCGTACCTGGACAGATCACCGCGGTCTCCGAGGTCGAGCACCACGAGGCCGGCGCCGCGTCGGGTGTGGTGAGCGCGATGTACCAGGTCGGCGGCGCCCTGGGCCTGGCGATCGTCACCACCCTGTCCATCACCCGTACTACGGACGCGCTGGCCAGCGGAGTCCCGCAGCAGCAGGCCTTGGTCGACGGCTTCCAGCGCGGACTGTTGGTGGCCGCCGGATTCGCAGTGGCCAATGTCCTGCTGACGCTGGCATCGCCGCAACTCCAGCCGACCGCTGAGCAGCTCACCGAGGCAGCAGCCGCCGCCTGAGGCTCGTTGCCGGTGGCCCCCATGTCGATGGGGGCCACCGGCATTCAGTGCGGTTGGGGAAAGGCGTCGCCGTCGAGCGGGTCGCCAGGCTTCAGGTTGAGAGAGTCCGTGACCGGGTGGGGACGCCCGTTGTACTGAGTGGCTTCGTCCATGTAGATGGTCACGTGGGCCAGGCGTGCCAGGTCGGTGCGGTTGGGGAGTGCCATGTGGCCGGTGTAGCTGTTGTGGAACGTGCAGTCGCCTGCCCGCAAGGGAACAGTGACGCGAGGGATCCAGCGCAGCGCAGGAGCCAGCTGGAAGAGGTCGTCCTCGTCATGCAGGTTCTGGGGTTGCAGCGTGGTCTGGTGATGACTGCCCGGGAGGAAGGTCATACAGCCCCGCTCAGGTGGTACGTCCACCAAAGCGATCCACGCCGACAGCGAGTGCCGGTCGTTCGCATGCGGCCAGTAGGGCCTGTCCTGGTGGAACTCGGTCGCCGCATTGTTGTGCGGCTCCTTCACCAACAGTTGGTCATGCCACACCCGAACCGGTATGCCGGCCAGCCGCTCCGCCACCCGAGCCACCGCTGGATGCAGCGTGAGCTCCCGTCCGATCGCGTCGTGCTGCCAGACGTTCACCAGCTGCGCGAACACCCCGCCCTTCTCGAGACTCTCGCTCCGATGCTTGTCCAGGTACGCCGTCGCCGCCTCCCGGAAGCGCTCGACCTCCTCCGGACCCAGGATCCCCGGTACTCGGACGAACCCGTTCTGCCGGTACTCCGCAACAACTTCATCGCTCAGCTCACTCATGACTCCAGCGTGGCCAGCGGCTACCCCCGACGCCTAGGCGGATCCCGGCCAACGCTCGTACGATCCCGACATGCCCGAGACTCTCCACGAGCACGCGCTGTTCGCCGGCAGCTCGGTCCTGGGCGCAGTACACACGTTGAGCGACGGCGTTGCCGCCCACACTCACGACTTCGTGGAGCTGGCCGTCGTCGGCCCCGGGGAGGGGCGGCACCTCACCAGTAGTGGCGAACGCCCACTCCAGCACGGCGATGTCATCGTGCTCCGTCCGGGTGCCTGGCACGCCTTCACTGGTTGCAAGGAGCTCACAGTGGCCAACTGCTGCGTCTCCACTCGGGCGCTGCATGCCGAATTGGCCGGGCTGCGCGAGTTCCCGGAGTACCGGCGTTTGCTGTGGACGGATCCGTCGGCGCCCGGCTCGTACGGCGTACATGTCACTGCTGTTGACCCAGGCGCCGCCAGTGATGCGATTGCCGCAATCGCTGCCCTGGAAGGACATCTGAGGGGTACTGCTGCATTCGGTCGACTACTGGGTCACCTGGCCACTGTGCTGGGCATTCTCGCGGATGCACGCACGCCGGTAGCAACGTTCAAACGGCATCCGGCCGTTGCGACCTGCCTCGCCCTGATCGAGGCGGACCCCGCCAACGCCTGGCGATTGGACGATCTGGCCGCCGCTGTCACGCTCGACGCCGCGTACCTCGGCCGGATCTTCCGCAAGTCGACCGGCCTCTCGCCACTCGACTACCTGGCCCGCCTCCGAGCAGAACGCGCAGCAGCTCTCCTCGCCAACACAGAGCTCCCGATCGCCCGCATCGGCGCCGAAGTCGGCTGGCCCGATCCCACGTACTTCGCCCGCCGCTTCCGCGCGTTGTCCGGCCTGACGCCGACAGAGTACCGGCAGCGGTCTAGCTGATCGGGTAGGCGACGTAGGCGAAGTACTGGCCGTCCGGTGACCAGCTCGGGACGTTCATCGTGCCCTGGCCGCCGAAAACCGTTGCCACCTCGCGGATCCGGCCGCTTGTCTCGAGCAACCGCACCCGGACGTCCTCGACATCGGCAGGATGTCCTTCGGTCCCTGGCGGGAAGCTCACGTACGCGACCAGCGAGCCGTCCGGCGACGGATGCGGGAACCAGTTCACCCGCTCGTCGGAGGTCAGCTGCTCGACGACCCCACCCTTGATCCGGAACAACTGCGCCTGTCCGGCCCGCTCGGAGTTGAAGTAGATCCACTCTCCATCAGGCCCGTACTCCGCTCCGTCGTCCGCGAACTCGTCATCGGTGATCTGCACATCGACCCCACCGGCCGCGGGAACCGTGTACACATTGGTGATCCGGCGCCCGTCCCGGTTCTCCAGCCCGATATAGGCCAGCCGCTCGCCATCGGGCGAAATCCCATGCAGATAATGGTGAACACCATGCTCGTTGCTCACCCGCCGGCCGATTCCGCCGGCGAGCGGTACGGCGTACAGGTGCCCGTCCTCCGCCGATACATAGACGGTGGATGCATCCGGGCTGACGACATGATCGTTGTTGATCTCCGGTACGCCGCCGAGCTCGATCGGCTCGAGCTCGCCACCACCGGCCGGTACGGCGAACAACCCACCGTCCCCGTTGACGACCAGCCGATCACCGACCCAGTTGGGCGCCTCGAACAACAACGTCGAGGAGGCGAACACCAACCTCGACTCAAATGTCACGACATCCACGACGTAAAGCTCGGCCTGCTGATCCGCACGAAGTTTTCTGGGCACGTTGCCAGCCTAGGCGGTGTCCGGCAAACGTTGGATTTGTGTCACGGCTGTTTGACACACCGCGATCGCGGACACACTCACTGCGGTGCTGTCACAGTTTTTGTCATGCGCTGTCGACGGTGCGGAGACGCACGGAGGGGGTCGGCCTTGGAGTTCCAGGTGCTCGCCGCGGACGACTGGAAGCTATTGCGGGACGTCCGGCTGCAAGCCCTCAAGGACTCGCCCGGGGCCTACATCTCCAGCTACGAGACCGAGGCCTCCTGGACCGAGGCGTCCTGGCGCCGTTCCTTCGCGGACGCCCTCTGGGTCGTCCTGCGCAACGGCCGCCGGATCATCGGCCTGGCCCGGTCGCTGCGCGTCGAGGGCCGGCCACCCGACGAGCGCCACCTCGAAGCCGTCTGGGTCGAGCCGCGCCACCGGCGTACCGGCGTGATGCGAGCACTCCTGCTCTACCTGACCGAGCTCGAGCCGGACGTGCACAACTGGCTGTTGTGGGTCCTCGACCACAACGCCGAGGCTCTGGAGGCCTACGAACGCCTGGGCTTCCAGCCCACCGGCGAACGTCAGCAGCTCACCGACTCCTCCGGCCGGACGGAGGTCCGGTTCCGGCGCAGCGCGGTGTCGATCCCGTAGCCGTCCCGGCGCCCGTAACCGCAGGAGATCCAGTTCGTCAGCTCGAGCCGGTCGAGAGCGTCGCGCTCGGTCAGCGACGTCCCGTCGGCGGCCAGCGCCGACTTCCAGCGGCTCTCGTCCTCGCGCCAGCTGGCGATGAACTCGACGCAGACGTCGGGGGAGATCCGCTGCAGCTGGTCCCCGGCGGCAGCCAGCGACTCCAGCGCCTCGGCGATCCGCCAGGTGTCGACCGTACGGCCCTTGTTCTGCAGGGAGGTCAGCCGGTCCGTGGTCTCCTGGATGACGAACTCGCGGCCATCCTTGACCTGCTGCCAGAAGCGTGAACTCGCCGCGGCGCGCAGCTGGTCCTTGAAGTTCAGGCCGTGCTGACTCTCGAACAACGTGTACATGCCCTCGGCGAGCAGGTCGCCGAACTCCTCCCGCCTGGCCCGCCACGGGTCGGCGAACGGCTGGTACTCCTGCTGGCGGACCTCGCCGACCTTGGGCAGCGAGCGCTCGGCCGCGTGCCTGGAGAAGAAGAACCAGTCCTCGTTGTAGACATCGGGGAAGAACGACATCTCGGAATGCTGGGTGTTGACCCCGAGCACGGCGCCGCTGACGAAGACGTCCTGCCGGAACTTGGCCAGCCGCCGGGCGTGGCACACCACCGAGTTGTCCGGGAACTCCCGGCTGGCCATCGCCGCGACCGGATGCCGGTCGAGCTGGGCGGCCAACCGGTCCAGCTGCTGGGCTTTGAGCTGGAAGATGTCGTCGTCGACGAACAGGATCTTCTTCCAGCCGCGCATCCGGGCCAGCCGCAGCCCGATGTTGCGCTTGACGCTGAGATCGCTCGACCGGCCGGCGCTGACCGTCTGGAAGGCCGATGCCGACGTCAGCGGCTGCCAGGACTGCGGGTAGCCGGCGGGCACGTCGATGATCAGGCCGCGGGCGCCGAACGTGTTCCGCACCCGCTTGGCGACACCCTCGATCTGTGCCTGGTGGCTGCAGAGCACGACCAGCGGTACCGAGAGCGCCGCCGCGAGGGTGATCAGATGCTGGGGCAAGGAGGCACGCGCGGCCGGGA
Organism: Kribbella ginsengisoli; assembly: GCF_039537185.1. NCBI lineage: Bacteria > Bacillati > Actinomycetota > Actinomycetes > Propionibacteriales > Kribbellaceae > Kribbella > Kribbella ginsengisoli. Next base: position 121,714 of record NZ_BAABAA010000007.1, on the reverse strand, counting down.
CGACGATCGCGTCGAGACCGCTGCGGGTGAACGGGACAGAGCCCCGGGACACGTCGCTCAGGAGTGACGCGTGCGACTGCTGATGATTGAACCGGCTCATTCTTTCGTCACCTTGTGGTCAGGCTCCCACTGGTAGAGCCGGTTCTCGGGGATTTCCAGGTCGGGAGAGATCGCTTCGCCGTTGACCACCGGCACCCTGAGCAGCATCGCGAACAGGCCGTCCGGGAAGTGCTTGGACAGGTAGGCCTCGTTGCGCTCGCGGACGGCGATGTCGGTCAGTGTCCGGACGGCGCCCAGTACGCCGCGGCTGTGGATCCCGTTGCAGATGGTGATGGTGCGGTTGCTGTTGAACGGATTGCGCAACCGGGTCAGCAGCGCGACGTCCTCGACCAGTTCGGGCCCGTCGTCGCCGTCTTCGAAGACCGGCCGGAACTCCTGGCCGCCGACGTCACTGGCCTTGAAGATCTCGCCGGTCTTCAGGTCGGAGACCTCGAACTGGGAGATCGGCATCTCCCGCAACGTCTTCAGCAGCCGCTTGGTCACGTGGTTCCAGCCGATGCCGCCGAGCACCACGAGGTGGCCGGACATGTCGTCGGCCTTGACCTCCGACGGCAGCCGGTGGGTGATCGGCAGCTCGGGATTCGACGCGCGCACGTGCCCCCACAACTCCATCAGCGCGTCGAGATCGGCGTAGCGATACATCCGGGTGTAGTTCGGATCCTTCTCGTTGGCCAGGTCCGGGCGCTCGTCGGTCGGCGCCTCCGGGCAGATGATCGTGATCGGCCCGTTCTCGAAGTCCCAGGTGTAGGAGCCGCTCCCGGAGGAACCGGTGGCGGTCCCCTGGAGCCGGGAGGCGGCGTCACGCAGCCCGAGCAACTCTTCGTGAAGTTCCTCGAACCGTCCTCGTTCGTCGGCGGTCAGGTCGCGCTCGGCCGTCATCTTGGGAGTGCCGTCGGCGTTGTGGCGATCAGTGCAGAAGAGCAATGCGTAGGAGCGCAACCGGTCGGCCGGCGGCAGCTTCGGGTTGGTCAGCGACTCCCAGGAGCTGATCGTCGCCACCGCCACCCGGACGTCATGGCTGAGCGCCTTCGCCAGCTGCGACTGGGTCAGCGTGACGTCCTGGGAGTCGCGCAGGCCCCGCAACCGCTTGGCGAGTCGTACGGCCTCCGGAGAAGGGGCCACTCTCACTCCTGTATGTCCATGCCCGCGGATGCTGCGCGGACCACTTGAAACGGGATGCTACACCCATCTACACCTGAAAATACTCGTAGCACTTCCTACTACCTGAAGTCATGTGTTGCCTTGGCCAACCGGTTGCGGTCTGGTCGGCCCGGAAAGCGGCCGTTTGAAGCGCAACCTCCACCGCGGGTAGTGCAACGTAAACATTATGTAAGCAACGCGCCTGATATGGACAGGGCTCAGGTGTAGTTCTACCGTAAGTACTGAAGTTCAGCGTGTAGCCAACCGAAGCTACTCCGCACGGTAGGTAGAGCGGAGTGGCCAGGGCCACCGATCGTCTGAGGCGAGAGGATCGGGCAGCCCATCCGGCGGGTCGTTTGACGAGAGCAGGTGCGCCATGAGTTCCGCAACCGGCGTGACCGATCCGATTCTCGCGCTCGAGATCGGCGAGTGGCGGACTGCTCAGCGCCTGCTGCGCGCCGACCGCCGGTACGACGCGATGCTCGGCGCCGAGTTGCGGACGATCGCCCGGGCGATGGCCTACCGGGCGGCCGGCGAGCACGGAGCGGCCTGGTCCACGCTGGTCGTCACGGCGGCGAACCTCCGGCGCCGGTTCCCCAAACTCCCCGTTCTGCGGCCCAACGGAATCGATGCCATCCAGCTCGCGCTGCCGCCCGAACCGGAGCCGGGCAGCGCCGGCCGGCCGTTGTACGAGACGATCCGGCTGATCTGCCGCGAGCAGGGGGAGCTGCGGTTGCTGCGCCGGCAGGCCGGTGAGAGCGGCGGTGGCCTGACGGAGGACCGGCGGATTCTGGTCCTCGCGTTCATCGAGGCCGTCTGCTGGGTGGAGCTCGACCTCGACACCTGGGCCCCGAAGAACCCGCCGGACGACGAGATCGTGGTACAGGAGACCCGGATCGCCGAACTCGCGGACCGTCGGCGCGACGCCTTCCTCCGTAGTGCTTCCAACCTGCGACGGCTGGCCCGTCCGACGGCCGGCGACATGACCAAGTCGGTCTGGGACCGCGCCGATCAGTACTGCGGTCTGCGCTACCTGGCGCTCAGTGAACTGGCCGGCCGGCCGCAGCCGCCGTGGTCCGAGCCGGCCCTGCTGGGCCGGCTGCCGGTCCGGACCTGGGCGCAGAACGCCTGGCAGATGGCGCGAAGGCCGCAGTTCGACGGCCTTTACGGGACAACTGGTTGAGTCTTAACCTTTGGAAACAGCCACGTTTCTCGCGGTGGCAGACTTCGGGCCCTTCATTCTTTTGAGGAGCATCCGGCCGGCGACGGTGGGTACCGCCTCGGTTGGCGCGTGAAAGTGAGGTCGACCCATGTTCGCCTTCGTGACCGCGCCGGACTGCACGGTGCAGGACGCCTCCCCTGAGATCCACGTGAGCGCGCCGGATCCCGGCGATCTGTGCTGGCCGACCGAGCTCGGGACCGGCATCACCGTCGAGGTAGACCTGGCCCGCCCGCAACGATGGCATTCGATCTCCATCGCCGAGTGGGAGCGAGCCGATCCCGCGTTGCTGGCCGCGTTGATCGGGCGGGACGCCAGCTGGCGCCTGGCACGGATGCGCGCCGAGCTGCTCTCGTCGGACCGGCTTTCGCGCGAGGACGAGGTGACCGTCACCCTCGCGCCGACCAGTCCCTGGCTCCGGGTCGCCGTCATCGACGCGCTCGACCGATGGCTGCACCTCGACCTCGACCAGACCTTGGTGAACGCGGAGCGCGCGATCGCCCGGGGTCGTGCGGCGAAGACCTTCAGGCCGGGTCCGTTGCGGGATCGCTTCCTCGGTGAGGCTTTGACGGCCGCGCGGTTCGCCGCGAGTGGACTGACCAGCAAGTTGTCGTCGCTCGCCGACTCGGCAGCGCCGTTGCCGATGGAGCTGTACTCCGGCCTGCGGCGGCTCACCACCGGCTACGCGGCGCTCCGGCGTGAAGGCGTCGACGGGCCGGAGAAGGAGCTCGCGTTGGTGGCGAGAGCCTGGGCCGGACTCAAGGATCGAGCGCCGATCGCCAGGCGATGTGCGAGCGACCATGCCTGCAGCGCGGCGCAGTACGGTCTGCGGGACGAGGCGGCGACGAGCGGGACGGTCTTCACCAGCACGGTGGATCCGCGCCAGCTGCCGGCCCGGGTCGTCGGTGACGGCGCATCGGTCACCGAGATCCGGATGGAGACGGTCTACGAGGATCGGGAGCCGGCGGTCCTCGTCACGGTTCCCGCGTTCTGTTCGCCTTTGCCGTCGGCTGTCGTGACGGATCGGCTCTTGGTGCGACTGGTGGATCGCAGCTCGGGCAAGGTGCATCAGCCTGCGCTGTTGAACCTGGTGACCGGTGACGAGGCCGACCAGTTGGGGGCTGATGCTCCGGTGTTCGCTCGCGTAGTACCGCTGCGTGGGGCTGCTCCGGAGAACGTGCGGGCCGACGTCTTCGTGGCGGACAGCGATCGGGCGCCGGTCATCGCCGACACCGATGACGACTTGTTGCGTTCGCTGCGCTCGGTGTCCGTACTGTCCGAGTGGCGATCGATGGCGGCCGAGACGCGGCTCACCGGGGATCAGCTGGCGCGCAAACGGCGGCTGACGCAGCTGGTCGACGACCTGGCTCCGGCCGGCTCAGGACAGCCGTTGTTCCTGGGCGGGCCGACCTTGTCGGAGCTGGTCGCGTTGACCGAGCCGTCTGCTACTGGTCCCGAATGGTCAACCACACAAGGCCCCGCGGACCTTCTGGTCGCGGAACTCGCCGCCGCGCACGCGAATCGCTGACCGTCTGCTGACCAGGCGATGCCGTCCGGGCATCGTTGTGCAGTGAATGAGTAGAGATTGACGTGCAATAGGGGTCAGGGGCAGCGTCTCTACCGGGAAAGGCTGCACCCTCGACCGAGGAGCGCGCCATGGCCCAACTTGCTGTTCTGCCACCTCGACCGACCGTCTCCGTCGACCACGCGCCGCACGAGGCTTTGTCGGACTTCATCTACGCCAGGCCGCCACGCGAGCGGCGCCTGGTCGCACTGGCCCGGCGTACGACGGTGGCTTTGTGGCTGCTGCTGGCTGTCGGAATCTTCTGTTGCGTCGAGCTGCTCGCCATCATGGACAGTGCTTCGGGATGCGGCGGAGCAGCTTGCTCGGTGGCTACGTTCGGCGGACATCCACTGGTCACGCTGGTGCTCGCCGCGGTCGGTACCAGCGGACTGCTCGTGGCGGCGGCCTTCACCCGTGGCTTCACCCGCGCGAGTGGAAACGCCTTCTGGCTAACGGTTCCCGCCGGGTTGACGCTCGCTTCCGTGGCCGGTCTGCTCGCTGTCTTCGTCGCGACGGCGCTGATCCTGATCACCGCGATCCTCGCGGTGACCGTCTGCTGCGCCTTCTTCGCCGACCACAGCTGACCTGGCCAGCTTCAGCCAGCGTGAGATCGGGGCGCCGGGTGGGAGGTCGCTGAGATCGATGCCGACCCATCTGGCTTCGATCAGCTCCGCGTTCAGCGTGAACTCCGCGGCGGTCGGTCTCGCGGTGACGATCGTGAGGTTGTCGACCTTTCCCTCGAGCTCGGTGGTCAGGGCATTGAGCACGGTCGGTGGCTGGTGGATCGTCAGCGCGAGCTCCTCGGCAACCTCGCGGACCGCTGCTTCCTGGGCGGTCTCCCGCTTCGGGTTGTAGCCACCTCCGGGCAGCCCCCACCGGTCCTGATCCACGTACGAGTGCCTCACCACCAAGCATCTCCCGGCATCGTCGGGATGGATCAGCAAGGCCTTGACCCCGAAAGTGGTGGGCTTGCGCAGTCGCCACCAGAGCCGCAGCCCGCGATGCCCCCACTGCATCAGGCTGGAGCGAAGTACGGGCTTGATCGCCGGTGGTGTGGTCACGCCGGTCAGCCTAGTTCCCGGGAACTATCCGAGGTCGGCCGTCCGCCACGACCCTAGCGAGTCCCTCATCGGTCTCCGGGGGCGGAGTGGGTGTTCCTCCGGATGTGCCCGACAGTTCCGCCGAGCAGGGTGGTTGCTTGACGGATGGGAGATCGGGATGAAGCGAACGCTTCGGATGTCGGTGGCTGGGGTGGCGGTTCTGGCGGCTCTGACGGTGAGTGCGGCGCCGGCTGGTGCAATGGCTGCTCCGGTTGGTGCGACTGGTGCTCGTGCTGGTGGGGTTGATCGGGAGGGATTGCAGCGGGAGCTGGATGGGGTGGTGGCTGGTATGGCGGTGGGGGTGTTGGCGGAGGTACGGGATGAGGAAGGGGTGTGGCGGGGGACCAGTGGGGTTGCGGTGATGGGGACACCGCGGCCGGTGCCCGTTGACGGGCGGTTTCGGGCGGGGAGTATCACCAAGACGTTTGTCGCCACTGTGCTGCTGCAACTCGTCGATGAGGGACTGGTGCGGCTGGATGACTCGGTGGAGCGGTGGCTGCCGGGGGTCGTACCCAATGGGCGGAGCATCACCTTGCGGCAGTTGCTCAACCACACCAGTGGGTTGTACGACTACGTGAAGACGCTCGCGATGCCGCCTTCCGCGGAGTTCTTCGCCGGCCGGTGGCGGACGTGGACCGCTTCGGAGCAGATCAGCCAGGCGCTGGCCCACCCGCCGACGTCGGAGGTGCCGGGTTCGGAGTACGCGTACTCGAACACGGGCTACCTCCTGCTCGGACAGGTCATCCAGAAGGTGACGGGACGGACGTGCGCGAAGGAAATCGACCGTCGCCTGATCCGGCCGCTCGGCTTGCACGGGACCTCCGTACCAGGGACGTCACCGTGGATCCCCGGCCCGCATCCGCACGGCTACGTGCCGACCGACCTGAGCCTCACCCACTACATCGACTACACGGAACTGAATCCCACGCTCTTCGGCGCAAGCGGCGACATGATCTCGACGACCAAAGACCTCAACCGCTTCTTCGCCGCCCTGCTAGCCGGTCGCCTTCTCCCCAAGCACCTGCTGAAGGAGATGGAGACTCCTGGCACCCCAACCCGCAACTACGGCCTGGGCCTCTCCTGGAAAACCACCACCTGCGGCCTGCGCGTCTACGGCAACGACGGCGACGCCCTCGCCTACAACGCCTGGTCCTTCTCCACCGCGGATGGCCGGCATCAGGTCTCGATCGCGCTGACGCCGAACTTCCGCGGCGACCCAGATACTGCGGTCAACGCCTTTACAGACAAGGCGATCTGCGGCTGAGGCGCGAATCGAACAGGCTTCCGTAGCCGTCGACCCGAAGGCCTGATCCGGTGGCAATCAGGAGTGACCAGAGCAGTACCTGGTTTGCTTCCAGGACGAGTTGGCCGGTGCGGCGTTCGAGTTCTTCGATCGTGGCCGCGGCGCGGAAGCCGTTGCCGGCGAAGAAGATCGCGTCGGTCGAGGCGTCCACCTGAGTGCTGACGTACTCGATCACTTGCTCTGGTCGCACCTGTGTCGGGTCCTTGGGGAGCGAGGTCGCTGTCAGGGTGACGGCGTCGAGTTCTTGAGCACGGAAGTAGTCGGTGCCGAGGTCGGCCATCTCGTCGTCGAACCACGGTGGATGGATCAGTGCGACCCGGCGTACGCCGAACGCCTTCAACGCATGCACTGCGGCGAGCCCACTCGTGACAACCGGTACGCCGGACAGCCGCCGGAGCCGTCTGGCCAACTCGGCCTCGGCCGCGTGCCCGATCGCGTATCCGGAGGTGGTCGATGCGTAGGCGATGACATCGATCGACGCATCGAAGAGCGACTCAACCGCCGGCTGTAGCGCTGAAGGAGTCGCCAGCGCACGGAGGTCCGCGGCCGCAGAAGGAGGCGTGGTGGTGCCATCGGGTGGCGATACCCGAGCGACCACCACGTCGACCTGCGCCGACGCCATCTCGGGGATCTCGACTTCAGGTCCGGGTGCGGCGTGCGGCGTCAGCACCCCGGCCGCGAGCCTCACCGGGATACAGGGAAAACGAGGTGGGTGACCCGATCACCCTGGATGCAGGTGGTCGGGTTGTCGAGCGCGAAGTCCGAGGAGAGTTTGCCGAAGAAGGGGCGGTTGCCCTCGCCCATCACCACCGGGACGAGGTCGATGGCTATCTCGTCGAGCAAACCCAGTTCCAGGCACTGCTGGGCGATGGTCCCGCCGGCCACGGCGACCACCTTGTCGCCGGCGAGCTCCTGCGCCCGGGCGATCGCGGCCTCCACCCCGTCGGTGGCGAAGGTGAACGGCGCGTCGGGGTGAGCGTCGACCCACTCCGTGGGCGCCTGATGTGTCACCACCACGACGGGCACGTCCAACGTGTGCCGTCCCTGCCAGCCCGCGGCAACGTCGAAAAGCGTTCGCCCGCAGACCAGTGCGCCGAGCGAGGACGTCCACTGCCGCAGGTGTTCCGCGCTCTGCGGGGTGAGGTGGATGGCGAAGTCGCCGGCCGGAGTCGGCATCTCGACCTCGCCGTTCTGCAGCCAGTCGAACAACCGCCCGATGCTGTTGTCCGGCTTGGCGACGTACCCGTCCAGCGACATGTTCGCCTGTGCCACTACCTTGCCCATCTGTTTCCTCCTCGAGCTGCGGTCCGTGTCCCTCACTCTGTCCGACCGGCGCCGTCGCAGTCGTCACCAGATCTGATGACATCGAGGACTGCGCCCCCACCCCCATGGCGAGTGCGGGTGGGGGCGACGTTGCTCAGGAGTTGATGCGGTCCCGGGTCTTGCGGCGGAAGTCGCGGCCGACCTGGATCAGCTCGGCGCGGTGGAGATCGGTGAGCGCGATTCCCGGCGTACTGTCCGCAGGGCTCTCGGCTGCCCAGGTGCCGGTCGGGTCGGAGATGCCTGAGTTGATGCCGGCGCCTGGGTTGGCGGGAACGGCGAGGCTGACCCAGTAGGTGTTGCTGACGGCGTGCCCGCGAGCCTGTACGCCGATGTGCTCGTTGCGATCGACACCCGTGCTGGCGTAGGAGACCAGCACGCCGTCGACCTCGAGCCGGTCGTACTCCGTGAACAGTTCGGCGAACAGCACGTCGAGCCCGCAAGCGAGCCCGAACCGGTATCCGTCGACCTCGAAGGTCACCGGTTTGTCGCCTGCGGTGTACATCCAGGTGGCCTTGGTGGTCGACAGCATGCGTTCGTCGTACCGGCTGACGATCTTGCCGTGGTCGGACACGACGTACATGCTGCTGTGCGGACGCGCCGGCTCGGGCAACTGGTGTACGGACGGGAGGACCGTCCAGATCCCGAGCTCACCTGACAGCTTGGCGATCTGGTCGAGCTCTTCCGTCAGTACAGCCCACTCGGCCTTGGTCCAGTCGGACGGGCCGATCTCGTCGGGGCCGAGCTCGGACATGATCACCTTGCTGGGGAAGCAGAGCGCTCCCTCGGTGAAGTGCACCAGGCGGGCCCCGTGGTGGGCCGCCTCTTTCATCAGGCCGCGTACTTCGGCCGCGCTCGCGCGCAGCCCGTCGGCATCGGTGGGATCAACCCGGACCGTCGACTGGGCGACGGCGATCCGCAGGCTGCTGGGGGTTTCCGGCATCGTTTCTCCTGATGGAGTCGGACGGAAGTGCCGGAGGGCAGCCGTGTAGGACTCGCCCGTTTTGGCGGCGCGGGCGCGAACCCGTCGCTTGAAGTTCCTGTGCGCTGTCATCTGGCCTTCCACGCACTCGCACGCGATCCCCCAGCGATCCCGCCCGAGGCAAGAGACCAGGACGAGCGGCCCGAGACCAGAGATCCCTTTGCCTTCTCAGCGGACCAGGCTGGGGCCGGTCGACGAAGGTGAGGCGCGGACCGCGCCGGACCCATATCCTCGCCGACGGCCGGGGTCTCGGTCAATCATCGCGGCGCGGCGGCGCGGCTCACCGGCGTACCGGCGGATATCCGGACGGAGATCGTCCGTGGACCGTCCTACGCTGAATCATGGCGAAGATCGTGGTGGCGTTGGAGGACCTCACGACACGGGCGCTCACGCCCGAGACCTGGGACGCGTTCGCGGATCTCGCGGAGCGGCACAACGGGGTGTGGGGCGGGTGCTGGTGCACGTTCTTCCACACGACGACCGACGAGAAGACCTACGACGCGGAGGACAACCGCGCCCTCAAACGCCGCCTGGTCGAGGAGGGCCGGGCGCATGCGGCACTGGTCTTCGACGGCGACGAGGCGGTCGGCTGGTGCGAGTACGGCCCGCCGGCCGAGCTGCCGAACATCAACCACCGCAAGGAATACGACGCCAAACTGGTCACGCCACCCGACTACCGCCTGACCTGCTTCTTCGTCGACCGCCGATACCGCAAACAAGGCGTCGCCGGCGTCGCCCTCCGCGGCGCTTTAGACCTGATAGCCCAAGCCGGCGGCGGAGTAGTAGAGGCTTACCCCCAAGACACCGGCGGCAAGCAAATCACCGCCTCCTTCCTCTACAGCGTCACCCGCACCCTCTTCGAAGCCGAAGGCTTCACCTACATCCGCCCCAAGGGCAAAAACCACTGCGTCATGACCAAGACGGTCTAAGCACTCAGTTCAGCTGTGAGGAGCCCGGGCCGGGCTGCGGCTGGCCGGGGTAGGGCTGGCCGGGGTACGGCTGGGTGGGCTCACCGGCGTACGGCTGGGGCTGCGTGGCGGCGGTGGGTTGGGCCTGGCCGTAGGGCGACGGCTGGGGCGGGGTGTTGGGGTAGGGCTGTTGCTGCGGGATGGTCTGGTATTGCTGGGCGTGGGCGCCCTGGTAGGGCTGTGGGGGAGTCGGCTTGGCGACTACCGAGCGGATGAAGTTGACGACCAGGAGCGCCGGCAGGATGAAGGCCTGGAAGAACATCATGTAGCTGCCGCCGTCGAAGATGAAGCCGAGGTAGATGCCGTAGCCGAGGAAGGCGAGACCGGCCAGCACACTCAGCGCCCGCGACCCGGGCGACTGGTCGGCCGACTTCACCGCCGCCATCCCCACCATCACCACACCGCTGATGCACAGCAGTACGACGTACCACGAGAACACCGGGTCGAGCCCGAAATCTAGATTCACGACAATCCCCACCCCTAGTGAAAACCCCACCGCAACGCCCGAACGCTACGCGCCCCCACCTCTTGCCACCATCGAATTGCAGCTTTTGTCATTCCGTGGCGGATGCCGCCTTGGCGATCCGCTCGATCTCCGACCGCCTGGCGTCCCAGAACGCCGGGGAAGGCTGCGACTTCGCCCGGGCCGGGATCGTCCCGACCGACCCATCGAGCTGCTCGCGCAAGATGTCGGCATGCCCAGCATGCCGGCCGGTCTCCGCAAGCCCCCACGTACGCCGGTACCGCCCCACGATCTCGTGACGCGTCTCGTCCGCCGCCGCCCACATATCAGTTCCACGGGCAGCCAAGTCGTCCCATCGCGGCAACGCTTCCGGGAACGGCCGGCCGAAGACCTCTCCGAAGTACCGCGACTCGCAGAGCGCCAAATGCTTGACCAGCCCCAGCAGATTGGTCCCCGTCGTCGTCAGCGGCCGGCGTACGTCGTACTCCGACAACCCGTCCAGCTTTCACACCACCGCCGCCCGCAGATCGCGCAGTTCGCCGTGCAGGAACTCCTTCGCGTCATCATCGATCATGCGCAAAGGCTGCCATGCCGGGCCCGCGCGAACAGGCCCGGCAACAGCTCAGCGCACGTGGATCGTGACCGTCACGGTCTTCAGGACGGCCGGCAGCTTGGTCGTGTCGACCTTCAGGATCTCCGCGTTGTCAGCCTTGCCCGTCGGCGGCAGCGTCTTCTGATGCACCGTCCACTTGCCATCCGGGTCGACCGCGATGGTGTCGATGCCGAAGTCGTCGTCGTTGGACAGGTACAGCGTGCGCCCGCCGTCCGTCGTCGCGACGCCCTCGACCTTGTCGTGGCCGAAGAACTTGCCGGTCGGATCGAGCTGGCTCACCAGCGTCCCGACGTTGACCACCGGCTGTTTCAGTGCAACCTGTACGCCGGCCCCGGTCAGCGCCGCGAGCGCCGCATTCGTCCCGGCCTGCCCGACGAACGCCTCCGGCGACTTCCCACCAATCGTCAGCCCGCTGACATCCGTTGCCCCGTTGATATCCACAGCATTGAGGCTCTTCAGCGCAAAGGGCTCGAAGTTCCCATCCCGCTCATCCACCAGGAACTTCGTGTTCGTCAGCGCAGTGATCTCGCTGCTCGCCGCACCCGTCGCCTTCGGGTCGTCGAGCAGGTACAGGTACTGCTTGGTCTCGTACGTCCGCAGGTCGATCGTCACGATGCGACTCGGCGAGACGTTGCCCGGCTTGACCGTGCCGAGGTCCGGCTGCTGCAGCGCGGACTGCATCACACCCACCAGCGTCGACCCATCAGGCGTGACCGTCAGCCCCTCCATCCCCTTGTTCTTGGCGCGAAACGCGAGCTCGGCCGGCAAGTACCCGATGATCTGGTGCGACGCGTTGTCGACGCTGTTCCGGTACGGCGTGAGCCGGCCCAACTCGTAGCCCTTGGCATCGAAATGCGTGACGTACGGCCCGTACTCGTCCGACACCCAGAACGTCCCGTCTGGCAGCGCGACGAGCCCTTCGGAGTCATACCCATAAGGATCGCGAGCGACCGGCACCGGCGCACCGCCGTTGGCGTTGGTCGCGTTGACGTCGTCGATCACCTCGCTGGTGTCGTGCGGCGGCCGCCCGCTGTACGGCACCCCACCGAGGCTCTTCGGCCCCTTCAACGTGACCACGCTCTGCAGCCGTGCCTTGCCGTCCATCAGCTTGAACTTGCCGATCTGCGGAACGAAGTCGAGCAGCATCTCCGACTTGTTGCCATCCGGCGCATCCGCGTTCGGCCCACGGTCGGTCAGCCCGTAGAAGGAACCCGTCTTACCCGGTACTGCGGTAAGCGCCGACCCATAACCAGCCCCCGAGATCTCCGTAGTCGTCCCACCCGGCCCGGCGACCTCCGCCCGCGGCGCCAACGGCTCCCCGTTCGACGCGGCATTCCTGAACAACTGCACGGCGTCGGAGGCCGTGTAGGAGAAGGTGTCCACGCCCTTGAACCCGTCCTTGGGCACATACGCGAACGTCCCGTCCGCGTCCACCGTCACCGTCCCGTTGGCCGGATCGGTATGCCGCACGACCGCTGTCGCACCGCGGTCGTTCCGCAGCACATTGCCGTTCACCCGGCCATGCCCGGAGAACCCGTCGGCGACGACCCGGAAGTCGTGCGACGGATTGGCCGGCCACCCAGCGGCCTGGGTCGCGACAGTGCCGGTGCCCACCACGGCGGCAGCGGCGCCGATAGCGACGGCGATCCGGGTGCGCCGGCGGAAGAAGAGTCGTGAAGTCATACCCCTGAACCTGTCCTTCAGCGGTGAATTTCGCGCCGGCCTTCGGTGAACTCTCAGAGCGAGAATCGCGGGCCTTGAACCTGTGATCACGGAGGATGCCGGGTATGACGCGCTGGGTGTTCGACGGGGTCGGTCTGCCGGCCGGGGAGCAGGTCCATGTCGAGGCCGGGACCGGTGATCCGGAGCCGCTGCCGGGCCGGTTCATCCTGCCCGGGCTGGTGGATTCGCACTGTCATCTGACCGTCGGGATCACCGAACGCGGTCCGGTCCCGCTCGACGAAGCGGCCGCCCGGGCGATGCTCGAGGATCTCGGGCAGGCGGGGGTGCGGGCAGTACGGGATGTTGGCGGCGATCGCTCGGTCACGCTCAAGCTCGCCGCCGGGCCAGAGGACGGACGGCCACTCGTCCTCGCCGCCGGGCGGTTCGTCGCACCGGAAGGCGGCTACTTCCCAGGCCTGTACGAACCGGTGCCCGCCGAGCATCTGCTGGCCACGGTCGAGGCCGAGCTCGACGCCGGAGCCACTTGGATCAAGCTGGTCGGCGACTTCCCGCCTGTCGGGCCGGACGGGCCGCTCCGGGGCAGCCCGATGACTCCCAACTACGAGGTCGACGCTGTCGGGCAGCTGATCGCGGCCGTGCATGCGCGGGGTGCCCGGGTGGCGGCTCACACCCAAAGCGAGTTCGTCGGGGAGCTGATCCGGCTGGGCGTCGACTCGGTCGAGCACGGCACGGTGATCACCGCGGAGGATCTCGAAGTACTCGGTGCTCGCGGTGGGGCCTGGACGCCGACGATCACCGCGTACGGCCCGCCCAACCCGGATGACGAGCCAGAACGAGTCGAGAAGCGCCGGGCGCTCGACGAGCGGCTGACCGCGTTGCTGCCGGTTGCCCGGCGGTACGGCGTACAGGTGCTCGCTGGCTCCGACATGGTCGGGACCGTCGCCGGCGAGGTCGACCAGCTCGCCAAACACGGCCTGACCGTGACCCAAGCGCTGGAGGCTGCCACGACGTCGGCCATCGACTTCCTCGGCCTGACCGGGGTCGACGACCTCGTCACGTACGACGCCGATCCGCGCGATGACGCGGAAATTCTGGCTTCACCGACTGCCGTCGTACTCCGCGGCCACCGCATTCGCTGAAACCCTGCCCAAAGGGGCCGCCGTCAATGATTACCCTTGGTTGGCTGGGCGGATAGGCGAGCCCCCTTGTTTCTTTCCCTGCTGTGGGTTCAGGATGCCTCTCGGGAGGAATTCATGAGAATCCGACGTTTGGTTGTTGCTGCCACAGTGTCGTCCGCATTGGTCGCGGGGGTGGTATCGATCCCCGCCGCGACCGCCGTGCCGGCGTCGCCACCTGCCCCGGCCGGCTATACGCCGCCACCCGTGCAATGGGGAGCCTGCACGATTCCGCGCCTGGTGAATGCCGGTGCGCAATGCGGTTTCGTCACCGTACCGCTCGACTACAGCCGTCCGAACGGCACGAAGATCCAGCTCGCGGTGTCCCGGGTGAAGCACAAGACGCCCGACGCGCAGGCGCAGGGCCCGATGCTGGTGAACCCGGGTGGCCCGGGCGGCTCCGGCCTGATCTACGCGATCTTCGGCGACTTCGTCCCGGCCGGCGCCGGTGACTCCTACGACTGGATCGGCTTCGACCCCCGCGGCGTCGGCGCGAGCAAGCCCGCGCTGAGCTGCATCCCGGATGTTGCCGGGTACAACCGTCCGTACTACGTGCCGATCACCCCGAAGATCGAGCAGACCTGGATCAAGCGCTCCAAGGCCTACGCGAAGGCCTGCGACGCCAACCAGCACGCGCTGCTCGGCCACCTGAAGACCACCGACTCGGCGCAGGACATGGAGAGTATCCGCAAGGCGCTCGGCGCGCCGCAGATCAACTATTACGGATTCTCGTACGGCACGTACCTCGGCCAGGTGTACGGCACCCTCTACCCGTCGCATCTGCGCCGGGTCATCTTCGACGGCGTCGTCGACGCGCGGCGGGTCTGGTACCAGGCCAACCTCGACCAGGACGTCGCCTTCAACAAGAGCATCAAGGTGTTCTTCGCGTACGTCGCCGCGCACGACTCGACCTGGCACCTCGGCAAGACCGAAGCCGTCGTCGAGCGCCGCTACTACTCCGAACTCCACAAGCTCATCGGCCATCCCGCCGACGGCAAGATCGGCCCCGACGAGTGGAACGACATCTTCACCCAGGCCGGGTACTACGTGTACGGCTGGGTCGACGTCGCCGACGCCTTCGCTGCCTGGGTCCACGACCGTAACGCCGCACCGCTGGTCGAGCTCTACGGCGGCCCGCCCTTCGACGACAACGGTTACGCCGTCTACCTGGGCGTCCAGTGCACCGACACCCAGTGGCCCACCAACGCGAACAAGGTCCGCATCGACAACTGGCGCACCTACGCCCAGGCCCCGTTCCTGACCTGGGGCAACGCCTGGTTCAACGCCCCCTGCGCCTACTGGGCCGCCAAGGCCGGCCGCCCCGTCAAGATCGACGGCCGCAAGGTCAAGAGCCTCCTCCTGATCAACGAAACCCTGGACGCAGCCACCCCGTACTCCGGAGCCATCCAAACCCGCAAGATCTTCCCGCACTCCGCCCTGATCGAAGGCGTAGGCGGCACCACCCACGCAGGCTCCCTCTCCGGCGTAGCTTGCACCGACGACCGAATCGTCGCCTACCTACAAACCGGAGCCCTGCCAACCCGCAAGCCAGGCAACCGCTCCGACCTCCAATGCGACCCGGTCCCCGCCCCCGAACCCGCCGCGGCCACGGCCTCCGCCACCGCCAAATCCACCAAGGCAACCACCCCCCTCCGCACCTCCCTACCGATGTACCACTAACGACCGGACAGCGGCGAAGGGCCCACGCGCCCTTCGCCGCTCGCTCCACCGTCGCTCCCCGCTCCGGGACGCTCCCAGTGGTACTGATCGCGAGACCAGCTGAATCGCGTGGTCAACGGCGAGAACTGGAATGCATTCCAGCCCTGCCGCTCATTGCGTTGCCCGGGGCACCCCAACCGGTGGCGTCTGCCGTGCCGAGCGAAGTACAGCTACGACAGCGCCGATCATCCACAGCGCAAAGGCCACAGACGCCATCCCCCCGCTCCAGAAGCCGGCCATGCACAGCACGACAACGGCGTACGACACCCACACCGCCCATCTCGGCAAGGCATGCGCCTGCTGAGCGATCCGCGTCGTGACAGCGACCACCACACCGCAGCCGACCAGCCCTGTGAGCGCAAGAACTTGGCCGGCCATGCCAAGCGATCGGACAGTGTTCGGATCAGCCGTGAAATCGTCCGACCAAGCCGCGAACGCATTCCCCACGTCAAGCGAAACCCCGGTAATCATCAGCCCACCGAACATCGCCGCAGCCGGCACGATCGCGTGCGCCAGCGGATCGCCCCCAGAAAGTCGATCCAGCACCCGCCGCAAACCAGTAGCGAACCAGAGCAGCAGCGCAACCCCCGCAGCGAGCACAGGCACCCCGATGCCGGCCGCAGCCTGCCGCCCGTCGTCATTGAGCCTCTCGAGAATGTCCGAGTCCGACATACTCGCGTCGTCGACTCCCACCAGGTAGCAAAGCGCCACCGCAACCACGAGCAGCACAACCGAAGCCGCCCCCGCCCACCCCGCACGCCGAAGCGCCCCTGACTCGTCCACACCGCCTCCCCACGGTCACTCCGAGTCTGCGCGCCCACCAACCCCACCAGCAAGGGCCGAGCGCCGCGCGGTGTCAGGGCGTCAACAACTCGGCGTTCTCCCGCACCCACCGCACCTCGGCAGCCCCCCGCACCTGACTGCCCTCAGCAACCCAGCTCCTCTGCGGCTCCACCCCCGCCTCAGCCAGCGACAACTCCAGCGCCATGGTCATCTCCATCCTGCTGGCGATCGCCTCACCGACATCAAACGCCGGCAACTCGCCATAAGCCTCCAAGAAGGCCCGTACCCGACCAGCCCGATCAGGCACCGCCGGAAAGTGATGCCACTTCAACGCATGCTCATCACTACGCGCCGGCGCAAACCACTGCAGCGCATAAGCAACGTCATCAACCCGAGGCCCACGATGCAAGAAGTCCCAATCGAACAACCCCACAGCCTCGTCCCCAACCCACGCCATGTTCCAAGGCCCAACATCCCCGTGACACCACACCATCTCCGCCCCACTCACCACCTCAGGCGCACAGAACACCGCACCCTGCGGCGGCTCCCACCCCACAGACGCATCATGAACCCTCCGCAACAACCGCCCCGCAGACCTCACCCCCGCCTCAGAATGCTGATGCCCCCAGCAATCGCGCCCCGCATCTCCTTCGATTGCGACCAGCCGCTCGACATTCCCATCAACCGCAATCGGCTCCGGAACACACTTCAGCCCCTGCCGCCCCATGTACCGCAGAAACCCATGCACAGTCGGCGTCCAAGCAGACGCAGGCCTAGTGACGACACCGCGCTCGATCGAGATCCGCCGCAACGCATCGATGCCATCCTCAGCCGCCGCCATAACCGGACCCTAACCGCGCCCAATCCCCAACCGCACCAAGATTTCACCCAGATGCACTCCAGACCATCGACCTCGAGAAGCCGGCACCGAGACACTCTCAACCAGTTGGGCCGCCGCATGTTGCGATGAGCAAAGATCCCCGCCTCCGGTAGTACTGCCCGAAATGCGTGGCCGGCCCGAAAACCAGAGGTCCGAACAAGACGACGAAGGTAGCCTCACCGAATCATGGAGATGCCCGACGTCAAACGTGCGATCGCCGCCGCGACTTCGTTAGCCGCCTCGTTCGACCTACCAACCAGCGACGCAACCGTCCTCCACAACTCGAACAAGCTGGCACTGCGGCTGACCCCATGCAACGTCCTGGCCCGCGTAGCCCACGTCGGCCAAGAGGTCGCCGAACTCGAAGTCGACCTAGCTCAACGCCTCGCCGGGACCGGAAGCCCAGTAGGAGCCCTCGACCCCCGGGTCAACCCGCTCGTCTACATCCGCGACGGCTTCGCAATAACCCTCTGGACCTACTACGAGCCCGCAACACCTCACCTTGCACCAGCCGACTACGCCAAGGCCCTCCAGCAACTACACGCCGGCATGCGCAGGCTCGACGTCGCGACCCCACATTTCACAGACCGAATCGCCGAGGCCCAAAAGGTCGTCGCCAGCCCACACCTCTCGCCGGCCCTCTCCGACGCAGACCGCACATTCCTCAGCAACAAGCTGACCACTCTGCGACAAGCCATCGAAAACCGCGGCGCCCCAGAGCAACTCCTCCACGGCGAGCCACATCCAGGCAACCTACTCAGCACGAAACTCGGCCCGCTGTTCATCGACCTCGAGACCTGCTGCCGCGGACCGGTCGAGTTCGACCTCGCCCACGCTCCCGAAGAAGTCTGCGACTACTACCCCGACATCGACCAGGACCTGCTGGCCGACTGCCGACAACTAGTCCTCGCCATGATCGCCGCCTGGCGCTGGGAACGAGGCGACCAGTTCCCAAACGGTAGGCACCACGGAGAAGAGCTCCTCCGCCGGCTACGAGACGATTCGGCCCTCGACCTCCGACACAACTACTGATCTGAGGTCAGTCTGCGGGGCTAACCTGGACTAACATCGCCCTAAGTCCAGGTTAGTTAGATAACCTGGACTTAACGACGAGTACACAGCGTACGTGCCTGACCTGCTCAGCGCCCATGCGTTGGACTTCAGTGCCGAACTCGAGGCGGACATCGTCGATGCCGAACGTGCCCTGGCAGCCTTCGGCGGACCCGGTGAGCACAATCTGGAGCAACTGGCCCGGTTCTTGCTCCGAGCCGAGGCCGTCGCGTCGTCCAAGATCGAGGGCCTGCAGGTCAACAGCCGCCGGCTCGCCCGACATGAAGCCAAGTTGGCGGCCGGAGTACAGGACAAGGACGCGACCGCCGACGCCGTTCTGGGCAACGTCAAAGCCATGAACCACGCTGTGCAGTCGGTTGCGGTGGTCGACAGGGTCGAGGTGAAGGACCTTCTCGACATTCACGGGGCTCTGATGGAGCACTCGGATCAACCCGAGATCGCCGGTCTGATCAGAACCAAACAGAACTGGATCGGTGGCAACAACTTCAATCCCTGCCAGGCCGCCTTCGTGCCGCCGCCACCGGAGTACGTCGAAGCATTGATGGAGGATCTGTGCGAGTTCGTCAATCGCGATGACTTGCCTGGCACCGTGCAGGCCGGATTGGCCATGCGCAATTCGAGACGATCCACCCTTTCGCGGACGGGAACGGCCGAACCGGTCGTGCTCTCATCCATGTCGTCCTCAAGAGGCGAGAGCTGGCGAGTGACTTCATCCCGCCATCAGCCTTGCGCTGGCGACTCGCGCCTCGGCATACGTCGACGCCTTGTCCAGCTTCAGATACACAGGACCCCCGGACGGAGAAGCGGCGCTCGCTGGCATCCGCGACTGGCTGGATCTCTTCCTGACCGCGACCCGGCGAGTCACGGCCGACCCGGCTGCCCTGCAAACAAATCTGGCGACGCTGGAGCTGGAGTGGCGAGCCACACTCAAACCAAGCAAGGGCAGCGCGGCCGAACGCCTGCTTCCCGAGTTGATCGGGCATCCGGTGATCACCGGAGAAGACGTCATGCAATTGACCGGCGCGAGCAGGTCTGCCGCGTTCGCAGCCATGGAGAGCTATGTCGACGCGGGAATCCTCCAGCCAGTCGGCAATCAGCAGCGCTCCCGCCTCTACGAGGCTCCGAAGGTGTTCGCAGTCCTCACCAACTACGAGCGCGCCTCCGCCACCGAGTCCGGCGATACCCGGCAGGAGCAACCGAACCGCCCGGTCCCTTACCGCCAGAACCATTCTTGAGGTTCCGTGCAGACCTGCGCCAGCGAGACGGTCCCGTGTTACCCCAAGAAGTCGATGTAGCGTTCCGACGTGGTGCATTCGGACGACCCGAAACTGAGCGGCCCACTGTCGAAATCGCAGTCCATCGTGCGAAGGCGAGCATTGTTCTCCGGCCACTGGAAGTCACATCGCGCCCACGTCCCGAAACCGTGCGCGTTCCTGCAGACATAGATGTTGTTTACGGCGAAGCCGATCTGCCCGAGCGCCGATCGGCCGTCGCTGTTGGTGTCCCGCACGAAGACCACGTCCGCGTCCCGCTTGATGCACACCGCGGCGTTCGGGTGACTGCCGTCGTTGTTGTCCCACAGACAAAGGTCAGTCCGTGCGCGAACCTGGTCAGACGTGAGGTCGACCTGTTCACCGGTTCCACAGGTAAGCCAGTCGAACGAGCAAGAATCGAAGTAGCCCCCATCAGCGTGAGCACGGGGAAGAGGCGCCGCCCCAGGAACGACGATCAGCCCGAACCCGAGTACAACACTCGCGGCGATGGCAGCAACGCGACGTATGCCCTTGCGCAACATTCTCGAACCTCCTCGTCGAGGCGTGACCGAGCGACAGTGAAACACACACGTCCGGGCGGTGTGAACGGCCCGACCCCGGTCGGAATCCAGCATCCGAAACCCTCCGCGCAGCGAGTCCCCCACATCCCGCCGAGCCGACCGACAGTCGTCGCACAGACAATCCATGAGGCGAGCAAAGAGCGGGCCACCTGTGGCTGTGGGTGTGGCGGCCGTCAGCCGACAACGCCTAGCAAGGACCGGCCACGATTCGATGACGTGAGCAGAGCCCAATTGCTGCAGGGACCGGTGGCCACCGCACGACAGCGCTAAGTCGGGCGACAGCCCGTCACCGCAGCGACAGCCCCCGAAGGCCGGGGGTAGCCGGTACTTCCGGCGGCAGCCAGCAAGGTGCCGGCGGAGCCGGAGGGTGGGCGGGAGCGCGCGTAGCGGGCGGCTGGAGGAGCGGAGCGACGGAAGCTGGCCGCGGAGGTCGCGTGGGAAGAAGAAAACCCTCTCCGGTGGGCGGAGAGGGTTGGTGTCGAAGGGTGGTTTGGGGGCGGTCTCGAACCGCCGACCTTCCGCTTTTCAGTTCGACAGAATCGTTCGCGCGAGGCTTTGGGTCCGTTGCAGTGGGGACCTGGGCGGCGGGCGATGTTGGTGGGTGACGCTGGCTGTTGCTGGACCGGTCGCTGGACCGGTCATGGTCGCTGGGAGAGCAGGATCAGCCCGTCGTCACGACTTCTTCTTTGGCTCCGGTCGAATTTTGATCATCACAATGTCGGAAGACTTGACCACTACGTATTTCCAATAGTCTTGCTCTTCCTTCTCGCTGCCTTTCCGCTGGACTGTCAGTCCAGGACCTTTGAAGGAGATATCGCGCTCGTCGGTGCTCTGTCCGGCACTGTAGAAATCGACGAAGCCCCAAATGAGGGTGCCATCCGTCAACTCGGCTAGAACCCAGGCGACCTTGTCCTTAGGCAGGTCACCTTGGAACAGTTGATACCAGACGCTCGTCTTCACGATGGAGGCGGCAGTACGAGGCTTGACCTTGTCTATGGCGTATGCGGCAAAGCCCGCGATGGCGCAGGCGAGTGCAACTTCGATCAAGATCGACGTTGTGACCAGCCACAGGTGTGATTCGAGATAGCTGTTGCCTTTATCAATCCATGCGGCCAGGTCAACAAGTAGCTTAGGTGCTAGTCGACTAGCTCCGATCAGCAAGGTGATAGAGACTGTCGTAAAAATCAAGCTCGTGAAAGCAACGCGACTGGCTTCCCGAAAGGCGGTTTCCTCTAGGGTGGGCCTGGCGCGTTCGCGCCGAAGCTGATAAAGGAGTCCAGGTGCTATGAGCCCGAGGAATGCGTACAGCGTCGCAATGCCATCCGGAATCACCTGTCAGCCCTGGGTCTTGCCTGGCTGGTCGCCGTCTCCGCCTCGTCCGGCATCGCGGATCTCCTGATTTCGCCGGGCTTCCTCGCGTGCAGCCTCGGCAAGCTCCTTCGCTTGCCTTGCCGCCTCTTCGGCCCGTCGAGCCGCTGCCTCCGCTCGCGAGGCTGCGTCATCGTCGCTCATAAGCTTTGCATCCCTTCGGGAACCGGCTATTCGTCTATTTCGCAACGGTTTACCACAGGAAACCTCCGCTAGGTACCCCTGGGAATGGTTGGAATGCAAGAAGGAGCGATCTAGCATCAGGCTTGGCCTCAGCGGATCGCTTCCGCCAGGTCGAACATGTCAGTTAGCACGGCGGAGGCCTCTTTGAACGCCTCGGTTTTGCCGGGCTTGTTCGCGTAGCCGATCGTCGAGACACCTGCTGCTCGCCCAGCCTCGATATCGGTCGTCTGATCACCGATGAAGACGCAGGAGGACGGGTAAACGCCGAGCGTTCTGATGGCTCTGTCGATGAGGTGGGGGGCGGGCTTCATTAATGTCGGATCGGCCGGGTTGCGTCCCTCTATGTGTGCCACGCCTTCTGTGAGCCCAACTCTCGCGAGGTACTCAACGACGGCTTTCGCGTAGTTGTTGCTCACTATTGCCACAAGGCGTCCGCTAGCTGTGCATGCCGCGATGGATTCGGCTGCGCCGGGTGTTGGACGGGCGGTTTCGATCGCCGTCAGTTCGGCCTTCTGGAGAGCGGCCTCCAGCTGCTGGGCTAGCTCCGAATCGTCGGCGGCGGCGAGGAGCAGTTCGTGCGGGCTGGAGGCCTGCTCCAAGGTAGGTGCCAGTTCGCCGCGAATCTGGCGGGCCAGTTCCCGTAGTTCCTGGGTGATCTGTGGAGCTGGGTAGCCGTCGAAGAGTGAGCAGATTGGGCCGTCGAAGTCGAAGAGGACACCTTCTGCGGAGCGGAGGATCTGGGCCAGGGGATCGGTGGTCACAGGTCGCGGACCTGTCCGAGTGTTCCCCAGAGGCTGTCGAACCAGCGACGGGCCTGGTCGACGTATTGCGAGCCTGTGGCGCGGTCATCGTCGCTGATGGAGTGGTGGAAGAGGACAGTGTCTTTGCCGACGGCATCGAAAGTTGAGACGGGTTTGCCATCGATCTCAACGTCTCGTTCTACGACTGGGTAGAAGCCGAAGAAGACCTCTTCTTCGTTCAGGGCGTAGAGCTTGAACATCATCGGTATGCCGACGACGCGCAGTTCTGCGGAGACCTTGGAGACCAGGCCCAGCTCGCCGAGTTCGCGGATTGATTCGAGGATCTCTCCGGCTGAGCGGTGCGCGATTTTCTCGATGCGTCCTCTGACTGCGGGGTCGTCGCCTGGGTTTTTGCCAGCGCGGGACGGTACGGCCATGGGCTGGGAGAGGTCCGGCAGGAGCATCCGGATTGTGATGGCCTGGGGAGTGAGGCGGCCGCGTCGGATGCGGTCGATGGGTTCTTCGAGAGCGCCTAGGAGTGTCTCGCCGGTTAGGCCGGCAAAGTCGATGGTCACCGAGTCGCGCTCGAAAGCTTTCTCGATGTGCGGGCGGAGGCCGACTGCCTGGTCGGCTTGCTCGCGGACGTATACGCCGCTGCCTACGCGGGACACGATCAGCCCTTCGTCCCGCAGTACCCGTGGGGACTGCTGGATGGTCATGCGAGCGACGCCGTACTGAGTGGATAGGTCGTTCTGGGATGGGAGTTTCTCCCCCGCCTTGAACTTGTGCGTGAGGATCGCCGTGCGCAGCGCGTTGGCGACCTGCTTGTACGGCGGACGCGGGTCAGTCGGGTCTAGCTGCTGCTTCGTCTCACCATCGATCCGAGCGATCGCTGTGGTAGCGCCGGAGTGGTCGTCAGTCGGCTCGATCCGTCTATCAACCATCGGGGCGACAGGTCGCAGAGTGGCCGGCTGCTCAGTCATGGTTCTCCTTGGGAGTAGGCGTGGCCATTCCCGCCCGGCATCGCGGAGCGCTGGTCAGACTGGGGCGGTTCAGCAGACCCAGCTGACGTCGAAGATCTTGACCTATTCGCGGTCGTTGACAAGGAAGGACAACAGTCCGAATTCGCCGAAGGTGCATTGCAGGAGGTTTGGCCTGTCTGCGTCAAGGGTCAATAGATCCCCGTCTGTCGAACCAGGCCGTTATTGCCTGCTCGGCCGGCACGAACTCGTCGGTTCGGTCGTCGCGGGTGGCTTGCAGCGCTTGGTCGTAACCGGGATCGGAATACGCCGCCGCTCGCAGACGCCATAGGTGCAAGACGTCTCGCAGTTGCGGGAAGCGCGATACTTCGTGCGCGGCGTCGAGAGCGCCGCGGTATTCGCTGAGGAACTGCTCGTGCCACTTGGCTGGTAGCAGGCGGAGGATCTGGCTGGGGTCCTCCAGCGAGCCCTGCCTCGGCTGACCAGTCATGCCACCAAATTACTCTGAGCAGCAGCACTGCCTGCGGTCTTCGCATTGAGAGTCCACGAGACGAGCAACGAGCAGGCGGAGTTGGACGTGGGGTGGGGCAGACCTCAATTGGCGTCGCCGAGCAAGATCGCCGTGCGTGAGCGGGTGGCGTGAGTGAGGCCACTTGGCGCAGGGGCACGTGGTCACCGCGCGACAGCGCATAGTCGGGCGATAGCCCGCAACCGCGGCGGCAGCCGCAGACGCCGGCGACAGCCGGTATGTCCGGCGGCAGCAGGCAGGCTGCCGGCGGAGCCGGAGGGTGGGCGGGAGCGCGCGTAGCGGGCGGCTGGAGGAGCGGAGCGACGGAAGCTGGCCGCGGAGGTCGCGTGGGAAAGAAAAACCCTCTCCGGATCGCGGAGAGGGTTGGTGTCGAAGGGTGGTCAGGGGCGGTCTCGAACCGCCGACCTTCCGCTTTTCAGGCGGACGCTCTACCAGCTGAGCTACCTGACCGGGAGAGATAAATGGCGGCGGTGTGTGGACACCCGCCGCCACTCTCCTGGCGACCCAGACGGGACTCGAACCCGCGACCTCCGCCGTGACAGGGCGGCACGCTAACCAACTGCGCTACTGGGCCTAGCAACTCGATGATGCTACACCATCATTCGAGCCTTTATTACAACGGCCTTTTGACCGTATCCCCAACGGGATTCGAACCCGCGTTACCGCCTTGAAAGGGCAGCGTCCTAGGCCACTAGACGATGGGGACTCGGACCGCGGGAGCCGAAGCTCCGGGGACATCGGTAAGCATAGAGGAGGACGGGCCGAGGTCCAAAACGAGTTCTGGTGATGGAGGACACGGTCGGGATGGCGAGGGCGGGGAGGACATTCGACGGGGGCCTCAGGAGGCGCTGGACGGGCCGTAGGCAGCCTGGGGAGGAGTTGCTCGGCGGATGGGGCAGTTGGGCGGCGCGACGGCCGCTGCAGGCGCGGAGGCGGCCGCGGGAGGCAGCGGGGGGAGGCAGCGAGAGGGGAGCCGGCAGAGCGAACAGGGAGCCGGTGCTTCGGGATGGCGGCGCTGGTGGGGGTCGGCAAGGCGACGGTCTGAAGCGGTGTGGAACGCATCACTAGGCTGGCGGAGTGATCGAGATGAGCCGGGCGGATTTCGAGGTGCTGGTGTCCGAGGCGCTGGATCAGGTGCCGGGACAGTTGGCGGCGTTGATCGACAACGTGGCGGTGTTTGTCGAGGACGACGCGCCGGACAGCGATCCGCATCTGCTCGGGATCTACGAGGGCATCCCGCTGACCGAGCGCGGGCACTACTACGGCGGCGTGCTGCCCGACCGGATCACGATCTACCGCAACCCGACGCTGCGGATCTGCGAGACGGTCGAGGACGTCGTCGAGGAGGTGCACATCACCGTGGTGCACGAGATCGCGCATCACTTCGGCATCGACGACGCCCGCCTGCACGAGCTCGGCTACGGCTGATCAGTCGGCACGCAGCACGCAGGCACAGCACTCCGGTACGCCGGTACGCCCGCGCACACCAACAAGCCGCCCGGCCCAAGGCCGAGCGGCTGCGACGACGAAGTACTCAGGAGCGCTTGAAGAGCAGCTTCCACGGCATCAGCGCCGACTCGAGCTGCACCTTGATGCTCATCTTCGAGGCCCCGACCGTGCGCTCCTCGAACCGGATCGGCGTCTCCGCGATCCGCCGCCCCTGCCGCACCGCGCGGTAGTTCATCTCGACCTGGAACGAGTACCCGTTGCTCTGGATCGTCGACACGTCGATCGCGCGCAGGGTGTCCGCCTTCCAGGCCTTGAAGCCGGCCGTGGCGTCCTTCACGTGCAGGCGCAGGATCGTGTTCACGTAGACGTTCGCGAACGCCGACAGCAGCCGCCGGTGCCAGGCCCACTCGGCCGCGGCCTCGCCACCCTCGACGTACCGCGAACCGATCACCACGGCGGCGTCGGTGGTCTGCAGGATCTCGACCATGGTCGGGATCACCGAGGCGGGGTGGGACAGGTCGGCGTCCATCTGGATCACGATGTCGGCGTTCTCGTCCAGCGCCCGGCTGATGCCGGCGATGTAGGCGCGGCCGAGGCCGTCCTTCTCGGTCCGGTGCAGGACGGAGACCTCCGTCGGCGCGGCCTTGGCCAGCTCGTCGGCGACGTCGCCGGTGCCGTCGGGGGAGTTGTCGTCGACGACCAGCATCTGCAGCCCGGGCAGCTTCAGGTCGGACAGCAGCGCCGCCAGGACGGGCAGGTTCTCCCGCTCGTTGTAGGTCGGCACCACCACGATGATCTTGGCGCTCTCAGCCATTCTCATTCCTTCGTCAAAGCCTTCACCGGACAAGTGTCCCGTACCGGGTGTACTTCGGCGCTTGCGGCGCCCAGGCACGCACCTCGCGCCACTTGAGCAGCATCCACGATGCTCCGCATCGAGGACGCTCCTCAAGCACCACGATGCACGCACCTGGGCGCCGCAATCACTCGAACTACACCCGGTACGGGACACAGGACGCTATCGCATCAACTGTTCGAACCACGCAATGGTGACGTGATCGAAGATTGCAGTACGGCGTACAAGACGGGCCGGCGCCTTCGCGACGGCCTGTGCGAGCAGGCCGCCGCGAAGGCGCTGGCGGGTAGTGGGCGGATGGGTGGGGCGGTCGATCAGTAGGCGGCGGCCCACTGGTCGACGAGTTCGCTGACCATGTGCAGGGCCAGCAGGTGCATCTCCTGGATCCTGGCCGTCTCCTCGGCCGGTACTACGAGCGCGAGGTCGGCCGCCGCAGCCAGCCCGATCCCGCGTCGTGAGGTGAAGGCCACCGAGCAGGCTCCGGCGTTTCGGGCCGCCTCCAGCCCCTTGACCACGGTCGGAGAGGTACCGGAGGTGCTGAAGCCGACGACCATGTCTCCCGGCCGGACGAGCGCCTGGACCTGGCGGGAGAACACGTCGTCGTAGCCGTAGTCGTTCGCGATGCAACTGGTCACGGCCGCGTCCCCGACCAGGGCTACGGCGGGCAGCGGCCGCCGTTCCCTGAGGTAGCGGCCGATGAGTTCACCGACCAGGTGCTGTGCGTCGGCAGCGGACCCACCGTTGCCGTAGGTGTAGAGCACTCCGCCGGTGTCGAGTCGGCGGATGAGCTCGTCGGCGATCGCCTGGATCGCGTCCAGCTGGCTGTGCATCGCCTCGGCGACCTCGGTGTGGCGCTCGAGCTGCCTGGCGATGACCCGGTCTACATAGAGTTGTGTCATGTGCCGGTGGTACGCCAGAAATTCAGTTTCTGGGAGCGGGTCCGGTGGATCCACGGACAACAAGACGTGGCGCAACTCGCACGATTCGCCGCCGGGCGGGCAGTTCGTCCCTGATTCTGGCCAGTAATAGTTGCGCAGAGCTACGACCCAGATCCACAGTGTGCTGATCCACCGTCGTAATCGCGGGTTGGACCAACGACATCCACGGCACGTCGTCATATGCGGCGAGGCTGATTTTGTTCGGTATCCGGAGTCTCCGGCGCTTCAATTCGGCCAATGCGCCCTGGGCGAGCACGTTGTTGGCCGACAGGATCGCGGTCACGTGCTGCTCGTCGAGCAGCTCGCGGGTGGTCTGCTTGGCCGCCTCGGCGTCGAAGCTGGTGAAGACGATCAGGTCCTCGTCCAGCTCCAGCCCGGCGTCCTCGTAAGCCGCCCGGAACCCGGCCAGCCGGCCCGCCCCGGTCGACCACTTGGTCTCGTCGATCAGCAGGCCGATCCGCTCGTGGCCGAGCCCGAGCAGGTGCTCGGTCAGCTCCCGCGCGCCGGCCTTGTTGTCGCTCAGCACCGCGTCGCCGCCGCGCCCGAGCTGCCGGTCGGCCGAGACCACGTGGATCCCGTTGTCCTGCAGCATCTTCGGGCAGGCAGCCGCGACCGGCGTCACGATCACCCCGGCGACCTGCATCGCCAGCAGCGTCTCCGCGGCGTGCATCTCCTCTTCGGGGTCGCCGTTGTCGTTCACCAGGATCATCTGGTGCCCCTCGAACCGGAGCACCTCCTCGATCCCGGCGGCCAGATCGGCGTAGAACGGGTTGCGCAGATCGGAGATCAGCACCCCGATCGCGGTCGACGTGCGGCTGCGCAGGTTGCGGGCCATGTGGTTCGGCACGTAGCCGAGCCGCTGGGCGGCCGCCTGGACACGTTCGCGGACCTCTGGTGAGGCGTAGCCCCGGGTATGCAGGGCGCGCGACACAGTCGACGGCGAGACGCCTGCCTCCCGGGCGACGTCCTGCACGGTCGGCCGGCTCTGCTGCTTCCTGGAATCCCCGGTCACACGCGTCATGTTAGGGCCACTGCCGTCAATTAGTGCCTCTTTGGCTCCATCGTGAGCAAAGCGCCGCACAGGTGAGCGCCTGTACTGCGTATTCCGCGTCCCCGCACAGGGATGTCGATTGCCCGCTCAGCGTCCCGATCCGGCTACAGACCGTTGCGCCAGCTGTTGTTGATCGCCACCCGCGCGTTCGGCGAGCGCAGCCGGATCGTCGCCCAGACGAGCTTGCCGCCGCTCGACGTCGGATTGGCACCCCAGGAGGTCGCCAGGGTCGCGACGATGCCCAGTCCCATTCCGCCCTCGCGGACGCCCAGCGGGCGGCGTACCGGCAGGTCTGGGCTGCCGTCAGAGACTGCGACGGTCAGCACCTGCCGGCGGAGCTCCAGCCGCAGGTCGGCGTCCGTGTGGGCGTGCCGGACCACGTTGGCGACCAGTTCCGAGGTGATCGCGACCGCGTCCTCGGCG
Organism: Kribbella ginsengisoli; assembly: GCF_039537185.1. Classification (NCBI taxonomy): domain Bacteria; kingdom Bacillati; phylum Actinomycetota; class Actinomycetes; order Propionibacteriales; family Kribbellaceae; genus Kribbella; species Kribbella ginsengisoli. The sequence continues at coordinate 93,323 of NZ_BAABAA010000007.1, read as the reverse complement.
ACCTCTTCGCAGTGCCACAGCTCGCAGACGGAGGCGACGAACCGGCGAGCGGTCGAGGCGCTGTGCGGCACGGGAGCCAGTCTGAGCTTGCTGAGCTGCCGGGCCGGCGGGTTGCGGATGGACGCCAGCGCCGTGGCGAGATCGGGGAAGACGGGGATGAAGCGGGAGATCAGCTCCGAGTGCCGTTGCAGTTCGTGGCTGCGGTTGCGGCCGGTGACGAGTACGAACGGGGTGCCGGACCAGTCCGCGACCTGCCGGGCGAGGTTGGTGAAGACGCTGAGCGAGTAGGCGCGGGCGAGGACGAGGTCCTGCAGCATCACGATCACCGCCGCGGGCTGGTCGGCCAGCCGGCGGGCCAGGAAGGTCCGCAACTGCGGAGCGGTGGTCAGTTCGAGTGTTCCCGATGGGCTGACCACGACCGCCTCCCCGACGGTCCGGACGCCGATCGCCAATGAAGTCCGTCGACCCATAAGCATCCCCCTCCCCAGGCAGCCGCGACGTTCCCCCCGCCGGTCGTGCGGCAACGTTGCCATCTCCCGATCATGGCCCGGCAGTAACTCAGCGTTCCCGCCCTCGGCGCCGGTCAATCATTTCCGGTCCGCCCGGTATCGCACAGTTACTTCCGGTACTCCGGAAGCCGCGCTCAGGTCGGGCGGTGCTGGAGGGCGTCGTCGACCGAGGCGAAGATGCTGAAGTCGCGGCCGAGGCCGGTGATGGTCAGTGGGCGGTCGACCGGACGGCCGACCCCCACCAATGCGAGATCGATGCCATGTTGCCCCGCAAGTTGCCGCGCCTCGACCAGATTTCCCAACCCGGCCGAACTGCAGAACGTCACCGCGGACACCTCGATCAGCACCAGCTTGGCCGGCGGCGCGATCGCCGCGCGGATCGCTTCGGCGGCGAAGTCGGTGGTGGCGATGTCGATCTCACCGGACAGCCGGACCACCAGGATGCCGGGCCGAAGTTCCTCGGTGACGGCGCCGAACGTCGTCCGGATCATCTCGCCGTCACCGTGATCGGGCTGACTCGTCACGCTGTTTCTCCCCCGGGTGCTTCCGCGACGCCGGTCGGTCCTGGCGCGGTGGACAACAGCCCTGGGATCACCGTATGCCCGAACACTCACGCGTCACAACGGTTGTTTTGCCCGTGACCCCGGAGCAATGCGGAATCGTTTACTTGGATGCGGGCTGGGTCTGCACGTTCAGCTCGTCCAGCTTCACCCGCTTTGCCGGATCGGTGCGCGAGTCATCGATCCGGAAGACATCGAAGGCCTTGACCGATTCAGTCCCGTAGATGGCGCCGTTGTAGTAGTACGCGGACCAGTACCCGCCGAAGTCGGCCGGTTCGATCGGCGGCCGGTCGAAGTACCCGATCTCGGTCGGATGGGCCGAGTCGGTGAAGTCCCAGACCGAGAAGCCACCCTGGTACCAGGCCTGCACCATGATGTCGCGGCCGCGGGCAGGGATCAGCGAACCGTTGTGGGAGACGCAGTTCTCCCCGGCGGCCTGATGCCGTGGAATCTTGAAGTAGCTGCGGAAGACGAACTTCTTGTGGTCGAGGTCGAAGACCGCCGTGGCGCCCTTGTTCGGGCCGACCTCGGCGCTGCACTCCGCTCCGCTGCCGCCGCCGAGCTCGTCCATGAAGACGACCTTGGTGCCGTTGTGGTTGAAGGTGGCGCCGTGCCAGAAGGAGAAGTTCGCCGCGTCCTGGACCCGGTCGAGCACCTTCGGCCGCTCGGGCTTGGAGATATCCAGCAGGATGCCGTCACCCATGCATGCCGCCGCTGCGATGTCGCGCGCGGGGAAGGCGGTGATGTCGTGGCAACCGCTGGTCGCGCGACCGGTCGGGCTGCCGGGGAATCCGCCGTCGGGGAACAGTACGGGCGAGGCGACCACGGCCGCGTCCTCAGGGTGCTCGACCGGCACCTTGATGATGTCGATCAGGTCGTTCGGCGGCTGGCAGTCCGGGTATGCGGCATTGGGGCTGTAGGACGAGTTGTAGATGTAGAGCTCGCGCTTCGACTTGGCCGGGATCAGCGTGTGCGTGTGCGAGCCGCAGTGGGTCTCGACGGCAGCGACGTACCGGGGGTTGGCCGGGTCCTTGACGTCGAAGATCTTGATCCCTTCCCAGGATTCCTTGATCGTCGCCGACTGCGCGACGCTCTGGCAGGAGTTGTCGCTGCGGGAGGAGTCGGTACTGAGGAAGAGCAGCCCGTTCGAGATGCTGATGTCGTTCTGGCTGCCCGGGCAGGACACCTGGCTCACCAGTCGCGGGTCGGCCGGGTCGCCGATGTCGTAGATGGCGAAGCCGGAGTAGTTGCCGACGTAGGCCAGCCGGCCGGCGAACGCGATGTCGGTGTTGATCCCGTTGGCCAGCGGTCCGCTCATCGGCGCGCTGGCCAGGTGGGTGATGTTGTCGCTCTTGGTCGCGCCGGTCTCCGGTGGCGCGGGCGCCTCGGCACTCGCGATGCCGGCCGATCCGGCGACGAGAGCGAGGGCAAAGGTGAGACTGGCGAGCGTGCGGGGGCGGCCTGCGCGCATGCTGTGGTCCCTTCTGGACTAGTCGGGCGGTTCTCCAGCCTAAGCGTGATAGACACTGTCCGGAAGCGATTTGCCACAGGGAGTGAGGCCCACGTGACGTTTTCTGCGCGAACGTGCTGGATTGCCGTGCTGCTGGCCGCCGCGACGCTGACCGGGTGCAGCTCCGATCCGAAGCCGCAGGCCGCGCCGACCGGTCCGCCGGTGATCGTGCCCGGTACGCCGGGTGGCCCGAACAAGACCGTCACCGCCCTGCCCAGCACCGCCCAGACCGTCGACCCGGACGACGTCGCCTTCCTGAGCGACATGATGATCCACCACACCCAAGCGCTGCAGATGGCCGAATGGGCCCGTACGACGGCATCGAACGCGCGGGTCAAAGCCCTGGCCGACCGGATCCGGGTCGGCCAGAAGCCGGAGATCGAGTCGATGCGCCAGCTCCTCGTCAAGGCCGGCCAGACCCCGCCGGACCTCGAGCACGTGCAGCACATGGACCACAGCAAGATGCCGGGGATGGCCACCCGGGCCGAGCTGACCACCCTGCAACAGGCGCGCGGCAAGGCCTTCGACGAACTGTTCCTGACTCTGATGATCAAGCATCATGAGGGGGCGGTGACGATGAGCGCCGAGCAGCTCGAGAACGGCTCGGACATCCGTATCGGCGAGCTGGCCCAGGAGGTCAGCGTCACCCAGACGAAGGAGATCAGCACGATGAAGGCGCTGCAGAAGGAGCTCTAGTGCCCCAAGAGGTCGACGACCTGCTCCGCGAGATCGACGCGGCGGCCGATCCGGCGATCGCCGAGGCGCTCGCCCGCTACTTCCAGGTCAAGCCGGGTGGCTACGGCGAGGGCGACCAGATGATCGGCGTCAAGCTCTCCACCCTGCGCCTCATTCTCAAGCCGTACCTCCGCACGACGCTCCCGTTGCCGGCGATCGAGGAGGCGCTGGCCAGCCCGATCCACGAACACCGGCTGGCGATCCTCTGCCTGCTGGCCGACCGCGCGACCCGAGCCGTCAAGCCCCGTACTGCGAATCCCGCGGATCTGACCGCGATCTACGACCTGTACCTGCGCAACACGAAGTACATCGACAACTGGGACCTGGTCGACTGCAGCGCCCCCGAGATCGTCGGCGGTCAGCTGCTCGACCATCCGCGCGACCCGCTCTACCAATTGATTGCCTCCAGCAACCTCTGGGAACGCCGGATCGCCCTGGTCGCCACCCACAAGCTGATCCGGGCCGGCGAAACCGAAGACACCTTCGCCCTGGCCGCGATGGTCCTCGACGACCGCGAGGACCTCATCCACAAGGCCTCCGGCTGGATGCTCCGTGAGGCCGGCAAGCACACTGCTCCCACCGAACTCCTGGCCTTCCTTGACCAGCACGCCACTCGAATGCCCCGCACGATGCTCCGCTACGCCATCGAACGCCTCCCAGCGGAGACCCGGCAGCACTACCTGCACCTCGGTAAGTGACGAGGTCTTCACAGACTGCGATCAAAACAGTACTCTCCGGTAAAGATGAAATTGGCTCAGCTTTGACCGGACTGAGGAGACTTCATGCGTCGCCGCCCCCGCTCGCTTGTTGCTGTGCTCGCCCTGGCGCTGGTCGCCACCGGGGTGAGCGTCAATCGGACTCCCTCCGCGCAAGCCGTCGATACGGCGTACCTGGTGGGGCGGGGGATCTCCGACATCACCGGCCCGGCCGCCGAGAACGGAATGATGGGGTACTCGAAGTTCGGCCAGAACACGACCGGGATCCATCAGCGGTTGCGGGCCCGGGCCTTCGTCGCGGTCGAGCAGGCGACCGGGCAGCGAGTCGCCTACGTCAACTCGGATCTGGGGATGATCTTCCAGGCGCAGCGCGATGCCGTGCTGGTGAAGCTGCAGGCGAAGTACGGGGACCTGTACTCCGAGCGCAACGTGTTGCTGTCCGCAACGCACACGCACAGCGGGCCGGGTGGGCAGTCGCACAACCTGGCGTACAACCTGTCGATCTACGGATTCCAGAAGCAGGCCTTCGACGCGACCGTCGACGGGATCGTCGAGGCGATCACCCAGGCGCATCAGAATCTCGCGCCGGGCAGCATCAGCCTCGGCAGGTCGACGTTGACCAACGCCAGCGTCAACCGCTCGAGGATTGCCTTCGACCAGAACCCAGCTGCCGACAAGGCCGCCTTCCCGCAGGCGATCGACCCGGCGGTGACCGTACTGCGGTTCCAGCAAGGCGGCTCCGACATCGGCGCGATCAGCTGGTTCGCCACCCACGCGACCTCGATCACCAACGAGAACACGCTGATCAGCCCGGACAACAAAGGCTATGCGGCCTACCGCTGGGAGCACGACGAGAAAGGTGTCCGCTACCTCGACGAGAGTCAGGGCTTCGTTGCCGCGTTTCCCAACACGAACGCCGGCGACATGTCGCCCAACCTCAACCTCAAGCCGGGTTCCGGCCCGACCGAGGACCCGTTGCTCAATCAGCAGATCCTCGGCGACCGCCAGCAACAGGCCGCCGAGCAGGCCTACAACGGGCCGCGGGCAACGATCACCGGCAGCCTCGACGCCCGGATGCGATATGTCGACATGTCGGCTGTTCAGGTCGATCCGCGGTACACGCCCGACGGTGAGGCGCATCGCACCTGCCCGGGGGTCGTCGGCGCCTCCACGCTGGCCGGCAGTGTCGAGGACGGCCCGGCCATCGCGATCATCCCCGAGGGCGTGACGAACCCGTTCTTCGAAGCGCTCAAGCCGTTCAAGGTCGACGTCGCGCCGTGGCTGATCAGCTGCCAGTCGCCGAAGCTGGCCGCGGTACCGACCGGGTTGCTGCAGGCGACGCCGGACATCGTGCCGATCCAGCTGGTCAAGCTCGGCCAGTTCTACCTGGTCGCGATGCCGGGCGAGGTGACGATCGTGGCCGGCCTGCGGCTTCGGCGGACGGTCGCGGGGGAGCTCGGCGTACCGATCGAGAACGTGTTGGTCTCGGGTTACTCCAACGCCTACAGCTCGTACGTGACGACGCCGGAGGAGTATCAGCTGCAGCAGTACGAAGGCGGCTCGACGCTGTTCGGGAAGTACACGCTGCCGGCGTACCAGCAGGAGTTCGCCGGACTGGCCAAAGCACTGAAGGCCGGTACGCCGGTACCGCCCGGGACTCATCCCCCGAAGCCGATCACGGCCGAGCTCAACCTGCAGACGGGCGTGGTGTTCGACGCGCCGCCGCCGTTCAAGTCGTTCGGCCAGGTGCTGACGGATGCGGCCCCGCAGTACCAGCGTGGAGCGACTGTCTCGGTGGTGTTCGTGACCGGGCATCCCAAGAACAACCTGCACCGCAATGGCACGTTCCTCGAGGTGCAGCGTCAAGTTGGTGGCCAATGGCAACGAGTTGCCGACGACGGCGACTGGAACACCACCTACCGCTGGGAGCGCGGCGGCCTGGCCGACTCGAAGGCGACCATCACCTGGAAGGCGACCGAACCCGGCACCTACCGGATCGTCCACCACGGCGACTCGAAGGCGCTGAACGGCACCATCACGCCGTTCACCGGGACGTCTCGCACCTTCACGGTGTCGTAGCAGCAGCCTCCGGAGTCGCCGGCGGCGGAGAGACCAGCGGGCAGTGCGTGTAGTGCTGCTCCTCCGCGGCCGGTGGCTTCGAGGCCTTCCCCGGAGCCAGCGTCACCCAGGCCAGTGCAGCACCCAGGACGGCCAGGCCGGACGAGATCCACATCGCCATCCGGAAGCCGTCACTGAAGGCGGCGGGATCCCGGTAGGAGTCGCCGGTGATGCCGGCCGCCAGCGGGATCGCGGCGACTGCCATCAGCTGGGCAGTCCGCGCGATGGCGTTGTTGACTCCGGAGGCGACGCCGGCGTGGTGGTCCTCGACCGCGTTCAGCACTGTCGAGGTGAGCGGGGCCACGGTGCAGACCAGGCCGATGCCCAGGACGATCACTGACGGCAGTACGGCGGTGAGGTAGCTCGCGCCGGGCTTGACCCGCATCATCAGCAGGAAGCCGGCGGCCATGAAGAGCGGCCCGACCGTCATGTGGATCCGGGCGCCGATGATCTCCGACAGTTGGCCCGCGTAGCCCGACAAGGTCAACATGAGCAGGGTCATCGGCAGCAACGCAGCGCCGGCCTCGAGCGCTCCGTACCCGAGTGCCGTCTGCAGGAATACGACCAGCAGGAAGGTGGCCGTGCCCAGCGCGCCGTAGACGGCGATGGTGACCAGGTTCGCGCCGGTGAAGCGCAGGTTCTTGAAGATCCCCGGCGGCAGGATCGGGTGCGAGCTGCGCCGCTCGACCTCGACGAAGGCCGCGAGACCGAGTACGCCGATCGCCAGCGTGCTCAGCACCAGGGCGTCGCCGAAGCCGCGATCGCCGGCGCTGATCAAGCCGAAGGTCACCCCGGCCAGGCCGACCGTCGCGAGCACGGCGCCGGCCACGTCGAGCTTGCCGGCCATCGTCTCGTCGCGGGTCTCCGGTACGTGCCTCAGCGTGACCAGCACGGTGGCCGCCGCGAGCGGCAGGTTGAGCACGAAGATCCATCGCCACGAACCGCTGTCCACCAGCGTCCCGCCCACGAACGGGCCGACCGCGGCGGCGACCGAGGTGAGCCCGGACCAGGTGCCGACCGCCTTGGCGCGGTCCGACTGTTTGAAGCTCGTCTGCAGGATCGCGAGGCTGCCCGGGGTGAGCAGCGCGCCGCCGATTCCCTGCAGGATCCGCCCGGCGATCATCACCTCGAGGTTCGGTGCGACCGCGCAGACGAGCGATGCGAGCGCGAACCAGATGACGCCGGTGACGAAGGTCTTGCGACGGCCGAGCCGGTCACCGAGCGAACCGCTCAGCAGGATCAGCGACGCGAGCATCAGCATGTAGCCGTTGACGATCCACTGCAGACCCGAGATCTCGGCGTTCAGGTCCTCGCCCATCGCGGGCAGCGCGACGTTCACGACCGTGCCGTCCAGGAATGCCATCCCGGAACCGAGCGCGGTGGCGGCCAGCACCCAGCGGCCCCGCGCGGTACCGAGGGCGATGGGCCCCGCGGCCTGTGTGTTGACCATGCCAACAGCTTAAGCGCTTCAAATACCCACCGTCCCGTGGGCGCTGGAGGCTAGTTCACGGCTGCATCGGCAGGTCCAATTGAAGGACGGCGAGGGACTGGCCGGCCGGGATGCCCTGCTGGACGCCCAGACCGGGCGGTTCGCCAACGGCGCAACGGGTTTCGGTCATCTCCGGGCAGACCGCGTTGAGCAGGCTGCCGCCCGAGATCTGGTAGTTGGTCGGCAAGGTCGGGTCGACGCCGGCGGTGAGCGGGCTGATCGCGGCCGAGGCGCGACCGGTCTCAGACGGCAGGCTCCGGACCGTCGAACCGGACAGCCGATAGACCAGCCGGAGCTTCGTCGCGGCGACGGTCAGCGGCAGGTCGCGAGCCGCGGCCAGTTTGGTGGTCTCCATCGGGACCGGCTGGTCGTCGGCGGTGACCTTCAGACTCGTCGCGATCGGCTTGGTCGGCCGCATCATTCCGACCAGCTTGGTGCCGGACTGCGGCAACTGCAACCGGATCAGCGCGACCTCGGAACGCAGGACGACGTCTTCGGTGATGTCGAAACTGCCGTCACCACGCGGTACTGCGGCCAGGTGGATTCCAGGCGCGGTCAAACCCGGTCCCTCCGCCGTCGGTGGCGGTTGGACCGGTGCCGCGCCGCCCCCGTTGGCCAATGGGCCCGGGCTCGGCGCAACCGGCGTACCGGCTTGCTCTTCAGCCGAACAAGCAACAGTCGTACTGATCCCCAGAGTCAGTGCGACCACCGCCAGCACGGAGGTCCTCAAGCTACGTGCGGACATGCGACATCGCCCCCAATGGACCCGGCCACTTCCTCTGGTGGCCGGATCGACTTCCGCATACGATACGCCGGAATTAGCCTGGCAAGGCAAATACTTATGCATTTCCGAAGGGGTGGGAAAATGCGGGGACACAGCGTATCCGGGCAATCTCCAACAGTTATCCCGGGGGGACGGAAAATCAGGACGATATTATCGAGAAGGTCAGGTCCGCAATTTGCCCGGGTGTTGTCCGGAGTGCTGGCGGTGACCGTGCTGGGGCTGGGGGCCCTGTTCGCGGTACCGGCGCAGGCGGCCGGTAGCGGTGTGCTGCACGTGATCCAGGGCCTGCCGGGCCGGACCCTCGACATCGCTGTGGACGGCAAGACGGTGGCCACCGGGGTGAAGGCGACCGAGGTGGTCGGCCCGCTCACGGTCGCGGCCGGCGCGCGGAAGATCACCGCGAAGGACGGCGGGAAGCTGGTGATCGAGCGGCAGGTGACGGTGGCCGCGGACAGCAACCTCGATGTCGTCATCCACCGGCCGGCCTCGCCGACGGCGGCTCCGGTGATCACCACCTATGTCAACAAGCTGACCGCCGTGCCGCGCGACAAAGGCGCGGTCCGGGTCGCGCACACCGCCGCGGTCGGGCCGGCCGACATCCGGGTGAACGGAAAGGTACTTTTCGCCAACGTGGCGAATGGGGAATCACTCGACGTAGTCGTTCCGGCCGGTACCTACTCGGTCGAGATCGTGCCCGCCGGGTCGACTTCGCCGGTTGTTCTCGGGCCGTTGAAATTGCCGGTCCGGGCCGGTTACCTGACCCGGGTCTTCGCTGTCGGCGAGCCGACCTCGAAGACGATGAACGTCGCGGTCGCGACGCTGAAGCTGCCCGGCGCCGGGAGTGAGAAGCCCGGCCTGGTCAACACCGGTACCGGTGGACAGGCGGCAGCGCTCGGACTCACCGAGGAGCACAAGGGCTCGTCGCTGCCCTTGCTGGTCCTGGTGGGCGCACTGGCGCTGACGGTCGTGGTCAGAAAGGCGGTACGTCGCTGAGGCGGCTCTTGCTCGGATTGCTGCTGTTCACCTGTGTGGCCCTGGAGGGGTGCGCCGCGCAGGTGAACGAAGCAGTCCCGAGTCCTGGAACGGCAGGCGGCGGTACTCCGGCTGTGGGGCAGCCGGAGCCGTCGTCAGCCGTGCTGCCCGGGAGGGTCGGTACGCCGGCAGCCAGCCAGCGGGTGCGGTTCGTGCCGACCGAGATTGTCATGCCCGGCGGGGCAGAGGCGGCCGTGTTGCCGGCGTCTACGGTCGCGGGGCAACTCGTAGTACCGGAGCATGTTCAGCGGGTCGGCTGGTGGGACGGGGGAGCCGAGGCCGGCGATCCGTTCGGGTCGGTGGTGATCGCGGGGCATATCGACTCGGCCAAGGAGGGCATCGGTTTCTTCGTCCGGCTCGAGCGGGTCAAGACGGGCGACACCGTCGAACTGCGCGGCGACGGCCATAGTGCGAAGTACCGGGTGAATTCGGTGACCTCGGTGCCGAAGGATGCGCTGGCGACGAAGAGCGGTGCTTTCGACCAGACGGGTGATCATCGGCTGGTGCTGATCACGTGCACGGGTGCGTACGACCGCGGGCGGGGCGGCTACGAGAAGAACCTGGTGGTCAGCGCGACACCGCTGGGCCTGGCGAAGTAGTAGAGCTAGGCCTACCCCCGATGGGGTGGTCGCTCCCTGTTTGCGGTCCTGCGGACCGACAAGAGTTGACTGCATGAAGCTCACCTTGTTGCCGGTCGTCGGGATCGTCGCCGGACTCGTCGCGGCACCCCTGTCCGCACCACTTGCGGCCGGCGCGGCGACGAATCTCGACGGCGTCTGGCAGATGGACGGCTACGGCACGATCGTTACCATCGACAACGGTAAGGCGTCGCTGTTCTCCACTACCTCGATCAGCTGTACGCCGGCCGGCGAGTACACGCAGACCGGTGACCGGTTCACCGCCGACGAGGAGCAGGCCTTCACCGTGCGCGGACGGCGCGATCGCGCGGTGATGCACGTCGAGGGCAACGTCGGCGACAAACACCTGCGCCGGGTGGTGAAACTGCCAAAGCTCTGCACGGAGCCGGGCGCGACGGGTCCGCTCGCCGTCTTCGATCAGTTCTGGACGACGTACGCCGAGAACTACCCGTTCTTCCAGGCCAAGGGCATCGACTGGAACAAGGCCCGCGCCACCAACCGCCCGCTGGTCACCCCGGGCATCTCGGACGACGCGTTGTTCGCCTTGCTCAGCAACATGATCAAGCCGCTAGGCGACGCGCACACAGCGATCCGTACTCCCGGCGGCAAGCTGTACGCCGGCGCCCGGCCGGGGACGACGCTGCCGACGCCGGAGCTCGAGGCGAAGCTGCGGCCGTACATCGAGCAGACCGCGTTGAAGGGCGTGAAGTACACGTCGTACGCGAACGACCGGATCGGGTACGCCGACCTGCCCGGCCGGATCGGCTACCTGCGGGTGATCGCGTTCCTCGGCTACGGCGACGTGCCCGACTACAACGCCGAGCGGGACACCCTGAACGCGACGCTGGACAAGATCCTCACCAAGGAACGCGTCAGCGGGCCGGGCAAGTTACGCGGCCTGATCGTCGACCTGCGGATCAACGGTGGCGGCTCCGACCAGCTCGCCCTCGATCTGGCGTCGCGGCTGACCAGCAAGCCGTTCTTCGCGTATGCCAAGCGAGCCCGCAACAACCCGGTCGACGCCACCGCGTTCACGACGCCCCAGCCGCTGTTCGTCGCGTCGTCGGAGCGGACGAAGTACACGGGACCGATCGCGATGCTGACCGGTGGCTCGCAGATGAGCGCCGGCGAGACCTTCACCGAGGCGATGATCAACCGCGTCCCGCGACCGGTCCGGATCGGCGAGAACACTCAAGGCGTCTTCTCCGACACCCTGCAACGAACCCTTCCGAACGGCTGGGAATACATCCTGCCGAACGAAGAGTTCCGCACCCGCGACTGGAAGACGTTCGACGGCCCCGGCATCCCGCCGGACGTCCGTACTCCGGTCTTCACCACCGCCGAACTCGACGGCCACCGCGACACCGCGTTCCGCACGGCCCTGAAGCTCCTGGTCAGGTAGTCCACCGAGGGCTGCCCGGAGCCGTCCCTGATCTACACTCCGAGCCGTTCCCAACCGACGGGAACGGCTCGGAGAATCAGTGTCATGACCACCCCACCCCGGTTCGCCCGGCCGATCCTCACCACCGTCCTCGCCCTGACGACGCTGGCGCTCACCCTGCTGCTCTGAGTAGCGGCGCCACGCTAAGGTCGGGGGCATGGCGAGGTATTTCGATGTGCACCCGGAGAATCCGCAGAAGCGATCGATCGGGCAGGTGGTCGAGCTGATCCGCAACGACGGGTTGATCGCCTATCCGACGGACTCCTGTTTCGCGCTCGGCTGCCAGCTCGGCAACAAGGACGGCCTGGACCGGATCCGGACCATCCGGCATCTCGACGACCGGCACCACTTCACCCTGGTCTGCCAGGACTTCGCCCAGCTCGGCCAGTTCGTGCACATCAGCAACGCGGTCTTCCGGTCGATCAAGGCGGCCACGCCGGGCAGCTACACGTTCATCCTGCCGGCCACCAAAGAGGTCCCGCGCCGGCTGCTGCACCCGAAGAAGAAGACGGTCGGTGTCCGGATACCCGACCACGTGGTGACGCAGGCGCTGCTGGAGGAGCTCGGCGAGCCGCTCCTGTCGAGCACCCTGCTGCTGCCCGACCAGGAGGAGCCGATGACCCAGGGCTGGGAGATCAAAGAGCTCCTGGACCACCAGATCGACGCGGTGATCGACTCCGGCGACTGCGGCACCGAGCCCACCACGGTGGTCGACTTCTCCGAGGACACCCCCGAGGTCGTCCGGGTCGGCGCCGGAGACCCATCCCCCTTCGAGTAACAGCCGCCCTCTTCGGCCCAGGCGCCAACCCTCCGCGACCCACCCGATTCCAGTTGCCAAGGGCAACGGTCGACCGTCGGCGCATACCCAAGTGGATGGGCAAGCGCTTGCCTCGGCGTGTCGGGCTGGCCGGCGGGAGTTGTGCATGCATGGCAGTCCGGCGGCGGTTGGCCGGCGGCTTGCTCGGTCACTGGCGACCTGCAGCGCGGCAGTGGCCGAAGGAACGGCGTTCGCCGGCCGGTTCGCCACTCCAGCTCTTGCGGTGGGGAAATTTGTGTCCGAAGGTGGCCGGGAGAGGTTACTGATTCACGGACTCGACCGCCCCGAATGGAGACCACCGTGCCCTCGCTCAAACGAACCTGCCTGGCATTACTGGCCGCAGTCCTGCTGATCGGCGCGATCCCGGGCAGCGCCCAGGCCTATGCGAACGCGTTCTTCCCGACTCAGAACAGCGGCAACCGGGGTGCCGACGTACTGGCGATCCAGTACCTGCTGCAGCACAACGGTCAGTCGGTGACTGCTGACGGCGTCTTCGGTGCGACCACCGTGACCGCGGCCAAGGCCTTCCAGACCGCCAAGGGCCTCGGCTCCGACGGCATCGTCGGCCCGCAGACCTGGGGTGCGCTGGTACCGACGATCCGGCTCGGCGACAACAACGCGGCCGTGAAGGCGTTGCAGGTCGAGCTGAACGCCAAACGCCGGCTCGGCCTCGCCGTCGACGGAGTCTTCAGTACTGCGGTCCGCGACGCCGTCGTCGCCTTCCAGTCGCACGCCGGGATCGGCGCGGACGGCATCGTCGGCCCGATCACCTGGCGCAACCTCAGCTGGCACTACGACTACCCCGACTTCACCGCCAACCTCTGCGACCAGGACCCCGACGGCAACGGCACCGCCGCCAACTGGGCCGCCGCTGCCGCTGTCGCGCAACTGGAGGCGGCCACTCGCTCCTTCGCGAGCACCAACCAGGGCAAGGTCGGGTACGGCGACGCCGGGTTCGAGCACGGCGGCGACATCCCCGGCCACGCCAGCCACGACAACGGCATGGACATCGACATCTGGCCGATCCGCACCGACAACGCGCAGTGCACCGCCGGACGGATCACCTGGGAGTCCGCGACGTACGACCGCGCCGCGACCCGCCAGCTCGTCCAAGCGGTCCGGGCAGCGGCTCCTGGGCACGTCAAGTTCATCTGGTTCAACGACCCGACCCTGATCAACGAAGGCCTGACCGCCAACTGGCCGGCCCACGACAACCACCTCCACATCCGCTACTGCGAGAAGGTCCACCCCAACTCGACGTACGTGTGCTGACAAACTGATGGCGTGACGACACTCGACCTGACCCCAGACGAACTGCTCACCACCACCCGGACCGTCCGCAAGCGGCTCGATCTCGAGCGGGCGGTGCCGATGGAGCTGATCCGTGAGTGCATCGAGATCGCGCTCCAGGCGCCGTCCGGGAGCAACCGGCAGACGTGGCACTGGCTGGTGATCACCGATGCGGAGAAGCGGGCAGCGATCGGGGAGTACTACCGGCGGTCCGTCGAGTCGTACCTGGAGTCCCCGGGTGCGGCAGGCCGCCTGCACGCCGACGACCCGGACAGGGCGCCGGTGCAGCAACGCGTCGGGTCGAGTGTCGCCTACCTGGGCGAGAAGATGGGCCAGGTACCGGTCCTCGTCATCCCCTGCCTCCAGGTGAAGTCGCTGGGCGCGGGCAACCAGGCCGGCATCTGGGGCTCGATCCTGCCCGCTGCCTGGCAGTACTGCCTCGCAGCCCGCGCACGTGGCCTCGGTACTGCGTGGACCACGCTGCACATGACCTATGAGCAGGAGATCTCGGAGTTGCTCGGACTGCCGGAGGACATCCGGCAGTCCGTGCTCCTCCCGACCGCCTACTACACCGGCGATACCTTCAAGCCCGCTCCGCGCCAGCCGGTCGAGGAAGTACTGCACATCGACGGCTGGTGAGTCACCTGACCTCCAACTCGGACAGCTGCATCCGGTAGCCGCCTTCGCCATCTGGCCTCAGTTCGGTCCCGCGTACCTGCACATACCTCGCCGTAGTCGCGGGGAACGTGTAGGCCTGTACTCCGGAACCGGGCTGCGGCAGGTCGTTCACCGTGGCCACCGGGGTCCAGGTCGTGCCGTCGAGTGAGGTCTCGATGGTGAAGTCGACCGGGAACCCGTTGCCGGTGTTGCCGCCGTCGGAGCGGGCGTACAGGTCGACGCGGCTGATCAGGCTGGGTCCGCCGAGATCGACTCGCGCGTACTGCGGGCTGTTGGCCGCCACCGACGCGCTGGTCCAGCCCATCGAGTTCCACAGCCTGGATTGGTGGGAGCCGTCGGTGAGGTTGGCCTTGAGCCAGCCCTCGGCGGTGAACTCGGACGAGGTCGACGAGCTGACCGGGCGTCCGGCCGCCAGGTTGCCGCCGGCAACTTCTACCTCGGCGAACTGCAGGCGGTAGGTGCCGAAGTTGTCCTGGCTGAGCCTGTTGCCGACGACCTTGACGTAGCGGACGTTCTGCGGTGCGAAGGGGAACGTCTGGGCGGTGGCGGTCGGCTTCGGGTAGTTCTGTTTGCCGGCGACGGTCGACCAGGTTGTTCCGTCTTGCGAGACCTGCACGGTGAAGTCGATCGGGAATCCGCTGCCGGCGTTGGCGCCGTCACTGCGTGGGTAGAGATCCACTCGGCTCACAGGCTTGGCCGAGCCGAGGTCGAGTTGGATGGATTGCGCGTCCGTGGCGCTTGCCGCCGCGGCGCTCGTCCAACCCATTGAGCCGGTTACCGACGTACGCCGGCCGTCCACCGCCGCCCGTGGATTCCAGCCGTCACCGTCGTACGTCGAGCTGACGGTGACCGGCCGGGCCTCTGCCGGGTTGGTCTCCGGATTGAGCCGGACGTTGTCGAACTGGACGCTGACCCCACCGCTGGCCAGACCGACGCCGCCCGCGCTGAATGCGTTGTCGGTGACGGTCAGGACGGGTGCCTGGCCTGTTCCGGCGTACACGGTGATCGTGTTGCCGCGGGCAACTACTCTCAGGCGGTTGAACTGGCCGGGTGCGTAGCCGGTGGCTTGGGCGTGCGCGAGGTTGGTGCCGCTGCGGTAGACGAACACCTCGCCGTTGTTGCGCTGGGCGACCAGATAGCCGCTCTCGAAGTCGGTGGTGTTGAGGTTGCGGACGACGAGGCCGGCCCAGTTGTTGTTGCCGTCGTTGCTGTTCACACCGGTGATCTTCAGGTCGACGCTCGCGGTGAGGTCGGCGTACGCGCGGCCTTTGAGTCCGCTGACGAAGTCCCAGCGGGAGGTGTCGGTCTGACTGAGTACGCCGCTCGCCGATGACCAGGTGCCCTTGCCTGCTTGCCAAGCGGAGGCGCCGTTGGTGAAGTCGTCGGTGTACGGGAAGGTCTGGTCGGGGCCGCCGGTGGCGAGGGCGTCGAGGACCTGGCGGTGGACGTCGTCGATCGCAGTACCGGAGTGGTCGATCGTGTACGAGTTGGTGATGAGGGAGTTGGCGAGGGCCTTCGCCAGGACGGGCTTGGTCGCGGCGAGCTTGGTGAAGAGTTCGTAGTCCTCGACGCCGTCGAGTTGGGTTTCGCTGCGGACGCTGTCGTACAGGTCGTAGGCCGCGCGGTTCGGGCGTACCAGGAAGTTGTCGCCGGTCTGCGGGCCGTCGAAGGTGTCGAACTGGACGTACGGGCCGCCGACGTTCTGGAACCAGTAGTTCCAGCCCCAGTGCAGGTAGCCGACCGCGTTGGCCTTCCAGGCGAGCAGCGGGGTGAGGCGGGTCTTGTCGAGGTGCGAGCCGATGAAGCGGTTGAGGTACGGGCCGCGCGGGCCGATGCAGTTGTAGAGCCAGAGCTCGTTGCCGTTCAGCCGCTTGGTCTGGAAGTAGCCGACGTTGTCCTCGTACAGGTTGAGGATCGGGGTGTTCGAGGTGACGGTGGCCGGCGGGGTGTTGATGGCGAGCTCGGCCTCGTTGAGCTTCGGGTTCGGGAAGGACTGCCGGTACTTCGCGTAGAGCCAGTTGGCCGCGGTGATCTCCTCCGGGTGACTCGACTCGTCGTTGGCGCTCATGTAGAAGATGTCGGTCCAGCCCTTGGCGTCGAGGTGCTGCTTGAGCGCCGGGAACACCTTGTCCAGATAGGCGTTCGACTCGGGAGTGTTGGTGGCGACGGCGACCATCTGGGTCTTTCCGTCGGAGCCGCGCTTGAGCATCTCGAGGGTCGGGCTGGTGCCGCCGTTGAGGAGGTGAGGGGTGTGGATCCATTGCAGGGCGCCGGCGTCGGCGTACGTCTGGACGAACCGGTCGAAGGTGTTCCAGCCGAAGGTGTAGTTGCCTGCGGCATCGATGGTGGTGTCGGGGATGAGCAGCGCCTGGAAGTCGGCGAAGACCACGTTGTTGCGGTGCTCGGCGTGGTTGCGGGCCATCGCCTCGATCACCTTCCACCAGTTGGCGTCGTACATCTGGACGCCGTACTGGACCGGGATCGACTTGATCGTGCCGTCGTAGTCCCAGCCGGCCGAGGTGGTCCAGTTGTTGAGCTTGAAGGTGGACTGGTTGGTGGGCGGGATGGTCGTCGGGTAGACGGTCAGCCGCACCGGTACTGCGACGTTGCCCGCGCTGCTCTGGACGGTGGCGGTGCCGGTGTAGACGCCGGGGGTCTGGGTGGTGGGGACGTGGACGCTGTAGTGGTACGGCTGGGTGATGTTGGCGGCCAGTGCGCGTGGGGTGTTTTCGACGAGCGCGTCGTAGTACGCCGTACCGCCACCAGGCGCTGCTTCCACCTCGGCGTCGCCCAGCAGGATGACGTTGGGATGCAGGTACTCCCGACGCACGCTGATCTCTGCTGCCGGGATGGTCGCCCCTCCGGGGCCGGTCAACGCGCTGGGGCTCACTGATACTCCGGTGACCGCAGCAGTCGGCCGTACTGCGATCTGCGCCGCCTCGGTCTCGTTGCGGGCGGCGTAAAGGTCGATCGCGGTCGGTGCTCCGGCGGGTCTCGTCGTACCGGCGAATAGCCGGTCGGCCGCGCTGTGCGTCCACACCGGTGGAGGTGCCGCGTGAGCGGGCAGGGGGACCAGTGCGGCAATCAGCACCCCAGCTGCAAGACCTGCGATTGTGCGCATTGATGTCCTCCGGGCGGCCAAAGAATCAGAAGTGTGCACGATTCTGTGATCACCCTCCGCGCCGGTCAACCCTGAACCCCGTAACCACCGCGTCCGAAACCGGCCATCGGTTGCCTAACACTCAAAACTCTCTTAGGTTGTTAGACGAGGTGATTCTTCATGGCCTACCAGCCGGAACTCATCGGCGGCCACGTAGCCCTGGACCTGCTCAACACCATCTCCTGGCGCCTGGACCCCAGCCGCACCATCGACCGGATAGCCACGCCGGAGGCGCTCGCGATCTGGTGCGCCGCGGTCGGTCTGAGCGGATCGGATGGCCAACTGGAACGGGTTGTCGCCGTGCGCGAGGTCGTCTATGGCGCGGTGCTTCCGATCGCACGTGAGATGAAGGCAGGCGACCTTGCGGAACTGCAACGGCCACTGGTGGGGGCACTCGAGCGCGCGACGCCCACCGGCGCGCGGCCGTTGGATTGGGTGGGGGCTGATCTGGTTGATGAGCTGGTCATGGCGGCGGGGCGGTTGGTGGAGCGGGAGGATCTGGGGCGGTTGCGGGAGTGTCAGGATTCGGGGTGTGGGTGGTTGTTCCTGGATCGGAGTAAGAACGGGTCCCGGCGGTGGTGTAGTTCGGGGGATTGCGGAAATCGCGCTCGGGCGCGGCGGCATTATCAGCGGCTTCACCCAGGTACCGGGGTGCTCTCGTGAGGCGGCTGGCGGGCGCTGAACGCCGGCGGGAGTTCTTGCTCGGGATGCGGATGGGGGTCGGGCCGGGGGCGGCGGCGTTTGTGTTGGCGTTGAGTTTCGGGGCTGAGGCGGTGGCTCGGGGGTGGGGAGTCGGGCTGCCGGTGGTGTTCTCGATGTTCGCGTTCTCAGGGTCGGCTCAGTTCACCTTGCTGACGACGCTGGCGGGTGGGTCGGCGGTTGCGGCGGTGATCTCGGCGGTGTTGATCAACGCGCGGTATCTGGTGATGGGCGTGGCGCTCAACAACAGTCTGGAGGGCGGGCGGATCAGCCGGGCGATCCAGGCGCAGGCGTTGTGTGACGCCTCGTTTGTGGTTGCCCATCGCAACAACGGCGGCTACGACATCGTTCGGCTGATCGGTGCGAGCGTGCCGCAATGGGTGCTCTGGAGTTCCGGTACGGCGGTTGGGGCGCTCACCTCGCCGTCACCTGACCTGATGCATCAGCTCGGCCTCGACGTCGCGTTCCCGGCGTTCTTCCTGATCCTCGCCATCGACGAACTGCGCCGGTCGAAGCGCGCGCTGACAGCAGCACTCCTCGGCGCGACGATCGCCGCGGGGCTGCTCTTCGTCACCACCCCGAGCTACGCCTTGCTGGGCGCGATCGTCGCCGCACTCATCGGCGTACTGCCCCAGAAGGAAGGTGATCCGGTATGAGGCTCTGGCTCTCCGTCCTCGCGGTGACCGTGATCAGCTGGCTGATGAAGGCGAGCGCGCCTCTGATCATCGCCCAACGCAAGCTGCCGGCGAGCGTGATCCGGATGACTGCGTTGACCGCCCCGGTCCTGCTGGCCGGCCTGATCGTCACCGAACTCGGTGGCGAACACTGGCAGGCCCTCGACTGGACGAAGATCGTCGGCACGGTGACGGCCGGCGGGCTGTGCCTGGCCAAGGTACCGATGCTGCTGGCCGTTGCCGGAGGCATCGTCGTCACGGCGGTCATCCGTCTGAGCCTGCGCTAGCCGCCATCTCCTCGATGGTCAGCCCGCTCAGGATCGAGTGTGGCTCGGTGACCGTCAGGTCGAGCGACGGATCAGCAGCCTCGTCACGCACCTTCACCAACAGCCAGTCCCCGTCGCGACCGGTCCGCGTGAACGCCCACGAACCGGTCAACTTCACGCCCTGTAAGGCGAAACGGAAATGCCCGCGCTCGATCGCCAGCGCCGGCTTGATCAGCTGGTGCTGCTTGTCCCGGGTCTGGTTCTGGTAGTCGCCCGCATCCCACACGATGACGGCGCCACTGCCGTAGCGGGCGCCCTCGTGCACGCCCTCATACGTCGCATACGACATCTCGTGGTCGTCGGTCGGCACCGCCAGCCGCTTGACCACAGGATCCAGCGACGGCCCGCGCGGCACCGCCCAGGACTTCAGGACGCCGTCCACTTCCAGCCGTACGTCGTAATGCATCCGCCGCGCATCATGCTGCTGGACCACGAACACCGGCATCTAGAGGAACCTCCGCAAGTGGTCCGCCGTACAGACAAGCTTACGGCGGACCACCGCGGGGAGGGCGCTGCCGGACCTGACGGGAGGGTCAGGCGGCGGCAGCGGCGGGTGGCTCGATCTGCTCGCGCAGGCGATCCAGGATGCCGCGCAGCAGGCGGGAGACCTGCATCTGGCTGACGCCGATCTCGGCGCCGATGTCGGCCTGGGTGTGACCCTCGACGAACCGCAGTTCGAGGATCTTGCGTTCGCGCGGGTTGAGGTCGTTCAGCACCGGCTCGAGCATGGCGACCGCCTCGGTCCGCTCGAACGCGCTGTCCTCCTCGTCCGCGATGGTGTCGGCCAGGCTGGCCGTGGACTCCCCGTCGAGCGGGCGGTCCAGCGACAGTACGGAGAAACAACCGTCGGCAGCGAGCGCCGCCTCGACCTCGGCGACCGTGGTGCCGAGTCGCTCGGCGAGCTCCTCCAGGGTGGGATCACGCTGCAGGTCCTGCACCAGCTGCGGTCGCGCGGCGGCGATCGAGCCCTGCAGTTCCTGCAGTCTGCGCGGGATCCGCACGGTCCAGGAACAGTCCCGGAAGTAGCGCTTCACCTCGCCGCGGATGGTCGGTACGGCGTAGGCGAGGAACGGCGTCTCAGTGTCCGGGCGGTAGCTGCGGGCGGCCTTGACCAGCCCCAGGTACGCGACCTGGTCGAGATCGTCGGACTCGACGCCCCGGCCACGGAAACGGCCGGCGATGCTGTGGGCGATGCCGAGGTTCAACTCGATCGCTTCGTCCAGCAGGAGCTGCCGGACTGCTTCGTCGGTGGACTGCGCGCGCCGGGTGAGAAGATCCCGGGTGGTCAGATCGCGCTGCTGCTTCGGATCGCTGTGCTTCTTCGGTTCGGCAAAAACGGTAACCATGATTCTTGACCTCGCGACTATGAGTCACGGCGCGGCACATGTCTGGACCGCGGTCAATATCTGTGTGACTCATTCCTACCCCATGGATCGCGAAGTTATGCACCCGAGGGTCGAATTTCATCAACCCGCAGGCTTCCCTCAACGTTCAGTCGAGGCTTCGCAACACGGCCAGCGCGGCTGCCGGAGTACGGGGTGAGTCGCGCCAGCGCAGCGACCATCCGTACGGCGGTACGCCTGCCGCGAGTGGTCGGACCACTACACCGGGTGGGTACGGAGTGGACAGGAGACCGAGCGCTACGCATTCGCCGGCCTTGACCAATTCGGCCGCTGAGCTGCCGCTGGCCGGATGGCGGCGCGGGGCGAATCCCGCAGTACGGCAGCAGGCGAGGACGAACTCGTTCCACTCCGGGGCGAGGTCGTCCTGGGGTAGGTAGTGGAGCTCATCCGTGAGCTCACGTACTGCGACTGACTCCGCGGCCGCGAGTGGGTGCCGCGCCGGGAGGGCGACCCCGAGGGCTTCGCGGCGGATGATGCGCTGCATGACTCCGTCCGGGCAGCGGGCGGTGGAGCCGCAGAGGGCCAGGTCGAGTTCACCGGCGAGCAGGCGTTGCTGTTGCTCGCGGGTGCCGCGGCTGGTGATCTCGAGCCGGAACGACGGCAGGCGGTCGCGCAGCCGGGCGAGTACGGCGCGCGGGGTGGCGAGATTGGTGTGGAGTACGTCGATCCGGAGTACCTGGTCGCGCTGCGCGGCGGCGGTGGCGTCGGCGACCCCGGACCTGATCGCCTCCAGAGCGCCACGGGCGTGCGGGAGGAAGGCGTCACCGGCGGCGGTCAGTGTCACGCCACGAGGGGAGCGGTCGAAGAGCTGGGCGCCGAGCTGGGTCTCGAGCCGGCGGATCTGGTTGCTCAAGGCTGGTTGAGAGACGTACAGCCGGCGTGCCGCGGCGGTGAAGTGCAGTTCCTCCGACATCACCAGGAAGTACCGCACCAGCCGTAAATCGACGTCCATGCCTGTCGGACCTTCTCCACACACTCGACCGCCAGAAGAATGGGACGCTAGTGCTACTGACGGTCACCCGTCGAGGGTTCAGGGCAGAGAACACGAATCCCTTACAGAGAACGAAGAAACTGTCGGCCATTTGCCCGACACCGAGCGCCGAGTGTGACCGCCGGGCACGGTGCGGCCCCGGCGCTGTCTGCTCAACGCCGGGGCCCATGGCAACCGTTGTTTGCTGCTCTTCCAGTGCCCTTCAGAGCTGTTCTCAATCGAGGCACGGGTCACATCCGTCAGTTCCCCGGCCACTCCCCGGTCCAGCGCTCGAAAGCTTTCGCGCCACCGCGGTCGATCGCTGCTTTGACCACGGCGTACACCGCTCCCTGCAAGGCGGCCGCGAGCAGGACCTGGCGCCACGGGTACTCCGCCTGCAGCGCGTCGGGTGCGTCGTCCTCATCGCTGATCCGCCGCCAGACCTGTTTGAACACAGCCCCCGCGACCAGCCCACCCGCGATCCCCGACAGCAGCCCGAACGGCCGATACGCGATCTTGGCGGCTTTGCTCACCGACCCCGCCCCACAATCCAAGCGGCCGCGCCGACACCCAACGCCACGGCACCGCCGACGGCGGCGGTGGCCTTCGGGTGCTGCCGTGCGGTCGCGGGCATCTCCTTGGCGCGGGCCGGCAGGTTCCGGGCGCTGTCCTTGGCGCGCTCGCCGGCCGTACCGGCTGCTTGTACAGCCCGATGGCCGGCGCTTGCTGCCGACTCCTTGATGCGGCGGGGGACGTTGAGCTGACGGGTCAGTTGCTGGACGGTGTCGGCCAGGTGACGGCGGGTCAGTTCGAGGTCGGCCCGGAGGGCTTCGGTTTCGGTCATCGTGGTGTTTTTGGTGGTGGTCATGCGCTGACCTTCCCTTCCGGCTGGTGGCCCTTGAGGGCCTCGAGATCCTCGTGCACGCCTTCGACGGCGTGTTCCGGCATGGGCGGAGTCGCGTGGCTGACATGCCGCTTGCCGAGCAGCGCCGCGCCGCCGGCGATCGCGAACAGCACCAGCGCGACGATCAGCGCCGACAACCAGGCCGGTACGGCGGCCGCCAGGCCGAGAATCGCCGCGGCGACCAGCGCGCCGACGCCGTACACGGCGACCGTTCCGGCGCCACCGAACAAGCCGATGCCGATCCCGGCCTCCTTGCCCTTGTCCTTGAGCTCGGCCTTGGCCAGCTGCAGCTCGTCGCGCACCAGCCGGCTCACGTCGTTGCTGAGCTGAGCGACCAGGGCGCCGACGTGCTGCTCCTGATGGTCCTCATGGATGGTTTCCGGGTGCGTGGTCATGAAAGCCCGGTACCCACGCTCCGTGACGGCAAGCAGACGATCGAGTAGCGGCCAGGAAGTGACCGCTACCCGCGATACGTTCTGAGTCTCATCAGCGAGCGGGAGGGAACTGCGATGGACTGGAAGCTGGAGTTGGTCTCGGTGCCGGTGGCGGACGTGGACCGGGCCAAGGCCTTCTACACCGAGAAGATCGGCTTCAACGCCGACCACGACCACCAGGTCACCGACGAGCTCAGGTTCGTCCAGCTGACCCCGCCGGGCTCCGCGTGCTCGATCGCCATCGGCACCGGGATGCCGCAGGCCGAGCCGGGGTCGGTGCGCGGTCTGCAGGTGGTCGTCGCGGATGTCGCCGCCGCGCGGGCCGAACTGGCCGGTCGTGGCGTCGAGGTCAGCGAGGTGCAGGACTTCGCCTGGGGCAGCTTCGTCTTCTTCGACGACCCGGACGGCAACGGCTGGGCGCTGCAGCAACTCCCGGACCGCGGCTGACCCTGAGGCGGGACGGATTTAGGGACGGACGGTTCGAAAAGTCCTTACCTGGTTGGGAATGAATGCCGGGTAACCGGTGTTCGGACAGTTCGAGATACCGCTGGGTTCGCGGTGGTGACCGGTTGTAAGGTGGCCTTTGGTTGAGCAGCCAGCCGGCGTTGGATGCGTCGACGACTGCGGTCCCTGCCGAGGACGACTATGACCGATCTGCATCACCACCCAGTCCCTGCTCTACGACGCCGTAAATCCGTCTCCGCCCCTGTCCAGAAGTCTGGTGCCATGCCTGTTGCCACCTCCGTGCGCCCCACCAGCGCGCGGCCGGAAGAAGTCCAGGTCCAGCTGGGCGGTCGATGGATCGCCGGCCAGGCCCTGGCCCACCGCAGCGGCGAAGTGCTGGTCAGCCACCACGGCCACTTGGTCTGGGTGGATCAGCAGTCCGTTCGCAAGCCGTAACTACAGAGCAGTAGTACCGGCCACCAGGTTGCCGATCGCGACGGCAACCTCGGCTCCGCTCGGCTCGAACCGGTTCTTGGTCAGCCCGAAGCTCACGCCACTGGCGGTATCCGCCCAGGCCGCGCTGCCACCCGTCCCCGGCATGCCGAAGCTTGTCGGAGCTTGTTGCGCCGACGATCCGAGTCGGCCGAGCGGCAGTCCCAGCGTCCAGGTCGCTTGATTCCCGAACAGTTCGTCGACGCCGGTCAGCGCCGGGCCGGTGATCTCCCTGGTGCGCGCTGGGCTGAACAGCTGCACTCCATCCACTGCGCCGAGCATTCCGGCGGAGGACCCGGGAGATCGGTTGGCCGGTGGCTCGGCGGACCAGCTCACCGATCAGGAAGCCGAAGGTCAGGGCGTGGTAGGCAGTCTTGGTGCCCGGCTCCCACCAGAGCTCGGCCTCGGCCAGCGCGGTAGACAGCGAGCTGGAGTTCGGTCTCGGCTCCAGAGGAGACCAGGCCGTCGATCTTGTCCTGCACCAGCTTCTGGAGGTCCATATGCCTAGGTCGGAGGCGGGCCAGGGTTCTCTACATGAGCCGCGAGCTCGTGCAGGTACTCGTCGATGGGACCGAGGTTGAGCAGGCCGCTGCCTGCGGCCAGTTGACCGGCTGCAGGAGTCAGTACTTCCAGTGCGCGTCGCATGGTCGGCTGGTCGTCCTGCTCGATGGCCGCCTTGGCGATCAGGCACCAGTGAGCCTCTAGGAGGAGGTCGTTGCGTGGCTCTGTTTGCGGGGTCCCTTGCTGCAGATCCGCGAGCAGGCCGGGCATGCTCGAGGTGTCGACCACCTGGTACGCGGCTTCGTTGCCTGCCCTCATGGCTCGGTACAAGGTGGTGAAGACAGCGACCAGTGGTAGCTCTCGTCTGGCCGCCAGGTCATCGGCTGCTGCTGCGTGGGTGTCTGCAGTGGCGAAGTCCGCTAATGCGCTGCAGGCCTGCATGCGGATGAGGTGGCCCAGTACCTCGTAGGTGGTCAGGTCGTGGCGACTGGCCACGGTGATCAGCTCTGCGCCGATCTGGTCGCGTTCTGGGGCTAGGCCGGCTCGGTAGAAGGTCTGCATGAACAGGCTGTTGAGGGCGAAGGCGAGCAGGGCCGGGTCTTCCAGCTGCCTGGCTAGCGCGACTGCTTCCTGCGCTGCGGCTAGCGCTCGGGTGCTCTTGCTGCCGCGCGAGTCGATCGCCACTGTGGCCAGGAGGCGGGCTCGAGCTGCTGGCTGGGTGGCGGCTGTCAGGGCCCGCTCTGAGGCGGCAACGATCGCATCGGCCTGCTCCTGGTCGTCGGAGCGAGTCCAGATCGCCGGTACGTCGTACAGGCCGATGACTCGGGCTGTCAGCTCTGGGTCGCCCAGTTCCTCGGCGGCGGTTATGGCTGCCAGCCTGTGTTCGCGGGCCGCCTCCAGGCCGGTTCCGCCGGTCACTGCGAGGTTGCGGAGGAGTCCGACGGTCGACTCGAGTCGTGCGCGGGCGGTGGAGGCCACTGCCCGGTCGTAGGAGGCAGTGGCTCTGGCCCAGACCTGTCCGGCCGCTTGGGGGCTCAGGTGCTCGGCCTGGTTGAGGATGTCGGTCTCGAGGCGCTGGAGCGCTGGGGTGGGGTCGACGCCGAGTTGTTCGATGAGGAGGGTCCGGGCGTTACGTAGTACGGCTAGAGCGTCGCCCTGGCGGTCGCTGCGGTAGAGGGCCAGGGCTAGTAGACGCCAGGCGTCCTCGCGCCAGGGGTGCTCGGTCACATGCGCGTCCAAGGCCGGTACTGCCTCTGCTGCCAGGCCTAGGGCGAGTTGTGCTTCGGCCTGGCGTTCTATGGCGGTCAGTCGGAGCTCTGCGAGCTTGGAGCGTTCGGCGTGGGCCCAGGGGGCGTCGGCGTACTCCGCGTAGGCGGGGCCTCGCCACCAGTCCAGTGCGTCTTGTAGCTCTTCCAGCGTTGGCTGGCCGGCCATCAGTTGCTCGAACCGCCAGGCGTCGACGTCTGTTGCTTTCAGGGCGTAGCCGGGGCCATCGGTGATGAGCAGCGTGGGCTTCGAACGCGGTGGGCGGTCGGGTTCCAGCGCTCGACGCAGTGCCGCGACGAAGGTGCGGACCGCGCTCGTGGCGCCGTCTGGTGGGACCGTCCACAGGTCGGCGACGAGCGAATCGACGGGGACGACGCGGCCGCGGGCGATGATCAGGCGGGCGAGTACTGCGCGGTGGCGCGGGCCCTTGAGTGCGAGTTCCACGCCGTCCCGCCAGGCCGTGACCGGTCCGAGTACGCCGAAAGCCACCACCTGGTCACCGTATAGCGCTGCTCATCGGATGCTCATCGGCGCGCGGCAGGCTTCGGGGTGTGACAGACGAAATGACTATCCCCGGATTCGGCTACCAGCGCATCGAGGTCGCCGACGGCGTCTCGCTCAACGCGGCCGTCGGCGGCCAAGGCAGCCCGATCGTGCTCCTCCACGGCTTCCCGCAGACCCACCTGATCTGGCGGCACGTCGCCGCTTCGCTGGCCACCGACCACACGGTGATCTGCCCCGACCTGCGCGGGTACGGCGACAGCGACAAGCCCGCGGAGACCGACGGTACGACGTACTCGAAACGCACGATGGCCGCCGACATCGTGGCGCTGGCCGAAGCTTTGGGGCACTCCCAGTTCGCGCTGGTCGGGCATGACCGCGGTGCGCTCGTGGCGTTCCGGGCCGGACTCGACCACCCGGACAAGATCACCCACCTCGCTTGTCTCGACGTGCTGCCGACCTTGGACATGTGGGACGCGATGCACGGCGTCAACGCGGCCGTCGCCTTCCACCTCTACCTGATGGCGCAGCCACCCGGCCTCCCCGAGCAACTGATCGCCTCGGCTCCCGACGCCTTCTTCGGCTACTTCCTGGACCTGTGGATCAAGGACCCGGCCGCGATCCCGACCGACGTCCGCGCCGCCTACCTGAAGGCATCACGCGAAGCGATCCCGTCGATCGTCGCCGACTACCGGGCCAGCGCCGGCGTCGACATCACCCACGACCGCGAAGACCTTGCTGCCGGCAACAAATTGACCATGCCCGTCGCGGTGGTCCAGCAGGACTGGGGCTCCGCACTCGGCTTCGACGCCGCCGCCCTCTGGTCCGCCTGGGCTCCCAACCTCCACCACTCCACCACCACCGCCGGCCACTTCATGGCCGAAGAGTCCCCCGAAGAAATCACCAAGACGATCAGATCCCTCACCGACTAGCCTCCCGAGCTATGGACAACGAGGCGGCCAAGGAGTTGGTACGGCGCGGGTACGACGCGCTGTCCGCCCGCTACGACGAGGCTTTCGACGGCGAATCGAAGTACGGGCCCTGGCTGGCGGAACTGCTCGACCGCCTCTCCGGACCGAGCCGCATCCTCGACCTGGGATGCGGCTCGGGAATCCCGGTGGCGCTCACGCTGGCCGAGGCCGGCCACCAGGTGACCGGCGTCGACATCAGCGAAGTACAGGTCCAGTGGGCGCGCGAGCGTGTTCCAGCGGCGACCTTCCTTCAAGCAGATGCCGCGCAGTTGGAGTTTCCGGCCGCAGGGTTCGATGCGGTGGTGTCGTTCTATGCGCTCATCCACATTCCGCTGGACGAGCAGCAGGGGTTGTTGCGCAAGATCGGTGAGTGGGTACGGCCCGGCGGGCTCTTCGTGGCGACCGTCGGTGCTGCCGCGTGGACCGGGGCCGAGGAGAACTGGCTCGATGGGGGCGTGCCCATGTGGTGGAGCCATGCCGACGCTGGGACGACTCGGGGGTGGGTCGAGGAGGCGGGGTTGGTGGTGGAGCGTGAGGAGTTCGTCCCCGAGGGGGTCGGTGGGCACGCGCTGTTGTGGGCCGTGCGGCGCTAATCTCTGGCATGGAGTTGCGGCAGTTGGAGTACTTCGTGGCCGTGGCGCATGAGCGGAGTTTTACGCTCGCGGCGCGGCGGCTGCATGTGGTGCAGAGTGCGGTCAGTGCGGCGATCGCGACGTTGGAGAAGGACCTCAAGGTCACGCTGTTCGAGCGGAACGCGCAGCGCGTCGTACTGACTGAGGCCGGTACTGCGCTGTTGCCCGAGGCGCTCGCGGTGATGGATGCGGTGCAAGGGGCTCGGGATGTGGTGGACGAGCTGGGCGCGGGGATGCGCGGGACCGTGCGAGTCGGGCTGCTGCCTGGGCTCGGGCTGATCGACCTACCTGCGGCGGCTGGTGAGTTCAGGCGGCGGTACCAGAACGTCGAACTGCAGTTGCGGGTCGAGCCCGAGGGGTCGGCCGGGGTGATCGTCGGGCTGCGCAACGGGGACATCGACGTCGGCTTCCTCGGGGTCGGTGCGGGCAGCGTGCCGCGCGAGCTGACCGCCTGGGAGCTGCTGAAGGTGCCGCAGGTGCTGGCCGTGCCGACGGGGCACCGGCTTGCCCGGCGCCGGTCCGTCACGCTGGCCGACCTCGCCGACGAGGCCTTCGTGGACTTCCCGCCGGGGTTCGGCACCCGGACGCTGATCGACCAGAAGTTCGAGGCGGCGGGGATCGAGCGGCACGTCGTGGTGGAGGCGCTCGGTATCGACAACGGCGTGCAGTTCGTCCGGCACGGTGTCGGCCTCGGCATCCTGCCCGGGTACGCCGTCGCCGGTGACGAGAAGATCCGCTCGGTCCCGATCGTCGGCGAGGCCTTCCAGTGGTCGCTCTACGTGGCCACCCTGCGGAAGCGGAAGCCGTCCGCGGCGCTCCGGGCCTTGCTCGGCCTGGTCACCGCACACCTCCAGCGCCCTGCCGGGACCGAGGTCGGCCGTGATCTGATGGATCAACAAAACTGATCTGCCCATCGAGATGAGTCGTTGGACTTGATCCATCTCCCGCCGCAAGATCTAAGTGTCAGGACATACACGACACCGAGATCTGGAGCAGGACGATGACTGAGAACACAACCACCACCGAGCGGGTCGCGATCGTGACCGGTGGCTCGCGCGGAATCGGGCGGGAGACCGCCGGCCGCCTCGGGCGGGACGGATACGCCGTGGTGGTGACCTACAGCGGCAGCCCCGCCGAGGCCGACCAGGCCGTCAAGGAGGTCGAGCAGGCCGGCGGCCGGGCGATCGCGGTCCAGGCCGACGTCGCCGACGAGAACGCGGTGAAGGCGCTGTTCGACCGGGCCGAGGAGACCTTCGGCGGAGTCGACGTCGTCGTCCACGCGGCCGGCATCATGCCGCTGTCGCCGCTGAGCGACCTCGACCTGGACGTCTTCGACCAGGTCATCCGGACCAACCTGCGCGGCACCTTCGTGGTCGACCAGCAGGCCGCCCGCCGGGTCCGCAGCGGCGGCGCGATCATCAACCTCTCCAGCTCGCTCACCAGGCTGGCCCGCCCGGGCTACTCGGCGTACGCCGCATCCAAGGGCGGCGTCGAGGCGATCACCCTGATCCTCGCCCGCGAACTCCGTGGCCGCGACATCACCGTCAACGCGGTCGCTCCCGGCCCGACCGCGACCGCCATGTTCTTCGACGGCAAGCCGCAGGAACTCGTCGACCGGATCGCCGCCGAGCCCCCGCTGGAGCGTCTCGGCCAGCCCGAGGACATCGCCGAGATCGTCCACTTCCTGGCCGGCCCCGCGCGCTGGATCAACGGCCAGGTCATCTACGCGAACGGCGGCTCCGCGGCATGAGCAAGGTGATCCTG
This sequence comes from Kribbella ginsengisoli, assembly GCF_039537185.1. Classification (NCBI taxonomy): domain Bacteria; kingdom Bacillati; phylum Actinomycetota; class Actinomycetes; order Propionibacteriales; family Kribbellaceae; genus Kribbella; species Kribbella ginsengisoli. The sequence continues at coordinate 63,865 of NZ_BAABAA010000007.1, read as the reverse complement.
ATCAGCGGTGCTTCGAGCGGCTTCGGCGCCCTCACCGCCCACGCGCTCGCCGACGCGGGCCATATCGTGTACGCCGGAATGCGCGACCTCGCCGGCCACAACGCCTCCGCAGCAGCCGAGGCCAAGCAGTACTCCGAAGAGCACCGCGTCGACCTCCGCGTTGTCGAGCTTGACGTCAGTACCGAGGAATCGGTCGAGCAGGCCGTGCAGACGGTGATCGCCGAGCAGGGCAAGCTCGACGTACTGATCCACAACGCCGGCCATATGGTCCTCGGCCCGGCCGAAGCGTTCACCCCGGAGCAGCTGGCCGACATCTATGACACCAACGTCATCGGCACGCAGCGACTCAACCGGGCCGCTCTGCCGCACCTGCGTGAGCAGCGCGACGGGCTGGTCGTCTGGGTCGGTAGCTCGAGCACCCGCGGCGGCACCCCGCCGTACCTGGCTCCGTACTTCGCGGCGAAGGCCGGTATGGACGCACTGGCCGCCAGCTACGCGCTGGAGCTGGCGAGGTTCGGCATCGAGACCACCATCATCGTGCCTGGTGCCTTCACCAGCGGCACCAACCACTTCGCCCACAGCGGCAGGCCATACGACGTGGAGGTGGCGGCCGCGTACGACGAGAAGTACGCCGGCCTGATGGACCAGGTCTCCCAGAAGCTGGCGGAGCTGGAGCCCTCGTGGGCCGACGTGACTGAGGTGGCCAAGGCGATCGTGACCGTGGTCGACACCGAGAAGGGGCGTCGCCCGTTCCGCGTGCACATCGACCCGTCCGAGGATGGCGCCGCAGTGGTCAACCCGGTGGCCGACCGGGTCCGCGCTGAGCTCCTGCGCCGGATCGGGCTCGACGACCTGCTGCACCCCGCGGTCTGATCATGGGACTCATCGACGTCCACGCGCACTTCCTGCTTCCCGAGTACGTCGCAGCAGCCGAGCGGGCCGGGCATGTCCGGCCCGACGGGCTGCCTGCCTGGCCGGAGTGGAGTGTGCAGTGGCACCTGGACCTGATGGACAGCACTGGGATCGCCAAGTCGGTGCTCTCGGTGTCGTCGCCAGGGGTCCACTTCGGGGACGACTTCCGGGCGCAGGTGCTCGCACGGCGGGTCAACGAGGCAGCGGCTGAGTTGGGGCGGCAGTACCCGGGGCGGTTCGGGTTCTTCGCGAGTCTGCCGTTGCCGGATGTCGATGGAGCGCTGGTGGAAGCGCAGTACGCGCTGGACGTGTTGCGGGCGGATGGCGTCGTACTGACTAGCAATGCAGGTGGGCAGTACCCGGGAGACCCGTCGTGGGATCAGCTGTGGCGGGAGTTGGATGCGCGGTCGGCTGTGGTGTTCCTGCACCCGACTTCGCCGCCGCAGTGGCGGCAGGTTGCGCTGGACCGGCCGCGGCCGATGATCGAGTTCCTGTTCGACAGTACGCGAGCAGTCGCAGACCTGGCGTTGACTGGAATCTTCAGGCGCTTCCCGAAGGTCCAGTTCATCATCGCCCACGCCGGTGGAGTCTTGCCGCTTCTAGGCGACCGCCTCGACCTCTACGCTCCCGACCTGCCCAGCATGACGCCTCAGTTGCGGGAGCTTTGGTACGACGTCAGTGGCACCCCGGTGGCCGACACCGATCGTCTCCTCTACGGCAGCGACTACTGCTTCACCCCGGCCTCGGCAGTCGTCGCGCAGATCGCTGCCCTCGACCAGTCCTCGGCCGCCGTCGACTGGCGCACCCGCACGACGGCGAACGCGGTACAGCTACTCGGCGAACGCGTCGGCGTATGAGCGCTCCGGGCCCTCGCTCGAGCCTGCCCGATTCCTGAGACGAGCCTGCCTGCGGAAGCGTTTCCAGGCGTACAGTTCGGAGCTGTTGAGTAATCAACAAGAAGCCCCGGTGGTGCTGTCAGGGCCCGCCGGGGCCTCTCACGGTGACCGGGCTTATCGTTGGGTCCTGCAACCAAATACGTTCACTGCCGGGTGAGGCTTCGCCGTACGGCGAAGTGCCGGCCGTACTCCTCCGCCCCGGGGCAGCTCGATCAGCTGCGCCGGCCTGATCGACCCAGCGCGCAGGAGAACGGACCCACGATGTCTGCCACCGAGACCTTGGCACCGCCCGACGCAGGACCCGCCGCGATACCAGCAGCTGTCGGGGATCCGGCGCTGACGCATCGGGAGATCCTCGAGATTCTGGCCGGGCTGCTGGCCGCGTTGTTCACCGCGATCCTCAGCTCGACCATCGTCAGCAACGCACTGCCGACGATCATCGCCGACCTCGAGGGGTCGCAGACGCAGTACACGTGGGTGATCACCGCCAGCCTGCTCGCGATGACGGTGTCGACACCGGTCTGGGGCAAGCTCTCCGACCTGATGAGCAAGAAGCTGCTCGTCCAGTTGGCGATCACTTTGTTCGTGATCGGGTCGGTGCTGGCGGGGATGGCGCACAACGTGCCGTTCCTGATCGGTGCGCGGGTGCTGCAGGGGCTGGCGATGGGTGGCTTGATGGCGCTGGCCCAGGCGATCATCGGGGCGGCGATCCCACCGCGGGATCGAGGGCGGTACTCCGGGTACATGGGCGCGACGATGGCGTTGGCGACCGTCAGTGGGCCGCTCATCGGTGGGGTCATCGTCGATACGTCCTGGCTGGGGTGGCGTTGGTGCTTCTACGTCTGCGTGCCGTTGGCTGTGATCAGCCTGGTGGTGTTGCAGCGCTATCTGCATCTGCCGCTGGTCAAGCGTCGGGTGCGGATCGACTACCTCGGCGCTTTGCTGATCAGTGGCGCGGCCAGTTTGCCGTTGATCTGGGTGTCTTTCGCGGGTGCGCACTTTCCGTGGTGGTCGTGGGAGACGGGCGCGTATCTGGGTGGTGCCTTCGTACTCGCGCTGCTGGCGGTCGTCGTCGAGAGCAAGGCGAGCGAGCCGCTGGTGCCGATGGGTGTGGTGCGCGAACGGACCACGGCGCTGGCGATCGTGGCCAGTCTTGCTGTCGGTGTGGCGATGTTCGGTAGTGCTGTGTTTCTTGGGCAGTACTTCCAGTTGGCTCGCGGATACAGCGCGACCGAGGCTGGGTTGCTGACGATTCCGATGATGTTCGGGTCGTTCTTGGGGTCGGTCGGGGCCGGGCAGTTGATCACGCGATTCGGCAAGTGGAAGCGGTACCTGGTTCTTGGTGGGTTGTTCCTTGCGGCGGGGCTCGGGGTGCTCGGCACGATCGATCACACCAGCCCGTACTGGTACATCGGCCTCGGCATGCTCGGCATGGGCATCGGGATGGGCATGATGATGCAGAACCTCGTACTCGCCGTCCAGAACACCGTCGACGTCAGCGAGGTCGGCGCCGCCAGCGCGTCGGTGACCTTCTTCCGCAGCCTCGGCGGTGCTGTCGGTGTCTCCGTGCTGGGGGCGGTACTGGCGACGCGGGTCAAGGACCTGATCACCGAGAACATCCGCGCGCTCGGCCCGGACGGTGCCGCGGTCGGACGGGCATTGCAGGACGGGTCGGGGACGAGTGTGCTGGATGTCGGGTCGTTGCCACCGCAGTTGGGTGAGATCGTCAGGCACGCTTATGGCGATGCGACCGGGCGGATCTTCCTGATCGCAGCCTGCTCCGCTGTGGTCAGCCTGCTTGCGGTGCTGTTCATCCGCGAGGTGCCACTGCGTCGTACTGTCGGAATGACGGGTGACGCGGGCGCGGTACCGACCGATGGTGCCGATGTGGCGGACGGCCCGTCAGGCGCTGCCCCTGGCCTTGGCAGCGCTCGGGCTGGGGGTGCGGGTGCGGTACCGATGCCGAACGATCCAGCTGCGCGAGCCGCCGTTGTCGCGCTCGACGTGATCACCTCGGCCGAACGGACCGCTCGCGAACGTGAGCGCGAGGCGAGCGAGCGCGTGCAAGCGGCCGCAACCGTCATCCGTCAGATGCGCACCGACGTAGCCGACCTCTTCACCCGAGTCGACCAGCAAATCGCCGACCTGGAGTCGACCCTCCCGGTCCCGGTCGACCCGTCCAACCCGGCTGCCGCCCTCCTGAGCGCCCAACGCCCCAACGACGACCTGGTCGACGAACTCCGCCGCTACGAACTCAGCGTCCTCTCCGCCAGCCAACGCACCGCCGACCACCTCCGCGAGACCGCCCGCACCGAGGCCGACGAACTCCTGGCAACAGCTCGCGAGGAGGAGGAAGCAATCCGCCACCGAATCGCCGAGCTCGAAGCAGTAGAACAACGCCTCCTGAGCACCATCCGAGACGGCCTCTCCAACACCCCCACCCCACCCGCAGCCCCACCCTCATCCATCACCAACCCCCACGGGACCAACCCCAACCACGCCCCCCACCGAACCCAAGGCGAGGCCGACCACGCCGCCCACGCGCCTCACGGCGAAGGCGATCACGCCGCCCATGCGCCACACGGCGAAGGCGCCCATGCCGCGCGCTCATCCCACGACCACTCACACCACGCAGTCCACCCACCCCAGGCCTCCGCCACCAATGGCTACCCAGCCCAGCAGGACCCCACCCACAACCACGAACGCCAGCCCTTCGGCTGACCCACGACCCGGTACACCCGGCTCAGAACTGCGCACCTTGAACACCGAACCTTGAACACGTAATAACTTGTTCAAGGTCACCGTTCGGTGTTCAAGGTCGCCAGTTGTGGCGCTGGGCGTGGTCGGTTGGTGGGGGTGTCGGTGGTGGGTGGCATGCTCTGCGGGGTAGAGGTTGAGCGGCTGGGGGTGTGGTGGCGGGCTTGGATGTGGAGCAGGTGTTGGCGCTGGCGCCGGATGCTGCTTCGGCTAAGGCTGCTCAGGGGCTGGCTCGGGGGGAGAAGTGGTCCGGGGCGGGGAGCTCCGAGCGGGCGTTGTGGGGGTTGTGTCAGGGGAGTGGGAAGAAGCCGTATCAGACGGCGGTCGATCTGAGCGGGCCCGCGTTCAAATGCTCTTGTCCTAGTCGGAAGTTTCCGTGCAAGCACGCGCTCGGGGTCATGCTGTTGTCGGCCAACCAGCAGTTGACGGAGACGGCTGAGCCTGGGTGGGTGGCCAGTTGGATCGAGGAGCGGGCAGGGCGGGCGGAGAAGGCGGCTGAGAAGGCGGAGAAGAAGCCGGGTGAGGTCGCGGATCCGTTGGCGGCTCAGCAGCGGGTCACGAGGCGGGCTGATCGGGTGTCGGCGGGGATGGCCGAGCTGGAGAACTGGCTGGACGATCAGGTACGCCGCGGCCTCGGCGGATTCGAGCAGCGTGGGTACTCCGAGCTGAGCCGTCTGGCCGCCCGGATGGTCGACGCGCAGGCTCCCGGAGTAGCAGGCGCCGTACGCCGAGCCGCCGCCGTGGTCGGCCGCACCCACGGCTGGCCGGGCGAACTCCTCGAGGAGCTCTCCCTCATCCACCTCATCGTCTCGGCCCACAAGCGTCTCCCCGAGCTCCCACCCAGCCTCGCCGACACCGTCCAGTCCCGCATCGGCTGGACCGTCGAAACCGCCCGCGTCCTCGCGGAAGGCGAGAAGGTCGAAGACGACTGGCTAGTACTAGGCCGAGTGATCGAGCCCGACGACCACCTCACGGTACGACGCCTGTGGCTCCGCGGCTCCACCACTGGACGCCTAGCCCTCATCCTCACCTTCGCAGCCGGCGGCCGCCAGCTAGACCCGCTCCCGGCCCGCCCCGGTGAACTCATCCCCGCAGTCCTCTCCTACTACCCGGGTGCCCTCCCCATGCGAGCCCTGCTGACCCAAACCGCCCCTCGCCTCCCATCACCCCGCCCAGGCGGCCTCAACGCCAAGCAAGCCCTCGCCTCGTACGTCGAATCGCTAGCAGCCGACCCCTGGAACGAGCGCTGGCCGCTAGTCCTCGCAGACGTCCGCCCAACCCCCAACGGCGACAACTGGGCTCTGATAGACGCCAACCAAGACGCACTGGAGGTCCTACCCGGCGTAGACCTCTGGAAGCTCCTAGCCGTCTCCGCAGGTGACCCAGTGACCGTCGCTGGCGAGTGGAACCGAGCAGGCTTCAAGCCGATGACCTGCTGGCACGGCGACCGCCCGGTGATCCTGTCGTGAGGGGCTGGGACGGCCTGGTCAGCTCAGCACTACTCGGTACCGACCGCAGACCACCCCGCTTCGAGGAACTCCCGCCGAAGATCCAGGAGCAGCTGGGCGAAGGCGGCCTACTCGATGCCGCGGCCCTCGCGACCCTCTACAAGCGAGCCGGCCGAGTACCCCTCGAAGGCCTGACCCCACTCCCCGCGACCCAAGGCGAGGACAGCCCCCTCCCCAGACCAGCCGCCATCCGCCGACTCTCCGCCATGCTCACCGGTTTCCAAAGCACCGCGCTGGGCGAGTGGCTCAGAGCAGCGGACGCGAAGGGCTGGGGCGTCCCGCCGGAACTCCTCCCCGCCCTGGCCGATCACGCGCGCAACCGTGCGGAGTACCGGCCGTTGGTGGTCAAGGCGGCCGGGCGGAGGGCGAGCTGGCTCGCAGACCTCAACCCGGACTGGCGTTTCCTGCACGAAGCTGTTGTCGAAGGCAATGATCAGTGGACGCACGGGAATCCGGTCCAGCGGCGCAGTTGGCTGCGGGCGCTGCGCCGGACGGATCCGGCGGCAGCGCTGGAGGCGCTCCAAGAAGTCTGGCCGACCGAACCAGCCCCCACCCGCCTCGACTTCCTGGCCCTCCTCGCCACCAACCTCGGCACAGCGGGTGACGAGGTGTTTCTGGAGCGGGCGTTGGATGATCGGTCGAAGGAGGTTCGGCGGGCGGCGGCTGGGCTGCTGCAGCGGGTTCCGGGGGCGCTCTACGGGGAGCGGATGGCGGAGCGGGTTCACGCGCATCTGATGGTCAGCCAGGGTGTCATCGCCGTCGACCTGCCGACCAGGCTGACCAAGGCCATGGAGCGCGACGGCATCGAGTCGGAGCCGCAGGAGGGATTCGGCAAGCGGGCCTGGTGGTTCCTCCAGATCCTGGCGGCCGCCCCACTCACGACGTACGAACTCGAAGACATCAACAGGCCGGTCGAAGGCTGCTCGCCCGAGGTCCTTCAGGTCGCCTGGGCGCAGGCGACGGTGCGTGAAGGCAACAAAGACTGGGCCCGCGCGCTCCTCCTGGCCAACACCAGAACCGGCGGCCGGGTCGCCGAGCTGCTCAAGATCCTGCCGCCCGAGGAGTGGGTGCCGGCCATCGAGCTCTTGAGAGCCCGCGTAGACATCGCCGACCTGGTCGGCGGCCTACCGGTGCCATGGCCGACGCAGCTGGGCAACGCAGTACTGGACCAGCTGGCCAGGCTCGGCGCTGATCGCCGGCACGCGCGACTCGCGAGCATCGCGGCGCGCGCGGTACCGGCCGAAGTACTGGACCACCCGATCACCCGCGAGCCGACCGGTGAGGAAGACACCTGGCGGCGGCGCCTGATCGAGACCCTGAATTTCCGTCGTGAAATGTACGAGGAGCTGTCATGACAACGAGCCCGGTGAGTCCAGTGGGCCCTGAGGTACTCCGACCGCACGCCGAGGACGAGTACGCCGACGAGCTGGCCGCCCTGGCAGCCACCGACGACCGGACCCGGCCGCCCTCGTGGAAGCTGTCGCCGGCCGCGGTCGTCACCTATCTCCTGGGTGGCAAGGCGGGAGACGTCGAGATCACCCCCAAGTACGTCGGTCCCCGTCGGCTCGTCGAGGTCGCCGTCGCCACGCTCGCGACGGACCGCGCGCTGTTGCTGCTCGGCGTACCGGGTACTGCGAAGACGTGGGTCAGCGAACACCTCGCTGCGGCCATCAGCGGCGACTCGACGCTGCTCGTGCAGGGGACGGCGGGCACGGCCGAGGAGTCGATCCGTTACGGCTGGAACTACGCGCAACTGATTGCCCAAGGCCCCAGTGAGCAGGCACTGGTGCCGAGTCCGGTGTTCCGCGCGATGGCCGACGCGAAGATCGCCCGGATCGAAGAGCTGACCCGGATGCCCTCCGATGTCCAGGACGCGCTGATCACGATCCTGTCCGAGAAGGCGCTGCCGATCTCCGAGCTGGGCACGGAAGTCCAAGCCCGTAAGGGATTCAACGTCATCGCCACCGCCAACGATCGCGACAAGGGCGTCAACGAGCTGTCCAGCGCACTCCGCAGGCGGTTCAACACGGTCGTACTTCCGCTGCCCGACGACGCCGAGGATGAGGTAGGCATCGTGTCCCGCCGGGTCGCGCAACTCGGCTCGTCGCTCGAGCTGCCGCAGCAGGATGACGCGCTGGAGGAGATCCGCCGCGTCGTCACCGTCTTCCGCGAGCTGAGGTCCGGCCGGACAGAAGACGGCCGTACCGCCGTCAAGTCACCGTCAGGCACCCTCTCGACTGCCGAGGCGATCAGCGTCGTCACCGGTGGACTCGCCCTGGCAGCGCACTTCGGCGACGGCGTACTCCGGTCGAACGACGTCGCCGGTGGCATCCTCGGAGCCGTGGTGAAGGACCCGTCGGCAGACCGGGTGGTCTGGTCGGAGTACCTCGAAACCGTGGTCCGCGAGCGCGACGGCTGGGCCGACTTCTATCGCGCGTGCCGGGACATCTCAGGATGACCGTCCACCTCTTCGGCATCAGGCACCACGGTCCCGGGTCCGCCCGGGCGCTCGCGGCTGCCCTGGCGGAGTTGCAGCCGGACATCGTGCTGATCGAGGGACCGCCCGAGGCCGACAAGGTGGTCGAGCTCGCGGCCTCGGCGGAGATGGTGCCGCCGGTGGCGTTGCTCGCTTATGCGGCGGACGATTCGACGCGGGCCGCCTTCTGGCCGTTCGCGGTGTTCAGTCCTGAGTGGCAGGCGATCAGGCACGCGTTGGCGGCCGGCGTACCGGTGCGGTTCTGCGATCTGCCGGCGGCCTATCAGTTCGGGAGCTCAGGACGGGAAGACCGGCGGGGAGCATCGGCGGACCCGCTGGCGACGCTGGCCGCGGCGGGTGGGTACGACGATCCCGAGCGTTGGTGGGACGACGTGATCGAGCACCGGCGCGACGGCGCCGAGCCGTTCACGGTGATCGCCGAGGCGATGACCGAACTGCGCCGTGGTGAAGAGACGACCGGCCGCGAGGCGCAGCGCGAGGCCTACATGCGCACGACCCTGCGCAAGGCGATCAAGGAAGGCTTCGAGCGGATCGCCGTCGTCTGCGGCGCCTGGCACGTGCCGGCACTGCAGATTCCCTTGCCCACGGCAACGCATGACCAGCAGATCCTGAGAGGCCTGCCGAAGCGCAAGGTCGCCTGTACGTGGGTGCCGTGGACGCATGGCCGGCTGGCCACGGCCAGCGGGTACGGGGCCGGCGTCACCTCGCCCGGTTGGTACCACCACCTCTTCACCGCCCCCGACCAGATCACCACCCGCTGGCTGACGAAGGTCGCCCAGGTGCTCCGCAAGGAGGACCTCCCCGTATCGAGTGCGCACGTCATCGAGGCTGTACGCCTCGCAGACGCCCTTGCTGCGTTGAGAGAACGCCCCCTCGCCGGGCTGAGCGAGGTCACCGAGGCCACTCGGGCCGTGATGTGTGGCGGCAACGACGTACTGCTCAACCTGGTCACTCGCGAGGCCGTGGTCGGTGAGCTGCTGGGCGAAGTACCGTCCGAAACTCCTCAGGCACCGGTTGCGGCTGACCTGGCGGCGCAGGCCAAAACGCTCAGGCTGAAGCGAGACGCCGCCGAGCGGGTCATCGAGCTGGACCTGCGCAAGCCGAACGACCTGGCGAAGTCGCGCCTGCTGCACCGGCTCCGCATCCTCGGCATCGACTGGGGTCTGCCGACAGCGGACGAGCGCCGCAACCAAGGCACCTTCCGCGAGAGCTGGAAGCTCGCCTGGGACCCCGGCCTCGAGGTTGATCTCGTCGCCGCCGGCGCCCACGGCACGACCGTGCTCGGCGCGGCCACGACGACGATGCTCAAGGCCGCCGAGGATTCAGCAACCCTCGCCGAGGTGACCTCCGCGTTGGAGCGCTCGCTGCTGGCAGACCTCAATGACGCGCTGCCGACCCTGCTCCAAGGCGTCGACACCCGCGCCGCCAAGGACGCCGACGTCGGCCACCTGATGGCCGCGCTCCCCGCCCTCGCAAGATCAGCCCGGTACGGCGACGTGCGCGGCTCATCTGCCGAAGGTCTGGGCCTCGTCGCCGGCCGCATGGTCTCGCGCGTCTGCGCAGGCCTCGGCCGAACCGTCCACGGCCTCGACCCCGAAGCTGCCGCCAAGGTCCTCGAACTCATCGACGACGTCCAAGACGCGACTGCCCTCCTCGCCGAGACCATCCGCGAAGAATGGCTCACAACCCTGCAAGGCCTCAGCGACCGCCCATCCGTACCGCCGCTGATCGCCGGCCGTCTCACCCGCCTGATGCTCGACACCTCCCGACTGGAAGCGACGGAGGTCGCCCTGAGGCTCGGCCGAGCCCTGTCTCCTGGTACGCCGACAGCCGACGCGGCCGGCTATGTCGAGGGCTTCCTGGCCGGTGGTGGCCTCCTCTTGGTCCACGACGAACGCCTACTCGCCCTGGTCGACACCTGGCTCGCGGCGATCCCCGATGACGCGTTCCTGGAGGCATTGCCCTTGCTCCGCAGGACTTTCGGCACCTTCGCCTCACCCGAACGACGCTCGATCGGCGACCGTGCCCGCGCCCTCGCCGACCCGGCAGCCGCCGTCGTCGCCGACGACAACGAGCTGGATTCGTTGCTGGCGGCATCGGTCCTGCCCGTCGTCAAGCGATTGCTGGGGGTGTGACGATGCCGGACGACGAACGCATGCGCCGCTGGCGAATGGTCCTCGGCAGCGAGGCCGATCCGGAGACCGGCTCGGAACTGTCCTCCGCCGACCGCTCCGTCGACGCTGCGCTGGCCGCCCTGTACGACGCCGAACGCGGCGAGCCCGGTACGAAACGGTCAGCCGGCCTCGGCTCGTCAGCGCCGCGCGTCGCCCGCTGGCTGGGTGACATCCGGCAGTACTTCCCGAGCACCGTCGTCCAGGTGATGCAACGCGACGCGGTCGAGCGCCTCGGCATCACCCGGATGCTGATGGAACCCGAGCTGCTCAACGCGGTCGAGCCTGACGTCCACCTGGTCAGCACCCTGCTCGCGCTCAACGAGGTCATGCCCGAGGAGACCAAGCAGACCGCCCGCGAGGTCGTCGGCCGGGTCGTTGCAGAGCTGGAGGCCCGGCTGGCCGAGCGCACCCGGGCAGCGGTGACCGGCGCACTCGATCGCGCGGGGAGGACCGGTCGGCCGCGGCACTCGGACATCGACTGGGACCGGACGATCCGCGCCAACCTCAAGCACTTCTCTCCGACGCTCGGCACGATCGTTCCGGACCGGTTGGTCGGCTACGCCCGACGCAACCACAGCGTGCAGCGGGACGTGGTACTCGCGATCGATCAGTCGGGGTCGATGGCCGAATCCGTCGTCTACGCGAGCCTGTTCGGCGCCGTACTGGGGTCGATGCGTGCCCTGCGCACGAGCCTCGTCGTCTTCGACACGTCCGTCGTCGATCTCACCGAGGAGCTGGACGACCCGGTCGACGTCCTCTTCGGCACCCAGCTCGGCGGCGGCACCGATATCAACCGCGCCGTCGCGTACTGCGAACAGCTCATCACTCGGCCCGGCGAGACGGTGATGGTCCTGATCAGCGACCTGTACGAAGGCGGTATCCGCGAGGAGCTCCTCCGACGCGCCCGCAATCTGGTGGAGTCCGGCGTCCAGCTGATCGCGCTGCTCGCACTGTCGGATTCGGGCACCCCGTCGTACGACGCGGAGAACGCGGCGGCCCTCGCCGACCTCGGCGTACCGACCTTCGCCTGCACTCCCGAGCTCTTCCCCGACCTGATGGCCGCCGCGATCCGCCGTGACGACATCTCCGCCTGGGCAGCCTCGAATATCGATTGAGCCGCAATGATTGACTAGGTCCCATGCGGATCGTGACGATGAACGCGTTCTTGCCCGGCTACCACAACATCGCCGGGTGGGCCGAGGAGAACGGCCACGAGATCGTGCTGGTGGTGACTCCACCCGCCGGCGCCGGCGACCGGTACGACGCGGCTGCGCCGCCGTTCGTGCTCGGATTGCCACCCACCGCGGACGTCCTGATCACCAGCAAGCTCCGGACCGTGGCCGCGCCCGCGATCGCCGCGCTGGAGCCAGACCTCGTCATTTCGGCCGCCTTCCCCCGACTGATCCCGGCCGAGATCCTGAAGATCCCGACGTACGGCGCGGTGAACCTGCACCCGTCGCCGCTTCCGGCCGGGCGCGGGCCGAATCCGGTCCGGCTGGTCTACGAAGGCGCGACGACGGTCGGCGCGACCCTGCATCGGACCGAGGCGGAGTTCGACACCGGCGCGATCCTGAGTCAGCGTGAGCGGCCGCTGCCCGAGGACCTCACCGGCGCGGCGATCTTCCAGGCCTGGCGGGAGATGCTGCGCGAAGTACTGGAAGAAGGCGCGGCGCGGGCGTTCGCGGGGGAGCCGGGAGCGCCACAGGATCCCGAGCTGGCTTCGGAGGCGCCGATGTTCACGCCGGAGGAGCTGGTGCTTCGGTTGAGCGACCCGGGTGCGGCGCTGGTCCGGAAGTCGGCCGCGCTGAACGTGCTCGAGGCCAGGAGCAAGGTGATCGTGGCGGGGACGAAGCAGTCCGTCCGGCGGATCGAGCTGGTGTCGGCCGGTGAGGAGTCGTCGCAGGCCGGCGAGATCATCACGTATCACACGGATGGCTGGACGGTCCGGTCCGGCGATGGAGTGGTCAGGTTGTACACGACATGAAGGTTTCGGAGATCCGGCCGGACGAGTACGACCGGGCGGCCGAGGTGTGGGAGGCGTCCGTCCGGGCGACGCACGACTTCGTCTCCGACGCGGACATCGAGATCTTCCGGCCGTTGGTCCGGAAGGGGTTCGGGCAGATCCAGCATCTGGCCGGCCTGCGGGACGACGAAGGCGTCCTGGTCGGATTCGCCGGCGTGGAGGACGGGAAGCTCGAGATGCTGTTCCTCGATCCGGCGGTCCGCGGCCAGGGCGGCGGCAGGCTTCTGCTACACCACGCCCTGACCGCTTTCGGCGCCCAGACCCTGGACGTCAACGAGCAGAACCCGCAGGCGATCGGCTTCTACCTCCACAACGGCTTCAAGGTGACCGGCCGCTCAGCCCTCGACGGCATGGGCAAGCCGTACCCACTCCTGCACCTGACCTACGCGGCGGACTGAGCACCCCGGGAATATCGGAACATGGCAACTGGTTCGAGATTATAGTAAGGATTGGTGACGATCAGAATTAGTGATCAATGAGAGGGATGACGATGAGCACGATCGAACTGACCCGCTTCAAGGCCGGGCGTGAGGCGGAGCTGCTGGCCGCGCGACCGGAGATGCTGGCCGACTTCGCGGCCGACCGGACCGGCTTCGTCCGGGCCCAGCTGGTCAAGCTGCCCGACGACGAATGGCTCGACATCGTCGAGTGGGAGACCCCTGAGGACTTCGCCGCGTCCCGGGAGAAGGGTGGCAACCTCCCCGGCATCGCCCGCTTCTTCGCGGCGATCGACGCTCTGGTCAGCGCCGAGGAAGGTGTGTCGGTCTGATGCACGCGGCCTGGTACGACGAACAGGGCCCGGCCGCGAAGGTGCTCCAGGTCGGCGAGTTGCCCGATCCGGAGCCTGGCCCGGGGGAGGTCAGAGTCAGCGTCGCCGCGTCGGCGGTGCATGTCGGTGACCTCGGCAAGCGCCAGGGCTGGTGGGGTTCGACGATGACCTACCCGCGGGTGATCCCGCATGGCGACGGCGCAGGCGTCATCGACCGCGTCGGCGCCGGGGTGGACGCGAGTCGCGTCGGTGAGCGGGTCTGGGTCTATCTGGCGCAGTCGTACCGCCCGTTCGGTACTGCGGCCGAGTTCGTGGTCGTCCCCGCCGAGCACGCCGTTGCCATTCCCGCCGAGGTCTCCTTCGAGGACGTCGCGGGCCTCGGCATTCCCGGAATCACCGGCCACCGAGCGGTCTTCGCGGCCGGCCCAGTCGAAGGTCGCACGATTGTGGTGACCGGCGCCCTGGGTGCCGTTGGCCGAGCCGCCCTGGCCGTTGCCAAGCGCGGTGGCGCTCGAACCATCGCCGTCGTACGCCGGAACGCCGACCTCGCCGCCGCGCGCGAACTCGGCGCCACCCACACCGTCGCGGCGGAAGGCGGACTCGTTGCCCAGCTCAACGAGCTGGCCGGCCCGAACGGTGTGGACCTCATCGCGGAGGTCGCCTTCGACACCGGTCTGAGTGCTGATGTCGAGTTGCTGCGCTACGGCGGCACCATCACGACGTACGCGACCCGCGAGACCCAGCCGACCGTGCCGTACTGGGAACTGGCCTTCAAGAACCTGACCGTGCGCTTCCTCAGCAACGACGACTTCCCCGAGGAAGCGAACCGCACGGCGGCGGCCGACCTCACCGACGCCGTCCAGTCCGGCGACTTGCACTACCCGATCGCCGCCCGCCTCCCACTCGACCAGATCGCAACAGCCCACGACCTAGCCGAGACAGTCCCCGCCGGCCACCGAGTACTGATTACGCTCTGATCAACCCGCGAGGGCGACCGTCTGTGTAGCGCGGTTCAGCACTACGCCGAGGGCGCCTGCGTCTTGGGGGCGGCCGCTGACGGTCAACTCCTCTTGGGCGCCGGCGCCGTGGTCCATCGGGTCGGCGTACCGGGTGGCTACCCAGCGGATGCCGCGAGTGGCGTCACGGTAGGTGTAGGTGACCGTAGTGAAGTAGATCCGCGACTTGGTCACCGTGTTGGGCAGGCTGCTGGACTTCACCGACAGGATCTTCAGGCCGGCGGTACCACGCAGCGCCTTCTGCTTGGCCTTGGCCATCGCCGCGGTGCTGCCCGCGTTCGGCAGGTAGCCGTCGATGCGCACCATCCACAGGTTCGACTTGTCGAACCGCGCCTGGTAGCGATCCACCTTCGTCCACGCCCACCCCTTCGGGACCTCCGCGCCCACCTGGCAGGCCCGACCGTCCAGCCCGGCGTCGGAATCGCAGGCCCACGTGTGCATGACGTACTTGAGCTGACTGGAGTGCAGCGGCCCGGGCTGGCTTGCGGCGGCACCGGTCGCCGCGTCGCTCGGCAGCGCTCCGAACAGCACCCCTCCGGCTGCTCCGAGCGCCCCGACGCCTGCGATACCCCGCTTGATCATCTTGTTCATCTCTTCGATCCCCCTTGAGTTGCAGGGCCCCCGTGGACCTGCACCCCTTCTGACGACGCACCAGGGGCAGAGGTTCGCCTCCCCCGCGAACCTCTGCCCCTTGGTGCAAATCAGGCAAGGCTGGTACTGCTGGTACTTCGGTCAGCCGGCCTGGTACGCCGACGTGGTGGCGCGCGCCAGCACCGTGGTCAGCCCGGCCTTGTCCGCGACGGTCCCGCCGACGGTGATCTCGATCCCGGCGGACTTGCCGGTGCCCGAGCGGTCCTGGTAGCGGGTCGCGACCCAGCGGGTGTGCTTGGCCGAGTCGGTGTAGGTGTAGACGATCGTGGAGTACACGATCCCGCCCGAGCGGGCAGTGGCCACACCCTGCACCTTGAGGTTCTTGGTGCCCCTGAGCGCCTTCTGCTTGGCCGCGACGGCCTGCTTGGTGCTCAGGTTGTACGGACCCTCGGCGACGCGGAGGAAGTACGCGCCCTTCTTCGGGGTGAACTGAGCGTCGCTGTGGTTGAGCGAGGTCACGTTCCAGCCCTTCGGCACGACCGCGCCGATGTGGCAGTCCTTGCCGCCGAACCAGTTGCCCTCCTCGCAGAACCAGCGGGCGTTGACGAAGCTCAGGCTGGACGGCTTCAGGCCGGTGGCGTTGCTCGCGGCAACATTGTGCGTGGTCGCCGCGTTGCTCGGCAGCGCGCCGAGCAGCACAGCTCCGGCGGCGCCGACGGCCGCGATCCCTGCGGTGGAAGCGGAAACGGCCAGCTTGATCTTCTTGTTCATGGTCCCCAAACCCCTTTGATCTGTGTCCGCAGCACCCCCTCGGTCCTGCACACACTGAGACGGCACTATTGCCCGAAAGGTTGGCCGGGTGGAGGATTTTCTTTCGGCGACCGATGGAGGCGCGTGATGGGCGAGATCGCGGAGCGGTACCGGCGCCGGGCCGAGGTGTTCGAACAGAAGGTCGCCGGGGTCCGGCCGGAGCAGTGGGCGAACCGGTCGCCGTGTGAGAAGTGGTCGGCACGCGACGTCGTCGATCACGTCGTGGTGATGCACGGCGTCATGCTGAGACCGGTGGGCCGGGCGCTGGACTCCGGGCCCTCGGTGCAGGACGACCCGTTGGCGGCGTTCCGGGCTGCGAGGACTGCGGTCGAGGCGGTGCTGGACGATCCGGCGCTGGCTGCTCAGGAGTGCGAGACGCCGGCCGGGCGGATGACGGCAGCGGATCAGATCGATCAGGTGGTGAGCGACGACCTGGTTCTGCACGGATGGGACCTGGCTCGTGCGACCGGGCAGGACGAGACGATGGATCCGGTCGACGTGGAGCGGTTGTGGGCGAGCAACTCCGCGATTCCGCCCGAGGTGATCGAGCAGTACAGGACTCCGGGCGCCTTCGGGCCCGGGATCGAGGTCTTCGGCCCCGAGATCGCCGTCCCCGAGGATGCGCCACTCCAGGACAGGTTGCTCGGCTACATCGGCCGCCAGCCGTAGGCCCAGAGCGCAGCGCTAGGCCTAGAGCGGTAGGCGCGGTGCGGCGTAGTAGCTGTCTGGGGTGGACGCCCTGGGCAAGGTGTCGAGAGCAGACGCGAGGCCGTCCGGGGTGGGGACTAGAACGGAGTCGCCGCGAGCGATGGTGGGGTCCAGGTACTCGTGGCCGGGCAGGTTGGCCACAGCCGTCCGGCAGCCGAGCACCATGCCCTCGAAGAGAGCAGTGGTGGAGACGCCCACCTGGTAGGTGGCAGCCGCCAGCAGGGTCAGCGTGTTGCCAGCGGACATGCGGACACCAGCAGGCAGGACATAGTCCGTACTGCGCTCGCTCGGGTGCAGGTGGAAGGCCACGTCCAGGTCCGGCCGCGCAGTGGCCAGCGAGGCCGCATAGGAGAGCAGTGCCGGGCCGGTCGTGCCCTGCGAGAGGAAGACGACCAGGCGCGGGTCCTTGGCCGCCAGCTCGGTCGCCGACAGTGGGGAGATGAAGGAGGCGCCGGCAACCTCGGCCTTCATCCGAGCGGGCAGCTCGGCGACGTCGGTCCAGTAGGAGCCGAAGCACCAGAGCTCGTCGGGCTGGTCAGCCACGTCGGGCCGGCCGGGGTAGCTGTAGCCGAGGTGGTACGGGCTGATGGCGCCGTGCTGGAGCTCGACGACCCGGATGCCGAGGTCGCGAGCGGCTCCGACGATGTGCTGGTGGAAGTACGCGACCACGACGTACACGGTCTTGATCCGGCGGCGCTTGAGCAGCGTGCGATACACCGCGCGCAGCCGACTGTGTTTCGGCACCTCGCGAGCGACCAGGGCGGCGACCGGGACCTTGACGCCCGTCTCGCTCTCCAGCGCGGAGGCGATCTCGGCGCAGCGGGCATGCACCCGCCGGCTTCGAACGGCACCAGAAGCCGAGGTGAAGAAGTCGAGGTTGACGCTTCCCGGCAGCGGGGTCCCGTTGATCCCCGAGTCCAGCACCAGCGCCGAGCCGCCCAGCGTTGAGCGCAAGGAGTCGGTGTAGATCTCGATGCCGCCGGGTTTGCGCGGGTGGGGGACCACCAGAGCGTCGTACGAGCCGCGGGCCAGGAACGGATTGCGGGTGACGGTGCCGGCGACGTGCTTGCCGACGAGCCGGACCTGGTCGGCGCGCGTCCGGCGTACCGGGTGGGGGTCGCCGTGCAGGCCGCTGCGGCGGGTCAGCTCATGGAAGATGCGCATCCGGATGATCGGCCACGGTCGTACGCCGTCGATCTCCCAGGTCAGCAGGTCCAGCTCCCGCTCCACCTTCCAGATCGCCTGGCAAACCGTCGTGACCGTCAGGATGGTGCCGCTCCCGGTACTCGTCATGGTTGATCCCTACTATTCCCGCGAGGCTGCCGATGCCGGAGAAGAACCGGCGGACGGCCTTCAGCAGGAACGCCTTCCGGAACAGCAGCAGACCGCCGAGGCCGAACCCCAGGGCCGACACGATCCGGGCCAAAGAATAGGCCAGGACCAGGACGTAGCCGCGCACGCCCGGCCGGATCAGCAACCGGCTGATGGTGTCGCCGCTGCCGGAGCGGAAGGCGCGGCGGACCAGCCAGGACAGGGTCGTCCGGGACGGTGGCACATGCTCGTGGATCTGGGCTTCCTCGCACCAGACGATCCGGTATCCGGCGCGGTGCACGCGGAGGAAGAAGTGCAGGTCGCTGGAGCCGGTGTAGCGGAATGCGGGATGGAAGCTGGGCGTCACCGAGTGGTAGACGTGCTGGGCGACCAGGGTGTTGTTCGTGTACGCCTTGTTCCGCGGATCGCCGCTCTGATGCCGGCCGGTGGAGTCGTGGACGTCGCTGTGCCGATTCCAGGCGGGTGCGCCGGGCGGCAGGATGCCCCGGACCGGCCCGGTGACCACGTCGGCGCCGGTCGAGCGCCAGGCGCGCAGCAGGGTGGCGAGCCAGCCGGCCGGCGCGACCTCGTCGTCGTCGACGAAGATCAGCGCGTCGTCGTCCCAGGCGAGCAGGACCGACTTCTCCCGGGCGAACGGGATTCCGGGCTCCGGCTCCATCGCGGCCTCGACCGGATAGCGGCCGTCCTTGGCCGCTCGCTCGATCACTTCGGTGGCGCTGCCCTCGTCGTCGTTGTCGACGACGATGATCCGGACGGTGTAGTCCTCTTCTTCCGGAAGTTCCTGGGCGAGCAGGCTGTCGAGCAGCGCTGCCAGCAGAGCGGGTCGCCGAAAGGTGATGACGGCGATCGCGACCCTGGTGCCCATGCCGCCAGACAATATCTGTACATGGCCCTGCCGCGTGAGGTCGGCCGTGTTGGGAAACCTGCTGGTAACAGCAGCTGTACCTACGCGTGGGTACAGTGGCGAGGTGGAAGCAGCGGAACGGTTGATCCGGAGCACGCAGGAATTGCTCTGGGAACGGGGCTATGTCGGCACCAGTCCGAAGGCGATCCAGCTCGCCGCGGAGGCCGGTCAGGGCAGCATGTACCACCACTTCAGCGGCAAGGCCGAGCTCGCCAGAGCAGCCATCGAGCGGTCCGGCGCGGAGCTGCGCGCGGCCGCCGAGGAGCAGTTCGCCGGCACCGGCACGGCGACCGAGCGGATCACGAACTATCTGGAGCGGGACCGCGAGGTCCTCAAGGGCTGCCGGATGGGCCGGCTGACCGCCGATCCGGACGTCATCGCCGATCCGGTACTCCGTGCGCCGGTCGCCGAGACCTTCACCTGGATCCGCGCCCGGCTTGCCGAGATCGTTGCTGAAGGCAAGGAATCTGGCGAGTATCCGGCCGGCCTGGATCCGGACCGGACCGCCGCCACCATCGCGGCCGTACTGCAGGGCGGCTATGTGCTGGCCCGGGCCGACGGATCGGACGAACCGTTCGAGCTCGCCGTCGCCGGCCTCGTCGACCTTCTCGAAGGAGTTGCCTCATGACCGTCGCACTGCTCGAAGGGATCGTCCAGTGAGGATCGGAGCGATCTTTCCGCAGCTGGAGATCGGCGCCGATCCGGCCGTTGTCCGGGAGTGGACCGAGACCGTCGAGGCGGCCGGCTACACGCATGCGCTCGCCTACGACCATGTGCTCGGGGCTGACCCGGCCAATCGGCCGGGCTGGACGGGTTACACGGACAAGTCGCTGTTCCATGAGGTCTTCGTGCTCTTCGGGTACATGGCGGCCATCACGACGACGCTGGAGCTCGTCACCGGCGTACTGGTTCTGCCGCAACGCCAGACGGCGCTGGCCGCGAAGCAGGCTGCCGAGGTCGATGTGCTGAGCGGTGGGCGACTGCGGCTGGGCGTCGGTATCGGGTGGAACGCGGTCGAGTACGAGGCGCTCGGGGTGCCTTTCGAGCGGCGTGGTGCGCGGTTGACCGAGCAGGTCGAGTTGTTGCGCAAGCTCTGGGCCGAGCCGGTCATTTCGGCTGAGGGCCGGCACGAGAAGGTGGTCGAGGCCGGGCTCAACCCGTTGCCGCCGCGCCGGCGCATCCCGGTCTGGTTCGGCGGCGGAGCGGACGCGGTACTACGCCGTACCGGCCGGATCGGTGACGGTTGGATGCCGCAGAGCCCGCCGACCGCTGAGGCGCGGCGACAGGTCGAGCTGGTCAGGTCAGCTGCGGTCGAGGCCGGCCGTGATCCGGCGGAGATCGGGTTCGAGGCGCGGCTGACGCTGGGGGCGGTACCGGAGAAGGAGTGGCCTGATTTCGTCGAGGGATGGCGGGAGCTGGGGGCGACGCATCTCGGGGTGAATACGATGAACATGGGTCTCGGGAAACCCGAGGAGCATGCCGCCGTACTACGAGACGTCCTGCCGCTACTGCAGGACCGATAGGAGTCCAGCTGTGTCAGTCGACGTCATCGGGCCGATGGGTGAGCGGTACGACGAGATCCTGAGCGAGCGGGCGCTGGAGCTGATCGGGCTCCTGCACCGGGAGCTGAACCCGCGCCGGCTGGAGTTGCTGGAGCGGCGGCAGACGCGGCAGGAAGAGATCGCGGCCGGTGGGTCGCTCGGGTTCCTGGAGGAGACGAAGGCTGTCCGGGAGGACCCGTCGTGGCGAGTGGCGGACGCCGCTCCCGGGCTGGTGGACCGGCGGGTGGAGATCACCGGGCCGACCGACCGGAAGATGACGATCAACGCGCTGAACTCGGGCGCGAAGGTCTGGCTGGCCGACCAGGAGGACGCGAACACGCCGACCTGGGAGAACGTGGTCGGCGGGCAGCTCAACCTGCTCGACGCCATCAGCCGCAAGATCGACTTCAGCACCGCGACCAAGTCCTATGCGTTGAAGCCCGACGACGAGCTGGCGACGATCGTGGTCCGGCCGCGCGGCTGGCATCTGCCGGAGAAGCACCTGCTGGTCGACGGCGAGCGGACCTCGGGGTCTTTGGTGGACTTCGCGCTATACCTCGTGGCCTGTGGACAACTGCAGCTCGATCGTGGCGCCGGGCCGTACTACTACCTGCCGAAGATGGAGTCGCACCTCGAGGCGCGGCTGTGGAACGACGCTTTCGTCCTCGCGCAGGACTTCCTCGGACTGCCACGCGGCACGATCCGCGCGACCGTGCTGATCGAGACGTACCCGGCGGCCTTCGAGATGGAAGAGATCCTGTACGAGCTGCGCGAGCACTCGGCCGGGCTGAACGCGGGGCGCTGGGACTTCATGTTCTCGGTGATCAAGACGTACCGGACCCGTGGCGCCGACTTCCAGCTGCCGGACCGCAACTCGGTGACGATGACGGTGCCGTTCATGCGGGCGTACACCGAGCTTCTCGTCCGTACCTGTCACAAGCGCGGCGCGCACGCGATCGGCGGGATGGCGGCGTTCATCCCGAGCAAGGATCCGGCGGTCAACGAGCAGGCGTTCGCGAAGGTCGAGGCGGACAAGACGCGCGAAGCCGGCGACGGGTTCGACGGGTCGTGGGTAGCGCACCCGGGCATGGTCGAGACGTGCAAGGCGGTCTTCAGTTCGGTGCTGGGTGACCGGCCGAACCAGCTCGACGTACTGCGTGAGGACGTGCACGTGACCGCCCAGCAGCTGCTGGATGTCGCCTCGACTCCTGGCTCGGTGACCGAGGCCGGTCTGCGGAACAACATCAGCGTGGCGATCCAGTACCTCGCCGCCTGGCTCGAAGGCACCGGCGCGGTCGGCATCTTCAACCTGATGGAAGACGCCGCCACCGCCGAGATCTCGCGCTCCCAGATCTGGCAGTGGCGTCAGAACAACGTCGTCCTCGACACCGGCGCCACGGTCACCACCGACCTCGTCACCAAGCTCGCCGACGAGGAGATCGCCAAGCTCGAGGACCCGGCCCGTTTCGCCACGGCTCGCGAGACCTTCCTCGCGGTGGCTCTGGACGACGAGTACATCGACTTCCTGACGCTGCCCGCCTACGAACGCTTCAAGTAGTCCTCGACGTTCACCGTCGGAATGCCGCCACCCGCGCGGGCGATCACAGCGACGGACACCTCGTCGGTGGGATTGCTCTCGCGGTGGATGGTGAACGCCGGGACGTAGATGAAGTCCCCGGCCTCGGCGTCCAGATAGCCGTCGCCGCCGTCGAACTCCAGCCGGAGGATGCCCGATACGACGTACAGGCTGGTCTCGTTGCGGTCGTGGTGATGCCATCCGGAGACGGCGCCGGGCTGGGTCTCGACCCGGCCGGCCCACAGGATCGGCAGCTCGAACGCCTTCTTGCGGAGCATCCCGCTGGTCGGGTCAGTCGCCACCAGGTCGACTTCCCGGATCACACGCACAGGCTCGGTCATGGAATCAGTCTGACCACGTATAGGTCCCGGCCGGTACTACGAGAGCCGGTACCGGCGTGTGGCGGAGGATCTTGGTGGCCGTCGAGCCGAGGAAGACCCGGGCGAGCTGGCCGAGCCGGCTGGAGCCGAGGACGAGGATGTCGTTGGGGGACCAGGGGATCGCGGTGAGTGCGCCGGGCCAGCCCTGGCCTCGGGCTACTACTGTCTCGACGGCGGTGACGCCGTGGTTCTTGCAGAATTCGAGGGCGTCTTCATGGAGTTCGACTGCCTGCTCGGCCCATTGGGCGGCGACCATGTCCTCGGCGTCGAGGCCGACCTCGGGTGGGTACATCGTGTTGGCGCGGGGGACGAAGGTGGCGACCCGGAGGTGGCCGTCGTAGCGCTTGACCAGGGAGCAGGCCGCGGCGAGCGCTTCGCGGGATCGGTCGGTACCGGCGTACGCGCAGGTCAACGAGCCGAAGGTGGCCAGGGGGTCGCCGCCATAGCCCTGTGGAGCGAGCAGGATCGGTACCGGGGATGAGTGCAGCAGGCGCGAGCTGACGCTGCCGACGAGGAGCGAACCCTGGGTGGCGGCTCGCGCGGAACCCAGGACGAGTAGGTCGACATCGGACTCCTCGGCGACGCGGACCAGCCCGTCGGCGACGGAGTTGGAGGCGATCCGGCGGAACTCCAGGCCGTCGGGGTAGCCGGGCGACAGGGTCTCGACCGCTGTGCGTCGGGCCTGGTCGGCGACGGAGTCGAGCCATTGGCGGTATTCGAGATCGACTCGTTCGGTGCCGGGTTCGGAGGTGGGCGGTAGGACGGCGACCACCAGCAGTTCGGCTCCCGTAGTACGGCGTAGTGTCGCGCCGAGTTCGAGAGCCTCGGGAGTGTCGTCGCCGCCGCGGTACGCGACTACGGCCTTCACAGTTCACCTGCCTCGGTGTCGTGGAGGACGGAATGCTTGTGGCTGTAGAGGAAGTAGACCGACAGCGCCAGGATCAGCCAGATCCCGACCGAGATCCAGGTGACGGCGGCGATCGTGCTCGCGGCGTAAGCGCAGGAGATGATCGACAGGATCGGGATCACCGGGCCGAACGGCACCCGGAAGCCGCGCTTGAGGTCGGGCCGCGTCCGGCGCAGAACGATCACGGTCGCCGACACGACCATGAACGCGGCCAGCGTGCCGATGCTGACCAGGTCGAACAGCTTGTCGATCGGTACCACCGCGGCCAGCACCGCGATGAAGGCGCTGGTGACGAGCACGTTCTTGTTCGGCGACAAGGTGTTGCTGTTCACCTCTTTGAACAATGGCGGCAGCATCCCGTCGCGACCCATCGCGAACAGGATCCGGGTCTGGCCGTAGACGGTGATCAGGGTGACCGAGAAGATCGAGATGACCGCGCCCGCCGCGATGATGATGCCGGGCAGCGCGACCCCGGTGACGTCGTTGAGGATCGCCTCCAGGCCGGCGTCCTGACCCTCGAACTTCGCGGTCGGCTGGGCGCTGACGGCGGCGAAGGCGACCAGCAGGTAGAAGACCGTCACGATCGCGACCGCGCCGAAGACCGCCCGCGGGATGGTCCGGCCGGGGTTCTTGACCTCCTCGCCCGCGGTGCTGACGGCATCGATGCCGAGGAAGGTGAAGAAGATCGCCGGGATAGCGGCCGAGATCCCGCTGATCCCCTCGGGCGCGAACGGCGTCAGGTTGCCGGACTTGAAGCCGGTCAGGGCCAGTACGACGAACAGCGCCAGCACCGCCAGCTTGATGACGACCATGATCGCGTTGGCCCGCGCCGACTCCTTCGCGCCGCGCAGCAGCAACAGGCAGCACAGGCCGACCAGGACGACGGCGGGCAGGTTGATGACGCCGGGACCTTCGGCGAGCAGCCCGGAGCTCAGTGACTCGGGGATCCGGAAGCCGAAAACGTCGTCCAGCAAGGCGTTGAAGTACTCCGCCCAGCCGACCGAGGTGGCGGCGCCGGCCACGCCGTACTCGAGGATCAGGCACCAGCCGACGATGTACGCGGGCAGCTCACCCAGTGAGGCGAACGAGTACGAGTACGCCGAACCCGACACCGGGATCGTCGAGGCGACCTCCGCGTAGCACAGCGCGGTCATCGCCGCGATGATGCCGACGAGCAGGAAGGTGATCATCACGGCCGGGCCGGCCTTGGGCACGGTGACCGCGAGGACGAAGAAGATACCGGTACCGATGGTCGCGCCGACGCCGAACATCATCAGCTGGAACGTGGTCATCGACCGCTCGAGATGCTCCGACCCGTGCTCACCCCGGCTCGCGGCGAGCATCTGGTCGATGCTCTTCTTGCGCAGCAGCGGGTGCGACGGTGACGGCGGGCGAGTGGCTCTGCTCATGGTGGCCTCCGACCGGATCGGTCGAGCCAGCGTGACAGCGTGCGCGCGCCAAGTACAGGCCTAACTCGATCCGGCGGGGTCGAGTCAGGCCTGCTGGTCAGGAGCGTTTCCAGAAGTCCCGGATGGGTGCCTTCGCCGGGGCGGTAGTGCCGGCGAACTCGTCGAGGACTTGCAGGGTTTCGGCCCAGAGGTTGGTGAGTTGGGTGTCGTCGAGTGGGGTCGTGTCCAGGGACTTCAGGGTGGTGATGAGGGCCTGGAGCTTGGGGACCTGGAGGTTTTGGAGGACGGCTTCGAGGCGGGTGGCGAGGTCGGAGAGGATGATCCGGCGTTGGGCGGCGGTCGGCGTACCGGCCGAGCGGAGGAGTTGTGCCTCGGCGGCTGCTTGAGCACGGGCCTCGGCCAGTGGCTCTGCTGCGGACTGCTCCTCGACGAGCGAGGGTGGCTGAGCGGTGCGCTTCGAGCTCCGCGAGAACAGACCTGGGCCGTCGCCGAAGCCGCGGGCCCGGGCTCGGCGATGGCTCAGGTCTGCTGCGCCTCCGGGAGCTGAGCCTGCGGCGCTGCCGGGGCCCATCGCGTTCAACGCTTGGGGAGCGAAGGCGGCTCCGGCGAACCCCATGGCGGGCGCGGCGGGCATGGCGAGGTGGCGGGGGTCCCAGCCGGCGGGGAGTTCGACGGGCTGGGTGACGCGGTGTTTGGGGCCGCCTTCGGCGACGACGCGCGAGTCGACGGCGACGAGAGCTGTGAAGCGGCAGAGGACGTGGTGCTTCAGGGAGACGGCGACGATCTGGTGTTCGAGTTTTTCGAGATCGGTCGAGGCGCCGCCGAAGGTGTCGGTCGCGGTGACGTACTGGTCTTCGAGGTCGCGCAGGTGGGCGCGGGCCCAGACCGCATTTGCAGCGCCTTCGGTTTGGACGGCTGGGATCGTCACCTGCCACGGCTCGCCGGCGGGGGTCAGTCCGTGGAGGTGGGCTGTCGCGTTGCCGGGGGTGCCTCGGTAGCGGCCGCGTAGTACTAGCGGGACGCCGGCGAAGGCGTTGGGCATCCGGGCCGGGCTGATGGTGTCGGCGAGCAGGGTCAGGCCGTCGGCGGTGAGGGTGAGGTTGGTGAGCAGCGGCGTACCGATCCTGAGGTGGATGCGGTCGAGTGCATCGTCGAGGCGGTCCTCGCTCTCGACGAGTTCGCAGCGGCCGCCGCCGAGTCCGGCCAGCCGACCGAGGAAGCCGGCGTTGACGGCCTGGTCGATGCCGACGGTGTGGATCCGTACGCCGGCCAGCGGGGTGGCCAAGCCGGCGAGGAGCTGGTCTTCGTTGCCTACCTGTCCATCCGTCACCAGGACGAGGACGCGGTCGCGCTTGCCGTCGTCTTCGCCGAGGAGTCTGGCGGCTTCTTGGAGTGGGGTGAACATCTCGGTGCCGCCGCGGGCGGTGAGGCCGGCCAGGTGCTCGACGGCGCGGAATCGGTTGCGGTCGGTGGCGTCGGCCAAGGTGTCTGCCGGCAGGTCGGTCGGGCGCTCGATGACCGTGTCGAAGCTCAGTACGGCGAAGCGGTCGGCGGCTGTCAGGGTGTCGACGATGCGGGCTGCGGCGCGACGGGCGGCGACCATCTTCCAGCCGCTCATGCTGCCGGATCGGTCCAGTACGAGGACGACATCGCGCGGTCGGGCGTCTGTGCTTTCGAGTGGTGGGAGGACTGTCAGCTCGAAGGTGCCTTCGGTCTCGCCTGCCGGTTGGCCGTCGACGATGTGCTGGTCGGGTTGGGTGGTGAAGGCGGTGGCAGTCGCTTCGGGTTCGCCGTACGCGAGCCGGAGGATGAAGTCGCGGTCGACGCGCTCGCCCGGGTTGATGGTGACGGTGGTTCGGTGGTCGCTTTGCTCGGGTTGTTCGGTGGAGATCGCGTGCAGGCTGGAGCGGATGCCGTTGAGGGGTAGGCCGGCTGGGTCGATGTCGGCGGTGATGCTCAGGCGGACGGGGTTGGGGAAGCCGGGGAGCAGGATCGGCGGGGTGATGCGGGAGGCGTCCGGTACTGCGTCCGTGTCGGGGATTACTCCGTCACCGACGGACTGGCCGCTGATCGGCGTACCGGGGATGTAGCGCGGGGCGACGACGAGCGGCAGGCGGTACGTCGCTTCGCCGTCCTCGTAAGGGAGGGGACCGACCAAGGTGAGCTGCACCGACACCCGCTCGCCGGGGACGATGTTGCCAACCCTCAGCGTGAAGATGTCCGGGCGCTCTTCCTCAGCAATTGACGCGCGCTGACCGGCTGCTATCGCTTCGTCATAGGTCTCCCGCGCCTGAGCCCGCTCCTGCAACTCAGCCTCGACAGTCCGCCCGTCAGCAGTCATCCGCAGCCCGGTCACCGCTGCTCGAGCCGGCAACGGAAATATGTACGTCGCTTCCAGCGCGACCTCGTGCGGGTTGTGGAAGTCCTGGGTCAGCACGGTCCGCGAGACGAGCCCGGTGATGGTCGCGTGCGCGTCGATCCGCTCCAGCGGCAGATTTCCCCGCTCAGTACTCAAGCTCCCAAGCCCCGCGTCCGAAACCTCTCCCAGCTCGTCGGTTCGGAGGGTAGGCAGAACAGTCATAACTCGTCTCCTGACGCTGGTTGATTGAGCAATCCCTGCCGACCAAGCTCCGCAAGCAACGGCACTGCCGCAGCAACCAGCCGCGCGATGTCCGGGACGCCCCCACCCTGATCCAGAACCAAGGTCACCCCACCCCCCAGCCGAACCGCAGCAACCACCGCGCCTGAGGGCACGGAGACGGCGCCGGCTTCCGCCGAGTCGGCGCGGCGCATGTCCCGGGCCGCTGTCCGGGGTGAAGTGGCTGCGAGACGCTGAGCGTCGCCGGAGGTGGCAGTCGGTCCGACCTGCTCTGCTCCGTCGAGCGAAGCGTTTGCTGAGCGACGGGCCTCACGGTGACCGGCGTCGCCGGTGAGCGCGTCGTGGTCGACCGCTCCGAGCGGAGCAGGAGTGGGGTGAGAGGCATCGCCGGGCGCAGCATCGGCCGGGGTCGCATCGTGCGAGCGCTCGGCCCAGAAGCGGGCCCTGGGCAAGGGGGGCTGGCTGGCCAATGCCGAGGCGTCCGACTCAGCCGCCGCACCCGCGTCCGGCGCGAGACCGCCTGCCGCGGACACCGCGCCGTCCGCTCCGCCCGCACCGTCCGCTCCGCCCGCACCGTCCGTTCCGCCCGCACCGGGCGGCGTGGACGCCACCTTCGGTGAGTTGGGCGGGAGGGGGTTGGGGAGGGCTGCGATGGGTTCGAGGGTTTGGTTGGGGGCGCCGGCTAGTTCGGATTGGATTTGGGCGAGGGTGTGGCCTTGGGACTGGCGGCGTTTGATGGCGACCAGTTGGAGTAGATGGCGACGGCCGTACAGGGCGGTACGGCCGCGCATCTCGGTGGGACGGTCGATCAGGCCGGTGGTGGTGTACCAGCGGATGGCGCGTTGGTCGGGGACTGGGCGGACTCGGCCGTTGGCTTGGCCCGGGTAGTCGGTCAATGCCGCTTCTACCCGTTCTGCCAGCTCGCTGAGAGTCCACAGTTCCATAACCAGATCATGACACTGTCATATGACACTGTCAACGTCGCCAGGAGCGAGTACCCCCTCGCCGCGCCCCGCGGCCACATCTCAGGGGTTAACCCCTCAAATGGTGGGTTGCCCCCCGAGAATCCCGCTGGGCAACCCCACATCTCAGGGGTTAACCCCTGAGATGGGGGGGCGGGGCGCGGCGGGGGGAGGGCGAGTCTGCTGGGTGGGCCTGGGGCGAGGGGGGCGGGTGGTTGAAGGGCGGGGGTGGTCGAAGGGGTCAGTGTTTGGGGTAGGCGGCGTCTACTTCTACTTCGACCAGCCAGCCGGCTACGGGGAGGTTCTCGATTTCCAGGGCGAAGCGGGAGGGGCGGGAGCTGTTGACGACGAAGGGCTTGGCGGGGGCGGCGGTGCCGAGGGGGACGGGGACGAATTTGCCGGTGGTGAGGTCGGTGTTGGCGAAGTACTGGCGGTACGCGCGGTTCCAGCCGGCGAAGTCGGCGGCTGGGGCGCCCGCCGGGTTCTGCAGGAAGACGCGCATCGTGTAGACGTCGGAGTAGGAGAGACCGACCGCCTTGAGGTTCTCGCCGATCCGGCGCAGCGCGTTGATTCCCTGGGCTTCGGTGATCGTGACGCCGGCCGGCAACACCCCACCGGGGAAGATGACAGTGTCGACGTACGACGCTTCACTCCCGGCCGGAGCATCAGTGTTCAAGGCGCTCGGTCCGAGGCCGCTCGTCTTGTAGATCGGTGTGTCGGCTCCGATCCCCACACCAGTGGCGATCAACGGATTCGCCTGGCCGGCCGGGAGGGCCGGTACGACGGTGCCGGGCCGCGGCGGTTTCGGGCGATCCCACCAGCCGTCGGCGGTCGCAGTACCGGCCGTGAAGACCACCGCGACGACGGCGACCCCGGCCAACAGACGTGATTTCATCGGCTCATCACCTTGCTGTGAAGGGCGGTCACCGTCGCCCGGGCGGAGACCATCGCGCCGTGCTGCCAGGCGATGGTGTGGGTGAGGTGGTCACCGGCGAAGTAGATGTTGCCGGTCGGTTCGAGCAGCCTCGCGTAGACACCGTCGGTCTGCGACGGCCAGCCGACCCATGAACCGCGCGAGTACTCCGTCCCCGCCCAGTCCACCGAGAACGACGCCTTCACGTCCTTCCCGTAACCGTCGCCATGGATCTTGATGCCCTGGGCAATGGCTCGCTCGAGCCGCGCCGCCGGGCTGAGTGCCCCGTACGCCGTAGCGTTGGCACCCGTGTTGTAGTAACCGATCATCGTCCCGCGCTCACCGTGGAAGCCGGTCGACGGGTACCACATGTTCACCAGGTCGAGATTGCTGTTCGTGATGCCGCCGTAGATCCGGTGGTCGAGCTCCCACCAGCGCCGTCCGTACTCGATCCCGATCTTGCCCGCGTTGGTCGGCCTCGCGTACTGCAGGGCGCTGATGATCTCGCCCGGCAGGTTCGACGGCACGGTCGCCGCGATGTGCGGCGGCAGCGCGCAGATCGCATAGTCCGCTGTGATCTCACGAGGTTTGCCGCCACTGCTGTAGATCACCGAGACGCCGGTCGACGTGTTGCGCAACCCGAGCACCTTCGCGCCGTACACGAACTTCTCCCGGCCGATCGCCCGCTCGAACGCGTACGGGATCCGGTCCATCCCGCCGACCGGCTGGAACATCATCATCGCCTGGTCCCAGCCGAACTCGAACGAGAAGTAGTTCCCCACCCCACTGGCCAGCACATCGCTCAGCCCGTACGGCGCAGCGGTCCGCCCACCCTCCAAGCCGGCCCCAGGCTCGACCTCGTACCCACGTCGTCCATCCGCGCCGGTGTACCCGAAGCCCGCCGCTTTGTTGCCGATAGCACCGAAACTGCTGAGGAAGCCGATCAGCGCCTCCTTGTCGGTCGGCGTCAGCAGGCTGTCGAGCGCACCCTGGTCGGTCGCCTTGGCGAGCAACTCGGAGACGTACCCGTAGACATCGGCCTTCGCCGTCCGGTGCCGGATCGCCTTGTTCGAAAGGGAAGTACTGCCCTCACGGTAGAGGTAGGCATCCGCGTTCTGGTTCACGAACGGCTCGATCGCGACGCCGAGCTCGCGGCAGTAGTCCAGGGTCACGTGGTGCTGCGGGATCCGGCCGGGCCCCGCGTTCATGTACTGGCCCTTGGAGAACTTGGCCCGTTGCGTGTTGCCGTGCAGGTCTTTCTCCTCGGTGCCGCCGCGGACGGTCCAGTTCCGTCCACCCGGCCGCTGCCGGGCCTCCAGCAGGGTCACCTTGTAGCCGGCCTTGCCGAGTTCGTACGCCGAGGTCAGCCCGGCGATCCCGGCGCCGAGGATGACGATGTGCTTCTTGCCGCGTCCGTTCAGATCGGTGCGCGCCGGCGCCGCGAAGGCCGGTGTCTCAGCGGTGGTCGTCAGGCCGAGCGCGCCCATCGTCGAGTACAAGACACCGGCGCCACCGGTGATGCCGACCTGCTGCAGGAACTGCCGTCGGGTCTGGGGCATGTGCCAACTCCTCACTAGGCGGGTGGGGTTGCCTAGAAAGGTAAGGACAAAGTATTTCCCGGTCGTATCCGCGTTGTGAGTTCTTGACGGCGATCGCGACAGTAATGTTTCGTATTGACGACCCTGGGGTCGCGGTGGGTCTGCCGTGTTACCTGGCGAGCTGCGTCTGCAGGGTTTTCGCGGCCGAGGAAATCTGGGCGTAGACGCCGGGGTAGCCGGGCTCGGCGCAGCCTTTGCCCCAGGAGACGGTGCCGAGGAGGCGGCCGTTGAGGACTAGCGGGCCGCCCGAATCGCCTTGGCAGGCGTCCCGGCCGCCCTCGGGGTAGCCGGCGCAGATGTTCGTGGCGGCGGCGTAGCCGTTGGCGGTGTACTCCTTGTTGGCCAGGCAGGCGGCGTCGCCCAGGTCGGGCACGGCCAGCTTCTCGAGGGTGTCGGCGGGGCCGGTGTCCTGGGTGTCGCCCCAGCCGTAGACGGTCGGTACGGCGCCCTTGCGGTCGGCCTTCGGATTCGTCTCCAGCGGCAGAACCGGTACGCCGGTGAGCGGCCGGCTCAGTGTGAGGACGGCGAAGTCGTACTGGTTCTTGTCGTGGTCGTAGCCGGGGTGGACCCAAATCGACTTGATGCCGGAGGTGCGGCCGACGCTGGTGTCCGCCAGGTCCGGCCGGCCTTGGATCGCGGTGTAGGTCGAGGCGGGCTGATTCATGCAGTGGGCGGCGGTGATGAGCTTGGTCGCGCTGACCAGGGCGGCGCCGCAGTACCGGCCGGTCGCCTCGGCGGAGTTGGAGTTCGTCAAGGCGATCGCCCACGGGGCTTCCGTGGTGCTGGCCAGCGTGCCGCCAACGATCAGCTCGTGGTCGTGGCCGTCCGAAGCAGTCGCGGCGCCCGCGGTGGCGAGCAGGAGAACCCCGGCGATGGCGGCAGCACGCTTCAACATGCGAGCGAACCTACTGCACGTGGTCGCGTGATCGCGGTAGGTCATCGGTACGTCGCTGAACCGACGAGTCTGAGGCTGGACGGCATCGGCGGCCCGAACCATGCTTAGGTCCGCGCTGTAGGGGCACAGGTCGGTCAAGAGGTTGTCGGAACTCGAGGTCCCACAACTTCAGGCCCCGGCGTTGAGCAAACCAGCGCCGGGGCCGTACCTTGCACAGATCCATGACGCACACTGGGGACAAGAGCGCCGAGTATCCCCGGGGGGAGATCGGCTTCGGGCGAGGAGCTGACGATGATCGAAGAACAGTCCCAGCATCTGGAGATCGCCGCCGCGATGACCGAGGTGGCGGCCGCGATGACCGGGCCGACGGACCTGGCCGAGACGCTGCTGGTGATCACCCGCTGCACAGTCGACAACATCCCGGGCATCGTCGACGCGAGTATCTCGATCACTGCCCGCGACGGCAGGATCGAGACGCTGGCGCCGACCGGCCCGCGGGTCACCCGGGCCGACCACCTGCAGTACGAGCTGGGTGAGGGGCCGTGCCTGGACGCGGCCATCGAGGATCCGGTGGTCGCGGTCAACGACCTCGCCAACGACCCGCGCTGGCCGGACTTCGGTCCCAAGGCGGCGGCGCTCGGGTTCGGCTCGCAGGTCGCGTTCCAGTTCCGGGCCGAGCCGCACGTCCGTGGCGCTCTCAACCTGTACGCGCAGGAGCCGGACGCGATCGACAACGACTCGATCCAGCTCGGCAGCATGTTCGCGGGCCAGGTCGCTGTCGCGATGGGCTGGGCCCGCCAGGATCAGACCATGACCGAGGCGCTGGCCACCCGCAACCAGATCGGCCAGGCGGTCGGCATCGTGATGGAGCGCTACAAACTCGACTCCGACCGCGCGTTCGCCTTCCTCACCCGCCTCTCCCAGACCAGCAACACCAAACTGAACGCCATCGCCAAGGCTCTGGTCCAGCAGACGAACGACATGTCTCAGCAGTGAGGCCGGCTGCGGCGCTGGTACGACACCGCGCCGACCGCCAGCGCGGTGCCTAGCCCACCGAAGGCCGCGCCGCCGAAAAGGACCATGTAGGCGATCCCGGTCGCCGTGAACGGACCGGGGTCGCTGTCGGCCGGGGCGACGCCGGTCACCATCAGCGACCCCCAGACGGCCAGCGGTACGCCGTACAGGACAAGGCTGACGCCGCCGACCCAAGCGGGCAGGAGCAGGAGCCACCGAGGCAGGCGCAGACCCCAGCGGTACAGCAGGGCGAGCACCAGCAGCACACCGACGAGCGATGCCAGCACGGTGATGTCGATCCCGAGCCGCTCGAGCAGCCGGCTCAGTGCCGACGTCTCGCTGTTGTCCATCGACGTCCGCCACTCGGCCGCGGTCACCCCGAGCGCGCTCCCACCGAACCCCCAAACCAGCTTCACGCTTGCCCAGGGCAACAACCCTGCCAGGACCAGGTACGCCGTACGCCGCGTCCGCGCCGAAGCCGGTAGCAGCCGCGGCCGGACCAACGCGGCATCCGGCCGCAACGCCACCTCATGAGCGCCCCCACACCGTGGGCACCGCGACCGTCGCCGCCGCAGGTGCACCTGCGTGCTCGCGAACAACAGCCCAGCACCCACCGCTGCGACCACCTGCCCGGCCATCGCCCACGGCCGCTCCACAGTGCCGGCCGCGACCGCTCCGACTCCGCTCAGCGCAAGCCCGAACGTCCCCAGCAACGTCGTCCCGGTCGCGAAGACCAACCCCACCGTGGCCCACCGCGACGTCCCACGCGCCGACAGCAGACCGGCAACGCTTCCCAGCGCCAGCACCCCACCGACCACCACCGCGGTCACCGGCCCGCCGGGCGGATCCCCGTGCACGTTCGCGATCGGAAAACTTTCCCGCCCACCGGTCATCCAGTGCACCGCCAAGGCGCCATACAGCACCGCCCAGTACTGCGTGACGCGCCCGACCCACGACGGCCAACGGCGCCCCAACCCGACGAGTGTCTCCATGCCGCAACCCTCGTCCCAACCCTCCGGAACCAACTCCCTCCGCAGAGTGAACTGTGTAGTACTCGCTGGGGAGGGGAACGGGAAGCCATGACTGTCTACGGCTTCCATGCCTCGCACGAACAGGTCCCGCCCGCCGACCTGCTGAAGGCGGTGGTGCGGGCCGAGCAGGCTGGGTTCACCGCGGCGATGTGCTCCGACCACTTCAGCCCGTGGAGCACCCGCCAGGGTGAGTCCGGCTTCGCGTGGTCCTGGCTCGGCGCCGCGCTCCAGGCCACCGAACTGTCCTTCGGCGTCGTCAACGCGCCAGGTCAGCGCTACCACCCGGCGATCATCGCGCAGGCGATCGGCACGCTCGGGTCGATGTATCCGGGCCGGTTCTGGGCAGCACTCGGTACCGGCGAGGCGAGCAACGAGCACATCACCGGCGACGGCTGGCCGCGCAAGGCTGTCCGCCAGCAGCGGCTGGAGGAGTCCGTCGAGGTGATACGGAAACTCTTGCAGGGTGAAGAAGTGAGCCACGACGGGCTTGTCACGGTCGACCGGGCCCGGCTCTGGACGTTGCCGGACGAGCCGCCGGCGTTGCTCGGTGCGGCGGTCTCGACGGCTACCGCGGAGAGATGTGCCCGCTGGGCCGACGGGATGATCACCATCCCGGCGGAGGAAGACCAGTTGCGCCGGATGATTTCGGCGTACCGGGACAACGGCGGTCGCGGGAAGGTCTGTCTGCAGGTGCATGTGAGTTATCACCCGGACGAGGCAGAGGCGACCCGGATCGCGCACGAGCAGTGGCGGACCAACGTGTTCTCGCCGCCGTTCTGCTGGGACACGGAGACCGCCGAGGCGTTCGACCAGGCGGCCGAGCACGTCCAGCCCGAGGCCATGCACCAGGCCGTGCGGATCTCGTCCGACCCGGCGCAGCACGCCGACTGGCTCAACTCGTACGCCGGGTTGGGGTTCGACGCGATCTATCTGCATCACGTCGGGCAGGAGCAGTCGGAGTTCATCGACGTGTTCGGCGACAAAGTACTGCCCCAACTGGAGGTGACCCGCCCGTGAGGCTGACCGAGACCGCTGACGTCTGGTGGAAGAACGCCGTCGTCTACTGCCTGGACATCGAGACGTACTTCGACACCGACGGCGACGGGCGCGGAGACATCCGCGGACTGTCGCAACGGATCGACCACCTGGCCGAGCTGGGGGTGACGTGCCTGTGGCTGATGCCGTTCTACCCGACGCCGGATCGCGACGACGGCTACGACATCACCGACTTCTACGGCGTCGACCCGCGACTCGGCACGCACGGGGACCTGGTCGAGCTGATCACGCTGGCGCAGGACCGCGGGATCCGGGTGATCGCGGACCTCGTGGTGAACCACACGTCGGACCAGCACCCGTGGTTCAAGAGCGCCCGGGCGTCGCGCACGTCGCCGTACCGGGACTGGTATGTCTGGCGCGACGAGCCGCCGGCGAACCAGCACGAGGGGATCGTGTTCCCGGACCAGGAGGACAGCCTCTGGGAGTACGACGAGGAGGCCGGGCAGTACTACCTGCACCAGTTCTACAAGCACCAGCCCGATCTCGACATCGCGAACCCCGCGGTGCGCGAGGAGATCCTGAAGATCATCGGCTTCTGGCTGCGGCTGGGACTGTCCGGATTCCGGGTGGATGCGGTGCCGTTCCTGCTGGACACCGCCGGCGCGACGGACGCGGCGAACCTGGCCGACCCGCACGACTACCTGCGTGACCTGCGCGCTTTCCTGAGCCGGCGAGACGGCCAGGCGGTGCTGCTCGGTGAAGTGAACCTGTCGTACAAGGACACCCGGACGTTCTTCGGTGACGAGGACGGCGACGAGCTCAACATGTGCTTCGACTTCATCGGCATGCAGAAGATGTACCTGTCCCTGGCGCGCCAGGACCCGGCCGAGCTGGTCAAGGCGCTGCGCGAGCGGCCAGCGCCGCCGGAGGAGGCGCAGTGGGGGACGTTCGTCCGCAACCATGACGAGCTGACCCTGGACAAACTGACCAAGGACGAGCGGCAGGAGGTCTTCGACGCCTTCGGGCCGGACGAGGACATGCAGCTCTACGGTCGCGGCCTACGGCGCCGGCTGCCGCCGATGCTCGGCAACGACCAGGCCCGGATCAAGATGGTCTACAGCCTGCTCTTCTCCCTGCCCGGTACGCCGGTGCTGTTCTACGGCGAGGAGATCGGGATGGGTGAGAATCTGGCCGCTGAAGGGCGGAACGCGGTCCGTACCCCGATGCAGTGGACGACCGGCCCGACCGGTGGCTTCTCGACGGCCGATCCCGGCGACCTGGCCGGCCCGGTGGTGGAGGGTGACCTCTCGCCCGAGCACGTCAACGTCGCCGCCCAGCGCAAGGACCCCGACTCGCTGCTGAGCTGGATCAAGCTGCTCGCCCAGCGCTATCGCGAGTGCCCCGAGCTGTCCTGGGGTGAGTGCACGATCCTCGAGCACGACACGCCGTCGGTGGTCGCTCATCGCTCGGACTACGAGGACGGCACGATCATCGCCTTGCACAACTTCTCCGCCGAGCCCGCCGAGATCACCCTCGTCGTCGCGGGCTCCGGGGTCGGAGTACGGGTTGCTGACCTGCTCACCGGAGCGACCTCGGACGTCGAGAACGACGGCACGCTCCGCCACCAGGTCGGGCCGTACGGATGCTGCTGGCTGCGGGTTCTGCGGGCCGGCGACAGGTACCTCGTCTGAGCGTTGTCCAACAGGACAACAGGAGCAGTTCGGGAGGTTCTGGGCAGGTCCGTGCCGATTGTGGGCAGAGCTGTCCCAGCAGCGAATCGCCTGCATAGAATTCCCGGCGGCCGTCGATCGGCCGCCGGGGGTTTCTTGTTCGCGTACGGGTCTCTGCTGGGGGTTGTCTGTGCTGCGTCGATGCATCGTCATGCTCGTTTCCGCCTCGCTTCTCACCTCGTCCCTGGTGGTCCCGGAGGCCACGGCCAGGCCGGCCGCGGCCGAGGTTCCGGCGAGCACGACCCAGGCCGCGGCGGCTCCTGAGCTGCAGCCGGCCGCCGGTCAGTTCGTGCCGGTCGCGCCGGCGTCGGTGATCAACGGTGTCGCCGTGGCCGCGGCCGGCGTCTCGACCGTCACAGTCGCCGGTGCCAACGGCATCCCGGCCGCCGCGCAGGTCAGCGCCGTGGCAGTCCAGGTCACTGCGATCGGGACCACCGCCGCGGGCTACGTCCAGGCGTACGCGGCCGGTACTACGCGTCCCACCGACAGCACCAACAACTTCGTCACCGGTCGCAACACGGCCAGCTACGACGTCGTACCGGTGTCCGCGTCAGGCCAGATCAGCGTCTACTCCAGCGCCGCGTCGAAGGTCTGGGTCAGGCTCCGTGGGTACTTCACCTCGTCCTCGGCAGTGACGGCCGGCTCCACCTTCGTCCCGCTTCCGGCGACCACGGTGATCAACAACGTCGCGCTGGCCGCCAACGGAACGACCAACTACACCTTCGCCGGCGCCAACGGCATCCCCGCCGCCATCGACGTCGCAGCCGTCGCCATCGAGGTCACCTCGGCCGCACCGACGGCGGCAGGCGTCCTCAAGGCCTATCCGACAGGCGAGGCCGCACCGGCCGACGCTGCCGTGAACTACCCGGTCACGCAGGCTCAGACCAACTACGAGACGGTCAGGCTGTCCACTGCCGGGCAGGTGACCTTCTCGGCCAGCGGTGCCACCAAGCTGACCGTCCGACTCCGCGGGTACTACTCCAAGCCGACCGCGACCGCAGCAGCCGCCTCGTACGTCCCAGTCGCCCCGGCGACCGTCGTCAACAACGTCGCCCTGGCAGCAGCCGGCACTACGACCGCCACTCTCGCCGGCGCCAACGGCGTACCGGCCGCCGCGACCGTCGCAGCCGTCGACGCCAACGTCGTAGCGTCCGCCCCGACCGCCGCCGGCTTCCTGACCGGCTACGCGGCCGGTACGACGCGGCCCACTGACGCGTCGGTGTACTACGCCAACGCCACCAACACGGCTGCCCACGACACCCTCAAGATCTCGTCGGCCGGCCAGACCACTTTCTACGCCAGCGGAGCGACCAAGCTGATCCTGCGCCTGCGCGGCTACTACAAGAAGCCCACGGCTCCACTAGCCCCGACCGGCATCACCGCCGCGGCTGCGGACGGCCGGGCGACTGTCGGGTGGACCGTCCCGAAGGACGGCGGCGCCGCAATCACCGGCTACACGGTGACGGCGAACCCGGGCAACCTCAAGAGCACCGTCGGTGCGACAGGTACCGCGACTATCACCGGCCTGACCAATGGCACGCCTTACACGTTCGCAGTACAGGCAATCAACGCCGCCGGCACCAGCACTGCCTCTGCCGCCTCCAAGCCCGTCGTGCCGATGGGTGGCGAGGTCCTCTACGCCCATGACGCCGCCGGCCGGGTCAAGGCCGTCTTCACCTCCGACGGCGCGGGTGTGGCGTACCAGTACGACGCAGTCGGCAACATCACCGCCACCCAGGCACTGCCCGCCAACCAGCTGACCGTTGCCCAGGCCGGCCCGGCGACCGCCGTCGTCGGCGACTCCTACGAGATCTACGGCACCGGCTTCGGACTCGACCCCGAGCAGGTGTCGGTGACCATCGGCGGCGCCACCGCGCCGATCACCTCGTTGCGACGCAACCACCTGGTCGTCACCGTGCCCGCGGGAGCAACCACCGGCCAGGCATTGGTGAACGTCTCCGGTACGACGGTCACCGCCGGCTCGGTCACCCTGCTGGCCGCGCCGCAGGTCACGAGTGTCAGCCCTGCGATCGTCGACCGTGGCGCGACGTTGACCGTCACCGGCAGCAACTTCGCCCCGGCGACCACCGCCAACACCGTGTCGGTCAACGGCACCAAGCTGCAGGTGCTCTCGGCGACCGCGACGACCCTCACCGTCCGGGCGCCCGGCTTCGGCGTGGCCGGCAAGCTGATGGTCCGGACCCGGGCCGGCACTGTCACCTCGGCCGGTCAGGTGACCGTACCGCCGTCACCGTTCCTGGCCGTGGACGTCGCAGCCTCGGTGCACCTCACTCCCGACGCCCCCGCGACCATCACGATGGCAACGTCCAACCAGCTGGCCTTGTTCAGCATCGACGGCACTGCCGGGCAGCGACTCGGGTTCCAGGTCGACGAGACGATCAGCGGTTGCTACGAAGCGCACATCTGGGCGCCGGACCGCACGGCGGCGTACGCCGAGGAGACGATCTGCGGCAAGGACTACCTGGAACTGCCGCGACCGGCCGTCAACGGCACCTACCTCGTCGAGCTGGACCCGCGGAACCCCGAAACCGGCACCTTCACCGTGGTGGCCCGGCAGAGTGCCGATCTCACCGCGCCGCTGACGATCGACGGTCCGGCCGCGAGCCTGACCACGACCGTCGCCCCCGCCCACGCGACCTTCACCTTCACCGGCGCCAAGGGCCAGCTCGTCT
Organism: Kribbella ginsengisoli; assembly: GCF_039537185.1. Classification (NCBI taxonomy): domain Bacteria; kingdom Bacillati; phylum Actinomycetota; class Actinomycetes; order Propionibacteriales; family Kribbellaceae; genus Kribbella; species Kribbella ginsengisoli. The sequence goes on along the minus strand of NZ_BAABAA010000007.1, from coordinate 24,724 downwards.
TCACCACGTTGACCGCGCCCAGCAACCTGGCCTCCGGGGCAGTGCTCTGGGGTCCGCACGGCCAGAAGCTGGTGACCACCAACTCGTACTACGGCAGTACGAGCGGCTTCCTCACCTCGGTCCTGCTGCCCGAGGACGGCGTCTACACCGTCGACGTGGATCCCTACAACTTCGAGCTCGGGACCTACACCGCCCAGGTCAACCTGGTCCCGACCCCGATCTCGGCGACCACCACGCTCGACGGAGCAGCCGCGCGACTGACCATCACCAAGCCAGGGCAGACCGGCTCGGTCGCCTTCACCGGTACGCAGGGCCAGCTGGTCCATGTCGACCTCGCCACCCAGCTGACGTCGACAGCGACAGGCAAGGTCACCCTGCGCGGTCCGGACGGCTCGTTCCTGTTCCGGGACCAGACCTGGACCTACTTCATGGACTACCTCGCCGACCGCTACGTGCTGCCGCAGACAGGTGAGTACCTGTTGCTGGTCGAGCCGGCCGGCGCGCAGACGGGCACGATCGACGTCGCGGTCAACACGATCCCGGCGGATGCCGTCGTCGCCACCACGGTCGACGCCGCGGCCGTTGCCGTCAGCAACAGTAAGCCAGGGCAGCTGGCCCGGATGACCTTCCCGGCCACGGCCGGCCAGCGGGTGATGATCACCTGCGTCGCGATCACCGGGCACGAGTACGACGTCAGCTACCAGCTGCTGAACCCGGCCGGGACGAAGGTCGAGACCGGCAACTGCGCCTCGTCGGACAAGGGCATCCTCTTCGACACCCGGGCGCTGACGGCAGGCACCTGGACCGTCCTGGCCGACCCGAACCGGGCACTCCTGCTCACCTCCGCCCTGCGGGCGGCCTCGGTCGCGGCGGACCCGGTGGTCAACTCGACGCTCGGCTCCAGCGCGGTGGTCAACCTCCTACCGGGTCAGAACGGCACTGTCGTCTTTCCCGTCACGGCTGGCCAGCGGATCTACGTCGGCTGCACGCTGAGCGTTCCGGACCAGCAGTACGACATCTCCTTCGAGTTGCTGCGCCCGGACGGCACCAAGGCCGACAGCGGAAGTTGCTACACCTCCTTCAAGGGTGAACTCTTCGACACTGTCACTGCCGCGGCCGGCGGCAACTGGACAGTGCGGATGGATCCGAAGCTCAACGCGAACGCGGGCGCGACGATCGGCCTGTACGCCGTACCGGCAGACGCAGCCCCGACGGCGACGATCGGTGGCGCGGCGGTCACCTTCGACACCGTGGTCGGCCAGAACGCCACAGTCTCCTTCACCGCGACGGCCGGGCAGCGCGTGCTGATCGGCTGCAGCCTCGTGGACTGGGCCGCCAAGCAGTACGACGTGTCCTTCAAGCTGCTGCGGCCGGACGGCACCACGGAGAAGACCACCAGCTGCTACGAGTCCAGCGGCGGCATGCTGGTCGACACGATCGCCCTCGCCCAGGCGGGGACGTGGCAACTGTTCGTCGACCCGGACTACATGGTGACCAGCCGGACCACTGTCCGCTTGTACTCGGTACCGGCTGACGTCGCGAAGACCACGACTGTCGGCGGCGCCGGTGTGAGCGTGACGACCGTGGTCGGGCAGTCCGCCACGATCACGTTCACCGGTACGGCCAGCCAGAAGATCAAGGCCACCGTGAGCTCGTCGAGCTATCCGGCGTGTGGCGGCTACCTGCGGCTGCGCAACTCGGCGGGCACCAACCTCACCTCGACCTGCCTGACGGCTGCCGGCTACCTGACCTACACGTTGCCGTCCGCGGGCACGTACACGCTGTTCGTCGATCCGGCGGAGCTCAGCACCGGTACTGCGACGATCGCGGTCGCCAACAATCCGACGGCGGCTGCCGCGAACCTCGAGGACCGGCGGGACTTCCCGCGCGCCGAGCCGGCGGCAGCTCCCGCTCGCGCTGTCAAGGCGAACGAGGAGGAGGAGCCGCCACCGCCGCCGGTCTATCCGCGGAAGCGGGACGCGTGGCTGACCGGGCGGATCCTGCGCACCGACGGCAAGCCGCTGGCCGACGTGACGGTTCGGGTCGCCGATCGCGCGGTGAGGACGAAGGCGGACGGTTCGTTCGTCCTGACCCGCCTTCCGCAAGGCACGTTCCTGTTCGTGATGGATGGCAGGACGGCGTCGACGCGGCGGACGAAGTACGGGTACTTCGATGTCCAGGTCAACCTGCGCAAGGGTGCGAACAAGCTGTTCTACCAGCCGTACCTGCCGATTCTCGACACCGCGAACGAGATCAGCATCGCGGGCCCGACAACGGAAGCGGTAGTGCTGAAAACCTCCAAGGTGAAGGGCCTGGAGGTGCACATCCCGGCCGGGGTGACGATCACCGACGCCGACGGCAAGAAGGTGACGAAGGTCGGGATCACCCCGATCCCGGTCGACCGGACGCCGATCCCGATGCCCAAGGGCGTCCAGGTGCCGGTGTACTTCACGGTCCAGCCCGCCGGCGGTGAACTGCACGGCGGCGAGGCGAAGATCTACTACCCGAACTACCTCGACCAGAAGCCCGGTACCCGGCTCAACTTCTGGAGCCACGAGAAGTACGCCGAGGGCTGGGAGGTCTACGGGATCGGGACGGTCACGGCCGACGGGACCCAGGTCCTGCCCGACCACGACACCGCGATCGAGAACTTCGACGGCGCGATGATCAACGTCTCGGGCTGGCTGGAGGGCCTGACCAAGGGCATCCTCGAGGCGCTCGGCTCCGCCGGGGACCCGGTCGATCTGGGCACCGGACGATTCACCTACACGCAGACCGACCTGACGCTGGGTGGCTTCGTCCCGATCGAGGCAGAGCGTGCCTACAGCTCCGGCGACGGCCGGGCCCGGCCGTTCGGGATAGGCACCATCGGGACGTACGACACCTTCCTGACCTCCAAGAAGCAATGGCAGGAAGCCGATCTGAACCTGATCGACGGCAGCCAGGTGCACTTCGCCCGGACCTCGCCGGGGACCAGCTTCACCGACGCTGCCTTCGAGGCGCGCGGGACCATCGGGCAGTTCGCCGGGGCCACGATGGCGTGGAACGGTCGTGGCTGGGATCTGCGGCTGCGCGACGGCACCGTGCTGATCTACGGCGACGAGGCCCCGCTGCAAGGGATCCGGGACCGCTTCGGCCACACCGTGACGATCCGGCGGATCGCGAAGAACGTCTACGGCAGCCAGATCGGCGCGATCGTCTCGATCACCTCCTCGGAGGGCTTCTGGCTCACCTACGACTACGACACGGCCGGGCAGGTTCTGGCGATCCACGACAACGCCGGGCGCACCGTCTCGTACACCTACGACACCGGTCTGCTGAAGACCGTGACGGACGTGAACGGCGGCGTCACGACCTACGGGTGGGACACCGCCAAGCGGCTGACCACGATCACGGACGCGAAGAACCAGGTGTTCCTGACGAACACGTACGACACGAACAACCGGGTGATCCAGCAGCAGTTGGCCGATGGTGGGCTGTACAAGTTCGACTACGTGCTGGACAGCACCGGCAAGAAGGTGGTGAAGACCACCGTCACCGACCCGGCCGGCGCCAAGCGGGTGGTCGAGTACGACGCGGCCGGGTACCTGGTCAAGGACACCAGCGCCTCCGGTACTGCGAACGAGCAGGGCTACAGCCTGGAGCGCGACCCGGCGAGCCACCTGCCGACCAAGACGACCGACACCGACGGCCGCTCGATGGTCAGCACCTACAACGCGAACCAGCAGGCCACCTCGACCACGGTGACGCTGGGGACCGAGCAGCAGCAGGAGACCGCGACCTACAACGGGCCCGAGGGCGCGATGGACTCGACCACCGACGCGCTGGGCAACACCACCCGCTACACGTTCGATGCCTTGGGCAACGTCGAGACGGCGACCGACGGGGAGGGCCGCAAGACCACCTACGAGTGGAACGACGAGGGGCTGATGACCAAGCAGACCCCGGACGGCGCCGGCTCGACGACGTACGAGTACCTGGACGGCATGACGTCGCAGGTGACCGACCCGCTCGGCCGCGTGACGTCGTACGGGGTCGACTCCGCGGGGCGGGTGCAGGAGACGGTCGGGCCTGACGGCAGCGTCTCGACCGTGCAGTACGACGCCGCCAACCAGGTGCTGTCGACCAAGGACCCGCTGGGGTCGGTCACCACGTACAAGTACGACAAGAACGGCAACCTGGAGTCGCTGAAGGACGCCCGGGGCGGGACGACCACCTGGGCGTACGACCTGATGGACCGGGTGCACGAACTGACCGACCAGGTCGGCAAGAAGACGACGTACACCTACAACGCGCTCGGCCGGCCGGAGACCATCACCGACCGGCGCGGGCTCACCACCGAGTACCGGTACGACGCGCTGCAACGGGAGGTGTTCACCGGGTACGGCCGGACGGGCTCGCCGGGCGCATATCAGTACCAGTCGACTCTGATCTCGGCGTACGACGACAAGGGCCGGCTCGAGTCGGTCACCGACTCCACCGCGGGTGCGGGGTCGGTTGCCTACACCTACGACGGCAAGGACCGGGTCGCGACCGAGACGACTCCGCAGGGCACGATCACGCGCGAGTGGGACGACACGGGCCGGTTGAAGACGCTCAAGGTGCCAGGGTTGCCCGACACGGCATACGAGTACGACAAGTCGGATCGGCTGACCAAGGTGACGCGCGGGGCAGTCGTGGCGTCGTACGGGTACGACTCGACCGGGCGGCTCAAGACGCAGACGCTGCCGGGTGGAGTTGTGCGTACCTCCTCATACGACCTCGCTGGAGGCCTTACCGGGTTGACGTTCACGTCCGGCGCGCAGGTGCTTGGTGACCTCACCTATCACTACGACGCTGCTGGCCAACTGGACCGTACTGGCGGCTCGTGGGCGCGTGCCGACCTGCCGTCGCCGGTCGGGTCCGCAGTGTTCGATCCGGCCAACAGGCTGACCTCGCTGGACGGTGTCACCCGGACCTATGACCCGGAAGGCAACCTGACGGACGACGGCACCTCGACGTACACATGGAACGCCCGTGGCGAGATGACGTCGACCACGGGCGCGGTAGGGGCCTCACAGATGCGCTACGACCCACTGGGGCGTCGCATCGGGGCCACTGTCGGCGGCGAGACCTGGAATCTCCGGTACGACGGCGACAACGTACTGGTCGAGGACGGCCCGGGTACTGCCGACGCGACGTACCTGTCCGGGCTCTCCACCGACTCGGCGGCCGCACGGGTCGACGGGCTGGACGGGACGGGCAGCGCCTCGGCACTGCTCACCGACCGGCAGGGATCGGTGGTGGCCAGGACGGTCCCGGGCACTGGGACCGTGGCAGCCGAGTACACGTACGACCTGTACGGCAAGGCGCGTTCCAGCCTCGCGGGCGACGCCAACCCCGTTCGCTACACAGGACGCGAGTCCGGGCCGGGTACGCCCGCAGGACTGCAGTTCAACCGGGCCAGGTGGTACGAGCCAGGCACCGGCCGCTTCCTGTCCGAGGACCCCGCCGGGTTCGAAGGCGCGGGGCCCAACCTCTATTCGTACGTTGACGGCGACCCTGTGGACGCAACGGACCCCAGTGGCGCGGTACCGCAGATCGTCGCGGCGTGTGCGGGTGGCGCGCTCATCAACACCGTCGCGGGCGCACTGCTGGGTCGCAAGCACACCGCGGGTGACTACCTGCGCGGGCTGGCCAAGGGCTGCGTCGACGGCGTGCTGATGTTCGGGGTCGGCAAGTTCCTCAGCGTGGGACTGCGCTCCGCCCGGCCCTTCGCCCGATACCTCGACGAGGTGGCCGAGACGGCGGCCAAGGCCTGCAGCTTCACCGGCGAGACGCTGGTACTGATGGCGGACGGCTCCAAGAAGCCCATCTCGCAGGTCGAGGTCGGCGACGAGGTGCTGGCGACGGATCCGGAAACCGGTGAGCAGGGGCCGCACAAGGTCACCCAGGTCTTCGAGCACTCCGACCGGGTGATCGATCTCGAAGTGGCCGGTGACGTGGTCACCACGACCGCGAACCACCCGTTCTGGAACGCCACCGATCGGCGGTTCGAGCCGGCCGCGGAGCTGGACCGGGGCGACCAGGTCCAGTCGGCCGACGGCCGGCGCTTCACGATCGGCGGGCTGAAGACCGGTGGCGCGCGGCAGGCGGCGGCCTACAACCTCAGTGTCGAGGGCATCCACACGTACCACGTGGGCCCCGACGAGCTGCTGGTGCACAACGCGTGCGTGATCCCGAGGATCACCCCGCGCGGCTTGCAGCACTCGTTCGGGCGGCATGCGGAGCAGTGGTTCGGCCGCGAGGTCGGAGCGAGCAAGATGGGCGAGTGGAGCGCGCTGATCCAGCGGGCGTCGCAGAGCGGCAAGGTGTTCCCCTGGTCGAGCGGCTCGACCCTTACCCAGGCGCACCTGGCCCGGATTGACGGCAAGTGGTTCGTCGCCCAGTTCGACCGGACCACCGGTGATCTGGTGACGGCCTTCGTACCCAACAACAAGCAGGTGTCCGCGATGCTGCGACTATTGGGCAAGTGAGCAAGGACGCGCTCTATCCGGACCCACCGCACCTGACGATCGCAGTCTGGTCGCCCGAAGACGAGGAATCGGTCTTCGGGCGCGCCTGCGACATCGTGGTGGCGGCGGGCTGCGTGCCGGCCGGGGTGGTCGAGTCCGCGCCTCGCGGCCGGCAGTACGCGATGCTGCAGGATCTGGACGACCGGTCGACCGCTCAGCTCGGTGCGGACGCGTTCGACGCGGTCGTGCACGGCCGGGATCCGGTCCTGCGGCCGCTGAAGGCGGGTTACCGGATCAAGGGCTGGGGCGCCGTCGTTGTGGAGCACCTCCTCGGTACCGAGAAGGAGATGCACCCGGTGGCGGTCTCGCTGGCCGCTGACCGGCTCGGCCTTCCGGACTCGAGCTGGAAGGCGAGCGACCGGAAGGCGGCCCGTCGGCTCGCGCAGTGGGCGACCGGCGTGCTGCGGGAGCTCACTGTCGGTACGGGAGCCGTCTACGGAGCGATCGGTGTGGAGGAGACGCTGCCGACCCCAAGCGCGTTACGGTCGGGTGCGCCGGTCGGGACTGTGGTCTTCGTCGCGTCGGCGCTGCCGGACGTACAGGCCCTCTTCGGGGCCGCTGTGCCGGGGGTGCAGTGGCCGACAGGGGAGTTCTTCCCGGGCTGGCACCCCTTCGCCGAGTCACCCGTCGTGGTCGACGAGAAGAGGTTGCCGGCCGCCTCGTTCGGGCTGGGACGGGCGCTTTCCGGCTGGGCCGGATGAATTCACGGGGTGGATTGGCACCACGGTTCCGCAGTTGGGGGTAGAGGTGGGTACCGTCATCGGGTGCAGAAATGGCCTGGTCGTCCTTATCCCCTCGGAGCCACCTACGACGGTTCCGGTACGAATTTCGCGCTGTTCTCGGAGGTTGCTCAGCAAGTTGACCTGGCACTGATCGGCGACGACGGGTCGGAGCAGCTGGTCCAGCTCACCGAGGTGGACGGGTTCGTCTGGCACGCCTACCTGCCCGCGGTGCAGCCCGGCCAGCGGTACGGGTACCGCGTGCACGGACCGTACGAGCCGAGCAACGGGCACCGGTGCAACCCGTCGAAGCTGCTGCTGGACCCGTACGCGAAGGCCATCGACGGGCAGGTGGACACCGACGAGTCGCTGTTCAGTTACCGGTTCGCCAAGCCCGACGAGCTGAACACGATGGACAACCGCGGTCACACCATGCTGTCGGTGGTCACCAACCCGTTCTTCGACTGGGGCAACGACCGGCCGCCGGGGCACGCCTACCACGAGACGGTGATCTACGAGGCGCACGTCAAGGGCCTGACCAAGACCCACCCGGGGCTGCCGGAGGAGATCCGCGGCACGTACGCCGCGATCGGCCACCCGGCGATCATCGAGCACCTCAAGGAGCTCGGGGTGACCGCGATCGAGCTGATGCCGGTGCACCAGTTCGCCCAGGACGGGCATCTGCAGGAGCGGAACCTGTCGAACTACTGGGGCTACAACACGATCGGCTTCTTCGCCCCGCACAACGCGTACTCGTCGCTCGGCGGCCGCGGCCAGCAGGTGACCGAGTTCAAGACGATGGTGCAGGCGCTGCATGAGGCCGACATCGAGGTGATCCTCGACGTCGTCTACAACCACACCGCCGAAGGCAACGAGTTCGGCCCGACGCTGTCCTTCAAGGGCATCGACAACGCCGCGTACTACCGGTTGGTGGACTCGGACAAGTCGCACTACTACGACACCACCGGTACCGGGAACAGCCTGCTGATGCGGCACCCGCACGTGCTGCAACTCATCATGGACTCGCTGCGCTACTGGGTCACCGAGATGCACGTGGACGGCTTCCGGTTCGACCTCGCGTCGACGCTGGCCCGTCAGTTCCACGAAGTGGACCGGCTGTCGGCCTTCTTCGACCTGGTCCAGCAGGACCCGGTGGTCAGCCAGGTCAAGCTGATCGCCGAGCCGTGGGACGTCGGCGACGGCGGCTACCAGGTGGGCAACTTCCCGCCGCTGTGGACCGAGTGGAACGGGAAGTACCGCGACACCGTGCGGGACTTCTGGCGTGGGGAGAAGTACACCCTGGCCGAGTTCGGGTCCCGGCTGACCGGCTCGTCCGACCTGTACCGCGACGACAGCCGCCGGCCGCTGGCGAGCATCAACTTCATCACCGCGCACGACGGCTTCACGCTGCGCGACCTGGTCTCGTACAACGAGAAGCACAACGAGGCCAACGGCGAGGGCGGCAACGACGGCGAGAGCCACAACCGGTCCTGGAACTGCGGTGTCGAGGGTGAGACCGACGACCCGGCGATCCGGCAGTTGCGGGCCAAGCAGCAGCGCAACTTCCTGGCCACGCTGCTGATCTCGCAGGGTGTGCCGATGCTGGCGCACGGCGACGAGCAGGGCCGGACCCAGTCGGGCAACAACAACGTCTACTGCCAGGACAACGAGCTCGCCTGGGTGAACTGGGACCTCGACGAGGAGCAGCAGGACCTGCTGGAGTTCACCGGTCAGCTGGTCCGGTTGCGCAACGAGCACCCGGTGTTCCGGCGCCGCCGGTTCTTCCACGGCGACCAAGGGGTCGACGGGCTGGGCGACCTGGTCTGGTTCACCCCCGAGGGCCAGGAGATGCAGGACGCCGACTGGAGCCGCGACGACGCCCGTGCGGTGGCGGTGTTCCTCAACGGCGACGCGATCTCGGAGCCGGACCCCCGCGGCGAACCGGTGGTCGACGACTCGTTCCTGATCCTGCTGAACAGCAACTACGAGGCCGAGGACTTCCTGCTGCCTGCCAAGGAGTACGGCGAGGCCTGGTCGGTGGTCGTGGACACCGTCAGACCGACGGGGCGTGCGCAGGAGCTGGAGCACGCTGCCGGGACCACCGTCCGGATCGAGGACCACGGCATGCTCGTCCTGACGAGGCCGCGGCAGGCAGCGCAGTGAGTGCGGTCCCGCAGGCTACCTATCGAGTGCAGATCCGTGCGGACTTCGGCTTCGACGCCGCGGCCGAGGTCGTCCCGTACCTGCACGGCCTCGGGATCTCGCACATCTACCTGTCCCCGATCCTGCAGGCAGCGCCCGGCTCCGCCCACGGGTACGACGTCGTGGACCACAGCAGGTTGTCCGAGCCGGCCGGTGGGCGGCCTGCCTTCGACCGGCTCGCCGATCGGCTGGCCGACCATCGCATGGGGGCGATCGCGGACGTAGTACCGAATCATGTGGCTGTGCCGACTCCTGCGCGGCTCAACGCTGCGCTGTGGTCGGTACTACGGGATGGGCCGGGCTCGCCTTACGCCGAGTGGTTCGACGTCGACTGGGGGTCGGGCAACCAGCCGCTCCTGATGGCAGTGCTCGGGCAGCGGATCGGCAAGGTGCTCGCCGACGGTGAGCTGTCCGTGGACGGCGATGTCCTCCGGTACTACGACCACGAGTACCCCCTGCGCCCAGGGACCGAGAACCTGCCGATCGCCGAGCTGGTGACCGAGCAGTGGTACCGGCTGGCGCACTGGAAGGTCGCCGACGAGGAGCTGAACTACCGGCGCTTCTTCGACGTGGACACCCTGGCTGCCATCCGGGTGGAGAACCAGGAGGTCTTCGAGGCCACCCACGAGCTGCTGTTCTCGCTACTGCACGAGGGCAAGCTCACCGGCTTCCGTATCGACCACCCGGACGGCCTGGCCGACCCGCGTGGCTACTTGCGCCGGCTGGCCGAGCGTACGGGCGGCGCCTGGGTAGTAGTCGAGAAGATCCTCGAGGGGTCGGAAGAGCTGCCAGGGGACTGGCCCTGCGCGGGCACTACCGGCTACGACGCACTACTGCGGGTCGGCGGGCTCTTCGTCGACCCTGCTGGAGCAGCACCGCTCTCGGCCTTCCACTCGGAGCTCACCGGCGAGCCTGCCGACTTCGCTCAGGTAGTGGAGCAGGCGAAGCGCGAGGTGGTGAAGCACGGCCAGTACGCCGAGGTGCACCGGCTCGTGGAGTTGCTGGCGCGCATCTGCCAGGACGACGTGCGGCTGCGCGACCACACTCGTCGCGCGTTCCATGCGGTGGTTGTCGAGCTGCTGGTCAACTTCGATCGGTACCGGGCTTACGTAGTACCGGGTGAGCAGCCTGATCAGACTGCTGTCCACGCCATGGAGCATGCGACCGAGTTGGCTCGGCGCAACTTGGATGAGGACCAGCAGGAGACTCTGGAGCTGGTGCGGGACCTGCTGCTGGGGCGTGAGGCCGGCACTGCGAGTCGTATCGATGAGCATGCTCGCTATGAGCTGATCGTGCGGTTCCAGCAGACTTGTGGGCCGGTGATGGCCAAGGGGATCGAGGACACCGCGTTCTACCGGTGGTTCCGGCTGACGTCGCTGAACGAGGTCGGCGGGGATCCGTCGCACTTCGGGGTGTCGCCCGAGGAGTTCCATGCTTTCGCGGCCCGGCTGAACGATCGCTGGCCACGGACGATGACGACGCTGTCCACACACGACACCAAGCGGTCCGAGGACGTCCGGGCGCGGTTGGGGGTGCTGTCCGAGCAGCCGGCGGCCTGGACGGAGGCGGTGCGCTCGTGGCGGACGTTGTCGGAGCCGTATCGCGATTCGGGGCTGGACGGGAGTACGGAGTACCTGGTCTGGCAGACGTTGTTCGGGACCTGGGATGACGGTCCGATCGCCGAGGAACGCTTGCAGGCTTACGTGTTGAAGGCTGTGCGGGAGGCGAAGCGGCATACGAGCTGGACGTCGTCGGACGCGGAGTACGAGTCCTCGGTTGCGGCCTTCATCACGGGGGTGCTGGGAGACTCCAGTGTGCTGAAGGCTGTTGGGCACTTCGCTGCCGGGCAGTCGGAGTATGTGCGGGCGGCGACGCTCGGGCAGAAGCTGGTGCAGCTGACCATGCCGGGCGTGCCTGACGTGTACCAGGGCACGGAGCTGGTTGACCTCTCGCTGGTCGACCCGGACAACCGGCGGCCGGTGGACTACTCGGCGCGCGTAGAGCGTCTTGCGCGCCTTGACGCCGGTGCGCGTCCTCACGACCTGTCGCAAGAGAAACTCCTGGTCACAACGAAGGCCCTGCGACTACGCCGCCAGCACCCCGAGGCGTTCGCCGGTAGCTACAAACCGCTTCCCACCTCCAGCGGGCACGCGGTCGCCTACTGCCGGGGTGAGTCGGTGGTGACGATCGCTACCCGGCTGCCGGTGGCCCTGCATCGGTTGGGCGGCTGGGGAGACAGCACGGTCGTACTGCCGGAAGGGAACTGGCAGGACGTGTTGACCGGCCGCGCAGTGGGTAGTGGATCGGCTCGCATTCACGAGCTGCTGGAAGAACTACCGGTGGCACTACTTGTCAGGAGCTGATGGCTTGCACACCTTCACTGTCTGGGCGCCTTCTGCTTCTACTGTTTCTTTGGTTCTTGAAGACTCTTTGGAGATGCGGCGGGCTGACGGAGGGTGGTGGGAGCTGTCGGTAGCCTCTGCCGGGCATGGGACGCCTTATGCGTTCTCAGTCGACGGTGGTGAGCCGATGCCTGATCCGCGGAGTGCTTGGCAGCCGTCTGGCGTGCATGGGCCCAGCCAGGTCTTCGACTCGTCGCTGTTCGAGTGGAGCGACGCTGGTTGGGGCGGGCGGGACGTACGGGGTGCTGTGTTCTATGAGTTGCACCTGGGGACGTTCACGCCGGAGGGGACGCTGGAGGCGGCTGCTGGGCGGCTGGATCACCTTGTGGCGTTGGGGGTTGAGGTCGTCTCGCTGATGCCGGTCGCTGCGTTCCCTGGGCGGCATGGGTGGGGGTACGACGGCGTAGACCTGTATGCGGTGCATGAGCCGTACGGCGGGCCCGGTGAGTTGCAGCGGTTTGTGGATCGGTGTCATGCGGCCGGGCTGGCGGTGTGCCTGGACGTTGTCTACAACCATCTTGGGCCGAGTGGGAACTACCTGGGGTCCTTCGGGCCGTACTTCACGTCCAAGCACACGACGCCGTGGGGGCCGGCGGTGAATCTTGATGACGTGGGAAGTTCCGAGGTACGCCGGTGGATCTGCGACAACGCGCTGCGGTGGTACCGGGAGTTCCATCTCGATGCGCTGCGGCTGGATGCGGTCCATGCGTTCGTCGACGACAGTCCTCAGCACCTGCTGCAGCAGTTGTCTTTGGAGACTGCTGCGTTGTCGGTCGAGTTGGGGCGGCCGTTGGGGCTGGTGGCGGAGTCGGATCTCAACGATCCGCGCACGGTCGAGCCGGTGAGCGACGGTGGGATGGGGATGACGGCGCAGTGGAGTGACGACTTCCACCACGCGTTGCATGTGCTGCTGACCGGGGAGAAGACCGGCTACTACGAGGACTTCGCCGAGCCGGGGGCTTTTGCCAAGACGCTGACCCAGGTGTTCTTCCACGACGGGTCGTACTCGACCTTTCGGGGCAAGGACTGGGGGCGGCCGGTGGATCCCTCCAAGCATCGGGGAGGGGAGTTCCTCGCCTACTCGTCGAACCACGACCAGGTCGGCAACCGGGCGCTGGGCGATCGGCCGGCGCTGACGCCGGGGCAGTTGGCGATCGGGGCTGCCTTGGTGATCACTTCGCCGTACACGCCGATGCTTTTCATGGGTGAGGAGTGGGGCGCGTCGACGCCTTTCCTGTACTTCACCGATCACACGGAGCCTGCGCTGGCCGACGCCGTGCGGGTCGGGCGGCGGCAGGAGTTCGCGGCGTTCGGGTGGGACGCGGAGGAGATCCCGGACCCGCAGGATCCGGAGACCTGGCGTCGCTCGGTGCTCTCGTGGAGCGAGGCCGATCAGTCGCCGCATTCTGAGCTGCTGGGGTGGTACCGGGAGTTGCTGGCGTTCCGGGCTTCCAGCGAGGACCTGCGAGACGATCGGCTGGCGTCGGTGGGGATCTCGTCGGGGGATTCGTGGCTGGTGGTTCGGCGCGGGGCCGTGCGGGTGGTGGTGAACCTGTCGGCCGAGGAGGCGGTGGTGCCGGTGGAGGGCTTACCGGCGTACGAGGTGATGTCTTTCGGGACGGCTGCCATCGTCACGGACGGTGTTCAAATCTCGGGTGAGAGCGTTGCCATCTTCGCAGGCTGAAAGATTTCTCCGTCAAGAAAGTGTTGACGAAATACGCCCGTAACGCCTTTGCTCGTTGGAAAAGTCTGGACAAACCTGAGACTTTGTCCGAATTTCGTGGGTAGTTCGAGAATCGCTTGTATTCGGCTCTGTGGTGACGGACTGTAGAAGAGGCCAGCAGGAGCCGTGACCGGGGGGACGACCGGGAGGACACCTATGACTGTCGGAGGCGTTGACACCTACTACGACTACGAAGAGAAGCAGTGGAAGAGCAGGAGGCTAGGCGGCGGCCCCATCCCCCGCGGCCCAGTCTGCCCAGCACCACGCACCGTAGATCATCCACCGGCGGACCGCCGCCAGCCCACTCGGGACCACCACGCCAAAGAAGACAAAGTCCAGGTCTGACCCCAGCGACCCCTGGGCGGGGTTAGCCTTCGGCATGGTCTCGGCGCTGGTGACGTGGGGTCTCATCCTCGATCGCTCACTAGCTGAGATCGCTGCCACCTCCGCGAACCCTGAGACCTTCGACGGACACCTCGTCAACCGGATCGCGGACGTCTGGGACAACAACACCGCGCCGTTCTTCGGCGCCGCTCTTGCGCGGACCAAACGCCGCCGCGAACACCTCGCCGAAGCCGGCCTCCTCTGGATGGCCGACTTCGGCCCGGACCGCCGCGCCTGGGCACTGACCCACACCACCGCCCTCGGCTACCAGCTCAACCTCCCCGAGCTGACCCCGAACCACCCGTACGCCGCCGAGCCGGCCGAGACCGGCCCGATCCACGGCGTCGCACGCGTTGCGGTACGCCTCCTCCACTGGGCGATGATCGAGACCCGAGTCGTCGGCTTCCTCGCCCTGGAGGGCAACACGGACAAAGCCGAAACCCCAGTCCACGTCCTGAGCCTCGCCTTCGCAGGCACCGGCACAGCCGTCATCAAGGCCGGCAGCTCCCGCTTCAACCGCGACGCAGCCTTCCTGACCCTCATCACCAGCTGGCTCAACTCCAGCCCTGAAGCCCGTGAGTGGTTCCTCCATCAGCTGCAGGAGCTCGCCACCTTCGACCACGAAGACCCAGCCGTCCAGACCGCGGCCGCTGACATTCTTCGGGCTGCGGCTGATGGCTGAGTCAGCTTGCCTGGTCCAGGAGCCAGCCGCGGTCGGCTGCTTTTACGCCGGCCTGGAAGCGGCTGCGGGCGCCGAGGCGGTTCATGAGTTGCGCGACCATCCGGCGTACCGTCCGGACCGAGATGCCGAGTTGGGCGGCGGCGAACTCGTCGGTGGCGCCGAGCGCCAGTAGCCGCAGCATCTCCTTCTCGCGTCCGGACAACCCGGTGCCGACCGGGGCGTCGCAGTCGGCCAGCGGTACGGCGTCAGGCCAGACCCGCTCGAACAGCTCGGCAGCGGTCGTCACCACGCTGCTCAGTCGCAGTACTGCGACGCTGCCGTTGGTCGTGTCGGCCGGGAGGACCGCGATCGAGTTGTCGATGACCAGCGCGTTCATCGGCACCATCGGCACGGTACGGACGGCCACGCCCGCCAGGGACATCGCGCCGAGGTGCCGGCACCGCGTCGGCGCGGTACGGGCGGTGTCGGGATAGATCGCGCGGTAACGGATGCCCGGGCGGACGTCCCGTGGACCGAAGGCCGGTCCGGTGGGAGACAGGTTGCTCATCGCGAGTACCGAGTCCTGGGCGGCGGCCAGGAGGGTGGCGACCCCGTCCTGGGCCGGGACCTGGCGGAAGCCCGTCGGGCGGTTCAGCAAGGTGACAGTCATGAGAATGGACCCCCAAAGGTGGCGTGCGCGACGGTCTGGGGCGGCGTTTGCGCTGGGTGACCGTTCATGACGCCTACGATCCGGGGCGGCGATGACATTTCGATGACATGCGAGGCCGGCGCACTGACTGCGGTTGTGTGACCTGGCCGCTTGAGCCGGGCTCAGCCGCCCAGGAAAGCTGTGCGGGTGAGGAAGGCCAGTTGGGTGGTTTTGGGGGTGCCGTCGTGTTGGGTGTAGGTGGTGATGGGGCCGAGGGTGAAGCCGGTGCGGGTCATCCGGGTGATGGCCGGGGTGTTGGCGGCGTCGGGGTCGGCGACGACGCGGGGGTGGCCGTGGTGCTGGAAGATGAAGGTGCCTAGGGCAACGAAGAGGTTGCCGGTGAAGTCGGGGCGGCTCTCGCCGGGGGCGATGAGGAAGTGCAGGCCGAGGTCGCCGAGCTCGACCTGGTACGCCGTTCCGACTGGATCGGCTTGCGGGTCGTAGGTGTGGAAGAGGGCGACCGGGGTGCCGGCGAGTTCGGCCACGTAGGCGTGATGGGTGGGGACGGAGTCGAGGAACTCGTACGTGGCAAGGACTTCCTCGGGCGTCTGGCCGGTCATGCCCCAGAAGGAGGCGCGGTCGGCGGTGACCCATGCGTGGATGAGGTCCAGGTCTTCCGTGGGCACCACCGGGCGGATCCGTACCAGGCCGAAGCCGTCGACTTGGTGCTCGAAGGTTTGGTCCTCGGCAGTCAGGGCGCCGTTGACGGGCGCGAGGTCGCCGCGGAGCCACAGTGGGAGCTGGTCGTGGTGGTGCGCGTCGCCGAGTACGCCGGAAGCGCCGAGCGGGACGATCCACGCGCTGTTGTCGCGGTCGGCGACGTCCCAGGCGTAGCGGGCGGCGGAGGCGCGGATGCAGACGTCGGTCAGGCCAGGCAGGCTCGAGGTGGACATCACGCAGTGGTGGTCGCCGGACAGTGCGAATTCGTAGTGCTCTTCTCCCTTGGCGAAGACCGGTCCCCGCAGTGCGTGCAAGGGAGCCAACTGATGGGTCTCACCCCACGGGCCGCGCGGCTTTTGGTGGGCGACCTCTTCGAGGGCTTCGCGGGCCAGCCAGTTGACGTTGACGTCGGGGAGCTTGGCCGCGATCAGGCTTTCCAGCGCGAAGTAGGTGTGGGCGGTCGTGTCGAGATAGGGGACGAACACCTCGGGGACGTCCACGTCCTGATCGAGGACGGCGAGGGTCGGGTGCTCGGCGAGGCGGCGTACCAGTGCCTTGCGGAGGGCGGCGTAGCTGGAGGCTTCGGTGCTGGCGGCGTCCATCCGCTGGTCCCAGGCGAGGAGGCGCTCGCGCAGAGTGGTTGCCTCGGGCGACAAGTCTTGGTGGTCCTTGAGGAGATCGAGCAGCGAATCGGCTGAGCCCAGGAGGGTGTCCCGGTGGATGAGTGGCATCGTCTCGACGGTCCAGTCGGCCCGCTCGTGGAGTAGGTCGGTGATTCTGTTGTAGCGGTGCGGAGCGGCGTAGTCGACGCCGAGCGGCTCGGCGAGATGGCGGGTGTTGGCCATCGCCACCGCGTCGTCAACCGTGGCCCGGGGCATCGACTCGTGCCAGCCCTGCCACTGATGCTCCGCTTTCCAGGCCGGTACTACGCGCAGGCGATTGTCGTCGTGCCGAATCGGGACAAGGCCTGCCGTGCGGTGCAGCAGGCCGCCTGCGGTGTCGGCTGCCATCAGGACGTTGACCGGCTCGACCCAGCGGTCGACGGCCGCGTCGATGTCGCCGACGGTGGTTGCCTTGACCAACTTGGGAAGGACCTCGAAGCCGATTCGGTGAGTGACTCGTGGTGGGTAGCGCAAGCTGATCGCCTGCGACTGGTCCGGGCCGCCGATGATGACCGGACCGCGGGCGGTTTCGATCAGCTCGATCTCGACGGGGTCGGCGCCGGCGATCTCGACCTGCTCGGTGTGCCGGGTGGCGGGCTGCCAGCCGTCGGGGCCGAGCGCCTCCACGGCGGTGCTGCCGGCCGTGGTGCGGCGGAGCTGTTCGGAGTACAGGTCCTGGTAGTCGGACATTGCGTTGGTTATCGCCCAGGCGACGCTGCCGGTGTGGCCGAAGTGGGCAAGGCCGGGGATGCCGGGGACCGCGAGGCCGATGACGTCGTACTCGGGGCAGGCGAGCCGGATCTGCTGATAGACGCCGGGGCTCTCGATGTAGCGATGGGGGTCGCCGGCGATGATCGGCGTACCGGCTGCTGTCCGGTGGCCGGGGATCAGCCAGCCGTTGCTGCCGGCGGTGTCCGGGCCTTCGGCGTTGAAGAGGTCGAGGTAGTCGTCGCCGAGGTGGCCGGCGACGTGCTCGCGCCAGAGCTTGGTGGGGAAGCCGGCGAACAGGATGTGGATCGCCATCCAGATCGCGAGCGGCGCCCACGGTTGCCACTGCTGCGGGGTGAGGCCGGTCTGGGCGAACTCGGGTGCGCGCAGGGCGGCGCCGGGCAGGCTGTGGTTGACGCCGTCGACGTAGGCCGAGACCCACTCGCGAGTGTCGTCGTCGAGGTTCTCCCAGCAGCGCTGGGCGGTGTCGGCGAGGCGAGCCTGGCGGGCGAAGGTGTCCCAGCTGAGCGCTTCGGGGCCGAGGAATGCGGCGCTGGTGCCGAGTGCGCGGCGGTGTTCGAGCTCGAGCTGCCAGGCCCGGTCGGTGGCGGCGTTACGGCCCTGGAGGTAGGCGAGTGCGAGCGGGTCGCCGGCTCTCAAGTGCGGTACACCCCAGGTGTCCCGGTCGACCTTGGCGTTCACTCGTCATCCTCGCGTTAGTTAGGTTAGGCTGCGCTAACTTACAAGTCAGATTGTTCGGCTGCAACCGCCTTATTCTCGCTGGATCGGAAGGGACGTGCGTTGTGGGGCATGGCTGGGAGGGTGTCGTCCTCAAGCTGTTCCGGGGCAAGGACTTCGTATTCACGGTGACGGGTGCCGAACAGGTCACCGAGCGCTACCGCCGGGTGCACTTCACCGACGGCGGGCTGCTCGGGGCGGTCGGGGTGCACCCGACGATGTGGGTGCGGCTGTGGTTCGAGCACGCGGGCAAGCCGCATCAGCGGGCGTACACGCTGGTCGATCCTGATGTCGTGGCGGGGACCTTCAGCATGGAGTTCGCGCTGCATGAAGGGATCGCGAGCGACTGGTCGCTGTCCGCGAAGGCGGGTGACACGATCGAGGCGACGCTGCAGGGGACGGACTTCGCCGTACCGGATCCGCTGCCGCCGCGGCTGCTGGTGATCGGCGACCCGGCGTCGCTGCCGGCCATCAACTCGCTGCTCGCGGTGGCGCCGAAGCTGCCGGCGACCATCTTCTTCGAGACGACGCACGACTCCGACGCTGAGCTGCCGCTGCGGATCGATCCTTCGCACCACGAGCTGCGGACGGTACCGCGCAAGGGCGACCAGCTGGTCGCCGAGGTGAAGGCGAGTCTGCCCGGGTTGATCGACGATCCGGCGAGCACGTTCGTGTGGGTCGCCTGCGACACGAAGACGACGCGCACGCTCACGACGTACCTGCTGAAGGAACTGTCCCTCCCGAAGGACCGTGTGAAAGCACTCGGATATTGGCGCGCAGCCTGAGGCGTAGGCGGATAGCGTGGCCGGGTGATTCGTGTTCTGGACCTGACGGATGTGGCTACTGCTGAGCGGGTGCTGGTGGTGCAGCGGCTGGCCTATGCGGTGGAGGCTGCGCTGATCGGGTTCGACGGGATACCTCCGTTGCAGGAGGATCTGGCCGGGTTGATGGCTTCGTCGGAGCACTGGCTTGGGCGTTACTCCGATGATGGCGAGCTGGCCGCCGCGGTCGCCTATGAGCTGCCGGATCCGGAGACGGTCGAGATCAGCCGGCTGGTCGTCGATCCGGCGCACGCTCGGCGCGGGCACGGGCGGGCATTGCTGGATCAGCTCGATTCGCTCGAGCCGCGCCCGGTCAGCCTCGTCTCAACCGGCACGGCGAACGCGCCCGCGGTCAACCTGTACCTCTCCCGCGGCTACAGCGCCGATGCCGAGGTGGAGATCGCTCCGGGAGTCACCATCACGCAGTTCTCCCGCCACCTTCCTGGCCGCTCAGCCGCGGGTGCGGAGTTGTTCGAAGCCGTAGTAGACGGCGAGTAGGAACAGGACGAGCAGGGTGATCGGGGCCGAGATGAAGGAGAGGCCGATCGCGGCGGCGTAGAGGAGGGTGCCGACGGAGTAGCGCAGGACGGAGCTGCGTTGTTCGGCGGGAGTCATCTCGTGGTCGACGAGGTGGTTGCGGAGGGCATGCCACCAGATCGCGCTGAAGAAGATCGCGGCCAGGGTGAGGTTGGTGCTGTAGACGGCGGCCGCGACGTGCGCGTCGGTGCCCTCGTCTTGCAGGAACTCGGCGAAGAGGTTCGTCGGGAACGGCAGCAGGGCGGCCCAGAGCAGCAGGCCGAGGTTGAGGAACATCAGGCCGCGGTCGGCGCGCTGGATCTGCCGGAACATCGAGTGGTGGTTGATCCACATGATGCCGAGGATCGCGAAGCTGGTCAGGTACGCGCCGAACTGCGGCCACTCGTCGACCAGCGCGGGCCAGAGTCGTTCACCCGGCTCGAGGTCGGGGATGTGCAGCTCGAGGACGAGCAGGGTGATGGCGATGGCGAAGATGCCGTCGCTGAAAGCCTCGATCCGAGAGGTCTCGGCGAGGTCCGGCTGTGCGTTCACGCGGCGAGTCTGACACCTGGGCGGGCGGTGGTACTAGGACTTTTGTCGGGCTGCCGTGGCGGGGGCGGCGCGCATACGATCGCTGGATGGTCGATGAGCGCGCGCCGGTGTCCACGGTCGGGTTGCTGGTGCGCTTCACCGCGGCAGGGGTGATCGTGCTGCTCTCACTGGCCGCGCTGATCGCCTACATCGCGCGCCAGGCCGGTACCGAGCAGGCGAGCGAGTCCGCTCGTGAGGTGACCTATGTGACCGCCCGTGGCGTCGTCGAGCCACGGCTGGACGCCAATGTGGTGGCTGGGCAACCAGCAGCGCTCCAGGCGTTCGACAGTGCCATGCGCCGTTACGTACTGCAGGGCTCACTGGTCCGGGTGAAGCTGTGGAGCGCCGACGGGAAGATCGTGTACTCCGATGAGCCACGCCTGATCGGCCAGACGTTCCCGCTGGACCCGGACGAGACCGAGGCGCTCCGGATCCAGGGCAGCAGTGAGTCCGAGGTCAGCGACCTCAGTCGGCCGGAGAACCAGTTCGAGATCCCGTACAAGAAGCTGCTCGAGGTGTACGTCGGGGTGCGCGGCCCTGGAGACGAACCGATGCTCTTCGAGGCCTACTTCCAGTACCAAGCGGTCACCCAGGCCGGGCAGGCCGCATGGAAGCGGTTCGCCCCGCCCTCATTGGGCGCGTTGCTCCTGCTGGAGCTGGTGCAGATCCCCTTCGCCTGGTCGCTCGCGCGCCGGGTGCAGCGGCAGCAGCGGGACCGGGAGCGACTACTGCAGCATGCGGTGGATGCCTCCGACGCAGAGCGACGGCGGATCGCCGGAGAGCTCCACGACGGGGTAGTGCAGGAGCTGACCGGCCTCAACTACGCACTGGATGCCATGCGGCTGGGCAAGCCGACAGAGGGCCAGCGGGCGGAGCTGATCGCAGACAGCGCGACCAGGTTGCGCGGCAGTATCGGCTCACTGCGCACGCTTCTGGTCGACATCTACCCGCCCAACCTGGCCGAGGAGGGGCTCGCGTCCGCTCTGGCTGAGCTTGCGGCGGGCCTGGAGCGCACGGGGGTCGCAGTACGGCTTGAGACCGAAGGGGCGGAGGATCTGCCGCCTGCTGTGGCAGCACTGTTGTTCCGGGCGGCGCAAGAGATCGTACGGAACGTTGCTGCGCACAGTGGGGCGCAAGAGGTGCTCATCCAGGCCGGGCGCGTCAGTGGCAAGGCGACTCTTGTGGTTGACGACAACGGACGTGGGTTCGACGAGGCCAGGTTGGATGAGCGGAGCAGCGACGGACACCTCGGGCTGCGGTCGATCGGCGATCTACTGGCTGAGTCAGGTGGCATGCTGACCGTACGGGCCGCGCCAGGCCAGGGGACGCGAGTGGAAGTCGAGGTGCCGGTCAGATGATCCGGGTACTCATCGTCGATGACCACGCGATCGTACGGACGGGGCTGGCGCAGTTGCTCGGTACCACCGACGACCTGGAGCTGGCCGGCGCTACCGGCGATGGCGACGAGGCGGTGGTGCTCGCGGCCGAGTTGAAACCGGACGTCGTGCTCATGGACCTGTCGATGCCCGGGACGGACGGGGTGACCGCTACTGCGCGCATCGTGGCACAGGACCCGGCCGCGCACGTGCTGGTGCTGACCTCCTTCAGTGATCAGACACGGATCCTCGATGCGCTGCAGGCCGGGGCCGAGGGCTATCTGCTGAAGCACAGCGAGCCGGAGGTGATCCTGGCCGGCATCCGGGAGGTCGTATCCGGTGGTTCGCCGCTGGACCCGAAGGCTGCGCGCGTACTGCTGACCAACCGGCGCAGTCCTGGGCCAGAGCTCAAGCTGACCGGGCGGGAGCAGGAGGTGCTCGACATGGTCGCCGACGGTCTGCCGAACAAGCTGATCGCCCGCCGGATGGGTATCAGCGAACGCACGGTCAAAGCGCACCTCACCAACATCTTCCAGCGGCTGGGTGTCACCGACCGCACCCAGGCGGCGCTCTGGGCGCAGCGCCAGCGCCGGGCCGAGCAGTAGGTACTAGTACCAAGGTCCGATGGTCTGGACTCGCCTACTAGGCCCACTATCGACGTATGGACCCAGAGCACCGCCCGATAGTCCTGCAGAGCCAGCGGCCCGCCACGGAGTCCGCACGGTCGACCCGCTACCTCGCCTGGGTCGGTACCGGCGTGCTCGGCCTCATCGCAGCAGTCGGCCTAATCGCCGGTACTACGGCAGTCTGGTCAGCCTTCGACCCCGGCACCCCCGGCCAGTCGCCCGCCCCGCTCTGGTTCCCGCCGCCCGCCACCGTCCACCCCAAGCCTGCCGCCGTGACCACCACCCCCGACGACCACGGCGGCCGTCGGGATGACCCGACAACGACCCCTAGCTCAACCACCCGCACCACGGAGCCCGGCGACGACCGGGGAGGCGGCAAAGGCAAGTCCTCGGAGCACAGCTCCTAAGGACGCAACTGAGGTCAGTAAGACTGCAGCTCCAGTAGGTTGCCTTCAGGGTCGCGGAGGTGGGCGGTGCGTAGGTTGGGGCCCCACCGTGGGCGGTCCTGGGCCTCGGCGACCACTGTGCCGCCGTATTGCGTGAAGACCTTCACCGCCGCATCCACCTCGTCCACCTTGAAGACGAGCATCGACCGGTCCTGGGCCGGTACTTCGGCAGCCAACTCGCCCGTGCCGACTGTGCCGGCGATCATCGAGCGCCCGAAGAGCACCAGGCCCGCCTGGCCGTCGAGATCCCAGTTCGCGTAGCTCGCCTCGGGCACCACCTTGACCGGTTCCACGCCGAACAGCGTCGCCAGCACGCCGCGGTAGAACTCCACGCTGGCAGGGAAGTCGCGGACCAGCAGCCGCGGGTAGAGCGCATCCATCGTCGACTCTCCGAAGATTAGTGGGTGAGTACCAACTATTGGTCGAAGCCTACAATATGCCGATGGAGACGCTGTTGGGAACGACCACCTTCGTGCTGCACAAGGTGGCGGTGGCGAGCCGCCGGGCGATCGCCGACCGGCTGGGCGACAAGCCCGGCCTCACGCTGTGGCAGTTCGCCGCGCTCGCCGAGCTCGACGACCAGGGCCCGGTCGCGCAGAACGCGCTCGCGACGGCGCTGGGGATGGACCCGAGCGACATGGTCCGGCTGATGGACGAGCTGGTCGACCGGCGGCTGGTGGCGCGGGATCGCGACCCGGCCGATCGGCGGCGCTACCGGGTGACGTTGACGGCCGGTGGGCGCAAGGCGCTGGCGGCTGGGCGGAGCGTAGTACGGGAGGTTGAAAAGGCGACGCTGGCGCCGTTGACGGCGGCCGAACGGGCAATGCTGCACGACCTCGCGGTGAAGATCCACCGGCGAGATCGGTGACCTCTGTCAATATCTAACCAACATCTGTACCCTCTGGGCCAGAAAGTTTCGTCTTCGGGCTTCAACTCTGGAGGATCCGATGCAGCCGCCCCGCTATGCAACGAAACGGACCGTCCGCCGGTTGGTGCTCGCCACCACCGTGCTCGCGACCCTGGTCACCGGCTTCACGGCACCCGCTCAGGCGGAGAGCCTCGCCGGACCGACCGCCCAGCAGTTGAAGGACAAGACAGCCGGCTGTGAGACCCAGCTGTCGAACGGGAAGTACGCGCACGACTCCGGCGGCTCGCGAACCGTCGCGGTCTGCAAGACCGGTGGAGCCGTGCACTGGACGGCCGACTTCGACGTCGACTGCGACGGCCAGCGCACCACGCAGTGCAACGAGAACACCGATCCGTCGTTCCAGCCGGCCACCTCGTGGAACCAGTCGAACGGCCAGCCGCTGAACTCGGCCGGGCTGCCGTTCATCGTCGTGCCGTTGTCGAGCACGATCTGGAACTACTCGTCAGCGGGGATCGTCGGCGGGACCGTGGCCGCGGTCGTCTACCAGGACAAGGTCGCGTACGCCGTGGTCGGCGACCAGGGTCCGACGGGGATCATCGGCGAGGGGTCGTACAAGCTCGCACAGCAGCTCGGCATCAACCCGAACCCGTCGAGCGGAGGGGTGTCGGGTGCGGTCGTGACGTACATCCTGTTCCCCGGAGTGAAGTCGGTGCCGATCGAGAGCCAGACCGATGCCGTGAGCAAGGGGCAGGCTGCGGCGACGTCGTTCGTCAGCGGGACGCAGACGTGTGGCGCGACGAACCTCGACTTCACCAGCTACCCGACGGTGCAGGCAGGGTCGACGGGTGCGGCGGTCAAGGCGGCGCAGTGCTTGGCCGGTGGGGTCAGTGAGCCGAGTGGGATCTTCGATGCGGCTACTACCGATGCAGTGAAGGCTTTTCAGACCAGAGTTGGCCTCACGTCGGACGGAGTCGTCGGAACGGCTACTTGGACCGCATTGCTTGCCGCTGGCGACAAGACGACTGTTAGCAGCGGCTCGACCGGCACTGCGGTCAGCCGGCTGCAGCGGTCGTTGACGGCCGCCCTCGGTCGCACGGTCGCCATCGACGGCCAATTCGGCCCAGTCACCGATACCGCCGCCCGCGACTACCAGCGCACCAGGCAGCTGGTAGTCGACGGAGTGGTCGGCCCCGCCACCTGGACCGCCCTCCAATCCGGCCACTAGACATCTGAGGTCAGCCACCAACCATCTGAGGGGTTAACCCCTCAGTTGGTGGGTTGCCTAGCGAGAATCCGGCTAGGCAACCCACCAACTGAGGGGTTAACCCCCGAAATGGTGGCTGGCGGGGCGGGAGCGG
>NZ_BAABAA010000006.1:0-510831 GCF_039537185.1 Kribbella ginsengisoli | reverse complement strand
CGGGATAAAACAAATTCGGCATTGACTTTCGGCACGCTGTTGAGTTCTCAAGAATCGGACGCACACCGCGCTTCACTCTTCCAAGTTCAGCTCCGGGGCAACCCGCCAAACATTACTGTTTCGGTCAGTGCCAGTCAAATCGGCCCTTTCAGGCCGACACTGCTCGATCCAGTCACCCGGCAAGACTCAGCGACTGAAGTCCGCACTAGGCGTGCTTCAGCTGCTAGGACCTTCTGGGAGTTCGAAGCGACCGGCCGCTTTCGCGTCCCGCACTCGCTCCGACAAAGAGAACAATACACGCCCTGGAGAGTGCTTTTGACCAGGGGTACCAACCCCCGCCGTTCACCAGGACGACTTGGTGATCCCGGGCAGCTCGCCGCGGTGCGCCATCGTGCGGAACCTGACCCGCGAGATGCCTGCCTTGCGCAGGAAGCCCCGCGGCCGGCCGTCGGCCACATCGCGGTTGCGGACCCGGATCGGGCTCGCGTCCCGCGGCAGCTTCTGCAACTTGAGCTGGGCGGCGCCGCGCTCCTCGAAGCCCGACGCCGGGTCCGCGATGATCCGCTTCAGCTCCGCGCGGCGCTCGGCGTACAGAGCGACCGTGCGCTTGCGCTGCTCGTTCTTCGCGATCTTGCTTGTCTTCGCCACCCGCTCCTACCGCTCTTCGCGGAAGTCGACGTGGGCGCGGACCTTCGGGTCGTACTTGCGGATCACGAGCCGGTCGGGATCGTTCCGCCGGTTCTTCCGGGTGACGTAGGTCGTCCCGGTGCCCGCGGTGCTCCGCAGCTTGATGATCGGGCGGACGTCGTTGTGCTTGGCCATCGAACCCTTCCTTCCGGGCGCCTACCGGCGCCGTTGACCTCTGTAGCTTTGAACACCCGCCACCGGGGCTGACATTCCCGTTGGCAGGAGTGTACGTTGTACTGGTTATCATTTTCAATAACCATCGAGGGGTGCCATGCCGAGTCAGCTGCCGATCACCCTCCTGACGGGCGTCGACGAGTCCGTGCGCGGTTCCGTCGCCGCCGATCTACTGTCCGTAGCCGGCCAGGCCGTCCTGGTCGAGTACGACGTGAGCGGTCTGGCGGGCGGCTCCGTAGTACGGATCGCCCGTACTACCGGGGGCGTGATCGACCGCGAGGTCATCCGGATGGGCCACCCATGTGTCTCGTGCGCGATGCGCGGCTCGCTCGTCCCTCTCCTGGTGAGCATCGCCGCCACCGAGAAGTACAGCGCCGCGATCGTCTCCATCCCTGGCGCCGGTGACACCCAGGCCTTGGCGGAGGAGATCGCCCGGGATGCCGGCGACGAACTCCGCGTCGACGCGGTGCTGACGGTCCTCGACACAGCCACCTTCGCCACGGACGTGAGCGGCGAGGACCTGATCCAGGACCGGGGCATCCCCACGGCGGCCGAAGACGGCCGGGCGATCGCGGAGGTGCTGGTCCGGCACGTCGAGTACTCGAACGCGGTCATCCTGAGTAAGCCCGACGACGTGGTCGAGGGGCTCGCCAACGCGCTGAACCCGCAGGCGTCGGTCCGGCCCGCAGCGAGGGCCGCGGAGCTGTTCGGAGTACGGCTGCATGATCCGGATGCGGCGGAGGCCTGGGTCGAGCCTGGGTCGATCAGTGCTCCCCTGCAGATGGACGAACGCGTGCAGACGCTGGTGTGGCAGTCCGACCGGCCGTTCCATCCGGAGCGGCTGTACGACGTACTGGAGGACCTGGTCGCCGGCTCGGTGCGCGGCAAGGGGACGGTCTGGCTCGCGACGCAGCCGCACGCGCGACTCGGGTGGGACAGCTTCGGTACGAACATCGCGCTCGGTGTCCTCGGCCCGTGGCTGGCCGACCTCCCGGTGGAGCGGTGGTCCGAGGTCGGCCAGACCCATCAGGCCCGGTCGGCGCTCGAGTGGCACCCCGAGCACGGCGACCGCGCGTCGTACCTGTCGATCACCGGAATCGATCTGGACCGGCGGGAATTAGCCCGGGTCCTCGATGGTTGTGTCCTTCGTGCGGGTGAGTCAGCGGACAAGCTGACCGATCCGTTCGCCCCTTACCTGGAAGGAAGTAGCGCAGCATGAAGAAGGACATTCACCCCGATTACCGCCGGGTCGTCTTCCGGGACAAGTCCGGTAACTTCAGCTTCCTGACCGGCTCGACGCGGGAGAGCAACGACACCATCGAGTGGCACGACGGGAACACCTACCCGGTCATCGATGTCGAGATCTCGTCCGCCAGCCACCCGTTCTACACGGGCCAGCAGCGCGTCATGGACACCCAGGGCCGCGTGGAGAAGTTCAAGAAGCGCTACGGCAAGGCCTGACCAACCCCTTTCCCCAGCCCCGTCGATCCAGGTGGATCGGCGGGCTGTTTCGTTGTCCCGGGCGGCCCAGACGTCTCGGATTTCAGACAGATGCTGCCCGGCGGTACTACGTGCGCTGGGTCACAGGACTCACACTGGGCGGGTGGAGCCGGTGGAGATTGTCGGGGCGGGGCTGTCGCCGCTGGATGCGGTCGCGCTGGGACAGCGACGGACGATCGTGCGGCTGGCGGACAGTGCCCGCAAACGGATGGCCGCGTCTGCTGAGGCGGTCGCCGAGATCGCGTTGCATCAGCCGGTCTATGGGCGGACTACCGGGGTCGGGGCCAACCGCGACGTGCTGACGTCGGATCCGGAGCACGGGGCTCGGCTGCTGGCGTCGCACTCGACGACCGGGACCACGTCGTACCCGAAGGATGTGGTGCGGCTCGGGTTGCTGATCCGGGTCAACCAGCTGGCTTCGGGTGGGTCGGGGCTGCAGCCGGAGGTCGCGGACGCGATCGTCGGGCTGCTCAACGACGACGAGTTGCCCGAGCTGCATCGCGGTGGCGCGATCGGCACGGGTGATCTTGGTGCGTTGGCGGAGCTGGGGTTGGCGCTTGGGGACGTGATCGATGGGACGAGCGCACTCCCCTTGCTGTCCAGCAATGCGATCACGCTGGCCGAGTGCTGCCTGGCGTTCGTCGAGGCAGCGACGCTGATCAACGTCGTACCGCTCGTCGGTGGGCTCTCGCACGTCGCGCTACGCGGCAACGCGGAGGTGTACGACGAACGCGTCCACGCCGCCCGTCCGCAACCCGGCCAAGTCCGGGTGGCCCGCCGGATGCGCGGGCTGCTCGACGAGTTGCCGATCCCGCCGGCCCGGGTGCAGGACCCGTTCGGCCTGCGTGCGTTCGCCCAGGTGCTCGGCCCGGCCGTCGACCATGTCGATGCCTTGGGCAACGCTCTGGCGATCGACATCAACGCCTCCGCCGAGAACCCGCTGGTGGCCGGTGACACCGTGCTCCACAACGGCAACTGGCATGCGATGCCGATCGCGCTCGCCCTCGACTCGCTCCGGCTGAGCCTGCACTCCGTCGCCACCCTGTCCACGTCCCGCGTCGCGAACCTGGTCGACCCCGACTTCACCGGCCTCAGCCGCTTCCTGGCCAGCGGTGCCGAGGCGAGCTCGGGTGTGATGATGATCGAGTACGTCGCCCACGATGCCCTCGCCTCCGTCAGGTCGACGGCTCAGCCGGCCACGCTCGGTACGGCGACCCTCTCCCGGGGTGCCGAGCACCACGCGAGCTTCGCGCCGCAGGCCGCAGTACTGACCGGATTGCTGCTGGATGCGCTCCGGGACGTGCTGGCGTGCGAGCTGGTCACGGCCGTACGGGCGGCAAGGCTGGCTGGGATCGAGCCCGAGAAGCTCGCCCCCGCCGCGATCGGCCCTTGGCTGGCCGATGCGCTGGCCGCGCTTCCCGACGTACTGACCGACCGCTCCCTCCGCGACGACCTGGAGATCGCCCGGGGTCTGCTGACCCAGTGGGGCGACCGCCAGGTCGAACACCCCGCCGAAGCTGGTTAGAGCCGGCCGTAGGCCTTCAGGGTTCGGAGGGCGGCGACTGTGACGATGCCGCGGTATTCGAGGGTTGCGGCGACGCCTGGGGGTTCCCAGGTGATGGCCCAGCCGCCGTCTTCTTGCTGGTCGGCGATCAGCCGGTCCAGGTGGCCCTCGATCTGGTCGTCGGTGAAGAGCTGGCGCCAGAAGCTGTCGGGGGTCGGCGCGAAGTGCAGGGGGGTCACGCCGTACTCCGGGTCGGCGGCGTCGGCGCGGTAGTGGGCGAGCTTCGGCAGCCACTCCCGCACCGCGGTGACGTCGGGTTCTGACGTGTGTTCGAGGTATTCCAGCGACTCGTGCATCGCGTGGGCGTCGTCCGGGAAGCCCTTGGCCAGCGCGTCGGCGCACCACGCGGCGGCCTGGTCGCGCCAGGGGTGTTCGACACCCATCGTCTGGAGCCGGCCGACCAGCCCGGCTGTTGGGTTGAGCCCAGGGACGTAGGTCCACTCGGCCATGTGGACGGCTCGCGGGTAGCCCTCGATCGCCGGCGAGGCCAGGGCGACGGCACCGTCCTCGGTAGCGACTGATTGCAGCCAGTCGCAGGCGCGGCGTACCAGGTCGTCGTCGTGGACACCCGCGGCGAGCAGGATGTCGAAGGCCGTCTCGACGTCCAGCCCGGTGCTGTCCGGACAGCGCTTGTCCGGCTCCAGGCCGTGCCCGAACCCGCCATCCGCGTTCTGATAGCCGCGCAGCGCGTCCACCACCCCGCCCGGATCAGCCGCTTCGAACACCGTCGCGAACAACCGCCGCTCCACCAACCGCGCATCGCGCCGGACGAACTCCCGTGCAGCCTCGAAAATCTTCATGCCCCCAACCTTGCCCCTCCGACCCCTCCCCAGTCTTGAAGAAATCGGCCATGATCCCAGCCATGACCGACGACCTGTACGCCGATGTCCTGGACGAACAGTTGACCCGCTCCGACGGCCGCACAGTCGCCTGGACGAGAACCGGAACCGGCACACCGGTACTGCGCCTCCCCGGCACCCCCGGGTCGCGCTGGAGCATCCGCGCCGACCGAGCGCTCTGGAACGACCGCGGCCTCGAGGTGATCACCACCGAGCGCCCGGGATTCGGCGACTCGAGCCGGCTGCCGGGCCGGAAGTACAAGGAGCACTCTGACGACCTGGCCGCGATCCTGGATCACCTCGGCCTCGACCGCGTCTACCTGACCGGCGGCAGCGGCGGCGGACCGCATGTGCTGGCGTTCGCGGCGCATCACCCGGACCGAGTGATCGCCGCGACGATCGCCGTGGGCTTCCCGCAGCTGAACGACGACGAGTACGACCAGATGATCCCGTTCAACACGAAAGCCTTCCGGGCCGCCCGCGACGGCGATGAGGCGACGCTGCGCGAGCTCCTCGGCGGAGCGTACGAAGTGGTCAAGACGGCACCGCTGGCCCCGCTGGACGCCGCGATGGCGACCGCGCCGGCCTCCGACCTCGCCGTGATGAGCGACCCGGCCTGGCGGGCCGGCCAGGAGCGCGCGACCGTCGCGGCGTTCGCGCAGGGCATGGACGGCTGGTACGACGAGATGCTGGCGATGGGCGGCGAATGGACCGACATCGACCTGGCCGCGATCACCACCAGCATCACCTGGTGGCACGGCCCGACCGACCGCAACTGCCCTTACGCAGCAGCCGAACGCCTCGTCGACAAGTTGCCGACAGCAACACTCAGGACGCTCGGCGCCGGCCACTTCGAGCCGTTCATGCGTGAAGGCGACATCCTCGACGAGCTGCTCAGCCGCAAGAGTTGAGCCGCCGCGCTCGAAGGCGGGATGCAGCCCGACGAGGACCATCAGGGCTCGAAGCGATAGCCCATGCCCGGCTCTGTGAGCAGGTGGACGGGCCGGGCGGGGTCTGCTTCGAGCTTCCGCCGGAGCTGGCCCATGTAGAAGCGCAGGTTGCCGCTCGCCGTCTCGTAGCCCGGTCCCCACACCTCGGTCAGCAACTGCCGCTGGGACATCAACTTGCCGGGGTGCCGGATCAGCACCTCCAGCAGGTGCCACTCGGTCGGCGTCAGGCGGACGTCCTCGCCGGACTCCAGCGTCACTCGCTTCGCCGACAGATCCACCTGGGCGCCACCGACGGTGACGACCGGTTGGTCCTGCGCCAGGTTGCTGCGCCGCAGTACTGCGCGCATCCGCGCCAGCAGCTCGTCGATGCCGAACGGCTTGGTCACGTAGTCGTCCGCGCCCGCGTCGAGCGCCTCGACCTTGTCCGTACTGTCCGTCCGGCCCGACAGCACCAGGATCGGCGCCTCGGTCCAGCCGCGCAGCCCGCGGATCACGTCGACGCCGTCGAAGTCGGGCAGCCCCAGGTCGAGAATCACCAGGTCAGGCGGGTACTGCGCGGCGACCTTGAGCGCCGCCGTCCCACTGCCCGCGACATGCACCTCGTACCGCCGGGCCTTCAGGTTGATCTGCAACGCCCGCACGATCTGCGGTTCGTCGTCGACCACCAGGACTCTGGTCATCCCCGCCCCTCCGACCGCTCACGGCTGCCCGGTACGGGCGCGTCACTCGCCTTCAAGGTTGCCACCGGCAACGAGACCACCATGGTCAGGCCACCACCGGGCGTGTCCTCCGGCTGCAGCGAGCCGTGCATCGCCTCGGCCAGCCCGCGGGCCAGCGCGAGCCCGAGCCCGACGCCGGTGGTGTTGTCGGTGTCACCCAACCGCTGGAACGGCGCGAACATCCGGTCCCGCTCGTCGCGCGGGATGCCCGGGCCTCGGTCGATCACGCGGATCTCCACCACGTCACCGAGCGAACTCCCGGTCAGCAACGGCGGCTTGCCCGCAGGCGAGTAGCGAACCGCGTTGGCCAGCAGGTTGGCGAGGACGCGCTCCAGCAACGCCGGATCGGCGTCGGCCAGAGGCAGGGTGTGCGGGATGTCCACGGTGATGTCGGCGGCTCGCTCACCCAGCTCGGCCAGGGCGCCCGGCATGATCTCGTCGAGCGCCATCGGCCGGGTGAAGACGGGCAGTACTCCGGCCTGCAACCGGCTCAGATCGAGCAGGTTGTCCACCAGCCGCGTCAACCGGTCGAGCGACTCATCGGCCGTCTCCAGCAACTCGTCCCGCTCTTCGTCGGTCCAGTCGACGTCCGAGCTGCGCAGGCTGGTGACGGATGCCTTGGCCGACGCCAGTGGGGAACGCAGATCGTGGCCGACCGCGCGGAGTAGCGCAGTACGGAGCTTGTCGGCCTCGGCGAGTGGTTTGGCCTCAGCCGCTGCCTCGCTCAGCCGGGCCTTGTCGACCAGGGCTGCCGCGTGGGCCGCGAAGGCGCCGACCAGGCGACGTTCGTCGGCCGCCAGGGAGCGGCCTTGCAGGACGAGTACGAGGTCGTCGCGCCCGGGGATCTCCGCGTCTCCGTCCTCCGGGCGCCGGCAGGTCGGCGTACCGGCTGAGGCCAGTGGGCGCCAGGTCTCGGTCAGCTCGTCGGTGTCGATGCGCTCCATCAGGCAGGCACTCGTCATCCCGAACGCCTCGCGGACCCGCTCGAGCAAGGCGGGCAGGGCGGTTTCGCCGCGCAGTACGGAGCCGGCCAGGGTTGCCAGCGTCTCGGACTCGGCTGCCGACCGCGCGGCCTGGCGCGTACGCCGGGCCGCCCGGTCGACCACCGACGAGACGAGCGCCGCGATGAGCACGAAGATGCCCAGCGCGAGCGCGTTGTTCGGCTCGGTGATCGTGAAGGACCGCTTCGGTGGGGTGAAGAACCAGTTCAGCACCAAGGTGCCCGCGATCGCGGTCAGCAGAGCGGGCCACAACCCGCCGACCAGAGCCACCACGACGACGGCGAACAGGAAGGCGAGCACGTTGCTGGTCAGGTTCAGCCGGTCGTCGCCGATGCTGAACAGGAAGGCGAACAACGGCGGTAGGACGACGGCGAGCGTGAACCCGTAGATCAGCCGCCGGCGCGACAGACTGCCGTGCATCCGGGGCAACCGCCCGCGACCCATCTCCGAGTGCGTGACGATGTGTACGTCGATGTCGCCCGACTCGCGAATCGCGCTGGAGCCGATGCCCGGCCCGGTGAACAGCGCGGTCAGCCGGGACCGGCGTGACCCGCCGAGCACCAACTGGGTGGCGTTCTCGGCACGCGCGAAGGACAGCAAGGCGTCGGGGATGTCCTCGCCGACGACCTGGTGATAGGTCCCGCCGAGGCTCTCGACCAGGGCACGTTGCTGGGCCAGTGCGGTCGGGTTGGCGCCGGTCAGTCCGTCGGACCGGGTGATGTGGACTGCGAGCAGATCCCCGCCGGAGGAGCGGGCGGCGATGCGGGCGGCACGCCGGATCAGGGTCTCGCCTTCGGGTCCGCCGGTGAGCGCGACGACGACCCGCTCGCGCGCCTCCCAGGTGGAGTCGATGTCATGCTGCGAACGGTACTGCTGCAGGCCGGCGTCGACCCGGTCGGCGAGCCAGAGCAGCGCGAGTTCGCGCAGGGCGGACAGGTTGCCGACCCGGAAATAGTTGCCCAGGGCAGCATCGATCTTGTCCGCGGCGTAGACGTTGCCGTGCGCCATCCGGCGCCGCAGCGCCTCGGGAGTCATGTCGACCAGCTCGATCTGGTCCGCGGCCCGGACCACCCGGTCGGGCACGGTCTCCTGCTGCGGTACGCCGGTGATCTTCTCGACGACGTCGTTGATCGACTCCAGGTGCTGGATGTTGACCGCGGAGATCACGTCGATCCCCGCGGTCAGCAGCGCGTCGATGTCCTCCCAGCGCTTGGCGTTCCGGCTGCCCGGAACGTTGCTGTGGGCAAGCTCGTCGACGATGGCGACCTCGGGCCGGCGGGCCAGCACGGCGTCCAGGTCCATCTCGGTGAAGCTGGCGCCGCGGTAGTCGATGATCTTGCGGGGCACGACCTCGAGGCCGTCGAGCATGGCGGCGGTGTGCTCGCGGCCGTGCGTCTCGACGTACCCGACCACGATGTCCGTGCCGCGCTCCCGCCGGCGCTGCGCCTCACCCAGCATCTTGTAGGTCTTGCCGACGCCGGGCGCGGCACCCAAGTAGATCCTCAGGTGCCCGCGACCGCTTCTGCTCATCTCTCCATCGTCTCAGTTATCCCAGCGCGACCAGGTCGGCGTTCAGGGTGACCACGTTGACGTACGGCTCACCGAGGAACCCCAGCGTCCGGCCTTTCGTGTTGTCCTTCACCAACTGTTGCACCTTGGCCACGTCGAGACCGCGCTCCCGCGCGACCCGGTTGACCTGCAACGCGGCGTACGCGGGGCTGATGGCCGGGTCTAGGCCGCTGCCGCTGGCGGTGAGGGCATCCGGCGGTACCTGGGACGGATCGACGTTCTCGAGCTTGGCGACCGCCGCCCGCCGCTCGTCGATCAGCTTGACCAGATCCGCGTTGTTCGGCCCGTACTGCGAGGCCGCGCTGGCCGCGGCGTCGTACTTGGCCGCCGACGGCCGGGTCTGGAACAGCGACAGGTCCTTCGAGTAGTCCTGGCCGATCAGGCCGGAGGCGACGTCCTTGCCGTCGACCTGGACGATCGAGCCGTTCGCGTTGTCGTGGAACAGCGCCTGCGCCGCCCCGGTCATCGCGAGCGGGTAGACCACCCCCAGGCCGAGCGTGAACACCGCGATCGCCCGCGTTGCGACCCCGAACTGACGAAACGTCGCGGGAAGTCTGCTGGACATGTTTATTGCGCCTTTCAGCCGATGCCTGGGATCAGGGAGATCAGCAGGTCGAGAAGTTTGATGCCGACGAACGGGCTGACCAGCCCGCCGACGCCGTAGATCAGCAGGTTGCGGCGCAACA
The DNA here is from genome assembly GCF_039537185.1 of Kribbella ginsengisoli. Classification (NCBI taxonomy): domain Bacteria; kingdom Bacillati; phylum Actinomycetota; class Actinomycetes; order Propionibacteriales; family Kribbellaceae; genus Kribbella; species Kribbella ginsengisoli. The sequence goes on along the minus strand of NZ_BAABAA010000006.1, from coordinate 501,142 downwards.
TCGCCGACGCCGAGGACGGCTTGTACCGGACCCCGCGCAGCGCCAGCGGCACCAGCGCGACGATCACCAGCGCGTTGAAGACGATCGCCGACACGATCGCCGACTGCGGCGAGTGCAATTGCATGATGTTCAGCTTGTCCAGCCCCGGGTAGGCCGTGGCGAACAGCGCCGGCAGGATCGCGAAGTACTTGGCCACGTCGTTCGCGATCGAGAACGTGGTCAGCGACCCGCGGGTGATCAGCAACTGCTTGCCGATCTCGACGATCTCGATCAGCTTGGTCGGGTTGGAGTCGAGGTCGACCATGTTGCCGGCCTCCTTGGCGGCCGACGTGCCACTGTTCATCGCGACGCCGACATCGGCCTGCGCCAGCGCCGGAGCGTCGTTGGTGCCGTCACCGGTCATCGCGACCAGCCGGCCGCCCTCCTGCTCCTTCTTGATCAGCGCCATCTTGTCCTCGGGCGTCGCCTCGGCCAGGAAGTCGTCGACCCCGGCCTCCTCGGCGATCGCCTTCGCCGTCAACCGGTTGTCACCGGTGATCATCACGGTCCGGATGCCCATCGCGCGCATCTGGTCGAAACGCTCGCGCATCCCTTCCTTGACGACGTCCTTGAGGTGGATGACACCCAGCGGGCGGGCCACCCCTTCCTTGGCGATGGCGACGACCAGCGGCGTACCACCGGAAGCGGAGATGCCGTCGACGATGTCGCCGAGCTCGGCCACCACGGTGCCGCCCTGATCGTGGATCCAGGCGGTGATCGCACCGGCCGCGCCCTTGCGGATCTGCCGGCCGTCCACGTCCACGCCGCTCATCCGGGTCTGCGCGGTGAACTCGACGAAAGTCGCGTGCGGCAGCTCACCGGTGTGCCGCTCCCGCAGCTCGTACTTCGTTTTGGCGAGCACCACGATCGAACGGCCCTCGGGCGTCTCGTCGGCCAGGCTGGACAGCTGGGCCGCGTCGGCCAGCTCGGTCTCGCTGACCCCGGCGAGCGGGATGAACTCGGACGCCTGGCGGTTGCCCAGCGTGATCGTGCCGGTCTTGTCGAGCAGCAGCGTGTTCACGTCGCCGGCCGCCTCGACCGCACGGCCGGACATCGCCAGCACGTTGCGCTGCACCAGCCGGTCCATCCCGGCGATACCGATCGCCGACAGCAGCGCGCCGATGGTGGTCGGGATCAGGCAGACCAGCAGAGCGACCAGGACGACGACGCTCAGGTCGATCCCGGCGTACTTCGCGAAGGTCGGCAGCGTCACCGTGGCGATCAGGAACACGATCGTCAGGCTGGCGAGCAGGATGTTCAGCGCGATCTCGTTCGGCGTCTTCTGCCGCGACGCGCCCTCGACCAGCGCGATCATCCGGTCGATGAAGCTCTCACCGGGTTTGGTGGTGATCTTCACGATGATCCGGTCCGACAGCACCTTCGTACCGCCGGTGACCGCGCTCCGGTCGCCGCCGGACTCCCGGATCACGGGCGCCGACTCACCGGTGATGGCCGATTCGTCGACGCTGGCGACGCCCTCGATCACGTCCCCGTCGCCGGGGATGATCTGACCGGCCTCGACCACGACGAGGTCACCGAGTTGCAGCTGAGCAGCCGGTACCTCCTGCTCGGTGAGCCGATCCGCGGACAGCTTGCGGGCGGTCGTCTCGGTCTTCGCCCGGCGGAGGGTGGCGGCCTGGGCCTTGCCTCGCCCTTCAGCGACGGCCTCGGCGAGGTTGGCGAAGACCACGGTCAGCCAGAGCCAGACCACGATCCACCAGACGAACACGCTGGAGTCGGTGAAGGCGAGGATCGTGGACGCGACCGCGCCCACCTCGACCACGAACATCACCGGGTTCTTCACCATCACCCGCGGGTCGAGCTTGCGCAGCGCGTCCGGTAGCGAGGTGAGCAGCATCTTCGGGTCGAACAGGCCCGAAGCGGCCTTCTTGGGAACCGCGTCCGCCGTGGGGGCGGGCGGGCTTACGAGCGTGGTCACAGTCCCTCCGCGAGGGGTCCTAGAGTCAAAGCAGGGAAGTAGGTCAGGCCGGTCACGATCAGCACGACGCCGACGAGCATCGTCACGAACAAGGCCTTGTGGGTGGGGAGCGTGCCCTCGTTGACCGGTACCGGCTGTTGCTTGGCGAACGAGCCGGCCAGCGCCAGCACGATCACGATCGGCACGAACCGGCCGAGCAGCATCACGAGGCCGAGAGCCGTGTTGTAGAAGGGGATGTTGGCGCTGATCCCACCGAACGCGCTGCCGTTGTTGTTACCGGCCGAGGTGAACGCGTAGAGCACTTCGGAGAACCCGTGCGGGCTGTCGGTGTTGAAGATCGACGCCCTCGCCGTCGCCAGTCCCATCGCGAGCGAGGCGCCCACGAGGACCACGGTCGGCGTGGCCAGGATGTAGAGCGAGACCAGCTTCATCTCGCGCGCGGTGATCTTCTTCTTCAGGTACTCCGGGGTGCGGCCGACCATCAGCCCGGCCACGAAGACGGCCAGCACCGCCAGCACGAGCATGCCGTACAAACCGGTTCCGGTACCGCCCGGGCTGACCTCGCCGAGCATCATGTGGAACAGCGTCGTACCGCCACCCAACGGGGTGAACGAGTCGTGCGCGGAGTTGACCGCGCCGGTCGACGTACCGGTCGTCGAGCTGGCGAAGAGAGCCGAGGCCCATTCGCCGAAGCGGGTCTCCTTGCCCTCCATCGCGGCTCCGGCCGCTTGCGTCGCAGTACCGGCGCCCTGGTTCTCGAAGAAGGTCGCGGAGAACGTGAAGGCGGCCCACAGGGTGCCCATCACGCCGAGGATCGCGTAGCCCTGCCGCTTGTCCTTGATCATCAGGCCGAAGGTGCGGGTCAGACAGACCGGGATCACCAGCAGCAGGAAGATCTCGAACAGGTTGGACAGGCTGTTCGGGTTCTCGAACGGGTGCGCCGAGTTCGCGTTGTAGAAGCCACCGCCGTTGGTGCCGAGCTCCTTGATCACTTCCTGGCTCGCGACCGGGCCACCGGGCAGATGCTGGGCCTGGCCCACCACCGAGGTGACCTCGTGACCGCCGGAGAAGTTCTGGACGACTCCCATCGCGACCAGCGCGAGGGTGCCGATCACGGCGATCGGCAGCAGGACGCGGACGACCGTGCGGGTCAGGTCGACCCAGAAGTTGCCCAGCCGGTCGGTCTTCGACCGTGCGAAACCGCGGATCAGGGCGATCGCGACGGTGATACCGACAGCGGCCGAGAGGAAGTTCTGCACCGCGAGGCCGGCGAACTGGACCAGGTGGCCCATCGTGACCTCGGGCGAGTAGGACTGCCAGTTCGTGTTCGCCACGAAGGACGCGGCGGTGTTGAAGGCCAGTCCCGGCTCGACGTTCGGCAGCCCCAGCGAGAGCGGCAGATGCGACTGCAGCCGCTGGAGGAGATACAGGAGAATCAGGCCAACGGCAGAGAAGGCCAGTAGGGACCGTGCGTAGACGGCCCAGGTCTGGTCGGCCTTGGAGTCGACCCCCAGCAACTTGTACGTTCCGCGCTCGATCCGGGTGTCCTTGTCGGACGTGTAGACCCGGGCCATGTAGCCGCCGAGCGGGCGGTACACGGCGGCCAGGAGCGCGACCAGCAGGCCGACCTGGAGCAGGCCGGCGGCAGTGTCGGACATCAGAACCTCTCGGGGTAGATCAGGGCGGCGATCAGGTAGAGGACCAGGGCCGCGGCCACGACCAGGCCGGCGATGTTCTCGGCGCTCACAGCTTCTCCACCCCTCGCAGCGCGAACCAGACGGCGGCGAACGTCGCTACACACAGGGCGAGGTACAGGACGTCTTTCACGGCCGCCCCCACCGCTCGACAAAAGTGCACATGTCTTCACTGAACTGCTTTGTTTGCGCAGTCAGGAGCGTTCTCGCACGTCTCTCACACCCGGCCACCCAGCTCTCACGCGTCTCTCGCATACTTACGCCTGGTACGAGCAGCCCCCACCAGAGTTAGGGAAGACCGCAGTGACTGAAGTGGACAACCAGGAGTTCTCCGCCACCGGGGAGCAGTTCTTCTCCGAGGAGAGCCGCAAGGCGCTGGCCGAGGCCAGCCGCCAGCTGGCCGAACGCCTGCAGGCCCACACCGAGGCCCTGCTGGCGATGACCGGTGACGAGGACCAGAACACCCTCTATGAGCAGAACGCCGCGCTGGAGGAGCTCGTCGAGGGCTGGAACGACGCTGTCTTCGAGCACACCGGGACCGCGCCGCTGCTGCTGGACGACGAGGTCGGCGAGGACGCGGACGACGAGGAGGATGAGGAGCGCGACCAGGTGATCAGCGTGGTGTCGCGGTTCGACCTGCGCGTGGTCGACCTCGACGCGTTGCTCGAGGCGGGCAAGTCGGCGCAGGAGCGGCACCCGGCCGAGCTGGACGAGTCCGGCGAGCGGGAGCCGGTCGAGACGGCCGAGCAGGCCATCTACGAGATCAGCCGCGAGGTCGGCGAGGCGTGGTTCGAGCTTCCGGGGGTCGACCTGGTCGCTGGGGCGCGCGCGTACGTCGTACCGGAATGGCCGTTCGAGCCGCTGGAGGCCGACGCCGAGGATGTCCTCACCGAATTGAGCGCCCCGAACGGGTCCATCACCCACGCGGAGACCTGGGCCTAGATCTTCAACTCGCCGTCGATGACCGTGACGGCGTGGCCGGTGAGGTGCACCCGATCACCGGCCAGCAGGACCTGAACTACCCCGCCTCGGGCGGAAGCCTGGTACCCCACCAGCCGCTCCCGCCCGAGGCGCTCCGCCCAGTACGGCGCCAGCCCGGTATGCGCGCTCCCCGTCACCGGGTCCTCCGGAATCCCGTGCCCGGGCGCGAAGAACCTGGAGACGAAGTCATACCCGCCGGCCGGCGGCTCACCGTCCCTCTCCGCCGGCGCGGTGAGGATCGCGCCCCGGAAGGCGAACTTCTCGGTGAGCTCCGCCACGGCGATGAGATCCGGGGCCGCCGAGCGGACCGCTGCCTCGTCCGGCAGGACGACGAGCAGGTCGCCCAGCGGCTCGGTGCGGTAGACCTCGACCGGCTCGATGCGCAGCGCCTCGCGCAGCCCTTCCGGCGCCTCGATCATCGCCGGCAGCGACACCGGGAAGTCGAGGGTGATCAGCTGGTCCTCGACCGACGCGACCAGTACTCCGCTCAAGCTGTTGAAGCGGATCCGGCCGTCCAGCAGACCGTCGGACGACATCGCGTGTGTGGTCGCGAGGGTCGCGTGGCCGCACATCTTCGCCTCGACCGTCGGGGTGAACCAGCGCAGGTCCCAGTCGGCATCGGGGTCGTCGGGGAGTGGGCGCGCGAAAGCCGTCTCGGACAGGTTCACCTCGGCGGCGATCTGCCGCATCCAGCTGTCCGCCGGCCAGGGACCGGCCTCGAGCAGGCAGACGCCGGCTGGGTTGCCGGCGAACGGCTGGTCTGTGAACGCGTCGACGATTCTGATCCGCATACGCCGACGCTAGGTGCACGCCCGGCGACGGATCCATAACCAATCCGGAGCGGGTGGCCCGGCCGGGGTTCGTAGTACCGGTCAGGAAGCGGCGACTGCTTCTATCTCGAGCAGCCATTCCTCGGCGTAGATGTCGCAGATGATGATCGTCAGCGCCGGGGCGTGCTCGCCGAGGATCTCTTCGCGGATCTTCGAGTTGAGCGCCCGGTACTGGCGGTCGGACAGGTACGTCGTCACCTTGACCAGGTTCGCGACGCCGAGGCCCGCCTCGGCCAGCACGGCGAGGATGTTGCGCCAGACCATCCGGCACTGGTCCTCGAAGGAGTCCGGGATCTTGCCCTGGTCGTCGCCCCACGGCACCTGGCCGCTGACGAAGACGAGCCGGCCCGCGCCGTCCACCTGGACGCCGTGTGTGTAGTTGCCGGTCGCGGCCGGCAACAGCCTCGGGTTGAGCGGCTTGATCGAGAGGTCTGGCATGTGGTGTTCCCCCCACGTTTTCGGTTTCGCCATGTCTATCGCGCGAACCGCTGAACCGGCCAGACCTTTCGCTCGTATGGGTGGTGTTCGACTTCGCCAACCGACAGGAAAGTGTCATGTCGCTTCGCTTCAAGGGACGCCCACTCGCCGCAGCCGCCGCTCTGGTCGGCGGGCTGGCACTGGTCGTTCCCGCCACCGCCAGCGCGCACGAGCCGTCCGAGCACGAGTCGCGCAACAACCTCGCCGTCCACCAGGTCAACCTGGTCTCCGACGTACCGGGTCAGGCCGCGCTGCTCGATCCCGACCTGGTCAACCCGTGGGGCCTGGCCCTCGGCGCGACCTCACCGCTGTGGGTGTCCAACCAGGGCACCTCGTCGTCGACGCTGTACTCCTCGGCGGCCGGCGCGACCACGGCGACCAAGGTGCCGACAGTCCGCGTCAACGTGCCGGCCCCGACCGGTCAGGTGGCCAACCCCAGTACCGGGTTCCAGCTGGCTCCTGGTGTGTCAGCCCGCTTCATCTTCTCGACCCTGACCGGTCAGATCGCCGCTTGGGGACCGCCCGCGACGCCGCTGATCGGCGACGCCCAGATCAAGGCCACCACTCCGGGTGCGGTCTACACCGGCCTGGCCATCGCCACCGCGACGAAGGGCGACCAGCTGTACGCCGCCGACTTCGCACAGGGCAAGATCGACGTCTTCGACAACGCCTTCGCCCCGGTCGCGCAGCCCGCGTGGGCCTTCAAGGACGCGTACCTTCCGAAGGGCTACAGCCCCTACAACGTGCAGACGCTGAACGGCCGGATCTTCGTCGCGTACGTCAAGGTCGACCCGGTGACCCACCGCCCCGCCAGCGGTAAGGGCCTCGGCATCGTCGACGAGTACTCCGTCGACGGCAAGTTCGTCGAGCGGATCGTCTCGCACGACTCGCTGAACGCGCCGTGGGGTCTGGCGATCGCGCCTGCTTCGTGGGGTAAGCAGGCGGGAGCGCTGCTGGTCGGCAACTTCGGCGACGGCCGGATCAACGTCGTCGAGGCCAAGAACCACGGCCGTTTCCAGCACAAGGTCGCGAGTCAGGTGCGCGACGCCGCGACCGGCAAGCCGGTGGTCATCCCGGGTCTGTGGGCCCTGACCTCCGGTACGGCGACAACTGGTGGCACCGACGCGATCTGGTTCTCCGCCGGCATCGCGAACGAGACGCACGGGCTGCTCGGCGTACTCCGTAAGTGACACCTGTTGGGTGAACGGGTGAGGGGCTGAGGATGCCAGGGGGATCCTCAGCCCCTTTCCTGTTCGTCACTCAGCGTGCATGCTGTCCGTGGGAAATCACTGTGGGGGTGACGCGGATGGCGGACGTGTACTGCCGGTGGGAACGCCGGCGCTACCAGGACTCGGAGTTCGAGCAGACCGACAACGGGGTGCTGGTGCATGTGGGCAGCAGCCCGCTGCACACGGTCAACGGCCGGCTCGTCGATCCAGGCGAACTGGAGACCGCGGACGCCGACCCGAATGAGGAGTAGCCGATTGTTGCGGCTCCCCCGTGGCCTGCCGCGACCCGCCAGCAGAGAGGAACGTACTGCCTTCTATGCGGCGCGGATCGCGCTGGCGACGAAGAGGTACGAGGCTGAGCTGGCCGAACACGCTGCGGTCGCGACAGCGGCTCGTGTGGAGCAGGCTGCGGTCACCAGTGCCGACCGGGCGGAGCAGGCCGCCGTACTGGCCGCTGATCGCGCCGAGGGCAAAGCCGATCTGGATGCTGATCGGGCGTCGGCCGCGGCCTTCAGTGAGGCGGTGCTGGCGGTTGCCAAGGGCGGGATCGATCGGGCCCGGGCGAGCGCCGAATTCGTCCAGAAGGGCGCGACGGCGATCTTCGCGCTCTACACCGGCGCGTTGACGCTCGCCTTCTCGGTCACCGACAACCCCTTGCCCGCCCGCGGCATCCTGCCCAGCCTGTTCCTCGGTTTCGCGATCCTGCTCGCGACCGCGTACCTGGCCTTCCTCACGCGTGGCGACCGGGTCAAGGACCCGGCGGACGCGGCCGGCGTACCGGAGGCGCAGCTGAACCGCACCCGAACCTTCGTGGAGTGGACCAACACCAGCGTCCTCAACCGCGCCCCGCTGCTCCGCTGCGCGGTCGTTGCCTTGGGCATCGGTGTCGTCGCGCTCCCCGCGCCCTTCCTCACCCCACCTTCACATCAGACCGTCGCAGCCATCACCTGCGCGGCCGGTCAGGAGAAGGACCCGACCACCGGGGTCTGTCTGACGGCCTGGCCGCCGGTCCCGACCGGTCCCGCGGCGGATGCTGCTCTGCGGCAGAAGCTCTACGAAGCTCAACTCACCGAGGTCACGGCGAGCCGCGTCTCGGCCCGATCCGGCGCGACCGCGGCGCCCGACGACACCGCGTGGGTCCTCGGCGCGGCCGGGGCCGGTCTGCTGTTGATCTTCCTTCCGCTGCTGCTGGCCGGCCTCAAGCGTCCTGGCCGAATGTCTTTCGGCGGCATCCCGATCTCGTTCCTCAACGAGTGAGCTGCTTCTCGAACCAGTGGTGGGCGTACGGCTCGTCGTTGAAGGCCGGTACTTCGGTGTAGCCGGCGGCCCGGTAGAGCGCGATCGCCTCGGTGAGGTTGCGGTTCGTCTCCAGTCTCAGCGCTGAAGCTCCGTGTGCGGCTGCCTGCTTCTCGAGTTCGGTGAGGAGGCGGCGGCCGAGTCCGAGGCCGCGGACGTCGGGTGAGACCCACATGCGCTTGGCCTCGGCCGGCTCGTCCTGGTGGAACTTGAGAGCGCCGCAGCCGACCGGCTCGGAGTGCAGGGTCGCGACCAGGAGCAGGCCGGCCGGCAGGGTGAGCTCGTCGGTGGTGGCCGAGATGGTGCGGGCGTGGTCGAAGCCGGCGTCGAAGCGAGCGCCTAGCTCATCGAAGTACGACTGCAGGCAGTACTTCGCGTCCGGGTGGCGCGGGTCGGCGATGCCGACGGTGACCGTCGAGGCGATCAGCAGGCGCTCGACCTCGGCCATCGCGGCGATCAGCCGGGCGCGCTGCGATTCGCTGAGCGGGTCGAGGATCGACGCGGCGAGGTCGTCGGAGCGCTGGTCGAGGACCGCGCGCTCCTTCAGTCCTTGGGCAGTCAGCCGGGCGGTGCGGACCCGGCCGTCGTCAACGTTCTGCTCGACCTCGACCAGGCCGTCGTTCTCGAGGATGCGGAGCAGGCGGCTCAGGTACCCGGAATCGAGATCGAGCCGGGACCGCAGCGAGCGCACGTCGCAGCCGTCCAGGCCGATCTCCCAGAGCACCCGGGCTTGTCCCAGCGGCCGGTCGCGCGCCATGTAGGTGTCGCTGAGCGCGCCGATCCGCTGGGTCACCGTGCGGTTGAATCTCCTGACGTCGGAAATACTCATTTTCTGACTATAGTCAGAGAAATGCCAGATCGATCGGATCCCGGCGCTGATACGGCCGCCATTCGGTCAGATACGGGTGTACCAGCCACCGGATCCGCCCCGTCTCCTCCGTCCAGGTCCCCGGCGCCGCCACCCAGTCCCGCACTCCGGACCGCAGCACCCCATCCACCCTCTCCACCTGCTCCCGAGGCACCGACCCCCGCACCACGAAAAACATCCACCGCCGGGTAGCCGGCACCATCGCCGTAGGACACCCCGACTTCACCCGATGATTGAGCACCGCCCCGTACTCCGCCGGCAGCTCCATCACATCAACCCACTCAGCCACCAACGCAATCTCCCAGGCCGGCTGATTTTCGGACCAGACCGCTGCCGCCCGGTAGCCCTCGCGGACCACCTCGTCTCCTACGAGGTGGGGCTCCGGGCAGGTTTTGCCGTTGCCGCAGGGGCACGCGCCATTGCGGGGTACTGCGAGGGGTGCGACCGGCCAGCCGTTGGCGGCGTAGCGGACTGCGTTCTCGTGGAGCTTGCGGCGGTGGTACCGGTTAAGCACGCTGGCCGACCGCGAACAGCAACGAGCTGGACGGCACGAGCTCGGGGTGGCGGTCGGCGAGGCGCGAGCACTCCAGCGCGGTGTCCATCGGTGGCGGCTGCTGGAGCAAGTCGGGTAGCTCGATCTCACCGAAGTACCGGTCGATCGCGATGGTCAGCCAGCCACCCGGGCCGGTCAGCCCATGGATGGTGACGGATGCCAGACCTGCGTTGACCAGCTCGGTCCGCAGCTGGGTGGTCGTGTGATAGACCGTCTCCGCCATCCGCTCGTTGTCCGGGCTGAACCCGGTCTCGAGAATGTCCGTCACCACCTGCTGCCTGGTCAGCAACGTGTTGGCGATGGTCGAGCCGATCAAGTTGGCCGCCCGGTTGATCGCCACCACCGCGACGAACCCACCCGGCCGCACCACCCGGATCGCCTCCCTCAGCGCCAGCCGCCGATCCGACGCCTCGGTCAGGTGATAGATCGGCCCGGCCAGCAACGCCGCGTCGAACTGCTCGTTCTCCCACGGCAACCGCCGCGCATCCCCTTTGATCGCACTGATCCCCGCCGCCGTCGCCTGCGCCACGTGCCGATCCACGGGGTCGAGCAACTCGACCGAATACCCCAGTTGCTTCAACCAGCACGCATGCGCCCCCGGCCCACCCCCGATATCCGCCACGTCAGCCGGCGCCTCCGGCAAGTACTGCCTCAACAGATGCTGCGTCCGCGCCATCTCGAACCGCCCCCGCCAAGTACTCCGCAGCCGAACCTCCTCGTTACACCGCTCCGTGTACTGCCCCTCAATCCCAACCTGTGCCTGCGCCTGTGCCGTCATACCAACCACCCTGCAGACCCCAAGCCCCCGACAGCAGGCCATCCCCAGGGCAACCTCGGGGCATCTCAGGGCAGATCCCCAATCCACAACCCCGACCTTTGCTGTGGACAACTTGACCGGCTCCGGCCACGCCGAAATCCCTGATCCACAAGGCCTTTCCGGCGTCGAAAACTGTCGGCAGCACTGTCTACCGTTGTGCTCATGGAGATCCCGCAGCTACGACCAGCGTGTCGACACAGTGACAGCGAACTGCTGATCACCATCGACACGGTCGAAGCTGCCCGCGACACCCTCGACTCCTACCGCCTCGAACTCCTCGCCGACCTCGACTCCCGCGGCCTGACCCGCGAACTCGGCGCCAAAGACACCACCGAGCTCCCCGCCCTGCGCTGCATCTGGTTGCTGGGAAGTTCCACCAGCACGACAGACGCTCCTTCACCCAGGTGGTGGTGAAGGAGCGTCTGTTCGAAGCCGCCCGGAGGCTGAAGGCTGACTGCGTCAGTCGAGGGGACGTAGTTCGTCGGCGTAGGAGACTGAGACTCGGCGGAGGACGCCTTCTTTTACTGAGTATTGGCCCATGCGCCAGAGTGGGGGGCTGTAGGCGTGGACGGTGACGCTGCCTTTGGCGGAGCCGACTACCCGGTGGATGTGTTCGGGGCCGAAGCCGTAGACGTCGCCGGCTTCGATGGTGGTTTCGATGGGCTCGGTGCCGATGGCGAGGTTGTGTTCGACGAGCTCGCCGCGGGCGACCGCTACCGCGCCGGAGGAGACGTCGTGGTCGTGCCAGCCGGTGTCGTTGACGGGGGTCCAGCAGATCAGCCAGACGTCGACGTTGGCGTCGCGGTGCAGGGAGGCGAAGACTCGTTCGTCGTCGCTGTAGGCGACCTTGTCCTCCCACAGGTGCGGCTGGGCGGCCAAGCCACCGGCCAGTTCGGCCAGTTCGTCGGGGGTGAGATCACGTCCCGGGAGGTTGTCGAGCGACAGACAGTCGTTGAGCTCCACGAGCCGGCTGGCCTGGCGCGCGGGTACGACGGGTGCGTCGGAAACGGGCTGAGCAGTCACTGCACTCCCCTCTCAGGAGGTGGCACCGGTCCGAACAGGAGCCGGTGCGGGTTGTTGTGTTGGATCACCGCGGTTGCGGCGTCGCCCTGCCGGAGGTCGACGGGTCCGGCGTACGGCCGGTCGGTGCCGTGGACGACCTGGTCGATGCCGAGGACCCGGGCGACCGCGTCGATTCCCTGCGGGCCGTAGCTCGAGGTGTCGACGTACAGGTTGGAGTCGATGGTGCCGAGACGACCGCCGCGGGCAGCGAGCCGCTCGTGGTGGACAGGCGCCAGGCCGGCCGCGGCGACGAAGCAGAGCCGGAGCAGCGGGTACGTCGTACGCCCGCCGAACGCGTGCCATGCCCACCAAGCGGCCTGGAGCTGAGTCGTGTAGTCGACCACCGGCGACCACCACCCGGGCAGCTCTTCACCTGGCGGCAAAGGGGTCCCGGGATGAACGAGGATCGGCTTGTTCAGCCGCTCGGCCAGCGCCAGCAGCGGGCCGACAGCGGCCCAGCCGGCAGGCGTAGCCAGAACTTGGGCCGGCAGCTGCAGACCGAGAAACCCCTTACCCAGAAGGCCTTCCAGCCCAGCCAGGTCAGGTTCCAACAAGTTGACAGCGGCCCAGGCCTTGAAGGGCTCAGGCAGTGACGCAGCGCCGACATGCCAGGCATCCAGCAGCAAGGAGTCACCGAGGTGCTCGATACCGAGCGGCGACGACAACGACACCCCGACCAGCGACGTCCCCGCGTCCAGTTCACCAGCGACCCGCTTGTCCACGGCATGCGCCGCCGGATCCACCTCGTACGGCGCTTCGCCGGGCGTATAGAGCGTCCAGCCGTCCAGATACGGCGCCGAAGTACGCGCCCGCAGCCGATCGACGAACTCGGCCGGCCAGAGGTGCTGGTGCACGTCGATCACATCACCCACGAGCCCACACCTCCTCCGCCGAGCCAATTTTGAAGCGCTTCAAGACACCTGTAGTGAAGCGCTTCAAAGCCTGATCTGTCAAGCGCCGTTCCAGCAACGCCCACTCTCCGACAGGTTTTTGTCCCCGCCGTGCCCTAGGGTCGATGCCATGTCCGGAACAGGCCGCAGGCCGACCCTCAAGGACATCGCAGCCGACACCGGCCTCTCGATGGCCGCCGTGTCGTACGCGTTGCGAGGTCTGCAAGGAACGCCGGAGACGCAACAGCGGGTGCAGGAAGCCGCCGAGCGTCTCGGCTACCAGGCCGACCCCGTGGCCCGCGCGCTCGCCTCCGGCCGCAGCGGCTCGATCGGCGTGCTGTGCGCCTCGCTCGAGGACCTCTGGCAGCAACGGCTGGCCGCCGCGCTCGGCCGCGAGCTGCTCGCCCCGGACCGTAACGCCTGGATCATCGACTCGGCCGGTGACGCCGACCGGCAGCTCCAGCTCGCCCAGCACCTGGTCGACCATCGCGCCGACGCGATCGTGGTGATCCCGATCGATCCGGGCGCCAAGGGCTGGGCCAAGATCGCCCAGCAGGCGCCGGTGATCGCCATCGGCGACGCACTGCCGGCCGCGAAGGCGAAGTCCGAGGTGCTGTTCGACAACGAGACCGGAGTCAGCACGGCGCTGCAGCGGCTGGCCGACGCCGGTCACCGCGACATCGTCGTACTGAGCCCGTCCCGCCGGTTCGAGGTGGAGCGGCCGGCCGAGGAGATCGCCCAGCGGATCGCCTTCGGGCTCAAGGTCAAGGTGCGGATCGTGCCCTGCCCGCACGACCTGGCCGGCGCCACCGAGGTCGCCCGCGAGGTGCTCACCGGGGACCGTCGGCCGACCGGCATCCTGGCGCTCGCCGACTCGATGGCCTTCGGCGTGTACGCCGCCTGCAAGGAGCTCGGCATCTGCGTCCCCGACGACCTGTCCCTGCTCGGGTACGACGACCAGCCGATGTCCCAGCTGCTCAGCCCGCCGCTGTCCACCTTCCACTGGCCGCTGGACGACCTGGTCGCCGACGTCGTGAGCCGCGTCACGTCGGCCGTCGACACCAACCGCCGGGTCCGCCGGACGACGGTCGAGCCGACCCTGATCGAGCGTGGCTCGGTCGCCGCCCCGCCCCCTGGCCAGTAGAACCGAGCTGGGGCGTGACGGCGACTCTGAGTCACCCACGACGGTCACACCTGCGAAACTAGACTAGTTCACTGCACTTAAATCCCACTGTCCAGATACTGAACGCCGGATACCGAACGTCAGTCGCAGCCCTCAGCCGGCGAGCCGATCCAGCCGGGCGGCAACCGCGGCCCGGCGATGGTCACCGGCCGGCAGCAGCCGATCGAGCACCTCGAAGATCTCCAGATCCTCGGCCCCCGTCGGCGTCTCCGCGAACCGCCACAGCAGCTCGGCATCAGCCGAACCCAGTACTGCGCGCCGCAACGTCGCATCCAATTCGTCCCGCTCCACCCGCAAGGCCGGCGCATCCGAGCGCCCGAGCAGCGGCCCGGAATACAACTCCAGAGCCCGAGCCAGGTCGCCAAGACGCAGAGCCAGCTGCACATCGGTGACGTCCCCCGACACCTCCGCGACGATCCGATACGGCTTGGTGTCGAGTACGCCCGGCCCGAGCAGGTTCCGCAGCCGATGCATCTCGGCCCGCACCGTCGCCGGATTGCCCTCGTCCCCATACAGGTGCAGCATCAACTGCTCAGCCGTGAGCCCGGCCGGATGGAGGAGCAGCAACGCGAGCACCTCGGCCCGGCGCAGCGTCAGCGCGATCTCACGAGTCCCGACGACAGCGGCGGGCTGGTCCGCGCCCAGCAGCCTCAACCGCAGGAGCGGGCGGCGTCGGCGTACCGGGCCTGGGATACGCAACAGGTAGCCCTCGTCCAGCTGCTCGACCACGGCCTCGCGTCCATCGCCGAGCTCGACGCGTGACGCGCCAGCGGAGACGTCGAGGCGATCAGGCAGCCAGGCCAGCGGCTGGACCGCCAGCACCCGTCCGGTCGGCGTGAGCAGCGCTCCAGGCGAATCACCAAGCGCGATCAGGTGCCGCATGTTGCGAGCGCGCAGCGTCTCGTCAGCCGCAGCCATCCGCACCCGGAGCTGCCCCTCGGCCAACTGAGCAGCAGCTGTCACCAGAGCCATCATCGCCGGATGGACCGTCCGCAACGGCCCGCTGACGTCGATCGCCCCGATCACCTTGCCGGTATCCGGGTCATGGACCGGCGCCGCGGCACACGTCCACGCGTGAATACGGCGTACCAGATGTTCGGCCGAGTGGATCTGGACCGATTGATCGGTAGCCAGCGCAGTACCCATCCCATTGGTACCGATCGCATCCTCGGACCACACCGCCCCCTCGGTCAGCGCGATCCGGTCGGCCTGCCGGCGAACATCGGCCGATCCCTCGCGCCAGAGGATCAGCCCCTGCGCGTCCGTGACGATCATGATGTGGGACGCCTCGTCCGCGATGGTCGTCAGAGTCGCGCGGAGGATCGGCAGTACCGCGTGCAACGGGTGGTCCTCGCGCAAGGACTCCAGCACGTCGGCCGGCAGGACCAGCGGCGGCCCGTCCAGCTCCGGATCGACGGATGCCGCCAGCGATCGTTGCCAGGACTCGGCGACCAACGGCCTCGGCGCGGCAGGGCGCGGCACACCAGGCACCCGGACTCCGCCGAACACCTCGTCGTACAGCTCACTGAGCCGCCGTGCCCTTTCGCCGGGGTCCACGCTCCAGCCTCACCCGGAACGGGCGGTCAGACAAGGGTGTACCAGGCCACAAAGCTATGCAACGTCCTTGCAACGTCGCCCGGCCTAGCTTGCGCAGCACCGCTCTTTTCTGCAGGAGGACCTATGACGATCTATGCAGCCCCAGGGCAGGACGGCAGTCCCGTCAGCTTCAAGTCCCGGTACGACCACTTCATCGGTGGTGAATGGGTGCCGCCGGCCAAGGGCGGGTACTTCGAGAACCCCACGCCGGTGACCGGCGAGACCTTCACCGAGATCGCGCGCGGCACCTCCGACGACGTCGAGGCAGCCCTCGACGCCGCCCACGGAGCCGCGCCGGGCTGGGGCCGGACCTCGGCGGCCGAGCGCGCGAACATCCTGAACAAGATCGCCGACCGGATCGAGGACAACCTCGAACTGCTCGCCGTCGCCGAGACGTGGGACAACGGCAAGGCGGTCCGCGAGACGCTGGCCGCGGACATGCCGCTGGCCGTCGACCACTTCCGGTACTTCGCCGGCGCGCTGCGCGCGCAGGAGGGCTCGATCTCCCAGGTCGACGACGACACCGTCGCCTACCACTTCCACGAGCCGCTCGGTGTCGTCGCCCAGATCATCCCGTGGAACTTCCCGATCCTGATGGCGACCTGGAAGCTGGCGCCCGCACTGGCCGCCGGCAACGCCGTCGTCCTCAAGCCGGCCGAGCAGACGCCCGCGTCGATCCATGTCCTGATGGAGCTGATCGCCGACCTGATCCCGCCGGGGGTGCTGAACATCGTCAACGGGTTCGGCGTCGAGGCCGGCAAGCCGCTTGCGTCCAGCAACAGAGTCGCCAAGGTCGCGTTCACTGGTGAGACCACGACCGGCCGGCTCATCATGCAGTACGCCTCGGAGAACATCATCCCGGTGACGCTGGAGCTCGGCGGCAAGAGCCCGAACCTGTTCTTCGACGACGTCGCCAGCTCCCGTGACGACTTCTACGACAAGGCGCTCGAGGGCTTCACGATGTTCGCGCTGAACCAGGGCGAGGTCTGCACCTGCCCGTCCCGCGCGTTGATCCAGGCCGGTATCTACGACTCGTTCCTCAACGACGCGAAGGCGCGCACCGAGGCGGTCAAGCAGGGCAACCCGCTGGACACCGACACGATGATGGGCGCGCAGGCCAGCAACGACCAGTACGAGAAGATCCTGTCGTACATCGACATCGGCAAGGCCGAGGGCGCCAAGGTGATCACCGGCGGCGAGAAGGCCGACCTCGGCGGCAACCTCAGTGGCGGCTACTACGTCCAGCCGACCATCTTCGAGGGCGACAACAAGATGCGGATCTTCCAGGAGGAGATCTTCGGGCCGGTCGTCTCGGTGACCAGGTTCGACGACTACGCCGACGCGATCAAGATCGCCAACGACACCCTGTACGGGCTCGGCGCCGGCGTCTGGTCGCGGGACATGAACACGGCGTACCGGGCCGGCCGCGAGATCCAGGCCGGGCGGGTCTGGACGAACTGCTACCACGCCTACCCGGCGCACGCGGCCTTCGGCGGCTACAAGAACTCGGGCATCGGCCGGGAGAACCACAAGATGATGCTCGACCACTACCAGCAGACCAAGAACCTGCTGGTCAGCTACAGCCCGAACAAGCTCGGCTTCTTCTAAAACGTCATGGTCGAAAGGGTTTCGTACACGGAGGAGGCGGCGGAGTTGCTCCGTCGCCTCACCGAGATCCATGGCCCGCTGATGTTCCATCAGTCCGGCGGGTGCTGCGACGGCAGCTCGCCGATGTGCTACCCGGACGGCGAGTTCAGGACCGGCAACGCGGACATCCTCCTGGGTGACCTCGACGTGGCCGGGCTCGACCAGCCGATCTCGTTCTGGATGTCGAAGAACCAGTACGAGTACTGGAAACACACCCACCTGACCGTCGACGTCGTCAAAGGCCGCGGCAGCGGCTTCTCCGTCGAGGCGCCGGAAGGCGTCCGCTTCCTGATCCGTTCCCGTCTGTTCAGCGACCAGGAGTCCGAGGCTCTCGGCCTGCTCTGACGTGGGACCCCAAGCGAGTGCCGGCCGCCCGGTGGCGTTGCCGGACGGCCGGCACTCTTCAGCTGCCCAAGTAGGCAGTCAATTCCTCGGTACTCCGTACGCCGTGCTCGAGCACCGCCGGATAGATGTCCGACCCGCCAACCGCGTCCGGGTACCCCGGATAGGTGCTCTTGAGCCGCAGAATCGCTTCCTTCTCCTCATCACTCGCCGCCCCGACCCGCAACGCGTCCGCGACATGCGGCCGGTCGACGGCGTGCAGCCAGACGGTCAGCTCGACCTTCCAGCCGGCGTACCCGAGTACCGCGTAGAAGCGCTCGTCGGTGAGCTGCGGCGTCGGCCGGCGCTCTCCCCGTTCGTCGCGGAAGTCGACCGACAGCAACTCGACCCGCGCCGCGAGGTCGGCAAGCCCGGCCAGTACCTCGCAAGCCGTTGCCGAGGGCGCCGTGAACATGACGTCCAGGTCGCGGAGCACCATCAGTCCCGAGCGCGCGCTGCCGATCAGCAACGGCGGCCCGAGGGACGGGAACGCGTGCTCCAGATCGAGCTTGCGAAGTACCTCGTGGGCCTCCGTCCGGAGTGCCTCCGCCGCGGCCAGTAGGTCCATGAGAGGGACGCTAGCCGAAAAGTCGGGGGGAATCCTTCAGATTGTGCGGAAGGGCAGAACTGGGCGGCACGGCGGGAAAAAACGTTGCACGACAGGGGTTCGCGGACCTGCCACCCATGACATTTGTCAGGGATCCGATCGCTGGATTCCGGTGTCCGCGCAGGCGCACGATTCCGAACACCAATCACGCCGGTTCCGCCCAGACCGAGATGATCAGGGCGGGCCTGCCCAGCTCGAGGAGTTCTGTTGATGCAACGGATTCTCGTGTCCGCCCTGGGCGTCGGCGCACTAGCCGTCGCAGGACTGACCGCGCAAGCACCGGGGGCCACCGCAGCCCCGTCCATCACCACCGGAAGGCACGTCGCGAAGGTCTGTTCGGCGACCGCGAAGTCGCACACGGCCGTCTGCCACGCGCTCAAACTGGTGAACGACGCCGGCGCCACGCCGGCCACCGCCACCCCACCGGCAACCGGTCTCACCCCGACCGGCCTGCGGGACGCCTACAAGCTGAACGGGCTGAGCGCGAACGGCCGCACGGTCGCCATCGTCGACGCCTACGGTTACCCGAACCTCGAGCGGGACCTCGGCGTCTACCGCTCCCAGTTCGGGCTGTCGGCCTGCACCGTGGCCAACGGCTGCCTGCGCATCATCAACCAGACCGGCGGCACCTCGCTGCCGCGGTTCAACGTGGGCTGGGCGGGCGAGCAGGCGCTCGACGTCGACGCGGTCTCGGCCGCCGCGCCGGATGCCAAGATCGTCGTCGTCCAGGCGAACTCCGCCAGCTTCGCCGACCTCGGCACCGCCGTGGTCACCGCCTCGAAGCAGCCGGGCGTGGTCGCGATCTCGAACAGCTACGGCGGCGGCGACGCATCCGACGCCACGTACGGGTCCTACTACAACCACCCAGGCATCGCTGTCACCGCCTCGACCGGCGACAACGGCTACCAGGGTGGCAGCTACCCGGCCTCGTCGTCCTACACAACGGCTGTCGGTGGAACCTCGCTGGTCTCGGCCGGCAACAGCCGTGGCTGGTCGGAGAGTGTCTGGAGTGGTGCGGGTTCGGGCTGCTCGACGTACAACACCGCGCTGAGTGCGGCATCCACCTTCGGCACCGGTTGCTCGAAGCGTGCGATGGCTGATGTCTCGGCGGCGGCTGACCCGAGCAAGGGCGGGATGGCGATCTACTACCCGACCAGCAAGACGGCCTCCACCTGGGCGCAGTTCGGCGGTACGAGTGAGGCCGCGCCGATCATCGCCTCGGTCTACGCACTGTCGGGCAACACCGCCGGTTACGCGAACGCACTGCCGTACGCGCACGCCAGCTCGCTGTTCGACGTGACCAGCGGCAGCAACGGCTCGTGCCCCACGACCCAGTGGTGCAACGCCCGGACCGGCTGGGACGGCCCGACCGGCCTCGGCACGCCGAACGGAGCCGCCGCCTTCTAAACCGGCGAACCCCACTCAGGGTTGATCCGGGGTAGGCCCAGGCCCAATAGGGGGCCTGGGCCTACTGTGCGGCGAGTCCGCGATCCCGACGATCGATACATGACAACTGTGGGGGAAATCCGAACCGAAGTACCGGTACTTCCGGCCAGGCCGCGACGTCTGCACCGGCCACTGATCGCGGTCGCGGCGGCGGCATCCGTGCTGGTCCTGATCGGCATCGTGGGCGCGCTGTTCGACGATCGGCAGCTGCTCGGGCATCCGATCTGGATGAAGCCGCTCAAGTTCTCGATCAGCTTCGCGGCGTACTGCGTGACGCTGGCCTGGTTCCTGTCGCTGCAGACCAAGGCGCGCCGGCTCGGCTGGTGGATGGGCACCTTCGTGGCGCTGGGTATCGCCGCCGAGCTGGCGATCATCGTCGGTCAGGTCGCCGTCCGGGGCCGCCAGCTGCACTTCAACCAGTCCACCCCGACCGACACGCTGTTCCACGACCTGATGGCGACGACGATCTACGTGGTCTACATCGCCGTCTTCGTGATCGCGGTCCAACTGCTCTTCGACAAGCCCGGCGACAAGGCGCTGCGCTGGAGCATCCGGCTCGCCCTCGGCACCACTCTGGTCGGGATGCTGCTCGGCTCGCTGATGTTCCGCGCCACCCCGGCCCAGGAGAAGGCGATCGCGGCGACCGGCCGGGAGGACTTCTTCGGCGCGCACTCGGTCGGTGTCGAAGATGGCGGTCCCGGGATGCCCATCACCGGCTGGAGCACCCAAGGCGGCGACCTGCGGATCGGGCACTTCCTCGGCATCCACTCGCTGCAGCTGATCCCGTTGGTTGCCCTCGGCCTCATTCTGCTCGCCCGCCAGTTCCCGGTACTCCGCCCAGAGGGCCCGCGGACGGCCCTCGTATGGATCGCCGCCGCGGCGTACGCCGGACTGGTCTGGCTGACCATCTGGCAGGCGCAACGCGGCGAATCCCTTGTCCACCCAGGGCAGTCGACACTCCTCGCAGCCGGATCGTTGCTCACCGCGACGACTGTGGCATCGCTGGCAGTACTGGTCCGGGCACGAAGGACAACCCTCGCTTCCGCGTCATTCCGCTGATATCCCTTCCCCGGGCCGACCGCCAGGCTTAAGGTCGGCCCGGACGGGTCGTGGAGGGCGATCCGCGCGACTTTCTCTGGAGCACAGTTGTGAGAGTTTCTGGCAAGGGACGGGGGCTGCTGGCGGTTACCGCCGTCGGCGCATCCACCGTCCTGGCTGTAACGGCCGGCGGTGGCGCGATGGCCGCCACCTCCGCCGCCCCGGACGCCAAGGCCCCGGCCGACGCCGCGAAGTCGATCACCGGCAAGGAGCGCAAGGGCAACTACGACGCCCGCACTCCCAGCGCCCGCGCGAACTACGCCCGCGCGGCGAAGGTGGTCGGCAAGGAGACCGCCGCGTCGGAGAAGTTCCGTACCTCCCTGGGCAGCCAGGGCGTGGTCGCGGTCGACGAGAACACCGGTACGCCGGCCCAGGTGACCAAGCTCAACGGCTTCCTCACCGCCAAGAGCACCAAGAAGGCCACCGAGATCGCGCTGGCCTACGTCAAGGCCCACCCCGAGGTCTTCAAGCTGTCGGCCTCCGACCTCGGCACCCTCAAGCTGAGCAAGGACTACGTCGACGACCTCGGCACCCACCACATCTCGTGGAGCCAGCAGGTCGACGGCATCGATGTGTTCGGCAACGGTCTCAAGGCCAACGTCACCAAGGCCGGCCAGCTGATCTCGCTGCAGGGCGCGCCGATCTCCGGCCTCGTCTCGCAGGCCCAGGCCCGCGAGAAGGCGGCCTCCTCGACCATCAGCGCCGACGCGGCCCGTACCGCGGCGGCCGAGGATGTCGACGCGAAGCTGGCGAACGCCACCGCGAGCACCACCGCCGGCACCACCAAGTGGAGCAGCGGCGACACCGCCAAGCAGGTCTGGTTCCACACCGCCGACGGTCTGCGCAAGGGCTGGCTGACCTATGTCAACGGCGGCGGCTCGAAGATCTACAGCCACGTGATCGACGCCCAGACCGGCGGCCTGCTGTACCGCAAGGACCTGGTCAGCGAGGGCAACGGCGACGCGCTCGTCATCGACAACTACCCGGGCGCTGCCAAGGGCGGCACCCAGCGCACCGAGAACCTGATCTACAACAAGTGGCTGCCGAAGAACGCGAAGACGCTGCTCGAGGGAACGTCTGTCGCCGCCTTCGCGGACGTGAACGACGACAACCAGCCGAACGCCGGCGAGACGGTCAAGGTGCCGGGCACGCCGACCACCTCGGAGTACAAGCTCGTCCCGTTCCAGGACAGCAGCCGGTTCTGCTCGGCGGCGTTCATCTGTACCTGGGACCCGGCCAAGCCGGACTCCTGGAAGACGAACCTGAACCAGGACGTCACCAACGCCTTCTACCTGGCCAGCAACTTCCACGACTGGCTGGCCAAGCCGCCGATCAGCTTCACCCCGGCGGCCGGCTCGTTCGACGCGGCGGGCGGCGACCCGGTGCACCTGAACGCGCTGGACGGCGCGGCGACCGGCGCCGACGGCGGACCGGACGCGAACCACGACGACAACGCGAACATGTCGACCCCGCCGGACGGCACCCCGCCGACCATGCAGATGTACCTGTGGCACTCGCCGGGCAAGTCCGACGACCAGGAGCGCTGGGTCCCCGCGAGCGGGGCGAACGACGCCAGCATCCTGTACCACGAGTACACCCACGGTCTGTCGAACCGGCTCGTCGTCGACGCCACCGGCAACTCGACGCTGAACAGCATCCAGGCCGGCTCGATGGGCGAGGCGTGGAGCGACTTCTACGCGATGGACTACCTCGTCTCGCACGGCCTGGAGAAGGACACCACCGCTCCCGGTGAGGTCCTCGAGGGCAAGTACGTCGCCCACGGCCAGCTGTTCCGGACCGAGGCGATCGACTGCCGCGTGAAGGCGATCAGCCCGAACTGCGTCGCCCGCGACGGCAGCAAGGGCGGTTACACCTACGGCGACTTCCCGCACATCACCAACCGCCCCGAGGTACACGCCTCCGGTGAGGTCTGGGCCCAGACGCTGTGGGACCTGCGGGAGCGCTTCGGCCGCGCCTACGCGCTGAGCATCATCACCCGCGCGATGGAGCTGTCCACCGCGGACCCGACGATGCTCGACATGCGTAACGCGATCGTCCAGGCCGACCTGGTCGCCAGCGGCGGCAAGAACGCCGGCATCATCTGGCAGGTCTTCGCCAACCGTGGCATGGGCTGGTTCGCCGGCGTGCTCGACGGCGGCGACGCGAACCCGATCGAGGACTTCCACGTTCCGCCGAAGACGGCCACCACGAGCATCACCGGTACCGTCACCGACAAGGACACCGGCGCTCCGGTGGCCGGCGCGCTCGTCTTCATCGGCGGCCACGCCTCCGGCTACGCGGGTGACTACTCCGCAGTGACCGGCGCCAACGGCAAGTACACGATCACCGGCGTACTGCCCGGCACCTACGGCAAGTTCGTCGTCACCGGCGCCGGCTACGAGGTACTGGGCGCTCCCGTGACGGTCAAGCCGAGCGGCACCGTCGCCAACCTGGCTCCGCGGCGCAACTGGGCCGCGTCGTCCGGCGGCGGCACGGTCTCGGACTACAACGGTCCGGACTTCTCGCCGCAGTGCGGTCCGCAGTACGCGAACGACTCCAGCCAGGGCACCGGCTGGGGCAGCACCACCGGCGACGACAACGGCACGCCGACCAGCGTGATGGTGCCGAAGTTCATCACCATCACGCTGCCGGACACCGTGAACGTCACCAAGTTCTCGGTCGACCCGTCGAACACCTGTGGTGACGACCCGACCGCCGCCACCGGCCAGTACAAGATCGAGACCTCGGCCGACGGCACCACCTGGGCGACCGCCCAGGAGGGTGAGTTCACCGCCGCCAACGTCGGCAAGTACACCGAACTCGCGCCGACCGGCGCGACGGCCGGCGTGAAGTACGTCAAGTTCACGATGCTCAGCCCGCAGGTCCCGAACTTCGCGACCACCTGTCCCGGTTCCACCGTCAGCGGCTGCTCCTTCACCGACATGACGGAGATCCAGGTCTTCGGCACCAAGTAACCGCACCGATCACCATCCGCGAGGGCCGGCCGAGTACCCACTCGACCGGCCCTCCGGCTTCTGTCTCGACAATATTCAGGAGTGATGTTTGTGAGAGTTCCCGGCAAGGGACGCAGGCTGCTCGCGGTGACCGCCGTGAGCGCCAGCACGGTCCTGGCGGTCACGGCCGGCGGTGGCGCGATGGCCGCCACGGCCGCCACCCCCGATGCGAAGACACCCCCCGACGCGGCCAAGCCGCTGAAGGCCAAGGAGCGCAAGGGCAACTACGACGCCCGCACCCCCAACGCCCGCGCGAACTACAACCGCGCGGCCAAGGTGGTCGGTAAGGAAACGGCCGCCTCGGAGAAATTCCGTACCTCTCTGGGCAGCCAGGGCGTCGTCGCACTCGACGAGAACACCGGTACGCCGGAGCAGGTGACCAAGCTCGACGGCTTCCTCACCGGCAAGAGCACCAAGAAGGCGACCGACATCGCGCTGGCCTACGTCAAGGCGCACCCGGAGGTCTTCCGGCTCTCGGCCTCCGACCTCGCCGGTCTGAAGCTCCGCAAGGACTACGTCGACGACCTCGGCACCCACCACATCTCCTGGGTCCAGGAGGTCGACGGCATCGAGGTGTTCGGCAACGGCCTGAAGGCCAACGTCACCAAGGCCGGCCAGCTGATCTCGCTCCAGGGCGCACCGATCGCCGGACTGGCCACCCAGGCCGCGGCCCGCCGGGCTGCTCCCTCGGTGACCGCCGCAGCGGCACGCACCGCCGCGGCCGAGGACATCGGTGGGACCGCGAAGAGCGCAACTGCCAAGGCCGCCGGTACCACCACCAAGTGGAGCAACGGCGACTACGCGAAGGAGGTCTGGTTCCACACCGCCGACGGCCTGCGCAAGGCGTGGTCGACGTACACCAACGCGGGCGGCACGCTGATCTACACCCACGTGATCGACGCCCAGACCGGCACGCTGCTCTACCGGCGTGACCTGTCCAGCAACGACAAGGGCGACGCGCTCGTCTTCGACAACTACCCGGGCGCGCCCAAGGGCGGCGTCCAGCGCACCGAGAACCTGATCTACAACAAGTGGCTGCCCAAGGGCGCGAAGACGCTCCTCGAGGGCACTTCGGTCGCGGCGTTCGCGGACATCAACGACGACAACCAGGCGAACCCTGGCGAGACGGTCAAGGTGCCGGGAACGCCCACCGGTTCGGAGTACAAGCTGGTGCCGTTCCAGTCGGTCCCGCTCTGCTCGCCGACGACCATCTGCACCTGGGACCCGGCCAAGCCGCAGTCCTGGAAGACCAACATGAACGAGGACGTCACCAACGGGTTCTTCTTCGCCAGCAACTTCCACGACTGGCTGGCCAAGCCGCCGATCAGCTTCACCAAGGCAGCGGGCTCGTTCGACGCCGACGGCGGCGACGCGGTCCAGCTGAACTCGATCGACGGCGCGGCCACCGCTGCCGACGGCGGGCCGGACGCCAACCACATCGACAACGCGAACATGAACACCCCGCCGGACGGCACCCCGCCGACCATGCAGATGTACCTGTTCGGCAGCGTCGGCGACGACGCGACGGTGGCGACCAGTTCGTCGAACTCGGCCGAGATCCTGTACCACGAGTACACCCACGGCCTGTCGAACCGGCTGGTCGTCGACGCGAGCGGCAACTCGACGCTGAACAGCATCCAGTCCGGCGCGATGGGCGAGGCGTGGAGCGACTTCTACGCGCTCGACTACCTGGCCTCGCACAACCTGGAGAAGGACACCACCGCCAACGGTGAGATGCGGATCGGCCGGTACGACACCGGCGGCGGCACCATCCGTACGATGCCGAACGACTGCCGGGTCAGGGCCAAGGAGCCGGCCTGTGTCGGCATCGACGGTTCGCAGGGTGGCTACACCTACGGCGACTTCCCGACCATCGGCGGCTCGCCGGAGGTGCACTCGTCCGGTGAGGTGTGGGCCCAGACGCTGTGGGACCTGCGCGAGCGGTTCGGCCACACCTACGCGCTGAGCATCATCACCCGCGCAATGGAGCTCTCCACCGCCGACCCGACGATGCTGGACATGCGCAACGCGATCGTCCAGGCCGACCTGGTGGCCAGTGGCGGCAAGAACGCCAAGGTCATCTGGCAGGTCTTCGCGAACCGCGGCATGGGCTGGTTCGCCGGCGCGCTCGACAGCGGCGACTCGCACCCGGTCGAGGACTTCCACATCCCGCCGACGGGCGCCACCACCTCTATCTCCGGCACTGTGACGGACAAGGACTCCGGCGCTCCGGTGGCCGGTGCACTGGTGTTCATCGGTGGCCACGCGTCCGGCTACGCGGGTGACTACTCCGCAGTGACCGGCGCCAACGGCAAGTACACGATCACCGGCGTACTGCCCGGCACCTACGGCAAGTTCGTCGTCTCGGGCGTCGGCTACGAGGTGCTCGGCAACGCCTTGACGGTCAAGGCCGGCGGTACGACCGCCAACTTCACGCCCCGGCGCAACTGGGCCGCGGCGTCCGGCGGCGGTTCGGTGGTGGACTTCAACGGTCCGGACCTCACGTCGCTCGGCTGTGGCCCGGCCAACGTGATCGACTCCAGCCAGGGTCCGGGCTGGGGCAGCACTACCGGTGACGACGACGGTACGCCGACCGGCGTAATGATTCCGAAGAACGTCGACATCGCGCTGCCGGTGGCCGTGAACATCAGCAAGTTCTCGGTCGACCCGTCGAACAACTGCGGCGACCCGGGCAGCTCGGCGACTGGTAAGTACCGGATCGAGACGTCCGTCGACGGCACCACCTGGGCAACGGCCCTGGAGGGCGAGTTCGGCGCCGCCAACCGCGGCAAGTACAACGAGGTCACGCCGACCGGCAACGTCACCGGCGTGAAGTTCGTCCGGTTCGTGATGCTCAGCCCGCAGGTGCCCGACTTCGCCACGAACTGCCCCGACGGCGGCTACGCCGGCTGTCAGTTCACCGACATGACCGAACTCGAGGTCTTCGGCTCGAAGTAACCACCGGCACGAGGGCCGGCCGAGTACCCACTCGACCGGCCCTCGTTCTGTTTCCGTATGGAATGGTTGTCACCCCTGGTTTGCAAGGACAAAGCGGCACCCGTTCGGCGGCGCCATTCGAATATGAAATGCCACCCCTGATCAGGCAGGCACCGGCCCGGACTACCCGCGCCGGCCGCACCCGAAACCCCCGGAGAAGGCAAAAACCCCAGGCCATCGGCCTGGGGTCTGCTGGAGCGGGTGACGAGAATCGAACTCGCACTGTCAGCTTGGGAAGCTGATGTTCTGCCATTGAACTACACCCGCGCGGCTGCCGGTTTCCCGGCGGACTCAGAGGATCATACCCGACCCCGCGGGCGGTTTGCACGGGGGGTTAACGGGCAGTTTTGAACAAAGGGCACGCTCAGGACTGGGCAGGCCGGTCATCTTCTGGCAGATTAGAACGCGTTGCCGGGGGCAACATTCGACGCAACGTGAGGATGCGGTCCTGACTGGGGCCGGACAAGATGGTTGCGGGGCAACTGAAAAGAAGGGGTGAACGGTGGCAACTGACACTAACGACGCACTCGAGAACCTGGAGAAGGAACTCGTCACGCTGGCACGCCGGCTGCGCAGTCTGCAGCGGACGCTGTCGGACGAGGCGCATCCGGATCTGGAGCCGGCCCAGTACGCCTTGCTGAACCACGTCGAGGAACTGGCGCCGGTTCGGATGGCCGACCTGGTCGCGGCGCTCGAGGTGGACAAGGGGCCGGTCAGCCGGGCCTGCGCCCGGCTCGAGGAGGAGGGCCTGCTGAAGCGGGCCGCCGACAAGTCCGACGCCCGGGCGACCCTGCTGACGCTGACGGCGAACGGCAAGCGCAAGCTCGCCGCGGCCCGCAAGAAGCGCCACAAGGTGATCGAGGACCTGCTCAAGGACTGGTCGCCGGCCCAGGTGAAGACGTTCGCCGGCCAGGTCTCGAAGTTCAACAAGCTCGCCAACTGAGCCGTTGCCGAAGGCCCGTAGCCGCGTCGACGGTCCGGGGAGCTGAGGGCTCCGGAACAGGTACGCGGCCAGGTCCGGGTGGCACCGGGCGCCGATCCGATCAGGATCGAGGCCCTGCAGACAGGCGGAGTTGCAGCACGCTGCGGTAAGTTGCGTTCGTGCTGCTCTCCGACCGTGACATCTTGGCCGAGCTCGACGCGAAGCGGGTCCAGCTGGACCCGTTCGATGCTGCGATGGTGCAGCCGTCGAGCGTCGACGTACGGCTGGACCGATTCTTCCGGGTGTTCGAGAACCACCGCTACCCGCACATCGATCCGGCCGAGGAACAGCCCGACCTGACCCGCCAGGTCGAGCCGGAGGGCGACGAACCCTTCATCCTGCACCCGGGCGAGTTCGTCCTCGGGTCCACCTTCGAGCAGGTGACATTGCCCGACGACGTGGCGGCACGGGTCGAGGGCAAGTCGTCGTTGGGCCGGCTCGGGCTACTCACCCACGCCACCGCCGGGTTCATCGACCCCGGCTTCTCCGGCCACGTGACGCTGGAGCTGTCCAACGTGGCGACGCTGCCGATCAAGCTCTGGCCGGGGATGAAGATCGGCCAGCTCTGCTTCTTCCGGCTCTCGTCGCCCGCCGAGCACCCGTACGGCTCCGAGAAGTACGGCTCCCGTTACCAGGGTCAGCGCGGGCCGACGCCGTCGCGGTCGTACAAGAATTTCCTCCGCGGCGGCATCTGAGCCGCCGCGGTCCGGCTGACCGTCAGCCGATCGCCTTCTGGACGACCAGGATCTTCTCGACCCGCGGCGAGACCTTGTTGGTGGGCTGCTGGAGATAGACGCTGCCGTACTTCGAGACCATCAGCGGCGACTGCTGACTGCCGTACAGCAGCGAGGTGTCACCCCAGCCACCGACGTTCCCGCTGTCGAACGTCGAGGTGTCGGCGGGCGTCGGCGTACCGTCGGTCGGAGTGGCGGCCGGAGTGGCAGCCGGAGCCTCCACGTCCTGGCCGGTCTTGGCGTCCAGCAGGACCGCCTTGTCGTCGGCCGTCCCGTAGACCAGCCCGTTGAACATCGTGGTGATCTTCGGCACCACCCGGTTCGACGACGAGTCGTAGCCCCAGAGCGGCTTCCCGGTGGCGTCGTCGAATCCGGCGATGGAGGTCTTCTGGTCGTCCAGCGAGCGGTTGCAGACCACCGAGGCCACATGGTCGGAGAAGCAGTGCACGTCGTCGGCGGAGTCCGCCGAGAGCGGCAGCTTGTTCTCGACCACCGCGCCGGTCGCGATCTCGACGGCGTAGATCGAGTTGACGTGGTCGACGCTGTCCTTGGCACCGTTCACATAGCCGGTCCCCGCGAGGTACGCGTATTTGCTGCCCGAACCAGCCGGGTGGAGGTAGTTCATCGCCGGCACCGGGACGGACTTCTTGACCGCTCCGGTGACGCCGTCGGCCTGGATGATCGTGTTGTCCTTCGCGCCCTCCTGCTGGCTGCCCTTGACGCCGACGACGACGCCGTTCTGGACGCCGGCCGCGCGGATCCCCGGGATCGTCGTCGCCTTCAAGGTGGCCGGGTCGGCGAACACGGTGAAGTCGCCGAGCTTCGGTGCGTTCTCGACGTACTGCGCCTCGAGGCCGACCGCGATCTGGCCGGTCGCCGGGTCGTACACCGGACTGGCCAGCCCGGAGCTGCCCCGGCCCGGCCCGAGCAGGGTGCTCAGATCGGCGACGACCGTGGCCAGCACGTCCCCTTCGGCCGGATCGATCCACTGGAACGCCACCTGATCGTGCGCCTTCTGCGTCCCGCTGCCCTGGACGACCTGCTTGTACGCGATCGCGACGACCTCTTTACCGTTCAGCTGCAAGGCCATCGGCGGGGTCAGGTCGGTGGTCTTGGTGGTCGGGTCGGCGGCGGCCGGCACCTCCCAGCTGTTCGCGCTGAGCGTGCGGGCAGTCAGCCCGGTGCGGAGCGCATACAGCGAGGTCTCACCGACCATGCCGGCCTCGACGTAGTACTGGTTCGGCATCCCGGCTTCGTCGCCCTCGGCCAGCGCCGAGACCGGCGCGAACGCCTTGGGCGGGTCGAAGGTCGCCAGGTTGGGCCCGGACGGTGTCGGCGAGGTCGATGTCCCGTCGCTCGACGGCTGGTCGGTGGCCTTGTCGCCGTCACCGCCACTGCAGCCGGCCAGCAGGGCGGCTGCGACGATTGCCGTGGTCAACGGACGCAGGGCGCGCATCAGCCGACCGCCTTCAGGACCTGCAGGATGCCGCTGGACTCGTCGGACAGGTCCAGCTTGTGCAGATAGACACCGCCGTACTCCGAAACGCCCGCCGGCGACTGGAGCTCGAGGTCCGGCTGGGCCGGCACCGGGGCGCCGGGGGTCTCCCCGCCGGACGGCGTCGTACCGTCGGTACTGCCGTACGTCGGCGTCGGGCCATCGGTCGACGTCGAGCCGTCCGTCGGGGTCGAGCCGTCGGTCGGTGTCGGGTTCTCACCGGGCGTACTGCTGGTGCCAGGGGTGGCCGAGTCGGTCGGGGTGGCGGTCGGTGTCGGCGCCGGGATGTCCTTGCCGGTCAGCGCGTCCATCAGGACCGTCTTGTGCTCGGAGGTGGCGTAGACGACTCCGTGGAACGCCGCAGTCACTTCCGGCACCGCCCGGGCCGCGTTCGCGGCGGTGTAGCCCCAGGCCTTCTTACCGGTGGTGTCGTCGAAGCCGATGATCTCCGCCTCGTCGTACCCGGGGTCGGCCGTGCAGACGACCGACTTCTGGCGGTCCGCGACGCAGGTGTAGTCGAGCAGGAAACTGGTCTTCTTCACCGCGGACTTGGTCTGGACGACCGTTCCGGTGGCCGGGTCGACCGCGTACACGCTGCCGACGTACTCACCGTCACCGAGCTTCGGGTCGTACTTCTGGCCGTACAGGTAGGCGTACTTCCCACCGACGCTGCCGGTCGAGCCGAGACCCCACAGTCCGGGCAGCAGACCGGACTTCGTGACCCGGCCGGTGGCGGCGTCGACGAGGGCCAGCGTCCGCCGGGTGTTGTCCTCGCCCTGGGCCCCGACCACTACACCCTTGCTGATCCCGGCCGGCCGCATGAACGGCACGCCGGCGCCCTTCTTGGTGACCGGATCGCCGGTCACGGTGATGATGCCGGACTTGGCGCCGATCAGGCTGGCCGGCGCGACGCCGACCGCCAGCCGGCCGGTGGCCGGGTCGGCGAAGAAATCGGTCAGGCCGCCGGGGAGGCCGCTGTTCACCTCGTCGTCGCCGAGCAGCGCGGTGGCGTCGACCGTTGCCTCGGACAACGGCTTGCCGTCGGCCGGGTCGAGCCAGCGGAACAGCACCGAGACCCCGGGCTTCTGCGTGCCGGTGCCCTTGACCCGCTGGTAGTAAGCGACCGCGACGGCCGGCTTCCCGTCGAGCTGGACGGCGATCGGGCGACTCGCGTCGTTGATCACCACGCTGCCGTCGGTGGTTTCGGTGGCCAGGGTCTGCCACGGCTTCTGCGTCCCGGTCACGCTCTGGCCGACGGCACCGCTGTAGCTGTTCGCCACCGCGGTCATGCCGACCATGGCGACCTCGGGCTCGGCGGTGCTGTGGCCCTTCTCCTCCGCCAGCGCGGACGCGGCGACGGCCTGGAAGGCCTTGGGTGGGTCGAAGGTCGCGAGTTCGGGAGTGGTCGGGGTGGCGGCCGGATTGTTGCCCTTGTCCCCCGATGCCGGGTCGGATTTCTTGTCGTCGCCACCGCTGCAGCCGGTCAGTAATACAGCAGCGGCGGTGATCGCGACCAGCGGACGCAACATCGTTTCTCCCCGAGTCTGGGCCTGGTTACGGCCAGCACGCTAGCAGCGTCAGCGGCCTCGGGAGGTCAATAAACCAAGGCGTTGCAGCAAGCTGCAAAGTGCTTGAGAAGTCATCGAAATCACCGGACGACGGACAGGCCGGTCCGGCGGTGGCGCGGCTGCGGCTCGAGCCGGTCGGCCAGCCGGCGCAGGACGCCGGCCAGCTCGTGCCGCGGTCCGGCGGGCTCACCGTCGGCCCGCAGCGCCTCACGGTGTTGCTTGCTCTGGGCCCGTAGTTCGGCGACCCGGATCTGTTCGGCCACCCGATAGCGGGCTACCTCTTGGTGTTCGCTGATCATGGCTGTCTCCCCTCACTGGTCCCCGTGCTGACTGGTGCTGTTCTGGTACTTCAGACCCGGACGACGGTGATGTCGCCGGAGACGGTGCGGGCCCGCAGCATCAGCGAGCGCTCACCCTCGGCCGGCTTCTCACCGGGCTCGAGGTCGCACCGGATCTGGCCGGTGACCGTCTTGAGGTCGAGGTAGGTCGGCACACCGTCCGGTACGCCGATCTGCACGTCGCCGCGAGCCGTCTCCGCCCGGACACTGGGTCCCTCGGCGGACTCGACCCGGACGTCGCCGGAGCCGGAGGTCGCGACCGAGTGGTCCCGGATCCGCTCGATGGTGATGTCACCCGAGCCGACCTTGACCGTCGTCGGCCCGGCCGCGTCGCCGACCCGGACATCGCCGGACCCGGTGGACAGGCCGGTCGTGCCGACCGCCTCGCCGATGTCGATGACGCCGGAGCCGGTCTTGGCCCGGACGCTCTGGCCCGCGTACCCGACCCGGACGTCACCGCTGCCGGTGTTGGCCGCGAGGTCGCCCTCGATCCGGTCGGCGCGGATGTCACCCGATCCGGTCGACAGCCGGGCCTCGCCCAGCGCCGCGCGGGAGCTGATGTCACCGGAGCCGGTCTGGATCCGGGCGTCCAGGACGTCCGGAGTGGCGATCCGGACCCGGATCTCCGGGCCGCGCCGCAGGTTCTTCGGGGTCTCGACGATCAGTTCGCCGTTGACCACCTCGAACACCACGTCGCCCTCGTCACCGCTGTCGACCTCCAGGTCGACGACGGTCTTGTCGCCGTCGGCCGGGCGGATCTCCACCAGGCCCGAACCGATCTCGATCCGGACCCGCTCGATCTCGCCGGCCTCGCCGATCAACTGGCTTGTGTAGCTCACTGTGCCCACCCCTGCATCCGTTGGCCCGGGCCACGTCCACCCCGGCGCTGTCCATGGTCGCCGCGCTCACCGCGACGCTCGCCTCGGTCGTTGCGACGGTCACCGCGGTCACCACCGCGGCGTCCCTCGCCGAACAGGCCGTCCGGTCCGAAGACTCCCTCCGGCCCGAAGACACCGCCCTGGCCGAAGATGCCGTCGGGTCCGAGCGGGCCCTCCGGTCCGAGCGGTCCGTCGGGGGCGAAGATGCCCGGCCGGGGCGCGCGCGGCGGCCGGGGCGGGCGGCCGTAGCCGGACCGGCCGGAGGTCAGCGCAGTCATCACGGTCCGCATCAGCCACGCGTTCGACGAGATGCCCTCGGCGGTCGCGGCCTCGTCCACCTTGTTCTTCACCGACATCGGCAGCCGCAGCGTGATCCGCGCGGTCGGCTCGTCGGCGTCCAGGGCGAGATCCGCGGCGGCCGGCTCGGCCACCTCGTCGTCCAGGTCGTCGTCATCGTTGCCGGTCAGCTGGCTCGGGGCCGGCGTCACGACGAACTCGGGGCGGCCACCGGCCATCCGGAGCTCGACGGAACCGGGCGACAGCTCACGGCTGATCTCACCGGCGGCGTCCGACAGGGCTGAGATGAGGGCCAAGCGGCCCGCGTCATCCAGCGTGGCCCCGAGGCGCTGTGCCACGGAGCGAGTTTGGTCGTCGGCCAGCGCGGTGGCGTTCTCTACGCTACGGCGGACCGACTCGAGGTAGTGGTCAAGTTCCATGACGCAATACTGACGTCATAGTGACGTCACTGTCAACCCTTCTGATGTCACCAATGCCGCCATGGCGATGTCAGGGCCTGCTGGCAGGGCAGAATGAGGGCAGCCGAGGAGAGGGGATCGCAGTGTCCAGAGGAGTGCTCGTCACAGGCGCGTCGCGCGGGGTCGGAGCGGAGGTCGCGCGGGTCTTCGCGGCGGCCGGGGACCGGGTCGTGCTGCATTGCCGGGGTGCTGTCGACAAGGCGAACGCAGTACTGGCCGAGCTGCCCGGAGAGGGGCACGCGGTACTGTCCGGAGACCTCGGCGATGCGGCCTCGATCCCTTCACTGGTTGAGGAATCGGCGAAGGCGCTCGGACGGATCGACGTACTGGTCAACAACGCCGCGCTGTTCGTCGAGGAGCCGGTCGCGGGGTCGCGGCGGCTCGGTCACCCGCTGCTCGAGACGTCGTACGACGACTGGGTGGCGGCCTGGCGACGGACGCTGGCCGTCAACCTGGAGGCGGCGGCTCACCTCACCTGGTGCGTGGCCCGGCAGATGCTCGAGGTGGAGCCGGCCGATGGCGTCAAACGGGGTGCCGTGGTCAACGTCGGGTCGCGTGGCGCGTATCGGGGTGAGCCGGACGTACCGGCGTACGGGGCGAGCAAGGCGGGGTTGCACTCGTTCGGGCAGTCGATGGCGATCGCGCTGGCGCCACATGACATCACCGTGACGTCAATCGCCCCCGGTTTCATCGCCACTGACATGACGGCGCAGAACCTGGACGGCCCCGGCGGCGACGCGATCCGCGCCCAGAGCCCGTTCAACCGGGTCGCCACCGCGACCGAGATCGCCAACGCCGTCCACTGGCTGGCCTCCCCCGAAGCCACCTGGTCCAGCGGCGCCGTCCTCGACTTCAACGGCGCATCGTACCTGCGCTAACGCCCGGTCTTGATGACCATCTTCGGCGAGGGGGCCCTGATGGCGCCAACGGTGTCGTACCCGGTGATGGTGATCTGGGTACCAGCCGACAGCGACTTGTAGGTGAGGCGGTCGGCACCGATCCAAAGCGACTGGACCGAGGTCTTCGGCATCCCGGCCGGACCCTTCATACCGAGCACCCGGAGCATCGCGGCGTTGTTCATCGTGAGGTCGTACCGGTCCACCTTGCGGAAGCCGACCGTCTCGCTGGCCACGAACTTCACCTTGACGAGCGCCTTCCGCAGCACCTCGTTCCCGTTGGTGGGATCGGCCGCGGCGAACAGCTGCGCGAAGGCGGCCGCCGTCGGGTTCCTGGTGTCCTGCGAGTCAAATTTCAGGTACCTGCCGCGGGCCTGCGGAATCGGCAACTGCAGGTAGAGCACACCGTTGATCAGGACCGCGTGGGCGACGCCGCCGAACTGCGGACCACTCATGTCCATCCGCATCGCCAGCGGCTTGTAGGTCTGCGCGATCGTCGCGGTCATCACCTGGCCGTTGAGGCTCATCCGCATCACCCCGGCCCAGGACTTCACCTTGGCGTTGGCGGCAAGCGTCACCGGCGCGAAGGTCGCGGTGGTCAGGCGGGCGGGTGGTTTGGCGGCCTTCTGGTTGGCGGCCGGCTTCGTCGTACTGGCCTCGGGCTTGATCGCCGCGTCGTCCGTGCAGGCGACCAGGCCGAGTACCAACGGCAGGGTGGCGGCCAGTGCCGCCACCCTCGACCGGATGTTCATCAGCGCTGCTTGACGATCTCGCTCGCGGCCGGCGCCGCGATCGGAGCGACCGTGTTGTAACCGGTCATCGTCATCACGTAGTCCATGCCCGAGAAGGTGTACGCCATCTTGTGCAACAGATTGTCGGCGCCCATCCACAGGTCGAAGACGATCGGCTTCCCGCCCAGGACCGTGCTCACCCGGTAGTGCTCCACCGCCAGATCGTCGAGCTTGTCGGTGCCGACGAACTCGACCTTCTGGCCGCCCGGTTTCCAGCTCTTGAACTGCTTCAGCGGATCGGCGTTGGCCAGCATCCGGCCGACGGCCCGGACCTGCGGATTCTTGTCCTTCGTCAGATCGAGCACCACGTACTTGCCGGCCGGCGTCACGCCCGGCGCCGACATGTAGACGACGCGCTCGACCATCAGCATCCTCACGCTGCTGCCGCCCAGCGCGGCGCCGCTCATCTCCATCGACATCGCCAGCGGCTTGGCCGTCACGGCGGCGGTGAAGGCCAGCGTCTGGCCCTGCGCCGTGATGTGCCCGACGCCCTCGAAGGAGGTCACCTTGGCGGTCGCGCGGTTGAGTGCCGGCGCGAAGGTCGCGCTGGTCAGGCGTAGCGGCGGAGCAGCCTTCACCGGCGCGGCCGGTTTCGTCTGGGCCGGCTGCTCGGCCGTCGGGGCGGCGCCACAGGCGGCCGCCCCGAACAGCAGAGGCAGGGTGGCGGCCAGTGCCGCCACCCTGGTGCGAGTCGTCATGACTAGCGCTTGCCGACGATCTTGCTCGCCGGCGGCGCGGCGATGGCGACCGGCTTGTTGTAGTCGGACATCGTCATCTGCATGTCGACGCCGGCCATCGCGAACTTCATCTGGTAGATCAGCTTGTCGCTGCCCATCCAGACCGAGTAGACCAGCGACTTCGGCACGCCCTTCGGGACCGGCTGGCCGGCCGCCTTCAGCGACTTGGCGGTGTCGACGGTCACGTCGTACCGGTCGAGCTTCTGGCCACCGACCGTCTCGGACTTGACGAACTTGACGCTGCTCAGCGCCTTCTCCCAGCCCTGGTACGACTTCGTCGGGTCGGCGCTCTCGAGCATCGAGCCGAACGACTTGACCGTCGGGTCGCTGCTGTTCTTCAGGTTCAGCTGGATGAACTTGCCCGCGCCGGTCTGCTTCGGGATCGAGATGTACAGGTTCGACTTGACCAGGATCATCTGCATGGCGCCGCCGGCCATCGGGTTGACCATGTCCATCTTCATCGCCAGCGGGTTGGTGCTCTGCGACGAGGTGGCGGTGATCTTCTGGCCGCCGACCGTCATCACCATCGTCGACTTGAAGGACTTGGCCTTGCCGGTGGCCGACTTGAGCGTCGGGATGAAGCTGGCATTGGTCAGCCGGGCCGGCTCCTCGACCGGCGGCGGCGCCGGGGTGCTGGGCTCCGGCGTGGTGCTGGTCTCCGGTGCGCTGGTGGACTGCGTCGGCGTCGGCTGAGTCGCGCCGCCACCGGCAGTGTCCTTGTCGCCACACGCGGCGATGCCGAGAATCATCGGCAGGGCGATGGCCGCGGCCACCGCCCGGTTACGGAACTTCACGAATTTCCCTCCCCATTGGAACAACCAACGGAGCCTAAGGGGCAGACCCACTGACTGGGAAGGGAAATTGCAGGAAGTTGCAGTGAACTGAAGGTCGGCTGCGGTGAACCTCAGTCGCCGCGCTTGACGGACGCGAGCAGGAGCTGGGCGACGTCCTGGACCTCGACCGATTCGCGGGCCGAGCCGTCGGCCTGCTTGGCGGTCAGCCCGTCGGACAGCATCACCCGGCAGAACGGGCAGCCGGTGGCGATCTTGTCCGCGCCGGTCTCGACCGCCTCGGTGGTCCGGTTCAGGTTGATCCGGCTGCCGGTCTTCTCCTCCATCCACATCCGCGCGCCACCCGCGCCGCAGCAGAACGACTTCGTCTGGTTCCGCGGCATCTCGGCGAACTCCGCGCCCGGGATGATCTCGAGCAGCTCGCGCGGGGCGTCGTACACCTGGTTGTGCCGGCCCAGGTAGCACGGGTCGTGGTAGGTGATCTTCTGCCCGTTCAGCGAGCTGTCGGCCGGTGCGACCGGGGTCAGCTTGCCCTCGCGGACGAGCCGGTTGAGCAGCTGCGTGTGGTGGATGACGTCGAGCTCGACGCCGAGCTGGGAGTACTCGTTCTTCAGCGTGTTGAAGCAGTGCGCGCAGGTGGAGACGACCTTCTTCGCGCCGGTCTCCTTGAACACCTCGGCGTTCTGCATCGCCAGCTGCTGGAAGACGAACTCGTTGCCGGCCCGCCGCGCCGGGTCACCGGTACAGGTCTCGCCATCGCCCAGTACGGCGAACGAGACGCCGGCGATGTTCAGCAACTCGGCGACGGCCTGCGTCGTCTTCTTCGCGCGGTCCTCGAAGGCGCCGGCGCAACCGACCCAGAACAGGTACTCGACCTCGGCCAGCGTCTCGACGTCGGTACCGACCGTCTTGACCTCGAACGGCAGGCCCTTGGCCCAGTCCATCCGGCCGGACGGGTTCATGTTCCACGGGTTGCCCTTGTTCTCCAGGCCCTTGAACAGCCCGTTGAGCTCGGACGGGAACGACGACTCGATCAGCACCTGGTACCGGCGCATGTCCATGATCGCGTCGACGTGCTCGATGTCGACCGGGCACTGCTGGACGCATGCGCCACACGAAGTACAGGCCCAGAGGGCTTCCTCGTCGATCACGGCGACATCGGCGGGACCGACCAGCGGGCGCTCCTGCTCGGCCAGCACCAACTCCGGCAGCGACTTCCGCGCGTCGTCGTCGGCCGCCAGCAGGTACGGCGCTTTGGCGTACGCGTGCTCGCGCAGGTTCATCATGATGAGCTTGGGCGACAGCGGCTTCTCGGTGTTCCACGCCGGGCACTGCGACTGGCAGCGGCCGCACTCGGTGCAGGTGGTGAAGTCGAGCAGGCCCTTCCAGGTGAAGTCCTCGATCTTGCCGACACCCAGGGCGGCGTCCTCGTCGAGCTCCTCGATGTTCTCGAAGTCGATCGGCTCGCCCTTGACCATGATCGGCTGCAGCGCGCCGAGCGCCGTACCACCGTCGGCCTTGCGCTTGAACCAGATGTTCGGCCAGGCGGTGAAGCGGTGCCAGGCGACGCCCATCGTGGCGTTCAGCGAGATGGTGATCATCCAGGCGAACGAGATCAGGATCTTGACCATCGCGGTCAGGTAGATCGCGTTCTCCAGCCCGTGCTCGGACAGCCCGCCGAAGATCCCGGAGCCGATGAAGAACGTGCTCGGGAAGTGGAACTTGGAGGCGCCGGTCAGCTGGTACTCCAGCCCGCGCAGCGCCAGGATGCAGACCAGTACGCCGAGGATCGTGTACTCGACGTAGTACGCCTGCCAGGCGGTCGAGCCGAAGAACCGGCTGTACCGGCCCTTCTCGCCGCGCGGCAGGTTGCGCAGCCGGATCGCCATCAGGCCGATGATCGAGACCAGACCGGTCCAGCTGAGGAACTCGCTGACCCACTCGAAGACGAACCAGTGGCCGATCACCGGCAGCACCCAGTGCGCGCTGAACAGCTGCCCGAAGGCGGTCACCAGGCTGAGGAACAGCCCGATGAAGCCGAACGCGACGAACCAGTGCAGCACGCCGATGTGGCTCCATTGGAGCATCCGGGTGTGCAGCAGCGACTCCTTGGCCAGCGTCGCCGTGCGCTGACCCGGGTTGTCCGTTCGCGACACCGGCTGACCGAGCTTGATCACGCTGATGATGTGCCCGATCGTCTTGCCGAACAGCGCGACGCCGACAGCGGCGATCGCGAGCGAGACGACGATGGCGAGGATCTGCATACCAGCGATGTTATTGGTTGGTTACCGGTCAGTCATGTCGGTGTCGGCCTCATCACGCCCCGCGTGTTGCGTCTCACTTGCCGCGGCGACCGTTCGGGGACCGGAGAAGGACACTTTCCTGACAGCTTGCCGACATCGGCTGGGGAGTCTGGGGACAACCTGTTCCCGGCTGTGAAGGATCTGTTCGGATGAGAAGTCCCCTTGCTCGCAATCTGCTGCTGGTGGGCGCGGTGACCGCCGGAATGCTCGGCTCCGCCGTTGCACCGGCCGCAGCCGCCGGTACGCCGTACGCGCGACTGTTGACCGGTCAGCCGGCCCTGTTCCTGGCCAACCTCGATGACGATGCCGGCCGGTGCCAGGCGCCGGCGCGCGTCATCGCGGCCGCGGCGGTGGACCGGGAGGCGGCCAACGACCAGGCGTTCTACAAGAAGAAGGAGGAGCTGGCGCAGCGGCCTGATCAGGACCAGGCGCAGAAGGAGTACGAAGTACTGGTCAAGGCTCATCAGAAGGAGCAGAACCTGGCCGACCGCGAGATGGCTGCCTGCAACGACGCGGCCGACACCGTGGTGAACGGAGCCCAGGACGCCAAGGACCTGGCCCGGATCCATGTCGCGCCCTGGGCCTTGGCACCCAAGGACGCGAGCGGCCGGCTCACGGTGAGTCAGGCCGATCGGTTGCATTTGTTCGTCCAGCGCGCGCAGGGCTGGCAGCTGGTCGGGCCTTCCACCCGGCTGACCGCTGACGAGGTTCGGCATGGGGTCGAGCTGGGTCTCGAGGGCAAGGACATCATCCGCGACTCGGCCGTTTGGGACGGACGGGTCGACGTGACGCTGACCGTGACGGGCGGTGGGAAGACGGCGACCAACCGGGTGACGCTGAAGGAGGCGCCGGTACTGACCCAGCTCAACACACAGCGACTGGAGCAGGTGTTCTCGTCGTTGAGCGACGACGCCGAGACGAAGGGGTGGCAGGACGTCGTACGGTCGCAAGCCCGGGCGTCGGGCGCGTCGCTGAAGATCCTCGACCAGAGCGGTGACTCGTGGACGCAGGACATCTTCGAGCCGGCCTCCATGTCGATGCCTGGTCCCGGTGGTCAGCAGCAGAGCATGAAGGTGCTGCTCGGCTCGGTCAACGACAGCCGCCGGGTCGGCTCGCGGGTGATCTTCACCGAGCTGGCCGGGCATGACGTCGCGGCGGTGCATACCGAGCACGTGCCGGTCCTGGATCCCTTCGAGAACGAGAGCTACGACTCGATGGGCAACCTCGAGACGATGCCCCCGACCCCCGGCCACCCGAACGGCCAGATCGTCATCGGCGGCGACGGCCACAAATCCGGTCCTGCCACCGAGATGCTGACTCTGCTGAAGTCGCAGGGCGTCCAGAACCCGATCGACGTGGACACGTCCTGGCTGTCGATCGGCCACGTCGACGAGTTCATCCAGTTCGTACCGGTACCAGGCGGCTGGAAAGCCGTCGTCGCCGACCCAACCGCCGGCCTTCAGCTCCTGCACGACGTGGTCAAGGCCGGCCACGGCGACGACATCATGCACGGCGGCCTCCCCAAGCTCGAATGGCCCTACGACGAACGCATCGACCAGCGCACCACCAACGAATTCCTCACCGACGACCAATTCGTGGAAACCAACACCCGCGCCGCCACAAAGATCGCCGCCAACCTGTCGGTCCTCCGTCAGCACGGCCTGACCGACACCGACATCGTCCGGATCCCCGCCCTCTACACCGCCCGCGGCCTCGACTACGGCATGCTCGAAACCCAGATCCGCTCCACCCCTGACGGCCCCGAGAAAGACAAACTGACCGCCCGACTACACGCCATGCGCGACGCCGTGGCCGAAATCCCCGGCACAGTCAACGGCCTGGTCCTCAACGCCGGCCGCTACGTAGCCCCCAAAACCTACGGCCCCGTCCTCAACGGTAAAGACCTCTTCGCCACCGCCATCACCAAGTCCTTCGCCTCCATCGGCTACCAGGTCACCTACGCCAACGACCTGACCTCGGTCCACATCTCCGAAGGCGAACTCCACTGCGCCACCAACACCCTCCGCACCACCCCCACCACCCCTTGGTGGAAGACGCACTAACCACCGCCACTGCGCACGCTCCCACGCGGGGCGTGCGCAGTACCGCGTCTACGGCACTGTTACCCGGCCGGTGGCGGTGGTGGTTTTCAGGTTGAGGGTTTTGGTGGCGGTGATGGTGATGTCGCCGGAGATGGTGGCGGTGTGGATCACTGCGTTGGTGGTGGCGTGGACGGTGATATTGCCGGTGGTGGTGTCGGCTTGGAGCTTCTGGCCCTGGAACTCGCGGAGAGTGAGGTTGCCGCTGACCGACTTCGTGGTCAGGTCGCCGGTGATGGTGCCGAGGCGGAGGTCGCCGGTGGTGGTGCGGGCGGTGACGCGGTCGGCGGCGATGATCGCGATCGTTCCGGAGTGGGTGGTGATGGCGGCGTCCGTGGCTTGCTGGATCGTGACGTTGCCGGAGGCTGATTCGGCGTAGACGCGGCCGGCTGACGGCACGGAGATGTTGCCTGAGGCGGTCGTCAGGTCTACCTCGGCGAGGCCGAGCGCGCCGATGTGGGCGGTGTCGGTGCGGGCCACCAGTGTGCTGCCGGGTGGGGCGATCACGGTGATCTCGACTGGTGCGCCCCCGGAGCCGCCGCCAGCGCCAAAGCCGGTGCCGGTGCCGTGGATGGTTGCGATCAGGCGGCCGTCGGGGGCGGATTCGACGGTGGCTGCTTGGACGGCGGCGGCTGATGGGCCGTCGTCGTCGGGGGTGGAGAGGCCGATCATCGCTGTGGTGCAGTCCGCCTGGACCTGTACCTTCACCCAGCCGTCCTGGGCGAAGAGGCCGAGGTCGATGGTGATCGGACCCTCGACGGCTGCCGCGTAGCCGCGTCGCACCAGCAGCCTCCTTGAAGTCCGGGCCCCCAAGATAGGTCAGGCGACGCGGATGCCGCCGTCGAGGTGGAGGTCTATGGCGTTGGCGGCGCCGTTGCGGAGGAGGAAGTCGACGGCGTCTACGACCTCGGCGGTGGTGGTGGCGCGGCCGGTGGGGGTGCGGTCCGCGACGTATGACTGGTCGCGGTCGGCCCACGCGGGGCTGTCGCCGACGACGCCGGGGTGGAGGGCGTTGACGCGGACGGGAGCGAGCTCGACGGCGAGGGTGCGCATCACGCCGGAGACCGCGCTGTTGGTCGCGGTGATCATCGTGGAACCCGGGTACGGACGGACCTTGCCGAGCCCACCGAACAGCACGATGGACGCGCCCGGACGCAAGCGATCGTGCAGCACCCGCGCGACCTCCGTGTACCCGACCAGCTTCACCGTCGAGGCGCGCACCGCGTCGGCGATGCTGAACGCCTTGACCGTGTTGCCGTACTGCTCGATCGCGGTGATCACCACATGGTCGACCTCGCCGACCTCGGCCAGCGCCTTCTCGATCGTCTCGGGCTCGGCCAGGTCGACGGCCAGCCCGCGGGTGTCGCCGCCGATCTCGGCAGCGGCCTGCTCGGCCCGCTCGGTGGAGCGGCTGGTGACCACGACGGAGTCGCCGCGCTCCGCGTAGTACCGGGCGATCTCTCGGCCGAGGCCACCGCTTCCCCCGACGATCAGCACTGACGACACCCTGAACCCGCCTCCCATAAAGTTTAAGATTCACCTAAAGCATACATGGGTAAGCGGTTGCCGTAACTAACTTTCTGCTGATTGACTCGCGGCGTGAGGTTTTTCCCCTTCGCCCGGGAGTACCAGTGGACATCACCCGTCGCCGCCTGCTGTCTTTCGTCCCCGCCGCCGCCCTGCTGACCGCGGTCCGCCCGCTGCCCGCCGGCGCGGCGAGCACGGACTCAGAAGCACCGAAGCTGCTCACCAACACCATCGCCATCTTCACCGGTACGCCGGAATCGAACGCGCGCCCCGAGGTCAGGGCCAAGCTCAACGCCATCGACCAGACCGCCCGCACCTGGCTGGCCAACCTGGACCGCGCCCAACCCGGCGAACTCTTCGCCGGCCTCCCCCTCGGCACGAGCGACCCGAACCTGAGCGCCTCGTTCCAGCACCTCTACGAGATCGCGCTCGCCACCCGCCGACCAGGCCCGGCGTCCGAGTTGCAGGGCAACACCGCAGTACAGGCGCGGGTGCTCGACAAGCTGCGCTGGCTGCATGCCAACTACTACGGCGACCAGTCGAAGGGGTACTACGGCAACTGGTTCACCTGGGAGATCGGCATCTCGGGGTACGCCGGGAAGACCCTCGCTCTCCTCGACGCGCCCGCCGACCTGATCACGACGTACGTCGCCTCCATGGACGCCTACCTGCGCAATGGCAAGGACGGCGACGTCGACCTCGACTCGCGCTTCCACACC
Source organism: Kribbella ginsengisoli (assembly GCF_039537185.1). Lineage (NCBI taxonomy): Bacteria > Bacillati > Actinomycetota > Actinomycetes > Propionibacteriales > Kribbellaceae > Kribbella > Kribbella ginsengisoli. Next base: position 457,885 of record NZ_BAABAA010000006.1, on the reverse strand, counting down.
GGCGCCAACCTCGCCGACATCACCGCCAACCGGATCCTGCAAGGCGCTCTGCTCGACGACGACGCCCGGATCCGCAAGGCGCTGCAGGACCAGTTCACCGTGTTCGCGACAGTCGATCCGTACCACCTTCAGCACGGCGTCACCGACGGGTACTACGCCGACGGCTCCTTCATCCAGCACGACTCGGTCGCCTACACCGGCTCCTACGGCAAAGCCCTGCTCAGCCGCGTCGTCCAGACCGTGAAGACTCTCGACGGCACCGCCTACGCATCGACCGACGAACTCGTGAAGGTCGTCCAGGGCTGGGTCGAACACGGCTTCGCGCCGCTGATCTTCGAGGGCTGGATGATGGAGATCGTCAAGGGTCGCGCGATCTCGCGACCCGCGACCGGGTACGACGATGTCGCGGTCGTCGTCGAGGCCATCGTCGACCTGGCCGACTATGCGACAACCGCCGACGCCGCCGAGCTCCGCAGCTATGTGAAGTTCACCGCCCGCCCGACGCTCAACCCGAACAGCTTCGTCTCCCCGGTCAGCATCGCCCGCCTCGCCGACATCGTTGCTGATAGCAACATCACTCCAAAGGATCTCAACCCGGCCGAAAGTTCCGTCGCCTTCAACTCGATGGACCGAACCGTGCATCGACGGCCCGGCTACGCGTTCGCATTGGCCCGGAGCTCGGACCGGATCAGCAAGTACGAGTACATGAGCGGCGAGAACCTGATGCCGTGGTTCCAGGGCGACGGCGCCTACTACCTGTACCTGAGCGGCCAGGACCAGACGCAGGCGTACGGCGTCGACTACCTGACCACTGTGTCGCCGTACCAACTAGCTGGCGTCACCGCGCCGGTAGAGCAACGCAAGTCGATCCCCGAGCTCTACGGGACCGCGTACTACGACAACCCACCCGACTTCACCCCGTCGTCGGAGCTGCAGAACAAGTACGTCTACTTCCCCGTCGGCACCAACCAGTACTCCGGTGGCGCCACCCTGGGCGCCTATGGAGCCGCCGGCTGGGTCCAGTCGAGCGACCAGGCCTATGCCGACCGCATGCAACTCCCGGCCGACTTCGTGACCTACCGCAACGCAGAGTCGACCAAGTCGTGGTTCCTGCTCGACAACGAGATCGTCGTACTAGCTGCCGGAGTCGGCGACTCAGCCGGCCGCGCTGTCACCACCTCCCTCGACGCCCGCATCGCCGCGCCCACTGACGCAGTACAAGTGACCGGCGTACTACGCAACGGCCGCCTCTGGTCCGGCCCCGGCCACGCCGACCTAACCTGGCTCCGCTACGCCAACACCACCGCAGGCACCGCACTCGGCTACTACCTCCTCCAGCCGACCCCCGTAGCTGTTGGCCTGGAGCAAGTCACCCGCAGCCGTCGCATCGTTCGCACTGCGAACCCAGACACCCAAATCACCAAGCAGGTCTTCACCCTCACCCACCAGACCCAGCGACGCGCCTCCCTCGCCTACGCCCTCATCCCCCATGCCACCGAAGCCACCCTGCGCTCCTACCGTGGCCGCGTTCACCTGCTCTCCAACACCCCACGCCTGCAGGCGATCCACCACCCCGCCCTCAACCTGACGGCTGCCAACACCTTCGCCCCCGGCCGCCACCAGGTCCTCGACTACACGATCGACGGCCCCGCGTCCTTCCTGACCCAACGCCAGGCCGGTACCACCACGATCGCCATCTCAGACCCCACGACGAGACGCCCCACCATCACCGTCACAGTCCTCGGCCGCTGGCTGACCAAAACCGGCGGCGCCGGCGTCGAACTCCGCCACACCCCCACCGGCACCCGCCTGACCTACGACACCCACCAGACCTACGGCCGGACGATCAGCGCCACATTCCTTCACTGACCAAGCTCGGCGGATCAGCCTCGACCGGCCACCGGTACCCGTCCAGCGCAGCGTCCGCCGGGCGGCCGGCGCCGAGGTAGTCGGCGTACTCCACCTCCATCAGCCCGACGTTCGCCCAGCGGTCCGTGGCTGCGCCCACCAGCCGTTTCGCCAGGTCCAGCGCGACCTCGGGCTCGTCGGTCCGCGCGATCAACCGCCCGAACTCGTCCTCCTCCCGCCGCTCCAGCGACGGGAATTCGCCGACATCGAAGAACTGGTCGTGACCGATGTCCTCAGCGCAGTACAGATACAGCTCGTACTTCCCGGCCGGCCGGATCTCGACGTACCGGATGCCGGGCAGCTCGAAGCCGGTCGCAGGCCCGAGGAACTGCTGGATCGACCGGCCCCGCCGCAGCGCGCCGACAGCCAATTGCTTGGCCAGATAACGCATCTCAGCTCCCCCCGCCGCCGACGACCTGGGTGCGGATCGCAAGGACGCGCGTCTTGCCGGCGGGTGGGATGACCAAGGCAACTTCATGGAGATAGTCCTGACGAAGAGTTTGGTAGTACTTGACGTTCTTGCTGTACGCCGAGACCGCGCCGCTGGTCCAGTTGGCGTAGTTGCCGGGCTCGACCTGCTGCAGGAACTGCTCGGTGAGGTTGAGGAACACCAGTGCCTCACCGTTCGACGCGATGAAGACGGTCGGCTGGCCGTCCGGGCGGAACGTGTCGGTGACCGTCGAGATGTAGTCCTTCGCGATCTGGCTCTGCTTGTCCTTCGCGCGATTGGCGAGCACCTGGGTCAGGTCCGTCGACGTCGCGAAACGCGTTGCCTGCTTGGAGGTCGGCCCCTCCGACAGGTACTGCGCCAGGTTGGCGCCAGCCGCTTGCGGCAGCAACGGCAGCTTCGCCATGTCCGCCTTGTCCGGCATCCGCAGACCGTCCATCGGTGGCACGTCCTCCGCGGTGAGCGGGAAGACGGCGTGGGTCAGCAGCCACGGCGCACCGGCGTTTCCCCGCTCCCACACGCCGAGTTGTCCGCGCGTCGGGTCGGTGGACAGCTTCGCCGTACTGACGAAGCGCATCGGGTACGCCGCGAACTCGGGCGCGCCGATCTCGATGTCCTCGAAGCTGTCCGACGTCGCCGGGTCCTTGCCGGCCGGATCGAGCTTGCGGCCGATGAAGGCGGCCGCGCGGGACTGCCGCAGCCGCGCACCGGCCTCGATGGTCTCGTCCAGCTTGGCGTCATAGGTCTGGTTCACCCGGGCCCGGACCTCGGCGTACCGGTCGAGGACCGCCTGGCCGTCGGCCAAGGTGACGGCAGGCTTGGTGGTCACTTCCTGGCTGACGTTCTTCGGCGGTATCGCCGTGCAACCGGTTGCCGTGAGCAACACCACCGACGCGACCCCGACCGCCCGGCGCACCGAACTGGGCTGGGACGACGCCTTCGGCGGGGTGTAGGGCATCACGGGCTGGAGGTTCAGCGGTTTGACGACCGGGACCGGCGGAAGCGGTTGCCGACGGCGCCGGACGAACATCAGCAGCAGACCGATGAACGTCAACAGCAACCCGCCGCCGAACACCATCAGGCAGCTGCCGAACAGGCCGTCGATCTCGACGCCGAGGGTCACCCTCGCGTCGACGTCCGGCGATCCGTCGGCATTCATCACGACCACGTCGTACCGGCCGTCGACGATCGGCCAGGCCAGTGACTGCTTGCCCTCGCCGCTCGCCTTGACCGTCCACCAGTCGAGCCCGGCCGGCGCGGCCAGCGGTGCGACCTTGCCGGTCATCTCCTGGCTGTCGAACGACGAGGGCAGCTCGAACCGGATCAGCCGCGTGTACTGCGAACGGCCGAGGTAGCTGGCCACGTCGATGTCCTGCCCGATCCCGACGAAGACCGGCCCGGCCGCCGCTGCGGTGAGGTGCAGCGTCGGGCCGTGCCGGTCGATCAGGTCGGGCGCGGTCATCACCGCGAGCCCCTTGCTCACCAGCGACTGCTCGCCGGTGTCGACGGTGTTGTCAGGACCGACCAGCCAGAACGCGGCGGCGCCTCCCACCGCCGTGACCACCAGTCCCACCACAGCCAGCACCAAGCCGGAGGCGATACGGGCGAAACGCATGAAAACACTCCCCGTTGGAACGACAATTCGGCCCTGGACGGAGGGCCGGCCGTAATCCGATAACTGCTCCGACAGCGATCTGTTACTGTTCCCGGAGTTAGTGAATGCCCATTCGCTAACTCCTCGGAGGGAGCTCCCATGGCCAGACCCCGGCTGATCAGCGACGACGCGATCCTGGACGCGACCCGCCAGGCGCTGGCCGAACTGGGCCCGACCGGGCTCACGCTGGCAGCGGTCGGAGCCCGGATCGGGCTCGCGCCGCCCACCCTGATGCAGCGGTTCGGGTCGAAGCGCGGGCTGCTGCTCGCCTCGGCGGCCCGGTCGCCGTTGATGGTGCTCCGGGCGGTCGCGGAGGCAGAGGCGAGGAACACCTCTCCGCTGGCCACCCTGCGCGACTTCGCGCTGTCGAGCGTGGCGCACATCAAGCACCGCGAGGAGCTCGGCAACGGGCTCGGCTTCGTCCAGTTGGATGTCGCCGACCCGGAGTTCCGGACCCATGCGCTGGCCTACACGGACGCCATCGTCGACAGCTCAGCCCGGCTGCTGACGGCGGCCCAGGAGGCCGGCGAACTCAAGCCGGACGTCGACACCGCCGCGCTGGCCCGGCTCACCCTGGTCTGTTTCAACGGCGCCCTGCAGGTGTGGGCCGTGACCGGCTGGGGTTCCCTCACCGACTTCCTGCGGGACCAGCTCGATCTGCTGCTCTCGCCCTACACGACGGAGTAGACGGATGTTCCTGCGAATACTGGTGTTCTACCTGACCACCATGGTCTTCTCGGGCGGCCTCGACGCGCTGCAGTCGGCAGTCGGCCCAGATCCCGACCTGATCCAGCTGGTGCAGTTCGCGCCGGCCCTGGCGGTCGGGGTGATGTTCCTGCTCTTCAGGCGCAGTACCAGGGTGCTGGTGCGCTTCACCCCGGCCGCGGAGGTCGCCGGGCGGTCTGCAGTCATGGTCGGCATCGTGCTGGCGGCGATGGCCGGCTCGATCGCCATCCACGCGGCCACCGGACACAGCTGGTGGAGCGGCGGCCTGCCCTTCCCGGTCTGGGCCATGGTCCTGACGATGGTCGTAGGCGCCGCGGGCGAGGAGCTGGGCTGGCGCGCCTACCTCCAGCCGTACCTGCAGACCCGATTTTCGGTACTACGTTCGTCGCTGATCGTCGGCCTGCTGTGGGGCTTCTGGCACATCGGCGGCTTCGAGCACGGCCCGGTCTACATGGGCCTGTTCGTCGTCATGACGGTCGGCCTGTCGGTCGTGATGGGGGCACTCCTGCAAGCAGCCCGTGGCGCCAACCTGGCGATCGCCACCGCTGGGCATGCGGCGGTGAACCTCTGTCTGTTCGCGCTCTTCGACGAAGAGAACGGCGACGAGTTCTCGATGGCCGCCCTGGCCGCGGTCTGGGTGATCGCGGCAATCGTCACCCACTACGTCTACCGCCGTCCGCGGACGTCCGCCGACGCCAAGGCAGCCGCCTTGGTCTAGTACCGGCTAGTTGCGGCCGCGGGGAGTGTAGAGGGCTCGGCGGAGGCGTAGCTCGTCGCGGATCGACGGTGGGATCGGCAGGTTGCGCTCGCCCAGGGCGGCCGCGCAGGCCTCCAGGCTCTGCAGCAGGCGGTCGGCGCGCGGGCCGCCGACCGCGCCGATCCGCGGCGCGCCACGCTCGAGCTGGTTCGCCGACCGGGCGGCGTTCAGCTCGGCGAAGATGACGCCGAGCGTGATGTCGGATGGCCGGAGCCGCAGCGGCTCAGCGGGGCCCTGGGCGGATGGCGTGAGCTGAGCGGACGGCAGGAACAGGGGTAACGACATGTACATCGCCTCGTCACACCGGAGGTTCAAAGGCGCGCTCGACCTTGAGGCGCCGCTGGCTCCGATGTCTCAAGGTACTCCTACTACTGCTCGACGGACGCTTCGTACGCTCAGCAGGGTGGCGCCTGCGACGGTGGTACCGGCCGCGCAAGTCAGTACTGCGAGACGCGGACCGGCGGTCGCCAGGCCGCCCAGCAGGTTCATGGACGCGATCAGTGGGAGGGTCTGGGCCAGGGAGAGCAGCGACTGCAACCGGGTGAGGTGGGAGCGCGGCGTACTGGCGACGAACAGCGGTGCGAGGTGCGACGTGAAGAGGCCTACCCCGACCCCTTGGACGAACCCAGACAGCACCGCCGCGTAGCCGACTGACGACAGGGCTAGACCGGTGATGCCTCCCGCGGCCACCAGGCATCCGAGTGCTGCCGCAGTACCGGGCAAGGCGAACCCACCGAGCCGGGCGACGACCAGCGTGACGAGCAGGCTGCCGGCGACTGTCGCCCCGACGATCAGCCCGGCCTGCGACGCCGGCCAGCCCTGCGAGCGGGCGAGGAGCGGGACGCAGAGTGACGTCACTGGCAGCACGAAGGCGGCTGTCAGGCCGACGGTCAGCAGCAGCGCCCGCAGTACCGGCTCGGACCAGGCGAGGCGGATGCCGTCGAGGGCATCCTTCATCACTGACTCGCCGGGAGTCGTGTCGATCGTCAGTGGAGGCCTGATGGCCAGCAGGCAGGCGAAGGCCATCAGGAAGGTCAGGCCGTCGATCACCAGGGCGCCGACCAGGCCGGCAGCGGCGACCAGGACGCCGCCGAGTGGGCCGGCGGCCAGGGTGACGACCTGTTGGGTTGAGGTGCGCAGGGCCATCGCCTTGGGCAACTTTGCATCGTCGGCGAAGAGGCGCGGGAAGGCGCCCGCTGCGGGTAGGGCGAAGGCGTCGACTGTGCCGATGACGGCGGCTGTCAGTAGGAGCAGCGTGGCCGTAGTACCGGTCAGGTGGAAAGCTGCGGCGAGTAGGAGAGTCAGGGCGGCTAGTAGGAAGTAGCAGGTGAGCAGTACGCGGCGTGGGCCCCAGCGGTCGCCTAGGACGCCGCCGGCGAGGAGTAGTACGGCTCTGGGCAGGGTGAAGCCGGTCAAGACCAGCCCGGTGACGTGCGGGCCGAAGGCCGACGCTGCCCAGCCCAGGGCGAAGAACAGCGTCGCGTCTCCGAAGGTCGAGAGTGTTGCGCCTGCCAGCCAGCCGTAGAAGGCCCGGGTCACCCGTCGAGGCGGGTCGGCATCACCAGCGTGGTGAACGTCCCCTGGTCGGCCGAGCGGACTACTACCGGCCGGTCCACGGCAGACAGCTCCAACAGGACGTCCGGCCCAACGCTGACGCTCAGCGCGGCCGCCAGCAGCGAGGCGGAGAAGCCGAGCTGCACAGCCCCCGACCCAATGCCTTCCAGTACTCCGAGCAGCTCGCCGCGCGCATAGCCGACCGGCTCTACCGCCGTCACGGTGACCTTGCCCGAGTCGATGTCGAGGGCAACCGTCTCACCGGTCAGCACCGCGAGGAACTGCTGCCGGTCCACAACCACCCGGCACGCGGGCGGAGTGAGCCCGTCGAGGATCGACTGGTACGCCGGGAACTCCTCGTCCACCACCGGTACCACCCGGGACTCGCCGTCGACCACAAGCGCGGTACCGCCCGGCCCCGTCTCCAGCCGTACCTCGACCGCAGCACCGACCCACTTGGCCAGGGCAGTCAGCTCGGACGCCCGGACCAGCAAGTTGCGCGGGTACCCGGCGAACCCGAGCGGCTGCAGCTTCCGAACCGACAACCGGTAGCGGTCGGTCGCCACTACCGCCACCTCGTCCTCACCAAGCTCAAGGAAGACACAAGCGAGCGCAGGGATCTCATCCGACTCTGAGGCCGCAGCAGCCACCTGCCTGATCGCCGAAGCCAACTCGGCCCCACCCAACGTCACCGCGCACTCATACGGCACAGCCGGCAGCGACGCGAGGATCCGCGCAGTAGCCCGCCGAGCTGCCTCCGCCTTCCCCTCCACCGTCTTGAGATGCGCCTGTACGACGGCCACCCCTTCCGCCGCCCCCTCGTCCAGCACCACCCGTACCTCCGCCAGAGGCAGGTCGATCTCGCGCAGATCGCGGAGCAAAGCAGCCCGTGGCTCCTGTGACGGGGCGTAGTACCGGTACCCGTTCTGCTCGTCCACGGAGGCCGGGCGGAGCAGCCCGCAGTCGTCGTAGAAGCGCAGCGCGCTCGGGGTCAGCCCGACCTGGCGGGCGAAGGCGCTGATCGTCAGCAGCTCGTCTGTCATGCCGCCGATCCTGGGTCTTCGACCAACCTGAAGGTCAACCTGCCGAGGCTTGACGAGGGAGGTGAAAATGGTGGCGTGACGAGGTTGTTCGTGGTGACCGGCGCGCCTGGCGCGGGCAAGTCGACCGTGGTCCCGGAGCTGCTGCGGCTGCGCTCGAAGCAGCTCGTCGTGATGGACATGGACGAGTTGCTCGACCACGAGGGCCGGGTGCTCGGGATCCTCATCGCCGACAAGTCCGCCGAACAGAAATGGCCCGCGTACAACGCGTTGTGGCTGCGCATCACCGAGCTGGTCCGCCGCTCCGGTACGCCGGTGTTGCTGCTCACCCCGGGAGTCCCGACCGAGCTGCCCGAGGGCCGCTGGCTGCACCTCGACTGCCCCGACGCCATCCGCCGCAAGCGGCTGGCCGAGCGCGGCTGGCCGGAGGAGCAGATCGCCGACGCGCTCGAGGACGCCGCTGAGCTGCGCAAGCTGGTTCCCCGGTCGGTACCGGGTGACGGCACGCCCGAGGAGTCCGCGCAGCTGATCCTTGCCTGGGTCAACGAGTGAACCAGTCGCGCAGGATCGCGCTGTAGTCCTCGCTGATCCCTTCCACCGAGCGATCCGGCGTACCCGGCCAGTGACCGACCCCTGGGATCCGCACGCTCTCCACTCGGGTGTTGCCCGATGCAGCCGCGGCCCGGCGCCAGACCTCCAGCGTCTCCGGTACCGGCAGGTTGGCCTCGTCCTCGCCGTGTATCAGCAGCACTGGGCACTTCACTGTCGCGTAGAGCGGCTCGGACGCGAAGTCGATCTCATGCCACACCGGCAACTCGTCACCCAGATCCACCGGGATCCCGGCCAAGTCGAACCACGGCTCACCCGACTGCCGCTGCAGCAGCTCATCCACGGCCACCCGCTCCGCCGAGTCCCGTGCGACCTCACCCCGCCCCTTGCCGCGCAGTAGCTCAGCAACCTCGTCCCGGATCTCCAGTGCCCCGGCAACGGCCTCGTCGCCATACCCGGCCCGCCGGACCGACAGCTCGGTTGCATGCCGCATCTGCTCGGCAGGACTCACGCCTGCGCACCCGAGCAGCAGCAGAAACGCCGTGTCCGGCAACTGCTGGGCAGCCAGCGCCGCGACCCACGTCCCCTGGCTGACCCCCCAGAACCCGACCGGTACGTCGTAATGCGCCTTCAACTCCTGATACGCGGCAACAGCACCCTCGGCCTGTACGCCGAACGGGATGTCCACGTCGTCATACGGCCACGGCGCCCGCTCGAAGGCCAGTACCGCAACACCCAGCGGCGCCAGCGTCGAGGCCAGGTGCTCGAAGATCGGCTGCTCGAACGACGAGCTACTAGACCCGTGCAGCGCGACAACCCCGGACCGGACCGGTACCTCGGTAGGCACGGTCAACAGCGCCGGCCGCCCGTCAACGACGATCTCCTGAGCCTTGATCACCGCTGGATCGTCACACGACGCCCGGGTCAAGGCGCAACCCCACTGGCGCCCACTTCGGCCGCGGCGACACCGGCAGCGGCCCAGCCCCAGGCGTAATCGACCCAAGCACGCTGGTGTGCCGTGCCCCGGTACAGCTCGGCACAGTCCCACCAAGCCCATTCACCGTTAGGAAGCCCAGTACTGCGAACGCATACGCCTCCTTGGCCGCCGACGGCATCCCCAGCTCATCAGTAGCCAGCAGCCGCACCCCGCGAAGCTCCTCGGCCAGCAGATGCATCAGCACCGGATTGCGGATCCCGCCCCCGGCCGCGATGACCTCTGTCCCGCCATAGGCGCGTACCGCGTCCGCCACCGTCCGAGCCGTCAATGCGGTCACCGTGGCGACCAGGTCGTCCGGTTCGATCGGGGGAAGCCCGGTCATCGCCTCGGCCAGGTAGCCGAGGTGGAACAACTCCTTGCCAGTGCTCTTCGGCGCGGGACGCGCGTAGTACGGCTCGGCCAGCAGCCGGTCGAACAGCTCCGGGTGGATCTGCCCCCGCCCGGCCATCACCCCGTCGGCGTCGAAGGCGAACTCCCCGGCGGTGACCTCCCGCACGACCGCATCGATCAGCGCGTTGGCCGGGCCGGTGTCGAAGGCGATCGGGTCATCCACAGCCGGGACGACGGTGATGTTGGCGATCCCGCCGAGGTTGAGCGCGACCGGCGTACCGGGGCGGCCGCGCAGCCACAGGACGTCGACGATGCTGACCAGCGGCGCGCCCTGCCCGCCAGCGGCGACGTCGCGGGTCCGCAGGTCGGATACGACGGCGGTACCGGTCGCCTCGGCGATCCAAGCGGGCTGCCCGAGTTGCAGCGTGCCACGCACAGAACCCTCGTCGACCCAGTGGAAGGCAGTCTGCCCGTGCGAAACGATCAGGTCGGCCTGCCCACCACACAGCTGCTCGACCGCCTGCACGGCAACGGAAGCGAACGCCTGCCCGATCCCGGTGTCAAACCGGCAGACCTGTTCGAGCGTTGTAGTTGCTGGCGGCAATGATTCGGCCAGCGACGCTCGCAAGGCAGCAGGATATGGCTGGCTCAACAGGCCCAGCGGGGTGAGCACGAGCTGCCCGTCCTCGATCCGCAGATCGGCCGCCGCGGCGTCGATCGCGTCGTACGAGGTGCCGGACATCAGGCCGATGACCCGCATCAGTCGCGCAACTCGCGTTCGTGGTCGTCACCGCGGAGAGTCAGCAACGCGATCACGGAGACCGCGCAGGTGGCGATCACGTAGTACGCCGGGATGTCGACGTTCTTGGTCCGCTTGATCAGCTCCGTGATGATCAGGCCGGCCGAGCCTGAGAAGACCGCGTTCGACAGCGAATAGGCGAGTCCGAGTCCGGTGTACCGCGCTCTGGTGGGGAACATCTCTGCCAGCATGGCCGGTCCCGGCCCAGCCATCAACCCGACGACGAGTCCCGCCGCGAAGACCGCGGCCCCCTTGGCCGCATTCGAGCTCCCGACATCCTGCAGCAGGTTCATCAATGGCAACGCCAGTACTACGACCAGCGCCGCGCCGGTCACCATCACCGGCCGCCGCCCGATCCGGTCACTCAGCCAGCCCGCCGGCATGATCGAGACCGCGAACCCCAGATTGGCCAGCACGGTCGCGACCAGCGCCTGCTGGAAGCTGGCATGCAACGTCGCCTGCAGGTAGGACGGCATGACGACCAGGAACGTGTACCCGGCCGCAGACCAGCCCATCAGCCTCCCGATGCCGAGCGCGATCGCCTTCGCCACCTCCACCCGGTCCGCGGGCGGCGCTGCATCCCCGCGAGCCTGGGCCTTCGCAAAGCTAGGCGTCTCGTCGAGCCGGAGCCGCAACCACAGCGCGACCAGCCCGAGCGGCAGCGCGAGCAGGAACGGCACCCGCCAGCCCCAGTCGTTCAGCGCCTCCTTGCTCAGTACGGTCGCCAGCACCGCCGCAAGCCCGGCCCCGACGAGCAGGCCGAGCGCGACGGTCAGCGACTGCCACGCGCCGTACAGGCCGCGCTTGGTCCGGGGCGCGAACTCGGTCATGATCGACACCGCTCCGCCGAACTCACCACCCGCCGACAACCCCTGCAGCGCCCGCACCAGCGTCAGCAGCCACGGCGCCGCCGCCCCGACAGTCGCGTACGTCGGCAGCACGCCGATCAGCGTGGTCGATCCGGTCATCAGCAGCAGCACCAGGATCAGCGTCGGCCGCCGCCCGATCCGGTCACCGACCCGCCCGAAAACGGCGGCCCCGATCGGCCGGAAGAAGAACGCCAGCGCGAACGAGGCATACGTCTTGATCAGGCTCTCGGCATCGCTGGTCGAGGTACTGCTGAAGAAGTTCGCCGCGATCACCGTCGCGAAGAACCCGTACGCGCCGAACTCGTACCACTCGACGAAGTTCCCGACCGTGCCCGCGACCAGCGACCGCCTGGCCCGGCGGGTGTCGATACTCGTACCAGCTGCAGTACTCATCGCTCTCCTTCGGTAGCCGTCTCCAAGCAACCTTCCCCATCGGGCCGGTGTCATTACCGGTAACCAGAACAGAAGGGGGTCGAATGGTCACCCGGGGCGACGACTTCGACGACTTCGTGCGGGGGACCTCGACGAGGTTGCTGCGCACCGCAGTACTGCTCACCGGCGACCGTCCGGCCGCGGAGGACCTCGTCCAGGAGGTCTACGAGCGCGTCTACGTGCGCTGGCGCTGGATCCATACCGCCGCGGAGCCGTACGCCCGCAAGACCCTGACCAACCTGGTCGCGAACCGCTGGCGACGCAAGGGCCGCCGGCCCGAGTCACTGGTCGCCGAACACACCGATCAACCGAGCCCTGACCGTGCCGACGACATCGTCGCTCGCGACCAGCTGGTGACGGCGCTGCAGGAGCTGCCGCCCCGGATGCGAGCCGTGATCGTGCTCCGGTACTACGAGGACCTCACCGAGGCCCAGACCGCCGAGGCGCTCGGCTGCTCGGTCGGCACGGTCAAGAGCCAGGCCTCGAGAGCCCTCGACAAACTCCGCCTCATCACCGGGCCGGCGATTCTGGAAGGACTGCGATGACCGACACCGAACTCAAGCACCGGCTGACCGCGGCGGTCGACCACATCGACGCCCCCTCCGACCTCGTCCATCGGGTCCGCAAGGGCGGCACCTCCCGGCTGCACCGTCGCCGGCTGACCGCTGTGATCGTGGCCGGGTTGACCCTGGTCGCCATCGCCGGCGCGAGCACCGTGATCCAGTACCTCCCGACGCCGGCCCCCGCCCACCCGAACATCAGCGACTCCGGCGGAATCGGCAGCGGCGACCCGTACGGCTTCATGATGAAGGGCAAGACCCGCGGCGACCTGGCCGGCGACAAGACCTTCCTCGCCGAGGCGGTCGCCGCCTGGGAGCAGGGCCGGATGAAGACCTACGAGAAGGAACGCGGCATCTACGACGACCTGCGCGGCGAGTCGAAGGTCTACTGGGCCGGCAACACACCGGCCGGCAAGGCAGCGATCATCGTCCAGAACTCCTTCCTGCACGAGCACGGCAACATGCAGATCGACCGGGAAGGCATCCACACGCTGGTCGGGTACGTCGGTACGGACGCCGCCGGGAAGACCGTCTACATCACCGGCAGCTACCCCACTCCCGGCCCCTCGCTCGACGCGGCGTTCGTGACCGGCCCGTCCAAGCAGCAGCAGGCGATGGTGGTGATCGACCTGGGCAAGGACATGGGCTGGGCCTACAAACGCGAGTACACCAAGGTCGGCGGCAGCATCCAGAAGTTTGCGCCACTGAGGTTCGCGGACGGCGTCAGCGTGGTGAAGGTCCCGCTCGGTACCGACCCGTACGCCCTCCAGGTCAGCCTGATGCCGCCGGACGACAAAGTGAACTACCAGGTCGTCAACGGCCTCCCGCCGGCAACGAGCACCGAGGACTTCGACAAGCGGCTCTGGACCGGGGACAAGCAGGCCGATGGTTCGGTCAAGGAGGTCGCCTGGCCGATGACGGACGGCGCCGACGCCCTGGCCGCGAGTGCGAACGACAACTTCGTCCTGGCCCTCGTGGGTGGGAGCGATCCGGGCACCCAGGGCACCTACCTTCCGGCCTGGGTCGGCTACGGCCTCACCCCGAACGGCTCGACGGTGCTGCTGAGCGAGCTCCAGCTCGATCCCGATCCGACCCACGTCTACGCGGTGGTCATCCCGAAGGGCAAGCAGGCGACCATCGTGCAGGGCGGCGTACCGGACCCGAAGGCGCCGCTGCCGGTCAAGATCAAGCTGCCGGGCGACCAGGGCTGGGCCGTCGCGGCCAAGGACGCCGGCCTGTCCTACCGCTTCGGCACGGGCACGTGGAGTGCGCCCCGCAAGAACGCACTACTCGTCCCGGCCGGCTCGAAGCCCTCGGTGCGGGTCACCCTCGGTACCGGCACGCATGTCGTCTGGCTGCGCTGACAGCCAGTCACTGTCCGCAGCAACGCCTTGACACAACGTCCGCTCCGGTTGAGGATCGATCCGCTATACCGGTTTAGCGATCACCCGCCCGCCCTCCACCAGGAGCTGATCGATGAGTCCAGCGAACATCAGTAGACGAACCCTCTTGTCCGGTCTCGCGGCGACGTCCGCCGTCGTCGCGACCGGCGCGGCACTGCCCGCCGAGGCCGCCGCGGCCGGTGAGTGCCGGGCCGCGGCCAAGACCGGCCCGGTCACGGTCGCTTACATCGAAGTGAACGACCACAGCATGCTGAGCGCCGGCAAGTACAAGCTGGCGAACGGCGGTGCGCAGGTGATCGACGTCGCGGTGATCTTCGCGGCGAACATCAACTACAACACGACCACCAAGAAGGCGTACCTGTTCTTCAACCCGCAGGTGACGAACGTGCTGAACAACGTCGCCACCCAGGTCCGCCCGCTGCAGCAGAAGGGCATCAAGGTCCTGCTCTCGATCCTCGGCAACCACCAGGGCGCCGGGTTCGCGAACTTCCCGACCAAGGCGGCCGCCGAGGCGTTCGCGCAGGAGCTGGCCGACGCGGTCAACCGCTACGGCCTGGACGGGATCGACTTCGACGACGAGTACGTCGAGTACGGCAACAACGGCACCGGCCAGCCGAACGCGAACTCGTTCATCTGGCTCGTCCAGGCACTGCGCGCCAAGCTGCCGAACAAGCTCATCACCCTGTACGATATCGGCCCGGCCTCCGACCGGCTGGTGAGCGGCGACCAGAGCATCCGGGAGACCTTCAACTACGCCTGGAACCCGTACTACGGCACCTGGGGCGTCCCGAGCGGTCCGAGCTCCAAGTCCAAGCTCTCCCCCGCAGCCATCTCCTACACGGCCACCAGCCAGACCACCGCCGTCAGCCTGGCCCAGCGCACGGTCTCCGAGGGCTACGGCGTCTTCCTGACGTACAACCTCACCGAGTCCAACACCGCCACCTACCTGTCCGCCATCACCCAGAAGCTCTACGGCAGCAACACCGTCTATACCCCGTAGATCCACCCCGGCTGCCAGTCGAACGGCGCGGCCACCAACTCCTCCAGCGACTCCTCGGCCAACAGGTGCTGCAACGCCCACCTGTTGGCCGAGTGCGCGACCAGCAGCACCTGGGCCCCGTCGTACAGGCGCCTGATGTCGGTCAGGAACGACCTGGTGGACTCAACGACCTCTCGATAGCTCTGCCCACCAGGGAACGGCGTATCCACCCGGTCCCGCCTTGGCTCCAGCTCCGGCCGCGGCCGCCCGTTGAGCTCGCCATAGTTGCACTCCCGCAACCTCCAGTCGACGAAGTGCGGCGCCTCGAGCCCGGCCAGCTCCACCGTCTGCACAGCGCGACGCAGGTCGGAGCTGAAGACCACGTCGACCCCTTGCCGCCGCATGCCCAGCTCGACCGCCTCCTGGCGGCCGGCTGCTGACAGTTCCCCCGGCAACCAGCCAGTGGCGATGCCCTGCTCGTTGTCCAGCGTCGTGGCGTGCGTCTCGTAGATCAGCGTCGTCGGCATGGCTCACAGTCAATCTGCTTTGCGTTCGTTACTGGCCGGTATATACTCAAGTTACTCGTGAGTATTAGCTAGAGGTAGGGGAACCCCTGTGAGCCACTACAAGTCGAATCTGCGGGACATCGAGTTCAATCTGCTCGAGGTGCTCGGGCGCGGTGAGGTGCTCGGTCAGGGCCCGTACGCCGAGATGGACGTCGACACCGCCCGGGAGGTGCTGTCGGAGATCGACCGGCTCGCCAAGAACGAGCTGGCCGGGTCCTTCGAGGACGCCGACCGCAATCCGCCGGTCTTCGACCCGGCCACCCACGAGGTGCGGATGCCGGAGTCGTTCAAGAAGAGCTACCACGCCTACATGGACGCCGAGTGGTGGAAGCTCGAGCTGCCGCCGGAGCTCGGTGGCCAGCCGACGCCGCCCTCGCTGCGCTGGGCCGCCGCCGAGATGGTGCTGGGCGCCAACCCGGCCGTGCACATCTACGCCGCCGGACCGAACTTCGCCCACGTGCTGTGGCGCAACGGCACCGAGCGGGACAAGAAGATCGCCCAGATCATGATCGACCGCGGCTGGGGCGCGACCATGGTGCTGACCGAGCCGGACGCCGGCTCCGACGTCGGCGCGGGTCGTACCAAGGCCACCCTGCAGGACGACGGCAGCTGGCACATCGAGGGCGTCAAGCGCTTCATCACCTCGGGCGAGCACGACATGACCGAGAACATCGTGCACCTGGTGCTCGCGCGGCCGCAGGGCATCGAGGGAGTTGGCGGCCCGGGCACCAAGGGGCTCAGCCTCTTCATCGTGCCGAAGTACGACTTCGACCTGGAGACCGGCGAGCTGACCGGTGAGCGCAACGGCGCCTTCGTCACGAACGTCGAGAAGAAGATGGGCATCAAGGTCTCCACCACCTGCGAGATCACCTTCGGCGAGAACACCCCGGCGAAGGGCTACCTGCTCGGCGAGGTGCACGACGGCATCGCACAGATGTTCCAGGTGATCGAGTACGCCCGGATGATGGTCGGCACGAAGGCGATCGCCACCCTCTCGACGGGCTACCTGAACGCACTCGAGTACGCCAAGGCCCGGGTGCAGGGCGCAGACCTGACCAACCCGGCCAAGGACGCGCCCCGCGTGACGATCACGCACCACCCCGACGTACGGCGCTCACTGCTCACCCAGAAGGCGTACTCCGAGGCCCTGCGCGCACTGGTGCTCTTCACCGCCACCTACCAGGACCGCGCGGAGAAGGCCCGGTACGCCGGTGAGCACGACCTCGAGGCCGAGCGGGTCAACGACCTGCTGCTGCCGCTGGTCAAGGGCTACGGCTCGGAGAAGTCGTGGACGCTGCTCGGCACCGAGTCCCTGCAGACCTTCGGTGGCTCCGGCTTCCTGCAGGACTACCCGATCGAGCAGTACGTCCGCGACGCCAAGATCGACACCCTGTACGAGGGCACCACCGCGATCCAGGGCCAGGACCTGTTCTTCCGCAAGATCATCAAGGACCAGGGCCAGGCACTCGGCCACCTGTCCGAGCAGATCCAGGCGTTCGTCGCCTCCGAGGCGGGCAACGGCCGGCTGAAGGAAGAGCGCGGACTGCTCGCCAAGGGCCTCGAGGACACCCAGAAGATCCTCGGCGTGATGGGCCAGGCGCTGATGTCGAGCAACCCGCAGGCCGAGAACGGCGACCCGCGCAACATCTACAAGGTCGGCCTGAACACCTCGCGGCTGCTCTACGTGCTCGGTGACGTCGTCTGCTCCTGGCTGATGCTGCGGCAGGCCGAGGTCGCGCTGGACAAGCTCGGCGGCGAACTGTCCCCGGCCGACCAGGACTTCTACACCGGCAAGCTGGCCGCCGCGCAGTGGTTCGTCCGCTCCACGATGCCGACCGTCCGCGCCGAGCGGATCAAGGCCGAACTGACCGACCTCGACGTGATGGACCTGCCCGAGTCGGCCTTCTGATCCGAAGGGCGACCCCCCGGACGGTAACCCCCTCCCGTCCGGCGGGTCGCCCTTCTGCCCCTCGCTGCCCGGTGATCTGCCCTGCCCAGGGCTTTCGATCCACGGAAGAGTTTCGCCCTGCGGTACCGCAACCCTGGCCCGGTCTCCCCTGTCCGAGCCAGGGCTGCGGCTATTCCGGAACCGGTATGCCCACGGCCGCGTCAGTGCAGAGGTGGACCACTCGACCCGTCGTAGGCTGAGCGCGATGTCCGCCCGAATCCCCCGCCTCGGCGTGCTTCTTGCCGTCCTCGCGTTCCTCGCCCCGTCCCCAGCGGCCGCAGCCGCCCCCGAGCTCCCCGACCAGATCGCCGCCGGCTGGAAGGCCGACCGCATCTTCGTGTACGACGCCTTGCGGCCCGCCTTCCCGAAGTCCGAGCTGGACCGGATCCGCGCGACCGCCGGCACGGTCTCCTTCCCCGTCTATGTCGCGCTGCTGCCCCGTACGCCGGCCACGCGCGACCTCGACCTGCCCACCCTGCTGCAGGCACGCGTCGGGCAGCCCGGCCTCTACCTGGTCTGGACCGTCTCGGACGACTACTGGGCCGGCACCGAGACACTGATCCGGCCAGGTGGCCTCAAGGGGCGCGACCTCACCCGCGTACAGCTCGATGACCAGCAGGACAACAAGATCGTCACCGACCGGCCCGCTCCGCGCATCGTCCGGACGATCCAGCAGGCCGCCACGGCGTACGACGGCCGAGCGCTGCCCGCAGTACCGGCCGGGGACCTGACGCCTGAGCGCCGGTACGACGACGGGCTCTCCGCGACGGACAAGGGTGATCGCGCCGCGTTCATCGGGATGGGCGTCGGTGGCGTACTCGGCTTCGTCCTCGTCATCGTGCTGACCCTGCGGCGCCGCGACCGGCGGTCGGCGCCGCGGAAGCGTGGCACCCAGAGCGGCCTCACCGGTCCGGTCAACATCTGGTCCGTCCGCGGCAAGGCCGACCGCTGGATCGTCAAGGCGGGCAAGACCCTCAAGCGCCTCGAAACGCAGATCTCCCGGACCGACGTCTCCTCCGAGGTCCTGGACCGGCGCGACGACGCCAAGGCACGGCTGGCCGCAGCCCGTACGTTGCGTGCTGACGAGTCCGACGACCTCACCGCGCCCGCCGGAGCCTTCGTACTGGCCCGGCAGGCGCACGAAGCGGCAAGTGGCGCCGGAGTCCGCCCACCGTGCTTCTTCAACCCACTGCACGAGCCGGGAACCGTCCAAGCGGCCTGGTCCGACGAAACCGAAGTACCGGCCTGCACTAGCTGCGCGAAGGTACTGGAGCGTGGCGAGACTCCGCGGGGGTTCCTGGTGTGGAAGAAGTCCGGTCTGCTCCGGCTGGACCACAAGGCCGTGCCCTACTGGACCCTGAACCCGAAGGAGCAACCACTGGTGGCCACCGGCTTCGGTGCCCTCGAGGACGACCTCACCGAGCGCGTCAGCCGGGGCGACAAGTGAAGCGCCTCGGGCTGTTGGTACTGGCCTGCCTGTACCTGTTCGCGCTGCCTGCGGCCGCTGCCGAGCTCCCTACCGACCCGAGAGTCACTGCAGCAGTCGCTGCCTGGAAGAGCACGCCTTTGTACGTCGATCCGCTCTACAGCTCGGTGGACACCACAGGGGTCGTCGAACGGGTCTCCTCCGCGCAGGTGCCGGTGTATGTCGCTCTACTGCCGACCGGGACCTGGTTCCAGGAGAAGGGCGACACCGTACGGCTCGCAGGCTGGCTCGCGGTGAGCAACGGGAAGCCAGGGCTCTACCTGGTCGTGGACGGCTACACGGTGGTCGGCGCGGCTCACCTGGTCGCGGCGAGTACCTACGGGACGACGTACGCGACCAAGGACGAGAGTGTTGCCGGGCAGGTCGGCGACTACCTGGACTCGGTCCGGTTCAACGACCGGTACGACAAGGACCCGGCCAGAACCGCCGCATTGCCCGTCGAGCCGAAGCGGAGCTACAGCGAGGACCGCTTCACCGTGAAGTCGGCGATCGGTAACAGTCTGGGCGGCTTGACGCTCGGGCTACTGGGCGGGGCGCTCCTCGCCCTGCCCGTACTAGGACTGGCGGCGCTGGTCGCCCATCGACGTGGAGGTCGGCTGTGAAGCGCCTTGTGGTTCTGCTCGTCCTACTGCTGGCAGCGGCGCCGTTGCCGGCCACAGCGGCGGTCAGCCAGACACCGGCCGAGCGGGCGAAGGAGATCGCGACAGCGCTGACCAGGGACCCGCTCTACATCGACCCGGTCTACGCCCCGGCGCTGCCGGAGGCCATGCGGACCGGAGTACGGGCGAAGGCCAAGGCGCTCGGTTATCCGGTCTACACGATCATCCTGCCGTTGACCCCGAGTGATGCGTTCCAGGGCAAGGAGTCGAACGTCATCACGCTCGTCGCCGACGCGCTGCGCAAACCAGGCCTGTACGTCGTGGTCGATGGTGGCGGGCGCTTTCCCTGGTACGAGCCGAAGGACCTCCCGCAACTCGATGAGGACAAGCTCAACCCGGCCCGCCAGCGTGCGCTCGACGACACGGGCTATGACGCCGGGCCTACCGAGGTACTGACTCGCTTCTACGAGTTGCTGGCCGGTCCTGCGCTGCCTCAGCCGACGCGGACGACGTCCGGCGGCAGCGCGGCTCCTGCTGATGACGACGATGACGGCAAGGGCGGGACGATTGCCCTGGGCATCATCGCGGGCGTAGTCGTGCTCATGATCGCCCTCGGACTCTTCATCGGACTCCGGCGCCGCGGCGGTCCCGCTCCGGCGAAGGCGCTGGCTCCTCGCAAGGAGAAGGCGTTCAGCATTCCACCACACGTCGCCGCGACCGTGGCCGCAGAGCGCCGGCGGCGGTTGACCGCCGAGACGACGGCGGAGCTCACCAAGCTCGGGTCGGACCTCGCCGCCTTGCCGACGGTGGAGGGTGCGGGGTTGCGGCATCAGCAGGTCGCCCTGGACTGCCACGACGCGGCCGGGCGAGTGCTCGACGCCTCGCGCGACCTGGTCGATGTGGTCGGCGCGATGGTGCTGCTGGATCAGGGGCGACGCGAGTATGACGTGGCGAAGGCTCTTGCGGCTGGGCGCAAGCCTGCCGTAGTACAGCCGCTGTGTGCCTTCAATCCCTTGCATGGCAGGGCATCCGGGCGACCGACGCAGGTGGACTCGGATGGCGCGACGCTGGCGCTGCCGTTGTGCGCGGACTGCCGGCGGGCGTTGAAGAGCGGCAAGGCGCCGGCCTCGTTGCCGGGGGACGACGGACCGTACTGGCACGGCGACGACCTGTGGGCACGGACCTTCTTCGGCGCGCTGTCGGAGGACCTCCCGGCCGCGGTGAGCCGGGGTGAGTACCGGCCCTGAGGGGGCCGTCCCTGAGCTCGGCGTCAGGGCTGGTCTGGGGGTTCTGCCTGATCCGGCGGCTCGCCGTACCGGCCTACTGTCGAGCCACCAGGTGGGGACGAGCAGAGGTGGATGGCAATGGCTACGGTCGGGCAGGTAGGCGCGCTGCTGTTGGTAGCGGGGGCTGGGATGGCGGTGTGGACGTTCGGCGACAAGGACTCGAACACCACGCACGAGGTGACCGACAAGATCTCCGTCGTCCGGCTGGACTCGCCGAACGCCGACGTCACCATCAAGGTCGCCGACGTGGACAAGACGACGGTCCAGGAGAAGCGGTCGTACTGGCTGATCAAGCACGGCGACGCGTTCGAGGTCGACGGGGAGACGCTGAAGCTCAACGGCGACTGCGGCTGGCAGTGCCGGGCCGACTTCGTCGTCACCGTGCCGCGGGGGACGAAGGTGACCGGCTCCAACGGCAGTGGTGATCTGTCGATCAGCGGCGCCGGCGGCGTCGACACGAGCTCGCGGTCGGGCAAGGTCTCGCTGACTGATGTGACCGGTGACGTGAAGCTCGATCTGACGTCGGGGGACGTCGAGATCGAGGGCCTGGCCGGCAAGCTGGAGGTCACGGCGAACTCCGGCGACATCGAGGCCAAGCACCTCAAGGGTGGGCCGGTGAACGTCGAGACCACGTCGGGCGACATCCGGCTCGACCTGGACGAGGCGACCGACGTACGGGCCAAGGGCACCAGCAGCGACGTCGAGGTGACCGCGCCGGCCGGCGGCTACAAGGTGCAGACCAAGACGCACAGCGGCGAGGTCGACAACACGCTCGGCAACGACCCGGCCGGCGGCCACACCATCGACGCCAGCACGACCAGCGGTGACGTCACACTCGCCCCGCGCTGACTCTCCGTAGGTTTACGGTCGGGTACCTCGTACGCTGGAGTTACACAACACTTACGAGGAGGGCTCGACATGAGCATCGGTGTGGGGATCTTCCTGATGGTGGTCGGCGCGATCCTCTCGTTCGCGGTCCGCGACTCGTGGGACGCGGTGAACCTGACCGTGGTCGGCTACATCCTGATGCTCGCCGGGCTGGCCGGCATCGTGCTCTCCTTCTACATCACGAACCGGCGCCGTCGGGTCCCCAACGACGCGCTCGACCCGGCCATCGAAGAGGAGTACCGGGTCGTCGAGGAGCACCACCGCGACATCAAGGAGTAGTCGCTCCCGACAGGACCAGCTCGAGCCGGGCACTGCCATCGGCGGTGACCCGGATCGGCACGCCCCAGTCCTGCCGATGCATGTGACAGGCCGGGAACTCCACCGCCGCTGAGTCGTCACACGATGCGGCCTGTACTGCGACGTGCAGCACTCCGTCGCCGACCCGCTCGTCGATCACGAGCCTGCGCGTCAGGTCGGTGGAGTCGCCCGCGCCCTCCTTGAGCAGCGCTTCCGGCGTCGACGAGACGAGCAGCTTGGTGGACGGGCCGTAGCGGTCGTCGAGCTTCTGGCCCGGCGGCGGGGTGAACACCACGTCGAGCGTCACCTCCCCGGCCGCGATGTCCATCGGCGGCCGCTGCGTCCGGGTACTGAACTCATCCGCCTTCGCCGACGCGCCCAATGGGACCCGGGTCAATCGATGCGCGGCCGACTCCACCACGAGCAGGTCGTTGCCGGCGACAACAGCTCCGCTCGGCTCGGCAAGCCCGGTGGCCATCGTCTCGACCAATCCGCTGGACGGGGCGTACCGGCGTACGGCGCCGTTGTAGGTATCCGAGATCGCGATCGACCCGTCGGGGAGCACGGTCACTCCGAGCGGGTGCTGCAGGAGCGCCTCCTCGGCCTTGCCGTCCCGCAGCCCGAAGTCGAACAGCCCGGTCCCGACGGCGGTGTGCACCTCGCCGCCTTGGACCCAACGCAGCGCGGAGATCTCCGAGTCGGCCAGCCAGAGCCTGTCCCCGTCGGCCGCGAGCCCCGACGTCTGCGCGAACCACGCCTGCTCCAGCGCACCGTCCCTCAGTCCTTCGTTGGTGGTTCCCGCAGCGACCTCGGTGGTCTTGCTGAACGGGTCGTACGTCCACAACTGGTGAACGCCGGCCATCGCGATCCACACCTTGTCCTGCCACCACGCGACATCCCACGGCGAGCTCAGCACGCCGGTCCCGTCGCCATCCATCCATTGCTTGCCGGTACCAACCAACGTGCTCACTTCGCCGGTACCGAGGTTGATCCCTCGTAGCGCATGGTTGACCGTGTCGGCCACCACCACGTCGTACCCGACCCGTTCGGCAACCTCTTGCGGCACCACCGTCAGGCCGTTCGGCTCGGAGAACTCAGCGTGGGTGCCGTCCTTGAACCCACGCTTACCCGTACCGAACCTCCTGACCACGGTCGTCGCATCGGCAGCCAGCTCGACCACGCTGTGGTTGCCCGCGTCCGCCACCAGGAACCCGTCGCCCAAGGCAACAACCTTCGCCGGGAACCGCAGATCCCCGGCCTCGGCCACCGGCGCCACATACGGCGACTTCCCCCGAGTCAGCGTCCCCGCCTTCTCATGCTCGGCGATCAACTCCGCCAGCTGAGCGTCCAGGGCATGCTCGTGCCCCTCACCGGAGTACTGGGCAACGATGTACCCATTCGGATCCACCAACACCAGCGTCGGCCAAGCTCGCGCCGTGTAGTTCTCCCAAGTGACCAACTCCGGATCATCCAGCACCGGATGTCCCACCTCGTACCGCTCCACCGCTGCCTTGACCGCGGCCTCTTCCCCCTCATGCGCGAACTTCGGCGAATGCACGCCCACAATCACCAGCGCGTCCCCGTACTTCTCCTCCAACGGCCGCAACTCGTCCAGCACATGAAGACAATTGATGCAGCAGAAGGTCCAAAAATCGAGGAGCAAAAAGCGCCCCCGGAAGTCCGCGAGCTTCAGCTCCCGTCCCCCGGTGTTCAACCATCCCCGACCCTTGAGCTCCGGCGCGCGCACATGCATGCCCCCATTGTCCGCCCGGGCTCAACCAGTCCCGTCGGAGGGCCCACGGACCGGTCACCCCGCCGGGCGGTAGTTTGCGATCGTGGGCATGTATCTCTACAGCGTCAGCGCCGGGGACTGGTTCGACGACGATGAGGGCGGCTTGGCCGAGACCGCCACGGCCCTGGACGCGGAACTCGGGCGGCTGGGCTTACCGGCGTACCGGCCCGGGCCGGCGGCAGCGCCCTTCGAGGAGAAGCTGGTCCCTCCCATGGACAGCTTCAGCCGCCTCGGCGGACAGCACCTCTCGACCGGGGAATTCGGGCTGCTGTGCGATTGGACGCTGCTGGTCCCCATATCCCTCGAGAAACCGATCCACCTGCCGATCGAGTCCCAGTACTTCGAGTCGACCACGATCGCCGGGGCCCCACAGGTACAGGCGATCGCCGAGAAACTCGCCGCCGCCATCGCCCTACCGGCCGAGGTCCCCGCCGCACCCCACAACCTGACCCTGACCACCTGGTTCCTGGACGGCCCCGCCAAAGCCCTCGCCGCCACCCACCAAGCCCCCTGGGCCGACGACCTGGACGCGTCCTTCTACGTAGCCCTCTACCTCCGCGCAGCGCAACACGCCCTCCGCCACCACACACCCCTCACCTACTCCTGACGGCTGGACTCCCCGAACCAACGCTCGAGCTGCGGTCCTACCCGGCTGGGGTCAGCGGGGGAGGATGAGGGTGTCGGTTAGGAGTTTGGCGGTTTTGCGGAGGGTGGGGGGTGAGGAGGAGAGTTCGGTGGCCAGGGCTAGGGGGGTTAGGGGTTCGCCGGGGCCTACCAGGCGGTGGCGGTGGGCTTGGAGCCAGACGATGGCTCGGGGCCAGGTGGAGAGGCGGGCCTTGGTCAGTAGGTCGGGGGCTTCTCGGACCAGGCGATCGGCTATGTCGAAAGCTTCGGCGGCGTAGTTGGTGCCCAGGGTTTCGCCGGCTAGGAGCCAGGCGTGGGGGGCCAGTACCGACAGGGTTGCGGCTTGGGATTTGTCCAGGCCGCGGAGGTCGGGGCGAGGTGGGGCGCCCAGGCCGGCGAGGGTGCGGTAGGCCTCTTCCAGGTCGGCGCTGGTGTCGTCCAGGAAGACTCGTTCGCCGGAGAGGGGGCGGATCGGGTCGGTCAGGGCGGCAGCTTCCAGGGCTGGGCTCCAGACGTCTACTGCGTCTACGGCTTCTTCTATTGCGTCCATTTCCAGGGACGTGCGGTCGCCTGCGAAGGCCAGCCATGCCTTGACCACCAACGGGACGGCGGCGAAGTAGGTGCTGTCGGCAAGCACCTTGCGGGGCAGCCAGTGGGACAGGAAAAGCTCCACCAGTACTGCGCTCACCCGCAACGGCCCGCCAACCGTGCGATCGACAGCGTGGTCGACCCACAGTCGCGTGATGTCCGCCGCGTCATCCGGAAGCCCAACAGCGAAAGGCGATTCGAGGAACTCGTCGACCAGCTGATCGCGTTGCCGCCCGGACAGTTGCGCCCGCACCGGCGGTCGGACCGGCCGCTCGGGCAACTGGGTCAGCCGATTCACCAGCAACCCGGAGAAGAACTCGAAGTCCTCCGTCACCGGCGGATCGTCCGAGTCGTGCGTCTCCCCCAACGCCTGCAGAATGATTCCCGCAGCAGTCGCAGGCCGCACCGTCCGCACAGTCACCCGCCCACCGCGCTGGTACGCCTCGACCACCCGATCCACCGGCGGCCCGACAAAAACATCCTTCGCGATCGCCCCAAGGTTGTTGTCCACAAAGACGACCACCGTGTGCGGATGCTGCTCGTCGTCATAGTCCAGTACGACGCTCAACCCGTCGCCCGTCACGTCCTCCGACACGATCGCACTCGTCAACCGGAACCCGGCGATCCGCGCCACCCAGTCCGGCACGTCGTACTGCGTACGCCCCCGCGACAAGTGAGCCCGCTGCAACGGCAGCCGCCCAGCCGGCCCAACGGTACGAGCCAAACTCGTCAGCAACACAAAGGAATCCGGGTCCCGCCGCTCCCCCAGCACCCGAGCCGCATCGGCCCAGAAGAACCGCTCGACCTCACCGATCTCGTCCGGCTGCCCAGCAGGCCACAGCTGGTCGGCCAGCAGCGCCGCCGACCGCGCGACCGACGCCTCGGCAATCACCGGATGCAACGCGGGCGGAGCAGCCGCCAGGTCGAGCAGCAGCGTCTCCTGCAGGGTGTCCAGCACGGCGACGCTCGGCGTGGTGTCGAGGTCTGTCCCCACGACACCCGCCGGCGGCTGCCCTGGGGTCGGGCCTGAACCGGAGTCGACCAGCCGCAAATGGCTGCCGCGTCCGTCCCGGCCTCGTGACTTTGTCACTCTGGCGAGATTACCGCTGACCGCCCCTCCGCCGCAGGCCGGTGCGCGCGTCCTGTGGACAACTCGGTCGACACGCCGTCATGAAACGCCTACGGCCCGTACCTCCAGTAGGAATCACCGGAGATACGGGCCGTAGGGAAGGTCAGCCCTTCAGCGCACCCGCCATCAGTCCGCCGATGAACCAGCGGCCGAGCAGGATGTAGACGAGCAGCGTCGGGAACGACGTGATCAGCGCGCCCGCCATGCTGGCCGCGTAGTCGACCTTCTGCCCACCGGCGAGTGCCGCCAGGCCGAGGGTGACCGGGCCGTTGTTCTGCTGGGTCAGGAAGAGCGCGAACAGGAAGTCGTTCCAGACCGAGGTGAACTGCCAGATCAGCGTGACCACGAAGCCGGAGATCGAGACCGGCAGGATGATCCGGATGTAGGTCTGGATCAGGCCGGCGCCGTCGACCCGGGCCGACTCGATGATCTCGGTCGGGATCACCGTCGCGTAGTAGTTGCGGAAGATCAGCGTGCAGATCGGGATGCCGTAGATGACGTGCGTGATGAGCAGCGTCGGGATACCCCGGGTGACGTCCAGGTCCTGGTAGGTCTGCCGCAGCGGCAGCATCACGGCCTGGTACGGGATGAACATGCCGAACAGGATGAACGCGAACACCAGGTTCGCGCCGGGGAAGCGCCAGCGGGCCAGGACGAAACCGTTCGCCGAGCCGATCAGCGACGCGATGATCGCGGCCGGGACGGCCAGCGAGAGCGAGCGGACCATGTACGGCTGCAGGACGTCCCAGGCTTTGCGCCAGGGCTCGATCGTCCAGGTCTGCGGCAGCGACCACTGCGCGGCGGCGGTGGTGTCGCTGGAGGTCTTGAAGCTGGTGATGATCACGACGTACACCGGCGTCAGCACGAACAGGAGGAACAGCAGCAACAAGATGTACCGGACGGTGCGGCTGCGCCGGGTCGAGCCGTCGGCGATCGTATTGCGCTGCGGCTTCTTGCTGATCGCCGCGGCCGCCTTGCCGGTGGCGGCGGAAGCATCCACGACGGTCATTCTTCGTTCTCCTGCCGGACGGTGTAGGCGACATACGGGATGACCAGGACCGCGACAACAGCGAGAAGGACAATCGCTATCGCGGCCGCCTTCGCCATGTCGCTGCGGAGCAAGGTGTTCCACATGTAGACCGAGGGCACCTCGGTGCGGAACTGGTTCGGACCGGTGATCGCGTAGATCAGGTCGAACAGCTTCAGCGACATGTGGCCCAGGATGATCAGCGCGGACAGCGCGATCGGGGACAACTGCGGGAACAGTACGTACCGGTAGAGCTTGAACTCACTGGCGCCGTCCACCCGGGCCGCCTCACGCAGCTCGGCCGGGATGCCGCGGAAGCCGGCCAGGAACAGCGCCATGATGTAGCCGGACAGCTGCCAGACCGCGGGCAACGCGATGGACGCCATCGTGGTCCACCGGTTCCCCGCGGTCCACCAGGGATTCTCCAGGAAATTCAGGTGCAGGATGTCGAACAGCCGGTTCAGGCCGCGCGCGTCATCACCCTGCGAGGGGTTCAGCAACCAGCCCCAGACGACGCCGGAGGCGATCATCGAGATCGCCATCGGGAACAGGAAGATCGACCGGAACAGACCCTCTCCGGTGACCCCCTTCTCCAGCAGCAGCGCCCAGAGCAGGCCGAAGATCAGCGTGCCCACGATGAACGCCACCGTGAGCACGCCGAGGTTCTTCAGCGAGTTGAGGAACCGGTCCTCACCGAACAGATTGACGTAGTTCTCGAACCCGACGTGTTTGGTCGGGACCGGCCGGGCGTTGTGCTTGTCCGTCAACGAGGTGTTGAAGGTCCAGGCGATCAGCCCGTAGACGAAGTACCCGAGCAACAGCACCGTGGGCAGCAGCACCAGCGCTCCTGGCCCCCAGGTGCGGATTCTTCCGTGCATGACTCAGGACTCCCGGTCGAAAACGGTCAGGTCGAGATCAGTCTGGTTCGGTGAGGACGGCACCGCGCGATCAGCTCGGCTTGGCTGCGGCGACCAGCGCCTTCTGCAGCGTGCCGACGTCCAGACCGCTGCTGAACTGGCCCATCGCCGACAGGATGCTGTCGTTCTGGCCCAGCGTGCAGGCGGCGCCGTGCGCGCAGGACGGCACGATCGTCTTGGACTTCCAGTCAGCCATCGCGGACTGCTGGTACTTCGGGTAGTCGGCCGGCGACGCGTCCGAACGGGCCGGGATCGAGCCCTTCTTGGTGTTGAAGGCCTTCTGGCCCTCGGCGCTACCGACCGTCTTCAGCCAGCACTTCGCGCCCTCGGGGTCCTGGCCACCGGTCGGCAGCGTGAAGGAGTCCGCGAGGAACTGGAAGTCGCCCGAGGTACCCGGCGCCGGCCAGTAGGTGTACGCGCTGTCCGGGATCTTGTCGGACAGCTGCTGCGCGGCGACCCAGTCACCCATCAGCGTGTAGCCCGACTGGCCCTTGTTCACGTACTGCAGCGCGTCCGGCCAGTCGACCGCCTCGCGGTCGGCGTTGGCGTAGGACAGCACCTTCTTGAACTTCTCCAGCGCGGCGGTGACGTCGGCGCCGGCCATGTCGGTCTTGCCGTTCCACAGCCCGGTGAACTTCTCCGGACCGAGCTCGGCCAGCAGCACGGCCTCCATCACCATTTCCTCGGCGAAGCCCTTGGAGGTGGCCAGCGGGGCCTTGACGCCGGCCTGCTTCAGCTTCTCCATGTCGGCGATCCAGGCGTCGACCGAGGCCGGAGCCTTGGTGGCGTCGATGTTCGCCTTCTTCAGCACCGCCGGGCTGGCCCAGACGACGTTGGCGCGGTGCACGTTGGCCGGCACCGAGTAGATCTTGCCGTCGACGGTCAGGTTGTCCAGCAGGGTCTGCGGGAACGCCTTGTCGAGGCCGAACTCCTTGTAGAGGTCGCTGACGTCGTCCACCTGGGCGTTCTTGATGTAGTCGCCCAGCTCGGCGCCGGCGTGCGCCTGGAAGGTCGACGGCGGCTTCTTGGCCTGCAGGTCGTTCGCCAGCACCTGCTTGGCGTTCGAGCCCGCGCCACCGGCGACGGCGGAGTTGACGAACTTGTAGTCCTTGCACTCGGTGTTGAACACCGAGACCAGCCCGTCGAGCCCGGCCTTCTCGCCACCATCTGCCCACCAGGTGAAGACGGTCACGTCCTTGTTGGCCGCCGCGTCCCCACCACTGCTCGAGTCGTCGCTGTTCCCGCAGGCACTGACCGCGAGAAGACCCACGGCACCCACCACCGCGAGGGTCTTGCTCCAACCACCACGCATCTTTTCACTCTCCGATCAGCTCAGGGAGCTGTTTGACAACGAATGCCCCCTCGACGCGCCCAACTCTGGGCCGGGGCCGGTCGGGTGTCAACGCTCCGCGCGAGCGCGTTGCGCAGACGTGATCCCTCGTGCACACCTGGTGTGAGAGCGCGTACAAAGCGCTCTTGTAAGGCCAGTATGAGCTGAGGTATTACTGCCCCACCCCACCACCCCGGACAGGGGGTACTGCGCGCTATGGCCTGAGCAACACCTTGATCGCGCGCCGCTCATGCATCATCTTGTAGCCCTCGGCCACATCTTCCAGCGGCAACTCCGCATCGAAGACGAGCCCTGGATTTATCGCTCCCGACAGTACGTCCGCCATCAGCTCCGGGAGGTACTGACGCGCCGGAGCCATCCCGCCGGCCAGCCCCACGTTGGTCCGGAACATCCGCCGCAGCGGCAGTTCGACACCGTGCGGTACGCCGACGAACCCCACCGTCGAGCCCGGCCTGGCCACGTCGAACGCAGTGCTGAACGACTGGTCCGTACCGACGCATTCGAGCACCGCATCCGCTCCCACGCCTGCGGTCAGCTCCAGCACCGCGGCCTTCGCCTCTTCACCACGCTCGGCGATGATGTGCGTCGCACCGAACTGCCGTGCGATCTCCTGCCGCGATTCGTGCCGGGAAAGCGCTAACACCCGCTCAGCGCCCATCCGCGAAGCAGCCAGTACGCCGCACAGCCCAACCGCCCCATCACCCACCACGACCACGGTGTCGCCGGCCTTCACCCGGGCCGACCGGGCCGCGTGCCAGCCGGTCCCCATCACGTCCGACAACGTAAGCAACGATGGGACCAGTGCATCATCTGGTACGCCGGGAGTCGCCACCAGCGTGCCATCCGCCATCGGCACCTTCGCGAACTCGCCCTGCCCCCCGTCGGCCTGGTCACTGCCGATCCCGACCAGGTTCTGACAGGCCGACTGGAAGCCGGCCAGACAGTTCGGGCAGGTCCCGTCGCTGGCCACGAACGGGGTGACAACGAAATCACCGGGACGCACTGTCCGCACGTCAGCGCCGACCTCCTGGACGATCCCGACGTACTCGTGCCCGATCCGGCTGCCGGGGGTGATCTTGTTCTCGCCCCGATAGGGCCACAGGTCCGACCCGCAGATGCAGCCCGCCACGATCTTGACGACCGCATCCGTCGGCGACTCGATCACCGGATCCGGAACCTCGCTCAGCCGGATGTCGAAAGGCGCATGAATCGTGGTGGCACGCATGTCCTCACTTTAAGCAGGGACGTCAGAGAGTCGAGTACCGGCCTCGGCGATGGACCAGCACCGGGAGTTCCTCGGCCGCCAGCTCCACGTGTGCGATCTCCAGCTGGACCTGAAGGGCCCAGCCGACCTCGGGTGGGTCGGCCGAAACCAGCCGGCAACCCGCCCAGGTGCTCACCCCGACGGGCGCCGGGCCCCACTCCGTCTCGGTCCAGTCGATCATCCGGAACGGCCCGCCCGGCGCCGGCGCGACGTATCCGAAGGCGTCGGCCAGTTGCTGGTGCGGGCCACCGAGCAGGCTGACCACGGCCGTCCTTGCCTTGTGCAACGTTTCCCAGAGGTCCGAGTCCGGGTCGATCAGGCCGATCACGTAGCCGGGGTCGCCGTCCGCGACGAGCATCGACGAGACGGTCAAGCCGGCCCGTTTCCCCTCATGGGCCGTCGTCCACAGCCCGACCGGCGACGGCAGCCGGCCGCGGAACCGGCGTACCGGGCTCCGTTCCGACTCCGGTGGCAGGAACGGATGATCCCCGTGGATGGTCATGCCTGAACGGTACTCACCCGCACCCGGTCGGGCAGCGTGAAGCCGTGGATCGGGTGAGCGATCAGCCCGCTGGAGTCGCGGACCGACTCGACCTCACCGGTCGCGGCGAAGGTGTACCGGTAGCACTCGCCGACCGCCTGATAGCCGGAGCCGCCGACCGCCCGGAGAGCGTCGTCGCCGGCCGGTTCGAGCGCCGTCGGATCGGCGGTCGGGTCGAGCGCGGCCGGATCGAGCACATAGAGCCGGCCGCCGAGCAGCGCGACGTCGAAAACGCCCCACAGGTTGGCGAACCGGCCGGTGAACCGGGCCGGCCCGGCTTCCTCGGGGCGCGGCTTCGACTCGGCGAGGTCGACGAGCTTCAGCAGCCCCTCGGCCAACTGGGTCGCCGGCCCGTCGATCGCGTTCGTCAGCACCGAGACGACCAGCCGGCGTTCGGCGTCGACGAACGAGCGGGTGATGTGTCCGGGGTAGCCACCACTGTGCCCGAAGACCTGCCGCTCACCGACCTTGGCGATCTGCAGCCCGAGCCCGTACTGCGGCCAGTCCTTGTCCGAGGTCTTCCAGGCCGGATGCTGCATCTTCCGCTTCGAGTCGTCGGTCAGCAGCCGGACGTCGCCGTCGAGGTGGGCCGACCAGAACGACACCAGATCACGCGCGTTGCCGAAGAAACCCGTCGCCGAAGCGAGTGCCCGGGTGTCGACGTGATCGATCGGGACCCGGCTGTCGGCGTAGGCCAGCGCGCTGTATCCGGTGGCGTACTCGTGGCTCCTGGCCGGATCGAGCTCCGGCCCCAGCCCGGCCAGACCGAGCTTGTCGACGATCTCGGTCTGCACGTAGCTGTTGTAAGGCGTACCGGACGCTGCCTCGATCACCAGGCCGAGCAGGCCGTAGCCGATGTTGGAGTACTTGAAGCGCTCGCTGTCGGCCAGGACGGCGGCACCGGGATCCTGGAGCACCCGCAGCAGGTGCTCTCGGTCCGGGAAGGGCGCGCCGAGTTGCCAGAAGTCGGCGCTGTCGCTGTCCCTGGTCACGCCGGCCGCGTGGCTGAGCAGCTCCCGGATCGCCCGCTCGCCCAGCGGGGTGCCGACGATCTCGGTGACATACATCGCGACCTTGTCGTCCAGCCGCACCTTGCCCTGCTCGGCCAGCTGGAGCAGGGCGGTCGCGGTGAACGACTTGGAGTGCGACGCGATCCGGAACAGGTGCTGCTCGGTCAGCGCGACGCCCTGCTCGACGTCGGCCGATCCGTAGGCAGCCGAGAACGCGATCGCGTCGTCGGCGTAAACAGCTGCCTGGACCCCTGGTATGCGCTGAAAACGCTGACTGAACGCCAGCCAGCTGTCGAAGTACGAGAGTGCTTCTTTCAGATTCTGCGCATCAGGCATGACGCCTAGACTGAATGACGCGGAAGCGACTCGCAACGTATGCGCCGTCCGTGTACGTGGCGTTAGCGGCCGGGTTCGCACCGGTGCCGTGGAAATCGCTGAAAGCAGCCGATTGATTGACGAAGACCTGGCCGGTCAGGTTCTCCGACAGCGCGACGCCGACGTCGAGAGCGGCCTCACGGACCTCGTCCAGCACGGCAGGGTCGGTGGAGTAGACGCCGGCCGTCATCGCACCGCCGTCGCCGACGGTCTGGCGGAACAACGCGATCGATTCGGCGGTACCGCTGGTGCGGACCAGGAAGGACACCGGGCCGAAGCACTCGCGGCTGAAGACGTCCTCGTTCTTGGCGTCCAGCGCCACCAGCAACGGCGTCCGGACGACGGCGTCGGCGTACGCCGGGTGCGTGATCGCGCGCGACTCCAGCACGACGTCGCCGTACTCCGGGGCGAGCTCGAGCCGGTTGACCACGGCCTGGTTGACGATGCCGCCGAGCAGTTCGACCGCGCGGGCGTCGTCGCCGAGCAGCTTGCTGATCGAGTTCGCGATGCCGGCGCCGACCTCGTCGAAGGTCTTGTGGCCCTCGTCGGTCTCGATGCCGTCGGCGGGAACGAACAGGTTCTGGGTGGTGGTGCACATCTGGCCGGAGTACAGCGACAGCGTGAAGGCGAGGTTGTTGCAGAGCGCCTTGAACGAGTCGGTCGAGTCGATGATGACCGCGTTGACGCCGGCCTTCTCGGTGAAGACCTCGGCCTGGGTCGCGTTCTGCTCCAGCCAGTCGCCGAACTCGGTACCACCGGTGAAGTCGATCAGCTTGACCTCGGGGCGCAGCGCGAGCGGCTTGGCCAGGCCGTCACCGGGGTGCTCGGCGGCCAGGGTGACCAGGTTCGGGTCGTAGCCGGCCTCGGCGAGGACCTCACGGGCCACCTCGACGGTGATGGCCAGCGGCAGGACAGCCAGCGGGTGCGGCTTGACGATGACGGCGTTGCCGGTGACCAGCGAGGCGAACAGGCCGGGCCAGGAGTTCCAGGTCGGGAACGTATTGCAGCCGATCACCAGCGCGACGCCGCGGCCGGTGACGGTGAAGTTCTTCTCCAGCCGGATCGGGTCGCCCTTGGCCGGCTTCTCCCAGATCGCGGTCGCCGGGTAGCGGCTCATCTCCTCGTACGCGTAGGCGATCGCCTCCAGCGCCCGGTCCAGCGCGTGCGCGCCACCGGCCTGGAACGCCATCACGAACGCCTGGCCGCTGGTGTGCTGGACCGCTCCTGCCAGCTCGAAGACCCGCTTGTGCAGCCGGTCGAGGATCTCCAGCGTGACGCCGACGCGGCCCTCGATCCCGCCCTTTCGCCAGTCGGTCAGGCCCTTTTGGGCAGCCGCGAGCAGCTCGTCCAGGCCGTTCTCGACGGTTCGCGGGTACTGGACGTCCAGCGGAACGCCGTACGGCGACTCCTCGGAACTGACTGTGCCACTGGCCCCCGGCGTCTCGAGCGCGAACGTCGTACCGCGGTGTGCCTCGAACGCGGCCTTGCCGTCCTCGGCCGCCGTCTCGCCGTAGACCCGCGGGCTCGGCGACTCCGGGAAGGCGGAGTAGTAGCCACGACTGCGGATCGCGGTGAGCGCGCCGTCGAGCCGTTCACGGTGGGAAGCCAGCCAGTCAGTAGTCATGACAGTGATGTTACAGTCCATGACCAGATCGGGGCTAGAGTGTCACAACCACTCCCTACCGCTGGGTGACCGAATGGGCAACGAGCTAGCACGCCGGGTCGCGGCCGCCATGTGGGCCGACGACTCCGCCAGCGCGGGCCTCGGCATGCGCCTGGTCTCCGTCGGCGACGGCACGGCCGAACTGGCGATGACGGTGCGCGACGACATGGTGAACGGCCACGGCATCGCGCACGGCGGCTTCATCTTCACGCTGGCCGACTCGGCCTTCGCTTTCGCCTGCAACTCACGCAACCTGGTGACTGTGGCCCAGGCCTGCGACATCGTGTTCATCGCTCCCGCCCAGCGCGGTGACGTGCTGGTCGCCGAGGCGCGGGAGCGGACGCAGTACGGCAAGAACGGGATCTACGACGTGACGGTCCGGCGCGGCGACGACGTGATCGCCGAGTTCCGCGGCCGGAGTCGTCAGTTGAGCGGCAGCATCATCAAGGAGGATTCATGACTGCGTTTTCGGCCTCGCCTCCGGCTCGGCGGGTCATGGGGCTGAAACTCCCGTTCTTCCCTCGTCGCTTCGCTCCTCAGTCCAGAACGGGAGGCCCCATGCCCAGGTTGCTCAGTCCTGACCAGGAGATCCGATGACCCGGGTAGCGTATTTGGTGGACGGCGTCCGCACCCCGATCGGGCGGTACGCCGGTGCGCTGGCAACCGTCCGGCCCGACGATCTCGCCGCGCACGCGCTGAAGAGCCTGCTCGCGAGACATGAAGGCCTCGACCCGGCGACGATCGACGACGTCTTCCTCGGCTGCGCCAACCAGGCCGGCGAGGACAACCGCAACGTCGCCCGGATGGCGCTGCTGCTGGCCGGCCTGCCGGACGGCGTGCCCGGATCCACGATCAACCGGCTCTGCGGCTCCGGCCTGGACGCGGTCGCCGCGGCCGCCCGCTCGATCGTTGCTGGTGACAACGAGATCGTGTTGGCCGGTGGCGTCGAGTCGATGTCCCGCGCGCCCTTCGTGATGCCCAAGGCAGCGTCTGCTTTCTCCCGCCAGGCGGAGATCTTCGACACCACGATCGGCTGGCGCTTCGTCAACCCACTGCTGAAGAAGCAGTACGGGATCGACTCGATGCCGGAGACCGCGGAGAACGTCGCCGCCGACTTCGCCGTCTCCCGCGAAGACCAGGACCTCTTCGCCTACCGCAGTCAGCAACGCGCGGCGAAGGCACAGGCGAACGGACGGCTCGCCGAGGAGATCGTCGCCGTGGAGGTGCCCGGCAAGCGCGGCGCGGTGACGGTCGTCGACGTCGACGAGCACCCGCGTGAGACCTCGCTGGAAGCCCTGGCCGGCTTGAAGACTCCGTTCCGCGACCCCGGTACGGTCACCGCAGGCAACGCGTCCGGCGTCAACGACGGCGCCGCCGCACTGCTGGTGATGAGCGGCGAAGCGGTCGAGCGGCTCGGCGTCACTCCGCTGGCGCGGATCGTCGGTACCGCGGCTGCCGGCGTACCGCCGCGGATCATGGGCATCGGCCCGGTCCCGGCGACCCGCAAGGTGCTCGGCAAGGCCGGGGTCGCGCTGGCGGATGTCGGCGTGATCGAACTCAACGAGGCGTTCGCGGCCCAGTCCCTCGCAGTACTGCGTCAGCTCGGGCTGCCGGACGACGCAGAGCACGTGAATCCGAACGGCGGCGCCATCGCCCTGGGTCACCCCCTGGGCATGTCCGGCGCGCGTCTCGCCCTCACCGCCGCCCTGGAGCTTCGCCACCGCGACGCCGGGTTCGCGCTCTCCACCATGTGCATCGGAGTCGGCCAGGGCATCGCGACCCTACTGGCCCGCCCCTGAGAGGCAGTCGAATGACTGAACGATTTCTCGGTGAAGCGCCCTCGGCGGACCTGCTCGACGACGGCGAGAAGCTCGGCGTCGACGAACTGCGGTCGCGGCAGCTGGCCGGCCTGCAGACCACCGTGCGCGCGGCGTACGAGAACGTCCCGCACTACCGGGCGGCGCTGGACGGCGTCGGCTTCAAACCCGACGACCTGCAGGACTTCTCCGATCTGGCCCGGCTGCCCTTCACCGGCAAGCAGGACCTGCGCGACAACTACCCGTTCGGCATGTTCGCGGTCCCGCGCGAAGAGGTGGTCCGCGTCCACGCTTCCTCCGGTACGACGGGCCGCCCGACCGTCGTCGGCTACACCCGCGACGACATCGACAACTGGGCCAACCTGATCGCCCGCTCGATCCGCGCGGCCGGTGGTCGCGCCGGCGACGTCTGCCATGTCGCCTACGGGTACGGCCTGTTCACCGGCGGTCTCGGCGCCCATTACGGCGCCGAACGGCTCGGCTGCACGGTCGTACCGGTCTCCGGCGGGATGACCGAGCGGCAGGTCGACCTGATCCGCGACTTCGGCGCCCGGATCATCATGGTGACGCCGTCGTACTTCCTCTCCATCATCGACGAGATGGTTGCCCGGGGCATGGATCCGCGGGAGACCTCGCTGCAGGTCGGCATCTTCGGCGCGGAGCCGTGGACCGAGCAGATGCGCACAGAGGTGGAGAGCAAGACGGGAATGCACGCCGTCGACATCTACGGGCTGTCGGAGGTGATGGGCCCGGGCGTCGCGCAGGAGTGTGTCGAGACCAAGGACGGCCTGCACATCTGGGAGGACCACTTCTACCCCGAGATCATCGACCCGGTCACCGGCGAGACGCTGCCCGACGGCGAGGTCGGCGAGCTGGTCTTCACCACCCTCACCAAACAGGCTTTTCCGGTACTCCGGTATCGCACCCGCGACCTGACCCGGCTACTGCCCGGCACGGCCCGCCCCGGGATGCGCCGGATGGAGAAGATCACCGGCCGCACCGACGACATGATGATCGTCCGCGGCGTCAACGTCTTCCCCACCCAGATCGAGGAACAACTCCTGCTGGTCGACGGCCTGACCCCGCACTACCTCTGCATCCTCACCCGCCCCAACCGCCTCGACGAACTCACCGTCCAGGTCGAGGCGGCACCGGACCTGCCGACCTCCTCTTACGCCACAGCCGCCTCAGCCCTGTCGCGCCGGGTGAAAGACCGAGTCGGCGTCACCGCAACCGTCCAGGTCCTCCCACCCCACGCCCTCGAACGCTCACTGGGCAAGGCCAAGCGGATCAGCGACCAGCGGAACCGGTAGGGGATCAGACCTCAGGAACTGTGGATCGCGTCGCCGGGCCCCCACCATCCGCTTTACCCACGCAAGGTGCTGTGGACCGCGTCGCCGGGCTGCTTGACGCCAGCGGTACCAAACCCGCCAGCGAAACACCGTTCCTTCGGCGACTACCCCCACTACAGGTCGCCAGCGGCCAGACAACCTGTCAGCCGACCCCGGAATGGGCCACTTCGGCGGGATTTGGGTGGTTCGTCGCGGCGCGACAGCACTGTCCCAACCAAGACACCTGTCCTACCGAGCCAGCTGGGGTCCGGGAGGATTCTGTCGGAGACCAGGGAGGAAGTTGCCCCGATTTTGGGGCAAAACCCTCCCGAGATTCCTTATCTCAAAGGGATCCTCGTCGCCAGCTACCCGCCCCGGACCGCCGTGCACGCACAACTCCGGGAAACCATCCCGACACGCCGGGGTAACCGCTTGCCCATGGAGTTGTGCATGCGCGCACGACCATCCATTGCCCTCAGCAACTAGGTCCGGTAAGCCTCCCCAGCCGTCGCCCGCGAACCGGCTGACCTTGCGATCCTCACCCCTCGACACGACCCGCCTTGCCAAACGTCACCCCGCGACTCGACCCACCTCGAAGGTGACCCATTCGGCTCATACCCCTCCGCGAGATCCGCGTAGCTGCGAACCACGGCCCCTTACCGGAGCACACCGCAACCAACACCAACCTTGCGTGACCAACTGTCGAGCCCTGGTAGCCAACAGCCAGTTCCGCACCGGCAAGTGCGCATCCTCAGGGGATCAGCAGTTTGGGGAGGGTTTTGTCGACGCCGTCTTTGAGGGTGTCGAGGGCCTTGGGGTCGCCGGAGAGGTGGCGGAGCAGGGCTTGCTGGAAGAGGCCGTCGAACTGGGCGTAGGCGGTGGCCGGTGAGACCGTGATCGGCTTGCCGCTCAGATCGGCGTACGTGCTGACGATCCGCCAGATCATCAGCTCGAGCGTCTGGTCGATCTCCAGCACGTCCTCGCGGAACGACTCCTCGAACAAGGCCTGGTTGCGCAGGTCGTACCAGAGCCTGTGCATCGTCCCGTCTTCGTCACAGGTGGTAGCCAAAGCCTGGGCGAAGTCGACCCGGAGCTGGTCGGCCGTCTGCGCGGTGGCGACGATCTGGTCGTACCGGGTGACGCACTCGGCCTTGTAGAGCTTCACGCAGAACATGATCAGCTCGACCTTGTCGCGGAAGTAGTAGTGCAGGACGCCGTGCGAGAAGTCGGAGTTCTGGGCGATCTCCCGCAGGCTGGTGCGGGCGTAACCGAGCTCGGACAGGGTACGCAGCGCCGAGGTGGCGAGCTGGGCGCGGCGCTCAGCGAACTTGTCCACCTGGCGGCGCGAGATCCGGTCCGACACGTCGGTCACGGTCAGCCTCCCGAGGTTCGTTCCAGCGAGTTTAACCCGGAGTTCAGATTTTTTGGACAGTTGCCCAAGAAAGTCTTGACGACTGTCCAGAACTCCGTGACGCTGTGCTCATCGCCCGATCACCGCCTCACCGGTGGTCGGGCGGCCGAAGGGGTCCAGCAGCCGGCCGAAGGGGACAGTTATGAGCGGGTACGACCTGACCGGACGAAAAGCCTTGGTGACCGGGGGTGCGCGCGGGCTCGGGGCCGGAATGGCTGAAGCTCTCGCAGCGGCCGGCGCCTCGGTGGTGATCGCGGACATCGCGGAGGATCTCGGCAAGGCGACGGCCGATTCGCTGAACGACAGCGGCGCGACGGCGGCCTTCGTGCCGCTCGACGTCACCGACGACGCGAACTGGGAGGCGGCGATCAGCGCCACCATCACCGAGCTCGGCGGCCTGGACATCCTGGTGAACAACGCCGGCGTCGAACTGTCCGGCCTGGTGATCGACCTCGACCCGGCCGACGTCCGCAAGATGCTGGAGATCAACGTCCTCGGCACGGCGCTGGGGCTGAAGCACGCATTCCGCGCGATGCGGCCGGAGGGACCCGCCGGGACTGGTGGCTCGGTGGTCAACATCTCCAGCGTCGCGGCGACCATCCCGTTCCCCGGCATCTCCGGGTACTCCGCGACGAAGTCCGCGGTCGACCGGCTGACCCGGGTGGCGGCGATGGAGTCCGGCAAGCTCGGGTACGGCGTACGGGTGAACTGTGTGTACCCCGGCCTGGTACCGACCGAGATGGGCATGAAGCTCGCGGCCGACATGGTCACGCTCGGGCTCTGGCCGTCGGCCGAAGCTGCAGTCGGGGACGTCATCGGACTGACCCCGCTGGGCCGGCTCGGCGAGGTCGGCGACATGGCCGACGCGGTCGTCTTCCTGGCCTCGGACGCGGCGAAGTTCATCACCGGCGCGGGCCTGCCGGTCGACGGCGGAATGGGGATGTGACGATGAGCAAACCCGTCGTCGTCTACGGCGCCTCCGGCTACACCGGGCGGCTCGTCTGCGAGTACCTGCGCGAGTTCAACGTCCCGTTCATCGCGGCCGGCCGGGACAAGAAGCGCGTGCAGGAAGTGCTCGACAAGGTTCCCGGCATCGACACCGTCGACCACGAGGTGGTCGAGGTCGAGCACGAGGTGAGTGCGCTGACCGACCTGTTCCGCGGAGCGAAAGTGGTCAGCAACATGGTCGGCCCGTTCGTCAAGTACGGGCCGGAGGTCGTCGAGGCGAGCCTGGCGGCCGGCTGCCACTACCTGGACACCACTGGTGAACAGGACTGGCTGCTGGACG
Organism: Kribbella ginsengisoli; assembly: GCF_039537185.1. NCBI lineage: Bacteria > Bacillati > Actinomycetota > Actinomycetes > Propionibacteriales > Kribbellaceae > Kribbella > Kribbella ginsengisoli. The sequence goes on along the minus strand of NZ_BAABAA010000006.1, from coordinate 417,682 downwards.
CGCAGAACGGGTGGGGTGACAAGTTCACCGCCGAAGGACTGTTGCTTGCTCCGGGAGTCGCTCAGATGTACACGACCGGCGAGATCGCCGCGAACATCTGTCTGGAGACCCCTGGCCTCGACACCCTCGACATCCTGGTGCTGTGGAAGGGATTCCCGACCTACGCGTCGACCCAGACCATCTTCACCATCCTCAAGGCCGACTGGCACTACCTCGAGCAGAACGAGTTGGTGAAGTGGGACCCGCTGACCACGACCGAGGTCAATGTCCCGGGCCAGCACGCGACCGCACTCGCCCTGCCCTGGGGCGGCACGAGTCACCCGGTCTGGTTCAAGAACGATCCCCGCGTGGCCAACGTGAAGGTGGCCGGTGGCGTCTTCGACCGGACCGTGATGCAGGGCGTGGTCGAGGCGGTGAAGATGGTCGAGTCGCAGATCAAGACGCTGCCGGCCGAGCAACAGGACGCCGCGCTCGCCGAGGTCGCCGCGTCGGTACAGGCCAGCATGCCGCCGCGCGAGAACCCGCGGATCAACACGTCGCTCGACTCGGTCCACGCGTCCGGTCCGCTCGGGCGCGCGCACTGCGTCATCTACGGCAACAGCAACTACAAGCAGACGGGCGTGCTGCAGGCGTACGCCGCCTATTCGCTCCTCCAGCAGCCACCTAAGCGTGCCGGGCTCGCCTCAGCCTGTCAGGCCTTCGGGCACCGCGAGCTTCTCGGCGTACTGCGGAGCTTCGGGCTGGTTCTCGAACCTGTAGTGACCGTCCACCACTGAGACCGGGTGCGGGGGTGCCCGACTCACCCCCCAAGGGTCCCCCCGCACCTGTACCAACTGGAGTTCGCGTGAGGCTGTACGACTATCTGGACAAGGGCGCATCGCTCGGAGCCGATGCCCCCTGCCTGACGATGGCCGGTACTTCGCTCAGCTACGCCGAGGTGCAGCAACTGTCCTGGCAGGTCGGCCGTGCCCTGCACCGCTCGACCGTGCTGCCCGGCGACAAGGTGGCGATCCTGTCGGCGAACAACCCGATCTCGTTCGCCTGCGTCTTCGGTATCGCCCGGGCCGGCGCGATCTGGTGCCCGGTCAATCCGCGCAACGAGGCCGCCGAGAACCGGGACCTGCTCGATGCCTTCGACTGCTCCGCGCTGATCTTCCAGCGTGCGTTCCTCCCGCTGGTGGAGAAGATGCTGCCCGGGCTGCCGAAGCTGACCACGGTCATCTGCCTCGACGACTCGTTGCCTGGGGCAATCAGCCTGGCCGAGTGGCTGGCCGGCGTACCGGCCGATCCGTGGTCTTTGGAGCCGTTGGACGAGACGGCCCTGCTGGTCGGTACCGGCGGTACGACCGGGCGGCCGAAGGGGGTGATGCTGACCGAGCGCAACCTCGAGACGATGTCGGCGATCACGCTGATGAGCTATCCCTTCGACGGCCGGCCGGTCTATCTGGCGCTGGCGCCGCTGACGCACGCGGCAGGAGTACTCTGCTTCCCAGTACTGACGCTCGGCGGCGAGATCGTGATCATGCCGTCGCCCGACCTGGACGAGTTCCTGGCGTTGATCGAGCGGCATCGGGTCACCCACACCTTCCTGCCGCCGACCGTGATCTACATGGTGCTGGCGCATCCTTCCTTGTCCACCACGGATCTCGGCTCACTGCAGTGCTTCTGGTACGGCGCCGCGCCGATGTCGGCGGCCCGGCTGGAGGAGGCGCTGACGCGGATCGGGCCGGTGATGGCGCAGCTGTTCGGTCAGAGCGAGGCGCCGATGATGATCTCCACGATGGCGCCGGCCGACCACTTCCGTCCCGACGGCTCGTTCGCGGTCGAACGGTTCACCTCGGCGGGGCGGCCCTCGCCGCTGACGCAGGTGGCGATCATGGCCGACGACGGGCGGCTGCTGGGGACCGGGGAGCGCGGCGAGATCGTCGTCCGGGGCTCGCTGGTGATGGCTGGGTACTACCGCGACTCGGTTGCGACTGCGGCCGCGTCGCAGTACGGGTGGCACCACACGGGTGACATCGGGTTCCTCGACGAAGACAACTACCTCTACATAGTGGATCGGGCGAAAGACATGATCATCACGGGCGGATTCAACGTGTACTCGGCGGAGGTCGAGCAGGCGCTGATGACGTACCCGGCGATTCGCGACTGCGCGGTCGTCGGACTACCGGACGAGAAGTGGGGCGAGCGGGTGACCGCGGTCCTGCAGTTGCACCCCGGGCTGACGGTGACCGAGTCGGAGGTCCGCAACTACGTGAAGAGCCGGCTCGGCAGCGTCAAGGCGCCGAAACAGGTGGTGGTCTGGCCCGATCTGCCGCGCTCGAAGGTCGGCAAAGTATTGAAGGGCGAGGTCAAGGCGAGGCTGCTAGGGTCGGAGTGAACCGAGAGGAGGTGAGCGCGATGTCCACGACTATCGTGCTGCCTGCCTGTCGCGTCCGCGGCTGACAGGTGGCTTGTTCTCACCACCTCAGGAGCTGCAATGACCGTGGTATCCCGTCCGCCGCTGACCTCTGACGAGCGGACCCAACTGACCGGCTGGCTGGACCTGCAGAGGTCCTTCGTCCGGATGAAATGCGAAGGCCTGACCGAGGCCGACGCGCATCGTTCCGTGCTCAGCACGTCGCCGTTGATGACGATGGCCGGGCTGGTGGCGCACCTGCGCTGGAACGAGTACTCCTGGTTCCAGCTGAGCCTGGTCGGCGTACCGGACACCGGGCAGACGCCCTGGACCAAGGACGGTCACCCGGACGCCGAGATGTTCGTCGACGACGTGCCGCTGGCTCAACTGCTCGACGAGTACGACGAGGAGTGCGCGCGCTCGAACGCGACCATCGCCGATCTCTCGCTCGACGCGCTCGAGCAGGGCACCGGCGACGACGACCCGGCCTCGCTGCGCTACATCCTCTGCCACATGATCGAGGAGACGGCCCGCCATGTCGGCCACCTGGACATCATCCGCGAACTCATCGACGGCGCAACCCGCTACGACTGGCGAACCCCCGCGTGAGGGCACTGCACACAGCCGATGAGCGAACCAGCCTCATCGGTTGGCTCGACCTGCAACGCTCGCTCGTCCGGCCGAAGTGCGAAGGCCTGAGCGAGGCCGACGCCCATCGCCAGCTCCTCCCGACCTCGCCGCTCACCACCGTGGCCGGCCTGGTCTCCCACCTCCGCTGGGTCGAGTACTCCTGGTTCACCGAGAACCTCCTCGGCACCCCCGACACCGGCCAGACCCCCTTCACCGAAGGCGGCCACCCCGACGCCGAAATGTTCGTCGACCACCGCACCCTCGCGGACCTCCTCGACGAGTACGACGCCGAATGCGCCCGCTCGAACGAGATCCTCACCGGCTTCACCCTCGACGACGTGGAGACGCTGCCGCCTCCCCGCCCGTCAGGACAGCCGGCCTCGACCCGCTACATCCTCAACCACATGCTCGAAGAAACCGCCCGCCACCTAGGCCACCTGGACATCCTCCGAGAACTCCTCGACGGCCGTCGCGGCTGACCTCTTGCCGATTTAGTCTGTGCAGAGATAATCTCTGTACAGACTAAATCCGAGGGAGCTCACCATGTGGGAACACGAACACACCGCCGACACCGCCGTACCGCGCGCCCAACTCTGGAAGGCCCTGTCCGACATCGACAGCTGGACCGTCTGGGACACCTCGATGGAAGCCATCGAACTGGACGGCCCCTTCACCGTAGGCAGCCGGGTCCTGATGACACCGGCCGGCCAGGACCCGATCGAATCCACGATCACCGAGATCACCGAAGGCGAGCGCTACGCGGACGAAACCACCTTCAACGGCGCCACCCTCCGCTTCACCCACACCCTCTCCACCCCCACCGAGGGGGTGACCCGAGTCGTCCACCGCCTGGAAATCACCGGCCCCGACGCGGACCAGCTAGGCCCCGAACTGGGCCCGATGATCACCGAAGACTTCCCCGAAGCAATGGCCGGCCTGATCGCCCACGCCTCCACCCTCACATGACCCGCTACCCCGGCGGCCCCGCCGAAAGCCCCGGCTTCCTCCTCTGGCACGTAACCCACACCTGGCAACGCGCAGTCACAGCCGCCCTGGCCCCACTAGACCTGACCCACGTCCAATTCGTCCTCCTGGCCTGCACCTGGTGGCTCACCAACGAGGGCCACACCCCCAACCAACAAGACCTGGCTCGGCAGGCCGGCACCGACATCAAAATGACCTCCCAAGTCCTGAAAACCCTGGAAAACAAGGGACTCCTGACCCGAGAGATCTCCCCCACCGACGCCCGCGCCAAGACGCTCGCCCCGACGCCCGCCGGCATCGAGCTCGCCCAAAGAGCCATCACCGCGGTAGAAGCCGTCGACGAAACCTTCTTCGCCCCCGTCTCCACCCCAGCCCTGGTGAAGACCCTCACCAAGTTGACGGCAACCGGGTGAGGCTGGAGTGGACGGGTGGTTGCTGTCGGCAAGTGACTGTGGATCGCGTCGCCGGGCTGCTTGAGTGTCCTACCACCAAGGCCAGGCGGACCCGCATTGAGGCCCGGGACGAGCACAACTGGCCCCGTGGGGTGGTCCACCACGGGCTGGCACCCGTCGACCCGGCCGAGCGCGCTGGGTGGGGGTGGCCAGTGGCAGGTTTTGGAGCCACTGGCGTGAAGCATCACGCCAGCCGTACAAAACCTGCTAGCGAACGCCGTTTCTTCGGCCACTGACGGTCTACAGGTCGCCAGCGGGCGAACAACCCGCCAGCCAGCCCCCAATCGGCCCCGGACGAGCCCAGATCAACCCGGATCAGCCCGTTCGCGCCGGGTTCGTCGCCGCGCGACAACACCAACTCCACCAGCACGCCTGTCGCCCCGCAACCGACAGCACCACCCGGACAGCCACGCACGCACAACCCCAGCGAACCACCCCGACACGCCGGGGGTAAGCGATTCCCCACCGACTTAGGTATGCACCGACACTCGCTCGTTGCCCTCAGCAACCAATCCGGGGAGCCGGTCTCCGCGCTCAACGTCTCAATGGACTCCATCTCGGGGGTTGACCCCTGAGATGGTGGGTTGCCTCGCCAGAATCTGAGGAGGCAACCCACCATCTGCGGGGTTAACCCCCGCAACGAACCGGCCAGCCCGGCCGACAGCACCCCGCAACACGACCCGCCTTGCCCAACGTCACCCGCAACACGACCCGCTTGCCCAACGTCACCCGCAACACGACCCGCCTTGCCCAACGTCACCCGCGACACGACCCGCCATGCCGAACGTCATCCCGGGGGCACGACCCGCCTTGCCGAACGTCGTCCCGGGGGCACGACCGACCTTGGCCGAAGCGCCCCTCTGGCTCAGACTCCTGCGCGGGATCCCGTTAGCTGCGTCTTTCCCTGGTCGAGACGGTGCGGGTCAAGAGTCGAACTTGTTCGATCCCGAAGGGACGCGCAGCGCTCTTGACGCGCGCTGAATCGACTAGGCCACTCACGCGGCGGGAGCCCGCCCACCACAGTCCCTGGTGCTGAGCAACCACGCAACACAGCCCCTGGTGCCCAGCAACCGCAACCACGCCAGCCGACGAACCTCAGACCTGCTCTCCGAAGGCGATGGGCTGGCGGGTGCACAGGTAGGTGGCCCAGTGGAGGGTGGTGGGAGTGCCGTTGTCGTCTCGGGTGATGCGGAGAAGTTCGCCTGCTTCTCGACCAGAGACGGTGCGGTAGACGTCTTCGGAGAGCTTCTCGAAGATGGCCGGCGGCTTCCAGTCGGGGGCGCCCTGGGCAACTGCTTGCAGGGTGCCTCCGACGACCGAGAAGACGAAGGGGCTTCCTTCGGAGTACCAGGTGCCGAGGACGGTGGTGAGGTCTTCGGGGATGGTGGTGCCGGGGGTCCAGGGGGTGGGCTTCGCGGGGTCGGTTTCCAGGACCTTGAGCGCTAGGTCGGTGGCCAGGGCAGCGGGGTCGGGGGCCGAGGTGGTGTTCATCAGGGCGATGCCGGCGGTGCCGGACGGGCGGTGGACGAAGGTGCCGGTGATGTGGCCGGGCATGCCGCCGGTGTGGCCGACGGTGACGCGGTTGCCGAGGCGGAGGAGCATGAAGCCGAGGCCGAAGCCGAGCACCCAGCGCTCGTCGACCATGATCTGCGGCTGGCACATCTCCTCGACGGTGTCCGCGGACAGCACCGAGTCCACCGGGTCGGCGATGAACGACGCCCACTTCGCCAGGTCCGCGGCGGTACTCGCGAGACCGCCGCACGCATTCATCGCGCCGATGTCGAGCACCGGCTCCTTCACCGGTACGTCGCTCCACGGCGGCACGTAGTACCCCTGAGCCGCCGGGCCGCCGTCGAACCCGACCGTCGTCCGGCTCATCTCCAGCGGCTGCAGGATGCGCGCCTTGACCGAGTCGTACCAGCTGCGTCCCTCGAGCCGCTCGATCACCTCACCGAGCAGCGAGTAGACCAGGTTCGAGTAGTGGAACCGGTGGTGCGGCTTGCCGATCCGCTCGGATTCGTTCCAGCCGGTCAGCAGCTCGTCGCGGTTCGGGAACGCCATCGTGTCCCAGACGTCGCCGACGGGTTCGCGCTGCATACCGCTGGAGTGGCTGAGCATCTGCCGCACCGTGATACCGCCGTGCTTGGTTTCGGGCAGCAGTTGGTCGAGCTGGTCGTCCAGGGTGAGCTTGCCCTCGTCGCGCAGCGCCATGATCGTCACCGCGGTGAAGGTCTTGCTGTGCGAGGCGATCAGGTACTGCGTATCGGCGGTCGGCGCGGCCCCCGGCCGGTCCAGGTCGGCCGAGCCGACCCCTTCGGACCAGGCCAGCCCGCCATCACGGGCGACGGCCCCGACGAGCCCGGGCACCCGCCCCTTGGCCTGGCGTTCGGCGACGATCCGGCTGAGCGCGGACTGGGTCTGAGCGGAGATCTCGGTCACCAGCCGACATTAAGCCATCGAGGGGCTCTTTCGGATGTGACAAAAGACAGGGGTCTGAACGGGCACGTGTGGGAGGCTGGTGGGGTGCGCATAGCGGTGCTCGGTCCTCTCGCCATGTGGGCGGCCGACGGATCTCCGCTGGACGTCCGCGGAGTCCGCCTGCGCGGCCTGCTGGCCAGGCTCGCGCTGAGCGCGGGACGCCCGGTCGGCATCGACACCTTGGTCGACGGCCTGTGGGGCACCGAGGCGCCCAGCGCGAACGCCCTGCAGTCGCTGGTCTCGCGACTGCGTGCCGGCCTGCCCGCAACCGAGTCGAGCATCTCGGTCCAGTCCGGCCCGGCCGGCTACACCCTGACCATCTCGCCGGAGTCCGTCGACGCACTGCACTTCGAGGAGCTGGTACGCCGGGGCCGCGAGCTACTCACCACGGATCCCAGCCAGGCCAAGGCCCTGCTCACCCAAGCCGAGCGGCTCTGGCGTGGTGACGCCCTGGCAGATTTCCGTGACCTACCGTTCGCGGCGATCGAGGCCGACCGTCTCGAAGAGCTGAAGCTGGGCGCCTCCGAGGACCTCGCCGAGGCCGCCATCGCCAGCGGCAACGCCCGTGAGGTCACTGCCGAGCTCGAGCGACTCACCGCCACCCACCCACTCCGCGAACGCGTCCACGAGCTCCTGATCAGAGCCCTGTACGCCGATGGCCGCCAAGCCGAAGCACTAGCCGCGTACGAGCGAGTCCGCTCAACCCTGGCCGACGAACTCGGCGCAGACCCGGGCGCTCGACTCCGCGAGCTCCACGTGTCGGTACTCCGCGGAGACGCGATCGACCCGGTCGCCACGACTCCCGTAGTACCGGCTGCTCAGCCGTCGGCGCCGCGGAGCAACCTGCGAGCCCCGATGACCAGCTTCGTCGGCCGGGCCGGTGATGTGGCCGAGCTCGCTCGCCTGCTCAGCAACGGCACGCGACTCGTCACCATGGTCGGCCCTGGCGGCGCCGGCAAGACCCGGTTGGCCACCGAGACCGGGCGGTCGCTGGTCGAGCAGACCGGCGACGGCATCTGGTTTGTCGAGCTGGCCCCGCTCGCTGATGCTGCCGATGTAGCGCCAGCGATCCTCGGCACACTCGGTGCCAGCGAGTACGTCGACAGCATGCAGATGGGCCTCGCGCCGAAGCATTTCCCGAGCAGCCGCGCGGCCACCCAGCGACTCGTCGAGGTGGTCGCCGACCGGCGCGTCCTGCTCGTCCTCGACAACTGCGAGCATCTCGTCCAGGAGGTCGCCGATCTGGTCGACTCCCTCCTTGCCGCCTGCCCCCGGCTTCGCGTGCTCACCACCAGCCGCGAGCCGCTGAGCATTCCCGGCGAACACCTTCATCCGGTCGGCCCCCTCGGGCTGCCGCCGATCGACAGTACCGACGACACGTACCCGTCGATCCAGCTGTTCGTGGACCGAGCCCGCGCGGTCCGCCCGGACTTCGCCGTCACCAGCACGAACCGGCAGGCGATCGCGGAGATCTGCCGCCGCCTCGACGGCATGCCACTGGCGATCGAACTGGCAGCAGCGAGACTGCGCGCGCTCACCCCGCTGCAGATCGTCGACCGGCTCAACGACCGATTCCGCTTGCTCACAAGCGGTTCCCGGACCGCGCTCCCTCGCCACCAGACACTGCGCGCGGTCGTGGAGTGGAGTTGGGACCTGCTCGACGCCGACGAGCAGGCAGTAGCGCGACGGCTGTCCCTCTTCTCCGGCGGCGCCACGCTCGAAGCCGCCGAACGCGTCTGCAGCGGCCCAGGCCTACCACCGGAAGCAGTCCTCGGAGTACTGGCGTCGTTGGTCGACAAGTCGCTAGTCGAAGCAGCTGCCGACGACAGGTCGGTTCGCTACCGGATGCTCGAGACGGTGAAGGCATACGGCACCGAGCAGCTCACCGCATCCGGCGAGTCCGCGCAGGTCCGCGAGGCACACACCGCGTACTTCAGCGAGCTACTCCGGCAAGCCCGGCCCAAGCTGCACACCGGCGAGCAACTGCAGTGGATCGCCCGCTTCGACGCCGACAACGAGAACCTGCTCGACGCACTCCGTACGGCGGTCGACGCCGGCGACGCGCAGACAGCACTCGACCTCGTCTCGGTGCTCGGTGAGTACTGGAACATGCGCGGCCGCCCGACCGAGGCCGTCACCTGGTTCGAGGCCGCGCTCGAACTCAAGGGTCCGACCCATCCGCTGATCCGCGCGACCACGCTGATGATGTACGCGCTCGGCACCCTCTCGAACGGCGAGGATCCGTCCGCCTCGTACGGCGGCGCGATCCGCGGCCTGGCCGAGGTGCGGCTACTGAGCCGCCGACACCGGGTGGTCGCGGAGTCGGGGATCGGCCGGTTCACCAACGCCGTCTGGGCGATGGTCCGCAGGGACAAGGCGACCTGCTTCCGCGAACTCGAAGAGGCCAGCCACAACGAGGATCCCTGGGTCCGGAACATGGCCGTGATGATGACCGCGATGTTCCGCGAGAACGAGGGCCAGGTCGAGGAGATGGCCGTCGACCTCGCCACCGCGCTGGACGGCTTCCGCGCCCTTGGCGACCGGTGGGGAACGTCCTTGGCGCTGCGCGGACTGTCGAGTCACCAGGCCGGCCGGGGCGACCACGCAGACGCGCTGGAGTCGCTCACCGAGGCACTGCGGCTGGTCGACGAGCTCGGTACCACCGAAGGCGTCGCGCAACTCCTGGCCCAGTGCGCGCAGAGCCGGGCCGAGCTGGGCGACCTCTACGGCGCGCGGGCCGACCTGACCCGGTCGCTGCAACTCGCCGAGGAGCACGGAAGCCGTGGCGGGCAAGCGATCGCGCTGATGGGGTTCAGCACGCTGGCCCGCCGCGAAGGCCAGTTGGACGACGCCAAGGACCTCGCGGATCGGGCGTACGCGATGCTCGATCTGGTGGCCGAACGGGTCGCGCCGCACGGTCAGGCGATGATCCTCGCTCAGCTCGGCCGGGTGGCTGTCGCCCGCGGCGAGTTGGACGTTGCGCGCGACTACAGCAGGCAGGCTGTCGGGCTCGCACTCAACACCGAGGACATGCCGCTGGCCTCCGGCATCGTCGAGGCGGCCGCCGACGTGGAGGTGCTGGCCGGGGAGTACGAGCTGGCTGCCCGGACGATCGGCATCGCCGTGAGTCTGCGCGGAATGCGGAGCATCCCCGACTCCGACGTACGCCTGACCGTCGAGCGGTTGCGCGCGGAGCTTGGCGACGAGCGCTACGAGACGGCGTACGAGGCAGGTGCCGCGCTGGGACGCGAGGACGCGTGCAGTGAGCTCCGCAAGCGACTCGACCTGCCGGAGACCACCGCCGGGCTGGCCGGGCTGCTCATCGGCCGAGCCGACGATCCGGCCCGCGCCAGCGGCTCGATCCGGACCGGCGCCGGACCGACGGGCTCGTTGCGGACGGGCGGATCAGCCGAGCATGAGTGAGACGGCCAGGTCGCGCAGCGCGGTCTGGACCTGCTTCTCCGGCGGGCGTGGCTCGGTCAGCATCCAGTCGTAGACGACCGTGTTGACCGCGCCGATGAAGCACAGGCCGAGGAAGCGGAAGTCCTTGCGGGTCAGCTCGTTGCGCGACACCGCGACCTCGCCGACGCCGACCACGCTGGAGATCAGCAACTCGCGGAAGGCGATCCGCTGCTCCTCCACCGCCGGACTCGCGCCGACCACCTCGACGAACGAGATCCGGGCCCGGCGCAGGTCGGCCATGATGGTTCGCAGATAGCCGTCGACAGCCGCCACGATCCGCTCCCGGACCGGCGCGTCGGCGGTCGCCGCGAGCGCCTCACCGGTACTGCGGACCGCCAGCTCGATCACCTGGGCATGCACCGCGAGCAGCACGGCTTCCTTGTTCTGGAACTCGTGGTAGAAGTGCCGGGTCGACACTTTCGCCTGCGCACACAGCCGTTCCACCGAGGTCGCGGGGTAGCCGTCGGTCCCGAACAGCTCCAGCGCGGCGTCCAGCAGACGTTCCCGTCGCGCCGCCTTCCACTCCTCGACGGAGCGACCGGAGTAGCGGCGTTCGGAGGGTTCGCTCATTGCACCTCTTGTCGATACCCCGTGCGTGAACTCTTGCCATCTTAGCCAGATCGGTCCTACATTACTGACCAGTTTTCATGTGAAAAGACCGCTTTTCGCTTAAAGCTCGGAGCCGCCCCATGAGGTCAGCCGACAAACTGCGTGCGGTGCGAGTCCTTCGCGCCGCCGGGCTGCTCGATCTGAGCCGCCCGGTTCTCACAACCACCACCTCGTTGGCGATGCGGCGACTGGGACCGATTGCAGGTGCCGCCCACATCGCCGCCCGGCGGGATCCTGGCGACCTCGCTCTGATCGACGAACTCGGCGAGCTCAGCTATGGCGAGCTGGACCGGCGCGCGAACGCCTTGGCCCGCGGCTGGACGGCAGCGGGGGTCGAACCGGGCCAGGTGATCGGCGTGCTCTGCCGGGATCATCGCCGGGTCGTCGACGCGATGATTGCCTGCGGCAAGCTCGGTGTCCGCCTGGTCTTGCTGAACACGGGTTTCAGCCGGGTCCAGCTGGCCGATGTCGCCCGCAGGGAAGGGGTTTCGGCGCTCGTCCACGACGAGGAGTTCGGCGACCTGCTGTCCTTGGTGCCGGCCGAGGTGCTCCGGTTTGTTGCCTGGGGCACCTCCAGCGATCTCGAGGCGATGATCGCCGCACACGATGACGGCCCACTGAAGCTGCCTCGCCGGCAGGCCGGCATGGTGCTGCTGACCGGTGGCACGACCGGTACGCCGAAAGGCGCGCCCCGGCAGGTCCGGTCGCCGTTGATGGCCGCGCAGTTCCTCGACCGGGTGCCGTTGCGCCGCGGCGACACCGTCTTCATCGCGGCCCCCACGTTCCATGGCACCGGCCTGACGCAGTTCATCATGACGCTCGCGCTCGGTTCGACGATCGTGCTCCGCCGGCGCTTCGACGCGACCGCGACGCTCGAAGGGATCGAACGGCATCGGGCCACCGCGCTGATCGTCGTACCGACCATGCTGCAGAGGATTCTGGCGGCCGGGCCGGAGCGCTACGACACCAGCTCGCTGCGGGTCATCATGAGCGCGGGCGCCTTGCTGCCAACAGATCTGGGCAACCGGACGATGGCCGCGTTCGGTCCGGTACTGCACAACCTCTACGGCTCGACCGAGTGCGCTGTCGCCACCGTCGCAATGCCTGCAGATTGGCAAGCAGCGCCCGGTACTGCGGGCCTCCCGCCCGTCGGCTGCCAGGTCCGCCTGTACGACGAGGCCGACCGTCCGATCGAGCACCCCGGCATGACCGGGCGGATCTTCGTCGGCAACGGGCTCAGCTTCGCCGGCTACTCCGGCGGCGGCCACAAGGACAGCATCGACGGACTGCTGAGCACCGGCGACCTCGGCCATCTCGACGCCGGCGGACGGCTGTTCGTGGACGGGCGCGACGACGACATGATCGTGTCCGGAGGCGAGAACGTCTTCCCGATCGAGGTCGAGAACCTGGTCGAGGCGATGCCCGGGGTTGCCGAGGTCGCCTCGCTCGGCGTCCCTGACGAGGAGTTCGGCCAGCGCCTGCGGCTGTACGTCGTACTGGCCGACGGCTCAACCCTCGACAGCGACGCGATCCGCAATCACGTCAGGGACAACCTGGCGCGTTACAAAGTGCCCCGCGAGGTCGTTTTCCTCGATGAGCTCCCGCGCACCGCGACCGGCAAGGTCTACCGCCCCCACCTCCAAGGTAAGGACACCGCATGAACGGTCATCGCAGAACACTCGTCGCTCTCGCCGTCGCTCTCGGCCTACTCGCGACCGCCGCGCCATCGGCCTCGGCCTCCGCGATCGCTGAGCCTGACCAGGATGCGTTCTACCAGCCGGCCCCGGGGTACGAGTCGAAGGCACCCGGTACGGTGCTGAAGAAGCGGTCCGTGACGGTGACCGGGCTCGGGGTTCCCTTGCCTGTCAAGGCGTTCCAGCTGCAATCCCGGAGTACCGACGCCAAAGACCGGCCGGTGACCGTCATCTCCACAGTGATCGTGCCCCTCACCCCGTACCTGGGTCAGCGACCGTTGCTGTCGTACCAGCCGGCCACCGACTCACTCGGCGACCAGTGCAACCCGTCGTACACGCTACGAACCGGTCTGGAGAAGGAGCTGCCCCTGCTGGCCCTAGGAGTCGCGAAGGGCTGGGCCGTGGTGGTGACCGACTACCAGGGCCCACGAGACGCGTACGGCGCCGGCCGAATGGAGGGCCACGCAGTACTGGACGGCATCCGCGCCACCCTGGCCTCACCCGAAGCCGGCCTGACCCCGACGACCAAGGTAGGCATCTGGGGCTACTCCGGCGGCGGCCTCGCCACCGGCTGGGCCGCTGAGCTCCAACCCGCCTACGCCCCCGAACTGAACCTGGTCGGCGTAGCCTCCGGTGGCACTCCGGCCGACCTGGCGGCGGCCGGACGCCAGATGGACGGCGGCCCGTTCGCCGGCCTGTTCCTCGCGGCGGCGATCGGGGTCAGCCGCGAATACCCAGAACTTCTCACGATCTTCAATGCCAAAGGCAAACAACTGATCGCGGCAATGGACGACCTCTGCGTCACCGAAGAGGCCCTCTACGCCTTCCAGAGCGTCAAGCAGTACAGCGATTCCCCCGACCCCCTGGCCGAGCCCATCGCCCAGCAAGTCCTCACCACCAACAAGATGGGCACCAACGCCCCGAAAGCCCCCGTCTACCTCTACCACTCGAAGTTCGACGAGCTGATCCCCTGGGCGGTCGGAAAATCCCTCAACGACGCTTGGTGCGCCAAAGGCACGAAGGTCACCATGTACACCGACTACGCCAGCGAACACAACGTCCTGGCAGTAACCGGCGGCCCCGCAGCGGTCGCCTACCTATCCGCCCGCTTCGCAGGCTTCAAGGCCCCCACAACCTGCTAAGCAGCCGAGCAAGCTCGGCCTAGCCAAGCGAAGGCTCAGCCACCCGAGCGAAGCGAAGGCCCGGCGCGAAGCGAAGGCCCGGCGCGAAGCGAAGGCTCGGCGCGCCCGAGCGAAGCGAAGGGCTTCGGGCGGGGGCGCCTGCCCCACCCGGCGCGGTTTCAGTTGGCTCAGACCCGTCGGCGGTAGGCGCGGAGGGCGAGGGGGGCGAAGACCGCGACTACTCCGGCCATGAAGGCGAAGGTGATCAGCAGGGGCTTCTGGATGTCGCCGCCGAGCATCAGGCCGCGCATCGCGTCGACCAGGTAGGTGATCGGGTTGATCTTCACCCACGACTGCATGAAATGCGGCAACGTGCTCGCGTCGACGAAGACGTTGCTGCCGAAGGTCAGCGGGAACATCACCAGGAACGCGACGCCCTGGACACCCTGGGCCGTCTTCATCGTCAGCCCGAGCCAGACCCACACCCAGCACAGCGCCAGTGCGAAGGTGAGCACCAGCAGACAGGCGAGTACGCCGTACAGGATGCCGTTCTCGAACCGGAAGCCGAGGGCGAAACCGGTCGCCATCAAGATCACGACCGAGGTCAGGTACCGGATCGTGTCGCCGAGGACCGCACCGACCAGCGGCGAGATCCGCGAGATCGGCAGGCTGCGGAACCGGTCGAAGACGCCCTTGGCGAAGTCGTCGTTCAGCCCGACGCCGGTGCCCATCGTCGAGAACACCACCGACTGCACCATCACGCCGGGCAGCAACGTCGGCAGGTAGTCGTGCCAGGTGCCGCCGGTCTTCGCGACGACCGCGCCACCGAAGACGAACAGGAACAGCAGGAGGAAGATGATCGGCTGGAACGTCACGTCGGCAAGCGCTTCGGGGTTCTGCCGGATCCGGACGATGTTGCGCCAGGCCAGCGTCAGGCTCTGCTCGACCCAGGCGAACGGCTTGGACCGGCGGGCCGCATGGGCGGGTACTTCGAGTGTCGCGGTACTCATCGGACCGCTCCTTCCAGGACGTCGGCGGGCGATTCTTCGGCGGCGTGCCCGGTCAGCGCGAGGAAGACCTCGTCCAGGCTCGGCAGTCGCAGGGACAGTTCGGTGACGGCGATCCCGGCCTCGTCGAGCCGGCGGACCACCACCGGCATCGACGTACCGTCCGAGACGGGCACGCTGACGAGCGCGTTCACCACATCGACGGTCGGCCGGGTACCGACGGATTCGGAGACGATCGCGGCGACTCGCTCGAGGTGACCCGGCTCAGCAGGCCGTACGTCGAGCGACTGCTTGCCCGCCTGCGCCTTGAGCTCGGCCGGCCGGCCCTCAGCGACCACCCGGCCCTTGTCGAACACCAGCAGCGAGTCGGCCAGCGCGTCGGCCTCTTCCAGGTACTGCGTAGTCAGCAGCACCGTCGTACCGTCGAGCACCAGGTTGCGGATGGTGTCCCACACCCCGTTGCGAGCGTGCGGGTCGAGGCCGGTGGTCGGCTCGTCCAGGTACAGGATGCTCGGGTTGCCGACCAGGCTCGCGGCCAGGTCGAGACGGCGGCGCATACCACCGGAGTACGTCTTGGCGATCCGATCACCTGCGTCGGACAGCTCGAAACGGTCCAGCAGCTCGTTCGCCCGCGCCTTGGCCTGAGCCCGCGGCAGCCCGAGCAGCCGGCCGATCATCACCAGGTTGCGGCGCCCGGACATGTCCTCGTCAACCGAGGCGTACTGCCCGGTCAGCCCGATGATCTCGCGAACTCGCGGCGCCTGCCGGATGACGTCGAACCCGCCGACGGTCGCATGCCCGGCGTCCGGCCGCAGCAGCGTCCCTAGAATCCGGACCGCAGTGGTCTTGCCCGCGCCGTTCGGCCCGAGGACCCCGAGCACAGTGCCGGTCGGCACCGTCAGGTCCACGCCATCCAGCGCGGTAGTACTGCCATATTTCTTGACCAGACCCTCGGCCGAGATGGCGACGTTGGTATCGGTGGACATCGGTTCCTCCCAGATGAGTGCTACTGGAACCACCGTGCACTCACCCGCTGACAGGCCCCTGGCACTGGGCTGAGAGCCCATGACAGCGCGTGCCAGCCGCTGACCTGCGCGCCGTGTAACTTCGCTCGGACGCCCACCCTGAACAGGAGTTCCTGAGTTGCGACTCACCAGAACACTCGCAGTGACCGCCGCGGTCGCCTCGGTCGTAGCCCTCGGCACGATCCCGGCCCAGGCCGCCACCGGCTACGCGCGCTGCCCCGCCAACCGCTTCTGCGTCTTCACCGGCACGAACGGTAGCGGCGTGATGGCCTACTTCAACGACGCCGGCGACCCGAACCTCGCCGACACGTCCGGGCCGCGGGGGATGAACAACAACATCGAGAGCATCTGGAACCGCCGCGGCAGCGAGTGGGGTCTGTACAACGACGCCAACTACCGCGGTGGCCTGACGCTCATCCTGACCGGTGCCAAGGGCAACATCGAGGCGCGGTACCGCAACCTGGCCACCTCGGTCGAGGACATCCGCGGCTGACGCTGCCCCGCGGAACGGGCCCGGAGCGATTGTTCGCTCCGGGCCCGTTGCCTGTCGCGGTCAGCTGACCTTGGTGAGCTCTGCGGTGTCGGCCTTCAACGGGACGATCTGGTTGGCGCGGAGCGCTTCGTAGACGTCTGGGTTGTAGCGGGCCAGCGTCGCGCGCGCTCGGCGGCGGTAGCGGAGGATCTGGATGGTGCCGATCGTCCACAGCACGTACTGGAACGCCAGCGCGGTCTTGAAGTCGCCGAGGGTCTGCGGGGCACCGCCCGACGAGGCGTCGAGCAGGATGCCGACCATGCCGATACAGATCAGCATGGCGATGAAGCCGCCGGTGTTGACCATGCCGTTGGCCGCGCCGAAGCGGGTCGTCGGGTTGAAGGTCCGGGCGTAGTCCAGGCCCAGCATCGACCCAGGACCGCCGGCTGCCTGGACGACGATCAGCAGGAGCAGTACCGGCATCGGGGCCCGGCCGGGCCAGGCGAGCACGATGGTCCACATCAGCACCGAACCCGCGATCACGGCCAGCACGATCCAGGAACGGTAGAACGGGAACTTCGCGGCGTACCGGCCGACCAGCGGGCCGTAACAGAACCCGGCCAGCACGGGCAGGATCAGCATCGCCGCTGCCGTCGTAGGTGCGACGCCCTGTCCTTGGACCAGGAAGGGGTAGCCCCAGAGCAGGCCGAACGTGCCACCCGAGAAGCTGGTGGTGAAGTGCGTCCAGAGGCCGAGACGGGTGCCGGGCTCACGCCAGGCGCGGCGGAGGTTCCGGCGTACCAGGGAGAGGGGCTGCTTGGTGCGGTGTGGCGATACGTCGTACGGGCTGTCCTTGAGCAGGAACAGGACGGCCAGGCCGGCCACCAGGCTGAGGAGGCTCGCGCCGGCGAAGGTGGGCGTCCAGCCGAACGCGTGGAAGGCGGCGGCCATCGGCACCGTCGAGACGATCGCCCCGAGGCCACCGAGCATGCCGGTCACCTGCGACATCACCGGCTGCTTGAGCGCGGGGAACCACGACATCACGACGCGCAGCACGCTGATGAAGACCAGTGCGTCACCGACACCGAGCACCGCGCGGGCAGCGAGCGCCGCCGGGTAGGAGTCGACCAGGCTGAACGCCGACTGCGCCGCGAACAGGAGACCCGAGGCGGCGATCAGCAGTCGCTTGGAGCCGTACCGGTCCAGCAGGATGCCGACCGGCACCTGCATCGCGGCGTACACGGTCAGCTGGACGACGGTGAAGCTCGCCAGTGCGGAGGCGGAGATGTGGAAGCGCTCGGCCGCTTGCAGACCGGCCACGCTCATCGAGCCGCGGTGCAGCACGGTCACCAGGTAGGTGAAGACAGCAGTGGCCCACACCGCCCAGGCTCGCCGACCGCCCAGGGGGAAGAGGAGTTCGGTCACTGCCCGCCCCGCAGATCCGTCGCGGCGACGTGGATGTGGTCGATGACGAGCTCGCGGAAGCGCTTGGCGCTGTTGCCGCCGAGCGCGTCGATCATCTCCTGGTGCGCGGCGATGGACTTGTCCATCCGGGCCGGCTGCATCTCGATCCCGGGCACGCCCATCCGGACCTGCCGGTCGCGCAGGCTGTTGTAGAGCTTGGCCAGGATCTCGTTGCCCGCGGCACCGACGATCGCCTCGTGGAAGACCCGGTCGGCGACCAGGAAGGCCTTCGCGTCACCGGCCTTGCGGTGCGTGCGCATCTCCTGGACCAGCGGGACCAGCTTGTCGACCAGCTGCTTGCGGCGCGGCCAGACCTTCGCCGCGGCATGCGTCTCGATCAGCTCGCGCGCTTCCAGGACGTCGTTGACCTCCTGGGCCAGTACCGGCAGGACGAGCGCGCCCTTCTTCGGGTACAGCTTCACCAGGCCGGATTCCTCCAGCCGGAGCAGCGCCTCGCGGACCGGAGTACGGGAAACCCCGACCGCGGTGGCCAGCTCCCCCTCGGTCAGCAGCTCGTTACCCGGGTAGACCCGGTCGAGGATCGCTGCCTTCACATATGCGTAGACGCGCTCCGCCGCGGGGATCTTCTCCACCCCCGGCGCCGCGTCCGCGACTATCCGTGCGATCTCGGTCGTCTCGTCACCCAACACCAACCCGCTCACCGGCTCATCGCCGGGCACCCCGCTACCCACAACACCCCTCACGTCACGTATCTCTGTTGTATCTATGTTACACGCAACAGCGCAAGCACTTGATTTCTTCCGTCCATGCCGCGGCGTTGCCGAGTTATCCACAGGTTGGTCCACAGATGTGGGGTGTTGTGGACAGGGTGCCCGGGGATGCAGGGTTTCCCCTGTCTTGTGGACAGTTGCGAGCGTTGCGGCGGGAAGCGTTCTAGAGTTCGGCCAGCGTTCCCGTCCAGATCGCCCGATGAGGAGATTGACTTGTCCGCACGCTCGCGTACCCGTCGGCTGAGCGCCGGCCTGGCCGTGGTGGCCCTGGCCTTCGCCGGCGCCGGCACCGCCGCCGCCCACGCCACCCCTGTCTCGGTGACCGGATCCGGCGCTGCCGCGGCCGAGCCGGGGATCCTGATGAACTACGTGGTGAACACCAAGCCGGTCGCGATCCACGTCGACCGCACCGAAGAGGCGATCAAGGCGGCCGGCGGCACCGTCGTCCAGTCGTACGAGGACCTCGGCGTGGTGATCGCCCAGTCGACCAACCCGAACTTCCGTACCGACGTGAAGCTCGGCAAGAACGGCAAGAGCGTCCAGACCGTCGGCGCGACCCGTACGGCCGCCGTCAAGGAGGGCCCGGTCGGCTCGGCCGCCAAGCCCGCCGCCACCAAGGGTCTGCTGGCCGGCGAGTCCGCCCCGGCGCTCGACCCGCGCGAGGGCGAGCAGTGGGACATGGTCCAGATCAAGGCGGACCAGGCCCACCAGCAGTCCGACGGCACCACCCGCGTGCTGGTCGGCATCAACGACTCCGGTGTGGATGACACGCACCCGGACCTGGCGCCCAACTTCGACGCCGCCGACTCGGTGAGCTGCAACAACAACGGTGTGCCGGACACCACGCCCGGCGCGTGGCGGCCGACCACCAGCGACCACGGCACCCACGTGGCCGGCACCGTCGCCGCCGCCCGCAACGGCGTCGGCATCGTCGGTGTCGCCCCGGGCGTCCGGATCGCGTCGGTGAAGGTCGTGAACGACGACGGCTTCATCTACCCGGAGTACGCGATCTGTGGCTGGGTCTGGGCCGCCGAGCACAAGATGGACGTCACCAACCACAGCTACTTCATCGACCCGTTCGAGTTCTGGTGCAACGACGACGGCGACCAGGGCGCGGTCCAGGAGGCGGTCCGCCGGGCGGTCGCGTTCGCGACCGGCAAGGGCGTCCTCTCGGTCGCGGCCGCCGGCAACTCGAACTACGACCTGGCGAACAAGACCACCGACTCGGGCAGCCCGAACGACACCACCCCGGTGACCAGGACGATCAACAACGACTGCCTGGACCTGCCGACCGAGCTCCCCGGTGTCATCACGGTCGCCAGCACCACCCGGACGAAGGACCGCAGCGGCTTCTCCAACTTCGGCCTGAACAAGATCGACGTGGCCGCGCCGGGCAGCAGCATCCTGTCCACCATCCCCGGTGGCAAGTACGGCCTGAAGAGCGGTACCTCGATGGCGTCCCCGCACGTCACCGGCGTCGCCGCGCTGATCAAGTCGAACCGCCCGTGGCTGAAGCCGGCCGAGATCGAGAAGGCCCTGCGCACCGACGCCGACGACCAGGCCTGCCCGGCCGTAGTCGACGCCCGCTGCACCGGCACCACCGCCAACAACGCCTTCTTCGGCCAAGGCATCGTCGACGCCCTGGACGGCGTCAAGCGCTGGTAACCACCCCCCTCCCCTGAGGGCCGCACAGACAGAGAGAGGGGATCCCCCGCCCGGGATCCCCTCTCTCCTTTTTGTTGTCTCAGAACATCAGTGCGCGGGCCGGGTCTTCGAGGATGGCCGCGACGTCGGCGAGGAAGGTGGAGCCCTTTTCGCCGTCGATGAGGCGGTGGTCGAAGGAGAGGGCCAGGGTGGTGATCCAGCGGGGGACGATCTCGTCGTCGACCACCCAGGGCTGTTTGCGGACCGCGCCGAAGGCGAGGATCGCGGATTCGCCCGGGTTGATGATCGGCGTACCGGCGTCGACGCCGAAGACGCCGACGTTGGTGATCGTGAACGAGCCGCCGACCTGGTCGGCCGGCTGGGTCTTGCCCTCGCGGGCGACGGCGACCAGGTCGTTCAGGGCGCCGCACAGCTCGGGCAGGGTGAGCGATTCGGCCGACTTGATGTTCGGCACGATCAATCCGCGTGGGGTGGCCGCGGCGATGCCGAGGTTGACCGCGCTCTTGATCACGATCTCCTGGTTGGCCTCGTCCCAGGTGGCGTTGATGATCGGCGTACGCCGGGCCGCCAGGGTGACCGCCTTGGCGACGATCAGCAACGGCGAGACCCGCAGCTCCTTGAACACCTTGTCCTTCTTGAGCCGCTCCACCAACTCCATCGTGGCGCTGACGTCGACGGTGATCCACTCGGTCACGTGCGGCGCGGTGAACGCACTGCTCACCATCGCCTGAGCCATCACCTTCACAACACCCTTGATCGGAATCCGGGTGTCCCCCTGCGCACTCGCCACAGGAGCAGCAACAGCAACCTGAGCCGGCGCAGCCGAGGTGTGGTTCTCCACATCAGCCCGGGTAATCACTCCACCCGGCCCGGTGGCGATCACCTGCGCAAGATCAATCCCCAGATCCTTCGCAAGCTTCCGCACCGGCGGCTTGGCCAGCACATGCACCCGCGCCTCGTTGCCTCCGGCAACCTCGGCCAGGATTGGGGCCGGGGTGGGTGCGACCGGCTCGTTTACTACAGCGGTGACCTGAGCCGGAGCCGCCGGGGTCGGCATGGCCAGGCCTTCGGCCGGCCCGCCTGCTCCGCCCTTGCGGGGGCGGCGTTTTGCTTCGGTGGTTTTGGGGCCGTAGCCGACCAGGACGGCGGTGCGGCCGCCGGGGGCGGTGCCGCCGATCTTGCCGGGTTCGATGGCGTCTTCGTCCGGGATGGACGGGACGAGGTCTTCGGGGCTGCCTGCGTCCTCGGTCTGGACGGAGATGATCGGCGTACCGACGTCGACGGTCTCGCCCTCCGGTACCAGGAGCTCGGCGACGACGCCGGCGAACGGAACCGGGAGTTCGACCAGGGACTTGGCGGTCTCGATCTCGACGACGGTGTCGTTGAGTTTGACCGTGTCGCCGACCTTGACCTTCCAGCTGACGATCTCGGCCTCGACCAGGCCTTCTCCCACATCCGGGAGGCGGAACTGCTGGATGCCCATCAGTACCCCATCACCCGGTCGACGGCGTCGAGCACCCGGTCCAGGTCGGGCAGGTACTCCTCTTCCATCCGCGACGGCGGATAGGGGGTGTCGAACCCGGTGACCCGCAGTACCGGCGCCTCGAGGTGGTAGAAGCACTCCTCGCTCACCCGCGCCGCGACCTCCGACCCCGGGCCGAGCGACAACGGCGCCTCGTGCACGACGACAGCGCGCCGGGTCTTCTTGACCGACGCGAAGATCGTCGCCAGGTCCAGCGGCGCGATCGAGCGCAGGTCGACGACCTCCAGGTTGCGCCCGTCCTCGAGCGCCGCCTCGGCCGCCTGCAGACAGGTCTTCACCATCGGGCCGTAGCAGAACAGCGTCGCGTCGGTGCCTTCGCGGACCACCTTCGCCTTGAACAGCGGGTACGCCGCCCCGGCGCTCTCGTCCAGCTCCGCCTTCTCGTGGTACCGGCGCTTCGGCTCGAAGAACACCACCGGGTCGTCGGTCGCGATCGCCTGCTGGATCATCCAGTACGCGTCGACCGGGTCGCCGGCCGCGACCACCTTGAGACCCGGGACGTGCGCGAACAGCGTCTCCGGCGACTCCGAGTGGTGCTCGACCGCGCCGATGCCGCCGCCGAACGGGATCCGGATCACGATCGGCATCTTCAGCTTGCCCATCGACCGGTAGTGCATCTTGGCGACCTGGTTGATGATCTGGTCGTACGCCGGGAAGACGAACCCGTCGAACTGGATCTCGCAGACCGGCCGGTAGCCGCGCAGCGCCAGGCCGACCGCGGTGCCGATGATGCCGGACTCGGCCAGCGGGGTGTCGATCACCCGGTCCTCGCCGAAGTCCTTCTGCAGTCCTTCGGTCACTCGGAAAACCCCGCCGAGCTTGCCGATGTCCTCACCCATGATCAGGACCTTCGGGTCCTTCTCCATGGCGGCCCGCAGGCCCTGGTTGATGCCCTTGCCCAGGCTGATCTTGGTCATCTCAGCGCTCCCCTTCGAAAGAGGCCGCGTACGCGTCGTACTGCGCCTGCTGCTCGGCCAGTTGCGGGGTCTTCTCCACGTAGGCGTGCTCGAAGAAGTCGGTCATCTTCGGGTCGGGCATCGCCAGGCAGCCCGCGCGCAGCGTGGCGGCGACCTGGTCGGCCTCGGCCTCGATCTGCTCGAAGAACTCGTGCTCGACGCCGATCGAGCGGGCCAGGTAGGCCTTCACGCGCTCGATCGGGTCCTTCAGCTTCCAGTACTCCAGGTCCTCCGACAGCCGGTACTTCGTCGGGTCGTCGGAGGTGGTGTGGGCGCCCATCCGGTACGTGTACGCCTCGACCAGCGTCGGGCCGCTGCCCTCACGAGCGCGCTTGAGCGCCTGCTGGGTGACGGCGTACGTCGCCAGTACGTCGTTGCCGTCGACGCGGACGCCGGGGAAACCGAAGCCGGCCGCGCGCTGGTACAGCGGGATCCGGGTCTGCCGGTCGATCGGCTCCGAGATGGCCCACTGGTTGTTCTGGCAGAAGAACACCACCGGCGCGTTGAAGACCGAGGCGTAGATGAAGGCCTCGTTCACGTCGCCCTGGCTGGACGCGCCGTCGCCGAAGTACGCGATCGTCGCCTCGCCGTTCTCGTCGCCGACCGCGTGGTCGCGCTGCTGACCCATCGCGTACCCGGTCGCGTGCAGCGTCTGGGCGCCGATCACGATCGTGTACAGGTGGAAGTTGTTGTCGCGCGGGTCCCAGGCGCCCTGGTCGACGCCGCGGAACAGGCCGAGCAGGTTCAGCGGGTTCACGCCCTTGCACCAGGCGACGCCGTGCTCGCGGTAGGTCGGGAAGACCATGTCGTTGGTGTGCAGCGCGCGGCCGGAGCCGATCTGGGCGGCCTCCTGGCCCAGCAGCGAGGCCCACAGGCCCAGCTCGCCCTGCCGTTGTAGCGCGGTCGCCTCGGTGTCGATCCGGCGAACCATGACCATGTCGCGGTAGAAACCCTTGATCGCCTCGTCGTCGAGGTCGAACGAGTAGTCCGGGTGCTCGACGCGCTCACCTTCCGGCGTCAGCAGCTGGACGAACTCGACCTCCTCGGAGGCCTGGGAGGGACTGACCGGCGCCTCGACGGGCGCGAACACTTCCGGGGCAAGGCCCGGCACCGACTCACTCACATGCACTCCTCGGGTTCGAGCGCGGGATCGCCGCGACCGCAACTTTGCACGGGCCCCGGCCCAGCCAGCCGGGTGAGGCTTCGCAGGCGGGACCGCGTGGATCCAGGTTGATGCAGGGTGGTACTCACCGCTCGGCAGTGAACCTCCTCACTGGTATCACTGCCCATCTTGCCGGACACCGTACCCAGCAGGTTGCTGTTGCGCTAACTGTCTGGACGCGGACTTGTACGGCGGTACCGAAAGCCGTCTCGCGATGAGACACCAGTCCAGCCACTGGTCATATCTCTGACCGTCGTCAGGCTTAAATCGCTGCCTCGTGATCGCATCGAGAGGTTTCGTGCGATCTGCGTCACAAACCGGTCTCGATCAGGGCAATTGCTCCAGGCGTACCAGTTTGAAGTTGGTCCCCTCCCGGTCGCCGTCACCGGGGGTGTTCTCGCCGTCATGCACGGCGAGCAGGCCGTGCGGGAAGAGCGGGCCGAGCGGCTTGGTGGTGACCGCGGCACCGTCACTGTGTTGTACGCCGTCCGCGGCCGCACCGTCGACCACCTTGAAACCATTGCGGTAGTCGAGGCCCTTCGCGGTGATCCGGTAGCCGGCGAAGGTGGAGTCGCCCTGGCTCGACGCGTAGAGGGTCTTGGCGGCCCCGCGGTAGGCGATCGTCAGCCCTTCCGCGTCGGCGCTGAGGTGCTGGCCGCCGTCCTTGGAGACCGGGCCGGTGGGCGCGCACTCCTCGGTCTGCTCGTCGTATGCCCCGGGCCGGCCGAATTCCCGGGTCTTCTCCAGCAGCGCGGGCCGGCCCGCCAGCGGTACTCGCCAGATGCCGACGTCTTCCTGAGCGGCGTACAAGGTGCCCGTCGTCTGGTCGAAGACCATGCCCTCGACCTGCGGGCGGTCGCCCGGGTCCTCACACGGTGACCAGGTCGAACCGTTGGACAACCGGAAGGTCGAGGGCAGGTCGAGCTGCTTCACGGCCTGGTAGCCGATCTTGCCCGTGCTGTCGGCGACCAGCCGGAAGAACCCGATCCGCGTCTCACTGCGACGGCTGACGGCGACGAACGCCTGACCGCCGAGATTCAGAGCGGCGACACCGTACGCCGTGCGCTGCTCCTCGACCTCCGCGTCGTCCTTACTGAACACGAGAGGAGCGGTGGGACTCGTGACGTCGGTCAGCACCTTGTCCTTGGCATCCGACCCGCGCTGGTCGACCGCGTACACCCGCAGCCGGTCCAGCCCCCGATCGCTCACCACAGCCAGATCCCGCCGCTTCCCTCCGACTGACACCCCAGTAACAAGGTCAACGTTGTTGAACCGGCCCTCCGGCGCAGTAGCCACATGCTGCAACTCCCGGCCGCTCAGATCGAAGACAGTCAACCCGCCGTTCTTCAACGTCCCCAACACCACACTCTTAGCCGCCCGATGCGGATTGACCCAGATGGCCGGATCATCCGCATTCGCATCCCCACCGGCTTCGTCATCCCAGTTAGCCGCCGTCTCCGCGACAGCGCGAACCTCCGCCAACCGCGGCTGCTGGCCGGAGGACCGAACAGCGACTGCCGAGCTATCGGCCAGCGCTGCGGCCGCGGCCTGCCCGGATCGCTGCGCCGGCAGCGCGGCTCGCGGCGGAGCCGCGGCAGACGCGCCCACCACCAGGGGCGGCGCCTCTCCCACCTCTTCTTTCTGGGCCGATGCCGAAGGCGAGGCGAGGGCTGTTGAGACGGCGGCCGTCAGCAGGACGGCTAGTGGGATGCGCATGGGGTCAGGGTCGGGGGTGGGGGTGACGGGTGGCCGACCAGCAGGTGAAAAGTGGCTTGTGGGGTGGTGTGGGGCGGGGCTAGTGTCAGCATCGTTCTTGTGTTTGACCCATGACAATCGAGGAGAACCGCGATGACCGCCGCCGCGCCAGCGCCCGCAGTACTGCCGCAGGCCACCGCCAAGCCGGCCTCGGCGGCGATGATCTGGTCGGCTCTCGCGGTGGTTTACGTCGTCTGGGGGTCCACCTACCTCGGCATCCGGATCGTCGTCGAGGCGAAGATCCCGCCGATGCTCGGAATGGGCGCCCGCTTCCTGGTCGCAGCCGTCCTGCTGGCCGCATTCCTCGCAATCAAGTCAGGCGTCACCCGGCTCCGCGTCACCCGCCGGGAGCTCCTCGGCGCGGCCGTGGTCGGCCTCCTGCTCCTTGCCCTGGGCAACGGCGCCGTCGCGATCGCGGAGAAGACAGTGCCCTCCGGCCTGTCCGCGCTCCTGGTCGCCGCCGTACCGCTCTGGCTGATGCTGCTCCGCGTCGGCGGCGGCGAGCGACCGCGTGCGCTGACCTGGCTCGGCGTACTGATCGGATTCACCGGTGCGGCCCTGCTCGCCCTCTCCGGCGGCGACACCAGCGCGAAACCGCTCTCGGTCGCGATCCTGGTCGCCGGCACGATCAGCTGGGCCGTCGGCTCCCGCTTCTCCCCGCGCCTCGGACTCCCCAAGGATCCGCTGGTAGCGACCCTGTACGAGATGGTCGCCGGCGGTACGGCGATGCTGCTGATCGGCGTACTGGCCGGTGAGCCCGGCCGGTTGCACCTCAGCGCGATCGAGCCGAAGGGCTGGATCGCCCTCGCCTACCTGGTCGTCTTCGGCTCGCTGCTGGCGTACTCCGCCTACTCCTATCTACTGGCGAACGCGCCGATCTCACTGATCGGCACCTACGCCTACGTGAACCCGGCCGTCGCGGTGCTGCTCGGGTGGCTGATCCTCAGCGAGCCGGTCACCGCCGAGATCATGCTCGGCGGCGCGATCGTCGTGGTCGGCGTCGCCCTGGTGGTCAGCGCCGAGCGGCGCCGCACCTCTTAGTACTCCGGAAAGAGAAGGACCCCTGGAAAGGGAAGAACCCGGGCTCCCATGGGGTGCCCGGGTCTCCCACCGCTGCCGATGCGCGCGGCAGCGGGTCCGTGTTGCCGAGCCGGCGCCATGCCCCGAAAAAACACGGCGCGAAACTCCGGCAATGATGCGTGACAATCCGTTTCGTCATGGTAATGCCATTTCGCCGGCCACCGAGCCCGCCGAAAATACCCCATGAATGACGGGCAATCGTTCGCCCGCGATCAGACAACGACGAAACCGCCGATCGGTTACGGCCCAGCGAAAACGAATACCGCTCACCTCCGGCGACCCGCCGATCGCCCCGCCTGGGCGACAAGTTGCCTGGTCAGAGACAGATTCCTGCTGCGGCAACGAACCCATCACTCGCCTGCTATGGCCTACCCCGGGATTCCCGCCTGAACCGAAAAAGGGGCGAAGAAATTTGTAACCCGCCCCACCAGGCGTCGTTACCCACTAAGACGAATCCGTCATACCCGAAAGGAAACCTCGCATAATGCAGGTAACACGCAAGATCGCCGCTGCAGCGGCAGTGGCGACCGTTGCCACGCTGGGCCTGGCCACCGTCGTCAGCGCGAACATGATCGACGACAGCACCTCCGGCGCCACCAGCGGTGTCACCGACGCCTCGGCGCTGAAGGGCTACGCCAAGGGCGGCAAGGTCTGGTACTTCGTTCGTCAGGGCGGCGGCCTGGTCAACGTCGACGACAACAACGTCGGCCCGTTCCAGGCTTGCCACAACGTCGCCGCGGTGGCCGGCGCCGGCGGTGCCGTGCCGGTCTCCGACATCGTCGGGATCGTCGGTCTGTTCAACGACGGCAACCACGCGACCGTCGTGAAGACCTGCGAGCAGGGCTCTTCGCAGAAGAACCACGGTGGCAAGTGGTACCGCGTTGGCGACGACGGCCTCGTGTCGGTCTCCCGCAACAACGTCGGCCCGTTCCAGGCCTGCCACAACGATGTCGCTGCCAGCGTTCTCGGCGGCGCTGTTCCGGTCAACTCGATCTCCGGTGTTCTGGGCCTGGGCAACAACGCCAACACCACGGACATCCTGAAGACCTGCGAGCAGGACTCCGAGCAGGACAACTGACCACTCCCTGGTCAGCAGTGATGATGGACACCGGACGGATCGCCTCGGTGGGGTGATCAACCGGTAGCAACACCTCGAAGCGGCATCGGGAAGCAAGCCTCACTATTTCCCGGTGCCGCTTCGCTGGCTCCAAGAGTTTCGGTACGTCGATCGCCCGGCCCCCGTCCCAGCGGGGGCCGGGCGATTGCGTTGCCGCGACCCCGAGGCCAGGCGAGCCGGCGTCAGACTGAGCCCTCGGCCGGGAGGTCGTGATCAGGCGGGGAGATCCCGCAGGTCGAGCACCGACCCGGTCGGGTACTGCGCCTCGATGACGGCCCACAAGCCGGCCGCGGCCTGCTCCGGCGTGATCAGCCCACCCGAGCGCTTGAGCTCACGGAACCGCTCGACCGCGGGGAACGCCTGCTCGTCCACAGCCCGGATCTCACCCTGCATCGCCGTGTCCACCACGCCCGGCGCCACCGCGATCACCCGGCAGCCCTTCACCGCGCCCGCGCTCTCCCGCTCGATCGCCGCCTCCTCGAGCCCGACCGTCCGCACCCAGTGCTCGACGGCCGCCTTGCCCGCGTTGTACGCCGACCACCCCGGATAAGCCTTGGTCGCGGCACCCGACGACAGCATGACCAGCTGCCGCTCGCAGTCGAGCCCAGCAGTCGCCCGCAGAAACGCCCGCCCGAGCACCTGCGGCGCCGCCGAGTTCAGCAGCACCGCCTGCGCATAGGCAGCAGCATCCACCGTCGCGGCCGATCCGATCGGTACGACCGTCCCGGCGTTGTGGACGAAGATCACCCGCTCGCCGTCGAATCCGGCCAGCTCCGCGGCGAAGTGGTCCTCGACCCGCACCCAGTCAGCGGGGTCCGCGAGATCCGCCGCGAAGTGCTCGACCACTCCACCCCTCCGGGACAGGTCGATCACTCGCGCGTCCGCGTACGGCGTACTGACCGCTAGTGCGGCCCCGATCCCGGCGGATGCGCCCGAGATCCAGATCAGGTTCCTCACTGGCGCCAGGCGCACGCGATCGTCAGGAAGAGGTCGTTGGCTTCACGCTCGCCGATGGTCACCCGGGCACCCTCGCCGGGGAACGGCCGGACCGAGACGCCCTCGGCCTGGACCGCCTCGGCGAAGGCCAGGGTCTCGTCGCCGAGCGGCATCCAGACGAAGTTCGCGTGCGTCTCGGGGACGTCCCAGCCGGCCGCGCGCAGCTCCCCGACGACGCGGGTCCGCTCGACCACGAGGGCCTCGACGCGGTCGAGCAGCTCCTTCTCCGCGCGCAACGACGCGACAGCGGCCGCCTGGGCGATCTCGCTGACGCCGAACGGCAGCGCGCACTTGCGGATCGCGGCGATCACCGGCGCGTGGCCGATCGCGTAGCCGATCCGGAAGCCGGCCAGCCCGTAGGCCTTCGAGAAGGTGCGCAGGACGACCACGTTCGGCCGGTCGCGGTACATCTCGGTGCAGTCGGGCGTCTCGGTGTCGCGGACGAACTCGCGGTAGGCCTCGTCGAGGACGACGAGCACGTTGCGCGGTACGGCGTCGAGGAACGCGACCAGCTCGTCGCGATGGACCACCGGGCCGGTCGGGTTGTTCGGCGTACAGACCATGACGACCTTCGTGCGGTCGGTGATGGCCGCTTCCATCGCCTTGAGGTCGTGCCGGGCGTCCTCGGTCAGCGGGACCTGGACGGAGGTCGCGCCGGTCAGCTGCACCGCGATCGGGTACGCCTCGAACGACCGCCACGCGTAGACGACCTCATCGCCCTCGCCGCAAGCAGCCTGCAGCAGGTGGTAGAGCACCGCGACCGAACCCGTCCCGATGGCCAGGTCGGTGACCGGTACGTCGAACCGCTCGGACAGCGCCTCCAGCAACGGCAGAGCGCCCATGTCGGGGTACCGGTTCATGTTCCCGGCGGCCTCGGTGGCGGCGGCGAGCACACCCGGCAGCGGCGGATACGGGTTCTCGTTGCTGGACAGCTTGAACGACGGGCGCCCGTCGGTACGCTCCGGTGGCTTGCCCGGCTTGTACGCCGCGACGTCAT
Organism: Kribbella ginsengisoli; assembly: GCF_039537185.1. NCBI lineage: Bacteria > Bacillati > Actinomycetota > Actinomycetes > Propionibacteriales > Kribbellaceae > Kribbella > Kribbella ginsengisoli. The sequence continues at coordinate 387,884 of NZ_BAABAA010000006.1, read as the reverse complement.
CCAGCACGGAACGGAAGCGCACCTCGTCCTCAGCGGTCATGGCGGCAGGCTAGCTCCATCCCCGCCCGCTTAGAACCCCGTGATATCGGACTGGACAAATTGCTCAACCGAAGGCGGCCGACCGCAGTCGACAGGCATCAGAATGGCCGGGCCGCCCGTCCAATCGTCCAGCAAACCAGCTGAACCATGAGCAGGCGCCCGGCCATCGATCCGGCCGTACCGGACTGCCGCGACTAGCTCGGCAGGACGACCTCGCCACCGGGGACGGCGATGGCGCTGAGGTCGAAGTCGAGGGGGTTGGTCATGCAGCGGGCCGAGCCGCCGCCCTTGTGGAACTCGGACAGGTCGAGGACGACCACGCGCAGGCCGAGGCCGGTCATGATGTCGCGAAGGCGCGGTGAGCAGGCGGGCATGATGATCGTCTCGTTGACCACCAGCGAGTTGCCGCTGAACGCGAACGCCTCCTCGTCGGTGAGCACGATCGGATCCGGCACGATGCCGAACAGCTCAGCCTGGCCGGCCGCGTCGAGAGCCGGCGGGTAGACCATCGCGTGGGTGCTGTCGACCGGGCAGAACGGCAGGTCGAGGTGGTACATGCCCTCGTGCTGGATGCGCAGGCCGCGGACCCGGATGCCCCACTCGGTCGCCAGGTGCTTGAGCGCCCCGGCCTCGGTGCGCGGGCCGTAGCCGACCACCAGGCTGTCCCCGAAGACGAACGCGTCGCCGGACTCGAAGTGCGGGCCGATGCCGTCGGCGCCGGTCCGCTTCAGCTCGAAGTCGTGGCCCATGAACCACTCGGCCGCGGTCAGCGACTCCTTGCGGCGCGGCTCGAACCGCATGTGCGACAGCATCGCCTTGCCCTGGGCGGTGGCGAAACCGAGGTTCATCGCGTAGACCATGTCCGGCGAGTCGTCGCGCTGGGCCAGCACCTCGACCTCACCGCCGGCGTCGACGATGGCCTGCCGCAGCGAGTCCCACTGCTTGAGCGCCAGCTCCGGGTCGGGCTGGTCCTGGGTCGACATGTACGGATTGATCACGTAGTCGATCCGGAAATGATCCGGCCGGACCATCAGATAGCGGCGTCCCCACCCCAGCGGCTGACCCATGTGTTCACCTCGTTGACTCCGGACCGTCGAATTGACCGATCCCCTGATTGTCCGACAATCAGTCAGTGTGCAGGGCCGCCGAGATCGCGTCAACATGACTTACGCCTCGGCCGGCGGGAGTGCGTTCGCAGTACCGGGAAGCAGCCTCAGCCGGTGGTGTAGATCAGGTCCAGCGAGGCGGGATCCCAGCCGTTCCCGGTGATCCACTCGAGCGCCTCCTTCTTGCCGGAGGGGCCGTAGACCAGGATCTTCACCGAGATCGCCTCAGGATTCGTCGGATCCGATTTCGAGTTCTGGTAGGTCGCCTTGAAGTCGGGCCCGATGTACGGCAGCTGAGCCAGGATCGGGTACTTCGCCGCCAGCCGGGCCTGGATCTCGTCGTACCTGCGACCGGCCGCCGCTTCGGCCTCGCGCTCCTGCTCAGGGTTGTTCTTGCCCCACTCGACGCCGACCGGCCCGTTGGCGTAGAGGTACACCTCGACCGAGACCGGATCCGTGCCGCGCACGGTGAGGGTCTGTTCGTAGCTCTGGAAGCCGTCCCGCTTGGCCAGGAGCTGGTACGTCCCCGGCCGGACCTCGATGGTCCCGCTGGCGGCGATCGGCGCGCCGTTCAGCGTCAGGGTCAGGTCGTTCGGGATCGACTTCACGGTCAGCTCCGCCTTGGGATCGTGCCGCCAGATCAGGAACCCCCCGATCAGGACCACGATCACCAGCAGGGCGACAGCGCCCATCACCAGCGTCCGCCGGCCGTCCTCCTCCATCAGCTGCTCCTGTTTCTCATCGGCGGGCCGCTAGGACTTCTTCTCTGGTGGCTTCGGCTGGTTCTTCAGCCGGGCGACGGCGAATCCACCGGGCACGCCGACCTTGTAGGCATAGCCGGCCTGGGGCACGTGGCCGTTCCCCTTACCCGTCTCCAGCGAGCCGGAGACGGAGTTGTACTTGCCGTAGCTTCCGACGAAAAGATACGTGTGGCCGGGGCCGATGAAGATGTCCCCGGGCTGGAGCTGATCCATCGAGATGCTGTCGAACACGTCGTACTTGCCCGAGGTCCGCAGGTAGTGGTCCATGACGTCCGTGCTCACGTCGGGGTAGTCGGGATCGGCACCGCTCATGTGCATCACCGTGGACACGAACCGGCCGCAGTCACTCCACACGTTGTACCCGTTCTCGCTGTTGAACTTCGGCAGCGCCTCCTGGTACGCCGGTGTCGCGTCGCTCTTGTTGTAGCCGTGCCCACCTTCGGGCCAGGCCAGCGAGATCGCCACCGCGGCGATGTTGCCACTGCCGGCCGCGCAGGCGGTCGCCGGCCCGGTCCCGGGCTTGCCCGGCTCGACGGCACCGCCACCGAAGGTGCTGAGCACCTGCCGGGCAGTGGCTTGGCGCCGCCCGTACTCGGGGTCGTTCGGGTTCGTCGTGAAGATCTCGAACTTGGCCGCGAAGGTGTAGGCCGCGTCGTCGACCGTCTTGGTCGCCTTCATCGCGGTCCCGACGGCCGGCAGCGGCACCTTGCCAGTGCCGTCGAGCTGGTGGATCAGGAAGTTGAGCTGGAACTCCAGCGTCTCGATCTGGCTGTCGGTGGCGCCCATCGAGCGGCCCGCGTTGATGACCTTGCTGGCCGGATACCACTGGACGATCCCCCAGGCCTTGTTGCCCAGCCCGACGGCCGTCGCGGCCGGCGTCTTCACGCCCGAGGTGGTGCCGTTGAGCCGCTGCGGCTCGACGCTCGACTCGTGGATCATGTTGCCGACCATGCCGGCGGCCTGCTCCTTGGTGTAGCCGCTCGAGACCAGGAAGTTGAACGCCTTCTCCTGGTTGGTGCCGCCGACCAGCGGTCCGCCTGCTCCGCCGCAACCACAGCCGCCCGCGCCCGGGGAGTCCGTCGTGCTGAAGAGCGTCGCCGGGTCGGTCTGCTTGAGGTCGGTGCCGTCCGATTCGGTGGCCGCCCAGACCTCGAAGTGCAGATGGGCGCCACTCTTGCCCGGGGCGGCCTCGTCACCCTCGCCCACGGTCCCGATCACCTGGCCGCGGGTGACCGTGTCACCCTTCTTGACCGCCTTGGTGTCGAAGAACCGGTACCAGCTCTCCAGCCCCTTGTCGTGGCTGATCTTGATCCAGTCACCGGAGACCGACTTCACGTTGCCGGCCTCGACGGCGTACACCTTGCTGCCCTTGGCGATGACGAAGTCGACGCCCTTGTGGGTCTCGTCGCCCTCGTCGTCCCAGCCCTGGTCGGGGGTGTGGCTGTCGGTCGGCCAGGCCATCGAGGTCTCGCTCGCGCCGGACGACGGGGTGCAGGCGGCCGCGCTGTCCATGCTGCTCAGCACGCCGACGATCATCGCGATCACGATGATCAGCGGCAGGAAGAACACGAGCATGACGCCACCGATGATCGGCAGTGCCTTGCTGTCACCCACGAGTGTCTCCTTGCTGGAGGGGCGGCCACTGCGTCAAAGACTGCCTGAAAACCAGGTCATTATGTCGAGAGTTATCCACAGGTTGACCGCCGACCTGCTCGCCGCCGGGTGCCGAACGCGACAACGGCGGCTGACTGGACGACAATCGCTGCATGTACGAACGGCTGCGGGTGGACCGCTCGACCACGGTGGACCGGGTCGTCGACGCGCTCCGCGCCGCCCTCTTCTCGGGTGACCTCGAGCCCGGTACGCCGCTGCGCGAGCAGCCGCTGGCCGAGGCGCTCGGCGTCGCCCGCAGTACGGTCCGCGAAGCGATGACGATGCTGGTCACCGAGGGCCTCGCGGTCCGCGAGCCGAACAAGGGTGTCAGCGTCGCGATCCTGCACCCGGCCGCGGTGGCGGACATCTGCCGCGCCCGGTTCGTGCTCGAGTCGGCCGGCATCAGGGCCTGGTTCGACGCCGACGAGCCGGCCCGCGAGCGGGTCCGCGCCGCGATGCGGACCTTCGCCGCGACCGCCAAGGAAGGCGCCGACCCGGAGGCGATGACCGAGACCCACCTGGCCATCCACCGCAGCCTGGTCGCCCTGACCGGCAGCGAGCGGCTGACCGCCACGGCCGACTCGATCACCGGCGAGGCGAGACTCGCGCTGGCCCGTGTCGACGCGCTGCGCCAGGACGCCAAGCAGCAGGTCGCCTCGCACCGCAAACTCGTCCGGCTGCTGGAGAAGGGCGAGCTCGACGAATGCGTCGAGGAGCTCCGCCGGCACCTGGCCGGCGCCGAGGAGTCCCTGCTCGAAGCCATCGCCACCCCGCCCTCCTGAAGTCACCTGTCTTCGGACGCACCGAAGCACCTGCCGGATCCGCGTACGGCGTGGGACGGGTGTGATGAACCCCGGGGTGGCAGGATCGACGTATGAAGAACTTGATCATCAAGTTGCTCGCCAACGCGGTCGCGCTGGCGGTTGCGAGCTGGGTCGTCAGCGGCATCACGCTGCAGGGATCGACCACCGGGCGCCGGGTGCTGACGCTGCTGATCGTGGCGGCCATCTTCGGGATCGTGAACGCGGTGGTGAAGCCGATCGCCAAGCTGATCTCGCTGCCGTTCATCATCCTGACGCTCGGCCTGCTGATCTTCGTGATCAACGCGTTGATGCTGCTGCTCACCTCGTGGATCACCGGCAAGCTCGACGTCCAGTTCCACGTGACCGGCTTCGGCGCCGCCCTGCTGGGCTCCCTGGTCATCACCCTGGTCGGCATGCTCCTCAACGCCGTGCTGCCCGACAAGGCCGAGATCAACTGATGGCGCGGTGACTTCGGCAGTGAGGCGCATCGAGGTCGTCTGCACGGGAAACATCTGCCGCTCCCCGATCGGCGAGGTCGTGCTCCGCGCGAAGCTCGCCGACGCGGGGGTGGACGACGTGGTCGTGACCAGCTCCGGCACGGGCGGCTGGCACATCGGCGACCCGATGGACTCCCGCGCCGCCGCGGCCCTGGCCCGGCGCGGGTACGACGGGAGCGCGCACCGGGCGCAGGAGTTCCGCAGCAGCTGGTTCGCCGACCGCGACCTGGTGCTGGCGATGGACTCCGGCCACCTGACCGCGCTGCTCCGGCGGGGCGGCGACGAGCTCGTCGTACCGGTCGAGTTGTTCGCCGACGAGGACGTACCGGATCCGTACTACGGCGACGACGCCGGCTTCGACGACGTCCTGGACCAGATCGAGAAGGCCGCCGACCGCTGGGTCGACCGGCTTTCCCAATAGGTAAAAGGAAACGGATACGCCCGCGATACGCCCCGGCTGATTACGTGGCGGGATGAAGCTCAGACGACTCCCGCTCGCCGCGACAGCGGTCGCGATGATGATTTCGACGGTGGTCGCCGGACCCGCCACCGCACAAGGGTCCGGCGAACGCCTCTACCCCGACCTCGGCAGCAGCGAGTACGACGCGCAGTCGTACACCGTTGCCTATGACTACCAACCCGGCACGACCCAGATGGCGTCGTCCGTGGACATCGTTGCCCAGGCCGAGCAAAGTCTGTCCGGCTTCAGCCTGGACGCCGTCGCCAAGCAGGTCAGCGCCGTCACCGTCAACGGTCTGCCGGCGGAGTACAAGCTGGACAACACCGCAGAGAAGCTGGTCATCATCCCGAAGCTCCCACTGCTCGAGGGCCTCCCGTTCCGGGTGCACGTCGCCTTCACCGCCGACCGGTCACTGCAGCCGAAGGCGCCGCAGTTCCCCGAGCAGGATCACTTCCAGCACTGGATCCCCGCGGACGACGGCTTCGCGCTGCTCGGTCAGCCCGACCGCTCGCACCTGTTCTTCCCGATGAACGACATCCCGAGCGACAAGGCCGTCGTCACCTTCCGGGTCACCGTTCCGAGCGACCTGCAGGCGGTCGCCGGCGGCACATTGCGCTCCAAGAAGACCGTCGGTGGCCGGACGACGTACGTCTACACGACCCGCGATCCCATCCCCACCGACGTCGCCCAGCTCGCGGTCGGCCACTTCACCGAGATCAAGGCCCGCGGCCCGCACGGACTTCCGGTACGGAGCTATGTGGACACGCCCAAAGCGGCGGCCGCGAAGACGCGGGTCGGACTCATCCCGGAGCAACTGCGCTGGGTCGAGGAGCAGCTCGGTAGCCGGTACCCGTTCGAGACGTACGGAGTACTGGGCATCCGTGGTGAGACCAACGTCGCCCTGGAGAGCGCCACCCTGTCCATGTTCACCGCCGACTACCTGGCCGACCCGTCGACCCAGGGCACGGCCGTGATGGTTCACGAGCTCGTTCACCAGTACTTCGGTGACGCCGTCTCCGTGCGGACCTGGGACGACATGTGGCTCAGCGAAGGCCACGCGAGCTACTACGGCGGCCTCTACGCCTCCGTGAGCGGCGGCCCGTCGTTCGAGGACTTCATCCAGCGGGCCTACGAATTCGACCTCGGCAACCGCCCGCAGTACGGCCCACCCGGTCGCCCGGCCGACACGCTCGACGTGCTCGGCGGTACCAACGCAGGCGGCGCGGTGATGCTCTACGGACTGAAGAAGCAGGTCGGCGCGAAGACCTTCCGGCAGATCGAGCACACGTTCTTCGAGCGCTACCGCAACAAGTCCGCGACCACCCAGGACTACATCGACGTCGCCAACCAGGTCTCCGGCAAGGACCTCACGACGTACATCACCAGCTGGATCTACGGCAAAACCACCCCCGACCTCCCGTCCTGACAAGCCCACATCATGTGGGCTTGAACAAGCACCGGTGGGCTTGAACACGCTATTACTTGTTCAAGCCCACCGTTGGGTGTCCGAGCCCACATGATGTGGGCTCGGACCGGGGTCAGCTGGTCTGCCCGATCTCGGCCAGCAGGCCGGCGAACCACTCCACGGAGGGGTCGAACTCCTTGCCGCCGGCGATCCGCGGGAACTCGATCGCGCGCAGCTCGTCACCGCGCTCCTCGTCGTGCCCGACGACACCGCTCTCGCCGCGCAGCGCCGCGTCGACCGCGTAGTCCGTGCACTGCTTGATCAGCGCGAGGTCGGCGTCGTTGGCCGCGGCGGACCGGCTGAAGTAGCCGCTCTTCTGCACCATCGTCTTCTCCGCGCCGATCCGCTCGGCGAACTGCTTCGCGAACCAGGCGCCCGGGTTGACCGCGTCCAGCTTCACGTGCCCGAACGGGTCCCGCGGCACGTCCTCGCCGCGCGCCTCCAGCTCGGCCACGATCGACGGCACGCCGGCGCCCTCGGACAAGAAGATGGTGACGCAGTCGTTCTCGTCCATCACCGCCTTCAGCCGCTCCGCCTCGGCGTCCAGGTCGATCGTCGCCTCAGGCACGTAAACGGCGTGCACGTCCCAGCCGCTCGCGTCCAGGCCGATGCCCGGGTTCCACTCCTGCGCCTTGACCCACCTGCGGTACTCCGCCGCGGTCGCGGCCGTCAGCCAGCCGCAGTTGCGTCCCATCACCTCGTGGACGACGAGCATCCGTGGGTTCGAGCTGTGCTCCGCGATCACGTTCTTGGCGAAGATCGCGCCCTGCTCGGCAGCGGTCCAGGCGCCCAGGCTCTGCTTGATCGGGATGACGTCGTTGTCGATCGTCTTCGGCAGGCCGACCACGGTCAGGTCGTAGTCGTGCTCCTGCAGGTACGCCGCCAGGTCGGCCGCGGTGGTGTTGGTGTCGTCGCCACCGATCGTGTGCAGCACGTCGACACCGTCCGCGACCAGCCGCTCGGCCGCCACCTGGAGGGCGTTCTGGCCGTCCTGGATCAGGCCCCGCTTGATCAGGTCGGCGGTGTTGGTCAGCTTCACCCGGCTGTTGCCGATCGGGCTGCCACCGAACTTGTGCAGCAGGCCCGCCTTGGCCCGGACCTCGGGCGTGATGTCGAGGTGCCGGCCGCTGAGCAGCCCGTGGTACCCGTTCAGGTAGGCGATGATCTCCACGTCGGGCGCAACTTCGCTGTAGCGCTCGATCAGCCCGCCGACGGCGGACGACAGGCAGGGCGCGAGCCCGCCCGCGGTGAGAAGGGCAACTCTGCGGACAGACTTGTCGGCAGCCATGGTCAGGGTCCTTCCGGAGGTCACTGAAGTCGCCCTCAGCCTAGTGATGCAGACCACTTCGAGCGCTGGTTGGGGTTGAGAGACGGGACCTCACTGACCGAAGTTGACCGGCCTCGGCTCGATCGGGCTGGAGACGATGAACGAGCTGGTGGTCTGCCCGTGCACCAGGAACTTGTCGAGAACCTCCTCGAGCCCCGCGATAGCGGCGACCTGCACGCGCATCAGGAAGCAGTCCTCGCCGGAGATCCGGTGGCACTCGACGACCTCGGGGGTGCGTTGAGCGAGCTCGATGATGCGCGGGATCTGGCCGGGGCCCGGGCGGAGCCGGACCCAGGCGGCGATCGGCAGGCCGAGCGCGGCCGGGTCGACGTCCAGCCGATACCCGCGGATCACCCCGGATTCCTCCAGCCGCGTCACCCGCTCCCGCACGGTCGGCGCCGACACCCCCAGCCGCCGGGCCAGCTCGGTCGTCCGCAACCGCGGATCGGCCGCCAGCTCCTTCAGGAGGCGGACATTCAGCTCATCCAGAACCGGCTTGTCGGTTTGAAGGCTGAGAGCCGCAATCGCATTCGCTTCGGTAATCATCAAGCGCCTCTTCGGTAGGTAACGCCATGGGAAAGCGACAAAGACCTTCCTAGGGTAAACAGAGTGACGACCGTCGTGGAAGCCTCTCCCAAAACCCTGCTTGTGACCGGCGCGGCCACCGTGTCCGTGCTGCTGTGGGGTTCCTCCTTCGTAGCCATCCGCCACGCCGGCACGGAGTTCTCGGCCGGCTCGCTGTCCCTCGCCCGCCTCTTGGTCGGCAGCATCCTCCTCGGCATCTACCTGTACTTCCGTGAGCGCCCCACGCGAGCCAGCTGGCCGACGAGACGCGACTGGCCGCCACTACTCGCCTGCGGCCTGCTCTGGTTCGGCGTCTACAACCTGACCCTCAACGCTGCCGAACGCCGCCTGGACGCCGGCACCGCGGCCATGCTGGTCCACATCGCCCCACTCCTGATCGCCCTGATGGCCGGACTGACCCTGGGCGAAGGCTTCCCACGCCAACTCATCATCGGCAGCCTGATCGCCTTCGGTGGCGTAGTGCTGATCGGTACTGCGACCTCCACCGGCCGCGCCGAGACCTGGGGAGTCATCCTCTGCTTCGTCGCCGCCATCTCGTACGCCGTCGGCGTGGTCGCCCAGAAGCCGCTCCTGACCCGCCTACCCGCCGCACTGGTCACCTGGCTGGCCTGCATGATCGGCACGGTCGCCTGCCTCCCCTATGCCCCCACCCTCGCCAGCGAGGTCAGCACGGCAAGCGCAGGCACCATCTGGTGGGTCATCTACCTAGGCGCCTTCCCCACCGCCCTCGGCTTCACCACCTGGGCCTACGCGCTCCGCCGCTCGACGGCCGGCCGGATGGGCGTGACCGTCTACGCCGTACCAGTGGTCGCCATCGCGCTCGCCTGGCTGCTCCTGGGCGAGACGCCGGCCCTACTCGCACTCATCGGAGGAGCACTCTGCCTCGGCGGGGTCGCCGTCTCCCGAAGTACCGGAAGGAAGTCGTCATGAAGTTCGGAGTCTTCGTACCGCAAGGCTGGCGGATGGATCTGATCGAGCTGGCCGATCCGGTGGAGCAGTGGGAAGCGATGACGGCCGTCGCCCGCACCGCCGATGCCGGGCCGTGGGACTCGATCTGGCTGTTCGACCACTTCCACACCGTGCCCGAGCCGGCCCGCGAGACGGTCTTCGAGGTCTGGACGGCGACCGCCGCGCTCGCCCGCGACACGAAGCGGGTCAGGATCGGCCAGCTGGTCGGCTGCAACGGGTACCGCAACCCCGCCCTCTACGCGAAGATGGCCGCCACCGTCGACGTCGCCAGCCACGGCCGGCTGTTCGCCGGACTCGGCGCGGGCTGGTCGGAGCACGAGTGGACGGCGTACGGGTATCCGTGGACCAGCCTCAAGGACAGGATGGGCTCGTTCCGCGAGTCGGTCGAGCTGATCCACAGGCTGTGGACCGAGGAGGACGTCGTCTTCCACGGCAAGTACCACTCGGTCGACAAGCCGTACGTCGAGCCGCGACGCAAGCCACCACTGCTGATCGGTGGCGGCGGCGAGCAGGTCACGCTCAAGCTGGTCGCGCAGTACGCCGATGCCTGCAACTTCGGCACCGGCCGCGTCGACGTCATCAAGGACAAGCTGTCGGTACTCCGCAAGCACTGCGACGCCGTCGGCCGCGACTACGCCGAGATCGTGAAGACGACCAGCCTCAATCTGTTCCCGATCGATGTCGGCGACGATCCGGTCACCGCGACCGCGAAGGCACGCGGCCGCTACAACCTGGACGAATTCCTCGAGCTCGGCTCAGCCGGCAGCGCGATCGCCAAGGCCGACTTCGCCACCACCAAAGAGATCCGGACGCTTCTCGAGCAGCTTGAAGAGGCCGGCATCCAGTACGTGATCACCTACATCCCCGGGGTCGCGTACGACCACGAACCACTCGAGCGGTTCGCGGCGGACGTCATACCGGCCTTCTCCTAAAGCGTCGCGGCCACTTCGCGCAGCTGGGCGTGGATGTTGCTGTAGGCATCGACTTTGGGGAGCAGCCCCTTGGCGACCTTGGTGACGACGCTGTAGTTGGCGTCGACGACGTTGGCCAGCGGGACCTCGCTGATCTGGCTGAGCAGCTGGTAGGCGTCCAGCTTGTCGAGGCCGTAGAGCTCGCCGAGCCAGCCGACCATGTCGACCTGGCCTGCTCGCCAGGCGTCCTCGAGTGGGCGGCTGGAGCCGACGACGGCGAGGTGGGTGTCGTTCTCGATCCGCGGCCAGGCCGGGCCGGGGGTCTTGAGGAGCTCGACGATCAGTACGACGTTCATCGAGCCTTCGACGGCGGTACCGCAGGACTCGCCCTCTCCTTGGCGGTAGTGGCCGTCGCCGACAGAGAACAGCGCGCCCTCGACGTTGACGCGGAGGAAGCAGGTCGCTCCGGCCCGCATCTCGGGAGTGTCCATGTTGCCGCCGAACACGTCCGGTACGAGCGACGAGCGGACCTCGCCCGCGGCCGGCGCGACCCCGACCGTACCGAGCATCGTCTCGATCGGCAGGGCGAGCTCCAGATCGCTGCCCTGCGCCTGGAATCCGACCGTCTGGCGGTCGGTGTCGACCTCGTAGATCCAGGTCCGCTCGGGCAACGGATCCTGCAGGGTCGCCGTCCGGTCCGTGCTGGTCAGACCGCCGAAGAACGGGATCGTCGCGGACGCACCCCAGCTGCGCGCCGGGGTCAGCTCGACGAAATGCAGGACGAGCGTGTCGCCCGGCTCGGCGCCCTCGACGTAGAACGGGCCGGTCTGCGGGTTGACGAACGGCATGTTGAGGCTGGTGCTGGCCAGATCCGTCGTACTGCGCAGCCGGCCGCAGAACGCGTCCTCGGTCCACAGCCGCATCGCCGTACCGGGTTTGACCCGGCGCAGCGGCGCGGCGCCGCCGAAGGTCCAGGTGAGCTGCTCGTTCGACGGGGTGAATTCGACGATGTCCACGCTCGAAACCTACGTCGGACCGGCCTCCTTCGCGACTGATCAGCGGGTTCTCAGCGGATTCTCAAACAGACCGCATATCGTCGGGAGCCGGAGTTCAACCGGACTTCGGCTTGGACTGCGGGCGAGCGGGAGCGCGAGATGCGGGTACTGGTGGTGGACGACGACCGGGCGGTCCGGGATTCGCTGCGCCGTTCGCTGGAGTTCAACGACTTCGAGGTGGTGACCGCCTCCGACGGCGCCGAGGCGCTCGCGGTGATCGGCAACGTCGAGCCGGACGTGGTCGTGATGGACGTGATGATGCCGCGGCTGGACGGGCTGGAGACCACCAAGGCGTTGCGGGCCGCGGGCAACAACGTGCCGATCCTGGTGCTGACCGCCCGGGACGCGGTCGCCGACCGGGTCGACGGGCTGGACGCGGGTGGCGACGACTACCTGACCAAGCCGTTCGCCCTGGAGGAGCTGCTGGCGCGGCTGCGGGCGCTGCTGCGACGCAGTACGACCCCGGGCGAGGGCGGCCCACGCGGCGAGGTCCTCCAGTACGCCGATCTGGTGGTGGACGTGGACGCGCACGAGGTGCATCGCGGCCAGACCCCGATCCCGCTGACCCGCACCGAGTTCTCCCTGCTGGAGCTGCTGATCCGCAACCCGCGCCGAGTGCTCGAGCGCGCAGTCATCCTGGACGCCGTCTGGGGCTACGACTTCCCGACCACAGCGAACTCGCTGGAGGTCTACATCGGCTACCTCCGCCGCAAAACCGAGGTCGACGGCCTACCCCGCCTGATCCACACGGTCCGCGGCATCGGCTACGTCCTGAGAGACACCCCACCGTGACCACCCAACCCCCACCCGACGACGACTTCCCGCGCTACGTCGGTACCCCCGACGAGGAAACCCTCGAACTCGGCCCCAGCCACAACCGCCCAGGCCGCCCACCCCAGAACAGCTACACCCCTGGCAACCCAGGCACGGCTCCCAAGGCCTCACCGCGCCCAGCAAGCCCCGGGCCGGCACCGCACAGCTCCGGACCGGCTCCTGCGGGCTCAGGCCCGGCTGTTGTCGGAGGATCTGGATCGGGCGGCTCCGGGACGGCTGTTCCGGGCGGCTCCGGACCGGGCAGCTCCGGGACGGCTGTTCCGGGCGGGTCCGGACCGGGCGGCTCCGGACCGGGCGGGTCCGGTCCCGATGGGCCTGCGCCCGCGGGCAACAGTGGCCTGGTGGCCGGCACCGTCGCACGGACCCAGGGCTGGTGGCAGGAGAAGCTGCACCAGCTGAGCCTGCACGCCCGGGTGACCTTGCTCGCCGCCGTCACGGTCGGCCTCGCCGTCGCGTTCGTCAGCATCGGCGCCTACGTCACCGTCCGCCAGCAGATGTACCGCAACCTCGACGCCAGCCTGAAGAACCGCGCCGTGCAGGCCGCCAACAACAAGGTGCTGACGAATTACGTCAACCTGCAGAACGTCTCGTCCGATGCCCTGGGCCTCAGCGACATCCAGGTAGGTCTCGTTCTGGAGAACGGCCAGAAGGTCGGCGCCAAGCTCAGTCCGCTCCCGCCGATGGGCGAGACCGAATTGGCCGTCGCGCGCCGCAGCTCGGAGGACGGCTTCAGCATTCAGACAGTCGGCGTACCCGGCAGCCCTCACCACTACCGGGTGGTCGCGGTACCAGCTCAGTTCTGTCCGATCCCCGATGAGAGTTGCCAAGCCGGCGATCCGACCATTCCCGCGGCGTTGGTGGTTGCGCAGTCGCTCGGGCCGATCGACCGGACCCTGCACAACCTCGGGATCGTGCTGTGGGCCATCGGCCTGCTCGGCGTGATCGGCGCGGCGCTGGCCGGCAACGCGATCGCCCAGTCCGGGCTGCGGCCGCTTGCCCGGCTGACCGGCGCGGCCGAGACGATCGCCCGCACCGAGGACCTCCGGCCGATCCCGGTCAGCGGTTCCGACGAGATCACTCGGTTGGCGGTGGCGTTCAATGCGATGTTGGCTGCGCTGGCGCGGTCGCAGGATCGGCAGCGGCGGTTGGTGGGGGACGCGGGGCATGAGTTGCGGACGCCGTTGACGAGTATCCGGACCAACCTGGATCTGCTCGCGCAGGCCGACAAGCGCGGTGGACTCCGCGCCGAGGACCGGCAGCAGCTGCTCGACGACGTCCGCGCGCAGATGGACGAGCTGACCGCGTTGATCGGGGACCTGACCGAGCTGGCCCGCGACACCCCGCAGGTGCGCGACGCCGAGCTGATTGAGATGCAGAACGTCGTCGAGGACGCCCTGATCAAGGTCCGCCGGCGCGCGTCGGGCATCGAGTGGGACGTCAAGCTGTCGCCGTTCCCGGTCTGGGGCGACGAGCGGCTGCTCGGGCGAGCCGTGACCAACCTGCTCGACAACGCCGCGAAGTACAGCATCCCGGACGACTCGGTCCCGCGGCCGCCGGATGGTGAGCCACTCGGGCGGGTGAGCGTTCGCCTGCTGGACGGCGTACTGACCATCACCGATAGCGGCCCCGGTATCGCCGAGGCAGACCTGCCGCACGTCTTCGAGCGCTTCTACCGCTCCAGCGAGGCGCGCAGCCGCCCCGGCTCCGGCCTCGGCCTGGCAATCGTCAAGCACGCGGCCGAGCAACACGGCGGCATGATCTACGCCCGCAACGCGCCCGGCGCCGGCGCCCAGTTCACCCTCTGGCTCCCCCACGCGGCCACCCAGTCCCGCTGACCGCGGGCTGGGTTCCACAAAACAGGTTCCACAAGACAGCTTGCCGGTCCGCTTGTTGCCGGACCGGCCCGTACTTCGAATCAGTTCTGCTCGTCGTCGCCGCGGAGTTCGGCGTTGATCCGCAAGGCGTCGGCGAGCTGGTCCTCGAGGATGATGATCCGGCAGGCAGCCTCGAGCGCGGTGCCGTTGTCGACCAGTTCGCGGGCTCGTGCGGCCAGGCGCAACTGGTAGCGGGAGTAGCGGCGATGGCCGCCCTCGGACCGCTGCGGCGTGATCAGCTTCGCCTCGTCCAGGCTCCTCAGGAAACCTGGGGTGGTGCCGAGCATCTCGGCGGCCCGGCCCATCGTGTAGGCGGGGTAGTCCTCGTCGTCGAAGGTCGCCGGCCGGCTCTCTGCTTCACTCAAATTCTGCTCCATTTGCGGACTAGGGGTCATGCCACCTCCGTGTCGAGGGCCCCGGCGCTGTGCGCCGGGGCCCTGGGTTTGGACTCTTCACCAACTACCAGCTCGTGAGCCGGCCTCTGCTACCGCTGTTCGCCGTACCGGCCGATCCAGCGGGGATCGCTTGACTGCGTAACCGAGAACCACCTCCGTACGACGATGGGACTGCGGTACCCGCCCGGCGAACTTCAGCCCCGGCGGGCGATCCTGGTGATGTCGTCCTCTCCTTCTCCTCGGTGATCTTCGTACTGCCACTTCGGTCTTGCGGTCTTCCGTCGGCCTTGCTCACTTACCCGGCCGACATGAGGAACACTAGCCACCTCGACGCCGAAAGTCTACTTCCGTCACGTTAGATTTTCGTTCAGGTCCGGCGGAGCTTCCCTCCGGCTCCGATGAAGGTTTCTTCAGCGGATCTTCATGGAGTTCTTCGGTAGCTCTGACGGGATCTTCAGCGGGTTCTCAGGTGCAGCCGCCAAGGTTGACCCATGACCGAGAACCAGCCGCCCCAGCCGCAGAACCAGCCCGGTGACGACACTCCGGCGCAGGGTTCGACGTTCGGCAACCAGCCTGCACAGCAAGCACAGCAGCCTGTGATGCCGACGTACGGCTCGGGCTCACCTGAGCGCACACAGCAGCTGCCGATGGGTGGCTACGGCCAGCACCAGCAGCAGCAGTACGCGCCCCAAGGTGGGCAACAGTGGCCAGGGCAGCACCCCACGGGCGGTGGCGGTGCTGCTCACCAACAGGGCGGGCAGTTCGGGATGTCCGGGACGCATCAGGGGGCGTCACCGGGCCCGAACTGGCCGTTCGGCCCGCAACCGGCCCAGTCTGAGCCCCCGAAGCCGCTGAAGCGGCGCGGTCTGGCTCTGGTGGCAGCCACCGCGTTGCTGGTCGGTGCCGCCGGGGGTGTCGGCGCCGCAGCCGTCTACTCGGCTACGAACGACTCCAGTACTTCGGCCCCGTCGGTGACCGCTCCGCTCAACGGCAGCCAGGCCGCGCCGGTGTCGGCGCCGGACGGCTCCGTGCAGAACGCCGCCTCCAAGGTGCTGCCGAGCGTGGTGAAGATCGGCGTCGCCACTTCACAGGGTGCGGCCACCGGGTCCGGCATCGTGATCAGCAAGGACGGCCTGATCGTCACCAACAACCACGTGGTGGCGGGCGCCGGCAACGGCGGCAAGATCCAGGTGATGCTGAACGACGGCCGGACGATGAACGCGACGATCGTGGGCACCGACCCGCTGACCGACCTCGCGGTGATCCGGGCGGAGGCCAACGACCTCACCCCGGCCGTGCTCGGCAAGAGCGGCACCCTCGGTGTCGGCCAGGGCGTCGTCGCGATCGGTTCGCCGTTCGGGCTGGAGGCGACCGTGACCAGCGGGATCGTCTCCGCGCTCAACCGGCCGGTCACCTCTGGCGACGAGCAGCAGGACAGTACGACAGTCTTCCCAGCAATCCAGACAGACGCCGCCATCAACCCTGGTAACTCGGGCGGCGCACTGATCGACCTCGCCGGCCAAGTGGTCGGAATCAACAGCGCGATCAAGACCGCCGGAGGATCGGGACAATCCGAAGGCGGCAACATCGGCCTGGGCTTCGCAATCCCGATCGACCAGGCCAAGCCGATCATCGACGAGCTGGTGGCCAAGGGCAAGGCCACACATGCACGGCTCGGAGTGGGCGTCGGCGACGCGCAGTCTTCCGCGGCGTTCCAGCAAGGAGCGACGATCGGCGAGGTGACGTCCGGCGGTGCGGCGGACAAGGCCGGCCTGAAGACCGGTGACGTGGTCACCGCGATCGACGGCAAGGTGATCGCGTCAGGGGACGCGTTGGTCGCCGCGGTCCGTTCGCACCGCCCGGGCGATGAGGTGACCATCACCCTCACCCGCGCAGGCAAATCCCAGCAGGTCAAGGCCACCCTCGGCTCCGACAACGGAAACCCGACCGGCTGACCCCCCGATCTCCGTCGTCCCTATCCCCCCCGGGGACGGCGGAGCACCTCCCTGATAGGGACTCCGACCGCCCACCGAGCGGCCGGAGTCCCGTTTTTGTGGAGGTCAGATGTACTGGTTACGGAACGAAGCGAGGTCGCAGTTGATCACGTCGTTGCGCTGGACGTCCCGAAGGCACAGCTGAACCTCCATGCGCAGGATGTTCCTGTCCGGGTTCGAGAACCCGGAGCTGACGAAACCCTCCGTGTGATCCGCACATCCGGACGAGTCCCCCTGCCACGGCGACCACTCCGAGTACGCGCCGTTCCCCCAGATCACCCTCGACCGGACGTACACGCCGTAACCGTCACCGGAACCGTCGCCGGCGCAGTGGTCCTGGGCGTAGCCCTGCTGAAACACCTTGTGCTTCCCGGTGAAATCGACCGATCCCTCGGCGCTACCCCAGCCACTCGGGAACGGTGAGATCGCCGACGTCAAGTAATAGTTTCCGTTGGCCGCGGCCGGCGTGACACCGGCGAACAGCCCAGCGGCCAGCAGCCCCACCACGGCCAGAATCCTGACGATCTTCACAGCCGATCACCCCTGTCATTCTCGCCACCGGGACGGCGGCGTGGGCGGAACGAGTTGGCCGGACTGTAGCCGCCCGATCCGCGTGCGGGAAGGCTCGGCGTGGGTGCTTTCCAGGGTTAATCACGTGCGGCGGTCAGGTCGAGGCGCTAGCGTCCGGGCCTATGACGATGTCTCGGGAGCGGCCGCCGTATGTGGCGGATGAGCGGACTCTGCTGGTCGGCTGGCTGGATCAGCAGCGGGCGCTGGTCCGGTGGAAGTGCGAGGGGCTGGCTGCGGCGGACGAGCAGCGGTCGGTACTACCGACCTCGCCGTTGATGACGGTGGCTGGGCTGGTCTCGCATATGCGCTGGACCGAGCACTGCTGGTTCAACGTGTTGTTCCTGGG
Organism: Kribbella ginsengisoli; assembly: GCF_039537185.1. NCBI lineage: Bacteria > Bacillati > Actinomycetota > Actinomycetes > Propionibacteriales > Kribbellaceae > Kribbella > Kribbella ginsengisoli. The sequence continues at coordinate 370,240 of NZ_BAABAA010000006.1, read as the reverse complement.
TGAATCGCATGCCGACAACCCGCAGTTCCGCGAGGAGCCCGAAGACCTCGACATGATGGTCCCCGGCGTCGCGCTGTCGACGCTGCTCGACGACTTCGAGGCCCAGTGCGCCAAGTCGAACGAGATCGTCGCGGCCCACTCCCTCGACGACACCGGCAAACACCCGGACTTCAAGGCCTCGCAGGCGACGCTTCGCTGGATGCTTCTCCACATGCTCGAGGAAACGGCCCGGCATGTCGGCCACCTGGACACGATCCGGGAGTTGCTCGACGGCAACAAGGGCTACTACTAGTCGGTCATCTCCCAGAGGAGCACCTCGGCGCCTTGCGGGCCGGCGATCACGCGTTGACCGTCGGCTTGCGTCACGCGTGCCGCGTCGGCCGGGCCGAGCGCGACATCCTCCAGCATGACGTTGCCTGTAGCAACAAATAGGTGCGCGCGAGGCGCCTGCGGTAACTGGATCGCGTCACCGGGGGCGAGCCGGGCAACGGAGAGGCCGGCTCGCGGTTGGTTGATGGTGATGGCTGTGGTGGCCTTGTGCTTCGGCAGACCGGAGGCGATCGGCACGAGCTCGCCGACCGGGCTGACTTCGGCTTGCTGGTACGACGGCGTGAGGTCGTACTCGCCTGGGCGGACCCACATTTGCACGTACCGGACGGGTTCTTCGGCGTCGTTGCGTTCGGAGTGGAGAATGCCGCTGCCCGCGCTCATGCGCTGGACCAGGCCGGGGTAGATGATGCCGCTGTGGCCCTCCGAATCCTGGTGGAGCAGGGCTCCCCGTAGTACCCAGGTGACGATCTCCACGTCCTGATGCGGATGCGTGTCGAATCCAGTGCCGGGGGCAACTACCTCGTCGTTGTGGACCATCAGCAGGCCGAAGCCGACGTTCGCAGGATCGTAGTACGGGCCGAAGGAGAAGGAGTGTCGCGAGTCCAGCCAGTCGCTCCGCGTGCGGAACCGGTCGTCGGCACGATGGATCTCGACACTCATGCGCCCAGTCTCGCACTGCTCAGAACAGCGCCTCCTGGTCGTCTCGCCGCGGCGCTGGTTCGAGTTTCTCCAACGGGACGGTGAGTTCGGCATCGGCGGATGCCCGGTCGAGCGTCCAACCGGCCAGCAGGTGGGTATCGAGCAAGAGCAGTCCGGCGGGCGTTTCGGCGTACAGGTCACTCCCGATCGCGCAGACGATCCGCCCGGCGATCACCCCACCTGCCACCGGCTCAGTCATCGCCACGTCGGCATGCAGTCCACCCTCGGGCAGCCCGTACCGCGCAACGTGATCGCTGACCCGAGCCTCACACCGAACCTGCCCCTCAGGCCAGTCCACCGCCGCTGCCCGCTCAACCACCTCCAAGAGCCCGGTACGACGCTCCGCCGCGCTCCCCGGCTGCACCCGCGCAGCCCTCTTCCGGCTGATCCCGACCCGATCCGGCAGTCCCAACGTCGCCCCCAGCGTCATCTCCACCCGCCGGGCCCCCACCAGACTCCCCGCCGAAATCATCACGGACGCCAACGCCCCCTGCTCCAGCAACCGAGCCTCACCCCGCTCGACCGCCGTGATCCCGACCTTGATCACGCTCCCGTGATGAGCCAGATAGACGTTGTACGGCCGAGGATCGTCCAACCGGGTATCAGCCGCCACCGAGTTGGCCCGCTCCATCCCCTGACAGTCCACGCACTGCCCACTACGCCCACCCGCCGCCAACACCGTCCGCGTCGAGCACCCCAACCGCCGCCCGGCCCGCCAAAACCCCACACACCGCCGCTCCCGCACAAACCCAAACCTCAACTCACTCCCAAGCGCCAGCGGGCTACGACGGCTGACATCCCGCCCATCCACAACCCACTCCAGCTGGGCAACCCCATCCACCCACCCAACCCCACTAACCCGCCAGCCACCCTCACCCATCCAGCATTCCTACCACCGCCCACAGACACTCCCCGCCCGTCACCAGCCAACGCGAACAGATCCCCACCACACCCGCACCCAAGGCGCCAACCCCGGAAGACTGCGCCATACCGGCCAGGCCAGCCGAGGCGGGGAGCGACGAGGCCGACCGCGCCCGAGCCAACGCCGGAGTCCGGGTCAGGGGTGGGTGGGAGCGGCCGGAGCGGGGAGTGACGGAGGAGCGGACAGTGCAGGGCGCGTGGGCGAGTACCTGCCCGGGCGTACTAGCTGGTTTGTTCGCTCATGGTCCAGACGTGGCGGAGGGCTTGGCCGCCCGCGCCGTCCGGGTTCTTGGCGAAGCTTTCGACGAACTGGCTCATGTGGTCTTGCCAGCGGCGGTCGATCGGGTCGTTGGACAGCTGGGCGACGGCGGCTTCGTAGTCGTCGCACTCGACCAGGTGGAACAGGTCGCGGCCGCTGCGCCAGATGCTCCAGTCGTGGATGCCGGCCTGGTTCATGACGGTGATCAGTTCGGGCCAGACGCGGGCGTGCTCGAGCTCGTAGGCCTCTTCGGTACCGGGGATCAGCCGGCTGTGCAGTGCTAGGCGGGTCACAATCGTGCAGGATACGCCGGGGCTTGACCGAACCGTTATCCGAACACCCCGTGATCGCCTCGACGTGGCCGGTAGTCCCTGGCAGGTTAAGGGGCTGTTCTGGACACCGCATTCCCGGCAGGAGGACCCATGGTCGAGCGGAGCGTTCCGTGGCCGCCCGGTACGCCGAACTGGGTGGATCTCGCCGCCGACGACGCGTGCGCCGCCGCCCGCTTCTACGCCGGCCTGTTCGGCTGGAGCTGCGAGCAGCAGAGCACCCGCGACTACCGGGTCTGCAAACTGGACGGCTCGGACGTGGGTGGCATCGGCCCCAAGCAACCCGGCACCGAACACCTCCCGAGCCGCTGGACCACCTACCTCGCAACCGATCACCTAGACCGCACGCTCGACGCGGTGACGGCCCACGAGGGCACCGAACTGCTCACCCGCGAGGTCGAGACACACGGCCGGATGGCGATCGCCGCCGACCCGAACGGCGCGATCTTCGGACTGTGGCAGGCCGCCGAACACATCGGCACCGACCGCAGTGCCGATCCCGGCATGCTCGTCTGGAGCGAGGCACTCAGCGAGGACTTCGAGACAGCCAGGGCGTTCTACACCGCCGTCTTCGGCTACCGCGCCGAGGAGATCGGCGGTTACAACCGGTACGCCGCCCTGTACGCCGCTGACAAGCCCGTCGCCGGCACCGGCGAGCTCCACCCCGACTTCCCGGCCGGTACGCCGCCGCACTGGCTCCCGTACTTCGCTGCGGCCAGTACCGACCAGACGGTCGACCAGGCGATCACTGCAGGTGGGGAAATCCTCGGCGAGCCGCTGGAAACCGACTTCGGCCGGATGGCCGTCCTGGCCGACCCGGAAGGCGCCCGCTTCGCCGTCATCCAGCTCGGGTGACGGCCCGGCTAGCGGTTCGGCAGGCACCAGGAGCCAACTAGTCGCGGCAGCCGCGCGTCGTACGGAGGTATGGCCGGTCCCCACGTGAGTATTTTCCCTCTCGTGGCAGGCTGGCCACACGCCGAAGACTGTTCCAGGTGTGTACCCGTCGCCGTGCGAGAGTTGAGAACGTGAAGCGAACTGCTGCCATCGTCTGTCTGAGTGCCGTCCTCGTCACCGCTGGTTGTACCGACAGCAAGTCGGACAGCGGAGGCAAGCCAGACCCCAACAACGAGAAGCAGGCCTCCGCGGAGGTGGTCAAGAACTTCGCCGCCGCCTGGGTCAAGGCGTGGGCGCCGGACGGCAAGCCCGATGCGGCCGCTGCGCTCACCGACACGCCGGCCACCTTCGGCAAGCGCCTGGACGAGGTCGACTCCGCGCTGGTGGCGCAGTCCGTCACGGTCACGCCGCAAGGCGACCCGAAGTGTTCCGACGACAACAACTGCACCCAGGATCTCGCCGTCGAGGCCGTCCTGCGTGGCATCGGCACGATGAAGTGGACGAGCACGGCTGCTGCGGTGAAGACCGGCGACGCCTGGAAGATCAAGGCCTCCGGCGACACCATCTACCCGGGGCTGGGCGAGTCGAACTACCTGAAGCGCGTCCGCGCGCTGCCGGCCCGCGCGTCGATCCTCGACCGCAACGGCCAGCCGCTGACCGCGAACCGTCAGGTCGTCATCGTCGGAGTCGCCTCCGGCAACGTCGCGACCGCGGCGACCTACGCGGCCTTCAAGGCCAAGCTCGACGTCGACGGCGCCAAGCTGAAGGCGCGCGCCATCGCGGCTCCGGCCGGTCAGTTCGTGGACGCGATCACGATCCGGATGAACGAGTGGCAGGCGCTCGCGCCGACCTTCGGCAAGCTGCCCGGCGTGCTCACGATGGGCGGCACGCAGTCGCTCGCGGAGAGCCCGACCTTCGCCCGCTCGCTGCTCGGCACGATGAAGACGGCGACCGAGGAGACCTTGAAGAACGCCGGCCCGACCGCGTCGGCCGTCGACCAGGTCGGTACGACGGGCCTGCAGTACTCGTACCAGCAGCAGCTCGCCGGTACGCCGGGTGGCACCGTCACCTTGCGCGACGGCAAGACCAAGCTGACCATCAAGACGGTCTTCTCCCAGCAGGGCAAGCCTGGTACGCCGGTGAAGACCACCATCGACCCGAAGCTGCAACGCTTCGCCGAGGCCGCGCTGGCGACGAGCAAGCTGCCCGCCTCGCTGGTCGCGATCCAGCCGTCGACCGGGCAGATCCTGGCCGCGGCGAACGGCCCGACGCCGACCAACTACAACCGCGCCTTCCTCGGCCGGTACGCACCCGGCTCGACGTTCAAGATCGTCACCTCGGCCGCGCTGCTCGGCAGCGGGCTGACCGTCAACACTCCGCTGCCGTGCACCAACACGATCAACGTCTTCGGCAAGACCTTCAAGAACTACGACGGGCTCGCGGCGTACGGCAACGGCCCGATGCAGAAGGCGTTCAACGAGTCCTGCAACACCGCGTTCATCTCCCAGCACGCCCGGCTCAAGTCGGACGGGATGACGAAGGCCGCGGCGATGTTCGGCATCGGCCAGGACCTGAAGCTCTCGGTTCCGGCGTACGGCGGTGAGGTACCGGCTCCCAAGGACGACGTCGCCGAGGCCGCCTCGATGATCGGCCAGGGCACTGTCACGGCCAGCCCGCTGGCGATGGCAGTCGTCGCGGGGGCGGTCCAGCACGGTACTGCGCTGAAGCCGGTGCTCGTCCCCGGCAAGGACCCGGCCGGCGCCGCCGCCAGCCCGTTGCCTGCAGCAACCGTCGCCGCCCTCCGCACCTTCATGCGCACCACCGTCACCGGCGGCACCGCGCACGCCCTGGCCCCCTACGGCAGCGCCGCCGCCAAGACCGGTACCGCCGAGGTCGTCTCCAACGGCAAGGTCATCACCAACGGCTGGATGGTCGGCTACCGAGGCGACGTAGCCTTCGCCGTCATCGTCGAAGGCGGCGTCTCCGGCGGCAAAGCGGCGGGCCCCATCCTCGCCAACTTCATCAGCAAGTTCAGCTGACCGACCCGGAATTGTCGGCGGCGGCGTCTACCGTCGCCGACATGACTGGTACCGAGCAGAGCCGGGCGATCGTCCGGCGGTACTTCGACACGATGGCCGCGCTGGACTGGGACGCTTTCGGCGCGGTGCTGGCCGAGGACGTCGTGTACGAGCTGCCGCAGACCGCGGAGCGGATCGTCGGGCGGGAGCGGCTGGTCCGCTTCAACCGTGAGTATCCGGGTGATTGGCGGCTCAGCGTGAGCCGGCTGATCGTCGACCGTGAGAGCGCCGCCGGGTCGATGAACTTCACGGTCGGTGAGGAGGAGATGGTCGGGCTCGTGTACCTCGAGCTGGCCGGTGGGCTCATCGTCCGGGTGACCGACTTCTGGCCGGAGGCCTACGAAGCCCCTGCGGGGCGGGAACATCTGACCGAGCATGGAGTTGGCGGAGTGGATCGGCTCAGCCGGCCCGGTGCTTCCTAAGAAGTCCCTTAACGGGCGGGGTTTCGGGGTTTTCGTCACCTAGAGTTCTCAGATGGAGACCCTGACCTGTCCGAAGTGCCGTGGTTCGATGCGTACGTATGAGCGCAGCGGCGTCACCGTCGACCAGTGCACGGAGTGCCGTGGGATCTTTCTGGATCGCGGCGAGTTGGAGAAGCTGGTCGACGCGGAGGTCGCCTACAACGGGCCTCAGCCTGTGCACCAGCAGGCTCCTCGGTATGAAGACAAGCGGTACGAGGACAAGCGGTATCAGCAGTATCCGCAGCGTAAGAAGAAGAAGTCGTTCTTCGACGAGTTGTTCGACTGAGACGGGCTAGTGGTGGCGGCCGTGGAAGGCGGGTTCGCGTTCTTCCTCGGTGATGCCGCCCCAGACGCCGTACATCTCGCCGACGACCGCCGCATGGTCGGCGCATTCGCGGCGGACCGGGCAGGTGCCGCAGAGCGACTTGGCGACGAGTTCGCGGGCGCGCTTTCGCAGGCCCCGCTCGGATTCGGCGGCGAAGAACAGCTCGGGGTTCACGCCCTGACAAGCGGCGTGATCCTGCCATTCCCAGTTCTCGATCATCGCGGAAGGCAGGCCTTCCGGCGCCTTGGTGACCGCCCCAGCCGGCGGCTTCCGCCTCACTGGGCGATCCAACGTTGCTCAGCCATCACAGACACCTCGTACCTGGTCGGGTTTCGCGCGGCTGTCTGCATAGCCGCCCGCACCCGACCAGGTACCCGCCCTCAAACGTGGGCTACTTCGAGACCACGATCCGCATCGACGTGCCGAGCTGGCTCATCACCCGGATCTTCACTCCGGCATGCGGCACCTTCACGCCGTACGACGGGATCTTCGACGTCCAGAAGTTCAACCGATCGTCGAAGGTCGGCACCGCGTCCTGGCCGCGCACGTAGTTCTTCTTGCCGGCCACGGTGAGGTTGAACGAGTCCGACTTCTGCAACCCGAAGGTCGAGTCGTAGCTCTGCACCGTGCCCCGCCAGTACGTGCCGTCGAGCCGCACCCGCGGTTCCGGGTTCGCATCGATCGGCAGCCATTGCCCCTCACCGGGGTGAACGGCCGTCTCGTTGTTGTTCTGCGAGGTGTCCCAGTACGACACCAGCAGCCCGTCCTGGTACGGGTAGTGCTCGACCCAGTTCGGCCGCGGCGCCCCGACGAAGTTGTACGGGCCGTACTGCAGGTACCGGTTGAACGAGTTGTACGTGTAGTTCGACGCCAGGTAGTAGTTGTCGTAATCCCGCGTCACCGACTCGCCGGACGGCTCGAACCCAACCGCGGTCCAACCATTCACGCCGCTCTCGGCACCGTCGGAGAGCAGCGTCTTGCCACCCGCCACCAGCTTGATGTCGTCGGCGAAGAAGCCCAGCTCATGCGTCGCGGCGTCGGTCGCATACCGGAACCGCAGGTCGATCGTCTTCCCCGCAAAGGCCGACAGATCGAACGAAGCCGGCTGCCACCCCAAGCTGTCGCCGTCGATCCCGTTCGCCTCGGCCGCCTTGGTGATGCTGCCCGGGATGGCCTTCCAGCCCGACCCGTCGTTCACCTCGACGTACGCGTAGTCGCACGCGTCCGCGCCACAGTCCTCGATCTTCCAGTTCGCCTGGAAGGCCAGCGACGCCTTGCCCGCCGGGAGAGTCACCTTGCGAGTCAGCGTGTTCGACAGCTTGTCGCCCGTACCGCTCCACCACGACTTGGTACCGGTGACAGGCTTGACCAGTTGCGTCGTCACCTTCTTCTTCGGCAGTACGACGACAACGCCCTGCGCCCGCTTCGAGTTGTACTCGTGCGGCCCGAGGTCGATCGTCTTGGTCTGCCCGGCCTTCACCGTCTCGTAGTCGAGCCAGCCCAGCTGCAGCTTGTCCCAGGTACCGAGGTCCTGCGGCTTCAGCCCGATGCCGAGGTCGCCCTTGGAGCCCGAGCGGGACTGCGACATCACGCTCCACCAGTTCACCGGGTTCTGGCTCGGCTTGCCGGAGGTGTCGTAGTGGTCCGGCAGCCCGAGGTCGTGGCCGTACTCGTGCGCGAAGACGCTCAGCCCACCGTTCTCGGGCTGGATCGTGTAGTCGCCGATCCACAATCCGGTGCTGCCGATCTGGGTGCCGCCGAGCTTGTTCGCCGACGGCCCGCTGGTGTGGTTGCTGAACGCGTACCAACGGTGCGACCAGATCGCGTCCTCGCCCTGATGCGGGTCGCCATCGGCCTGGTCGCCACCGGCGTGCACGATCTGGAAGTGGTCGATGTAGCCGTCCGGCTCGTTGAAGTTGCCGTCGCCGTCGTAGTCGTAGCGGTCCCACTGGTCGTACGACGCCAGCGCGGACCTGATCTGCGCGTCGGTCTTGCCGGCCGCTTCCTGGCCCTTGACCCACTGCCCGACGGCGTCGCTGATCAGGTTCCAGGTGTTGCCGCAGATGTTGTCGTCGCAGGGGACGCCGTTGCTCCGCCCGTACCGCGCCTCGTTGTAGGGCACCTTGACCCAGTCCGAAACCGTGCCGTCGACGCTGTACCGGCCCGACGACTGCTTCTCGTAGTACGTCTTCACCGAGTCGCCCTTGCCGAAGTACAGCTGGCGATAGTGGTCGGGTGAGTAGTCGGCCTGCCAGACGGTGGAGTTGTCGGTACTCCGGTCCGGCGCCGGGATCGCGTTGTGCAGCGGCCCGTCGTAGGTCAGCGGCCCTTCGGTGTTCGGGTCGGTGTCCTTGTCCGGGAAGTCCGGGTGCCGCTTGTTGCCGAACTCGGCCAGGATCACGAAGATCTTGTCCGTCTTCTCGCGCGCCAACTCGACGTACTGGTCCTTGCGCTTGGCAGCGAGCTTGTCCTGACCACTGGTCGCCGGTACGTCGATCTGCCGCCCGACCCTGACCACCTTGCTCGCGCCGCGTTGCTCGACCTTCGCCGAGCCGTTCAGCACATTGGTCAGGGCACGTTCGCGCAGGTCACGGCGCTTGTCCTCGAGAGCGTTGGGTAGTTCGTCCGGTCCGGCCTTGACCGCGGCCGGGCCGCTGGGGGCATCACCGTCGGCCGGAGCCGGGCCGGCGACGGACTGCGGCAGCTGGCCGAGTCCGGTCAGTACCGCGAGACTCAAGACCCCGATGGCCGTCGTCCGTGCGGGTTCGAAGCGCACACATCCTCCTGGGGGTTCGCCGGCGCCGGCAGGCGCAGCGGCGGCCCCGCGCCGGACAGGAGCCGGTGGCAACTATCGAGCGCGAGGCTACCGCACCCAGGGTCACCGCCCAGTGACCTTGAGCGACGACACCGAGGATGTCCGCTCTCCGTACGGCGACCTGCTGCGGCGGTATGTTCGCCAGATGAGCACACCGTCCATCACTCTCCGGCCGCCGACCGCCGACGAGTACGCCGGCTGGATGACCCGCGGCTGCGAGGGCTACGCCGCCGATATCGGCCCCGCCCGTGACCTCGATCCGGCGGCCGCCCTGGAGGCCGCCTATCAGGAGTTCGGCGCGCTGCTCACCGATGGCCTGGAGACCGAGAACCAGCTGGTCTGGCTGGCCTGCGACGACGACGAGCCGGTCGGCAGCCTGTGGATCGGCACCCAGAAGACGATGCCGTTCATCTACCTGGTCGAGGTGCTCGCCGAGCAGCGTGGCAAGGGGTACGGCCGGGCGATCATGCTGGCCGGCGAGGAGGAGTGCCGCCGCCGCGGCTACACCCACCTCGCCCTGAACGTCTTCGGCAGCAACAAGATCGCCACCGGCCTGTACGACTCCCTCGGCTACGTCGTCGTCACCCAGGAGATGCGCAAGACGCTCTAGCTGCCTCGGCCAAGTGGTCCAGCGCGCCCCTAGCGGCCCTTGGCCAGGTCGGTGATCGCGTCGAGGTGCTTCGGCGACCAGCCGAGTTCGCGCTTGGCCCGGTCGCCGCTCATCCGCTGGTCGAGCGTGTAGGCCTCGGCGATCGGCCCCATCCGCTCGGCCGCCTCTGCCGCCGTCAACGGCTCGAAGCTCCCCGGCCGGCCAGCAGCCTCGGCCAGTGCCGGCGCCAGCTCCTTGAACGGCACGTTCTGCGCGACGCCCAGATACAGCGCCCCGGCCGGAGCGTCCAGCGCCAGCACGTACAGCTCGGCGATGTCCTCGACATGGACGAGCGTCGTGTGGTTCACCCCGTCATCGATCACCGGTACTGCGCCAGTCGCGCGCGCCGGCTCGACGAAGAACGCCTCGATCAACCCGGCCGACCGCCCGTAGACGAGCCCGGGCATCACCAGCACCGGCCGCGATCCGCTCGTCGCCGTCGCCAGCACGCGAGCCTCGTTGTCCAACCGCCAGGCCGTGATCGCCGGCGGGTTCATCTCCGCCGTCTCATCGATCACGCCGTCGGTGTCGCCGTACACCCAGACACCGCCCGTATGCACGTACGCTCCACGCCCGTCGAGCCCCTCGAGCATCGCCTCGGCAGCGGCCAGGTCGATGGCTGCGGCCTCTGGGCTGTTGACGGCGCCGAGGTGAATGACCCCATCGGCGGCCGCTGCGGCGGTACGGAGTACGTCGAGATCGGTCAGGTCGCCGACGACTGCCTTGGCGCCCAGCGCGGTGACCGTGTCGACGGCCTGGTCGCTGCGGGCCAGCGAGGTCACCTCGTGGCCGTGCCGGAGCAGCGCCTCGATCGTCGCGCGGCCGATGTAGCCGGAGCCGCCGGTCAGAAATACCTTCATCTGTGTTCCTTTCTGTCCTCTCCAGCCTCCGTTCGTCGCGCTCCGTAGTCCAAGACCTGTTCTGCCGTCTGTGATACCTCTGGGGTATGAGCACCGCACCGGGCTGGTGGTTGCTGCACGTCGACATGGACCAGTTCATCGCCGCCGTCGAGATCCGGCGCCGGCCCGAGCTGCGCGGGCTGCCGGTCGTGGTCGGTGGATCGGGTGATCCCACCCAGGCACGCCAGGTGGTCGCCACCGCGTCGTACGAGGCGCGCGAGTTCGGCGTGCACTCGGGGATGCCGTTGCGGGCCGCTTTCAAGAAGTGCCCGGACGCGGTGTTCCTGCCGACCGATCCGGCCGCGTACGACGCTGCGTCGGCCGAGGTGATGGGGACGCTGCGGGAGTTCCCGGTGATCGTCGAGGTGTGGGGCTGGGACGAGTGCTTCGTCGGTGCCTCGACGGATGAGCCGGAGGCGTTGGCTGGGGCGTTGCGGGCCGCAGTACTGGAACGGACCGGGCTGGCGTGTTCGATCGGGATCGGCGACAACAAGGTCCGGGCCAAGCTGGCGACCGGATTCGGCAAGCGGGACAGCGGGAGCGGTGCGGGCGTCTATCGGCTGACGGCCGAGAACTGGGTCGAGGTGATGGCGCATCGGCCGGTCCGCGAGCTGTGGGGTATCGGCAGCCGGATGTCGCAGAACCTCAACGAATTGGGGCTTTCCACCGTTTCCGACCTCGCGGCGGCCGACCTCGACGTGCTGACGAAGCGGTTCGGTCCCCGGATGGGCGCGTGGTATCTGTCGCTCGGGCGCGGGCTCGGGGACACCGAGGTGACCGACGTACCGCGTGAGCCGGTGTCGCGCAGTCATGAGGAGACGTTCGCGACTGATCTCGTCACGTTCGAGGAGGTCGCGGAGGAGTTGCGGCGGATCGCCTTGACTGTCACTCGTGAGGTGGTCGCGGAGGGGCGGAGTGTTCAGCGGATCGCGGTGAAGGTGCGGTTCACGTCGTTCTTCACGCCGATCAAGAGCCGGAAGCTGCCCGAGCTCACGCAGGATCCGGAGGTGATCGCAGCTGCCGCGCTCGTTCTGCTGGAGAAGTTCGAACTGCGCCGGCCGGTCCGGCTGCTCGGCGTCCGGGTGGAGTTCCCACGGGCCTGAACTTCTGCCACCGCATCGGCGTCCAACGAGCATGTTCTCCCGCGCAACCGCGATCGGCGCAGCTGTCGCCGTCCTCGCTACCGGCGGTCTGGCCACCGCCGCTGTGGCTCGCTCGCATTCTTCGTCTGATGGTGCCTGGAGCGACGTCGGCGGGGCACCAGCGGTGAAGAAGCCCGCGGCCACTCAGTCGAAGCCGGTCGACAAGGTGCCGGCGTTGAAGGCGGCACAGGTCCGCTACCAGCATCAGAGCTGGGGTGATTCGGCGGCCAAGGCCTACATCGGCATCTGGGCTCCGACGGGCTGGAAGAAGGTGAAGCTGACGCCGTTGGAGGCCAAGTTCACCAGCCCCAACGGCTTGTGGAACCTGCGGGTCGACGCCACCGAGAACGACCAGCTCCTCAAGACCGCCACCGACGACCGGTACGCCCTGATCAAGGCGTCCGTCGCGGACTTCCACCTGATCGCCCGCACCACCGGCAGCACCCCAGCTGCCGAGCACAGCTACCAGGGCATGGTCTTCCACCACGAGACCCTCACCTACACCTACACGGACCCCACCCGCGGCCCACGCCTGGTCATCGACCGCTTCGTCTCCCTGGACACCAACCCGCACCCCCTCTTCGAAACCACCACCGGCGGCCGTCCCCAAGACGCCGCCGCCCTGGCAGCTGTCACCACCAAGGCAACAGAAGACTTCATCCGGCTCCCCTAGCCGAACTCAGACGGACTGTGGATCGTGCCGCGCGGCACCAGCCGACCAACGCAGCTGCTACCCCGTGCCGCAGCACCGCCGGCGGAGCGCAGCGCACGCATAACCCCTACGAACGGCCTCGACGCGCCGAGGCAATCGTTTGCCTGAGGAGTTGTGCGTGCGCTGGGAGTCGCCGTTGCTACCAGCAACCAAGAGCCGGTCGGGCGGGGGCCGTTGGGGGCGAGGTTGCGTTCCCACCATTCCGCCCGTTGGGTGCTCCCGCTCGTCCTTGGGGACAGGGGCGCCGTCAGGGGAGGTTGTAGGTGCGGCGGGCGGTGGTGGCGAAGATGGCTTCGCGTTCGGTGGCGGTGAGGGTGGAGGTCAGGTCTTCTGCGGCTTGGACCACCTCTGGGTACGACGCGGCCAGGAGGCAGACGGGCCAGTCGGAGCCGAACATGACCCGGTCGGGGGTGAAGGCGTCGAGTACAACGTCGACGTAGGGCTGGAGGTCGGAGACCTTCCAGTCGGTCCACGATGCTTCGGTGACCATGCCGGAGAGTTTGCAGGTGACGTTGGGGTGGGCGGCGAGGGCGCGGATGCCGCTCGCCCAAGGCTCCAGGTCGCCGCCGATGACCGGCTTGGAGATGTGGTCGACGACGAAGGACAGCTGCGGAAGTGCTTCCACCGTTTCCAGAGCCGCCGGAAGATGGGGAGTCTTCGTCAGCAGGTCATAGACCAGACCGGCGTCCGCGACCGCGGTGAGACCGGCCCGTACGTCGTCGCGGCACAGCCACCGCTCATCCGGTTCGTCGTGCACCTGATGCCGGATGCCCTTCAGCCACTCGCCGTCCGGCCGTTGCCTCAGCCCCGCCAGCGCGTCCGCGACATCTGCCGCCGTGAGATCCACCCAGCCGACCACACCGGCCACCAGGTCGTTGCTAGCGGCAACTTCCAGGAACTCCGGTGTCTCGGCCGCCACTCCCACCGTCTGCACCAGCACGGTCGCGGTCACGCCGGCCTCCGCGGCAAGCGGAGCGAGGTCGTCGATCGAGAAGTTCCGCCGAACCGGATCCAGCTCCGGCCCGACCATCCAGGTCTGCTCCCGAACATTCAGATCCCACACATGGTGGTGTGCATCAACCCGCCCGCTCACAACCCACTCCAGTCCATCGCCCAGCCCGCTCCACCCGCCGCGCTCGCTCCGACAGCCGCGCTCGCTCCGATTGCTCCGCCGGCCGCGCCGGCTTCCCTCGCCGTCATGCCGGTGCCGGGGCTTCCGCGTGGATCAGGCGGATCACCTGCTGACTCATCGTGTCGTAGTCGTGGTCGTTGGCGACCTCGCCGCGGACCCGGTGGTCGCGCATCACCACGACCCGATCGGCCAGCGTGATCATCTCCGGCAGGTCCGAGGTGATCAACAGGATCGCCAGCCCGTTGGCCGCGAGATCCCAGATCAGCGTGTGGAAGGCATCCTTGGTCCGGACGTCGATCCCCACGGTCGGCTCATCGATGATCAGGATCTCGGTCTTCGCCGCCAGCCACTTGGCCAGCGACACCTTCTGCTGGTTGCCGCCGGACAGTGTGCCGGCCAGTTGCTCAGCCGACGCGATCCGGATCCCGAGCTGCTCGACATAGTCGGCGACCAACGCCGATTCTGCTTTTCGAGGGACATACGACAACCCCGGGATCCACCCGAGCCGCTTCAGCAGCCGGTCCCAGACGGTGACCGCGATGTTGCGGCTGACCGACTGCTCGAGGAAGACACCCTCCTCCTTGCGGTTCTCGGTGACGTACCCGATCTTGTGGTTCTTCAGCGCATCCCGTACGTTCCGGATCCGCACCACCTCACCACGCACCCGTACTTCGCCCGCGGTGATCCGGTCCAGCCCGAGCAACGCCTTCGCCAGCTCGCTCCGGCCCGCTCCGACGAGTCCGTACAGCCCGACGATCTCACCCGGCCGGACGGACAGATCGACATCCACGTGGCCGGTCGCAGTACCGACTCCCGAGAGCTCCAGCAAAGGCGCCGCCTCGGGGACCGTACGCGGCGGCAACTTGAGCGCCTCGTGCACGCGACCGACCATCAGGTCGACCACCTGGTCGCGAGTCAGGTCGGACAACGCCCCCGACTCGAGCACCGACGAGCCGTCCCGCAGCACGGTCACCGTGTCGCAGATCTGGAAGACCTCTTCGAGCTTGTGGCTGACGAACAGCACCGACCGGCCATCGTTCTTCAGCTTCGCGACCACCCGGAAGAGCCGCTCGGCCTCGTTCGGCGTGATCGAGGCGGTCGGCTCGTCGAGCAGCAGCACCCGGCTCTCCACCGACAAAGCCTTCGCGATCTCGACCAGCTGCGCCTGCGCGACGGACAGCTCCGTCACCGGCAGATCCGGATCGAGGTCGAGGTCCAGTTCCGCCAGCCAGCGCGAGGCCTCCGACCGGATCCGGCCGCGGTCCACCAGCCCGCGGGAGGTCGGAAGCTTCTGGAGCAGGATGTTCTCCCCGACCGTGAAGCCCGGGATCAGGTTGCGCTCCTGGTGCACGACACCGATCCCGGCCGACGCCGACTCGTGCGGCGACCCGAAGGCCACTGGCTGGCCGTCGAGCAGCAAGCGCCCGCCGTCCGGCTTGTAGAGCCCGGTGATGACCTTGATCAGCGTGGACTTGCCCGCGCCGTTCTCACCCAGCAACGCATGCACCGAGCCCGCTTCGAGCTTCAGCGTCACACCGTCGAGCGCCCGGACACCCGGGAACAGCTTGTCCACCTCGGAGGCTTCGAAGAGCGTCATGAGACACCTCCGGCCACCGCTGCGTCCGGCGCTTTGACGACGGTTCTTCGCTCTTGCCGACGGGTGCGCACCTGGCCGAGCACGACCGAGCCGAGCACGACGGTGCCGACGACGAAGTTCACCCAGCTCGGTTCGAGGGAGAACTCGGCCCGGGCAGTGTCGACGAAGCGCACGATGAAGGCGGCCAGCACCGTGCCGAGCACAACGGCCGAACCACCGGTCAGCAGGGCGCCACCGATGATCGGCGCGGCGAAGCTCGGCAGCAGCCAGTCGCCGCCGATGCTCTTGTTCACCCCGGGCGAGGACGCGATGGTGAGGATCGCCGCGACGCCGAGGATCGCGCCGGACAGGGTGTGCGCGATGATCACGGAGCGGTCGTTGGAGATCCCCGAAAGCCTTGCGGCGATGGGGTTTCCACCCGAGGCGAGCAGTTGTCGCCCCGGCACGGTCCGGCGCAGCATCACTGCAAGCAGCCCGGCCACCACCAATGCGACCAGGAAGATCAGCGGGAGCACCCCGAACACGGCGTACGAGCCGAAGCTCTTCAGGCCTTGGGGATAAGCGTCGACGGTGCGGGTGCCGACCAGCCGGTACTGGACGCCGAGCAGCACGGTCATCGTGGCCAGCGTGACGATGAAGCCGTTGATCCGGGTGAGCACGACGAGCAGACCGTTCGCCAGGCCGGCCAGCGAGGCGAGCAGGAAGCCGATCAGCAACGCGAGCGGGACAGGGACCCCGTGGTCGGCCATCAGCACGCCCATCGCGCACGCGGCGAACCCGCCGACGGCACCGACGGCGAGGTTGAGTTGGCCCACAGCGAGGACCACCATCTGAGCCAATCCGATCAGCACCGGCACCGCAAGGAACTGAAGCAGTACTCGCAGTGAATTCGCCTCGAGCAGATCACCGTGCGAAGCGATCACCAGGAAGACGAAGAACACCACGCCGATCGCCAGCAAGGTCATCTCGGTCGTCCGCGCGAATCTCAGCAGGGACTTCATCGCTCCTTCACCCCCTGCCGATCGGACAGCACTGTTCGGAACCGGTCGGTCGAGAGCGCGACGAGCAGGATCAGCCCGAGGTAGATGTTCAGGCTTTCGAGCCCGACTCCCAAGAGATCAAGGCCCTTCCGGATCACCGACGTCAGCGCCGTACCGAGCAACGTTCCCCAGACGGAGATGAAGCCGCCGGCCAGCAATGTCCCGCCGAGGATCGGGCCGAGGAACGACGGCAGCATGAACTCCTCGCCGATCGTCGCCTTGATCGAGCCGGTGCTCACCGCGAGCATGAAGCCCGCCAGCGCCGCCAGGCAGCCCGACATCGCGTGCGCCGTGATCACCCGGCGGGCAGTCGGGATGCCCGACAACTCGGCCGCCTTGACCGACGTACCGGTCATCAACAGCTCGCGGCCGAGCTTGGTGCGGCTGTAGATCCAGCCGACCACGACCATCGCGATCACGGCGAACATCGCCAGCTGCGGTACGGCGGGCGATCCGCAGACGTTGCCGATGCAGACGTCCGCGAGCGAGTAGTTGCGCAGCTCGCGCATCCCCGGCGGCTTGGTGACGAAGGCGGCGTTGTCGGTCAGCCCGGTGTAGACGAGTGGGATCAGGCCGAGCAGCAGGAAGTCGAGCGCGAGCGTGACGACGAAGGAGTTGACGCCGGTCCGGGCGATCACCCAGCCGGCGAGGGCGCCGATCGCAGTACCGGCGACCAGGCCGACGAGCAGTCCGGCGTACAGGCTGAAGTGCCAGAGGTCGTACGAGATGCCGGTGATCATCATCGAGAACGCCGCCATCCGGCCGACCGCGAGATTCATGTGGCCGATCGACAGCACGCACATCTGCGCCAGGCCGACCACGGTGAACATCGCGATGTCGCGCAGCAGCGGGAAGACGACGAGTTGCTGGTTGAAGAAGGCCGGGCGCAGGATCCCGAACAGGGCGGACAGCGCCACGACCAGGATCAGCAGGCCGATCCGCTGGTTCGCCCACCACGGAGTACGGCCGCCGCGCGGCTGCTCGACCGGCGCGTCCGGCTCCTGCAGGGCGGCGGTGGCCGTCTCCGAGACGGGTGCGCTCACGAGACCCGCCGGTCGTCGATCGCGTCGCGGTCCCAGTCGATCCCGAGGCCCGGCTCGTCCGGCGCGACAGCGTGGCCGTCGGCGATCTCCATCTCGGACTTCGTGATCGCCCGCAGCTGCGGGATGTGTTCGACGTACCGGCCGTTAGGTACCGCCGCCGTCAGGCTGACGTGGAGCTCCATCAGGAAGTGCGGGCAGACCTCGAGGTTGAAGGTCTCGGCGAGATGCGCCACCTTCAGCCATGGGGTGATGCCGCCGACGCGGGCGACGTCGACCTGGACGATGCCGGCCGCGCCTGCGGCGACGTACTCGCGGAACTGGGAGATCGAGTACATCGACTCGCCGACCGCGATCGGGATCGAGGTCGACTCGGCCAGCCGGACGTGCCCGGTCAGGTCGTCGGCGGGCAACGGCTCCTCGAACCAGCTCAGATCGAGCGGTTCGAAGGCCCGGGCCCGGCGCTTCGCCTCGGCGTACGTCATCGACTGGTTGGCGTCGACCATGATGTCCAGCGCCGGTCCGACGGCATCCCGTACTGCGGACAGCCGCTCCAGATCCTCATGGACCCGCGGCTTGCCCACCTTGAGCTTGACCCCGGGCCAGCCGGCCTTCTGCGACTCGAGCGCGCCGGCGACGAGCTGGTCCGTCGTCAGGTGCAACCAGCCGCCCTCGGTGTCGTAGAGCGGGACACGCTGGCGGAACCCGCCCGCGAGGCGCCAGAGCGGCTCGTCGGCCCGGCGGCAGCGCAGATCCCACAGGGCGGTGTCGACGGAGGCCAGCGCGAGCGAGGTGATCGCGCCGACCGTCGTCGCCCGAGTGGAGGCGAACAGGTCGAACCAGATCGCCTCCACGTTGCGGGCGTCGGCACCGATCAGCCGGGGCAGGAGGTGGTCGCGCAGCATCGCGAGGACGGCGGTACCGCCGGTACCGATCGTGTAGGAGTAGCCCAGCCCGACGTACCCGTCGGTGGTCTCCAGCTCGACGAAGACGGTCTCCTGCTTGAGGAACGCCTGGACCGCGTCGGTCCGGACGGTCTCCACCTCGAGATCGACCAGGAACGCCTCGGCGCGACTGATGGTTGTCTTGGGCAAGGTGTGCACTCCGGTCACTTGCAGCTCAGCTGGGCTGCGAAGTCCTTCTGCAGCTCGGTCGTCTTGGCCTTGCGCTCGGCGTCGTACGTGTCGACGTTGGCCTTGGTGACGACGAACGAGCCGGAGTCGACGATCACGCCGGGGGTCTTCATCGTGCACTGCTTGGAGCCGAGCAGGGCGAGCAGCCAGCCGCCGACGTACGCCTGGCCGACCGGGTTCTGGGTGACCGTCGCGGCGACGCCGCCGGACTTGATCCCGGACAGGATCTTGGCGTCGTCGTCGATCGCGACCACCTTGATCGGGAGCTTGCTGCTGGCAACCCCGTCGGCGGCGGCCACGGCCGGGTTGTAGGCGGTGGTGACGATGCCCTTGATCTCCTTGCCCTTCGAGGCAAGCAGGTCGGCGACCGCCTTCTGCGCGGTCTGCAGGTCCTTGTCGATGTCGGTGATCACCGGCAGCTCGGTCACCTTGCCGTTGGTCTCGGCGATGGCCGTCTTGACGCCGGCGATCCGGCGCTGGGTGTTCGAGTCGACGTTGTTGCCGGTCAGGTGCACGATCGTGCCTTCGCCGCCGATCGCCTCGATCGTCGCCTTGGTCGCCTTGTACGCCGCTGCCTCGACGTCGGTGGACAGGCAGAAGTCGGCCGAGTTGGTGTCACCGGCCGGGCAGGAGGCCAGCGAGCCGACCGCGAAGCCCTTCGACTTCAGGTCCTCGAAGGTGGAGTTGATGTCGGTCGGCGACACCCCGAAGATGCCGAACGCGTTGTAGCCCTGGGCGGCCAGCGAGTTGATCACGTTGTTCTGCTTGCCCTGGTCCCACTCGCCGGTTTCGTTGAACGTCACACCACCGAGCTTGAAATCGGTCTTGTCCTGCTCGGCGGTGGTCTTCCAGGGCTGGAAATAGGGGTGCGCGCCACCGGGGATGAGGGCAAGCTTGACGCTCGAACCGTCCTTGAGCTCGACCGGGCCGCTCGAAGTACCGGTGGAAGCATCGTCTCCGGAGGTGCCGGTGGCGTCGTTGGAGCTCTTGGTGCTGCAGCCGGTTGCGGCCAGCGCAACGACGGCCAGCCCGGCGGCGGTTTTCCGGTAGATCGAGTGGACGGTCATGGGGCTGGCTCCTCAAAGATCCTATAGGATATTGCGTAGCTGATGCTGCCGCTTCACACTGGTGGCGTCAAGACTTGTCGTCATAACGACTGTGCACACCGCCGGTCGGGCATGATGGGGCTTCGGGAGGAGCGACTGTGACAGATGCGCATGTGGGTCTGGCGGGGCAGCTCGCCCGGCTGCCTCAACGGCAGGTGCTGAGCGACGACGTCTACGAGACCGTCAAGGGCCTGATCATGGACAGCGTGGTCGAGCCGGGCACCCGGCTGAACATCGACGCGCTGACCCGCGAGCTGGGCATCTCCCAGACGCCGATCCGCGAGTCGCTGGCCCGGCTGGAGTCGGACGGGCTGGTGATCAAGGAGCCGCTGCGGGGGTATCGGGTGTCTTCACGGCTGACTCGCGAGGAGTTCGAGGACCTGTTCGAGTACCGGCTGCACATCGAGCCGTGGGCGGCCGGCCGGGCGGCTGAGCGGACCGGAGCCGAGGACATGGCTCGGTTGAAGGACGAGATGCTGAGCTACACCGACGTACCGGATCGTCCTGACTACGACAGTTACAAGGCGATGGCCGCGCACGATCAGCGGTTCCACGACCTGGTGCTGGAGCTGTCGGGCAACGAGACAGCTCGGCAGTCCTTCGCGCGCACGCACTGTCACCTGCACCTGTTCCGGCTGTACTACGGCGGCGGGATCGCGACCAAGGCGTTGCGCGAGCACAAGACCGTCGTGGCTGCTGTTCGCAAGGGTGACCCGGTTGAGGCGGCGGCCGCGATGAAGGCACATATCGAAGCGTCCCGGGCCCGGTTGCGGCCTGTGTTCGACCAACTCTGACTCTCTCTTAGGAGTGTTTGTGGAACTGCTGCGCCTCGGCGCGGTCGGCGAGGAGCGCCCGTACGTGCGCGCCACCGACGGCACCGTCTACGACCTGAGCTCCGTCACCGCCGACATCGACGGCGCCTTCCTCGCCTCCGACGGCATCGCTCGTACTCGCACCGCGCTGGCTGATGGCTCCCTGCCGGTGGCTTCGGTCGAGGGGCTCCGCGTGGGCGCCCCGATCGCGAAGCCCGGCGCGGTCGTCTGCATCGGCCTGAACTACGCGGCCCACGCGGCCGAGTCGGGCGCCGAGCCGCCGAAGAACCCGGTCCTGTTCTACAAGCACCCGAACACCGTCGTCGGCCCCAACGACGACATCCTGGTCCCTCGCGGCTCGACCAAGACCGACTGGGAGGTCGAGCTGGCCGTAGTCATCGGCAAGACCGCCCGCTACCTCACCACCGACGAGGAAGCCCTGGCCTGCGTCGCCGGCTACACCATCTCCAACGACGTCTCCGAGCGGGCCCTGCAGCTGGAGGTCTCCGGCGGCCAGTGGTCCAAGGGCAAGTCCTGCGAGACCTTCAACCCCCTGGGCCCCTCTTTGGTCCCCGCTGACGAGATCTCCGACCCGCAGGACCTGACCCTGAAGTCCTGGGTCAACGGCGAGCCCCGCCAGGACTCCAACACCCGAGACATGATCTTCTCGGTAGCCGCCCTGATCCGAGACCTCTCCCAGTACATGACCCTCGACCCAGGCGACATCGTCAACACCGGCACCCCCGAAGGCGTAGCCCTCTCCGGCCGCTTCCCGTACCTGTCAGCCGGCGACACCGTCGAATGCGAAATCCAAGGCCTAGGCAAACAATCCCAAACCCTCACCCAAGCCTGACCCCCCGGAGCCCAGTCATGTTCATCTGGATCCAGGCTATGAACCGCTCGACGAGGAGTCGGTTTCGCTGCTGATCTCGCGGCGTTGATCCTGGGTGTGGGGCACCCAGGAAGAGACGGCCTTCCTTGGGGGGCGTTCTGAGCGTTGACTCGGTTCAACGAATCGGGAAGGCGAGTCAGTTGAGCATCGTGATTGTTACTGGGGGCAGCCGTGGTATCGGGGCTGCTACCGCTATTGCCTGTGCCGAGCGGGGCATGGGGGTTCTGCTTACCTACAACAACAATCCGGAGTCTGCTGAGCGGGTTGTGAAGGAGATCGTCTCGGGCGGCGGTACGGCGGCGGCGTTGAAGCTGGATGTGGCGGACAGTTCTTCGTTCGCGGGGTTTGTCGGTGAGGTTCGGGTGGCTTTGCGGGAGACGTGGGGGCGGGATGGGTTTGAATACCTGGTGAACAACGCTGGGTACGGGCTTTACAACCCCATCGCGACGGTGACCGAGGATGAGTTCGACGGGTTGTTCAAGGTGCATCTTAAGGGGCCGTTCTTTTTGACGCAGGCCTTGTTGCCGTTGATGGTCGATGGTGGGCAGATCGTCAACATGGTCAGTGCTACCAGCCGGACGGCGACCGTCGGAGTGGCGCCGTACGCGAGTTTCAAGGGTGGGCTGGAGGTGCTCACGCGGTACATGGCCAAGGAGTTCGGTGCACGCGGGATCCGGGCCAACTCGATAGCGCCCGGAGCGATTCGGACGGAGCTCGGCGGCGGGCTGACCGATGAGTTCGAGGCGTTGCTGGCTTCACAGACGGCACTGGGACGGGTCGGTGAACCGGAGGAAGTGGGACGCGTCGTCGCGAGCCTGCTGTCCGACGAGAACCGCTGGGTCAATGCTCAGTCCATCGAGGTCTCCGGCGGTTTCCTCATTTAAGGAGCAGGATGCTCGACCATGTTTTCATCTCGGTGAGTGAGCTCGATCGCTCGATCGCCTTTTATACAAGGGTTTTGGCGCCGCTCGGCATCACGACCCGGGTCGACTACGACGGGGCCGACGGTCCGCCGGGGCACCCGGATCTCAAGGGGTTCGGCGCCGATGGGCGGATCTTCTTCTGGCTTCGATCCGGTGACGTGGACAGTCGGGCGGCGCACGTCGGGTTTGTCGCGAACAGTGAGGCGGAGGTGGATGCGGCCTACGCGGCGGCGATCGAAGCGGGGGCCACAGACAACGGCGTACCGGCTGCACGCGTTTACTACGACCCCCGCTATTACGCGGCCAATGTGTTAGATCCGGACGGCTACAGTCTCGAGTTCGTCTACAAGAGCTGGCAGCACTGAACTCAGACGGCCGCGCCGAACCACTTGCCCAGTTGGGTTTCCAGGGATTGCTGGTCCTCGCCGATCCAGACGACGTGCCCGTCCGGGCGCAGCAGGGCGGCGGGGAAATCCAGTTCGTCGCTGCCGTCGATCACGTGGTCGACCCGGTCGGCCCAGCCGCCGATCGAGAGTTTGCCGGACTGATCCAGGAGCAGGCCGCGGCCCTGATGCATCAGGGCGTACAGGCGGTCGTGCTTCAGGACCACGTCCTTCAGCCGGCGACCGAGGAGATGCGGGCCGTCGCCGAAGTCGTACCGGATGTCGACCGACATGATCAGCTGGGTCAGGTACCGGTTCACCTCGTCGAAGTCCATCAGGTCGGACACCAGGCGGCGTACGGCCTGTCCGGCGGGATCGTTGGACATCATCAGGCCTTGGGCGACGACGTTGTCCAAGACGCTGGCCGCAACCGGGTGCCGCTCGACGTGGTAGCTGTCGAGCAGGCCATCCGGTGCCCAGCCGTTGACCTCGGCGGCCAGCTTCCAGCCGAGGTTGAACGCGTCCTGGATGCCGAGGTTGAGGCCCTGCCCACCGATCGGCGGATGCACGTGCGCCGCATCGCCGGCCAGCAGCACCCGGCCGGTCCGGTACTGCTCCACGAGCCGCGTGGCGTCGCTGAACCGGGACGTCCAGCTCGGCGAGTGCACCCCGAAGTCGGTACCGGCCGTGGCGATCATCTGCTTGCTGATCTCCTCGATGGTCGGTGGGATCCGCGGATTCTCCGACACCCCGGCGGCCGGTACTACGACGCGGTACATCCCGTCCCCGACCGGCCCCGCGCCGAACCACAGCTCGGTCTTGCGGACCTCGGTCATCACCTCGGTGACGGTCTCCGGCGACGCGGTCAGTTTCAGCTCGGCCAGCAGCGCCTCCCTGGTCGCCTCCTGGCCGGGGAAGGCGATGCCGATCAGCTTCCGCACCGTACTGCGGCCGCCGTCGCAGCCCACGAGGTAACGCGAGCGGAGCTCCGTACCGTCGGCCAGCTCGACCGTCACGCCTTCGGCATCCTGGCTCAGCCCGACCAGCTCGGCTCCGCGCCGGATGTCGGTGCCGACCTCAGCGGCGTGCTCGGTCAGCACACGGTCGGTGACTGGCTGGAGGATGCCCAGCGTGTACGGGTGGTTGGTGTCGAGGTGCTCCGGCGCCGGCTTGCGGATGCCGGCGAAGAAGCCGCCCACCGGGTACTTCGTGCCGAGCGCCAGGAACCGCTCGAGCAGCCCGCGCTGGTCCATCACCTCCACGGTGCGCGCGTGCATACCGAGCGAACGGACGATCGGAGACGGCTCCAGGAGCCGCTCCAGGACGACCACCTGGACGCCGTGCAGTCGCAGCTCGGCGGCCAGCATCATGCCGGTCGGTCCGCCACCGGCGATGATCACGTCAATCATTCACAATCCCCCAAGGTCGCTTTTGCCCTGATTTTGTTCAGGTTTCTGGCTACGGCGAGTGATTCTCCAGCACACCCCGGGCCTTGCGGCAAGCCCACCCCTGCGCTATAAATTGGTTGTGGCAAGGAGATGCACTTCTCCTTGCCTATTGTTTTGCCCATGACCTCAGTTGTGCGCACGGTGACCTTCGACGCCCGTGACCCCTACGAACTGGCCGGCTTCTGGCTCAAGGTACTCCGCGCCGAGCGCCCCGCGGACGACTTCCCCGGCGAGCAGTACGCCGCGGTGAACACCCCCGAGGTGAACCTCCTCTTCGAACAGAACAACGACGAGAAGACCACCAAGAACCGCCTCCACCTGGACCTGGTCCCCGACGGCCCCCGCGATACCGAAGTCGAATGGCTCCTCACCCTCGGCGCCACCATCACCGCAGACTTCCGAGAGCCCGACGGCACCGGCTGGGTCGTCATGCAAGACCCAGAACACAACGAATTCTGCGTCCTCCGAAGCGCCGCCGAACGAGAAGCCACCAGCTGACCCACTCGTCGGACGGGTGCGTGGGGAACTAGTCGGTGCGTGGGGTTTGGCCGGTGAAGGTTATTCGCCAGTCTGTGGTCCAGGCGTGGACTGTGATGTCGAAGCCGTTGTGGTGGGCGGATAGGCGGTGGTGGCCGGCTTCTGGTGGGGTGGTTTCGGTTTGCCAGCCTCGGGCTTGGAGGGCGGCGGAGGCGGCGGCTATGGCCCAGGCTGGGTCGGGTGAGGTTGGGTTGCCGGTTTCTACGGTGACGCTGGAGACGGTGGCGGGGGCCCGGCCGTCGAAGAGGGCGCCGGGGTTTACAGGGCCGGGGTCGTGGGTGACTACCGGGCGCTGGGTTGGTACGACGATTGCTGCGACCGCGAGTAGTTCTTCGCGGAGGAACTCTCGGGCGTCGGTCATCGCTGCGGCCCCCGGGGTCGTCGTGAGTGCGCTGGGCCAACGGGTCTCGACGGGATACGCGCTCCGTCCGGGACGCTGCCGGGCCGGCGAGAGCCGTCCGCGGGCTGGCGGGAGCCGTCGGCGGGCTGATGGGAGCCGTCGGGGCGGCGGGAGGTTTCGGTGGCGCGGCGGGCCGTTTCGCGGGTGGGGTTGGTGACTGCCACTACACCGTCATACACCTTGGCGGCTGCGCCGGAGAGCTTTCGGAGGCCGGGGCCCCAGGCCAGGTGGGTTTCCTGCATCGGGGTGGTGTCGGTTCTCGAGATGTGGGCGAGGTCGCCGCGGACCACTCGGCCGACGTTGCGCAGGGATTCGCTGTTGGTTCGGTAG
Organism: Kribbella ginsengisoli; assembly: GCF_039537185.1. Taxonomy (NCBI): domain Bacteria; kingdom Bacillati; phylum Actinomycetota; class Actinomycetes; order Propionibacteriales; family Kribbellaceae; genus Kribbella; species Kribbella ginsengisoli. The sequence continues at coordinate 344,954 of NZ_BAABAA010000006.1, read as the reverse complement.
TACTCGTTGTGCCAGTGCACGGAGACCGCCTCGTCGGAGGCCAGCGGATCGGCTGTTGCCATCCGGATCGCGTCGGGGAAGTCGGCGGGATCGGGGCCATGCCATTGGGTGTAGGCGACGTAATCGCCCGGTGCGCGTTCGACGTACAGGCGCGTCGGCGGCGCGACCAGGTCCGTTGCCTGGTCGACGTGTTTGTCGATGCCCGGGCTGCCGGTCATGACCACCCTGTCCGGGTGCGCGCCGTTCAGCAGGGCCTGCCCGACCACCTCGGTGCCGTAGCTGTGGCCGACCACCGTAACCATTGCCGAGGGCAACTTGACCTCGGACACCGAGTCGATGAAGGCGGCCAGGCGAGGCGCGGCCTCCAGCGCGGGCGCCTTGCTCATCGCGGCGGGGATCCCCTGCGGCGAGTCGTAGTCGAGCCAGACGATCACGGCGGTACCAGGCCCAGCCTCATGCCGGATCGCCTCACCACGGTCCGCCTGCCCGCCGAAAGTCTCCAGCGAGTTGCCCATCCCAGGCACCAGCAAGGCCACGTTGCGCGCCGACGACAGATCACCCAGTACTTCGACCGCCCGCCCCTGACCCTCGACATCGACGGACCAGAAGTGCCGGTACCGCTGCACCGGTACGACGTTGCCCGAGGCATCGGCCTCGGCAGTCAGCACCGGCCTCAGCAGGTCGTTGACCGTGTCCAGCCGAGTACGGTCCTGCTTGCTCGCAGTCTCCGCGTCGACCGCCGCCTGCAACCGCTCACGCGCGGCAACCAGCAGCGCATGGTTCGCCTCGAACCGTGCGTCGAGTTCTCCCGGCATCGCGACTCCCCGTCAGCGCGCTGTCACCGAAACCTCACCTTGGGCTCCCGGCAGTGTGGCACCCGAAGCCCCGGACGGGAAGAGCCGGCTCAGCTGGTTCGCACGGTATCGAGACGTCGCCGGGCAGCAATCGCTACGACGACCAGCACCAACAGCAGGACCACGGGCGGTCCGGCCCGCCGCACGTACTCCCCGGCGAACCCCCGATCGATCATGTCCGTCCCGACGCCGGTACACGCGCCCCGCTCCCGCGGATCCAGCACAACAGGGATCTCCCCACCAACCGTGCGCCCCGGCAACTCGCTGTGCGCCAGGTCGACGAAACACTCCTGCCCGTCCGGCCCGGCCACCCACACCGTCTGCGCCACGCCACGATCATCCGCCAGCCCCAACTCGAGAACCTTCGCCGTACTCCGGGTCCCGTCCGCCCGCAGCCAGTCCAGTTCCCCCGAGTCAGCTCGCACACTCCGGATCCCGTGCGCCGCCCAGATCAGCAGCACCGCCGCGATCAGTACGGCGGCCCCCGTCAGCACCCGCGCCGGAGTACTGTCACCGGCCAACCTTCGCAGGACACTCATCCGATCGCCGCCTTTCGTCGCAGCCACCCACTGGAATCGAGCAGCGCGAACAACCCACCGCCGGACACCAGCAGTCCGATACTGATCACCGTCGCGGCAGAGTCAGCGGCCGGGTGCAGCAGCCACGCCCAGCCGCGCACCTCGTTGTCGATGTTCTTCCCGAAGAAAAAGGTGCAGAGGGCAAGTAAACACGACGGCAACCAGGCCAGGTCAGCGCCCAGCAGCGCGGCGCCGGCCAGTCCGGCTCCGAGGAATGCCGCCGCGTTCCTCGCTGCCGTTGCGACCGTACCGGCTTCCTCCGCCCCACTGGCCGCCGCTGCCGCGAGACCGACGGCCACGACGGTCAGCACGAGGGCCCAGAACAGCCGGGCGCCGGTCAGACGTGAAGAAGCGACCATCGACTCCAAGGTCGCCATCGCCGTCGCAGTCGCACCTGCGAGCGGAATCGTCAGGATGACCGGCAGCAGCGGCGAACTGCGCACCACCGCGTCGCCCGGCACGAAGGGAACTCCGATGTTCTGGCCCTGCAGACAGTAGGACAGCGCCAGCAGAGCGAGCAGGATCACGCCGGTGCGCAGCGTCCAGCGCGAGCGGACGAAGTACAGCACCGGCAACCGCACGGAGCTCGGGGAGAGACTCATCTGGGCAGCGCCACGGAGGCCGAACAGTTCCAGACGCCGGTGAACAAGGTCGCCAGCGCTCGATGCTGCTCCTCCTTGGTCCCCCGATCGAGGGCCTGCACAGCTTCCGGCGGAAACGAGCCGTCCTCCACCGAATCCGTCCGGGTCTGCAGCCAGCCGTCCAGCGCGGCCCGAGACATGATCACGTTGTCCGGCGGACCCGCCGTCGCGGTCAGGTCGTCGCACATCTGCGCCCCGGAGAACGCCCGCGCGACCTCCCGGCGAAGCGCGCGTTCGTCATGCAGGGTCGCGCCGGACACCAGCAGGCCGGCCTGGCCCTTCGGCACCGACGTGGCACCCCGCGAGATGACGTCGACCCGGGCCGGTCCCGAGGTGACGCCGCCGGCTCGGAGGGCGGTGACGGCCCGGCCGACCGCGGCGTCGATCTCGGCCCGCTTGGAGACCATGGACATCGGCACACAGACCTCCGGGCTGGAGCCGGCACACTGTCGAGGCTCCGGATGCAGCTCGAGCATGGGTCCTGAGTAGACCCAGACCAGGATCACCGAGACCACCGCTGCCACGGTCAAAGCAGTCGTCCGCAGCAGGTCGGCCAGGCGCCCCCAAGATGACCAGCGCAGCGGTAGGGCGAGCAGCACGACGGCCACATACAGGGCCGCTTTGGGCCACAGGTAGCCACCGGCATACCGAAGATCGACGAAGTCGGCAGCGCCGGTACCGACCTGGGTGAACCGCCGAAATCCCCACTGCGCCAGCAAGGTGTTCGCGGCAAGCATTCCCAACAGCAAGGCGGGTGCGGCGAGCGGACCGTTGCTCACTCCACCGATCAGGGCCCCGAAAGCACAGCAGGCCAGCACAGCGATGAACTGCACCAGGAGGGCTCGCGGATCGATCTCGCCGATCGCTCCGGATACGCGGGCGATCACCAGGTGAGTCGTGACCACGATGCAATGGACAAGCACGGCGACGATCCCGACCGGGAGCCAGCTCGCTCGCCAGATCAGTCCCGGGACGGGAAGCCCCTCCTGCAGGCCCTTGAGGCTGAGGCGCCAGCGGTAGGCGTTCCAGGCACAGACACCGGCCAGAACCGGGCCCGCGAAGAAGAGGTAGACGCCCGGACGATCGGCAGCACGCGGATACTCGAACCGCCAGAGATCGAACTCCGAGACCAGGCCGTAGCTGGCCAACCCCAGCAGGACCGGGAGCAGCAGCGCGCAGGTCCACAACGCCAGGCGGTCCGCCAGCCACCATGGAGAGGATTTCCGCAGGCCCGGTTCCGCGGCCGGTGGCGTCTGACGCAGGGTGGTACCGGCGGCGCTCATTCGGACTCTCCGTCCACGCCGGTCAGCCGCAGGAACGCCTGCTCCAGCGGCGACGCGAAGGTGGAAGCGGTCGTCTCGCCCGCCCTGACCAGGTCGCCGAAAGCCCGCGAGGTTCCCTCGTAGACGACCCGGCTGCCAGCCAGTACGACCATCTTCCCGTCGGTCAGATCGACGTCCTCGAGCAGATGAGTGCTGCAGACGATCGCGACCGTCGCCGACAGTTCGACCAGCAGCTCGCGCATCTTCACCCGGCGGCCTGGATCGAGCCCGACAGTCGGTTCGTCGAGCAGCAACAGCTGTGGGCCGTGAACCAGAGCCTGTGCGATACCGGCGCGGCGAACCATGCCACCTGACAGCTGGTCGAGCCGCTCGCCGGCCCGGTCCGCCAGTCCGACCGTGGCCAGCGCCTTCGTCACCGCTTCGTCGATGCTTGCGGTCGGCAACTGCCTCAACCAGGCCATGTAGGCGACGAAGTCGCGGACCCGCATATGGCCGGGATAGCTGAAGTCCTGCGGCAGATAGCCGATCTGACGGCGCAGCTGGGTGCCGCTCAGCCGGCCGGTCCGCTGTCCCAGCAGATCGATCCGGCCGGACCGCGGTGTCTCGGCCCCCAGCAGCAGCCGGAAGAAGGTGGTCTTGCCGGCACCGTTCTCACCGACGAGAAAGGTGAGGCCGTCCCCGATCCCTACGGATACCTCGCGCAGTACCTCACGACGGCCGTAACGGAAGGACACTGCGTCTAGTTCGATGATCGGGGACGACCCCATGGTCTACCTGTTCTCTGCTAGCTGGATGTCGGGCCGGTCGGCGTCAGTCGTCGTACTTCGCGCCACGCAGGTACGACCCGCTCGCGCAGGTGTCGGGAGCCGACACCACGTTCCAGCACGTCTTCATCTGGCCGCGACCGCTGTTCCCGGTCGGGTCGACACCGTTCCAGGTCTCCCAGTACTTCCAGGAGCTGCTCGCGTTCGAGCCGGAGTTGCTCGAACCGTGCCCGTGCCAACCCGTCTGGCACGAGATGCCGCCGCCGGCGTCGGACCAGGAGCTCACGTAGCAGTAGTTCCCGTTGGAGTACCAGTCGTGCTGGGTGAAGGCTCCCCGGTCACCACCGTTGTACCCCGACACTGCCCGGGATGCGGACCAGTCCTGGATGCGCGAACCGCGCCCCGCATCCTCCTTGTATCCCTGCCAGCTCCCGTAGGAGTATCCGGCAGGCTTCCAGCCGGCGAAGTTGACGGCCTGCGGACTCGACGACGATGCCCACGGACCGCCGGGCAGCGCTTCGGCAAGACTCGCCCCACCCACGACCGCGACTGCTGTTCCCACCAGCACCGCGGTCAGGCGTCTACGACGATTCATCTGTTCCTCCCTCGTCCCGGCTCGATGAGCCGGGCTCGGCGCCGGTCGGTGGCCTCACGCTCACGACTCGGCTCCGCTTACGGTAGGTACAGACGCAGTCACCGACAATGAAAAAGTCTATGCCAAAAGTGGCAATCCGGTCGGCGCCGGTGGGAAATCGATGCCCGAAGCACCAATGCGGTTGCCCCCGGCAAGCACAGGCGGCCGGGGGCAGGTCGTGACTCAGCGGAAGGCGAGTGACCAGTTGCCGGCGTGGGCCGACAGGTGGAGGACCGACAGAGGGCGTACGTCGACATGCCGCAGGGACTCGGCGGGCGCGTCGAGGACGTAGAGCACGGCCGCTCGGACCACCGCCGGGTGCACCACCGCCGCCACCGTACGCCGATCCGCCTGGCCCCGGTCGCCGTTATCCACAACCCCGGAACCATCCGCGTCGGAGCCGCCGAAACCCCCAGCGCCCGCGGACCGAGTCAGGTCGCCGAGCCAGTCGGCCACCCGCGTGATGACGTCGTTCTCGGTCTCGCCACCGGGTGGGGCCGTGTGCGGACGCTCGAGCCAGGTCGCCACCGCACCCGGCGATGCCTCGAGCAACTCCTCCAGCTCGCGCCCGGTCCAGTCGCCGTACTCCCGGTCTCGCAGCGCCGGCACCACGACGGGCGACAACCCCAGCGCCGACGCCGTGGCCAGCGCGGCCGTCTCCGGCCCGCAGTAGATCTCGTCGGCGACGATCTTCAGCTCGCGCGCCGCCTCGACCCCAGCAGGGTCGGGTGCGGCGTCACCGCCGAGGACCAGGCCCCGGAGGGCGGGAGTCAGCGCATGCGCGACCAGCGTCAGAGACGTCAAGCGGCAACCACCTCAGAGTCGACCTTCGCCGTACGACGGTCGATCGCCGCCGCGTAGCCGAGCCCGAGGAGCAGCCAGAGCGTGGTCTGGGTGCCCAGCGAGGCCAGCCGGAACTTCCAGAGCAGCGTAGCGGGGAACGTCTCCGGAACCTCGTTGATCGCGGGCAGCAACAGGTACGCGGCGACCACGGTCAGCAGGAACGCGCCTCCACCGACGGCCAGCCGGATCCAGGGAGCAGTGCCGAAGCGGGCCGACCAGCGCGACGCGGCGACGCCGGCCCAGACGGCGAGCAGGCCGATCACCAGGGTCAGCAGGTAGGTGATCGTCCGCTTGGTGATCGTGTCGGGGTCGCCGACCGCGGGTGGGTTCGGTGGGTACTTGAGGAACGGGATCAGCACGATCCCGACGTACCCGGCGGCGGCCAGCCCCAGGGCGGCGTACGAATCGCTGCTGGTCCGCAGGCGGCGGCGCAGGAGCGTGAAGCCGACCGCGAAGATGCCGCCCAGCGCAACGCCGTACAGGGAGGTGGCCAGGAACAGCCCGGCTCGCTGGCCGTCACGGCTGACGAGGGGCTTCTCCTCGGCCTCGTGGCTGTGCCCGGCGGTCGAGCCGTCGTCATGGCTGTGCGCGGCCGCGTTGGCCTCTTCGATCGCGATCGCGGAGTCGATGTGCGATTCGCCCATCACGTACGCGAAGGTTCCGGCCAGCAGGCCGGCGAAGAGTCCGACGATCAGTCCGCGCACCAGGAGGGATCCGAAGGTGCGCATGGCAGTCCTGTCGTTCAGAGAGGTGGTACTACGGCAGGACTCAGTGGCACGGGACGCCGAGCAGGTGCCGGCCGTCGTGCATCAGCTCGTGCAGGTACATGCCCGAGCGCGACAGGGCGCCCTGGTCGAAGCCGACGAGGTACGCGAGCATCAGCGCCAGGACGACGGTGACGAGAGCGATCGCGAGCAGCCGGGGCGAGATGGCCGGGACTGCGACTGAGCGAGCAGGCGTGGTTGCCGACATCGGAGACCTCCTAGGGAAGTGCGCGTCCCTAATCGAAAGGCTGCTGGTGCCTGAGCGTCCTGACTCACGAGCAAGCTCGTTCACAGTGGCGCGGCCGTACCGGTCTCTCACCGGTTTCCCTCATGGCACCGCAGGTTGTCCCCCGAAAGGTAGTCGCCCGCTTCCACCGGGGTCAACGCGCTGACCACGCCCAGGTGATCTTTCCCACCCGGGCGCGGTCGGACAACGGCTCAGCGGTGGTACGTCACCTCCAACTTGGCGCTGTCGCCGTAGAGCTTCTTCCACTGGAGCCGGTCGCCCTCGTTGGGAGCCCGAAGCCCCAGCGTCACGAACTGGTGCTGCACGTCCACAGCCTGCTGCACGACGTCCGGCCCGATGGAGAAGGTCAGCTTCTGGTCCGGCTGCCCCGCACCGGGATAGGCGGCACCTGATGCCGAAGCGACCAGACCGAGCCATGAGCCGGCGAAGGTATTCCAGGTCACCGGTACGTCGGGGTCGATCGGAGCCGTCGACCACAGCTCGACCGGCGTCGGATTCGGACCCGGTGTGTGGTCGAGAACGATCGAGAAGCTGACCGACTCGATCACACCAGCGGCCAGCTCGGCGATGCTGAACCGGAACATCGATCGCCAGAGTCCGCTGCCGCCGAACTCGAGCCCGGCCTTGGCGCGATCGCGATCGAAGGCCCAGTACGACGTACTCGCCCTGGCCTGGTTGATCTGGGTCCACGCGTCGGTGGACTGCGCGAAGGTGAGTGTGCCGGAGGCGCTCGCCTGACCGGCCGACAGGACAATGGGAGCGGCGACCGCCGCGGCGGCGAAGCCCAGGACGGTACGGCGGCTGTGTGTCTGCATGTGGATGAGGTCCCTCGGGCTCGACGATTCGGGATCCTCACCGTGCCAGCTCGGACTAGACCGGAAAACCGTTTCGAAGGTGGTCGAAGGTCTGCTCCGAGGCGCGAAAAACTCCGGGCGGCAGGGCGGCGAGCCACCTACCCTGAGGAGATGCCTTCCGCTCATCACCTGGTCGCCTTTGCGATCACCGCGTTCATCATCATCGTCGTGCCTGGGCCGAGCGTGCTGTTCATCGTCGGGCGCGCGCTGACCGTCGGGCGGCGTGAGGCGGTGCTGACGATGCTCGGTAACACCGTGGGGGCCGCGGTGATGCTGGTTGCGGTGTCGCTCGGGCTCGGGGCGCTGATTGCGGCCAGTGCGATCGCGCTGACGATCGTGAAGCTGGCCGGTGCGGCGTACCTGGTTTATCTCGGCGTGCACGCCTTCCGCTCTCGCAAGTCGCTGGCCGAGGCGCTGAGTAGCGGCGTCAAGCCGGGGAGCGCTCGCCGGGCGCTGCGTCAGGGCTTCCTGGTCGGCGTGACGAACGCGAAGACGGCGGTGTTCTTCGCGGCCGTCCTGCCGCAGTTCGTCGACAAGAACGCGAGCACCTCGGCGTCGGTGCAGATCCTGCTCCTGGGCACGGTCTTCCTGCTCATCGCGCTCTGCTCCGACGGCCTCTGGGCGCTCGTGGCGGGCACGGCGAGGAACTGGTTCGCCCGCTCACCCCGCCGGCTCGAAATGGTCGGCGGCACCGGTGGCCTGATGATCATCGGCCTCGGCGCCAGCATCGCGGTTACCGGAGCGAAGGACTAGCGGAGCGCCACCACACACCAAGCCGGCGAGGCCGAACGCGGCCGCGCTCAGCATGGGTCGGGTGGTGGGCGCTCAGGCGGGTTGGTGTGTGGTGACGGTCCGCCTCCCGGCCAGCACGCCGATCAGGGCGAGCAAGGCGGGTAGGCCGAAGGCGGTTAGGTAGGCCGTGGTGGGTGAGTGGGGGTAGATGGTGGCGAAGAGGGTTCCGCCGATCGCCAGGACTGTGGCTGTGGCGAGGGCGTCGCTGAGTTGGAGGGCGGAGCTGTTGGAGCCCTGTTCCTCGCGAGTCGAGTACTCGAGGACCAGTACCGAGACGGTCGGGAAGACGGTACCCATGCCGAGGCCGGTCAGGCCCCAGCCGAGGATGCCGACGATGACCGGGACGTGCGGGTTGAGCGTGAGGGTCGCGGTCACGATGCCCAGGACGATCGAGACCATGCCGGCCTGCAGGAAGACCGAGTGCGAGAACGGCTGGACCGGCCGGCCCCGGTACCACGACGCCATCGTCCAGGAGAGCGCGCTGACCGTCAGTACCAGCCCGGCGAACGCCGGCGACAGCCCCCGCTCGCGAGTCAGCATCAGCGGCAGGAACACCTCAGCGCCGAACCCCGCCGCCGCGACCAGCCCGCGCAACGCGATAACCGCAGGCAGCCCGGACGAGATCCGGAACGTTCCCTTGGGCAACAACTTCGGCGCGAAGGCCGCAACTCCGGTCAGCCCCAGCACAACCAAAGCAACCTGCAGCGCGCCGCTCTGCTGACCGCCGTAATTCAACACTCCGACGCCCACGGCGGCCGCGACCGCCCAGAGTGCCTGCCGATCCCACAAAGATCCCGCCTTCACGACCGACCCGGCGTTGGCACCGGCCAGCCCGGGCCGCATCACGAGCACCGCCGGAACGGCCAGCGCCGGTACTGCGAGGAACACGATCCGCCAGCTCGTGTGCTCGACGATCAGCCCGGCGATCGCCGGCCCGACCAGCGACGGCACGACCCACCCGGTGGCGAAGGCGGCGAAGATCCGGGCCCGGAGCTCCGGCGGGTACAGGTGTCCGACGACGACGTACAGGGCGACTGTGACCAGACCGCCGCCGAAGCCTTGAATGATGCGACCGGCGACCAGCACCTCCATCGTCGGCGCGGCTCCGGCGATGATCAGACCGAGCAGGAACCAGCCGGTGCCGTACCAGAGCGGCCGGATCGGGCCCTTCAGATCACTCCAGGTGCCCGATACGACCATCGCGACCACACTCGACGCGAGCGGGCCGCCGAACGCGAGCGCGTACAGCGCCAGCCCGTCGAGCGCCTGCGCCACGGTCGGCATCGCGGTGGTGACGGCGAGGTTCTCGAACGCGATCAAGGTGATCAGTGCGACCATCCCGATCGTCAGCGCCCGGTACTGCGGCGCCAGCACGCCGGCGGCCCGGGGTTCGATCGCGATGTCGGCCGGCTGGTCGGCGGTTGTCGTCATGCCGAGCAGCCTCATCTATCAAGTGCACTTGAAGTCAACGCGGTGAGTTCAAGTGCACTTGATGGAGGTCAGGCAACGGCGGCGAGGACGAGCGCGATGATCGGCGGTCCCGCCTGCAGCACGGCCGAGCGGGCCATCCGGCGGTCCGAGGCGATCAGCACGATGCCGGCGCTGGCCATGCAGGCGCAGGCGAACAGCGCGATCGCGTGGCCCTTGTCGCCACCGGCGATCAGTCCGCCGATCGCGCCGAGGGCGAGGAACAGGTTGTAGAAGCCCTGGTTGAAGGCCCACGGCTTGGAGATCGTTGCCTCGGCCTCGTTCGGGATCAGGAACCGCTTGTAGGTGCTCGGCTTCATGAAGAGCAGGCTCTCCATCGCGAAGACGGCAAGGTGGAAGACACCGGCGAGGACGACGAAGATCTGCGCGATCGTGTTCACGAGCGAACGGTACCGCGAGTCACGAACGCACGAGCCGGATTGTCGACGAAGAGTTGTGTCGCGATCTCAGCGCCGAAGGTACGGACCAAGCGCGGTCGTAGGCCGGTCAGCAGGTAGGGGATGCCGGGGCCTTCGCCGGTGGCTGCCCGGGCTCGGGCGGTGGTCGTGTCGCCGCCGAGCAGCAGGCGGTCGGCGTACCCGGCGTCGATGAGCGCGGCGAGGCAGTCGAAAAGGCGTGGATCGGTCGCGTTGTTGGCTCGCGACGGGCCGTCGAAGGCGAGGAACGATCCCCGCGCGGCCAGTTCGAGGTGAAACCGATGATCCGGGAATCGGTTGAGATGCCCGAGGATCACACTCTCCGGCGCGACGCCGGACTCGTCGACCAGCAGATCCAGTACTGCGTCCGCCGCGCTCCCCAGCTCGTGATGGATGGCAATCGGCGCCCCGGTCGCGTGCTGCGCCTCGGCGGCGGCGACCATCACCACCCGCGCGTGCTCATCAAGAACGTGGAACCCGCCGGCGACCTTGATCAACCCCGCCTTGACGCCGCTGTCGCCGATCCCCTCGGTCAGCTCACGCACGAAGATCTCCGCAAGCCGCGGCCGCACCTCGTCCACCAGCCCAGCGGGGTAATGCTCCGCGCGGTGCAACCCGGTCGCCGCAACGAGATGAATCCCTGTGTCAGCAGAGATCTTGGCCAGGTCGGCCGCTTGACGACCGAGCCCGTACGGCGTCCACTGCACGATCGCCTGCCCACCCGCAGCCTTGAAATCCCTGACCTCAGCAGCCGCCGCGTCGGCATCATCCAGCTCTTGCCCCGGCAGCAACGCACTCCGAAAGAACAGATGATCATGCGAGTCAGTAACCCCAAGCTCCCCAGCCGGCAGCTCCCCCAACACAGTCCTGACCGTCACGCCTGTCCTTCCCCACAACAAAGTTGAGCCCGCCCAGGCTATGCCTGGGCGGGCTCAACTCGGTAAGCAGTTCTCGCCGAGCGGGCGAGTGGCCGGAGCGAGCTAGCGGCGATGCCGCGGGCTAGTGCCCGGGGCCGCGCCGCCGGCCCGTACCGGTGGTTGGCTAACGGCTACGCCGCGCGCCACCGGCACGGGTGCCGGCGGAGAATGCGGCTGCTCCAGCCGGACGGCTGCTGGCGCCGGGGGTGGTGGTGCTGTAGGTCTTCGGCGCGGCCGATGAACCGCCGCGACCTTGGGACCGGGTTTTAGTCTGGCTTCCGCCAGTGCGGCCGCCGCCCTGTCCACCGGAGCCGTTGCCCCGGCCGCCACCGCTCGCACCGCGACCTGCACCAGCGCCTGAGCTGGTTGCGGAGCCGGAGCGCTCGGAGCGGGGGCCGCCTGCGCTCTTGCCGGAGCCGGAGCCAGTGCCCCGGCCTGAGCCGGTGCCGCGTGTGGAGCCGGCGCCTCGTGCGGAGCCAGATGCACCGCGGCCTGCGCCGCGACCGCGACCGCCGCCGCCTGCTCGGCGTACGTCGTCGTCGGCGACCACCTTGATGGTCGGGGTGACGAAGGTGCGTTCGCCGGGGGCCAGCTCAGCGAGCAGCGGGTCGCCGACGCGGAGCTTGGTGACCGTGGCGGCGATACCGGCCTTGCGGGTGAGGTCGCGGACGTCGCGGACCTGGTCGTCCGTCATCAGCGTGACGACGGTGCCCTCGGCGCCGGCGCGCGCAGTACGGCCGGACCTGTGCAGGTACGCCTTGTGCTCGATCGGCGGGTCGGCGTGGATGACCAGCGTGACGTCGTCGACGTGGATGCCGCGCGCCGCGATGTCGGTCGCGACCAGCGTCTTGGCGGAACCGTCGGAGAAGGCCTCCAGGTTGCGCGTCCGAGCGCCCTGCGACAGGTTCCCGTGCAGCTCGACAGCCGGAACACCCTGCGCGATGAGCTTCTTGGTGAGCGACTTCGCGCCGTACTTCGTCCGCGTGAAGACCAGCGTCCGGCCCGGCGCCGCGGTCAGGTCGACGAGCACCGGCAACCGGCTGTCGGACTGAACGTGCAGCACGTGGTGGGTCATCTTGGCCACCGGCGACTGCGCCGAGTCGACGCTGTGCGTGACCGGCGACTTCATGAACCGCTTGACCAGGACGTCGACACCGGCGTCCAGCGTGGCCGAGAACAGCAGCCGCTGGGCGTTCGCCGGAGTCGCCTCCAGGATCCGCCGGACGGCGGGCAGGAAGCCGAGGTCGGCCATGTGGTCGGCCTCGTCCAGCACGGTGATCTCGACCTGGTCGAGCTTGGCGTGACCGGTCTTGACGTGGTCCTCGAGCCGGCCCGGGCAGGCGATCACGATGTCGACGCCGCGCTTCAGCTGGGTGATCTGGGGACCCGCGCCGACGCCACCGAAGATGGTCATCGTGCGCAGGTCGAGCGCGTCGGTCAGCGGCGTGATGGAGGCCTGGATCTGCGTCGCCAGCTCCCGCGTCGGCGCCAGGATCAGCGCGCGCGGGTGGTTCGGCCGGCGCTTGGTGCTGCTCGTGGTGAGCCGGGCCAGCACGGGCAGGACGAACGCGTAGGTCTTGCCGGAACCGGTCCGGCCGCGGCCGAGCACGTCCTTGCCGGCCAGCGAGTCAGGCAGCGTCGCCGCCTGGATCGGGAACGGCTTGAGGATGCCGGCGGCCGCCAGCGCCTTGACCAGCCCGGCGGGTACGCCGAGGTCGTCGAAGGTCAGGTTCTCGTCGACGACGGTCGGTGCGACCTCGGCGTACGACGCCTGCTTGCTCTCGGCAACCCCGCGACCGCTGTCGGCGGAACCACGGCGACCGGCCTCGGAGGCGGTCACCGGCCGGCCGGAGCCGGCCGCGGAGTTGTTGCCGTCGGCACCGGTACGGCGCCGGCGACGGGGGCGCGCCGGGGCCTCACCCTGGGCGCGCGGGGGTCGTGCTGAGGTAGAAGGGGTGGAATTGGGCGTGGTGTTGCTGGGGCGGCGTGCCGCCATGAAGTACTCCAAAAGATCGGGGGGTCGTCCTGCCCGGCGCAGCTTTTGAGCCGCGGCGCGTGGTGGTCGACTGCTAGCGCAGCGTATGCACTGAGATCGGCCCGAGGCAGAACTGGGCGGGCCGTCACATTCAGTGTACGGCACTGGCCGACCTCTGGCAGAGAGTTACCTGATCTGGGTATCTTTCCGCCGTGACCGCCGCTGAGGAGTACCGCGTAGCCCCCCCGACCGTAGGCACCGAGCGCGAGCTGCTGCAGGCCTACCTCGACTTCCACCGGGGCACGTTGCTGTGGAAGACCTCGGGACTGACCGGGGAGCAGCTCACCGAGAAGGCGATCGAGCCGTCCACGATGAGCCTGATCGGGCTCGTCCGGCACGCGACCGAGGTCGAGCGGTACTGGATCCAGATCTGCCTCGACGGCCGTTCGTTCGACCTGCTCAAGACCTGGAGCCAGGAGTTCCCCGACGGCGACTTCGACCTGGTCGACCCCGAGCGCGTCGAGGAGGACTTCGCCGACTTCCGCGAGACGACCAAGCTGAACGACGAGATCCTGGCCGGCTATGACCTCGACCACACCTTCGTCCGCCCACGGGTCGGCACCGAGCACACCGTGCGCTCCCTGTACTTCCACCTGATCCAGGAAGCCGCCCGCCACAACGGCCACGCCGACCTCTTCCGCCAGCACCTCGACGGCTCGACCGGCGAGTAGTACTCAGACGCCCTTGAGCTGGCGGATCACGCCGACCAGGTCGTTCACGACGCCCTTCACACCGGGGATGCGGGTCAGCCGCAGCAACCTGTCCACCAGCGGCACTGTGCTGGTGATCAGCAGCTTCGTGCGGCGCAGCCCCGAGCTGTCGTCGTGCACCCAGAACAGGACGATCCCCATCTGCATGAGCCAGAGCAGCTCCGGCAGCTCTGCTCGCAGGTCGGCGGGGAGCTTGAGGTCCGAGCCCTCCACCACCTGACGGAAGATCTCGATACTCGCCTCCCGGGCCGGCCGGGACTCCTCACTGAACGGTGACAGCGGGCTCTTCGGCTCGGCCGCCGTCTTGAAGAACGTCCCGGCGAACTCGTGATAGGGCTCGGACACGTCGAGCCAGCTCCGCAGTACGCCGGTGAGCCGCTTGGTGAACGACTTGTCGCCGGCCAGGATCTCCTGCACTGCTTCGCGATGCAGCACCTGCAGGTGGTCGTAGTACGCCTGCATCAGGTGCTCTTTGGAGCTGTAGTAGTAGTACGCGTTCCCGACCGACACCCCCGCCTCGGTGGCGATGGCCCGCATGGTCGTCTTCCCGTACCCCTGCTCCCGGAACAACCGCAGAGCCGTCGACAGAATCAGCTCACGCGTCTGCTCACCCTTGGCGGTCGCACCGTCCGTCACATCCGTCAGCGTAGTCACCCCCGATCAACTCCGAGTTCCTGCTCCGCAACCCCGCCGCCACCTGCACCATCGCCCGCGCCACCGGCCGCATCGCCGGACTTGCCAGCCGTACTGCGGTCGCCCGGTACTCCCAGGTCGCCCACAGACACACGATCCACGCCCGGTCGCCGACGTACACCGCTCCGTCGTCGGCGACCACCGTCACCTCGCGCAGTGTGGCCGCATGGTCCAGCTCCGGGTAGCGCCGCCTGGCTTCCGTCGACCCCGCCGCGACGAATCCGAGCCGCACCACTCCACCCAGGCCGTTCGGCCCTGGCTTCTGCCCCGCCAACCACTCCTTGAAGCGGCGGCAGAGGCCGCACTGCGCGTCGTACAGGACCACCAGCTCTTGCATGGTTCGTCAGTAGCCCGAGGGCATCGGCTGCTGGGTGCCGGTCAGCGGAGGCTGGAAGGGAGCGGTACCGACGAAGGTGTTCGCGGGGACTGGGGGTGTGGTCATCTCCTCCAGGCGGCTGCGGCGGCGGATCGCGTTGAAGGTCCAGACGTTGAGGAGGTGCAGGACGCCCAACACGACCATCACGATGCCCAGCTTCACGCTGAGTTGCTCGAGTACGCCGCGGGCGTCGACCACGGTGCTGCCGGACCGCAGGAAGAGCGTGACGAAGCCCAGGTTGACCAGGTAGAAGCCGACCACGAGCAGCCGGTTCACTGCGTCGGCGAAGTCCTCGTTGCCGTGGAACACGTCGACCAGGAAAATCCGCCCGTTCCGGCTCAGGGTCCGCGCCACCCAGATCGTCAGCGGCACCGCGATCAGCAGGTAGATCAAGTAGGTGACCACCGTCATTCTCACCACGTCCTCACGTTTTGAACACGTTCAACTCTCTGACAGGACGACAGTAGGCCTGCTTCTTGAACATGTTCAAGAAGCAGGTTCGGTGAGCTGGGTCTCAGCGGATGCGGAGGCCGCGCAGTACTACGGCCGCCGGGGTGGCCAGTACGTCGGGACGCTCCCGCGGGTCTTCGTCGTACGTGACGAGGTCGCCCTCCCCCTCGAGGCCGAGGAACTCCCGGGCGGAGGTGCTCGCGGCCTCCAGCGCCTGGGTGACCGTCAGGCCGTGGCGGACGAGCTGCTCGACCTCACCTGCGACCGTGCCGACGACGTCCGAGCCAGCTAGGACGCGTACGCCGTACTGGTAGGCCAGCTGCAACATCGCCGCCGCCTTCTCCGATCTGGCTTGCCTGCGCGCACGGCGCTCGGGGGTGTCGTTCTCCGCGCCGTACATGGCCGCCGAGAGGGTCGGAGTCCACGCTCCGCCTCGGGCGCCCAGTACTTCGAGATCCTCGGCGGTGAGGTCGTCGCCGTGCTCGACAGAGTCGATCCCCGCCCGGACGAGCTCGCTGACGAATGGAGTCTGGGTGTGTGCCGCGACTCGGGCGCCGCGAGCATGGACGGCGGCAACCATCTCGGCGACGGCGTCGGGCTCGTAGTTCGGGGTCACCGCGCTGCCGCGGATCGGGCCGTCGGGGCCGACCGCGGGGAAGTCGCCGACGAGCTTGATCCACGTGGCTCCGGCGTCGATCTCGGCCTCGACCGCAGCGATCAGGCCTGCGGCCGGTACAGGTTCGTACATTCCCGGGAAGTAGCTGTCCGCCGGCGCGACGAACCGCCCGGCCGCGAGTACGACTGGCCGGCCGTCCTCGGGGCCGGCGGCAAGCTTCAGGGTGACGGACCGATTGCCGCCGACATCCCGCAGCGCACCGACGCCGGCCTGCGCGAGGTCGTCGAGCATCGTCCGCGCCTCGGTCTCGCCGAGCAGTACCGGTCCGTGATCGCCGACGCCGAAGGTCAGGTGACAGTGCGAGTCCACCAGCCCGGGCAGCGCGAACCGGCCGGGCAGTGTCTCCCGGTCGCCTGTGCCCGCTTCGAGATGGACTTGGTCGCCGGCCGGCAGGCCGATTCCGTCGAACACCCAGGTCGCCATGGCCCGATCCTCCCCGGAGATCAGCTCATCGCCCGGCAGAATGCTGGCCATGGCGCTCAAGGAGAAGCACCTGGATCGCTGGGTGCAGGCCTACCGGCGAGCCTGGGAGTCGAACGATCCCGAGCACATCGCCGCCCTGTGGACCGAGGACGCCGCCTTCTACCGCCGCCCCGACGAGGAGCCGGTACTGGGCCGCGACGCGATCGTGAACGCCTGGCTGGAGGTCGCCGACGCGCCCGGCGAGACGCTGTTCGAGTACCAGGTGCTGGGCTTCGGCGACGGCGTCGGCTTCGTCCGCGGCTGGACCACGTACCAGACCGACCCGCTCGGCGAGTACAGCAACCTGTGGGTGATCCGCCTGGACAAGGACGGCCGGGCGCACGAATTCACCGAGTGGTGGATGGAAAAAGCCTGAGGTCGTAGGATCGGGATCAGGCACTCAGGGTGCCACCGGTCCGCGGGAAGGGCTCAGCCCACCTGATCTCGAGGTTGAGTTTGCGGTATCCACCTCCTTTCTCGCCTGACGACGCGGACAGCAGGCACGCAGAGAGGAGGTCGCCATGCCGACCCGTAATCTTCCGAACTCGCCGCGCCTGGAGCACCTGAAGAACCAGGCCAAGACCCTGCTCAAGCAGGTCCGCGCCGAGGATCCCGAGGCCGTCGCGCTGGCCGCCGAGTTCTATCCCGTGAGCACGCTCGCGGACGCGCAGGTCGCGATCGCCCGCAGCTACGGCTTCGCCAGCTGGCCCCGGCTGGTCCACCATCTCGAACTGGTCGACCGCTACAGCCGCTCCCCGCACGAGGCGCCGAGCAGCTCGAACCCGATCGAAGAATTCCTCAAGCTGGCCACGCTGCATTACGGCCAGGACGATCCGGCCCGGCAGCTGGCCGCCCGCGAACTCCGCGATGAAGTTGCATTGAGCAACATCTACACTCAGGTCGTCGCAGGGGAAGTCGAGGCCGTCCGGGCCTCGCTGGCCGACGAGCCATCGCTGGCGAAGCGAGAAGGTGGTCCGTTCCGCTGGGAACCCCTTCTGTACTTGACGTATTCGCGCCTCCCCGTGCCCACCGAAGCACCGCTGGAGATCGCGAAACTGCTGCTCGCCAACGGCGCCGATCCGAACGCCGGCTATCTCTGGTCGGGCATGCCGTCACCCTTCACCGCCCTGACCGGCGCCTTCGGGCGAGGCGAGGGCGACCAGCCACCGCACCAGAACCGGCTGGAACTGGCTCGCGTGCTGCTCGAGGCCGGCGCCGATGCGAACGACAGCCAGACGATGTACAACTGCGGCCCCGGCTGCCCACCGCCGTACGACGACGACCACCTGGCGCTACTGCTCGAATTCGGTCTGGGCAAGGGCGACGGCGGCCCCTGGCACGAGCGGATGACGACGGCGCACCCGACTCCGCGGCAGCTGTTGGAGGACGAGCTGGTCTTCGCTTCCTCCCAAGGCCTGCTGCACCGGGTCGAGTTGATGCTTGCTCAAGGCATCGATCCTGATGCGCGCGGAACCGAGCACCCGGGCTTCTGCGGCCATCGTGCCTACGAGCTGGCGGCGGTGGCCGGCTACACCGAAGTCGCTGAGCTGCTGGAGGCCGCGGGCGCGGCACCACTGGATGACGTGCACGAGTTGTACGCCGCCGCCCTGCGGGGCGAGTCGGTTGCCGCCGACCCGGAATTGGCTGCGCGGGCAGTACGGCGGAATCCGTTCGTACCGATCCGGGCCGCCGAAATGGGGCGGACAGAGGCGATGGCGCCTTTGCAGGAACTCGGATTCGACCTGAGCGTGCTCGCGATGAACACGCCTCTCCACCAGGCGGCCTTCCACGGCCACCTCGACACCGTCAAGAAGCTGATCGAACTCGGCGCCGACCCGTCGATCGAGGATCCCTCGTACCACAGCACGCCGCGCGGGTGGGCCGAGCACAACCACCAGCAAGCGGTCGTCGACTACCTGGACAGCCTCAAGGGCTGACGGTCAGGAAGAGGAACGAGCCGAAGATCATCAGGTGGACCGCGCCCTGCAACAGGGTGGCCCGGCCGGTCGCCAGGGTGAGCATGCTGACCACCACGGTCAGCGCGAACAGCACCATCTCCTTGCCGCCCAGGCCGAGGACGAGCGGCCCGTCGAGCCAGATCGACGCGATGGCGATCGCCGGGATCGTCAGTCCGATGCTGGCCAGGGCCGAGCCGAGCGCGAGGTTGAGGCTGGTCTGGAGGCGGTTCCGCAGTGCGGCTCGTACTGCGGCAACCGTCTCCGGCAGCAGCACCAGCAAGGCGATCACGACGCCCACGACCGCGAGCGGCGCGCCGGCCGCCTCGACCGCGGACTCCAGCTTCGGTGACACCGTCTTGGCCAGGCCGACGACAGCGATCAAGCAACCGAACAACAACGCAAGACTCACCAGGGCGACCCCGGTGCTGGGCGCTTCGGCATGGACGTCTTCTGCATCCTCCTCGGCTGCCTCAGTCACCGGAAGGAAGTAGTCGCGGTGGCGGATCGTCTGGACGAAGACGAAGACGCCGTACATCACCAGCGAAGCGACGCCCGCGAAGGCGAGCTGAGCCGCGCTGAACGTGGCGCCCGGAGTACTGGTCGTGAAGGTCGGCAGCACCAGGCTGAGCGTGACGAGTGCCGTCATCACCGCGAGCGCGCTGCCAGACGCGTGCACCCGGAACTCCTGCGTCTTGTGCCGCAACGAGCCGACCACGAGCGCGAGCCCGAGGATGCCGTTGCAGGTGATCATCACCGCGGCAAAGACTGTGTCGCGGGCAAGCGAAGCGGCCTTGTCGCCACCGGACGCCATCAGCGTCACGATCAGTGCGACCTCGATCACCGTCACCGCGAGTGCGAGGATCAGCGTTCCGAACGGTTCGCCGACCCGGTGCGCCACGACCTCGGCGTGATGAACGGCCGCGATCACCGCCGCGCCGAGGCCGGCGCAGATGAGGATGAGCAGGATCACACCCGGCTTGCTGCCCCAGGACACGGCAAGGACGATGAGCGCGAGTGGGGGCACGGCCAGACTCCAGCGCGGCAGCCCGGAAAGCACATGAGTCTTTGTCATCCCCTGTGATTCTATCGGTTCCATGGAGATCCGAGAGGCCGTCGCACAGGACTGGGACGCGATCTGGCCGTTCTTCCGCGACATCATCACCGCGCGTGAGACCTACACCTACGATCCAGAGCTGACCTTCGAGCAGGCTCAGGCGATCTGGATGTCACCGTCGTCGTCCCCGCCGGCGAGGACGACGGTCGCGATCGATGCCGAGGGCAAGGTTCTGGGCAGCGCGAACATGTACCCGAACCGCCCCGGCCCGGGCGCGCACGTAGCCAGCGCGAGCTTCATGGTCGACGCCGCCGCCCGCGGCCAAGGGGTGGGCAGGGCGCTCTGCCAGGACATGATCGACTGGGCCGGCCGCAGCGGGTTCCGGTCGATCCAGTTCAACGCGGTGGTCGAGTCCAACACCGCCGCGGTGCGGCTCTGGCAGTCACTCGGCTTCGAGATCGTCGGCACCGTGCCCGAGGCGTTCCTCAGCCCCGCGCACGGCTACGTCGGACTGCACGTGATGCACCGGCCGCTCCGGAAGCCGGCGCTCTAGAAGGAGGCGAGCTCCTCGGGGGTGAAGGCACGCAGTACGCAGAACTCGTTGCCTTCGGGGTCGGCCATCACGACCCAGGAGGCGGACTCGTCCTGGCCGACGTCGACCCGCTTGCCGCCGAGGGTCTCGATCCGGGCGATCTCGGCCGCCTGGTCGGTCGGGCGCAGATCCATGTGGACGCGGTTCTTCAGCGACTTGGTCTCGTCGGCCGGTACCCGGAGGAACAGGATGTCGGGCACGATGCCGTCCTCGGGGCTGCCCTCCGGCGGCTCCAGCACGGACTCCTTGTCCACCTCGTGGGTGATCCGCCAGCCCAGCACCTCGGCCCAGAACCGCGCCTGCGCGGCGGGGTCGATCGCGTCGTAATTCACACACTGCACCCGGATACTCATGGCCGACACCCTCTCATCGCCGAGGTTCCATCTGCTTTGATCGGGGGCATGACCGACTCGCGCGCCCGCCGCCTGTGGAAAGTCCTCGAGCCGTTTCACGCGATCACGTACTTCGCGCCGGATACCCGCAAGGCCACTGACGCGCTCGGCCTGCGAGGCGGCTGGATGAGCTACTTCGCCTGCCGGGCCGCTCCACTGGGCGCGGTCGGCCCCGAGCTGGTGACAGCGATCTTCTACAACTTCCACCCGTCGATGGTCGCCCGCGCTATCCCCGACGCATGGACCTTCGCCACGCCCGCGCAGCTCCTGACCACACGCCTGCAGGCGGTAGACAGCGCAGTACGCGCCTTCCCCGGCTCAGACCCAGCCGGTACGCCGATACGCCGCGCCGCCGAATTGGCCCGACACGCAGCCGAGCTGGCCCCGACGGCCGGCCGACCGCTTGCAGCGGCCAACGCAGCACTCCCCTGGCCCGACGAGCCCCACCTCGTGTTGTGGCAAGCCACCACGATCCTGCGGGAGTCTCGCGGCGACGGACACGTCTCCGCGCTGGTCGCGGCCGGACTGTCTCCGTGCCAGGCGCTCGTGACCCTGTCCGCGGCGGGCGGCCCGTCCAAGGAGGTCTTCCAGCTCAACCGGCGCTGGAGCGACGACGAGTGGGCGGCCGCGTCGGAGGATCTCCAGGCACGCGGGTTGCTCACCGCGGACGGCGTACTGACTGATGCCGGGCAGTCGCTGCGGCAGTCGGTCGAGGACACGACTGATCGACTCGCCGAGCAGGGATGGGCAGCCTTCGGCGACGCCGACGCGGAGGAGCTGGACCGGCTCGTCCGGCCGATCAGCGGCGCGATCATGGCCGCCGGCTTGGTACCGGACGACAACCCAATGGCGATGCGCTGGGACGCTACACCGCCTACGGGGCACTAACGCTTCTGCGGACCCCGGAAAGTGACGTAGAGCAGGGAGATCCCGAAGGCCGCGACCACCGGGCCGATGACCGCCCAGATCTGCTTGCCCGACATCGAACTGCCGCCGATGTAGCCGAGCCCCTGCAACGCCCACACCACACCGAGAACCGTCAGCAGCAGGCCGAAGGCCGCCGGTAGCGCTTTCTTCATCTCACGACCCTAGCTGGGCCGAGATGAGTTGGATCGCCTTGGCCAGGTCTTCACCCTTGGGCGCCTTCTCGGGGTCGAAGAGCCAGAGGGCGATCACGCCGAGCATCAGCGCCTGGTAGAAGGTGCCGACCTGCTGGACCGTCTCCGGGTCGGTGTTCTCATCGGCGGACCCGAACAGCATCGCCAGCCCCTCGCGCGCCTCGCCCTGCATCTTCGACAACGCCTCGAGCAGCTCAGGCAGATGCGCGCCCAGGCTCAGCACCTCGTACTGCGTGACCCACAGCGCGCGCGTCTGCGGCGACTCCAGCGTCTTCACCGCTTGACCCCAGGTGGCGGCGAACCGCTCCCGGACGTCGGCCTCTCCCGGCAACTCGGCGCTCATCGCCTTGCCGACGTCGGCGCCCCACTCGTCCAGCGCCTGGCGCATCGCCTCGTTCATCAGCGCTTCCTTGGACCCGAAGTGATAGCCGATCGCGGCCAGGCTCACCCCGGCCGCCGTCGCGATGTCGCGCGCGGTGGTCCGGCTGTAGCCCTTCTCCATCAGGCAGGTCTTCGCGCCCTCGATCAGCGCCTCGCGATTTCCCATGCCGCGATCCTAGCCGACGTCTGACACGAACGTCTTGCACAACTGTCTTAGACCATCGTACAGTCGTCTCGTCACCCCACCTCCAGGAGCTGAAAATGACGAACAAGACGGTGCTGATCTCGGGTGCGAGCGTCGCCGGACCCGCGCTGGCGTTCTGGCTGGAGCGCTTCGGCTACACCCCGACCGTGGTCGAGCGGGCGCCCGAGCCACGGCCCGGCGGCTACGCGGTGGACTTCCGCGGCGCCTCGCTGAAGGTGCTCGAGCGGATGGGCCTGCTGGATCAGGTCCGGGCGAAGGCGACCGAGCTCGGCGAGATGACGTACGTGAACGAGGCGGGCAAGCCGGTCGCCGTGATGAAGTCGACTGTGCTCAGCGGCGAGCTCGAGGTGCTCCGCGGCGACCTGGTCGAGATCCTGTACGACGCCACCCGGACCAAGGTCGAGTACCTGTTCGACGACTCGATCACGACACTGCGGCAGGACGAGACCGGCGTCGACGTCAGCTTCGAGCGCAGCGGCTCGCGGCGCTTCGACCTGGTGATCGGCGCGGACGGGCTGCATTCGAACGTACGCCGGATCGCCTTCGGGCCCGAGTCGCAGTACATCCACGATCTCGGGTACTACAACTCCGTCTTCACCGTCCCGAATCACCTCGGCCTCGACCACACGGCCCGGTTCGTGAACGTGCCCGGCAAGACGGCCGGCACCTACAGCGCGCGGGACAACACCGAGGCGAAGGCGCTGTTCTACTTCACGTCAGAGCCGTTGAAGTACGACCGGCACGACGCGGCGGCGCAACAGCGGATCCTCACCGACGCCTTCGCGGGAGTCGGCTGGGAGGTACCACGGCTGCTGTCCGGTATCGCCGGGTCGCCGGACTGGTACTTCGACTCGGTCAGCCAGATCAAGATGCCGAGCTACTCGATCGGGCGGATCTCGCTGGTGGGCGACGCGGGGTACTGCGCTTCACCGCTGTCCGGGATGGGGACGAGTCTCGCGATCGTCGGGGCGTACGTGCTGGCGGGTGAGTTGGCGGCGGCTGGTGGCGATCACGTGCTGGGCTTGCCGGCGTACGAGGAACGGATGCGGGGGTTCGTCAAGGCTTGCCAGAAGCAGGGAAAGGACAGTGGCCAGTGGTTTGTGCCTGGTAGCAAGGCGTTTCTGAGGATCCGGAACCTGAACTTCAAGCTGCTGCCGTACCTGCCGTGGCGCAAGCTGATCGACGAGCTGCCGTTGAAGGTGGGCAACTCGATCGAGCTGCCGGACTATGCGATCAACGCGTCCGCAGGCCTGCCTCAGCAGCCTGGAGCACAGCAGCGGTGAGGGCGTCCAGGACGGCGGAGTCGAGCTTCCAGTGCTGCCAGTACAGCGGGACGTCGACATACTTGCCCTGGGCAACCTCTATCAAGCGGCCGTCGGCCAGCTCATCCTCCACCATTTCCTCCTCGATCATCCCCCAGCCGAGGCCGAGCCGGATCGCCCGGACGAACGGCCCCGGCGCGGGGATCGAGTGGGTCGGCGGGTCGAGCCGGCGCCGGGTGACTTTGCGGAGCAGGCGGTGCTGGAGCATGTCCTTGGCGTTGAAGACGATCATCGGCGCGGTTTCGAGTGCCTCAGGCAACGGTTTGCCGGTCAGCCAGCGGTCCGCGAACTCGGGGGTGGCGACGGAGAGGTACCGCATCTTGCCGAGCGGTTGGACGCGGCAGCCCTGGACCGGTCGGGGATCGCCGGTGACCGCGGCCAGTACGGTGCCGTTGCGCAGCAGCTCGGCCGAGTGGTCCTGGTCTTCTTGGTGCAGATCGAATGCGGTCACCAGCTCGGGCGGGACGGCGAAGAGAACGGGCAGGAACCAGTTGTTGAGTGAGTCGGCGTTGACCGCGATCGGGAGGCGGAGGCCTTCGAGCCTTCCCTTGACGGCGGCGATCGTCTCGACCTCCAGCAAGGAGACCTGGCGGGCGTGGCGTAGTACGGCCTCGCCTGCTTCGGTGGCGCGGGCGGGTTTGGTCCGCTGGACCAGGACATGGCCGAGGCGGCTCTCCATCGCTTTGATCCGCTGACTGACCGCCGACGGCGTGATCATCAGCTTCCGGGCCGCCGCATCGAAACTGCCCTCATCGATCACGGCCGCGAAAGTGTCCAGCTGAGCTGAGTCGAGCTGCATTTTCGCCTCTTAAGAACTGCTAATGGTGGCGTAGGAAGTTTAGCTGGTTTGTCTTCGGGTCGGCTTCTACGGTCGAGGCATGCCCCTGCTTGCCGGCTTTGCCACCACACTGTCGCTGATCGTCGCGATCGGCGCGCAGAACGCCTTCGTCCTCCGCCAAGGCCTGCGCCGCGAACACGTGCTGCCGGTGGTACTGATCTGCGCGCTCTCCGACGCCGTGCTCATCTCGAGCGGCATCGCCGGCCTCGGCGCGTTGATCACCGGCAGCCGGACCGCACTCCACATCGCGCGCTACGGAGGCGCACTCTTCCTTCTCACGTACGCCGTGATCGCGGCTCGCCGGGCCCTGAACCCGTCGGCGCTCAGCCCGGCCGATCACGCCCCGAGCGCCTTGCGCAGCGTCGTACTGACCTGCCTCGGATTCACCTATCTCAACCCGCACGTGTACCTGGACACCGTCGTCCTGCTCGGGTCGCTGGCCAACCAGCGCGGTACCGATGGTCGCTGGATCTACGGCCTCGGCTCGGTCTCCGCCAGCTTCGCCTGGTTCTTCACGCTCGGCTTCTTCGCCCGGCGGCTCGGCCCGATCTTCGCTCGCCCGCGCGCCTGGCAGTACCTGGACGGCACCATCGCGCTCCTGATGGCCGGACTGGCAGCCTGGATGCTGGTGGGATAAATGGCAGGCGCCCGGAGCGCGGAAGATGCCAGGATGCCAGGCATGGTTGAGCGCGCTTTGAGCTTCGGGTCGGTGGCGGAGGCGTACGACCGGTTCCGGCCGGGGTATCCGCTGGAACTCCTCGAGCTGGTGACGGAGTACGCCGGTGAGCCGCCGATCCGGACGGCGCTCGAGATCGGCGCTGGGACTGGCAAGGCGACGCGTCTGTTCGCGCAGGGCGGGATCGCGGTCACGGCGACCGAACCGGACGCGGCGATGCTCGCGGAGTTGCGCAAGCAGTTGCCGGCAAACGTCACCACCGTGCAAGCCGCTTTCGAGGACTTGCCGCTGGATACGTCGTACGGGCTGGTGTATTCGGCTGCGGCGCTGCATTGGACCAACCCGGTGGGCCGGTGGGAGCGGATGGCCGCACTCGTCCAGCCGGGTGGGGTGTTCGCCAACTTCGGGGTGCCGATCCAGCTGGCCGATCCGGATCTCCAGGAGGCGGCGCGCGCGGCCCGCTTGCCGTACTTGGATGACGACGGCGTGCCATCGCCCGACGGGACATCGGCGGATCGCCCGATGCAATGGCCGGGCACGGAGCTTGAGCAGTCCGAGTGGTTCACCGATGTACGGCAGGTGGTGATCGAACGGCTCCTGCCGATGAGCGCCGTCGACTACGTCGGGCAGCTCTCGACGGTTTCGGCGTACGTGCTGCTCTCGCCCGCCGATCGGGACGAGGTCTTCCGGCGGACGCTCGAGGCTCTCCCCGAGACCGTGGAACTCGACGCGCAGGTCCACGTCCACCTCGCTCGCCGCTTGGGAGACTAGCTTTCTTTGGAGGGTTTGCCGCGTGGACGTGACGGTCTTGTGTGATGCGGTGGCGGTGTTTCCGGAGTCGGTGGAGACGGCGTTGCCGGGCTGGTCTGCAGCGGAGGCTGAGTGGACGGCGGTGGCCGCGCCGGGGAATGTGGCGGCCGAGGGTGGATGGTGGCTGCATTTTCATAGCTACCTGGTGACTTCGGCGGCTGGTGTTCTGCTGGTTGATACGGGGATCGGGCCGGCCGGCGGTGAGGCGGCTGAGTGGTTGGGGACGGCTGGGCGGTTGCCGGCCTTGCTGAAGTCGGCGGGGGTGGCGGCTGGGGAGGTCGACACCGTGGTGTTGACACACATTCATCTGGATCACGCGGGATGGAATCTGGCCGAGGCGGTGCCGCGGTTTGGGAACGCGACGTACGTGGTGCAGCAGGCCGAGGTTGAGCATGCGCGGGGGTCGGCGACGTACGAGCGGTTGGTCAGGCCGCTTGAGGATGCTGGGCAGATGCGGGCTGTGGACGGAGAGGTGTCGC
Source organism: Kribbella ginsengisoli (assembly GCF_039537185.1). Taxonomy (NCBI): domain Bacteria; kingdom Bacillati; phylum Actinomycetota; class Actinomycetes; order Propionibacteriales; family Kribbellaceae; genus Kribbella; species Kribbella ginsengisoli. The sequence continues at coordinate 318,652 of NZ_BAABAA010000006.1, read as the reverse complement.
TCGACGGTGGAGTGCGGTTGTTGCCTACGCCGGGGCACACGCCTGGGCATCAGTGCGTGGTGACTTCGCGGGCTGTGCTCGGGGGCGATGTGCTGGTGCATCCGGCGCAGGGGCGCTGGCCGGAGTTGACCTATGTTTACGAGAGGGACCCAGCGGTTGCGGTGACGTCACGGCGGGAGGTGCTGGCGTTGGCGGCGGCTAGCGGAGTACCGATTGCTGCTGCGCATCCGCAGATGGCACTGGACAGTTCCGGGATGCCCTTGCCTGCTAGGGATTCCGGGTTCGGCGTCTGCTCGCCGTACCAGCTCTAGGCGGTCAGCGGTAGCCGGTGGTGTCGGCGGGCTTGCCCTGGGATTCGACCTCGACGATGTAGCGCCAGGCGTCGGGTTGGCTGCCGTCGAGGTCGGTGAAGCCGTAGACCTTGGCCAGTTCGCCGCTGGACAGTGACTTGCCGTGGTACCGGGAGACGTCGGGGTCGGCGGCCAGTGCGGCCACTGCGCGTCCGACGTACGAGGGGCTCTCGGAGATTGCGAAGTGCGGGATGCGCTCGGTCGCGTCGCGCCAGTTGTCCTCGGTGACGCCGAAGCCGTCAAGCATCGCCTCCGAACGCAGCCAGCCGGGAGTGAGCAGGATCGAGGTCGTGTCGTACTTCTCGAGCTCATGCGCCAGCGCGAAGGCCATCCGGCTGACCGCTCCCTTCGCGACGTCGTAGAAGAACGAGACGCGGTAGTTGGTCGCGTTGTACTCGTCCGTGCCGTCGGTCATCTCGACCACCAGGCCGCCGGGCGACTTGATCAGCAACGGCAACGCGAAGTGGCTGGTGATCGCGTGCGTCTCGACGCCGAGCCGGAACAGCTTGAGCCCGTCGTCGAGCGGCGACTCCCAGACGGTCTTGTCCCAGCTCGGTTCGCCGGTCTGGCCCCAGATGTCGTTCACGAGGATGTGCAGCGCACCCTGCTCGGACTCGATCCGCTCGACGAGCGCCTTCACCTGCTCGGGATCGGTGTGATCAACCCGTACTGCGATCCCGCGACCGCCGGCCGCGTCGACGAGCTCGGCGGTCTCCTCGATCGTCTCGGGGCGATCCATCTCCGAGCGCTGTGCTCTGGTGGACCGGCCTGTCACGTAGACGGTCGCGCCGGCCGCGCCGAGCTGGACCGCGATCCCTCGTCCGGCCGCCCGCGTCCCGCCGGCCACCAACGCCACCTTGCCCGCCAGGGTCTTCTCGCTCATCTACTGCCTCCCGGTGTAGCCATACGTTGTATGATTTCGTACCATACGACGTATGGTTAATGCTGGCAAGCCACTTCCGGGCCGCTCGGGACGGCCACGAGCAGGGGAAGAGCGGCTCAGCCGGCACGCCATCCTCGAAGCGGCGCTGCGGATCGTCGACACCGAGGGCCTGGAGGCGATGACGATGCGCCGGCTCGCCTCGACGCTCGGCGTGAACCCGATGTCGATCTACCACCATCTACCGAACAAGGCGGCCGTCTTCGCCGGACTGGCCGAGCTCGTCTTCGCGCAGCTGGAGTCCACCCCGGCCGACGACAGCGTGCCGTGGAAGGACGAGCTGAAGGCCGCGGCCGCCGCCTATCGGGACGCCTTGCGCGCCCATCCGAACCTCGCCCTGCAGATCCTCTCGGACACCTCGGCGGTCTCGGACGTCGTCGTGGCCGTCGTCGAACCGTTCTACCGCTCCCTCGACCGGGCAGGCGCCGATCCACGCCAGATCGTCGAGGCCGTCAACACGATCATCGACTTCATCCACGGCTTCAGCCTCGGCGAGGCATCGGTCCGCGCCGAGACCTTCGACCTCGCGCCCGACCTGCTGACCCGGGTCAGCGCCTTACCTCCCGGCAAGGCGCCAACACTGGTCCGCGTCGTCACCGAACTGGGCGCCGAGGGCCTGGCCTACGACTTCGACACCGGCTTCGCGACCGGCATCGCTTTGCTTGTCGACGGCATCGCCACCCGTTTCGCCCTGTAATCAGATCAGCTGGTAGCGAATCCGGACGTCATGCCCTCCACCAGAGGTGTCGATCTCGAGGGAGCCGCTGATGCCGGCCAGTTCGGCGGTGCCGGAGCCCGGGGCGAACTCGTAGTACAGGGTGCTCTCGCCGTTCATCGTCCCGAACTGCTGCAGCACGACGCTGCCGTTCAGCCCATCGAGGCTGCCTTGGAACAGCTCCAGCGCGACGTATCCCGCCTTGCCCGCTGCCGGATCCCCTGCGGACAACATGCAGCCGGTACTGGTTCCAGCCATCCCACCGGTCCACACCTTGCTGAAGTCGAAGCGACCGGTCGCGTCCAGTAGCGCTTCGCCGGGTTGCAGCTCGATGGTGAATGCTGCTGTCGTTGAGTTGTCGGACATGCCCCGGACACTAGCCGCAGCGCGTCATCCGCTGCTTGTAAGAACACGACAGTCGATTGCTACTGCCCGGAGGTTTCGATGCGCGCCAAGGTTCTCTACGTCAGTGATCTGACTTATCCGGCTCGGGGGCGGCGGTATGGGGATGAGGACGCGTATCTGACCCGGGAGTTGCGGGAGCACTTCGATCTGGCGTTGTGTCATCCGTTGGATGCGGTCGGGTTGATGGACCGGTTCGACGCGGTGATCGTGCGCAACAGCGGGCCGGTGCTGCACTTTCAGGCGGAGTACGACGAGTTCCGGGCCGAGGCGATCGCGCGGGGGACGCGAGTGTTCAACCAGCTCAGCGGTAAGGCCGACATGGTGGGCAAGCAGTATCTGGTGGAGTTGAGCGACGCGGGCTACCCGGTGATCCCGACGACCGACAGCGATCCGTCCACGTTGCCGGAGTCCTTGGGCTATCTGGTGAAGCCGAAGCTGGGCTCGGACTCGATCGGGCTCCGCAAGGTTTCTCGCGACGAGCTGAGCATGCTCGCGCTCGACGGGCTGCTCGCGCAGCCGTTGGTCGATTTCCAGTACGAGGTGTCGTTCTACTTCGTCGATCGCGACTTCCAGTACGCGCTGTACACACCGGATCACAGGCACCGCTGGGAACTCGCGCCGTACCAACCGAGTGAGGCCGACCTGGCCTTCGCCCAGCGCTTCGTCGACTGGAACACCATCGACCACGGCATCCAGCGCGTCGACGCCTGCCGCACCAGCACGACCACGGCCGACGCAACCGGCGCCGGCGAGCTGCTGCTGGTCGAGCTCGAGGACCTCAACCCCTTCCTCTCCCTGGCCTCGACCACGGACGATCGCCGGACCACGTTCGTCGATCGCGTTGCCTCATCCCTCGGCGCCCTGCTCGCTTTGTGAAGCCGGCGGCGGTAATGCCGCCGGCGTGATCAGTGCAGTCAGGAACAACGGGATCGTCAGACCGGCCACCAATACCGGCAACGCGAACCAGACTGCTCCCAGGGCGAATCCCGCATAGACCAAGACGGCGAAGACTTCGGCGAACAGTCCTGACACCGAGGTCACCGTCGCCCGCGCCGGACCCGTGATGGCGTCCTGCAGCCGTGCCTCGGCGACGATGATGACGAGCTGCATGAAGCCATACCCGAGCGCGATCGGCACGAACCCGACAGCCGTCCCACTCAACGCACCCCACGCCAGCAACCCCGCGGACAACGCCAGTCCGACACCGAGCACCCACCCCCGCATCCGGTACGCCGGACCCGCGAGCGCGCCACCAATCGCCTGCGCGGCAACCGTCCCTGCGATCAGCAACGGCACGAGCGCCGTCGAAGCACCGATTCCCCTTGCCAGCAAGGGAAAGTACTCATCGAAAGCCAGGAACCCACCAAGCAGAGCCACAAGCACAACAGCCTTACGAACAACCCGGCTGGTCGCCACCTCCGACAGCCCAGCACGCAACATCGCAACGTACCGCCCGAGCACGCCATCGTCGGCAGACCCGTCTCCGGCCGGCCGCTCGGCCACGCGTCCGTCTCCAGCCGGCCGCTCGGCAACGGGTCCGTCTCCGGCCGTGCCCTCTGCGACAGAGCGTTCTCCAGCCAGGCGTTCGGTTGCTGCTTCCACCTCCTTTGTCTCGTCGGCCGTGGCGACTCGGGTCGCCTCCGGTAGGGACACGGCAACTGCCGCTTGAGCTAGGCAGCTCACAACACTCACGATGCCCAGCAGTGGATAGCCGCCGAGCTTGAACAGTGGTGCTGCCAAGGCGGTCGCCGCCAGGTTCAGGACCAGCGCGGCCGACTTGGCACGGCCGATCAGTCCGGCATACCGGCCGGCGGCTCCGCGCGCGGCGAGTTCGTCGTACACGAGGGCTTCGAAGGTGCCGGAGATCAGCGCGGAGCTGATTCCCCACAGGACGAAGCCGAGCGCGAACCCGGCGTACGAAGGAACGACGATCCAGCCGGCGAAGCCCAGGCCGCGGATCAGCGAGCCGAGCACCAGCAGTTTGCGCCGGGAGAAGACATCCGCCCAGGCGCCGGACGGCACCTCGAGCAGGAAAGCGGTCGTGGACCAGATGATGAACAGCGACGAGACCTCTGTCGCCGAGAGCCCGTGATCGGTGAACAGCAACTGATACACCGGATACAGCGGGATGAAGTCCTGCAGCGCCTCGAAGGCGACGATCCGCGCAGACAGACTGCGCGGGACAGCGTTAGGTCGGCGGCTGGATTGTCAAAGGTGCGGCGCTGAGTAGTTCATACCTCAGAAGATAACCGCGAACCCACTACCCGAACAGCTCCTTTGTTCCAGGTGTGGACAAGTGCAGCACCTGGTACCGCGTCCCCGGCACGATCCCCGGCTCGCCGCTCCACAAGGTGAAATGCACGAGCTCCCATCGCTCCGGATCCACCGCGATCGCCGAGCTGTGGACACCAGGCATCTCAACGGTGCGCTGCAAGGCGGCCAACGCCTCGGCCACCGGCTCCGTCGGATCGACCTCCGCAGGCAACCTCCACACATTCTTCGTCGCACCCAGCGCCGGCTGGTCCACGTCAGCTCCGGCCTTCGCCGCCGCGCCGGTCCAGTGCCGCACACCCGGCCGCCCGAACGACCGGCAGATCCCGCTGAAGAACCCGCCGCCCCACAGGAATCGCCCCATCCCCGCAGCGTCGTTCCACAGATAGAACGGCGCGTACTGATTCACGATCGCCCCGTTCGCCTGGTCCTGCACCAGGTACGCCTTGATCCCCAGCCCCTCGAAGTCGTCTGTCCGGTCCCCCAGCGTCTCCACCCGGCGCCGGATGATCCCCATGTCGTAGTCCGTCGGCAGATTCAGCTCGTACTGCATCGCGTACATGCCGTACATACTAGTTGGTACAGAGCGATATTGAGAAGCTTTTCCACCGGCGGTCCGGCAGGCTTTGGGGATGGCTGACGTGGGCGAGCGGGTCTGGCGGAAAGTTCCCGACGGGGTGCGGGAGGCGCTGACGCGCGGGCTCAGTCCGTCGGAGTTGCAGACGGCTTTGCTCGAGGTCAGTCGGGAGCGGGCGGCTGCGGTGACGCCGGCACGGTTGGTGCAGCGGTGGCGGGAGGATCGGTTCGTGCGGCCGTCCGGAGTCGATCCGCGGGCGCTGGTGAAGACGCAGGCGATGCTGTGGGAGCGCCTGCCGGAGCGGTTCGCGGGCGTGGAGTTGTCGCCGCTGACACCGCTGGGGACGTGCTCGGCGGTGGCGACCATTCACCAGAACATGGTCGTCAGCACGATCCGCGGTACAGAGGTCGCGAGCGATCCGACCAACCAGCTCGCGATCGAGGCCGCGGTACGCCGCCGCGCCGGCCAGGACCGCGTTGACCTCGCCACCTGTCAGCGGGTGGTTCGCGCGCAACTGGTCGACGGACCAGGGATGTTCGCGCACTTCGAGCTGTTCGCACTGGTGTCGAGCGCGCGGGACACCGGGTCGGGGCGGATCGAGGCGGAGATGCTGGTCGACCATCTCCGCTACTGGCACGACGTACTGGGTGATGAGGCACAGTTGACGTTCACCACGTTCGAGCGGACCGCAGTACGGGAGCGGATCGACGACACGGTACGGCCTGCGCTGAAGGTGGAGTTCGCCGAGGATCCTCAACGGGAGAAGGGAATCAACTACTACTCCGGTACTGCGCTCGGCATCGCCCTCCCTGGTGCCGACCTGGGCGACGGCGGCTTCACGCCATGGACCGCCCAGCTGCTCGGAGACGCCAAGGAGCGCTGCTTGATCTCCTGCGTGTCGACCGAGCGGCTGACCGCAGTACTCAGCGGAGCTTGAGCAGGGCCGCCTCGGTGGGCGAGAAGCCGCATGCCTTGACGTAGAAGTCCGCGAGATGCGGCTCGTAGTCGACATGCAGCCACTCGCAGCCTGCCGCGTTCGACTCCTCGGCCGCGAGGCGAACCAGCTCCTTGCCGATGCCTTGCCGCCCGTATGACGGGTGGACAGCTGTGTCGAGGACAAAGGCGTGCGCACCACCGTCCCAGCAGACCTGCACGAAGCCGACGAGCTGATCGTTGCTGAAGGCACCGACCCAGGTGAGCGCGTGCCGCTCCAGCCGCGCGGCCCATGGCTGCACCTCAGGCGGGGACTCGAACGCGAGCGCATGCAGCGTGGACAGCTCGGTGTCGTCGACCGGGAAGCGGGTCCGGTAGTCGATCACGGCGCAGCCTCCGTACTGATCAACACAACCGTGCTGTCGCTGGTCAACGGCAGCAGGTCTCGTGCCGCTCGCAGGCCGGCCAGGGTGGCGGCTCCGCTGGCACCTGATGAGATGCCTGCTCTGCCGAGGTCCTGGACGGCAAGGGTTGCCTCGTACTCCTCCACTGTGACCGCTGCGTCGAGGCCGGCCCGCAGTACCGGCCAGGCGAGGCTTGAGGGTGTGCCGCAGTTCAACCCCGCCATCACCGTCTGCCCTGTCGGCACAGTGAGCAATTCGCCTGCCCGCAAGCTTGTGGTGACACAGGCAGCGCTCGCCGGCTCTACACCGAGCAGTACCGGAGTTAACGGTCCACTGCGGTAGTGGGTGACAGCAGCTTGGGCGACAGAGCCCACACCCATCGGTACTACGACCAGGTCAGGCTCGACGTCGATCTCCCGGAACAGCGTCGAGTATCCGTCGACGATGTGCTGCGGGATGACCTCGTACCCGGGCCAGGCCGAGTCCTGGATCAGCAGCCTCTCCCCTATCGCCTCCTCGGCCGCGGCGGCGACCGCAGCGTCGTACGAGTCGTCGACGATGGTGACGACGGCGCCCTCGGAGCGGATGGCCTCGATGGCGCGGTCGCTGACCACGGCGGGGATGAACACGTGCGCCTTGAGGCTGAGGGTCCTGGCCATCCGGGCTACTGCTCGACCGTGGTTGCCGTCGGTGGCGGTGACCAGCTCAGTGGTCGACGGGTGGTCTTGCAAGGCGCGGTGGATTGCCCACCAGGCTCCGAGCGCCTTGAACGCGGGCAGGCCGAGTCGCTGCGACTCGTCCTTGACCAGGAGCTCGGCTACGCCCAGTTCAGCCGCTAGGGCTGGTACTGAGGTGAGCGGGGTCGGGCGGTAGCCGTCCAGGGTCTGGTGGAAGGTGAGTACGTCTGCGGGCGCAGCCGTAGTACGCCAGGTCCTTGCGGACGGGTTGGTGTGCCAGAGCACTGCCTAGGCGACCAGAGCGAAGGCTTGGGCTGAGGTGGAGTAGGCGTTCGGGGAGGAGACCACGCGTTGCGGTGCCGACTCGGTGACGCGGATCGAGGAGGTCTGGAGGCGCACAGGCAGAGTGGCGCGGACTGCGGTGGCGAGGTCGAACTGCACCTCGGCGAGGAGGTCGGCCAGCTCGAGGTCGAGGGCCCGGCAGATGGCGGCAAGGATCTCCGAGGAGGGTTCCTTGCGACCGCGCTCGATCTCGGAGAGGTACGGGACGGAGACCTGGGCCTGCTCGGCGAGCTCGCGCAGGGTGATCCCCCGCTCGCGCCGCAGCCGGCGGAAGACGTTTCCGATCACCTGGCGTAGCAACACGTCTGGGTCCTCCCCTGCTCCGGTGTCCTTAGGTCGAGTGTGCCACCCCGGGCAGGTCTGCGGTGGGCAGATCTGCCATGGGCAGATTCCTGGGACTCCGCCGCGCAGGGCGGCGACGCTGGATGACATGAGCGAGACCACTGCACCGAATGCCCTCGACAACCACATCTACCAGCGCCTGCTCTGGCAGCGCATCGTCGTGCTCGGCGACGAGATCAAGGACGAGAACGCGAACGCCTTGTGCGCCCAGCTGATCCTGCTGAACGCCGAGGATCCGAAGGCGGACATCTCGCTCTACATCAACTCGCCCGGCGGATCCGTGTCGGCCGGGCTGGCGATCTACGACACGATGAACTTCATCAGCAACGACGTGGCGACGTATGCGATGGGGCTGGTCGCGTCGATGGGTCAGGTGCTGCTGGCGTGCGGGGCGGAAGGTAAGCGGTATTCACTACCGCACGCCCGGATCATGATGCACCAGCCGATCGGCGGGATGGGCGGAACGGCGACAGACATCAAGATCCAGGCGGAGCAGTCGGTCCTCGCCAAGAAAGATCTCGCCCGCCTGCTGAGCCAGCGCACCGGCCAGCCGATCGACCGGATCGAAGAAGACTCCGACCGAGACCGCTGGTTCACCCCCGAACAAGCCCTCGACTACGGAATCATCGACAAGGTCCTCCAGCACCCGGTCCCTGTGCTCACCTAAGCCTGGGCGAGGCCTCACGGCCTAAGAGAATGCTGCAATGCCTGCCCCGCTGAGGTTGGGGTCAGCTGGGCCTGGGTTGGCTGGGGTGGGGCAGCCGCGCGGGGCAGGCGGGGTGGGTCAGGTGGCGGCTAGGGCTTGGGAGAGGTCGTTGGTGAGGTCGTCGGGGTCTTCCAGGCCGATGCTTAGGCGGAGGAGGTTGTTGTGGGGTTTGGCGGAGTCGTCGACCAGGCGGTGGGTTAGGCCTGCTGGGTGTTGGATGAGGGTGTCTACTCCGCCTAGGGAGACCGCGTGGGTGATCAGGTGGAGTGAGGCTGCGACTCGGGCGGCGGAGTCGTAGCCGCCGGTGGTGGTGAAGGCCAGGACGGCGCCGGGGCCGGATTGCTGGCGGCCGATGAGGCCTTGGGGGTCGCACTCGGGTAGGCCGGGGTAGTAGACGTTATCCACAGCCGGGTGGGTGCTCAGCCAGTCAGCTACCTTCTCCGCCGAGGACTGCTGCGCCCGGACTCGTACCGGCAGGGTCTGGAGTCCCCTGTGCAGTTCGTACGCCGCAAGCGGGTGCAGCAGGCCACCAGTCAGGGCACGGACCTGGCGGAGCTTGGCGGTCCACTCGGCGTTGGCTGCGATGACTCCGCCCATGACGTCGCCATGGCCGCCCAGGTACTTCGTTGCCGAGTGCAGCACCAGAGTCGCGCCGTGCTGGGCGGGCTGCTGGAGCACAGGCGTCGCGAAGGTGTTGTCCACAAGCACCGGTACGCCGTTGGCCTGGCGGACGGCTGCGGCGATGTCCACCAACTCCACCGTCGGGTTGGCCGGCGTCTCGACCAGGACGAGCCCGGTGTCGGGGCGGATGGCATCAGCGATACCAGTGGGGGTCACCCAGCTCACCGACGTACCGAGTAGGCCTGTGGATAACAGGTGGTCCGAGCCGCCGTAGAGCGGGCGGACGGCGACGACATGCGGGCGGCCACCGACGACCGTGGCGAGCAGGGCGGCGGACAGAGCGGCCATGCCGGAGCCGTAGGCGACTGCGCTTTCGCAGTACTCGAGCTCTGCGAGGGCCTGCTCGAAGCGGGCGACATTCGGGTTCCACAGGCGCTGGTAGACGAGGCTGCCGCCGTCGGGGCCGTTGCCGAGCGCCAGGGCGTCGTACGAGGCTCCGCCGCGCTCCACATCGGGCAGTGGGTAGGTCGTGGAGAGGTCGATCGGGGGGACGTGGACGCCGAGCGCGGTGAGGTCGTCGCGGCCGGCGTGCACGGAGCGGGTGTCCAGCTGGGTCATGGGGGGCCTCCTCAGGACGGGGTGAGCCTGAGGATGGAATCTTCTGCAGAATCGGGCAAGAGTTCCGAATAAAATTCGTCCACAGGCTTGTCCACACGCTGTGGATTCTGTGGATGGGACTTACAGTGGGGTCATGCCGAAGGATCGTCGGACGCCTGGACCGGCCCCCCGGCCGGTGCCCGCTGCGCTCGACGAGGTCGATCGGGAGCTGGTCCGGCTGCTGACCGCCGACGGCCGGATGCCGAACAACGCGCTCGCCGAGGCGACCGGCATCGCGCCGTCGACCTGCCTGACCCGCGTGCGCTCACTGCGCGAACGCGGCGTGATCCGCGGTTTCCACGCGGAGGTGGACCTGGCCGCGCTCGGGCGACCGCTCCAGGCGCTGGTGGCGATCCGGATCGGCGCCCACTCCCGCGACGACATCGACCGCTTCCGCGCGGCGGCCCCGCGCCTCCCCGGCGTACTGGCGCTCTTCCACGTCAGCGGCGCCAACGACTACCTACTGCACGTATCGGCGGAGAACCCCGACGCCCTCCGCGATTTCGTCCTCGACCACCTCACCGCAGATCCTGCAGTCATCCACGCCGAAACCAGCCTCATCTTCGAACACGTCCGCGGCACCCCCACCTGACCCAACCTGTGGATAACTCAGCGGGGCTTCAGGCCCCAGGCGGTGGCTAGCAGGTCGTAGGAGTGGCGGCGTTCGGCTGGGTTGTGGATGTTGGTGGTGATGATGAGTTCGTCGGCGCCGGCTGAGGTGGCTCGGCGGGTGAGGTCGGCGGCTACCTGGTCGGGGGTGCCTACGGAGACCAGGCCGGCCCACTCCTCGACGGCTGCGCGTTCGCCGTCGGACCACGGGTAAGCGGCGGCTTCCTCGGGGGACGGGAGAGGGCTGGGGCGGCCGGAGCGGAGGCGGAGCATGGAGAGTTGGTTGGCGAGGCTGAGTTGCTGGGCTCGCTCTTCCGTTTCGGCGACGATCGCGGCAAGGGCGAGGATCGCGTGGGGCTTCGGCTGCTCGGGGCTGGGCTGGAAGAGCTCGCGGTACGAGCCGATGACGCCGGCTGGGTCGAGGTTGCCGAAGTGGCCGGCGTAGGCGAAGCCAGTGCCGAGGGCTGCGGCCGCCTGGCCGCCGTACGCGCTGGAGCCGAGCACCCAGACGGGCGGCAGGGGGATGTCGTCCGGCTGGGCGGAGATCGGGGCGAAGGGGTGGCCGGCGGGGAAGCCTTCGGCGTACGCGCGGAGCTCGGTGTACTGGTCGAGGAAGTCGTCGGCGGCTAGGGCCTCGCGGCTGCGGCGGAGGGCCAGTGCGGTGCGCTGGTCGGTACCGGGCGCGCGGCCGATGCCTAGGTCGATGCGGCCCGGGTAGAGCCCGCCGAGGACGCGGAAGCTCTCGGCGACCTTCAGGGGTGAGTGGTTCGGCAGCATGATGCCGCCGGAGCCGACCCGGATGGAGGAGGTCGCGGCGGCGACGGCCGCGATCATCACCTCTGGGCTGGTGCTCACAACGCTGGGGATGTTGTGGTGCTCGGCCAGCCAGTACCGGTGGTAGCCGGCCGCCTCTGCGCTTCTTGCGAGCTCGAGGGTCTCGTGGAGTGCCTCGGACGGGCGCGTCCCCGTCGGTACGGGCGAGAGGTCGAGCACGGACAGGGGCATCGGCTCAGCAGTCACGTTCAACCGTAACCACCACTCGCGGCGGGCTATTCCACCGAGCGGGCGACTTTGTGCTCCATCTGAGCGAGTGCGACCGGGTGGATTCGCTCACGTGAAGCACAAAGTTGTCGGTACGACGGCTTGGTGCCGGTCCGGCGTACCGGCGCGAAGGGTCAACCAGGGCACGGCGTCGGGCGGTTGGCAGCGGTTCGGCGTACCGGGCAAGGGTCAGGCGGGGTAGGGGGTGGTGGTGCGAGCTTCGCGGAGGGGGCGGGACCACCAGGCGAGTTGGGTGAGGAGGGTGGCGGCGGCTGCGGGGGTGGTGGGGTCCTGTGGGGTGCCGTCGGGGGTGAAGGGGTCGGTCGGCTGGTGGAAGCTGAGGGTTTCGCGGATGGTGACGGCGTGGAGTTCGCCGAAGACCTGGCGGAGTTGCTCGGCCGCCCGGAGTCCACCGGAGCGGCCGCCGTACACGATGAAGGCGACTGGTTTCGCGTACCAGGGGCGGCGTACGGAATCGATGGCGGTTTTGAGGTCGCCTGGGTAGCCGTGGTTGTACTCCGGGGAGACGATCACGATCGCGTCGGCCTCGTCGATGCGCGCCGGCAGGTCAGCCGTCGGAGTGCGGCTGAGGTCGATCAGGTCGAGCTTGAAGTCGTCTCTGCGCTCGACCTCCCGCGCGAACCACTCAGCCAGCACGGTGCCGAACTTGCCCGGCTCGGAGTTCCGGACCAGCAGGGCGAGGCGGAGCGGATGCACAGTCACTCCGCCGACGGTAGAACCTCAAGTTGACTTGAGGTCAAACCAACAACATCCGGTGCGAGGGTCCGCTTCCGCGGCCGACCACTCCGCGGTGGTCAAGTCGCCACCGGCCGAGTTGTTGTTTCAGCAAGCCCGCTCACTGGGGGTCAGGTCCCGCCGTGGGCCGGTCAGGCGGGGCCGATTCGGCGGGTGCGGCCGATTCGGCGGGTGCGGCCGATTCGGCGGGTGCGGCCGATTCGGCGGGTGCGGCCGATTCGGCGGGTGCGGCCGATTCGGCGGGTGCGGGTGGTGCGGCGGGTGGGGGGTTGAGGGGTAGGGAGGTGTTGGCGGCTCGGATCAGGTCGGTTGGTTGTGAAGGGTCGGGTGGTGTGGGGTCCGCTTCGGGAGTGGTGGGGAGGACGCCTACTGATTGCCAGGCGGTGGTGACGGCGGTGGCTTCTGGGGAGGTGGGGCCGTAGAGGGTGGCGGCGGTGGCTTGGGTTGCTTCGGCGAAGGTGGTGAAGGTGGCGGTGGAGGTCAGGTTGCCGGAGGTGAGGGTGGTGTACCAGATCTGGCCGGCGGCTTCGTAGGCGTAGCCGGCCAGGGCGGTGGCTACCAGGTAGAAGGCGTGGTTGGGGATGCCGGAGTTCAGGTGGACGCCGCCGTTGTCTTCGGTGGTTTCTACATAGGAAGACATGTGGGCGGGTTGGGGGTCCTGGCCCAGGCGGGGGTCGTTGTAGGCGGTGCCGGGGGCCTTCATGGAGCGGAGGGCGACGCCGGCGACGCCGGGGCGGAAGAGTTCGGCGCCGATGAGCCAGTCGGCTTCTGCAGCGGTCTGGCCCAGGTGGTGCTGTTTGGCCAGCGAGCCGAAGACGTCGGAGAGGCTCTCGTTGAGGGCGCCTGACTGGCCTTCGTAGACCAGGCCTGCCGTGTACTGCGTAACGCCATGCGTCAACTCATGACCAGTGACGTCAATCGAGCGGGTGAAGTCGCCGAAGATCTCCCCGTCGCCATCACCGAAGACCATCTGCGCGCCGTCCCAGAAGGCGTTCGCATACCCATGGTCGTAGTGCACCGTCGAACTCAGCGGCAGCCCGGCTCCGTCGACCGAGTCCCGCCCGAAGCATTCCTTGAACATCGTCCAGGTCGCCCCGGTGCCGTCGTAGGCCTGGTTGACGGTCGCATCGGCCACCGCGGGATCGCCCTCGCGCCGGACCACCGGGCCGGGCAGCGTGGTGCCGTTCTCCGCATCGTGGACGACCCGTCGCGCGCCCGCGTCATCGCCTTCAGACTGAACAGAGCCTTCGGACCGAGCAGGGCCCTCGAGCTGGACCGAGCCCTGCCCGAGCGCGGCCGGGCGGCTTCGGAGTACGGCGTCGTGCTGCAGCGACAGGCGGTAGCGAGCGCGCAGATTCGGGTCGTCCGCGGTCCGCTCGAGGTGTTCGAGCAGGTACGGCGGGACGATGTGATGGACCGTCATGCTGCTGATCGTGCCCTCTGGACCGGGTAGCGCAAAGGGCGAAATGCGATAAACTCAAGGATTTGTGGCTGCCACCAGAGAATTGCCGAAATCGGCACTGGGAACCAACGAGGTGCATTTTATCACGAGGGGTTGGAATTGCTGAATCCGGTCGAGGCTGAACAGGTTTACCTGACGGCTTTCTACGCGACCCTCGACCGTGAGCGGGAGCGTACGGAGGGTCGCCGGCAGGACGAGCAGATCGCCGGTACGCGGAACGCGCAGGCCCTGCACCAGCGCGACGGCCGGGTCCGCGACCTGAACGCCCGGCTGTCCCGGCTGAACGCGGCCGAGGAGGGTCTGGCGTTCGGCCGGCTCGACGACGAGGACGGCGGCGTCCTGCACATCGGCCGGATCGGGTTGCACGACGAGGACTACGAACCGCTGCTGGTCGACTGGCGCGCACCCGCGGCGCGACCGTTCTACATCGCCACCGCCGTGGTGAACGAGGGCATCGTCCGGCGACGGCACATCCAGACCCGGCTGCGTCAGGTGGTCGACGTCCAGGACGAGCAGCTCGACCTGGACCGGACCGCGGACGGCGCGTCCCAGCCGGGCACCGGGGTGGTCGGCGAGGCGGTGCTGCTGAGCGCGCTGGAGGCGCGGCGTACCGGCACGATGGAGTCGATCGTGCGGACCATCCAGGCCGACCAGGACCGGATCATCCGCTCCGAGCTGGCCGGGGTGCTCGTGGTGCAAGGCGGGCCGGGCACGGGAAAGACCGCCATCGCGCTGCACCGGGCGGCTTTCCTTTTGTATACACACCGCAGCCAACTGGAAAAGCGCGGCATTCTGGTGGTCGGCCCCAATTCCACCTTCCTGAAGTTCATCGGCCAGGTGCTGCCGTCACTCGGTGAGGACGGCGTCCGCCTCGTCACCGTCGCCGAGCTGTACCCCGGCGTGACCGCGACCCGCCCCGAGCCCGCCGAGGTCGCCGAGGTGAAGGGCCGCGCGGTGATGGCCGAGGTGATCGAGACCGCCGTCGCCGATCGCCAATGGGTGCCCACCAAGCCGCTCGAGCTGACCGTCGACCGGACCGTACTCCGGGTCGAGCCGGCCGTCGTCGAGGAGCTCCGCGCCGCCGCCCGCGCCCGGCAGCTGACCCACAACCAGGCGCAGCCGTTTTTCCGGACGACATTCATCGAGCACCTGGTCAGCCAGTACGCCGACATCATCGGCGAGGACCCGCTCGGCGGCGAGAACCTGCTCGACGACTACGACCTGGAGGAGTTGCGCAACGAGGTCGTCGCGGACCCCGGCGTCCAGGCTTTGCTACAACAGCTCTGGCCGGTGCTCAGCCCGCAACAACTCCTGATCGACCTGTACGCCGACGAGGCGCGACTCAAATCCGCCGCGCCGCAACTGAGCGACCTCGACCGCGAGCACCTGCTCCGGTACGGCGACGACTGGAGTCCCGCCGACGTCCCGCTGCTCGACGAAGCCGCCGAACTGCTCGGCGACGACGGGCGTGATCTCGCGCGCGAGCGGGCCGAGCGGGCCCGCGCGATCGCTTATGCACAAGGCTCTCTGGACGTTCTGTCCGGTTCGGGCTCGACCGACTTCGACGAGGACGACGAGGCGGAAGTTCTGTCGGCGAAGGACATCCTCGACGCCGAGATGCTGGCCGAGCGTTATGAGGCCGATGACGATCGCACGCTGGCCGAGCGCGCCTCGGTCGATCGGCGCTGGACGTACGGGCATGTGATCGTGGACGAGGCGCAGGAGTTGTCGCCGATGGCTTGGCGGGCGATCGCACGGCGTTGTCCGCTGCGGTCGATGACGCTGGTCGGCGACGTCGCGCAGACGGGTGCGGCCGGTGGCGGGACCAGTTGGCGGCAGGCGTTGGCGCCAACGTTCGGGGATCGCTGGCGGCTGGCGGAGTTGACGATGAACTACCGGACGCCGGCTGAGGTCATGGAGTTGGCTGCTGACGTACTGCGTGAAGTGGACCCGACCGCGGTGGCGCCGCAGTCGGTACGGGCGACTGGGGTACGGCCGTGGCATCTCGACGTACCGGCGGCTGAGCAGGCGGCGTACGTGAGCAAGGTGGCGCATGAGGAGACGCAGCACGGGCAGGTCTGCGTCATCACCTCGCGGCACCGGCTGGAGCTGGTGCAGGAGGCAGTGGGCGACATAGCCGGGATCACCGTGCTAACGGTCGCCGGTGCGAAAGGCCTCGAGTTCGACTCGGTCCTGGTCGTCGACCCCGACGGCATCATGATCGAGTCCCCCCGAGGCCTCCGCGACCTCTACGTAGCCCTGACCCGCTGCACCCAACGCCTAGGCGTCATCGGCCCCCTACCCGACGTACTGCAAGGCTCTGACGCCTGGGACGTCCGCACCTGACCGGACTGTTCTCAAGGCACGTCGACAGCTCTACTGTCGAAGGATGAAGAAGCCTCTTCAGTGTCTTCTCGGCTTACACAGGTGGAGAACCGAGCGCAACGAAGAAGGCGGGCGGTACGAGCTCTGTCAGCGGTGCGGCACCACGCGTGACAAGGTCACGCTGATGGACCACCCGGGGAACTGAGCCGCCACGTCAGTGATTGGCGCAGCACTTGATTTGGTGTTCGACTTCGAAGGGGATGAGGACTCCGCCGGCGGCTGGTTGGACCAGGAGGACTATCTGGCCGTGGCGGCGGATGGGGCGGATGTAGTTGCGGGTGTCTACCAGGGTGGAGTCGTCGACGGGTAGGCCGCCGATGGTTTCTACCTGGTCGATGCCGCAGGTCTCTACAAGCTCTGCTGCGGTCAGGGTGCCGCGAGCGTTCTCTTGGCCGGGGAATGCGACCAGGCGGCCCGCAGTACCCAGCGCTGTTTCCACTGCGGCCACATAGGCGCCGCGGACGAGTTGGCTTGGGCCTGCGACCTCGGGCTCGGCTGCACCCGCGCGGATGACGGCCGAACCGACATCCTGGGTCAGGGACGTCTGGTCGAAGCCGGGCGTGCTGATGGAGACAGCCAGGTGGCCGCCTGACACCACATGGGTGCAGGCGACTACCGGGCCTGTCGCGGACTCCAGCAGGCCGTGGAGGACGTGTTCGGCCTCCACGGTGTCTGCGGAGTCCGCATCGACGGCGATGATCACTTTGTCGGAAGCACCCAGATCGGGTTCGTGTAGAACCACAGGTCCGCCCACGGGTCGGCGTCACCGACCACATCCAGCTGCGGGCCGGCAGGGTCGATCGCTGCACCGAGGTAGCCGACCTGGCTGCGGTTGCCGTCCGTACCACGGACGCGCACGTAGAACGGGTTCTCCGGGTCCGCCTTGCCCAGCGGCAGGACGAGCTCGAAGGTGCCACGCTTGCCCGAGGTGTCCCACTGCTTGACGACCTTGGTGTCCGGCGCAGTGAAGGTGTCCTTGTCGCTGACCGCACCCTTCACCGCACCCACGATCGCGTCGACGCGGTTGAGCGACGGCGTGAAGTTGGCCCAGTTGGGGACGTTCTGCGCGGTGATCCGGATGACGAGCTCGATCGCGCGGCCCCGGCGTACGTGCAAGGCGCCGCCCAGCGGCTCACCGTGGGTTTTGCCGGTCTCGCGGACCTCCATGTCGACGGCCTTGACGAGCGCGCCGTGGTCGACCCAGACGCGGCCGTTGCGCAGGCCCTCCATCACCGCGCGGTAGTCGCGGTTGTCGGCGCCGACGTGCGTCCGGCTGTAGTAGCCCGGGAAGAAGTCGGCCGCGGTGCGGTTGACCGTGCGGCTGTAGACCGGGTCCATGTAGCGCCCGTCGCGGTCGAACTGCGCCTGGTCCGAGCCGTCGGGACGACGGGAGGTCTCGTTCCAGTTGACGTGCGAGTCCGAGTTGGCGCTGATCCACCACGGCTTGCCCTCGGCCAGCAGGCTGTCCCAGAGACCGCCGACGGTCGACGTCATCCAGTCGAAGCCACCCCAGGTCCGGTACGACTCGGCCGGGTACCCGGGGAAGGAGTTCGCGTTCGGCGCGTTGCCGTAGAGGCCGCGAGCGCCACCAGCGCCGATCCCGGCCGGCAGACCGCCGGCCTGGTGACCGGGCGCGCCTTCGAAGCCGACGGCGATCCGCGGGTCGGCGTCGCGCCAGTTGCGGATCTCGTGCGGGCTGTCGATGCCGTTGCGGGCGGGGTGGTTCGCGAGGAACAGCGCGTCGGCGACCCGGCGCTGGTCGACCTGCCGGCCGAGCCACTGGATGCCGTCGAGGGCGAGCTGCTCGTTGGCCGGCGTGTTGGCGCCGGCGTTCTTCACGCTGCCGTCGTAGCCGTTCTCGAACTGCTTGAGTACCTCGACCTCGCGGCTGCCGGGAGCGACGAAGACGGTGCCGTGCTCGGCGGCCGGGATGTTCCACTCCAGGCCCTGGAAGATCAGCGTGTTCTTCAGCTCGGCCCGGGCCGCCTTGATCTGCGGGTTGACCAGGTCGACGCCGATCCGGGCGTGGGTGGCGCCACCGTGGTCGGTGATGACCAGCCAGTCGAGGCCGTTCGCGGCCGCGTGCTGCGCCTGGTCGATGACCCGGTACATGCCGTCGGAGCTCAGCTGGGTGTGGATGTGGTGGTCGCCGGCCAGCCAGACGTTCGGCCGGCCACCGCTGGTGAACACGTGCCCGGTCGGCGAGGTCGCGGCGGCGAACTCGGCGCCGGAGACGGCGAGGGCCGCAGCGCCACCGAGGATCCCGGCCGAGCGGAGCAGACCGCGGCGCGACAACTCGGTCGGCGACAGGTCCTGGTCCGGAATCGACTCGTCCAGCGCCGCGGTGGTGGCGGCGTCCAGCTCGGTGTTCGGGTGGTGATGGTCGTGATCATGACCGTGCCCATGACCATGTCCGTGACCGTGCCCGTGCTCATGGCTGTGATCGTGACCATGACCGTGGCCGGTGTGGTCGTGGGAGTGTCCCATTCGTGCGTCCTCTCGGATGGCGGAATCCGGCGGGATCATCGCCTTTCGGGGTGACATCCAGATGTTGTCCGGATGAACCTCCGCCCTCGCCCGAGCCATGGACAACACACAGCGACGGGACTTCAATGGTTCGCGGGGGGAAACATGAATGGAGAACCGGAAACAGTCACGGAAAGTTTCGAGAACACTCACCCGGGCAGGGACCGCGGTAACGCGACGCTGGCTGCCCTGGCAGGGGTCGCGGTCGGGGTGGTCATCGTCCTGCTGGCCTGGCTGGTCTTCCTGCTGAGTCGGCAAGATTCGGCCAAGGAGACGACGGCGGCGCCGCAGTCGACCGGCGTACCGGTTACGGTGAAGACGATGACCGTGGCTCCGTCGGTCAAAGGCACGACGACGGCGCCTGCCCCGGTACGAACCTTGCCGAAGGCGATCGGCGACGTCCGATCGCTCCCGGCAGGACTCTTCTGCCGGGACCTGAAGAGCAAGGGGTACAGCTACGTGGCGGCGATCGACTACTGGCGGCTGCACGGTCAGCCCAACCAGATGGATGCCGACCGCAACGGTATCCCGTGCGAGACCGTCTATCCACGCAGCGACATCGGGTCGTACTGGAACGGTCGGGAGGTCGTCGGCGTGACACCGCTGGCGTCCGGCCTGTTCTGCCGCGACCTGGCCGACCGGGGTGCGACGTACGCCGAGGCGGTCGCCTACTGGTGGTACTGGGGCCGGCCGGAACGGATGGATGCCGACAAGAACGGCATTCCGTGCGAGACGGTCTACTCGGTTGCCGTGGTCAACGACTTTTGGTTCCAGTGAGGCGGTCCGTCTGGTTGGCCTTCCTGTCCGCGGCCCTGGTGGTCGCGGGCAGTGGGCTGATCGCACTCACCGCGACCGGTGCGTTCGACCGGTCCGATTCCAAGAAGACAACGGAGCCTGTACCGGCGCCGGCGACCAGCGTTCGTACCAAGACCGTGGCTGTGCCGACCACGCCGACCGCTGTACCGAGCGAGCCGGCCGCTGTGCCGACGACCGCGCCGTCTGCTCCTGCGACGCCCGCGCAACCCGCGACGCCGCAGCGGCCGTCCAGGTCGGTGGCCCCGACAACGGCGGCCGCCGTCCGCGCCACCCGGTACGTCTTCCCGATCGGTGGTTGCCGGGCGGATGCTTCGCAGAGTCATCATGATTATCCGGCGTCGGACATCTTCGCGGACAAGGGTTGTAAGTTCGTCTCGCCGGTGGACGGGCGGGTCGATGAGGTGACCCGGGTGGACACCTGGAACAAGAAGACGAACGTCGGGCGGGATCGGGGTGGGTTGTCGATCTCTGTCGTGGGCGTGGATGGGGTTCGGTACTACGGGTCGCATCTGTCGGCCATTGGGGCTGGGATCAAGCCGGGGCTGGTCGTGAAGGCTGGGCAGCCGTTGGGCCTTACCGGGAACACCGGGAGTGCTCAGGTGACGCCGCCGCATCTGCATTTCGGGATCAGCTGGCCTACTGCGCCGGGGCACTGGTGGATCCGGCGAGGGGCTGTGGCGCCGCAGAGTTTTCTCAACGCTTGGCATGAGGGGCGGCAGTTGTCGCCGGTGGCGTTGGTGGGGAAGGTGCGGCGGGCGTACGGAGTCGACCGAGGGTGCCGGGACTACTGCTGACGTAGGGGCCGGAAGAAGGCGCGGATGTCGTCGACCAGGAGGTCGGGGGCTTCCAGGGCGGCGAAGTGGCCGCCTCTCGAGTACTCGGTCCAGTGGGTGATGTTGTGCCAGCGTTCGAGGATGTGGCGCATGGCTGGGTCGGTGGGGAAGACGGCGACTCCGGTGGGGACCTCACTTCGCGCGGCGGGAGGGGCGGTTCGGCTTTCGTAGTACAGGTTGGCTGAGGTGGCGCTGGTGTTGGTGAACCAGTAGATGGAGGCGTTGGCCAGCAGGTGGTCGAGGGCGACGGCGTCCTCGGGGAGCGCGCGAGCCGGGTCGGTCCAGTCGTGGAACTTCTCCAGGACCCAGGCGAGCTGTCCGACGGGTGAGTCGCTGAGGGCGAAGGAGACGGTCTGCGGTTTGGTCGACTGCAGTTCGGCGTAGCCCGTGCCGGTCGCGCGGATGTGCTCGGCCGTCGCCAGCTTGGCCTGGTCTGCTGCGTTGAGGTCGTCGAAGTCGCCGGGCTCGGCCGCTGGGAACCCTAGGCCGCCATTGATGTGTACGCCGATGACGCGGTCGGGTGCGAGTGCGCCGACGAGCGGTGAGACGACCGACCCGGTATCTCCGCCTTGCGCGCCGTATCGGGGGTAGCCGAGGCGATTCATCAGCTCGATCCAGGCGCGGGCGATCCGCTCGTGATCCCAGCCGGGGCCTTCGAGTGGTACCGAGAATCCGTGTCCTGGTACCGATGGCGCGACCACGTGGAATGCGTCCGCAGCATCACCGCCGTGTTCGCCCGGCGAGGTGAGTGGGCCGAGGACCTCGATGAATTCGGCGACCGAGCCCGGCCAGCCGTGGGTCATCAGGAGCGGGATGGCATGAGGCTCGGGCGAGCGTGCATGCAGGAAGTGCACGGTCTGGCCGTCGATCCGGGTCCTGTACTGCGGTACTGCGTTGAGCCGCGCCTCCCACACCCGCCAGTCGAACTCCAGCCACCGCTCGACCACCCCATGCAGGTACTCGACCGGCACGCCCCGCGCCCAGTCACTCGACAGCGATCGCGGCCACCTGACTCCCTGAAGCCGGCGGTGGAGGTCGTCGACGGCTTCCTGAGGGATCTCGATCCGGAACGGCTCAAGCATCGACTGCCCTCGCCTCGGATGCCGGGTCTCGCGTCAGCCGATAGAGGACCTTCGTGTGAACGGTCCGGAAGCCGAGCTGCTCGTAGAGGCGTTGCGCGCCGGTCGGGCTTGCCGCGTCGACGTTGAGTCCGGCGCGCTCGAAGCCGGCCGCCTCGCCTGCTCGCATCGCCTCCGCCATCGCCGCGCTCGCCAGCCCGCGGCCGCGATACTCACGTCGGGTGCCGACCTGCCCGATCCACAACTCCCGTACGCCGGTCGCCTCGGTGTCGGCCGGATACTCATAGGCCAGCGCGTACGCCGCGATGCGATCGCCGTCGAGCATCAGGCGGGAGAGCGCCGGCCGGAATCCGCGATGGCCGGTGAACCACCGCTGCCAGTCCTCCTCGGTCTTGGGCTCGACACCCCAGTGGTCGACGAAGATCTCGTTGTGGGCCAGCCGGAGCGGCTCGTCGTACTCGATGGCGAACGGGATCAGTCGGAAGCCCTCGGCCGGCTGGGTGACGATGGGCTGTTCGGAGTACGGGCGCTGCATCGAGCTGTAGTACCGGGTGGGTTGGTAGCCGTTGGCAAGAGCCAGCACCCGACCACCGTCGTCGATGCTCTGCAACTCGATGTCGACCGTCGCGAACAACTCCAAGGCTCGCCGGGTCGCCCACTCGAACAGCGGCCGCCCGATCCCCTGCCGCCGATACTCCGGGTGAATCCCGCCCCTCACCGTCTCGTCGTCGATCAGGCTGTACCCGACAAGTCGACTCCCCTTCCAGACACTGCGTCCGTCGGCGGCCGCATCGACCACACGCCGCAGACCGACCGCATCGACGTACTCGCCACTTCCATCAGCCGCCGCGATCGCATTGACCAACTCGACGAGCCCCTCAAGTTTGGCTGACCCGAGCGGTCGAACCTCGACACCGCCCGGCCAGCTCATGCCGGCCTCAGGTCGGTGACCAGGCGGAAGCGCCACCGGATCGCCTCGGTGCTGTCGTCGACGGTGAAGGCCGGGTCGTCGATCACGTGCCGGAGGTCCGCGTCGGCGACCAGCCCGGTGGTCGACGTTTTCGTCCCCGCGAGGATCGCTCCGACGAGCTGGTCGCGCAGCGGGCCCGGGAATCCGAACTCGGCCTTCTCCATGCCGGTCAGCCTACGGACGGCGCCAGGTCAGAGGTTGGCGTAGTACTCCGGCTTCATCTGGATGATCTGGACGTAGTTGCCGTCCGGGTCGATCAGGGTGGCGAAGTAGCCGGGGCCGCGGTCCTCGGGTTCGACCAGCCAGTTGACGTCGAGGGTGCGCAGATGGGCGGCGGTCTGCTCGATGTCCTCGACCGCGAAGTTGATGATGAAGCGGCCCGGTTCGGGTGCCTTCGCGTCGACGTCGTCGCGGTGCTCGACGATCAGGCCGAAACCACCGAGGTCGAGAGTGCCGTAGTTGTTCGTCTCGGCGTGGAAGCCGTCGCGGTACCACGCCTTGAGACGGTCGGGGTCGGTACTGCCGAGCAGCATGCTGTTCAGCACTGGGCGGTCCATGGCTGTCTCCTGTTCCGAGCCGGCGATCGGCTCACAGCGGGTACGTCGGAGTCGCGGCGACGGGCTCGACATACCGGGCTGTGAAAGAAGGCGGAGACAGAAAACGTCCGCACCGGTGAGGTTCGGTGCGGACGCTGAAGTGTTTTCGTTTTTACTTGTCCAGGCGCATTGTTCGAGGGTCTAACGGGGGGCTACATCCCACATGCGCTCGCCGGGCAGGGGGTCGGGGAGCCGGTCCACGACGGGCATCGGGTCGTTGGTGACCCGGAGTCCGGCGAAACGACGGCTCATGGCGTGGGCGTACCGCTCGGCCAACGCCGGCTCGGCGTTGTAGTCGGCGATCACGTGCTCACCGAACCAGACTCGTACGCGTCGGCGCTCAGACGTCTGGGTGGCGGTGGCGGTTGTCACTTGTCCTCCATGCAGTTCCAGGGTGGTCGGCCTTAGTCGCGGAGCGAGCGCGGTGCCGGTGCGCCGTGTGTTCACCGTCACGTCAGATCCAACGGACGAGCAGAACGGAAGGTCACGCGCGAAATCTGGGCAATTGTCCAGAACTTCTTCACTCTTTGTTCACCCGTTTCGAAGCTTTGTTCGATTGTTTCGGGAGACGCAATTCATAGCGTTTCCTCAGGTACGACACGCCGAGGCGACCCGGCGGCCTCCGTACGCTGGTGAAGTGACCATCGAAGACGCTGGGACCAAGGCCCTGGCGGTTCCCGACCAGATTGTTTCGCCGACCGGGATCGCCACCGTCCAGACCGAACACCTGATCGGCGACATCAGCGACGCGCTCCGGCTGCTGGACGCCGTGGAGCGGGTCCGCGGCCACGCCCACCCACTGATCCTCGGCCTGCAGGACGCGGTCGGGATCAAGATGCCGGCCGCGCTGGTGCTGAGCGCGATCTCCAACGGGCGCGACTCCGCCGGGGCCGTCGCCAACCAGGTCGGCACCACCACGGGTGAGGCAGAGCTCGCGATCGCGGAGCTCGCTGCCCTCGGACTGGTCCGCACGTCGCCGATGCTGATGGTGACGGGGATGGGTCAGGCCCGCCTGTCCCAGCTCGACGGCCTGACCGTCCGCGTCCTCGACGTGGTCACCGGCATCCTCGGCCCCGCCGACGCCGCCCAGCTGATCCGTCTCCTGCACACTGTTGCCGACGGCCTCGAATCAGCCGCCATCACCGCCAACGCCTCCGACCAACTCCCCCCGACGATCCTCAACAACTAGTTGCTGGGTGTCGGGTCGTCGTACTTGCCCAGCTGACCCTCGTAGCGCTGACCGTTCCGGTAGGGCCACGGGTACGCCGTACAGCCATGCAGCCCCAACGTCTGCTGCTGCATCACGGGCGCCGGCTGTCCCGGACCAGGGCACAGCTCATGCGCGTTGCCGAGCCGATGCCCGGTCTCGTGGTTGATCATGTACTCCCGGTACGTCGTCAGGCTCGCGCCGTAGTTCGGTACCCCCTTGGCCCACCGCGCCACGTTGAGCACGACTCGCTCCCCGATCCGGCAACTCGTGTACTGGTCGAAGCCGCCGCCGCAGTAGGTATCCCGGGTCGCGGGCGTGACGAGCATCAGCTTGAAGTCAGCCGCTTGCCCCGGACCGACCTGCCGGAACCGGTACTTGCCTGCTGAAGCCCAACCCTCTGGCGCGCCATAGGTCTCGCGCACGAAGCTCGCGAAGGCGGCCTGATCGATGCCCTTGATGCCGCCCTCGATCTGGATCTGGAAGGTGAAGAGCTTGCCCGCCCGGCCGATCGTCGCCGGGTTGCCTGGCAAGGTCGTGAAGTCGACCGTCCCGCGGACGGGATAGGTGACCCCCGGATCCCCTTGCCCAGGCGCCGAGTTGGACTGCGGAGAAGCCGGTACTTCGGGAGTCTTGGACTCGGCCGGGGCCCCGGGCTCGGCCGGCGTCTCGGGCTCGGGGGCCTTGCCGGTCGGTGTGGATTTCGGCGAGGCCGCCTTCTTGGGTTGCGTCGACGTCTGGGCCACCGGTCGCTCTGGGTGCTCCTGGCGCGAGAACGGACTGGCCGGCAACTGGAGCAACGCGACGACCGCGACCGCCCCAACGATCCCCAGGGCGGCGATCCTCGTCTTGCGCATCAACAGCTCCTCACTCCGCGCTCCGGTCGAACGCGTCCTCACCCAGTACTTGTCTGATGCGGCGAAAACCCTTCTGTCTTATTTCATACAGCCGTGTCAATTTGAAGGACGAGTTGGTCCACCAACACCTGGTGGAGCTCAGCGGGCTAGCCGACGCGGTCGGTGAGGAAGGACTCCCAGGTATGGGTGCCGGTCGCGTTGGCGGGGGCGAGGTTGACGCCTGCGCGGAAGGCACGGGGGGCCTTGCCGGGGAAGTGGATGGGGAGGAGAGGACGGCGACGGTGGGTGGCTGTGAGGTAGGAGCTGATGATCTCTTTGAGGGTGTAGATGGTGGGACCGGCGATGTCGGGGACCAGGCCGGCGGGTTCGCCTTGGGCTAGTTCGACCAGGCGGGCGGCTACGTCGCGGGCGTCGATCGGCTGGACGCGGAAGCCGGTGGGGACCGGTACTACGGGAAGCTTGGTGAGCGTCTTGGCCAGGGTCAGCACCAGGTCGTTGAACTGGGTGGCGCGGACTGTCGTCCACGGCAGGCCGGACTCCGCGATCACCTGCTCGGCGCCGCGCTTGAACGCGAAGTACGCGAAGGACTCCTGGTCGGCGCCGACGACCGAGATGTAGACGATGTGGGGCTTACCACCAGCTGCCTTGACCGCCTTGACCAGCGTGCGGGCCTTCTCGTCGTCGCCCTTGGCGTCGCCGGCCAGGTGGACGATCGTGTCGACCCCGGCGACTGCGGCGTCGATGCCTTCGCCGGTGGTGAGGTTGCCGACGGCGTACTCGATCCCGTCGGCCGGCTCGTGGCTGCTGCGGCTAAGCACCCGGACCTTGAAGCCGGCGTCCCTCAGCAGCGGGGTGGTCAGCCGCCCGAGGGTTCCTGTGCCGCCGGTGACGAGGACGGTTGCGGTCATGGTTCTGGCTCCTGTCGGTCGGTGCGGCCGCGGTTCTCGCGGCTCTACTTGTCCGACTCGCGCCAGGCGAGAAGTGTGACAGTCAGGCGTAGCGGATGCCCAGACCGCCGTCGACGGACCAGTTGGCGCCGGTGACGAAGGCGGCGGCTTTCGAGGCGAGGAAGCAGACCACCTCGGCGACCTCCTCGGGGGTGCCGACCCGGCCGAGCGGGTGGACGGCGAGGGCCGTTTCGCGGGCGTCGGGGATGGTGTCGAAGAACTCTTCGAGCAGGTCGGTGGCGATGAAACCGGGGCTGACGGCGTTGACGCGGATGCCGTGCGGGGCGATGTCGAGGGCGAGGCTGCGGGTCATGCCGACCAGGCCGGACTTGGCGGCGGCGTACGGGAACATGCCGGCCGTGGTCAGCTGGGTGTGGATCGAGGCGATGTTGACGATCGCGCCGCGCTTGGCCTCGATCATCTCGGGCAGGACGGCGCGGGCCATCAGCCAGGCGCCTTTGAGGTCGACGGCGAAGACGCTGTCCCATTCGGCGACGGTCATCGTGGTCGCGTCGGCGTAGGAGTTCCGGCCGGCGTTGTTGATCAGGACGGTGATCGGACGGCCGAGGGTCTTGGTGAGTTCGGCGACGGATCGGCGTACGGAGTCCTCGTCGGTGATGTCGCCGACGGATGCCGCGATGGTCGCGCCGGAGTGCTCGAGCTCGGCGGCGGTGGTCTCCAGCTCGTCGGGCAGGATGTCGAGGAGCGCTACGGCGGCGCCTTCCTCGGCCGCCTTGATCGCGATTGCCCGGCCGATTCCGCGAGCGGCTCCGGTGACGAGCACGACCTCGTCCGTCAGACGTCCGGACACTTGGTTGCCTCCTTCGGCTTTTCCTCATCCTTTCAGGAGGCGGCTTTCAGGGGGCGCGGAGGATGCCGGCCTTCGCTGCTCGGGCGGCGTCGCGGGCGTAACGGTCGGCGTCGGCCTCGGAGAGGTCCTGGCGCAGGAGGGTCAGCTGGTGGAAGAGGGGTGCGGTCGCGGTCAGGAGGACGCGGTGGGCGTCGGTGTCGGCGGGGATCTCGCCGCGGTCGATGGCGCGGGTGATGACGATGGCGCTGCGTTCGTACCGGTCTTTCCAGAAGCCGTGCAGCGCGTTGGCAGCCTCGGGCGCCCGGAAGGAGGCGGCGATGACGGCCGTCGTCAGGGAGGGTCTGATCGTGAGCGAGGCGTGGATCTCGCGGTTGAGTTCGACGAGGTCGCCTTCGAGGGTGCCGGTGTCGGCGGGGATCCAGGAGTCGTCCGCGCCCATCGCCAGGAGGTCGACCAGCAGGCCGTCGACGGTGCGCCAACGGCGGTACACGGTGGTGCGGTGTACGCCGGAACGCGCGGCGACCGCATCGACGGTGAGCCCGTCGTAACCGTGCTCGGCCAACTCCGCCTCGACTGCCGCAAGCACGTCAGCGCGAACCCGGGCAGTCCGGCCGCCAGGCCTCGCCCGCTCACCGCGAGCGTCATCCCCGCCTTCCGCACCGGTGACGGCCGCATCGGCGGCGGCTGAGGTTGCGTTCCGGGGAGCGGGCATGGCATGATCTTAACGCAACATTCGTCGCATTAGCAGGAGGTAGTCGTGGAGTTCTGATTCGCCGTCGAACCGGTCCACCCGTCTCGGGTGAGGTCCGTCCGTTCCAGCGAGTCAGGAGGACACGTATGTCTACCCAGCTGTCGTTGCAGGAGATCTCCAAGTCGTACGACCATCGCCCGGTGCTCGATCGGGTGAGCTGCGCCTTCCCGCCCGGCGAGGTGAGCGGGCTGATCGGCGAGAACGGCTCGGGCAAGTCGACCCTGCTCCGGATCCTGGCCGGGATCGACCAGCCCGACCTCGACGGCAAGGTGACCATCGCCGGCAGCATCGGCTTCCTGGGCCAGGACAATCCGCTCCCCCTGCATCTCGACGTGGCGGCGGCACTGGACCACGCGCTGGCCGAGTTGCGCGCGATCGAGAAGCGGTTGCTCGAGCTCGAGGAATTGCTTGCTGACGGCAACGTTTCGGTGCTGGACGAGTACGGCGAGTTGCAGACCGCGTTCCAGGTGCGCGAGGGGTACGACGCCGAGGCGCGGTTCCAACGGGCGCTGGCCGGGTTGGGGTTGAGCTCCTTGCCGGGCGATCGGGTGTTGTCGTCGCTGTCGGGTGGGGAGCTGGCGCGGTTGCACTTGGCCGCGGTACTGGTTGCCGGTGCTGAGGTGTTGTTGCTCGACGAGCCGACGAACCATCTCGACCTGGCCGCGACGGTGTGGCTGGAGGATCACCTGCTGTCACGCTCGGGTACGACGGTCGTTGTATCGCATGACCGGGCGTTTCTGGAGCGGGTCGCGTCGACGTTGTTCGAGGTGGACGGCGATACGCATCAGGTCACTCGGTACGGGAACGGGTACGCCGGATATCTCGCGGAGAAGGCGGCCGAGCGGGCTCGGATCGCGCAGGCGCGGCAGGTCTGGGAGGACGAGGTCGCCGTGATGCGGTCGACGGTCGGGACC
Organism: Kribbella ginsengisoli; assembly: GCF_039537185.1. NCBI lineage: Bacteria > Bacillati > Actinomycetota > Actinomycetes > Propionibacteriales > Kribbellaceae > Kribbella > Kribbella ginsengisoli. The sequence goes on along the minus strand of NZ_BAABAA010000006.1, from coordinate 290,152 downwards.
GCGGCGGATCGGGTCGCCTACGGGCGGCCGATGCAGGACAACAACAAGATGGCGTACGGCATCGCGGGTGATCGGGTGAACCAGGCCGAGCGGAGCAAGATCCGCAATGCCAAGGAACGGTTGCGGCGACTGGAGGAGAATCCGCCGCCGGTGCCGTCGAAGCCGCTGCGGTTCACGGCCGCGTTGCGGACGGCTGGGTCGAGTGGGGTGCTGCTTGATGCGGTGGGGGTGTCGGTGGCCGGGCGGCTGCGGCCTGCGTCGGTTGAGGTTTCGAAGGGTGATCGGTTGCTGATCACCGGACCCAACGGGGTTGGGAAGTCGACGCTGCTCGACGTACTGACCGGTGCGCTGGCGGCCGACTCCGGGTCGGTGGAACGGCGGGGGCGGATCGGGTATCTGGCGCAGGACGTCGTCGAGGCGCGGCCGGATGCGACGTTGCGGGAAGAGTTGATGCGGCATCGCGGGTCCGGGCGGTTGGGGTTGTTCAAGCGGGAGCAGTTGCAGACGCGGGTGCGGGAGCTGTCGACCGGGCAGCGGCGGCGGTTGGCGCTCGCGGAGTTGCTGACCACGCAGTACGACGTACTGGTACTCGATGAGCCGACCAATCATCTGTCGCTGGTGTTGGTGGAGGAGTTGGAGGCAGCGCTGGACGCGTACGACGGGGCGCTGGTCGTGGTGAGTCATGACCGGCGGTTCGTGTCGCGGTGGCGTGGTGAGGTGCTCGAACTGGAGGAGAAGAGTCTTGCGAAGCGCTGAGATCGTTGTTGCTGAGGGCAATGAAGGTCCGTACGGCGTCGCGGTGGGTGGCGACGGTGCGGTGTGGACGACGCTGGTGCACGCGGGGGCGGTGGCGCGGGTCGCGCGGGATGGGGTGGTGTCGCGGTTCTCGGTCGATGCCGACGGGAGCCGGCCGAGTGTGATCGTGGCGGGGCCGGATGGGGCGGTGTGGTTCACCCGGAACGGTGATGAGCGGATCGGGCGGATCGGGGCCGATGGGGTGGTTTCGTCGGTTGAGGTCGGGTCGGGGCCGTACGGGTTGTGCGTGGGGGCGGACGGGGCGTTGTGGTTCACGCTGATGAACGTGGACCGGATCGGGCGGGTGACGGTGGATGGGGAGGTGTCGTTGTTCGAGCTCGGGAGCAGCGGTGGGTTTCCGGCGATGATCACGGCGGATGAGGGCGGGGTGTGGTTCGCGCTCAACCAGGGGAACGCGATCGGGCGGATGGCACCGGATGGCGCGGTGGTCTTGCATCCGTTGCCGACCGAAGGTGCTGGGCCGGTGGGGATCAGCGCGGGGGCGGGTGGGGTCTGGTTCACCGAGTTGCTGGCCGGCCAGGTCGGGCGGATCGACGCTGACGGGAAGATCGTCGAGTATCCGCTGCCGGACCGTTCGTCCAAGCCGCACGCGGTCGTCGCAACCGACGACGGCGGCTGCTGGGTGACGCTGTGGGGCTCGGGTTCCGCGATCCGGCTCGATGCGCAGGGTGCGGTGACCGAGGAGATCCCCCTCGGCGAAAACTCCGAGCCGCACGGCCTGGCAGTCGGCGCCAACGGCGAGGTCTGGATAGCCCTCGAGATCGGTGTCCTTGCGCACATCCACGCCTGAGAGTGAGCCGATTCACCCACCGGAGGGACCCGCTGATCCACCCACAGGAGCAGTGTGGTTTGTGTGACCACACTGGTGGGACCAAGAGTTGTTCGAGTACCGCGGGTGCGGGATGTGCTCGCGGTCGGGCGGCCGGCGTTTTGGGTTGTTTCGGTGGTGCCGTACTACGTGGGGGTTCTGCTCGCCACGCATCGGCTGGTCCCCGCGGTTGAGGTCTGGCCGCGGTTGTTGGTCGGCGCTGTGGTGATGGGACCGTTGCTTTGGCTTTCGGTGTTGGCGATCAACGATGCGTACGACCTGCCTGGGGATCTGATCAACCCGCGGAAGTCGAAGTCGCCTTTGCTTGATGGTCGGGTGACGCTGGCCGAGGCCAAGGTACTGGCGCTTGGTGCTGGGGTTGCTTCGATCGCGGTTGCTTTGGTGGTTGGTCCGCTCTTCGCGGCGGGAGTGGTGCTGGCGGTGGTGTTGGGGTTTGCGTACAGCGTGCCGCCGGTGCGGTTGAAGACTCGGGCCGGGTTTGATGTGGCGGTCAACTCGCTGGCGTTGGGGACGTTCGGGCCGTTGGCGGGGTGGGCGGCGGTTCGGCCTGAGCTGGATGGGTTTCCCTGGGTGATGGCGTTGCAGGGGACGCTGGCGGCGATCGGGTTGTACCTGCCGACGACGCTGGCGGATCTCGAGGCGGATCGGGCGGCCGGGTACCGGACCGTCGCGGTGCGGCTCGGTGCGCGAGCGACGTACCGGCTGGGGTTTGCGTTCTGGATCGCGGCGGCGGGGCTGTCCGTGCTGCTGGCGGCGCTGGACGCGGTGATTCCGCGGAGCATGCTCGCGCTGGAGATCGTGATGGTGCCGGTGCTCGTCGCGGCGTACCGGCGGTTCATCGGGCCGGGGATGACCTTCAAGGGCGTGGTGATCCTTGCGTCGCTGTTCCTGCTGCCGTGCGGGACCTTCGCGCTCACCTACACCGGCGTCCTCTGACTCACACCTCAGCGCCGCCGGCCGTTCCATCGGTATGACCTGGAGAGAAGAGCTCGACGAGCACGGATGCGCGCTGATCGGACAGTTGCTCACGCCGGAGCAGTGCGCGGAGATCGCCGGCCTGTACGACGAGGTGCGGCGGTTCCGCTCGACGATCGACATGGCCCGCTACCGCTTCGGCTCGGGGCAGTACCGGTACTTCGATCACCCACTCCCCGACCTCGTCGCCAAGCTCCGCGAGGAGTTCTATCCGCAACTGCTCCCGGTCGCGCGCGACTGGGCGGCCAAGCTCAACCGCCCCGCGCCCTGGCCGGACACGCTCGAGGAGTGGCTCGACGACTGCCACCGCGCGGGGCAGACGAAGCCGACGCCGATCCTGCTCAAGTACCAGGCCGGCGACTGGAACGCCTTGCATCGGGATCTGTACGGCGATCTCGTGTTCCCGCTGCAGATCGTGATCGGGCTGAACAAGCCGGGCGTCGACCACGAAGGCGGCGAGTTCCTGCTGGTCGAGCAGCGGCCGCGGGCTCAGTCGCGCGGGACCGTCACGATGCTGCCTCAGGGGCAAGGGCTGATCTTCACCACCCGCGATCGCCCGGTGAAGTCGGCTCGCGGCTGGTCGGCCTCGCCGGTCCGGCACGGCGTGAGCACCGTCCGGTCAGGAATCCGGCACACCCTCGGTCTCGTCTTCCACGACGCGGCCTGACGGACCATCGCCCACGACGCCGCTTGAGTTGATCCGCAGGCGGAACGACCGGCGTTCGACGGCGGCGACCACCTCGTCGAGGATCTGGCCGAGCGGCGCCGTGAGCTCTGCATCCAGGTCAGCGAGAGCGGCCGTGGTCGCCTGCCACTCGGCTTCGATGGTCGGCAACAACGAGCGCGTCTTGTCGGTCAGGTGCACGATCCGCTGCCGCGCGTCCTCGCCGGGCTCGAGCGTGACGAAGCCGGACCGGTTGAGCTGGGCAACCGTCTGGCTGGCGGCGGAATGCGTCACCCCGACCGCCTCGGCCAGCGCCCGGATCGACAACGGGCCCTCGGCAACCAGCGTCCGGACGATCGGCGAGAACCGCGGCCGGTACTCCGGCAGGCCCGCGTCCACGTAGACCTTGGCCACGTCACCGTCCAGCAACTCCAGCACATGCCGTAACCGGGTACCGATCGCGCCTTCCATGGAACGTAATCTAACAGCACTGTTATATTCATATCCATGGAGACGCCCGCAACGCAGCCGTATGACCAGGGGATGCTCGACGTGGGCGACGGGCAGCTCGTCTACTGGGAGGTCTGCGGCAACCCCGAGGGCAAGCCGGCTGTGGTGCTGCATGGCGGTCCGGGGTCGGGGGCGGGCGCGTTCTGGCGTCGATTCTTCGACCTGGCGAAGTACCGGGTGGTGTTGTTCGATCAGCGCGGCTGCGGACGCAGTACGCCGGATGCCGCCGAGCCGGACGCTGACCTGAGCACCAACACGACCTGGCATCTGGTCGCCGATATCGAGCGGTTGCGCGTGCACCTCGGCGTCGACAAGTGGCTGGTGCTGGGGGCGTCATGGGGTGCGACGCTGGCCTTCGCGTACGCCGAGCAGCATCCGTCGGCGGTGTCGGAGATCGTGCTGTTCAGCGTCACGAGCACGACTCCGCGCGAGGTCGAGTGGATCACCCGGGACATGGGGCGGATCTTCCCCGAGGAGTGGCGGCGCTTCCGGGACGTCGTACCGGCCGAGGAGCGGGACGGGAATCTCGCGCTCGCCTACAGCCGGCTGCTGCACGATCCCGATCCGGCGGTACGGGACCGGGCAGCGAGGGCATGGTGCGAGTGGGAGGACACGCATGTGTCGACGTACCAGGGCTACAAACCGGATCCCCGCTACGAAGACCCGATCTTCCGGTTGAGGTTTGCGCGGCTGGTGTCGCACTACTGGGGTCACGCGGGCTGGATCGAAGATGGCGCGTTGCTTCGCGACGCTGGCAAGCTGGCCGGGATTCCGGGGGTGCTGGTCACCGGGCGGCTCGACATCAGCAGTCCGCCGGACACTGCATGGGAGCTGGCCCAGGCCTGGCCGGACGCCGAACTGCACATCGTCGGCGACGCCGGCCACGGCGCCGGAAAATCAAGCGTCTCGGAGCTGGTGACGGCCGCAATCGACAGGTTCGCGTCGAGCTGAGCCAGCCACACCTGCAGCTGTACTAGCGCCTGCTGCGCATCTCCGCGTCGAACGAGTCCTGCAGCACCTTCATCGCCGCCAACTCAGCAGGGTCGGCGAACAGCTCGGGCAGCGTCGCCGGGTCCACGTCGTACAGGTGCGTCTGCAACCACCAGATGTTGCCCTGCGGATCCTTGATCCGGCACCCCCGGTCCCCCACGATCCGCGACGTCGTCAGCTCGGTCACCACCGTCGCCCCCGCCTCCAACGCCCGCGCCAGCACCGCGTCCACGTCATCCACGAACACACTCAGCAAGCTCGGCGTATCCGGCCACTCAGGCTTCGAATCGAACGCCATCAACACCGAGTCCCCCACCGTCACCTCCGCATGCCCAACGGTCCCGTCGTCGTTCAGCACCACAAACGACTTCTCCGTCTCGAACGTCCGCTCCACAAACTCCAGCCACTGCACCACTCCCCGCACCGCAACGTAGGGAGTAACGGTTCCTTTGCCACCAGGGTTCTTGGTCATGCCTCAAGTCTCACAGCGGTAGAGGCCAGCTTCTGGCCTCTACTTCAGGCTGTACGGATCGGTGAGAGTGATCGGGGTTCGGGCGATCTCCAGGACCGGCTCGGGAAACCGCGAACCGGCGATGTAATAGCGGGCTCGGGTCCGGCCGACCGGTTCGAGGTACTGAGCGGTGACGAGATCGCGGAGATCGCGCTGAGCCTGTTGGAGGTTGAGCCCCTCGGAGTGTTCGTAGCGAGAGCGCCTGACCCGGCCCTCCATGGCAACGTCATGGAGGGCTGTGACGACCCGCTCGTCGAGACCCGCCTTCTTGGCGAAGTCGTCGAGCGCGCTCCAGGCTCGGCCCGAGCGATCGAGCCGGCTCTGAACGGTCTGCGCCTGCTGGTGATAAGCGATGAGGTTGAAGCGGATCCAGCCGGCGACATCCTGATCGGGAAGATAGACCGCGCCGCGGAGAGTGAGTTCCCGGTAGTACTCCCAGGTGTTGCCGGGGCGTCCGAGCCACGCCTCGATGGAGGAGAACTCTGGAGCCAGCACCCCTTCGCGGGCGATCATCAGCGTCTGTAGCGAGCGAGACATCCGGCCGTTGCCGTCGGCCCAGGGATGGATGGAGACCAGTTGCAGGTGTGCCATCGCCGCCCGGACCAGGAGGTGCGTGGAGTCTTCCGCGTTCAGCCACTCGACCAGCTCTGCCATCAGCGTCGGCACCTCGTCGGCCGGAGGCGCTGTATAGGCGGCGATGCTGGGATCGCGGACGTCAGTGACGTAGACGGCACCCTTGCGCCACTGCCCAGCCGGCTTGCGTGCGGTGTGCCGGTGCCCTTGCAGCATCCAGTGCAGCGCGTTGAGGAATCCCTTGCTGTAGCTGAAGTCCTCGGCATCGTGCAGGGTCTGGAGATAGGTCATCATCCGCTGGTAGGCCAGCGTCTCCTCGCGGTTCTCGTCGGAGACCTCGACGTCACGCTCACCCGCCATCAGATCCTCGACGTCGACCGTCGACACCTTGAAGCCCTCGATCGAGTTGGATCCGGCGACGGCGTCGGCGGTCAGGAACTTCCGCAGGCCGGCGGTCCACTTGGCCGGAGTCGCCAGCACCTGATGTCGCAGCGCCTCCCGCATCCGGTCGATATCCGCGAGCACCCGTTCGTCATCGGCAGCGAGAGCGGGCGTCGGAAAGAGCATACATTCGACGATAGATTGATATAATCATTGCGTCAATGATTGCTCTGGCCCTCTACTCAAGAAGCTGCTGAGGTGTAGCGGGCGGCCAGTTGGTGGGCGGCGTCCTTCAGTTCTTTGGGGCTTTCGAATTCGAGGTCGGATTCGAACATGCCGAAGGTGGCCGCCAGGCCGGTCCAGGACCAGGCGCTGAGAGTCAGGCGGCAGGTGGTGGGGGTCAGTTCTTCGACGAGGGCCTCGTGGCCGGCCCAGCGGGCTATGTCGGAGGCTTTGGCTTGGAGGATGGCGGTGCCTTGGCAGGGCCATTGGTTCTGGGAGCGGAAGCGGTCCGAGATGTAGGTGGAGATGTCGGGGGCGGGGAGTTCGCGCGGGGTGAAGCGCGGACCGGTGGGGGTTTTGGGGAGCATCCGGTCCACCCGGAAGGTGCGCCAGTCGTTGCGGTCGAGGTCCCAGGCGACCAGGTACCAGCGGCCGCCCCAGGTGACGAGGTGATGGGGTTCGACCTTGCGGGGTGGGACGAACTCTTCATCGGTGGCGCCTGGTGAGGCGTAGTCGAAGCGGAGTACTTCGCGAGCGCGCAAGGCCGTGCCGATGGCGATCAGGTGGTCGGAGTCGACCTTGATCCGGCGCGAATCGGCGTACTTGTCGACTGTGGTGACCTGGAGCGCGTCGACGCGTTGACGCAGCCGCGCGGGCATCACCTGGCGGACCGTGGCGAGCGCGCGCAGGGCGCCTTCCTCGATCCCGGTCACCGTGGTCGTCGCGGTCTGCAGGGCGACGGCGACCGCGATCGCCTGGTCGTCGTCGAACAGCAGCGGGGGCAGGTCGGCGCCCGCGTCGAGGCGGTATCCGCCGTCCGGGCCCTTGCTCGCGCGGACCGGATAGCCCAGGTCGCGCAGGCGGTCCACGTCGCGGCGGACCGTGCGCGGGCTCACCTCCAGCCGTTCGGCCAGCAGCGCGCCCGGCCAGTCGCGGCGCGCCTGGAGCAGGGACAGCAGCGAGAGGAGTCGAGCCGAGGTTTCGGACATGAGTTCAGATTGCCACGGTTAACGGCCAGAACCTGTCCTCTACTGCTGGAAATGTCGTCTCCAAGAGGCCCCCGACCAAGGAGACATCGTGATCAGCACCCGAGAACTCACCAAGGACTTCGTGGTGAGCCGTACCGAGACCGTGCACGCGGTCCGCGGCATCAGCCTGGACGTCGAACCGGGCGAGCTCGTCGCCGTGCTCGGCCCGAACGGCGCCGGCAAGACCACCACCCTGCGGATGCTCACCACCCTGATCGCCCCGACCTCCGGTACGGCGAAGGTCGCCGGGTACGACGTGACGACCGACCCGAGCCTGGTCCGCCGGCAGATCGGGTACGTCGGCCAGGGCAACGGCGCGGGCCACTCGCAACGGGTCCGCGACGAGCTCTACGGCCAGGGCATCATCTACGGGCTCGACCAGCGGGCGGCGAAGCGGCGTACCGGCGAACTGCTGGAGTCGCTCGAGCTCGGCGAGCTGGCCAAGCGCAAGGTGTCCGAACTGTCCGGCGGTCAGCGTCGCCGGCTGGATGTCGCGATGGGACTCGTGCATGCGCCCGGACTGCTGTTCCTGGACGAGCCGTCGACCGGGCTGGACCCGCAGAACCGGGCCAACCTGTGGGACCACATCCTGCGGATGCGCGCCGAGCACGCGATGACGATCGTGCTCACCACGCACTACCTCGACGAGGCGGACTCGATGGCCGAACGGGTCGTCGTGGTCGACCACGGCGAGGTGATCGCCGACGACACCGCCGACGCGCTGAAGGCAGACCTGGCGGGCGATCAGCTCGCCCTGACCGTTGCCCCGAGCAACCTCTCCAGGGTCGCCGAGCTGGCGAACAAGCTGCCGGGAGCACGAGAGGTCGTGGCCGAGGCCGATCGGCTGACCGTGCGCGTCCAGGACGGGCCGAGGGCGTTGCCCGAACTCATCGCGGCGGCGCAGCAGTACGGCGTACCGGTCGGCACAGCCCAGGTACATCGGCCGACGCTCGACGACGTCTTCCTCAATCTCACCGGCCGCAGCCTGCGCGAGGCCGACTCCACCGGAAAGGCCGCAGCATGACCACCCTCACCGTTCCCACTCCCACTCAGCAGATCACGCAGCCGGTCAGCCGGAATCTCTTCCGCGACACCTCGTTCGTCATGCGGCGGGAGCTGAAGCCGGTACTGCGTGACCCGTTCTCGCTGATCTTCGGGATGATCCAGCCGCTGGTCTTCCTGGCCCTGTTCGGTCCGCTGCTGGCGGGGTCGCTCGGTGGCTCGCTCGACGGCGGTGTCTGGCAGTGGTTCGTGCCGGCCATCCTGGTGATGACGACCTTGTTCGGTACGTCGGCGACCGGGTCGAACCTGTTGACCGAGTTCGTCACCGGCGCGCACGAGCGGATGCTGGTCACGCCGCTGTCCCGGTCGTCGCTGCTGATCGGTCGGGCGCTGAAGGAGATGGTGCCGCTGTTCGGGCAGGCAGTGATCGTGATCGCGGTGATGACGCCGTTCGGTTTCGACCTGCACCCGGTGGGCGCGCTGGTCGGACTCGCGCTGCTGGCCGTGTTCGGGGTCGGGCTGGGGTCGTTCAGCTACGCGCTGGCGATCGCGGTACGCAAGCAGGAGTGGATGTTCTGGGTGGTGCAGCAGACGTTCCTGTTCCCGCTGATGATCCTGTCCGGGATGCTGCTACCGCTCGAGACCGGGCCGGAGTGGATGCGGGTGGCGTCGAAGTTCAATCCGCTGTCGTACCTCGTCGATGCCGAGCGCACCCTCTTCTCCGGCACCGTCACCTCGACCACGGTCCTGTGGGGCTGGCTGGCCGCCTTCATCACCGTCGCCCTGGGCCTCACCGTCGGCATCCGCTCAATGCTTCGCTCGGCCGACTGAATGCACTGAAGAACCCGAGGCGGCCTCGCCTCGGGTTCTTCTCACGCCTCAGAAGCGGAGATGCGCTGCCGAGACCTGGTTGAGGTGGATGAGCAGGTCGTAGCTCGCGCCGAGCCTGATCGGCAGATCCGGGGTCGGGTAGCCGGTGCCGATGTCGCGCGTCGGACGGCGTACGTCGAGCCAGGCGCGAGTGCCGGCCGGTAGGCGGCGCAGGTCGACCAGGTAGTCGCGGTACGGGACCTTGTCGAGCGTGTACTCGTTGTTGCCCGGCGCCGCCGACGGCAGCGTGAAGGTCTTCAGCTCGCCGGTCGAGATGTCTTGGGAGTTGAAGGATCCGTGATCGAAGGACGTCCCGATGGTGAGGTAGTCGCGCCCGAGCTGCTCTCGCAGGAACGTGCCCTGGGCCTTCGGGTAGTCGGCCGGCGATCCCGTCTCGAGCGCGATGTGCCCGTTGTGCGCCGACAGCATCACCTTCGCGCCCGTGGTGCGTGCCCACCAAGCGGTGTTGGCCGCCATCGACTCGTCACGAAAGTACATCGCCTTCGGCAGTTCCTTCGGGTCCGTGACGTCGAACGAGAAGAACTTCGTCATCTGCCAGATCGCCCGAGCGTGCTGCGCCGCCCAGGTCCGCTCGGGGCTGACTGGCAACGACTCGACCAGTACTACGGCCCGCTGGGCGGCCGCCGCGAGCTTGACGCGCTCGGCGAGCGGCTTGGTGAGGTACGCCGTGCTCCAGGCCTCGTACTCGGCGTCGGAGCGGATACCGGCGTACAGACGCTTGATCTCGTTGAGCCGTGTGGGGCTGGTCTTGCCGACGTAGCCGATGACGTGGTCGAGCAAGGCGGGGCTCGCGTAGCCGAGGTCGTCGCCGACAAAGTGCAGCTTGCGCGCATGGGTGCGGTTGTAGGAGCGCATCCACTCGATCAGGTCGAGGTACTCCTGCGCATTCCAGAACTTGTACGACCCCTGGAAGTCGCGACGCATGATCTCGCGCGGATCGCCGACCCCGCTGACGATGTACCGGTCGAGGTCGAGCCCGGTGCTCCACGACGCCTCGAGGGCGAAAGTGGTGAACCCCTTCCTCTCCACCAGCTCGCGCAAGATCTTGTGCTTGAGCGTGAAGAACTCACTCGAACTGTGCGTCGCCTCGCCGACGCCGACCACGCGAGCGTTGCCGACCATCGCGACCAACGGCCGCAGATCGCGCAGGCCGCTGTCAGCAGCAGTACTACGAATCGGTTGCGCCGCACGGGTGAGCGCAGGCACGGGGTCGGCCGGCGCAGCGGTCGCGGTGATCGTCGATAGAGGCAGCGCCGCCGCAACAAGCAGGGCGGGGAGCGCCAGGAGCCGCTTCATCAGGGTCCTCCGGGGAGTCGGAATCAGGTACTTCCAACCCTGTCCGTCCGAACTCCCCCACCCCATCCAGCAGCCACCCCAACCGGGGTGACCCAGGCTCTACCCTTCGAGCTTCTCCAGCGCGGTACGCATGCCGGCTTCGGCCTCGTCGCCGAGCTTTTTGAACTGGGTCTTGAAGAGCGGCTCGATCAGCCGGGTGACGCCCTTGAACTCGAACTCGGCGCGGTAGGTGACCTCGGTGCCGCCGCTCTCGGTGGCGCGGAACGTCATCGTGTCGAGGGCGGTGACGGTCTTGTTCTCGCCACGGAGCTGGAAGACGTGGCCGGGCTCGAGCTGCCGCACGACGTACTCGAGCTCGGTTTCGCGGCCGGCGAAGGACGACTTGTTCCGGTACTTCGTCCCGGGCCCGCCGTCGCCTTCCAGCTTCACCGTCGACACTGTCCCGGGGTCCCACTCGGTGGTCGTCTCGAAGTCGGACAGGTAGGCGAAAACGCTCTCGACGGACTTCTCCACGGTGACAACGCGCTCGATGGTGATCACCCTCGTCACGCTACCGGTCCGCTCAACCAGAACTTATGCACCGACCCCGCGATCGGCCCGCCGAGCCAACTCGGTGAAGAACTCCCGGTACAGCGGCTCGTCGGCCGTCCGGATCTCGGCCATCGCGAGCAGTTGGCCGGGTGCGCTCGCGTAGAGCGGCTCGTCGAGTTGCTCGACGTTGCCGAAGTACAGGCGGCTCAGCCCTTTCTTGCGGTCCTCGACGCGGACCTTCGCCCACTTCACCGGCGTCCGGTACGAACCGATGATGCGCTTCCGCCGGAACAGCTCGAGGATCCCGCTCTCGACGTGCAGGTAGACGTCGTCGTGCTCGAACACCATCGGTTCCATGGGCGGAATCTAGTTCGTCGAGGTGATGGTGAGGATTTCCGGGATGGCGGTGTCCCAGGTGGGTCTGGGGATTTCGTGGCCGGCGCCCTCGAGGAGGACCACGCGGGCGTTGGGGATCTCTCGGGCCAGGGCTTCGCCGTGAGCTGGGGGGAAGAGGGGGTCTTCGGTGCCGTGGAGGACCAGGGCCGGTACGGCGATTTCGGTGAGGCGGTGGCGGATCGAGCCGCCGGGGGCCACTGACCAGTGGTTCGTGGCCGAGGCGGGGTTGATGCTGCGGGCGAAGGCTTGTGCGTAGAGGGCGCGGCGGGCGGGTTCGTCGTACGGGAGCGAACCGGCGTACAGGCGGTCGTCCGCGATCAGCCGGTCGAGGGCTGCTTCGGTGTCGGACCAGTCGATCGGGGTGTCGTCGGAGAAGCTGGCGCTGAGCTTCTCACTCGGCGGCGGGAGGTCGGGATCCGACGGGCCGCTGGGGCTGGTCGAGGAGACGGTGATGGAGGCGACGCGGTCCGGGTGCTCGACGGCGAGCTGCAGCACGATGGCGCCGCCCATCGACAGGCCGACGAGGTGCGCCTTGTCGATCTTCAGCGCGTCCAGGATGCCGATCGGGTCGGCGACCAGGTCCTCTCCCGTGTACTTCGGGGCGCCCGGCTCGTAGGTGGTCGACCGACCGGTGTCGCGGTGGTCGTACCGGATCACGTAGCGCGGGCCGGCCGCGAGGCGTTCGCAGAACTCGGGCTCCCAGTGGTCCATCGACGCGGATCCCCCGTGGATCAGCAGGATCGCTGGGTCCGCGGGGGATCCGAAGGTGTCGACACACAACTCGACGCCGTTCACAGGAAGGAGGCTCGTCATGCTCCGACGGTAGTAGTGGACGGGGCCGACGGATGCTGGGTTTCAAAGTTCTTCGAAATGCCGGCATGCAGGGCCAGGGCGAACGCGACGACGGCGAGCGTGCTGGTGATGGCCCGGATGTTGTTGCTGGGGTTCCACTTGGACAGGTAGTTCAGCCATTCCGCCGCACCGGCCGCGGAGTGCGGGTCGACGGCGGCGAGCTGGTCGTTCAGCGGGATGTTGACGGCGAAGCTGAGCACGATCACGCCGACCAGGTAGAGGGCGGCGCCGGCCAGCACCCAGGACCTGCCCGGGGTGTTCTTGACGAAGGCGACGATCGTGAGTGCGACGCACACCAGCGCGGTGCCGCAGAAGACCAGCAGGAAGAGCGGGTTCTGGATCCTGACGTTGATCAGGTTCATCGCGGTCGCGCCCTGCCCGGGCGGCATCCGCTCCAGCGAGCTCATCACCGCGGTACCGAAGGCGAAGAACAACCCGGCCATCAACGCACTGCCGACGAGGGCGCTCAGGGTGAGGATCTTGGTGAGGTTCATACCGACCACACCCCGGTCTTCGCGATCTCGCGCGCCCAGTCCGCGAAGTCGCGGGGAGCCCGGCCGAGTACCTGCTGGACGCCGTCCGACACGTACTCCGAACGGTGGTTGCGGATCACCGCGAACAGATCGCGGACGGCCTCCGAGTCCTCGACCGTCTGCCCGTAGCTGACGAGTTCGGCGACGAAATCCTCTGGTTCGAGATCCACGTACTTCACCTGCCGGCCGGTGACCGTCGACAACACCGCGGCGACCTCGGTCAGCGTCAGCGTGCGCGGCCCGGACAGCGAGTACGTCTCGCCGGTGTGCCGCTCGTCGAGCAGCGCGGCCGCCATCACGTCACCGACGTCGTTGGTGTCGATCCACGCCTCGCCGCCGTCACCGGCCGCCACCCGGATCTCGCCGCCGAGCACGTAGTCGAACAGGAAGTCCTCGCTGAAGTTCTGCGCGAACCACGCGGGCCGGACGATGGTCCAGTCGGCGCCGCTCGCCCGGACCGAGTTCTCCAGCTCGACGCCGCTCTGGTAGACCGCGAAGTCACGGCCAGGGCTGCCGACGCCGCGACCGGACAGCAGCACCACCCGGCGCAGCCCTTCGGCCGCCGCCTGCTGGATGAATCGACCGGCCTGGGCCAGCCCGGTCGGGCCGACCGGCGGTGCCAGGTACGCCGTGTCGACGCCGGCCACAGTCGGCGACCAGGTGCTCTCGTCGTACCAGTCGAAGCGCTGCTCGCTCGACCGCGAGGCCAGCCGGTAGGGGACGCCACGGGCGTCCAGTTGCTCTACGACGCGACGGCCGGTCTTGCCTTTGCCGCCGATGATCAGGAACGGGTTCGTTGTTGTCATGGCTCAAGTTCATCGCGGTTGAGTGAGACAAACCATGGTTGTCTGGCGCAATTCGATGTCTGAGAGTCTCAATCCGAGGTACGCTGGCCGACATGGACGTCCTCGATGACCTGCTCACCGGCACCCGGGCCCGCGGTGGCGTGTTCAACCTGACGATCCTGGATCCGCCCTGGGGACTGGACATCGTCGACGAGGCGCCGCTCGCGCTGGCGACCCTGGTCCGTGGTTCGGCCTGGATCCTCCGCGGCGGTCAGCCACCGGTCCGGATGGAGGAAGGCGACGTCGCCGTGCTGTCCGGCACTGAGCCCTATGTCGTCGCCGACCAGCCGGACACCGTGCCGAATCTGCGGATCCACCCGGGCGGCATCTGCGAACCGTTGCCTGGGGCCCCTATCGATTACAGCGCCCGGCTCGGCGTCCGGACCTACGGCGGCCGCCCGGACGGTGAGGCGATGGTGGTCAGCGGCACGTACGAGCTCGAAGGCGATGTCAGTCGACGCCTGCTCTCGGCCCTTCCACCAACTCTTGTGGTACCGGCCGCGAATGTCGCGGGGCACGTGATGGATGTGGTGCTCGGCGAGATCCAGCGCGACGAGCCCGGGCAGCAGTCGGTGCTGGACCGATGGCTCGACCTCGCGTTGATCACCACGTTGCGCGCGTGGTTCGCCCGGCCTGAGTCGCATGCGCCGGGTTGGTACCAGGCGCAGAGCGATCCGGTGGTGGGGCTGGCGTTGCGGTTGCTGCATGAAGATCCGGCGCACCCGTGGAGCGTTGTCGAGCTGGCCGATCGCACAGGGGTGTCTCGGGCCAGCCTGGCCCGGCGGTTCAGTGGTTTGGTCGGTGAAGCGCCGATGGCCTACCTGACCGGGTGGCGGATCACGTTGGCCGCTGACATGTTGCGCGAGACGACCGACACGGTCGAGTCGATCGCGCGGAAGGTCGGGTATGCGAATGCGTTCGCGTTGAGCGTCGCGTTCAAGCGGGTCAGGGGCACGAGCCCAACCGCTCACCGTCGGGCGAGCACCGCGGCCTGACGTTTGCGCTCCGGCCTGGTCGAGACAGTCAGCGATTGAGGATCCAGGCGAGGTCGGTCGACGGGAGATAGGGCTCGAAGACGGGCGGCTCGGCGATGCGGTCCCACAGGTCGCCGGTGGTGCGCGACGGGAGGTAGGCGTTGACGAAGGCGCCGTGGTCGACGCTCACCAGGGTGGCCTCTACGGTCTTCACCCGGTCGGGGAATTCGGCGCGGAGTACGGACTCTGCGGCCGTGAACAGGGCCGGTAGCGTCGGCGGGTTCCCGTATGACGTCCGCAACTGCCGACGGTAGGAGTCGAAGGCCGGCCAGCCGGCTTGGAGGGCTCGGTCGAAGTCGAGTGGGTGGACGGCTTCGGCGTACGGGAGCTTTGCGGTGAGCAGGTGTTTGACCGCCCAGCTCTCGGGGGGCACGGGACCGGCGTCGACGAAGAGCCGGTCGGCCTGGACGAAGGTGGTGGCCAGGACGCGGGGGCTCGGGTCGGTGCGGTCGGCCTTGCGGTGATCCGCGTAGGTCGTCGAGCGGTCGGCGTAGTTGGGGATCAGGTGGATGATTCCGGCGCGCAGCAAGGGCTCCGCGGTGAGGATGCGTTGGCCGAGTGCGGTCAGGTCCGGCGTGTGGATGCCGAGCTGCATCTCGGTGTAGTTGCGCCGGCGTTTGGGTTCGAGCGTCATCGGATCGTCCAGCGGCGCCTGGTTGCTGCTCGCCACCATCAACGGATGGAAGGACCCCGGCCGGTGGTCGGGCAGCACCAGGGTGTCGACGAGCAGCCGGGTGCGTTCGAGCAGCCAGGACTCGTCGGCGGCCGGTACGACGGAGACCGCGAACCGCTCACCTTGTCGCCAGCGGAGTCCGTCCGGGCCGGTGATGAATCGCTTCGCGTACGCCTTGGCGACCAGCTCCGGAGTGGGGGCAGACCGCCGGAAGAAGCGGTTCATCCGGCGGCTCAGCGCGGGATTGCGGCTGTACCCCTGCGCCATCGGCTCAGGCGGTGGTGGCGTCGATGAACGCGAGCGCCTGCGGCCAGGAGAGCCGGTAGGCGTCGGCATTCACCGGATCGCTCTGCCGGGAGCGGTCGGTGTAACCGTGCGCGGCACCGGGGTAGAACTGGGTGATCGTCGCCCCGGTGTCCCGGCTCTGCAACGCCGTCTGCAGCGCTTCGAAATCGGCGACCGGTACGGCGGCGTCGGCGCCCGGGTAGGCGATCAGCACCGGCGCGGTGATGTTGATGGAGTCGGCGATCGCGTCGTACGAGTGGTTCGGCCGGAGCTCGGACGGAACCGTCGGGTGGAAGGCCACCACGTTCGTGAGCCGGTGATCCCTTGCCCCGAGCAACAAAGCGAACCGGCCGCCGAGGCACCAGCCGACCGTGCCGACCTTGGTGCAGCCGAGCTCACCGAGCAGATGGTCGAGGAGCGCGACCTGCTCGGCGAGGGCGGTGTCGTCGTCCAGCCCACCGAGCAAGTCCCCAAGCTCGTCCCGGGTCGAGTTGTCGGTACTCCGGCCCTTGAACGGATCCCAGACCAGCGCGGTGGTCCCCCGCCCCGCCAGCTCGTCCGCCCACACCCGGAGCTGCTCGCCGATCCCGGTGATCATCGGCAGCAACAACATGCCCGGCCCGGCCGTCACTCCGACCGGCCGGGCTAGGTATGCGCTCTGCTCTCCGACCTGTACCTGACTCGCGTCGATGTCCACGCGTCGGAGAGTAGGGCATGGCTGGCGGTTTCGTGCAGTCGCGAGGAGGTACTCGGTGCGGTAGCTCGGCGTGCTGGAGTGAAGGCCTCGATGTTTTTCCATCGTGGCCTTCACTCCAGTGCGCCGAGATGCCGTGCCGAGCACCCCGCAGCACGCACGAAACCGCCAGCCATGCCCGCGTCGACCGTCAGGTTCGGTTGGCCTTCAACATCCGCTGGCCGGCGACGTTGACCAGGACGAAGATGATGGCGGAGAAGAGCAGCAGGGCGAGCTGGTCCGGGAGCAGGGCGACGCCGACGCCGACGGCGAGGACCGGGAGCGCGAGTCCGGCGTACGCGATCAGGAAGAGTGCGGCGAGCACCTCACCGCGCGAGCCGGGGTCGGCCAGCGAGGCCGCGGTCGCGACGGCGCCGCGGAAGACGAGGCCGACGCCGGCGCCGGCGATCACGCCGCCGATGACGAACAGCCAGAGGTTGGGGATCAGGCCACCGACTGCGACTCCGACCAGGCCGACCGACATCAGGACCAGGCCGAGCCGGAGCTGCTGCGGACGGCTGAAGCGTACGAACAGCACCTGGCTGGCCGCTCCCGCGATGAAGACCACAAACGTCACGACCCCGGCGAGCAACCGCGAGGTGTGGTGCAACGTGCCGGCCAGGAACGTCGGCGCGAGCGACGTGAACAGCCCGAAGATCGCGAACGCCGCGAAGGCTCCGACCGCCGTGGCGAAGAACTGCGGCTTGGCGGCACTCGGCAACGCGACCCGCTGCGGCCGGTACGCCGGACGCTCCTCCAGCCGCTCGACCGTCTCGGGCACCAGCGCGATCCCGAGCGCGCTGAGCAGCAACAGGACGAGGAACAACTCGTACGGACGATCCAGCGGCTTCGATCCGTACTCCGCGAGCAGCCCGCCGACGAGCGGACCGAAGGCGAGCCCGCCCAGGTTCACCATCGACGAGATCAGCGCCGAGTGACTCGGGTCCTCGTCCGGCCGGGAGATCCGTCGCAGCTCGGACAGGTGAGCCGTCGCGGTCGCCGTCAGGACGCCGACACCGACACCGCTGATGAAGCGAGCCAGCAGCAGCCCGGGCACGTCCTGCCAGAGCAGGAAGATCACAGCGGCGAGCGCCTCGGTCAGTACTGCGAGCAGCGCGACCCGGCGACGGCCGAGCCAGTCGCTGACGTGGCCGGCCAGGTACAGGCTGACCATCACACCGACCGCGTAGGCGGCGAAGATGACGGTGATCAGGAAGGTCGGGAACCCGTCCCGGCGCTGGTAGATGGCGTAGAGCGGGGTCGGGACCGTCGAGAACGCCATCGTGGTCAGGAACGCGACGGCGATCATCCAGAAGCCGGCGCCGTGCGCGATGTGCACGCGGGTACCGGCCTTGTCGAGCGAGCGAGGGCCGGAGAGAGTTGTCATGCTTCTAGGTTGCGGCGATTGATCTATCGAGTCCAACGAATCTTCTTGCACTGTCTTATCGAGGATAGCGATAATTGGAGCTGTGGACAGCAGACAACTGGAGTACTTCGTCGCCGTCGCGGAGGAGCTGAGCTTCACCCGGGCGGCGCAGCGGCTCTTCACCGTCCAGTCGACCGTGTCGGCGGCGATCCGGGCGCTGGAGACGGACCTGAAGACGACGCTGTTCGATCGGTCGACCCGGCGGGTGACGCTGTCGGATACCGGGGAGGCGCTGCTGCCCGAGGCGAAGGCTGCACTGGAGGCGCTGGACCGGGCCCGCGCTGTGGTCGAGGAGGCGTCGACCGGGCTGCGCGGCAGCGTGCGGATCGGGACGATGACGAGACTCGGGCTGGTCGATCTGGCCTCGCTGCTGGGCGCCTTCTATCAGCGGTATCCGCTGGTCGACGTTCAGGTGACGACCTCGCCGACGGGGTCGAGCGGGTTGGCCGACGATGTGCGGCACGGGCGGCTCGACGTCGCTTTGGTTGGGTTGAGCGCGGCGGAGCTGACGGGGCTGGAGCCGCGGGAGTTGGCGACGGTGCGGTTCGTCGTACTGGTGCCGGCTTCGCATCGGCTGGCCGGGGCGGATGCGGTTCGGCTCGAGGAGCTGGCCGGGGAGCGGTTCGTCGACATGCTGCGCGGGTTCGGGAATCGGACGGCGGTGGATCGGGCTTTCGATCAGGCCGGCATTCCCCGGCGGGTGCAGGTGGAGGTACCGGATCTGACAACCGTGCCGGACTACGTGCGGGCAGGGCTGGGAGTTGCCGTCGTACCGGAGATCGATCTGGAGGACGTGCCCGGCGTGGTCCGGCTGCGACTGGCGGGGACGGAGCTGGCGTGGACGTTGTCGGCGATCACCTTGAGCGGCAAACGGCCGAGCCGAGCCGTGACCGCGCTGCTGGATCTGATGGCGGCGTCGGTCCGGGCGTGACGCATGCCACTTTGTTGATACATCACCAACCCGACGTACGCTCGAAGTAGACACCCACTCCTGGGGGCCTTTGCTACGGATCGTCCGGCACGTTCCTGCCGGCGGAGGAAAGGAAGTCAGCGACATGGCCACTGTGTCGTTCAAGGGAGCAACCCGGGTCTATCCCGGCACCGAGATCGCCGCCGTCGACAAGCTCGACCTGGACATCCAGGACGGCGAGTTCGTGGTCCTGGTCGGACCGTCGGGCTCTGGTAAGTCGACCGCGCTGCGGATGCTCGCCGGGCTCGAAGAGGTCAACGAAGGATCGATCTACATCGGTGACCGCGACGTCACCAACAGCCCGCCGAAAGAGCGGGACATCGCGATGGTGTTCCAGAACTACGCGCTCTACCCGCACATGTCGGTCGCGGACAACATGGGCTTCGCGCTGAAGATGCAGGGCATCCACAAGGAAGAGCGGGCCAAGCGAGTTCTTGAGGCGGCGAAGCTGCTCGGCCTCGAGGAGTACCTGGAGCGCAAGCCGAAGGCCCTGTCCGGTGGGCAGCGTCAACGGGTGGCGATGGGCCGCGCGATCGTGCGTGATCCCCAGGTCTTCCTGATGGACGAGCCGTTGTCGAACCTCGATGCGAAGCTGCGGGTCCAGACCCGCACCCAGATCGCCGAGCTGCAGCACCGGCTGGGCGTCACGACCGTCTACGTCACCCATGACCAGATCGAGGCGATGACGATGGGCGATCGGGTAGCCGTCCTGAAGGACGGTCTGCTCCAGCAGGTCGACACCCCGCTGAACCTGTACGACGCCCCGAAGAACCTGTTCGTCGCGGGCTTCATCGGGTCGCCGGCGATGAACCTGATCGAGGCAGAGATCGTCGACGGTGGCGCGATGATCGGCGACTACAAGGTGCCGATCGCCCGCGACCTGCTGGCCAAGGCCGGCGACGACAAGACGATCGTGCTCGGCATCCGGCCGGAGTCGTTCCATCTGGCCGACGAGGGGCTGGCGGTGAAGGTCTCGGTGATCGAGGATCTCGGCTCCGACGCCTACCTCTACGGCAGCGCCGTCCACACCGACGACCAGCAGATCATCGCCCGCGTCGGCACCCGCCTGCACGACGAGAAGGGCGCCGTCGTCCACCTCGCCCCGCAGCCGGACAAGCTCCACCTCTTCTCGAAGTCCACCGAACTCCGCATCTCCGCCTGACCCCACCACCCACCATCTGAGGGGTTATCCCCTCAGACCCCCACCGCCCACCACCCACCATCTGAGGGGTTAACCCCTGAGATGGTGGGTTGCCTAGCCGGATCCCAAGGGGGCAACCCACCATCTCAGGGGTTAACCCCTCAGATGGTGGGGCGGGGTCAGCGCGGGCGCGGGGTGCGCGGGCGCGGGGGCGCGGGGGGCGGGTGGGGTGGGGTGGGAGGTAGGGGCGGGGGCGTTAGCGTCGGGGGGTGGAGACGTGGGAGTTGGGTGCGGGCGGGGTGTTGAGGTTGCCTTCGGGGCGGTTGGTGCGGGGGCGTGGGGTGCGCGACGGGGTGCCTGGCGGGGTGCTTCCGGCGTACGGGGTGTATTTGCTGGGGAAGGAGCCGCCGGCGGTTCCGTGGGAGTCTCGGTGGGTGGTGTGGCCGGACTTTCGGTTGCCTGCTGATGATCGGGATGCCCGGGACGCGTTGGTGGGGGTGCTTGCGCGGGCGGGTGATGAGCGGGTGGAGGTTGCTTGCGCGGGCGGGCGCGGGCGGACCGGTACTGCGCTGGCCTGCTTGGCGGTGCTCGATGGGGTTCCGCCGGCCGATGCGGTGGCCTACGTGCGGGCGAATTACCACGCCAAGGCGGTGGAGACCTTTTGGCAGAAGCGTTATGTGAGGCGCTTCAGGGCCTCGAGCGATTCCTGAGCGGGGGTGCCGACCAGGAGGGATTGGCCGGGAGCCGATTGAATGTCGAAGGTCTGGTAGGTCAGGGTGAGGCGGCCGGCGACCGGGTGGTTGAAGGTCTTGACCGTGCTGCCGAGGGTGTTGACGCCGTGTTGCTTCCACAGTTCGGCGAATTCGTTGCTGCTGGCAAGTAGTTCGCCGATGAGTTGCTGGACCGACTCGTTGTCCGGGGACGCCAGGCGGAGCGCCTCGACAGACTCGCGGGCGACCGAGGGCCAGTCGTCGAAGAGGTCGCGGGCCGCCGGGTCGTGGAACAGGTTGGTCATCATCGGGCGCAGGTCTTCGAGTGGTGACAGCAGTGCCGCGGCGAGGGCATTGCAGGCCAGGACGTCCAGGCGGCGATTGATGATGTAGGCAACGGCCTCGTCGAAGGCATCCATGAGTTGCCGCAGCGCTGGCGCGACTTCTTCGGAAGGCGTCTCGGGCTTCGGGGCCAGGCCTGCTAGTTGGTACGCGTACCAGCGACCGTTCTGACCGAGGCGAAGGGCGCGAGCGATGGCATCGACAACCTGGCCCGACGGGTTGCGCTCGCGACCTTGCTCCAGACGGGTGTAGTAGTCAGCGCTCACGCCCGCAAGCACAGCGACTTCCTCGCGTCGCAGGCCGGCGACCCGCCGAGCACCTGATGCGGCCAGCCCGACCTCCTCGGGCGTCAGCTGCGCTCGGCGTACGCGGAGGAACTCGCCTAAGTCGTTCATAACGTTGAGATTAGCGTCCCGTGCTCGGCGTGGTTCGAGTGATTGTGGCGCCCAGGTGCGTGCATCGCGGTACTTGAGGAGCGTCCTCGATGCGGAGCATCGTGGATGCTCGTCAAGTGCCGTGAGGTGCGTGCCTGGGCGCCACAAGCGCCGAACCACGCCGAGCACGGGACGCTCAGCTACTGTCACGCAGATGGATGAGGATGCTCCGGAGAAGGTGGGCTATCGGCGGTCTGCGGGGTCGGCGCGTGGTGAGGCGCGGCGGCGCGAACTGCTCGAGCGCGTGACCGATGAGGTCGGGGCCAACGGGTTGGTGGACTTCTCGCTCCGCCGGGCCGCGCGGGCTGCCGGTACGACGCACAAGGTGTTGCTCTACTACTTCGACGGGCCCGAAGACTTGCTCACCCAGGCCGTGCTGCAACTGCGTGAGCGACGGATCGACCGCAGCCTCGCAGCCGCGGATCTGGCGGACTCGACGCTGGCCGGCCGGGTACGGGCGATGTGGCCGGTCCTCGTCGGCGACGAGTCCTGGGTGCTCGACCAGGCGATCGGCCTCGCGATGTACGACTCCGCCCGGTACGCCGAACTCGCCCGCACCGCGTCGGTGCGCTACCTGCCCGCGCTGATCTCGATCTGCCCGCCCGACTGGCCGGACGAGCGCAAGCATCAGGTGTCCGAGTTCATCCTCGCCGTGCTGCGTGGATTCCTGATCGAGTGGCGGACGAGTGGCGACGGACCCGGGATCGAATCCGGCTTCGCCGCGTTGAGCCGGGCGCTCGACCACGAGGAGGCCAGGACCTAGCGCGTCAGCTTACGACTCGACAGTTTGCGAACCACGTGGTTCACTTTTGGCGTCGGAGAGTCTTCGCCAGAGGTGGGGTGCGTCATGGAACGCGAGTCGGTGCGGTTCGTCAGCGGGGATGCGGAGTGCGCGGCCTGGTACTACCCGGGTAGCAACGGTGGGTGCGTGGTGATGGCCGGTGGGTTCGGGGTGACGAAGGAGCCGGGTACGGACCTGTTCGCCCCGCGGTTCCAGCGGGCCGGGTTCGGCGTACTGGCCTTCGACTATCGGCGGTTCGGGGAGAGCGGCGGCTCACCGCGACAGGTGGCGCGGGTCGGTGAGCAGCTGGTCGACTGGCAGGCGGCGATCTCGTACGCCGGGTCGGTGCCTGGGGTCGAGAGGGTCGCGGTCTGGGCGTTCTCGTTGTCGGGTGGCTACATCTTCCCGATCGCCGCGCGGAATCCGCAGTTGGCCGCAGCGATCGCGCAGACGCCCAACGCGGATGGGCCTGCTGCCTCCCGCAATGCGGCGCGGCACCAGAAGCCGCTGGCGATGCTGCGATTCGCTGGACGCGCTTCGGCCGACGCGCTCGGCAGTCTGATCGGGCGGCCGCCGCTGCTAGTTCCGCTGGTCGGGCCGCCTGGCACGGTTGCGCTGTTGACGACGCCGGACTCGCTGCAGACGGACGAAGCTCTTAACCCGGGCAATAAATACAGCGACTGGATCCAGGCAGTCGCCGCCCGCTCAGCCCTGCGAATCACCGCCTACCGGCCCGGTCGCGCTGCCTCGCGAGTGAAGATCCCGCTCCTGGTCGTCGTCGCCGACCAGGACCAGACGGCACTCGCCCAACCTTCCATCGACGCTGCTGCGCAGACCCCTGGCGCAGAACTCCTTCGCGTGCCTGGCGGCCACTACGCACCCTTCCTCGAGCAGCACGACGTCGTGGTCGAGGCCGAAATCGCCTTCCTGACAAAGCATCTGGTCGCGACCGACCGGCAGCCCACCTGAGCGTGGGTGTGGTGCACCTAGGAAGAGCCGATCTGCCGCGGAGGCGGTTGGCGGCGCAGGGTGGCAGGTATGGAGAAGCGAGTGGCGCGGTGGGTCGAGAGCTATGTGAAGGCTTGGCGGAGTGGGGATGCGGCGGAGATCGGGGCGCTGTTCAGTCCGGGGGCGGAGTACCACGAGTGGCCTTATGCGACCGACTGGATCGGGCGGGAGGCGATCGTCGAGGGGTGGCTCAGCCGGCAGGACTGGCAGGCGGGTGGGTGGGAGTTCGAGTGGTCTCTGCTGAAGATCACCGGGGATACGGCTGCGATCGGTGGTACCGGCGTGTATCGCGAGCTCGGGACGTTCTCGAACTTGTGGACGGTGACGCTCGACCGGCGGGGCAAGTGCGTGATGTTCCGGATGTGGAACAACGAGATATCCGTTTGACGGTGGCTGCCGCGGCGCGTTTGCTCTGAGGGTGACGATCGAGCGCAGCAATCCCCCGGCCCTGCACGCGACTCCCGGCTACCACCACGTGACGAAGATCCGCGCCGACGAGCTGATCATGTTCGCCGGGCAGTGCCCGCTCCAGCCGTCGGGTGAGCTGGCCAAGGGTGGGCTGAGCGGGCAGACCGAGCAGGTGATCCAGAACATCCTGCTCGCGCTCGAGGCAGCCGGCGCACGGCCGGAGGATGTCGTGCGGACGGTCATCTACGTGGCCAGCCCGGATCGCGCGCAGCTCAGCGCGGTCTGGACCCAGCTCAACGAGTCGCCGCTCGCGCCGGCCTTCACCAGCGCGAGCACGCTCCTCGGCGTCGCCCAACTCGGCTTCCCCGGCCAACTGGTGGAGATCGATGTGACGGCTGCTCTGTGAGAGCGCCTGCCGAGGTCGTCCCGTACGACGAACGCTGGCCGGACTGGTTCGACCAGATCCGGGTCGTGCTCGAGGGGCTGCTCGACGGGCTGTCGTACGAGATCGAGCACGTGGGAAGTACCGCAGTACCCGGTCTTGCCGCCAAGCCCATCATCGATATCGATGTGGTCGTGCCGAGTCCCGATGAGGTTCCGGCGGCCGTGGCCGCGTTGGTGTCCGGCGGCTATGAGCATCAGGGCGATCTCGGCGTCGCCGGCCGGGAGGCGTTCGGGTTGCCGGCCGAGGTGGCGCAGTACCACCATCTGTATGTCGTTGTGGACGGCAACAAGGCCCACCGCGATCATGTGATGCTACGGGATCGGCTGCGGGTGGATCCGGAGGCGCTTGCCCGGTACGCCGCACGTAAGCGGGAGCTGGCGCCGTTGTTGCTGACGGACCGTTCCGCTTACGTCGACGGCAAGAGCGCGTTGATCGGGGAACTACTCAGGTGATCGAGTGGTTGGCTTGCAGCAGACCGTGTGGATCGTAGATGCCACGGAGCCACTTGAGGCGGTCGTGGTCGGCGGGCTCGAAGGCGTACCGGAGTTCGTCGTCGGTGAGAGGGCCCATGCTGAAGTTGAGGGATCGGCCGATGATGTCTTTCGACCAGGGCGCGAGGATCGCATCGTGCAGGGCTCGCAGGTCGTCCTCTCCTGGTGACAGGACAGTCATCGAGTACTGCGCGTCGCGGTGCCCGACAGCGTTCTCAACGGCCGGCTTCTGCGACAGCGCACCACCAAGGTGCCGGATCCCAACCACACACATCACCGGCGCACTCGGCCCGGCCAGCTTAGGGATGGTGTCGAGGGTTTCAGGGTCGAGATCGCTCAGCAACGCATTGCGAGAGCTGAACGCATCGGGCCGCCCGGGCTCGTCGAAGATCCTCCCGGACTCACTGAACGGCAACTCGCCCACGGTATCGACAAGCGGCTCGCCCAGAGCATCGCGAAGGATGCTGACCAACCGTGGGGCGTCGAGACCATCCGGGATGATGCTGAGTTGGATTTGGGTGACGTACTT
The DNA here is from genome assembly GCF_039537185.1 of Kribbella ginsengisoli. Classification (NCBI taxonomy): domain Bacteria; kingdom Bacillati; phylum Actinomycetota; class Actinomycetes; order Propionibacteriales; family Kribbellaceae; genus Kribbella; species Kribbella ginsengisoli. Next base: position 264,897 of record NZ_BAABAA010000006.1, on the reverse strand, counting down.
GCCTCGGAGTTCGGTGGGGATCTGCTTGAGGTTGGGGAGTGGGAGGACGGCTGCGGCTGAGGTGACTGTGTCAGGGACGGCTCGGGTCCAGTCGTGCCAGGTTTTGAGGACGTCGGGGGTTGTCGCGAGGTCGTAGTACAGGCTGCCGCCGTGGAGGGTGGGGACGGGGAAGAGGTCGATCTCCATCGCGGTGACGATGCCGAAGTTGCCGCCTCCGCCGCGGAGGGCCCAGAAGAGGTCGGGGTCGTCTTCGGCCTGGCGTAGCTCGCCGTCGGGGGTGACGACCTCGATCCGGCGTACGTGGTCGGCGGCGAAGCCGTAGCGTCGCGCCATCAGGCCGAGGCCGCCGCCGAGGGTGTACGGGACGGCGGTGACGCCGGGGAAGCTGCCCGACAACGGCGCGAGACCGTGCGGCGCGGTCGCGTCGATCACCTGCTGCCAGGTCGCGCCGGCTTGGACCCAGGCAGTCCGGTTCCGCGCATCGACGGTCACCTGGTTGAGACGAGTGGTCGTGATCAGGAGGCCGCCGTCGAGCGGAGCGCCGTGTCCGTGGCCGCTGGCTTTGACGGCAATCTTGAGGCCGTGCTCGCCGGCGTACCGGACCGCGCGCTGCACGTCCTCGGGAGTGGTGGCGCCGACGATGTGGGCGGGCCGATGGGGTTCGCGCCGCTGGAAGCCGAGCCGCTCCTCGTCGTACCCGGGAGTGCCGACGGTCCAATGCTTTCCGGTGAGCTGATTCATGCCACCGACGCTAGAAGCCCTTCCGGACTCACATTGTCCGCAAGGTGTGCCAATCTGAGATCCATGAGCACGCGGAAGGACCTGCCCGGGCGACTTCTGCGGCTGCTCGCGCTACTGCAGAGCCGCCGCGAGTGGTCCGGAAGCGAGCTCGCCGAGCGCCTGGGCGTCACCGACCGGACCGTACGCCGGGACGTCGAGCGCCTCCGATCCCTCGACTACCCGGTGACTGGCACGACCGGTACTGCGGGTGGCTACCGGCTCGCATCGGGCAAGAACGTGCCGCCGCTGGTGCTCGACGACGACGAAGCCGTCGCGGTGGCGATCGGATTGGCCGGGGCTGCGGCGTCCGGCGTCAGCGGGATCGCGGACAGCTCGATGAGCGCACTCGCCAAGCTCGAGCGAGTCCTGCCGGCTCGACTGAGGCCGTCGGTGGCTGCCGTCGGTGCCGCGGAGGTGGTCGGGCGGGAAGGTGCTCCACGGGTGGATCCCGGGCTGCTCGCAGTACTGGCTGCTTGTTGCCGTGATCTGGAGATCGTTGCCTTCAGCTACAAAAATCGGCGCGGGGACGACAGCCGGCGACGGGTGGAGCCGACGCAACTGGTGTCGGTGGTCGGCCAGTGGTATCTGCTCGCCTTCGATCCGGAGCGCGACGACTGGCGGACGTTCCGGGTGGACCGGATCGGCGAGCTGGCGCCGACCCGGCATCACTTCACTCCGCGCGAACTGCCGGCGGCTGACGCGGCGACGTATCTCGCCGAATCGTTCGCGGGCGCCTCGTACCGGCACAGTGTCCGGATGGTCGTGCAGTTGCCGGCCGACGAGGTCCGCCGGAGTTTCTTCCACGGGTCGCCGGGGACGATCTCGCCGCTCGGGCCGGACAGTTGCGAGTACCGATTGAGCGCGGACTCCCCCGGGATCCTGGTCCAGTACGTCGCGGCGATCGTTGCCTCCGGCGCCGACTACACGTTGGAGGCGTCGCCGGAGACCGCCGCGTTGTTGCGGACGGTCGGGTCGCGCTTGGTCAGGCCGTGATCAGGCCCAGGCCCAGCGTCACGACACCGGCCGCGAGCGAGAGGGCGCCCACCCAGAGCACCCAGATGAACTGGTTCGGCTTGGTCAGGCCCTTGCCTGCCGACGAGGCGAAGAAGCCACCCGACATCAGGATCGCCGCGACCGGGATGCCGAGCCGGCCGAGCCAGAGCGGGAAGCCGGTCAGGCCGGTCTGATCGACGTACAGGAGTCCGACCAGGCTCAGGATGACCAGGACACCGGCGTGACCGTGGCCGGCCCGGGCGAACGACTTCTGGAAGTCCGTCATCGGGACGTCGCCACGGACGATCTTGGTCATGAACCAGCCGCCGATCTGGATCGTGACGATGGTGAGCAGGATCGCTCCGGCGATGATCCGGGACGCGTCGCTCAACTGCATGGGCCTTCTCCTTGCATGGATAGTGACGGTATCCGTTTATGGATACTGTTACTATCTATCACGGTCGAGGGAAAGGCAAGGGATTTATGCGGATCGCAGAGCTGAGCCGAATCTCCGGGGTGCCGGTGCCCACGATCAAGTACTACCTTCGCGAGAACCTGCTCCCCCCGGGCGAGCTCACCAGCCCGAACCAGGCCTCGTACGACGAGACGCACCTCCACCGCCTACGCCTGATCCGCGCCCTGGTCGACCTGGCCCAGGTCCCGGTCGCCGGTGTCAAGGACGTCCTCGAAGGCCTCGACTCGCCCACCATGCCCCTCCACGACAAAATCGGCCGAGCCCATCGAGCCATCACCCCCCAACGCCAACTCCCCTCCACCTCAGAGGCCCACGACGCCGCGACTACTCAGGTACAGGAACTTTTGGCGTCGCGCGGCTGGTCGGTAGAGCCCGACGCCCCAGCCCTCAACACCCTGATCGAAACGATCGCCGCCCTGCGCACCCTTCACCAGGACCACCTCGTCGATTTCCTCGACTCCTACGCCGCCGCCGTCGAGTCCTTCACCGAGATCGAGGTTGCCGCCGTCACCACCCGCGCCTCCTCCGACGAAATCGCCGAAAGCGTCATCGTCGGCACCATCCTCGGCGAAACCCTCATCTCCAGCCTCCGCCTACTGGCCCAGGAATCCATCTCCGCCAAACGCTGGACCAAACGGGCCGGCAACTAGCGGTCGGCCTGTCAGAGGTGCTGGACGATCTGGATGGGGTTGCCGTCGGGGTCGGCCGTCCAGGCGATCAGCAACCGATCGAGCCACTTGTGTGGGGATGCCAGAGCGGGCGCACCGCTCGCGGTCAGTTCGGCGAACGCCGCAGTCGTGTCGTCAGTCCAGAGGATGACAGCGGCTCGCTGGCCTTCAGGCACTGGATCAAGGCCGTGATCGTCGCGCGTGGATGCGACAGAAGCGATGCCGAGCTTGTAACCGTCCAAGGCCAGATCGAGATGGATCGGCTCACCCTCGGTGGGCACCCTGAAGGTCTCGGTGAATCCCAGACGCGCATAGAACGCGGCGGCGCGTGGGAGATCCTGGCTGAACAGGATCACTTGCGGACTGTGGAACAACACGCCACCCCCTGACCGACTAGCCGTCGTGGGCCATGTCTACGAAGCGGGAGTAGTGGCCCTGGAAGGCTACGACTATGTCGGCGGTGGGGCCGTTGCGGTGTTTGGCGACGATGAAGTCGGCTTCGCCGGGGCGGGTGGATTCGCGTTCGTAGGCGTCTTCTCGGTGGAGCAGGATGACGACGTCAGCGTCCTGTTCGAGGGAGCCGGACTCGCGGAGGTCGGAGGCCATCGGGCGTTTGTCGGAGCGTTGCTCGGAGCCTCGGTTGAGCTGGCAGATGGCGATCACCGGGAGCTCTAGTTCCTTGGCGAGCAGCTTGATCGAGCGGGAGAACTCGGAGACCTCGAGCTGGCGGGACTCGACCTTCTTGCCGGACGTCATCAGCTGGAGGTAGTCGATGACGATCAGCTTCAGGTCGTGCCGCTGCTTGAGGCGGCGGGCCTTGGCGCGGATCTCCATCATCGTCAGGTTGGGCGAGTCGTCGATGAACAGCGGGGCCTCGGAGACCTCGCCCATCTTGCGGGCCAGCCGGGCCCAGTCCTCGTCGGTCATCTTGCCGTTGCGCATGTGGTGCAGCGGCACCTTCGCCTCGGCCGACAGCAACCGCATGGTGATCTCGTTTCGGCTCATCTCGAGCGAGAACACACACGACGTCAACCCGTGCTTGATCGACGCGGACCGCGCAAAATCCAGCCCCAGCGTCGATTTGCCCATCGCCGGCCTGGCCGCGACGATGATCATCTGGCCGGGGTGGAGGCCGTTGGTCAGTTCGTCGAGGTCGGTGAAGCCGGTGGGGACGCCGACCATGGCGTCGCCGCGGGAGTCGATCGCCTCGATCTCGTCGAGGGCGCCTTCCATGATGTCTTTGAGGGGGGCGTAGTCCTCGGTGGTGCGCTTCTCGGTGACGGAGTAGATCTCCGCCTGGGCCTGGTCGACGACGTCGTCGACCTCGCCTTCGCCGGCGTAGCCGATCTGGACGATCTTGGTGCCGGCCTCGACCAGGCGGCGCAGGATCGCCTTCTCCCGGACGATGTGCGCGTAGTAGCCGGCGTTGGCGGCCAGCGGGACCGACGCGACCAGGGTGTGCACGTACGGCGCGCCGCCGATCCGGCCCATCTCGCCGCGCTTGGCCAGCTCGGCGGCGACGGTGATCGCGTCGGCGGGCTCACCCCGGGCATACAGGTCGGTGACCGCGTCGAAGACGATCTCGTGCGCCGGCCGGTAGAAGTCCGTGCCGCGCAGGGTCTCGATCACGTCGGCGATCGCGTCCTTGCTGAGCATCATCGCGCCGAGCACGCACTGCTCGGCGGCCAGATCCTGAGGTGGGGTGCGGTCGAAGCCCATCTCAGGGTTGCGTTCTTCGTTCCCGCCGCCCGGCCCCCCGCGGAACTCCGCAACGCTCACTCGTCCAGCCTCCTCGTTCTGCCCTGTTTCGAACACCTGATCGAACCCTAGCGAACATCGCCGACACTTTCGCGGGCAGTCACGCGACCGTACGCCCCTCACGCCGACCCCTGGTAGCCAGCCGTCCACAGGGGGTGTGGACAAGCCGTGCATAACCCCACGATGAGCTGTGCACAGGTTGGGCATATCCCTGTGGATATCTGGGGACAAAGATCCACAGCCCGGGCCTGACCTGCGGTTTTGTCCGCCCACAACTGTGGAGAAGAAAAAGATTCGATACCCACAGGTCCAGTGCGCGGCGCACCGGCGCGGCCAGGCACAATGAGCCCCATGCCCCTTACCAGCTGGTCGCAGGATCGGGAGATTCTCCGGCTGGCGGTACCGGCCTTCTTCGCGCTGGTGTCGGAGCCGCTGATGCTGCTCGCCGACTCGGCGATCGTCGGCCATCTCGGTACGCCGCAGCTCGCGGCCCTCGGCGTCGCGGGCACCATTCTGCAGACGCTCGTCGGCATCTGCGTCTTCCTCGCCTATGGCACCACGTCTGCGGTCGCCCGGCGGATCGGGGCGGGTGACCACCGAGGCGCGCTGACGCAGGGCATCGACGGACTCTGGCTGGCCCTGCTGCTGGGCGTAGTACTTGCCATCGTCGGCGTACTACTCGCCCCACTGGCCATCAGCGGCTTCGACCCGTCGCCGGACGTCGCGGACTACGCAGTGACCTATCTGCGGATCAGCTGCCTCGGCATCCCGTCCATGTTGCTGCTGCTGGCGGCTACCGGCGTACTGCGGGGTCTGCAGGACACTAAGACACCCATGATCGTGGCGATCTCCGCCAACCTCGCCAACATCGGCCTGAACCTCTTCCTGGTCTACGGACTCGACCTGAACATCGCCGGCTCAGCACTGGGCACAGCGATCGCCCAGACCGCAGCAGGAGTCGCACTGGTCTGGGTGGTAGTCCGTGGAGCCCGCCGCGACGGCGCCAAGCTACGTCCCGACCGCCCTGGCATCCTCGCCTCGGCGCAGGCCGGAATCCCTTTGGTGGTTCGCACTCTGACGTTGCGCGTGGCAATCGTCCTGACAACGTTCGTCGCCACTTCCCTCGGTACTACGTCAGTCGCCGCCCACCAGGTCGCCTTCACCCTCTGGTCCTTCCTGGCGCTGGCACTCGACGCCATCGCGATCGCCGCGCAGGCGTTGACCGGCCGGGCTCTCGGAGCGGGCGACGTCGCCGGGACGCGGGCGATCACGCGGCGGATGATGTGGTGGGGGCTGGTCTCGGGCTTCGTCGGCGGACTCGCGTTGTGGGCGCTGCGGGACCTGTACGTCCCGTGGTTCACGTCCGATCCCGAAGTACGGCACACGCTGGCCGCGATCCTGCTGGTGGCGGCGCTGTGGCAGCCGGTCAACGGGGTCGTCTTCGTGCTGGACGGCGTACTGATCGGCGCCGGCGACGGGCCTTATCTGGCGATCGCCGGGGTGATCGCGCTCGTACTGTTCGTGCCGCTGGCGCTCAGCGTGCTGTGGTTCGACGGGGGCGTGGTGGCTCTGTGGTGGGCCTTCGGCGGCTTCATGCTGCTCAGGCTGCTGACCCTGCTGACCCGCGAGCGCCGGGACAGCTGGCTGGTGACCGGGGCGACACGCTAGGCGGCTGACCTGGTTTTGCGGCATCGTGGGCTGCGGACGGAAGGAGCGGCATGGCCGACACGGACGACGACGACCTGGAGCAGGTCCACGAGGACGCGGAGCTCGATGCCCGCGAGGAGCGTGAACTGCGCGAGGCCCGGCTGCGGCGCGACGTTGCCGCCGAGCACGACGCCGAGGTCACCGACGCGATGCGCCGCGCCGATGTCGCCGAGGGGAATCACCGTCGCCTCCGCGCGCAGGCTGCCGACGAGCGGCTGCTGGGCCGGTCCGACTCAGCCCACGCCGCGCGCCTGCGTGCAGATGCTGCTACTCGGGACGACGCCACCGACCTGCGGGCTGCCGACCGGGCCCAGGCCAGGTCGGACTCTCGCTACCGCGCGGCCGTCGATGACGATCGCCGGGCCGACTGGAACTATGCCGAGGGCCGTGCCGAGCGGAGCCGGTCCGAGCAGGCTCCTGCTGCGGAGGCTGTCCGCAATGCTCCGGTGGAGCCGCCGGTGGCCCGCAAGAACGTCAAGCCGGTCCGGCGCCGGATGAAGGACAAGGAGCAGGACCCGAAGGCCCTCCGCCACTTCGGCCTCGGCGACTGACCTAGCTGGGTGTGGCCGCCGCGGTCAGGTGGCCGGCGCGGATGATCACGAGGTTGGCGGCGACCACCAGGACGAAGACGGTCGCCAGGATGTGGTGGTCGCGCGTCCACAGCGCGAGGCCTGCCAGCCCGAAGAAGGCAACCTTCACGACGGTCGTGATGACCGGGTTGCCGTAGCTCGCAGTAGGGGCGGCGAACAGACCCCAGATGACGGCGGCGGCCACCGGCAGCCCGATGGCGAGCACGAGGCGGAGCGCAGTACTGCTGCTCGCGTTCCAGCCCCACCAGGCGAACACCGCAAGGCCGGCCAGCTCCACCACGAAGGCCAGGCCCAGGTTGCTCCAGCGCCAGATCTCGTACATCGTCCCCAACCCCTCACATAACGAGAGCAGCGCTCTCTCTTGCTGCCAGTGTGGGTGCTGCCGACAGCAAAAGCAAGAGCACTGCTCTCGAAATGTTCTACCGCTCTCCGAGACCGGTCAGATGCCGCGCAGATTCGGTTGGCGCTGGTCGAAGAAGAGGCCGGCGGGCGGCTCCTCCACGGGAAGCGGTGGGATCGGGTAGTCGCTGTGCACCCCGCGGCAGGCCGCGAACGGGCCGTCCGGGTCGAGCAGCGCCTGCATGTGCGGGTCTGCGTGGTCGCGCCACCAGACCGACATACCGGTCGCCGGGTCGAGCCGCAGGTGCTCCCAGGCCCGCCAGATCGAGTCCAGCCGGCTCAGAGCCTCGGCATGCCGGAACCACTCCGGGCACCACATGTACTGCTGGCCGATGCGCCGGCAGTACAGGTAGACCAGGCGGTCCTCGACGAAGGCCGCGACGTGCGGGTAGAAGAGTTCCTGCTCACCATCCACGGCGCTGCTCCTCCGTCTGCTCCCAGATCGGCACCGGCGGGCCCGACGGCGCGGCCGGGGCCTGAGGCGCCCCACCCGTGCCGGCTGCCACCCATGCGTTCGCCCCACCCTGCACTGCCATCCCCGCAGCAGCACTCGGGTCGTGGTGGGCCAGTGAGGCCTTCACGGCGCCCGCGTCGGGGCGTGCCATCCACGGTACGGTCTTGATCATCGTCGCCGGGATACCGGACGGGAAGATGACAGCGCGGCCGGGCGGCATCGAGGCAAGGTCGGAGACCTCCATGATGTGGTGCCGCTGGGTCTGCTTGCTCGTCCCGCGCTCACCCTTGTTGTACGAGACCGAGCTGGACAGGATGTCGTAGTCGCCGATCAGCTTGCTCAGCCGCTCGAGGAAGTTCGCGTCGGACGCGCCACCGCCGTACACCCGGATGTTCGCCGCGGACCAGAGCTTCTCCATCCCGCGCTCGCCCCAGCACTCCATCCCCTGCGCCCAGGACTGCAGGATCGTCATCAGCACGATGCCGCGGGAGCCGAAGTGGCTGTAGAGGTCCGGCAGGTTCTTCCAGCGGCAGACGTTCGCCGCCTCGTCCAGTACGCCGACCAGCGGGTTGGGCAGCCGCCCCATCGGACACGTCTTGGCGTAGTCCTCGGCGGCCTCGACGACGGCCACCGTCAACGCGGTCACCAGCGGGCCCGCAGTACCGGCGCCTTCCTTGGACAGGCTGTACAGCGTGCCGCCCTCGCGGACGAACTTGTGCGGGTTGAACTGCGGCCGGTTGTCGTTCGGCCCGGCCGGGGTCACCCAGCGCGTGACCTTGCGGTTGACCAGGAACTGGGCGCTCTGCTGGGCGGTGCCGTAGACACCGGCGCGCTGCTTGTCGGGTGCGTTGATGACGCCGGACAGTGCGTCCGCGGAGAGCTGCAGACCTGGGGTGGAGCGCAGGATGCGCTCGGGCTCGTCGTTGCGCTGGTCGGCCAGCCAGCTGTAGACCTGCGTGATCGGGCGCTTCGCGACGGCCGCGGCGAGCAGCAGACCGGCCAGCAGGTCCGTACCGGCTGAGTCGAAGAAGGCGTCCGTCTGGGCGCCTTCCTTGCGCTGCGAGGCGACGAAGTGCTCCGCCAGCTCCCGCGCCTTCGTCTCGTCGGTGATGTAGCTGAGCGGGTTCCACCACCAGCTGTTCGGCTCGCTGCAGACCTCCTGCGGGTCGAACACCCAGACCGGGCCCTTCTTCGACCGGGGGTCACGGGTGGCGTCGACGATGTCGCGCTTGTTCGAGGTGGCCACCACTGCGCCCGGAGCGTCCAGGATCGCCGGTACGGCGCGAGACGTCGTCTTACCGGTACGGGGACCCCAGATGTCGACGTGCATGTCCTCCCAGGACCCGAAGACCTCCAGGTTGTCCCGGACGGTACGGCCGATCATCACGCCCGGCCCCGCGTGCCCGGCGCCCAGCCGGTTGGCGATCTCCTGCGCGCCCTGGCGGGTGAGCTTGTAGATCTCCTTGCGCTTCGACATCAGCTGCGCGGACTTGTCCACCCGGGAGCCGGAGTCGCGCCTCCTGGTGACCAGGTACCAGGCGCCGACGGTCAGCAGGCCGAGCACGACGATCTCGATGATCAGTACGCCGGTGGCCGCGCCGGACCAGCGGACCCGGCCGTTGAGCAGGTCGGAGATGTTGCTCATCGGGTCGCTGACCGGCCGGGTGTGGTTGATCGCGGCGGCGATCTTGGTCGCCACCCAGGTCCCACCGACGACGAGCGCGAACAACCCGATCCCGATGAAGACCAGGACCGACTCCGCGGACAGCCCACCGGGGCCGGTACTTCTCTTGCCTTCAGCCATTACTCATCAACTCCCGTGCGCGCGACTACGCGGGTGGTCGGGTCCGGGGGCGGCAGTGCCGTCATCGCCGGGTCGTCGAAGGTGTACTCCTCGACGACCTCTTCGGTGCCGTCGTCGAGGAGCTCGACCTTCAGTGGCCGGCCGTCGGCGCCGGTCTTCCACAGCTTGTTCGTGTCGTTGATCTCGCGCTCGACCGAGGTCAGCCCGACATGCACCGGGATGCCCGGCCGTCCACCGACCTTGACCAGGAAGTTGCCTCGCCCGGGTGGTGCCGCTTCCTCACCGGTCGCCGGGTCCCACGCGGGCGGGTCCTGCCAGCCGATGAGCATGTTCTGCTCCTCGCCGGACAGCGGTACGACGGCGGTCAGGTTCTCCATCTCGGCGCGCGGCAGACCGCCGCAGATCACCATCCCGGAACGCTCGACGAAACCCTTCGCCTTCATCCGATCCTCGGAGTGCTCCAGCGCGAGCAGGTCGGACATCGTGTGCGAGATCATCGCCATCCCGACACCGCGCTGCCGGTTCAGCCGGGTCAGCGCGTCGACCCGGTCGACCAGGCCGCGGCCGGCCCGGAGTACTCGCCAGAGCTCGTCGAGGATGACGAAGTAGTGCCGCCGGGGCTCGAGACCGGCGTCCGCGAGGGCCTGCGAGACGGCGACCGCGCCGAACCCGTACGACCAGCAGGCCAGCAGTACGGCGGCCTGCAGGCTGGTCTCGGAGTCGTCGATGTTCGAGACGTCGAAGACCACCGGACGGTCCATCTTCATCGGCTGGTCGGTCTGTTCGGAGAAGATCTCGCCGAGCCGGCCGCCGCCGACCAGACCGATCAGCGACGCCTCGAGGCCTTCGGTGATCTGCCGGTAGCGGTCCATGCTGCCTCGGTCGAGCGCGACGTCGCGGACCCGGTCGGGCGCCTCCTGGACGACCTGCAGCAGGTCACGGAGTACGGGGGTGCCCTCGTGGCGCTCGTCGAGCACCTTGAGCGCCTCGTCGAGGATGGTCTCCTCGCGGTCGGTCGGCGGCGCGGACCGCATGATCGAGATCAGCGCCGACACCATCGTCGACCGCCGGCCGTGCGCGTCGGCCTGGATCGCCTGCCGCGCGCTGCCGGTGAGCCGCAGCGCGGCCTGCCGGGACTCGCCCGGGTCGAGCACGTTCAGGTGCCCACGGCCACGACCGAGCTCGATCACCTGGCCGCCGAGGGCCACGACGAGGTCCTTGTAGTCGGGCTTCAGGTCGCCCAGGACCAACGGCATGACCCCGTACCCGGCCAGGCCGAGCGCCATCCGCCGGGTGATCGTCGACTTGCCCAGACCGGGCTTGCCGAGCACGAACATCGACGGGTTGGAGATCAGCTTGGCGCGCATGAACCAGCTGATCGGGTCGCAGCACATGGTGGCGCCGGACAGGATGTTGCGGCCGATCGGCACCCCGACCATCGGGCTGCCGGTCCCGGCCGAGAACGGCCACATGCCGCAGACCTGGACCGTCGTACCGCGCCACTCCTGCGGTGCTTGCAGGTAGGTCGAGTAGCCGCGGGCCGGGCCGGGCCAGCCGCGAGGCATCGGCCGGCGGCCACCCCGGCTCGGGTCGACCGGCTTCTTCTCCTTCTTGCTCACACTGACTCCCGCTGGGTCATAGCGATTCCCGGAGGCCGGCCGGAACCGACAGGTGGCTCTGCAGCACGACGCCGAGCGGCAGCGCCGCCACGAAGGCGGAGTCCTGCGACCCGTACGCCGGGCGCAGCAGTACGCGGGCGGTCGCGCCGAGGTTGTCGATCGCGGCGACCATGTCGGGGATCTGCTCAGCCGTCATCACCGTGCCGGTGACGACCAGGCCGAAGTTGACCAGGCCGGCGCCGCGGGCCTCTTCCATCGCGGTCCGGTCGGCTGCCCTGGCCTCGGTCATCGACCGGGCCGACGGGCGGGACGACGTGGTCGCCCGGAAGGACGCGTTGCGCTTGTCAGCCTCGACCATCCGGGCCGCAGTGGCGGCGTCGAGCGGGCGGTAGAGCAGCGTGACGCGCTTGCGGTCGATGTCCGGGTGGGGACCGACCAGCTGGGACAGTACGGACGAGAAGACCTCACCGCGCGGCGCCTGGGTCATCTGCCAGGTCACCGACCAGGCGCTGTCGTGCCGGTACTTGTCCCAGAACGACTGGGCACCGGCCGGGCCGACGTCCGTCCACTGCAGCTCGGGCGACATGCCCTGGCTACGGGCCTCGTCGATCAGTCCGGCGGCAGCAGGGTCGTACGCGATCCGGATCGTCTCGCAGAGTTCCTGCGCGTTGACCGGCCGGGCGGCGCCCGCACCGGTGGAGTTGAGGCTCTGGGTCAGCGCAGGGAGCCGGGACGCGAGCTCACGGCCCATGTCCTCTTCCTTGCGTCGCTTGCCGCTGCGGTCGGTGCCCTTGAAGGTCAGCGCGACCCGGGCCGAGACCAGCGCGGAACCCTCGGGGTAGGTCTGGACGACCTCGGTCAGCATCGCCCGGGCGATCGCCGGGGTGCCTTCCTGCATGTTGTTCATCACCTCGCGGCGCAGCCGGATCCCGGTGTCCGGGGCGCTCTCGACCGTCACCGAGGCGGCGATGATGCCCGGCTCGTGACCCAGCGACGCGAGCCACTGACCCCAGTGCGCGACCCAGACGTCGATCTGGTCCTCGTCGACCAGCGACGCACCGTCGGGCTCGGCGTTGATGATCACCGTGAAGTGCCGCGTACTCGGGTAGAACAGCAGCGCGAACGGCCGGCCGTAGGAGTCCTTGTACTCGCTCAGCTGGGAGGCCGCCGCCAGACCGGGCAGCTGGAACTTGCCCCACGGCGTCCGCCCGAGCGGACCGGAACGGTAGATGTTGTGCTTGGCCATCTTTGCTCGCTGCCATCCAATACGGGTCGAGAGCCGTTGCAGGGCGGACTGGTTGTGTTTGTCCTTCAGCATCAGCAGCAACAGGGAGCTGCCGACGATGAGCATGACCACCAGCGCAGCGCCCAGACCACCGGCGGTCAGGGCGATGATGGTCATCACCATGCCGCCCATCATGATTCCGGTGCCCAGCGTCCCCAGGCCGCCGATACCGGCCGAGGCCGGCTGGCGCCAGTTGCCGTAGGTCCGCGGGGCGGTCCGGACGTTGTCAGCCGCTGCCACTTGGTCCCTCATCCATCGCGTCGTTGTTGATCGTCTCGTTCGCGCCCGCCTGGGCCGCGTCCTTGGTCACGTCGATGCCCTTCTTGACGGCAGCCGCGGTGGCGACCACCGCGATGCCGACCGGGCCTGCCGCGGCACCGGCACCGGCGGCCGCACCACCGGCGGCAGCTCCACCGCCTGCGGCAGCACCACCCGCAGCGGCACCGCCACCACCAGCGGCCGCGCCGCCCGCAGCACCACCGCTCGCGCCACCAGCCGCTCCGCCACTCGCTCCACCACCTGCGCCACCACCGGCACCACCACCTGCACCGCCTCCGCCGCCGGCGGGCGAGGCACCCCCGCCGGAACCACCGGTACCACTGGGCTGGGGTGAGCCGCTCGGACCTGACGGAGCCTGCTGACTCGGCCTGCCGACGTTACGGGCACCGCTGGGCCCGTCGCCCTGGCTCTGGGCCGACTCGTTCACCTTGTCGCCGATCTTGTCGGCGCCGATCATCTTGGCCGCGATCATCCCGGCACCGGCCGAGCCCGCCGTCGCGGCGACCATCGGCGCGATGAAGCGCATCAGGGCCGGCAGCGCGAACAGGGCCAGTACCAGCATCGTGATGCCGACGATCATGTTCATGATCTGCAGGCCGACCGGGTCCTTCACCTCGCTGAAGTTGAAGCCGTGGCCGTTGTTGGACGCCAGCATGATGGCGGTCGCATAGACCAGGGCGGCCACCGGTTTGTACAGGACGAAGGCGAGCAGCCAGGACACGATCCGCTTGAACCAGGCCTTGCCCATCTCGGTGTTGGTCGCCGCCGCCGCGATCGGCAGCACGCCGAGCAGCAGGATCAGCATCCCGCTGCGGACCACCATCAAGACGACCTGGATCACCGAGGCGAGCAGGGTCAGGATGCCGATCGTGATCAGCAGGCCGATACCGAGCCCGCCGGTCGCCGCCGCCGAGAAGCCCATGATGCCCTTCATGGCGTCGCGGAAGCCGTCACTGGCGTGGAGCACCTGGTCGGGTTTGTCCAGCTCGATGCAGGTCCAGCCCGATGCGTCCTTGGCAGCGTCGCCGGTGGCCGTCACCGAGGTGGTCACGATGCAGTTCGCGAACTGGTCGCCGAACGAGATCAGCGCCTGGACCACCGCGATGCTGAACACCGAGGCGGCACCGAAGGTGACCAATGAGCGGATCAGGTCACGGGCCGTCTCGCCGCGTTGGGTGTACGCCATCTGGATGGCCGCCACGAACACCCCGAGGGTGGCGACGGCGATACCGATGTACTGCGTATGGGTCCAGATCCAGCCGACCGTGCCGCTCGCCGGCTGGCCGGTCGCCTCACTGCCCACCGGCGGGGTGGGGATGTAGACCCAGAAGGTGGCGATGGTGGCGAACATGCTGGCCACCGCCTCGGCCAGTGCGTCGAGAATTGGCTGGAACACGAGTTCGATCAACTTTCCGACGGCAGTTCCGAGTGCGTCCTTGACCCAGCCCAGCAGGCAGTCGTACCAACTGCCGGCGCAGAGCGCGATCCTGATCATCTCAAGCCGCCTTCGGGGAGACGAAGCGCAACAGAGCGGGGAGCGCGACGATGCCCATCACCATCATCGTCACGCCCGTGATGACCTTGAGTGAGTCGTCGGCCGGTGCGGACATCAGCTTGATCGCGGTCGCATAGATCAGCGCCGCCACCGGTTTGTAGATCACGAACGCGACCAGCCAGGAGATCGACCGCTTGAACCACATCATGCCCATCTCGGTGTTGGTGGCCGAGGCGGTCAGCGGCACCACGCCGACCAGCAGGATCAGCATCCCGTAGCGGATGATCATCAAGACCAGCTGGATCAGTCCGCTGATCACCATCAGGATCCCGACCAGGACCACCAGCGCCAGCCCGATCCGGCCCTTGAGCGGATCGGTGAGCTTGGCGGTCAGGCTGTCCTCGAAGGTCTTGCCCTTGCCCAGTGCCTCCTTGATGATCCAGCCCGAGAAGCTGTCCGAGGCCTCGATCAGCAACGCGGCGAAGCCGGTGATCCCGGCCGAGACCATCGCCATCGTGATCAGGCTCTTCAGGATGTCGCGGAGTGGCTCACCACGCTGCGAGATGGCCATCTTGATCGCCCCGGAGATCACCGCGATCGACGCGGCGAAGATCAGGATGTACTTGGTGTGGCCGGAGACGAAGCCGATCGTCTCGTTGCCCTGCAGATTCGGTGACTGGATGTCGACCCAGAGGAAGCCGACCGCCTTGACCACCGCGACGACAGCCTCGATCACCATCGCCTTGATCGCGTCGAAGATCAGCCCGAAGAAGCCGCCGAGGGCGACGTTGATGGCCTTGCCCAGGAACTCGGTGATGCAGTCGTCCCAGTTCGGCGGCCACCAGCAGTTCATCAGTGGGATCATCACGCGCCCCCGAACCGGACGTACCCGGTCATCGACTGCAGCAGGTCGGGCTCGGTCGAGCCGTTGAAGCTGCCGTCGGTCTGCAGCACGCCCTTCCAGTCACCCTTCGACCAGGCCATCGTCACCGGGATCGAGGCGACGTTCTTGTCGTCGATCCGGACCGCGATCGCGATGATCGCCCGGGTCGGCAGGTAGTCGAGCACCTTGAAGGCGGTGAACTGGGCCACCGACTTGGTCTGCCCCGGCGTCGGCGGCGTCGCCTTGCCCTCGGCCAGCGCCAGCTGCAGTCCCTCGTTCGGGACGAACCGCTCGCGCAGTACCGGGATGGTCAGGTCCGGGTTGCGGATCTGGCCGAGCGTCACCAGGGCGGCGAGCACCGCGCCGGTGGGCGAGTGGGCGAAGCAGGAGCGGACTCCAGCGCTGTTCGTCAAGGCCGGCCCACCCTCCTGCTGCGTCGGGATCAACATGTCCGCCTCGAACTCCCAGGTGACCGCCGTCGGCGTCGTCCTGGGGATCCGCTGGTCGGGATTCAGGGTCTTGCAGCCGCCGCGGCCCGGCCTCGGGCGAGACGGCGGCGGGGTCGTCGTACCGGTCGGCTCCGCCGGCGGCGTCGCCGTCTCGGTCGGTTCCTCGGTGGGCTGCTCGGTCGGAGCGGTACGGGTGGTCGGCGCCGTCGGCTGGCTCGCCGGGGTGTTGTTGCCCCGGGCGACGAACCAGACCAGGAGGCAGACGAGCACCGCACCGACGACGATCACCGAGGCGACGAACCCGCGCCCCTGCCAAATGGCCTCGTCGTCGGTGCCGCCACCTCCGGCCCCGGAGTCGTCGTCCCTGCTGAACAGTCCCACTCCCGGATCAGCCTCCGGCGGTCGGGCGCGGGCAGTGGTTCAACGTCACGTCAGCTGTCCGACGAGGACGGTCGCGGACGCGATCACGATGCAGGCGGCCAGCACCCAGCCGAGCCGGGCGGCGTGCTCGCCACCCTCACCGCGACGCTGTCCGACGGCCATCATGGCGCCGGCGATCAGGATGCCGAGGATGCAGACGGTGAAGGCGATCCAGCGCACCCAGTCGACGACCTTGAGCAGCTTGTCCGAACCGGGCGGCGGAGTCCCGCCGTTGCCCATGATCAGGTCGGGAATCATGTGTGCCAACATCATCATTGCGGTGTTGCCTTTCAGTAAGGGGCGGGGTATCCCGCTGGATTCGACGCGCGAAGAGCGTAGATGGATTCAAGGACTTCGAAAACCTCGTCCGGGGTGTTGTCAGGGGTGGGATCCTCCCCCCTTCGCCACTCCTCGATCCACGGAATGTCCCAGACCCTCGGAACTCCTCCGCCGACGATGTCGGCGAAATCGTCCAGCACTCTGGGCAACCGGCCGGGTGCGTCGGCGATCAGCACCAGGCCGAGCACAGCCACTCCCTGGACCACTCCGGATGCCCACTCGATCGCAGCGCGCTGGGCCGCTCGCAGACCCGATCCATGGGTCCGGGCGACCAGTACCACCGGAGTCGGCACCGGTGGGGGCGGGATCGGCCAACGGTGGCCGGCCGCCCTGGTGCCGGGCAACAGTTGCGACATCGTCGTCTCGCCCGCTCCACCGTGCACACCGACCCACCACAGGGTGTCGGCGGCCGGAATCGCGAACTTGGGCAGCCGCTGGTCCTCCGCCGGCGCCGGTACGCCGTGCTGCGGCGTCGCCGGGCCTCGCGGAGTCAGGTCTGACTGCTGAGGTGGGCCCTGCTGCAGCTGCTGCGGACCAGGATCCGGCTGTTGTTGCCGGGTCCACGGATTCTGCGGCGGTTGCGTCATCGGCCCTCCTCTCGCGGTGTGTCACAGGCTGTCGCCCACAGTATTCTCTCGCTATCCGGGTGTGCTGGCGTGACCCATCCACAGGCGAGGATGTTTCTACCCCCTTGTCGGGGTCAGACGAGCCGGGTCCGGCTCGCGTTCTGGCATGCCATCGGGCGGAAGCATGAGTTACGGGCGGACGACATGCTAGAACGGCATCGGCAGAGACGGTTCAACGAGGGAGTTTTGTGGCTGGAATGAGAGGTCACCGTGGCTGAGAAGGGCATTCCGTCCTGGCCGAAGGTGACGATCCGGCTGTACGACGACCACAACGCCGAGGTGAAGATCGCCGGCCGCAGTCACCCGGTCAACCACCACGACCCGCGGCAGGCGGCGATCCAGCTCGTCAGTGAGCGCGCAGCACAACTCGGCCGCCCGGTGAAGGCGACCGCGATCGAGTCGGACGGCGCGTCCTGGCCACTGATCATCCACCCCGACGGCCAGGTCGAGTCGGTCGACGTCGATGTCAAAAGCAGCAAACCGATCTGGCCGATCATCGTCGCGACGGTCGTGGCCGGCTTGCTGATCGCCGGGACGGCCCTGTATCTGGTCGTCCTCCGGCCGCCCGGCGACGACGTGACCAAGCCGACTGTCTCGCCGAAGCTGCCGGAGCTGCCCGCGCCGAGCGTCGGCCCGGACCAGTTCGCCGCCCGGCCGGTGCCGATGGGCTGGACGCCTAACGCCAGCTGGACCGTGGATCTCGATCCCGACACCGCGCCTGCCGTCTCCCCCGACGGCAAGGAGGTCGCGATCATCACGCCGGACGAGAAGATCGCGGTCTTCGACAGCAACGGCAAGGTGCTCTGGCAGGACAAGGTGCCGCGTGGCTCCGAGACCCCGGTCTACACCACCGTCGACGGCAAGCCCGTCGTGGCCGTGGTCGCGCCGGAGTCCCTGTACTACTGGGCCGGCGACGGTGCCGAGGCAGTCGAACTCGAGCTGCCGAACTCGGCGACCGTCCAGTTCTTCGGTACGTCGCCGCTCGTCGTGCTCAGCAGCGATGCCGGCGCGAGCGTGGTCTCCGGCGGCGCGCTGAAGGCGCTGCCGACCGCTCAGCGGCTGACCACGTTGCTGCTGGCCGAGGGCGACAAGGCGCTCTCCGCGCGGTACGCGGGTCCGTTGTACTGGGACCAGCCGGACAAGCAGGTCGTCGCGGTGATGCCCAAGACGCCGAAGGGCGCGACGGTCATCGACCACATCGTTGCCGCCAGCCCCGGTCGCGCGCTGGTGGTCTGGAAGACCCCGGTCGTCGACCGGGTGATCCCGACGGTGAACGACAGCACCACCGGGGCCACGCTGGCGATCTGCCCGACTGTCGCCGCCAACGAGGCGGCCGGCTGGCAGTGGGTGCCCGACGAGGCGCACAAGGTGGCGGCGTGGGGTGAGTGCCTGATCAACTTCGGCAGCAAGAAGACCGTGTTCACGAAGGACTTCGAGCCGCTGTCGATCACGGGGGTGACCGTCTACGGCCAGTCCGGCAGCAACCTGCTCGCCGGTACGCCGGGAAGCAAGTTCCGTACCCTGCCCGCCGACACCGCCCGTCCGTGGGGCGTAGCAGGCACCCACGCGATCGTCGTCCACGACGGCACCCTCTATGCCCTGGACAAGGCAAAGTGAACCGCCGCCCCCTGGCCGCTCTCTGCGCCGCCCTACTCCTCCTGCTACCGGCCCTCCCGGCCACAGCCGCCGGCGACGACCCCAGTCCCCAGTCCTGGCCCACCATCGAAAACCCAGGAACCAGCGGCGGCTCAGCCAACGACCCCAAAACAGTCGACTGGCCAGAAATCACCAAGCCGGACAACAGCTCGTCCAACGACCCCAAACCAACAGAATGGCCGGCCCCCGAACCCGGCTGACCTAAGCCTGTGGACAAAGGCGAAGGCCCGCTCTCCGATGGAGAGCGGGCCTTCGTTTGGTGCTGGGACCTCAGACCGCCTGGACCTCTAGGCGGACGGTGGCGGCCACGTCGGAGTGCAGCTGCACTGAGACCTGGTGCTTGCCGGTGGTCTTGATCGGCGAGCCGATGGTGATGGCGCGCTTCTCGACCAGCGGGCCACCCGCGGCCTTGATCGCCGCGGCGATGTCCGCCGGGGTGACCGAGCCGAACAGACGACCGGTCTCGCCGGCCTTCACGTTCAGCGTGACGCCGAGCTGCTCGAGCTGGTTCTTGACCTCGCTCGCGTGCTCCTTGCCCTGGATCGCCCGGGCGTCACGCGCCCGCTTGATCGACTGGATCTGCTTCTCCGCACCACGGGTCCAGCCGATGGCCAGACCACGCGGGACGAGGTAGTTGCGGCCGTAGCCGTCCTTGACCTCGACAATTTCGCCGGGGGCTCCGAGGCCCTCGACTTCCTGCGCCAGGATGAGCTTCATGTCTCAGACCTCCCTCAGCGAGCGGTGCTCGTGTAAGGCAGCAGAGCCACCTCGCGAGCGTTCTTGATAGCGGTTGCGACATCGCGCTGGTGCTGGACGCAGTTGCCCGTCACCCGGCGCGCGCGGATCTTGCCGCGGTCGGAGATGAACTTGCGCAGCAAGCCCGTGTCCTTGTAATCGACGTACGTTGCCTTGTCCTTGCAGAAGCCACAAACCTTCTTCTTGGGCTTCCGAATGATCTTGGCCATTGTGGTGCTCTCTTCCTACTAGCTAGAGCCCGGCTGCTGCCGGAATGGTCATTCGGTCAAACAAAGTCCTGCAGCGGATCAGAACGGAGGCTCTTCCATCGAGCCGCCGCCACCCTGACCTGCCCAGGGGTCGTTCTGCGGGGCCGCGGACTGACCGCCGCCACCGCCACCACCGGCCGGAGTGGCCCACGGGTCGTTCGCCGGGGCACTGCCGCCACCCTGGTTGCCGCCGAAGCCGCCACCGGAATTGCCGCCGCCACCGCCGCCGAAACCGCCGCCACCGGAGTTACCGCCACCACCGAAGCCACCGCCGCCGCCGTCGGTGCGCGACGTCTTGGAGATCTTCAGCGTCGCGTACCGCATGCTGGCGCCGATCTCCTCGACATCGCACTCGAAGACGGTCCGCTTGTTCCCGTCGCGGTCGTCGTAGCTACGGGCCTTCAGGCGACCGTGCACGACGACCCGGGAACCGCGGGTCAGAGATTCGGCGACGTTCTCGGCAACCTGGCGCCACACCGAGCACGAGATGAAGAGGGTCTCCCCGTCCTTCCACTCGTTGGATTGCCGGTCCAGCGTCCGCGGGGTGCTCGCGATGGTGAAATTCGCCACCGCGGCGCCCGAGGGCGTGAACCGCAGTTCCGGATCACCCGTCAGATTGCCGATCAGGGTGATAGGTGGTTCGCCTGCCATTGCCGTTCCTCCTGCATTCGGGTGTGGCTGTGTCTACAGCTATCAGTAGCGGATGGCACCGACACCGGAGCTGTTGACGACCCCAGGGATCAGTGCTGGTCCGGACGGATGACCTTGGTGCGCAGGATCGACTCGTTCAGCGTGAGCTGACGGTCGAGCTCCTTCACGACCGCCGGCGTGGCGGTCAGGTCGATGATGGCGTAAATGCCCTCGGACTTCTTCTTGACGTCGTAGGCCAGCTTGCGACGGCCCCAGATGTCGAGCTTCTCGACCGTGCCACCTTCCTTGCGGACGATGTTCAGGTACGTGTCGAGGGACGGTTCGACGGTGCGCTCTTCGAGCTCAGGGTCGAGAATCACCATGACTTCATAACGACGCATGCGCGAACTCCACCTCCTTCGGACTTTGGCGGCCACGGTCTTTCCGTGGCAGGAGGGCGATGCGTGCCCGCCGCCGACAATCGCCGTCGGCGCCGAGCTGGGTCAAGCAGTAAGCCCGGTCGAAGGACCGGGCCCACACCAACAGAATACCAGCGCCTGGACGCCCCCTTGACCACTATCCACAGGCCTGCTTCTCGCGAGTTGTCGGTGGCCGGTCATAGGGTGACCGGCATGAGCTTGAAACTTGGGGCGCACGTCGAGCAGAACGACCCACTGGCCGAGGCTGCCGACCGGGGCGCCGAGGTGGTGCAGTTCTTCCTGGGCGACCCGCAGGACTACAAGGCCCCGAAGGTGGCGTACGCCGACGGCGCGGAGGCGCTGAAGGTGCGGGCCGAGGCCGAGGGGATCGACCTGTTCGTGCACGCGCCGTACCGGCTGAACGTGGCGACGCTGAACAACCGGATCCGGATCCCCAGCCGCAAGCTGCTGCAGCAGACCCTGGACAAGGCGGCCGAGATCGGCGCCAAGGGCGTCATCGTGCACGGCGGGCACGTCGGCGAGGACGACGACCCCGAGGCGGGTTTCGACAACTGGCGCAAGTGCATCGAGCGCGCGGACCTGCCGGTGCCGCTGCTGATCGAGAACACCGCCGGCGGCGAGAACGCGATGGCCCGCAAGCTGGAGCGGATCGCCCGGCTGTGGGACGCGGTGCAGAGCTCGGGCAACGAGCACGTCGACCGGGTCGGCTTCTGCCTGGACACCTGCCACTTCCACGCCGCCGGCGAGGACCTGCCGACCGTGGTCGAGCGGGTCGTCGCGATCACCGGCCGGATCGACCTGGTGCACGCGAACGGGTCGCGGGACGCGTTCGGCTCAGGCGCGGACCGGCACAGCAACTTCGAGGAGGGCGAGATCGACCCGGCCGAGATCGTCGCGGTGGTGAAGGCCGCCGACGCTCCCGTCGTGGTCGAGACCCCGAACGGCGACCACGGCCAGAAGGCCGACATCGACTACCTCCGCGCCCATCTGAAGTAGTAGAGCGCCGGGGACCTGCAGGCCGGCCAGCAGTCAGCTGGCCGGCTCGTCGTCGGCCGGTGGGCGGTTCAGGTTGTGGATCCAGTAGGTGATCCCCCACGGCAGGAGCAGAGCCAGGCTGCCGGTGTCGCGGCCGGGGATGAGGATGTCGGCGCCGACGGCGATGACCAGGCAGATGGCCGAGAGCTGGAACAGGTTCGTCGGGCCGACCTTGGTGCCCAGAGTGACCCGCCCCAGCCCGCAGGCCACGTACAGGGCAGCCAGGGCGAGGATGGCGAGCCCGGCGAGGGCGATGCCCACCCAGGCGGCCGAGCCGTACCTGTCCGAGGACTTGACGATGTCGGCGACCAGAAAGACGCCGATGAACGCGGTGAGCACGGCGCAGCCCCAGAGCACGCGGATCGTGGTGCGCTGGGCGCGCTCGGGATTCGGTTCGGCAGCAGCCATGCGCGGGACGGTACCGCAGACCCGAAGACCCTCGGTGCACCAGCCGCAGACGAGAATGGCCCGATGCAGACCTGGGCCGACCGACTTCCCGACCTGTACGCCCCCGGCCACTGGCCATGGGGTGAGCTCGACGTCCAGTTCACCACCGAGCAGCCGGCCGACGAGCTGATCAGCAACGCGCACGTCGTCGGGCGAACCGAGGGCGGCATCGTGGTGTGCGCCAACGACCTCGGCTGGCGGTTCCTGCCCGGCGGCACGCGCGAGCCGGACGAGACGATCGAGAGCCTGGTCGAGCGTGAACTCCTCGAAGAGGCCGGCGCCCGCCCCACCGGCCCACTCATCTGGCTCGGCGGCCATCGAGCCGACCACCGGCGACCCGAGCCGTACCGGCCGCATCTGCCACACCCGGTCTCGTACTGGACGAACTACGTGGTCGACGTCGTGGTCGACAGCCAGCCGACCAATCCCGACGATGGCGAGCAGGTCACCGAGGTACTCGTGCTGCCTCCGGACGAGGCGATCGCCTACCTCGACGCGATGGACGACAACCACGGCGTGATGGGCAACCTGGTCAGGCTGGCTCAGGCAATGGGTCTGGTCTGACCGACCACGGCAGTACGAACGCACTGACCAGACACAATCCGCCGGCGACGAACATCGCCGTACGCAGGCTGGTCAGCCCCGCCAGTACGCCGCCCGCAGCCATGAACGCGGGCTGGACCGACCGCGACGTGATCGACCACGAGGTGAGCACCCGAGCCATGAACCCGTCCTGCGTGACCTCCATCCGGTAGGTCGCGAACGACGGGTTGAAGGCACCAGCCGCAATCAGCAGGCCCGTCTCGGCCGCGATCAGCAGCACGAATCCGCCCAGACCGGGCGTCGCCAACGGCAGCAACAGCAGCCACGGCGTGCGCAGTACGCCGAAGACCAACAGCATCCGGTGCAGCCCGAGCCAACGAGTCAGCCGAGGCGCAAGCCAGGCGCCGACCACTCCGCCAAGGCACGGCACCCCAGCGACCAGCCCGTACTGCCACGGCTGCATGTGCAGGTCACGCAGCATCAGCACGGGCAGCAGCGGCGACATCATCATCACGGGGCCGCCGAACAGCTGCGAGTTCCAGAACAGCGACCGGAGCCCCCGATCGCGCCAGATGTAGCGCCAACCGGCAACGACGTCGCGCTTGCCCTGCCGCGCGACCGGCGCCGGCTCAGGCTTGCGAATACGCCGGACCCCAACCGCCGAGAGCAAGTACGACACCGCATCGATCGCCAGCGTCAACGGAGCGCCGACCAGGCTGACCAGCGCGCCACCGATCGGCGGCCCGACACTCAGAGTCGTCCAGGTGGTCGACTCGAACCGGCTGTTCGCCTCGGCCCGCCCCTCGACTGGCACCAGCGCTTTCAGATGCGCACCACTCGCCGCCGTGAAAGCGATCAACGCCGCCGACTGAACCACCCCGACCATGCACAGCTGTGGATAAGTCAGCGCATCGAAGGCCACCGCGACCGGCACGCTCAGCAGCGCGACGAACCGCACGACATCCGCAGCGATCATCACCGGCCGTTTGCGGCGCTCCTCGATGAAGTCCCCCATCGGCAACGCCAGCGCGGCACCAGCCAGCGCCGACAACGCGGCCAGCAGCGCCACCTGGAAGGTGCTCACGTCGAGCACGAGGACGGCGACCAGCGGCAGCGCGCCGTACCCGATCCCGCTTCCGATCGCGCTGATCGCATAAGCGGTCCACAACCGCCGGAAGTCCTGATTCAGTGACGGCACGCGCCCGAGCGTAGAAGCCGCCACTGACAAGACAAGTCAGCGCAGGTTCAGCCCGCCGTCGAGCACGATCACTTCGCCGGTCAGGTAGCCGTGCCCGGCGATCGTCGCGATCAGGTCCGCGACATCCGCCGGCTGCGCCGCACGACCCATCGGTGCGGTTTTCCACAGGGTCTGGGCTTCGGTCCAGTCGGCTGTCATGGGGGTGTCGACCAGGCCGGGGGCCACTGCGTTGACGCGGACCTCGGGGCCGAGGGCGGCAGCCAGAAGCTTGGTGACGTGGTTGAGGGCGGCTTTGGTCGCCGCGTAGGCGATCGAGCTGCCTTTGGGGCGGACGCCGGCGTGGCTGGTGACGTTGACTATCGCGCCGCGCGATTCGCGGAGGGCGGGCAGAGCCGCGGTGCACAGGAGCCACGGCGCGATGAGGTTCACCTCCAGGAGGCGGCGCCAGTCGGCGGCAGACAACCCATCAAGCTCCGCATGCGGCACCGGCCAGCTGATGCCGGCGTTGTTCACCAGTACGTCGAGCCGCCCGAACTCAGCCAGAACGGCAGGCACCAACGCCGCCGCCTCCTCGTCCCGCGACAAATCAGCCTGCAAGTAGGTCCCACCCAACTCAGAAGCCAGCGCGACCCCCGCATCCCGGCTACTACGCGAGTGGACCACCACTGTCATCCCGTCGGCAGCGAACCGCCGTGCCGTCGCCTCCCCGATCCCAGAGGTCGACCCGGTCACCAGCGCCACTCTCTGCATGGCCACACCCTAGGAGGAGCGGTAGCGCAGGCCATCCATCAGCAAGTCGAGCAAGCGACCGGCCTGCTCCCGGTTGGAGCTTGCGGCGAGCGCCACCCCGCTCAGGCTCATCAGCACGTCCTCGGAGGAGAAGTCCGGCCGGATCTCTCCAGCGGCGGCAGCAGCTTCCAGCAACGGCTGGATCGCGCCGGTCAGCAGCTCGAAGCTGTGCGCGTACGGATCCGCCCCGGAGGCGATCAGCGCCCGCAGCGCATCAGCCATCCCGATCTTGCGAGTCATGAAGTCGACGAAGCGATCCATCCACGCCCGCGTCGCCTCGACCGGCGGCATCGCGGCGAGCAGCTCGGGCGCGGCCGCGCAGACAGCAGCGAGCTCGCTGCGATAGACCGCCTCCACCAGCGCCTCCCGGGTCGGGAAGTGCCGGTACAGCGTGCCGATCCCGACCCCGGCGTTCTTCGCGATGCCCTCGAGCGTCGCGTCCGGGCCGCACTCCGTGAAGGCCTTGCCGGCGGCGTCGAGCAGTAGATCGCGGTTGCGCTGGGCGTCTGCCCGCAACGGCCGCTCACTCATCCGCTCCCCCTCTCGACGCCGGTCAGCACCTGCCTGACCCCCAGAACCTAGCGGACCCAGCCGTGCGCTTGTGAAACGGAGGTCCCTCCGGTTAACTGAAGATCTACCGGAGGCTCCTCCGGTTAAACCATAGCTCAGGACAGGAAGAGTCGGATGAGCAGAATCACCACCCCCTTCACTCGCGAGTCGACCGCCGCGGAGGTTCTCGCCGGCGTCGACCTGACCGGCCGCCGGGCCGTCGTCACCGGTGGCGCGTCGGGCATCGGCGTCGAGACCGCCCGGGCCCTCGCAGCAGCCGGCGCCGAGGTCACCCTGGCCGTCCGCAACCTCGAGGCCGGCGAGAAGGTCGCCGCCGACATCATCGCGACGACTGGAAGCAAGGGCCTGTACGTCGCTCCGCTGGAGCTGGCCGATCGCGCCTCGGTGCGAGCCTTCGCCACCAACTGGCAAGGCCCGCTGCACATCCTCGTCAACAACGCCGGCGTGATGGCCGAGCCGCTGAACCGTACGCCGGAAGGCTGGGAGCACCAGTTCGCAACCAACCACCTCGGCCATTTCGGACTGGCCCTCGGACTGCACCCGGCACTGGCGGCCGCCGGGGACGCCCGGATCGTCTCGGTCAGCTCCTCGGCCCACCAGCGGGCCGGCGTCGACTTCGACGACATCCACTTCGACCGCCGTCCGTACGACCCCTGGCTCGCCTACGGCCAGTCCAAGTCGGCGAACGTTCTCTTCGCGGTCGAGGCAGCCAAGCGCTGGGCCCCTGACGGCATCATCACCAACGCGCTGATGCCGGGCGGAATCCGGTCCGCCCTGCAGCGTCACATCGACGAGGAGGACCCGGCCCTCAAGGCGACCTTCGAGAGCTACCCCTGGAAGTCGACCGAGCAGGGCGCCGCCACCTCGGCACTGCTGGCCGGGTCGCCGCTGATCGACGGAGTCACCGGCCGGTACTTCGAGGACGTCAACGAGGCCGAGCGGACCGTAGTACCGGGCCTGTCCGGAGTAGCTGAGCACGCGCTCGACCCGGAGGCGGCGTACCGGCTGTGGGAGCTCTCGCTCGACTTGATCGCGGAGTAGACGTGTTTCTTGCCAGAGTTAAGTAACGGTCGTACGGTCCCTCCTATCTGCTCTCGATGGAGGGACCGCCCCGATGATCTCCACTCGTGTACTGCGAATCGCCCTGGTGCTGCCGCTGCTCGCAGCGGTCGCGCCGGGCTCGACCGCCGAAGCCAGAACCACCACCGAAGCCAAGACCAGCTTCACCAAGCCCTTCATGGGCTGGAGCAGCTGGAGCAACGAGTCGTCCACCCGGGCGACGTACGGAACAGCCTGGCTGACCGAGGCGCACATCAAGGACGCCGCCGACGCGGTGGCGACCAAGCTCAAATCGGCCGGCTACAGCTACATCAACATCGACGCGGGCTGGAACGCGACGATGGCGTGGAGTTTCCACAGCGACGCCAACGGGATCCCCGATCCCGATCCGGCCCGGTTCCCGAGCGGGATCAGCGGGATCGCGAGCTACATCCACGGCAAGGGCCTGAAGGCCGGCATCTACATGGCGGCCGGGCTCGAGCAGGAGGCCTACAACAAGAGCGCGCCGATCGCCGGCACGAGTTGCACCGTCCGCGACATCGTCGTCCTGCCGCTGACCCCCACCAACAAGTGGGGCGGCAACTGGAAGGTCGACTACAGCAAGCCCTGCGCGCAGCCGTACTTCAACTCGATCATCGACAAGTACGCCTCCTGGGGCGTCGACTTCCTGAAGGTCGACGGGGTGACGGCCGACAACGTGCCCGACATCCAGGCGATCTCGCAGGCGATCGACCAGTCCGGGCGCTCGATCTGGCTGACCGCCAGCGCCTGGCCGGTGGATCTTGCGGCCGGCGACGGACTGCGGCCGTGGGCGAACGGCGTACGGATCGACACCGATGTCGAGTGCTACTGCGGTACGACGTCGACGTGGACCAGCTCGATCGACGATCGCTGGGCGGACCTGCCCAACTGGCTGAGCAAGCTCACCTCGAGCTACCTGCCCGATCTGGACTCGATGCCGATCAACAACAACACCGGCAGCGCACTCCAGGACGGGCTCAACGACGCCGAGCGGCAGTCGGTGATGACGTTCTGGTCGATGGCGTCGGCTCCCCTGTACGTCGGTGGCGACGTCTACTGGATGGACAACTCGGCCATCGCGATCCTGACCAACCCCGAGGTGGTCGCTGTCGACCAGGCGGCGGTGCTGCCGACTCGCATCACGGCGGGCAATTCACAGGTCTGGAAGAAGGTCATCAACGGCGTCACGTACGCGGCCGTCTACAACCTCGGATCGTCGTCGGCCAACATCACCGTGAACTGGAGTTCTCTCGGCCTGAGTGGCAGCAAGACCGTCCGCGACCTGGTGGCGCGGACGGATCTCGGCAGCTTCACCAACAGCTGGACTGCCTCGAACGTGCCCGCCCATGGGTCCCGTTTGATCAAATTCGGCTGAGCGGTAAGCGGTCAGGTTCCCGGCTCGGCTACGGTCTTGCGCCTCGGGCCGGTAACCTGACCGACCGTGAGTGACTTGAGCATCCGGACCATCTCCGCCGAGCAGCACGCCGCCTACCTCGCGGCGCAGCCCTCGGCCAGCTTCCTGCAGACCCCTGGCTGGGCGGCGGTGAAGAGCGAGTGGAAGGCCGAGTCACTGGGCTGGTTCGATCCGGCTGCTCCCAACGATCTGCTGGGCGTCACGCTGGTGCTCTACCGGCAGATGCCGAAGGTCAAGCGCTACCTCGCCTACCTGCCCGAGGGCCCGGTGATCGACTGGGACGCGATCGACCTCGGCCGGTACCTGCGCCCGCTGGCCGAACACTGCCTGGCGCAAGGCGCCTTCGGCCTGCGGATGGGTCCGCCGGTGCCGATGCGGCGCTGGCGCGCTCAGACGATCAAGGACGCCATCGCCGGCGGGCAGCAGCCCAAGCTCGGCGACGTCCGCCCGGATGTGATCGAACCGTCCGGCGCGACCGTGGCGGCACAGTTGCGCGCGCTGGGCTGGAAGGCGCCGCGAGCGGTCGAGGGATTCGCGGCCGGTCAACCGCAGTACGTCTTCCAGGTGCCGCTGGCCGGCAAGACCGAGGACGACCTGCTGACCGGGATGAACCAGCAGTGGCGGCGCAACATCAAGAAGTCGGCCAAGCTGGGCGTCGAGGTCACCCTCGGCACGGCCGAGGACCTGAAGGCCTTCCACGCGCTGTACGTCCTGACGGCCGAGCGGGACCACTTCACCCCGCGGCCGCTGCCGTACTTCCAGAAGATGTACGAGGCGATGTCGACCCAGCCGGCCGACTGCTGCGACTTCCGGCTCTACATGGCCTACCACGAGGGCGATCTGGTCGCTTCGACGATCTGGGTCCGGGTGGGCGGTCATTCCTGGTACTCCTACGGTGCCAGCTCGACCGCGAAGCGAGACGTCCGTGGATCGAACGCGATCCAGTGGCGAATGATGAGGGACGCGCTGAGCTCTGGCGCGTTCGTGTACGACCTACGGGGCATCACCGACACCTTGGACCCGAACGACTCGCATGTCGGGTTGATCCAGTTCAAGACCGGCACCGGCGGCGAAGCCGTCGAGTACGTCGGTGAGTGGGATCTGCCGTTGAACAAGGCGCTCTACACCGCATTCGACCTCTACATGAGACGGCGATGACAACATGCCCCTGATCCTGCACATCGATTCCGATCGATGGCGCGACCACCTTCGTTCCACGTGGAACCCCGACATCGTCCCGGTCGCCAAGGGCAACGGGTACGGCGTCGGCAACACCCGGCTGCTGGCCGAGTCCCGCGCGCTCGGCGCCCGGACCGTCGCGGTCGGGACGTACACCGAGGTCCCGCCGGACTTCAAGGACGACGTCGTGGTGCTCACGCCGTGGCGGCCGTTCCTGGAGATCCCGCAGGGCAAGAACGTCATCCACACGGTCAGCCGGCTGGCCGACCTGGTCTCGATCCCGGCCGGCAGCCGGGTGCTGATCGAGGTCCAGACGTCGATGCGCCGGCACGGCATCGGCGCCCGCGAGCTGCGCCACACGATGCTGCTGAACGCGCTGGACCGGATCAAGTTCGAGGGCTGGTCGCTGCACTTCCCGATGGGCGCGGGCGGTACGTCCGCGAACATCAGGGAGGCTCAGGAGCTCAGTCGCGCCGCCCGCGCGGTCCGCAACGGTCCGGTCTGGGTGTCGCACGTCCCGGCGCAGAAGCTGGCCGACATCGGCGAGAACGTGAAGCTCCGGATGGGCACCGGCCTCTGGCTGGGTGACCGCGGCGCGTTCACCGTGCGGGCGACCGTGCTCGACGTCCATTCGGTACGCCGCGGCGAACGCGTCGGCTACCGGCAGCGCCGGGTGGCCGGCGACGGGCACATTCTCGTCGTCTCCGGTGGTACCGCGCACGGCGTCGGCCTGGAGGCCCCGACCGCGGCGGCCACCGTCCGGCAGCGCGCGATCGCGATGGCCAAGGGCAGCCTGGACGCCGCCGGGATGGCGTTGTCGCCGTTCACGATAGAGGGCAAGCAACGCTGGTTCGCCGAGCCGCCGCACATGCAGGCCAGCATGCTGTTCCTGCCGTCCTCGGTCGCCCCACCGGCCGTCGGCGACGAGGTCGGCGTGGACGTCCGCTTCACCACCACCGTCTTCGACAAGATCTCGATGGACTGAGCCGGGGCTTGACTTCAGGTGCACCTGAAGTTCGAGCCTTGGCGGTATGGGTGACTACGACTTCTTGGAGGGCCTCCGGCTCGGCGCCGGTGACACCTGTGTGGATGTCGGTTGTGGCGACGGAACCGCCGTCGCCGCGCTGACGCACGCGCACGTCAAGGCGATCGGGATCGATCCGGATCCCGAGGTGATCGCCGTCGCGGGCAGGCGGACGCCTGGCGCGGTGTTTCACGTGGCACATTCCGGCGATCTGCCGCTCGAGGACGAGTCGGTCGACGGCTACCGCGCCGCGAACGTCTTCCACTTGCTGCCGGACCCGCTGCCGACGTTGGCAGAGGCAAGGCGGGTACTACGCCCTGGCGGGCGGATCGCCCTGATCGGTCAGGACTACGGCTTCCTGCTGCTCGACAGCGACGACCAGGACCTGACCGACGTGATCGGTCTCGGGCTGGAGTCGCGGTCGGTGGCGCCGCGGGCAGCCCGGAGCTATCGCGATCTGCTCCTCGACTCCGGGTTCCGCGACGTGGAGGTCGCCGTCCATGCCCGGATCACCACCGACTACCGGCAACTGGCCGACGACCTGGCGGATGCCGCAGCGGCTTCGATCAAGAAGGCGCTGATCACCCGCGAGGACGCCGACGGCTGGCTGGCCGAACAGGCCGACCGAGGCCGGCGCGACCGCTTCCTGGGCATCGCACCGATCCTCGTCGTCACCGGCACCCGCTGATCCGCGTACTAGCCGGTCTTCAGTCCCCCACGCCACGTGACGGTGGGCAGCAAAGCGCCGAGGTTCACCCGGTCCTTGTGCTCGGCAACGATCGGGAACATCGACTCGATCAGCGTGTCCGACAGTAAGTGTGGCTGTAGGCCGAGGCCGACCAGGCCGGTGTGCTTGACGTTGTAGTAGTGCTCGGGCTGCTCGACCCGTGGGTTCTCCAGGTGGTCGACCTGGACCGGACCGGGGAAGGTATCGGCGACCAGCTCGGCGATCTCCGCGACCGAGAAGCTCTCCGTCATCTGGTTGAAGACGCGGAACTCACCGACCTCCGCCGGGTTCTCGACCGCGAGCCGGATGCACTCGATGGTGTCCCGGATGTCCAGCAGGCCACGCGTCTGGCCGCCGGTGCCGTAGACGGTCAGCGGCTCGCCGAGCACCGCCTGGATGACGAAGCGGTTCAGCACCGTGCCGAAGACGGCGTCGTAGTCGAACCGCGTGGCCAGCCGCGGATCGCGGATCGTCTGCGGTGTCTGCTGGCCGTAGACCACGCCCTGGTTGAGATCGGTCACGCGCAGTCCCCACACCCGGCAGCCGAACTCCAGGTTGTGCGAGTCGTGCACCTTGCTCAGGTGGTAGAACGAGCCCGGCTTCTTCGGGTAGAGCATCCGGTCCTTGCGGCCGTTGTGCTCGACCTCGAGCCAGCCCTCCTCGATGTCGATGTTGGGCGTGCCGTACTCGCCCATCGTGCCGAGCTTGACCAGATGGATGTCCGGGTCGATCTCGGCCACGGCGTACATCAGGTTGAGGGTGCCGATCACGTTGTTCTGCTGCGTGTACACGGCGTGCTGCCGGTCGATCATCGAGTACGGCGCCGCCCGCTGCTCGGCGAAGTGCACGATCGCCTCGGGGCGGAACTCCCGCACCACCCGATAGACGAAGTCGGCGTCGCACAGATCGCCGGAGTACGCCGTGATCTGCTGCCCCGACACCTCGTGCCAGGCTGCCACCCGGGTGTCGAGATCCTCGATCGGGACCAGGCTGTCGACACCGAGTTCGCGGTCGTACCCTCGCCGCGCGAAGTTGTCGAGCACCGCTGTCTGATGTCCGCTGTCGGACAGATGCAGTGCTGTCGGCCACCCCAGGTAACCGTCACCACCCAGGACGAGAACGCGCACGGACCAACCACCTTCCGGACGGAAATGTTGCCTTTGTCCTGTCATGTGTACCCAGCCAGTGGAGGATTCACCTGCGTGGAAGCTGGCAATCTCCTGTGAATCCGGTCGCAGGTGCAACGGCTGGGACGGACGATGCAGAATGGGCGACGTGAAGAGGCCGGCCAACTTGCTGACATGGGCCAAGTACTCAGCGTCATCACTGGTGGCCACCGCAACCAGCGAGGTCTTCTTCCTGCTCTGCTACTGGATCGGTACGACGTCCGCAGTGGCCAGCGTGATCGCGTTCGCGGCCGGTGCCGTGCCCAACTACTTCCTGAACCGCCGCTGGGCGTGGAACCAGCAGGGCCGGGTCTCGGCCCGGCGCGAATTGTTGCCCTACGCAATCATCGTGCTGGGCAGCGCGGCCGTCGTGATCGCCTGCACCACCGCCGGCGACCATGTCGTCCGCGGCTGGATCGATTCGCACACCTGGCGGACGATCCTGGCCGGTGCGGTCTTCCTGGCCGCGAACGCTTTCACGTTCATCCTGAAGTTCGTACTGTTCGACCGCTACGTCTTCTCGGGACGCGAACGTACTCCCGCCACCAGGTAGTGGTCATCACGCGCGCGTAGTTGGCGCCGTAGACGAGCCCCGGTCCCTTCTTGCTCGTCCCGTCTCCTCTGCGCCGCATAGTCATCGGCAACTCGACCACCCGGGCACCGCTGGCCAGTACGCCGAGCAACAACTCCGACGACTGGTACTGCGGTTCGCGCAACGTCACCTTGCAGGCAAGGGCTGTCCGCATCGCGCGGAACCCGAACGACGTGTCGGTCAACCGCCGCATGGTCAGAATCGACGCCAGGGCAGCAAAAACGCGAACCCCGAGCCAGCGCAACCTGCTGTCCGCGTCCTCCTCGCCCAGGCGTCGTGAGCCGGTGACGAAGTCGGCCTTGCCGTCGAGGATCGGCTGCAGCAACACGTCGAGCTCATCGTTGTCGTACTGTCCGTCAGCATCCGTAGTGGCGACGTACTCCGCTCCGCCCTGCCCTGCCAGCTGGTAGCCGAGCCTCAGCGCAGCACCTTGCCCGCGGTTGCGCGGAGCAACGCAGACGTATGCACCTTGCGCTACAGCGATCTCGGCCGTGTTGTCCTCGGCTCCGTCGACGACCACCAACACGTCGACCGGCAGCCCGGCGCAGGTCTTCGGCATGTTCGCCAGCACCGGGCCGATGCCGCCCGCTTCGTTGTACGCCGCAATCACCACGACGACCGGCGCGAAAGCCACGACGCCATGTCTGGCCCGAAAGTCGTCCAGCGCTTCGGAATCGGTCTGGTCCGGATAGTTGTCCAGCGGCGGCCGCGCCTGATCCTTGCCGAGGATCGCCCGCAGACCCAAGGCTCCGGCAAGCGGGAAGAACACGAGGCCTGGCAACTGATAGCGCCAGGAGAACTCAAAAGCCGCTGACCCCAGTAAGAGGATCACCCCCGCCGCTGCAGGCAGGAGAGCAGCAGCGCGCAACCCTGACTGCCTAGCCCGACCAACCCCAGCCACTGCGGCCAGTGCGATCAGTACTGCGATCCCTAGCGCCAGACCTGACGTGTAGCCCCCATTGAGTTGGTAGGCGCGCAGTACGGCGGCTGGGCCGTGGTTGACGTGGGGAGCTTGGCCACCCCACTCCTGCGACGCCTCAGCCGTGTGCGGGTCCTCGAGGTTCGGGTAGGTCAGCTGGAACTGCCAGCGCTCCAGCGGTACGTCATCCGGCGAGGTGGTCCTGGTCGGCGCGAATCCCTTGAGGAAGTCCTTGGTCGCGGCCCACGCGACATCGAACGGCTGATGCTTGATCACCAGCGAGCTGAACTCCTGGGCCAGCTCCTGCTTGGTCGTGCCGGGTGGCAGCGGTCCAGGCCAGTTCGGGTCGCCGTAACGGTTGTGCGCGTATTTATCCACACCCAGTCGCCGGCCGAGTGGCTCCTCCGGGCAGAACAGCTTGGTGCCCGCGTTGAGCGGCAGCTTGGCGCAGTCGGCGACCTGAGCGGTACGGCCGTACAGGACGGTGACGTCCGCGCCGGAGATGGCCCACTTGCCTGTCTCGCTGTGGATGTAGCCGACGTAGGCGCCGAAGACGAGGGTGAAGCCGGCCAGGGCGGCAGCGGTTCGCAGTACGAGCCGGCCGCGGTGGTGACGCCAGTCGGAGCCGACTACGACGAGGTACAGGACCGCGGCGACGATCAGGGTCAGCCCGATCGTGCGTACTGCGAAGGTGGCACCCAGGAGGAGGCCTGCGAGCAGTGCCCGCTTCCAGCCCGGCTTGCCCCAGCCGAGCAGGGTCCAGAGGATCGCTACGAGCAGCACGTCGAAGGTGGTCTCGGCCATGATGTTCTGCTCGATCTGCACCTGGTAGGCGTCGAGCAGGATCGGTGCGGCGGCCACTGCGGCCAGCCAGCGGTAGACGGTGAGCCGCCGGGCCAACGCGTAGATTGCGACGCCTATGGCCAGCCCGGCCAGGTGCTGCACGATCACTACGCCGGTGAGGCCGCCGAGATCGACCAGTGGCTTCAGGACGAAGTCGTAGCCGATCGGGTTGAGCTGATCGGGCTTCAGGTCCTTCATGTTGGTCAGGTACTGGACCGAGTCGACGTAGATGATCGCCGGTCGATAGGCGATGGTCGCCAGGACCCGCAGTACCAGACCCACCACCAGGAAGATGGCGAGCAACCAGTGCGTCCGGAGCGCCCTTCTCACTGGGCTTGGAAGTACTGCCAAGTCCGTGCCAGGCCGTCCTCCAGCGAAACCGTGGGCCGGTAGCCGAGCGTCTCCGCGCTGGCGGACACGTCGACGACCACGGCCGGCATCTCGCCGGCCGGTGCCTCCACATGCTCGGCCGGTACTCCGGCACCCGTCACTGCGCGCACTGTGTCGACCAGGTCGAGCACTGAGACCGAGTTGCCCGAGCCGATGATGGCGCGGCCGTCGAACCGGGTGTCGAGCGCCAGGAGCACGGCAGCGACCACGTCATCGACGTACACGAGGTCCCTGCGCTGTTTGCCGTCGCCGTAGACCTTCACGCCGGTACCGGCGAGGGCTGCTCGCATCATGCGCGGCACGAAGCTGTCCTTGTGCGACATGCCCGGGCCGTAGACGTTGGTGAAACGCAGAGCGGCCGTCGCCAGCCCGTAGCTTCCGGAGTACGCCGAGAGCAGCATCTCGGCCGCTGCCTTCGTGGCGCCGTACGGCGTGAGCGGGCGCAGCGGCTGCTCGGCAGTGATCGTCTCGGTGCCGACATTGCCGACTACCGCGTTGGTGGAGGCCATCACGAAGCTGTCGACGCCGCTACCGCGGGACAACTCGAGCAGCACCTGGGTGATGGTGACGTTCTCGGCGAAGGTGCGCATCGGGGCGTCGACGGAGCGCAGTACCGACGTCAGGGCCGCCAGGTGGACCACCGCCCGCGGCCGCGTCTCGAAGGCCGCGATGCAGACCTCCTGCTCGGCCAGGTCACCGGTGATCACCGTGATGCCCGCGTCGTCGGCCCACGCCGCATCCGCCGGCTCCCGGTCGACCGCCGTCACCGGCAGGTCCCGCTCGCGCAGTGCAGCCACCACGGCCCGCCCGATGAAGCCCGCGGCACCCGTCACGAGCACCCTGTCGTCGAATCCGTCCATACCAGCAACCTACCGGTGAGGGTCCAACTCGCCGACGGCCGGAAGCGGTCCGCCACGAACCCTTGACCAGGGGTGACGATGATGGGGAAGATCACCCCGGACGCGGGCTGACAACCTTGTCATCGGGGCCGCGTAAACCTCCGGTACGCGGCGACCGCCGTACGCCGGTCTTGTCGTGCAAGGAGCGTTGATGGATCTCCGCCGCCCCCTGGGGCTCGTCACGGCCGTCGGGCTTGTTGTGACAATGTCTGCCATGTCCTCCACGTCAGCGAGCGCCGGTTCCTCCGCGAGCCCGGCCGCCGAAGCACAGCCGGCCGTGTCCGGTTCCAGCTTCTTCACCTCTTTCGAGCCGGGCCAGCCACAGCCCGGGTACACCGACGCGGTCGAGACCGGCCCCGACGGTCAGCCGCGGGCAGGCGGTGTCGAAGGCCCGACGCCGACCGGGATCGGCGGCAGCGAGATGGACAAGGTCGTCAAGGTGACCGCGAACGGCGAGAACACCGGCTCCGGTGAGATCGCGACCAACGCGGCCGACGGTGACAAGTTCACCAAGTGGCTGGTCTTCGAGCCGACCGGCTGGCTCACCTACGAGACGTCGGCCCCGGTGGTGATCCGCAAGTACGCGCTCACCTCGGCCAACGACGCCGACGGCCGCGACCCGCAGAACTGGACCGTCTCCGGCTCGAACGACGGGACGACCTGGACCACCTTGGACACCCGGACCGGCGAGAGCTTCGCCAACCGGTTCCAGACCAAGGAGTACAGCTTCTCCAACGAGACGGCGTACAAGTTCTTCAAGTTCGACGTCACGCTGAACCACGGCGAGGACATCGTCCAGCTCGCCGACTGGTACCTGTCCAACGGCGCCCCGCTGCCGCCTCCTGGTAAGACGGCAGAGTCTCGTCTGGACTCCGGCCCGACGAGCGCGTACAACGCCCGCGCCCGGACCGGCTTCACCGGCGTCAAGTCCTTCCGGTACGCCGGTCACCAGACCGCCGAGGGCCGGGGCTACACCTGGAACAAGATCGCCGACGTCGACCTGACCATCGGCCCGGACACCCAGCTCGGGTACAAGATCTTCCCCGAGCACGTCGAGGGCGACCTGAGCTACCCGAGCACCTTCGCCGCCGTGGATCTGGCGTTCTCCGACGGCACCTACCTGAGCGACCTGAAGGCCAAGGACCACCACGGCTTCGAGCTCAGCCCGCGCGGCCAGGGCGATGCCAAGGGCCTGTCGACGAACCAGTGGAACAACGTCGAGGCCGACCTGGGCAAGGTCGCCGCCGGCAAGACGGTGACCCGCATCCTGGTCGGCTACGACAAGCCTTCCGGCCCGGCGGACTTCCGCGGCTGGATCGACGACGTCCGGATCAGCAAGGCGACCACCTCGGACGCCGCCTCCCAGCTGACCGCCCGGCATCACCCGTCGGACCTGGCGATCACCACCCGCGGCACCAACTCCACCGGCGGCTTCTCCCGGGGCAACAACTTCCCCGCGACCGCCGTCCCGCACGGCTTCAACTTCTGGACGCCGGTCACGAACGCCGGCTCGATCTCCTGGCTGTACGACTACGCCAAGGGCAACAACGACCAGAACAAGCCGGAGATCCAGGCGTTCTCGATCAGCCACGAGCCGAGCCCGTGGATGGGTGACCGGCAGACCTTCCAGGTGATGCCGTCCACCGCCGACACGCCGACGGCGAACCGTGACGCGCGGGCCTGGTCGTTCAGTCATGACAACGAGATCGCCCGGCCGTACTACTACGGCGTCACGTTCGACAACGGCAACGCGGCCGAGCTGACCCCGACCGACCACGCCGCGATGATGCGGTTCTCGTTCCCGGCCGGCAAGGCGTCGCTGATCTTCGACAACACCAGCAACCTCGGCGGCCTGACGCTCGACGCGGCGAACGGTGTGGTCACCGGCTACAGCGACGTGAAGAGCGGGCTGTCGACCGGCGCCGGCCGGTTGTTCGTGTACGGCGTCGTCGACCAGAAGGTCGTTGCCAGCGGCAAGCTCGCCAACGGCGGCGGCGCGAACGTGGGCGGCTACTTCACCTTCGGCCCGTCGGTGAAGCAGGTCCAGCTGCGGATCGCCACCTCGCTGATCGGCACCGCGCAGGCGAAGAAGAACCTCGAGCTGGAGCTGGCCGAGGGCAGCCGGTTCGAGAAGGTCCGCAACGCGGCCCAGAACGCCTGGGACGCCAAACTGTCGACGATCGAGGTCGACGGTGCGACCACCGACCAGCTGCACACGATGTACTCCAACCTGTACCGGCTGTTCCTCTACCCGAACAACGGCTCGGAGAACACCGGTACCGCCTCGAACCCGGTGATCAGCTACGCGTCGCCGACCTCGCCGAAGGTCGGGGCGGACACGCCGACCACGACCGGCTCGAAGATCGTCACCGGCCAGACCTACGTCAACAACGGGTTCTGGGACACGTACCGGACGGTCTGGCCGGCGTACAGCCTGTTCTCGCAGGACGACGCGGCCGATCTGGTCAACGGGTTCGTCCAGCAGTACAAGGACGGCGGCTGGATCTCACGCTGGTCCTCGCCTGGGTACGCCAACCTGATGGTCGGCACCAGCTCGGACGTCGCCTTCGCCGACGCCTACCTCAAGGGGATCAAGGGCATCGACGTACAGGCTGCCTACGACGCGGCGCTGAAGAACGCTGCGGCTCGCCCGCCGACAGACAACGTCGGCCGCAAGGGGCTCGACCACTCGGTGTTCAACGGCTACACGGCCAACACCACCGGTGAGGGCTTCAGCTGGTCGATGGACGGCTACATCAACGACTTCGGCATCGCGAACATGTCGAAGGCGCTGTACGACGCGGCCAAGAGCAGCGACCCGCGCAAGCAGGAGTACAAGGACAACTACGACTACTACCTGAACCGCGCGCGCAACTACGTCGCGCTGTTCGACCCGGCGCTGAACTTCTTCCAGGGCCGCAACGGCGACGGGACGTGGGGCAACTCGCCGACCACATTCGACCCGATGGACTGGGGTCACGACTACACCGAGACGAACGCCTGGAACATGGCCTTCTCGACCCCGCAGGACGGCGCCGGCCTGGCCGCCGTGTACGGCGGTCGCGACGGGCTGGCGAAGAAGCTCGACGAGTTCTGGAGCACGCCGGAGGACGCGCTGCACACCGGCGGCTACGGCGGCACGATCCACGAGATGCTCGAGGCGCGGGACGTCCGGATGGGCCAGTACGGTCACTCGAACCAGCCGTCGCACCACATCGCCTACATGTACGACTTCGTCGGGCAGCCGTCGAAGACGCAGGAGAAGGTGCGCGAGGTCCTCGACCGGCTCTACCTCGGGTCCGAGATCGGCCAGGGCTACCCGGGCGACGAGGACAACGGCGAGATGTCGTCCTGGTACCTGTTCAGCATGCTCGGCTTCTACCCGCTGCAGGTCGGCTCGCCGAACTACGCGATCGGGGCACCGCTGTTCACCAAGGCGACGGTCCGGCTGTCCGGCGGCAAGAAGCTGACCATCAGCGCGCCG
Source organism: Kribbella ginsengisoli (assembly GCF_039537185.1). NCBI lineage: Bacteria > Bacillati > Actinomycetota > Actinomycetes > Propionibacteriales > Kribbellaceae > Kribbella > Kribbella ginsengisoli. The sequence goes on along the minus strand of NZ_BAABAA010000006.1, from coordinate 225,845 downwards.
AACAACAGTGCGACGAACAAGTACGTGAAGGGCGTCAAGGTCAACGGCAAGGCGTGGAGCTCGACCAACCTGCCGCACGACCTGATCGCGAACGGCGGCAAGATCGAGTTCGACATGACCGACCAGCCGTCGACCTGGGGCTCCGGCCGCAACGACGCCCCGCCTTCGATCACGACTCCGGGCGAGGACCCGAAGACGTGGCGCGACTCGACCGAGGACGCCGGTGCGGTGGTCTCGGCCGGTGGAGTCGACGTGTCGGCACTGACCGACAACGACTCGAAGAAGCAGGTCACACTGACCGGCGCGACGCCGACCGTCTCGGTCCAGCTGGAGCAGGGCCGGCCGGTCACGATGTACACGCTGACCAGTGGCAACACCGGGGTCGCGCCGTCGGCCTGGACGCTGGAGGGTTCGAACGACGGGACCACGTGGGCCGAGGTGGACAAGCGGGCTGGTGAGTCGTGGGCCTTCCCGGCGTACACGCGGTCGTTCAGCGTGGCCGCGCCGAAGAGCTACACACAGTACCGGCTGGTGATGACTCCGGCGGCCGGCGCTTCCGGCGTCACGCTGTCCGAGCTGGAGCTGCTCGGCACGCTGAAGGGTGTCGAGGCGGGCGTCCACCCGAGCGACAAGCGGGTCGCCCAGGCCAAGCCGAGCGTCACCCCGTCCCAGCCGATCGACCGCAACTTCGGCTGACACGACAAAGCGCGGCGACCGCCACCGCGGTCGCCGCGCTTCTCGATATCTTCCGGCGGAACCTGCCCCTGAGAGGTTCCGCCGAAGAACTTATGGAGGGGTGGCGACCCCGCCCGGCCTGCCACCCCAACACCAGTACTGACGAGCAAGACTCCGGTTCGGTTGCCTCGGCCCCAATCTGTCCACATCCTGGACAGATCAGCTGTCAGCCGGTCCAGCGGCCGGTGAAGAAGGCTGCGGCCCAGATGGCCGCCAGAGGGACTGCCACCGCCAGGTAGAGGCGGCCTAGCCAGGGTTTTCGCTCGGCCAGGACCGCTAGGCCGATCCAGAGCGGCCACCAGAGCAGGGTGGCGCGGGTGAGTGAGTAGATCCAGAAGGACGTCACGAAGGCAGCGATGGTGCTGGCTACCCAGGCGGCCTCGCCCCAGGAGTGGCGCCAGAGGAGCCACGCGAGCAGGATCAGGCCGACGGCCAGCGCGACCAGCTCGGCCCGGAACATCCAGGTCCAGTCGCTGTGGTCGGCGGCGAAGTGGCCCTTGGTCGCGGCTTCGACGGTGTGCTTCAGGGAGATCCACGGCTTGGTGAACTCGCGCGCCCAGCCCTTCTCCTGCGCCTCCTGCCAGGCGAACCAGGAGCCGTGGATCTGCTTCAGGTAGGCCATGAAGCCGAGCACCGGTACCGCCGGCAAGAACAGCCAGGGCAGCGAGTACCAGTCGCGCTTCTTCGAGGTGAGGAACTCGACGCCGAGCGCGAAGATCAAGAAGATGCCCGACACCCGGACCGTCGACGCGAGCGCGACGAACAGTGCCGCCCGCGCCCATCTCCCCTGCCGGGCCGCGAGCCAGCCCGGAAAGGCGAAGGCACAGAACAACGCCTCCGTGTACGGCGCCGCGAGAAAAACCCCCACCGGCGCCGCGAACCAGATCAGCGCCGCCTTCGGCCCGAAGCTCGTCAGCTGAGGGAACTCGTACTGCGCCAGCCGGGCCAGGTAAACCCCCGCCACCGCACTGGCCACGAGCGAAACAACCACCCCGCCGGCAACCGGACCGATCCCGATCCAGCCGACCACCCGCATCAGGTACGGCAACCCCGGAAAGAACGCCGCCAACGGAGCTCCGGACGGCTCGCCATGGTTGTACCCGTAGTCGGCGATCGCCTTGAAATGCCACACATCCCACTGCAGCCAGGCATGCCACACATTCGGATAGTCGGTCCCCCGGTTGAACAGCAACGGCGCCGACACCGAGATCACGAAGATCCCGATCCGGCTGACCAGCCACCACCCGAGCGTCTCCCGGAACGTCAGATCAGGCCGCCACCGGATCCCCAGCACCGCCCCATCCTTGGCCCGCCGAGCCCGCCGCGGCTGCTCCTCGGAAGCGGCCCGCTCAACAACCACCAGACGCCCATTTCTGCGCACAGCAACCCTGCTGCGCAACCTTCCGCCTAGGCGCCTTCACACCCCCATCGTGCCCCATCCCCATTTCCCAGTCGAACAAGCCGCCCCCAGCCCGCTCGGCCTACCCGCCGCCACTCCGCCCCCAGAACACCACCCCACCAGCGGCCACCGTGACCACCCCGGCCCCCATGATCACCACCGGAATGACCGTCGTCCGCGCCGACACCAGCTCGATGTCACTGACCTTGCCTGACCATTCACATCGTGCGCTGATGGGAAAGAACCCCGGCTTGGTCGTAGCCTCCGGCTCCCCAACCCCGGACGGACCGGACAGCCGCGCTTGACAGAGCTCGGCAGCACCGGACTGGTCATAGGCAAGCCACACGAAGAACGCATAAATCAGCGCACCGAACCCCAACAGGCAGAGCCCGACCACCGCACACGAAACAGCCAACCCTCGCCGCGCGTAGTCCGACCGCATCGTCACCTGGCTCCATTCATCTGGTCCATCAGCCGGCCCGGATCGGATCAGCTGACCACTCCCTGCCTGCGATGGAAGTCCGCCGAGCGTCGCACCGCAGCCGACGAGAACGGAATCTCCTCACCGGTCCCGGCCCCCTTGCCGGGCAACTCGGTGTACCCCCGCAAGACGGCGGCAAGATCCTTCAGCCGTCGATCCCCCGGCGGTACGTCGATCTGGAAATGCCCTTCGTCCACGGAGTCCCGGTAATCCGCTCCCCACCGGATCACCCCGCCGCACTGGGCGAGGATGTCCCGGACCACGAGCATCTGCCAAGGATAGAGGCCCCCTCGCAGGCCGGCGGGAAAGTGTCCCGGCAAGAGATCGATCGCGGTACCTGAGCAGTGGTTGCTTTCATGCTGTGAGGCGAACCGCCCCAATGGCTTGAAGCCGACCAACTCGCCGGCCCGGATTTCGGCTACCTCGTAATGAAATCTCCGCGCCACATACTGGAGAACCACTGAGACGTCCGGATCGGCCAGCACTGTCAGTTCGGCATCCGCGCCCTGCACCGCGGCCGTGCTGAGCGGCACCCGATCGATCGGCCAGCCGTTCGCGCTGCTCGTCCGGCCGGTCGCGGACCACGGACGGGCGTCCCCGAGGACGCTGACCGGTACTGCGAAAGCCCTGCCCGCAGCCAGCTCCGGCAGCACGCCGACGACTGCCACCGCGACCGCGGCCGTCAGCACCGAGCGACGGGTGAACCCGCTGAGACCGGCGATCTCTGCTGTCATGACATCGTCCTTTCCTGACGTTGACGCTGGGCGGCCTTGGCGAACAGGGCCTTCTCGTTGCCGGTCCGGACCAGGAGGGTGTCGGCGAAGCCGCGGCAGAACCGTTCGATGGTGTTCCGGTGGATCGCCTCGCCCCAGATGTCCGGAACGTCCTTGGCCAGCGCCGTCCGGATCGGCAGGTACTCCGCGTTGGTGAGCAGGTACAGAGCCGCGTCACCGACCGACTGCTGGTTGTTCTGGAACCGCAAAGTCAGGAAGTTCCGGAATCTCGTCGCGACCTTGATCGACGCGGAGTTGCCGGCGACGGTGTAGTAGGACTTGACCGTCGCCGAGAAGGAGGGATTCATGGCCAGCAGCCGAGCCAGGTTGAGGCTGTCGAGGTCCTCCAGCAGGTTCCGGTTGTCGAAGGAGTTGTCCAAGTCGATCTTGCCGAGATTGTCGCTCACCCAGACGTACGCGTCGGCGTTCTGCTCGCGGACCCGCCAGTACTGCGCGAAGAGAGTGATGAGGTCGCCACCCCAACCACCGAGGTCACCGATCTGCGCCTTGTCGAAGGGGCTGCCGGCGACCCACACGCGGGCGGACTCGATCGATGCCGCCCAGTGAGACACCTTGAGGTCGTCGAACGTCATCGGTTCGGTGAAATAGGTGATCCGGTCCGGAAAGCCGGCCTGCGCGAGCCTGGCATCGGCCACGGCCGTGAACGGGCCGTCGGCGGACTCGAGCTTGAAATAAAGCAGCCACTGGTAGTCGTTGTAGTCCGGAAGTCGCAGGTAGCGAAGCGTGAGGTCGATAGCCCGCGCCGCTCCCTGACCTTCCGAGGCGGCGAAGTCGAGCGCCGCATCGTACAACGCACTCAGATAGGCGTTGAACTGCTGAAGAACCGGAGCGTCGCGACGCAGCGACCGCACTCCGGGGTCCCGGCCGGACTTCACGTCCTTGTCGATGTCGATCTTTCCGGTGCCGGTGCCGAGGGTGAGCGTCTGGATCTGGTTGAACGACCAGTTGACCGGCAGTGGGAAACCCATGTTCCCGCTGAAGCCGGTCGACATACCGCTGACGAAGCTGAACCGCGCGTACGTCTGGGAGCTCACCTGGGTGCAGAGATTGCGCGAACCGTAGACGCCGTGCGGGTAGACCTTGCCACGAGATCTCAGCCCGGCCTCGACTCCCTGGAAGTACGGAACGATGTTGCTCTCGATCTCATCCTGGGTGGCGTCGTAGTCGACCGCGAAGTACAGCGCCGTCCCAGGCGAGAACCCATAGCCGCGGGCCGCGTCGTGGGCCTCCAACGCGTTCGCGAAACCCTGGGTGAAGGTGAAGTCCGTGACCACCCGGCCGTTCGCCTGGTAGATGGGGAACAGAGTGAGGCCGGCGGCGAGGATCGTCGCGATCTCGCCGGGTTGGATCTTCTTGTTCTTGGTAGATCCTGGCACGTTGGTGAGGTACCGGCCGACGGTCTGATAGCCCGCCGCCTTCACCGTTGCCGCGCGCTCGGTGGTGATGTAGTCCAGACTGCAGTCGAAGGCCCTGCCGGGGCGCTCCGGATCGCCCGTACTGACCAGCAGCTGGGCCCAGGTCGCGTAGTTGCCGCTCCCGGTCTCGTCGAGTCCGGAGAACTTCTGGAAGCGGATGACCCGGCCGGCGAGATCGCTGCCGAACGAGCCGTCGAAGGCATTGTCGTAGGTGTTGAAGACCATCGCGGCCTGGAACAGGTGAACGAACTGACGGGCTCCGTCGGTTGATCCCTGCTGGACCAATCCCTGGGCCTTCAGGTTGGCCTGGGTGGTGGGGCCGAAGGTGCCGTTGGCCTGGGTGTCGGACAGGCCGAGCTCGAACTGGAGGGCGAAGATCAGGGCCTTCTGCACGTCGCGGGAGAAGTGCCCGTCGCACGGCATCATGAAGAACGGCACCCGGTCGTAGTACCGGTTGTTCATCCACTGCTGGACGGTCCGGATGGTCTCCAGCCCGCCACCCATCAGCACATAGGCGTCCATCGTCAGCAGAGCCTTGAAGACCTTGGGACTGACCTTTCCGTTCACCCGTCCGCCGAGGCCCATATCGGTCATCATGTTGCTGATCGCCTGACCCGTGGCGCTTCCGTACTGCCCGTTGATGAGTCCGGGACCGTAGCCCTTGCAGTAGCAGGCGCACTGGATGATCTTCACCAGGTTCTGGTTGGCCTCGCCGGTGCCGATGTCGCCGTGCGCGATCAGTGCGCTGATCGTTCCGGGGCCGAAGTTGTTGGACAACGCCGTGATCCCGAGCTCGTGCTGAAGCGCCCGGGTGAGCGAGTACATCGTCGCCCAGCCGGTCTTTCCCGTCTCGGGGGCGGCGACATAACCGGAGACGTTCGCATAGGTCGCATTCACCCACTGCTGGGCCGCTAACACCATCTGGTCCATTGAATCCCTCTCGAGTCCTGTCACCGGGCGGCAGAAACGGCACCTCGAGGAGGTGCCGTTTCGCTGTCCGCTACCGGACCTGGATCAGTTGCAGCTGAAGGCGGTGGTGTGGTTCATGATCGTCGCACCGGCGGCGTTCTTCATCACGCTGGTGGCGTCCATGCACCCGACGTTGCGCGACAGCGGGCCGGCGTAGTACTTGAAGGTGCCGGCATCCGTGGTCTTGGCCGGGTGGTCGCTGTCCCAGACGGACAGCGACATGTACTTGCTCATTCCGTAGTACTTGCCTCTAGCAACCAGCTTGGCGCAGGTCACGCCCGATCCCTTGTACCAGTACAGGGTGGCCGCGAGCACACCGGCGGAGTCGAGGTAGTCGCGCTTCGCCTGCACCTCGGACGTACACGTCGCAGTGACGGCCGCGGACGCCGTGGACGCGCCCGAGAGCGGCATCAACAGGGCCAGGCCGCTGACGGCGGCCACTACCCGGAAGACGGACTTGTTCCTCGAGAACTGCATGAATGCTTTCTCCTCTGATCGGCAACGGCGAAAGCTCGGCCAGCCCGGCCGGGCGCACCGAAAGCTATCCGTAGCGATCGAGCCGCGGCAACGGTTCTGCACGTTGTTGCAAGTCAGGGAAAAGCGAACGGCACCTCGGTGTCGAGGTGCCGTTCGGTGGTGCTATTGACCGCCGCCGCCGGGTGTCTCCGGGGTGTTCGTCGGCTTGGTCGGTTTGGTCGGGATCGACGGCCAGCCCGGTGGTTTCGTGGTCTTGGTGTTCGTCGGGGGCGGCGGCGTCGGGCTGTTGGTGTTGGTCGGCGGGGGCGGGGTGTTCGAGGGCGGCGGCGTGTTCGACGGGGGCGGCGTGTTCGATGGCGGCGGGGTGTCCGTCGGCGTCGGGGTGAACGTCGGCGTCGGGCTGTCCTCGATCTCGGCCTTGTCCGGCTCGGCGAACGGCTCGTCCGGCACACCCTTGAGGGCCGGCTCCATGTAGGCCAGCCAGGTCCGCACCGGCCAGTTGCCACCGAAGAACGCATCGTCGCTGCTGTACGGGTCGAGGTCACCCTCACCGGTCTTGCCGGCCCGGTACAGCACGGCAGTCGACAGCTCTGGTGTGTAGCCCACCCACCACGACGTCAAGGTGTCCTTGCCTTCCTTGCAGCCGCCACACGCCTTGTCTGCCTTGCGGTGCTCGAGGGCGACACCACCAGCGGTACCGGTCTTGCCGGCCACCGGCCGGTCGAGGGCCTGGGCCTTGTCGCCGGTGCCGTGCTTGCCGTCGACCACGTTCTGCAGAACGTAGTTGACCATGTTGGCCACCCGCGGTTCGAAGACCTGCTTGCCCTTCTTCGCGATGATCTCCTTCTGGTCCGTCCAGGTCTTGAAGTTCGGGCCACTGACGGACTTCAGGACATGCACCGGCACGGCCTTGCCACCGGCCGCGAAGGTCGCATAGGCGTTGGCCATGTCGACCGGTGACGCGTACGGGTCCGGGCCGAGCACGGTCGACGGGTTGTTCCGGCCACGTTCGAGGCTGGGGCTCTTCGGCACGCCCGCCAGTTCGGCAGCGTTGACCAGTTTCGCCGGACCGTTCTCCATCTGCTTGTCGACCAGGTCGTAGAAGGCGGTGTTGATGGACTGCTCCATCGCCTCCATCAGGTCGACGTCACCGTAGCTGCGGTCGAACTCGTTGTTGAGTTCCTGGCCCTGGACCTCGATCGGGCTGTCACCCTGGAACTTGTCGTAGATGCTCCGGTCATCCATCAGCGCCGCCGCCAGGGCGAACGGCTTGAAGGACGAGCCGGGGCGGCCCGGGGCGGTGGCCCAGTTCAGCTGGCTCTTCAGGTAGTCGGGGCCGCCGTACATCGCCACGAGCTGCCCGGTGCCCGGCGTGACCGACGCGAGTCCGACATGGAGATTGTCGCGCTTCTTCGGCAGCTCGCTCTGGGCTGCCGCGACCATCATGTTCTGCCTGCGCTTGTCGAACGTGGTGACGACCTTCAGGCCGCCGCCGCTGATCTGGTCCTGCGGGACCAGCTTCCCGAGTTCCTTCTTGGCCATGTCGAGCAGGAAGCCGTTCGGGCCCTGGTACTTGCCGCCGCTCTTCTTCGGCTTGTTGATCACCGGCAGCTTCGCGCTGTACTGCGCTGCTTTCGCCTCCGTGATCGTTCCGCTCTGCCGCATGCCGTCGATGACGTACTGGTACCGCTCCAGGATCCGCTTCTGCGCCGCGGCCGACTTGTTGTCCGGGTCGAACCGGGTCGGGTTGTTCAGCACGGTCGCCAGGAAGGCGGCCTGCGGAATGCTCAGTTTGTTCGGCTCGGGAACGCTGAAGTACGCCTGGCCGGCCGCCGCGACGCCGTACGCGCCCTCGCCGAAGTAGATGGTGTTCAGGTACCCCTCGAGGATCTGCTTCTTGTCCTGCGACCGGCTCAGCTTGGTCGCGATGAAGAGCTCGGAGAACTTCCGGGAGAACGTTCGCTCCTGGGTCAGGTACATGATCTTGACGTACTGCTGAGTGATCGTCGAACCACCCTGGAGTTGCTCACCGCGGGCGATGTTGAAGGCTGCCCGCGCCATGCCCGACGGCGACACGCCCGGGTTCGTCCAGAAGGTCCGGTCCTCTGCCGCAATCATCGCGTCCTGGACGTACTTCGGGATCTGCGCCAGCGGCACCGAGCGGCGGTTCTGCTCGTAGAAGGTGCCCATCACGGTCTTGCCGTCGGAGTAGTAGACGGTCGTCGTGTTCGCCGCGAACTCCTTGTTGGGGTCCGGGATGTCGGTCGTCTGGTAGCCGATGAAGAAGGCCGCGACGACGCCGATCACACCGAGGAAGAACAGCCCGAGCAACCAGCCCGCTACTCTCAGTGCCCAGTGTTTCTTGCGGCGTGCGCGGGTAGGAGCCTTCCTACGACCTTCACTCACAGTGCAATCCTCGACGATCTCGCTGAAGTCATTGCGTCACAGAGTACGGCGGATGTGGTAACGGTCCCTATTCCGCCTTGGATCGTAGCCGCCTCACCCGGTCAGCACCGACTCAGCCGGTCACGTGCGGTGCGAGCAGCGTCACAGCGATCAGCGCGGCCGGGAAGCAGGCGAGGAACATGGTGAACGTGTAGCCCATGATGTCGCGCGCCTTGAGCCCGAGGATGGCCAGCGTCGGCAGCATCCAGAACGGTTGCAGCAGGTTGGCACTGGCCTCTCCGAGGTCGTACACGACCACCATCCAGCCCGCGTCGACATGCAGCTGGTTGGCCGCGTCCAGCACATAGGGGGCCTCGATCACCCACTTGCTGCCACCACTGGGCACGAACACCCCCAGCACGCAGGAGTAGATGGCCACCAGCGGCGGGAAGAAGAACTGGTTGCTTGCCTGCACCAACCACCCGGCCAGCCTCGCCGAGATGCCGGTGTACGCGATCATGCCGAAGATGCCGCCGTACAACGGGAACTGCAGCAGTACTCCAGCCGCTGCCGGCGCACCGTCGCGCACGGCCCGCGCCATCCGCCACGGCCGCCAGTGCAGCAGCATGGCGAGCAGGAACAGGATCAGGTTGACGGTGTTCAGGTCGAGCGCGTTGAAGAAGCTCTTGCCGTCGAAGTACCGCACCAGGTAGATCGCGCCGAGCAGCACGACCAGCAGGCTGAACAGCGGCGAGTGCTCCAGCCAGTCCCCCGGCCGGCGCTGCTCGTCGTCCTCACAGTCCACCCGCTTCCCGTTGTACGCCGAACCGCGCCCGATCAGCGGTCGCAGCTCGATGCCGATGTCCTCGGCCGTCTTGGCGTTGCCCTCCCCGGGTGCGACGAACCACGCCATCGTCACGCCCACGGCGTACACGATCACCGTCGCCACGATCGCTTGCCAGGTGAAGATCGTGTCGCTGAGCGGGATCAGCCCACTGGCGTGCCCGCCGGCCCGGATCACCTCCTGCACCGGCGCGGGGCTACTACTCGCGCTGGCGACCTGCAGAGCGGCCGAGCCGGATAGCCCCTGCGCCCAGACCGTGCCGAGCCCCAGGAACGCCATCGCACCCAGTGCCCGGTAGTCGGCCTTCGGCACGTTGCGGGCGACCTCACGGGCCAGGATGGCGGCAAAGATCAGGCTGAAGGCCCAGTTGAGGTACGACGCCAGCATCGCGACCGCGGCGACGAAGGCCACCGCCGTACGGGGTGACTTGGGGATCCGGGCCAGCCTGGTGATCAACCGGGCGACCGGGCCGCTGGTGGCCACGGCGTACCCGCCGATGATGATCATCGCCATCTGCAGCGTGAAGGTGATCAGGCTCCAGAACCCGAGCCCCCAGGCGTCGACCAGGCCGTAGCCCTTGGTCGCGGCCGGGTCGTCCGGGCGCTTCAGCAGCGGCTCGCCGGTGATCAGCCCGAAGACGAGCACCACGAAGGTGCCGACCAGCACGAATCCGAACGCGTCCGGCAACCACTTCTCGGTGAAGGCGGTGAAGCGCAGCGCGGTCCGGGCCAACGGGCCCTCGCCCTCGGTGCCGTGCTTCGCGTGCTTCCCATGGCTGTCCGCCATGACCCTCCGCTCCTGACCCACGACGCTGTGTCAGCTGATTAACGCAGATCAGCGCCTGACGTAACAGGTTTTTCCGCAGTGGGTCGTGGGATAGCTAACAAAGTCCGTCTTTGTCAGGAGTTGTCCACAGCTGACCGCCGTGCTTACAGTGGCGGAGCGATGTATCAACTCGATACATCAGGTCATGACAAACCATGACAAAATGGTCGAGGGAGGTGGGTCATGGGAAACCGCAGCGGGGTCCTGGAACTCGCCGTACTCGGCCTGTTGCACGAAGCGCCGATGCACGGATACGAGCTCCGCAAGCGCGTCAACGCCCAGTTCGGCTGGGGACGCGTGCTGTCGTTCGGATCGCTCTACCCGTGTCTGAAGGCGATGCTCCGCAACGGACTGATCTCCGCCGACGCCGGTACGACCGACGCCGGGCGGAGGCAGAAGATCGTCTACACGATCACGGCTGACGGCAAGGACCACTTCGCGCAAGCGATGCACGACGCCGGACCGTCGGCGTGGGAGGACGACACGTTCGGCGTCCGGTTCTCGTTCTTCGGCCGGACCGATCCGGCCACCCGGTTGCGCATCCTCGAGGGCCGACGGGCCCGGATGGAGGAACGGCTGGCCAACTTCCGGGCCGCGATGAGCCGGACCGCGGAGCGGGTCGACGCGTACACCCTCGAGCTGCAACGGCACGGCCTGGAGTCGGCCGAGCGCGAGGTCCGCTGGCTGAACGAGCTGATCGACGGCGAACGCAGCCGGCAGCGGCCCCCTGAAGAGCACCAACCGCCTGTTCCACCCCCCAACTAAGGAGTTCCAGATGACTTCGATCCGCGTAGCGATCGTCGGTGTCGGCAACTGCGCCAGCTCGCTCGTCCAGGGCGTGCACTACTACCGCGACGCGAAGCCCGACGAGCGCGTCCCCGGTCTGATGCACGTCCAGTTCGGCGACTACCACGTCCGCGACGTCGAGTTCGTCGCCGCGTTCGACGTGGACGGCAAGAAGGTCGGACTCGACCTCGCCGACGCGATCGGCGCCAGCGAGAACAACACGATCAAGATCTGCGACGTGCCGCCGAGCGGTGTCACCGTGCAGCGCGGTCACACCCTGGACGGCCTCGGCAAGTACTACCGCGAGACCATCACCGAGTCCGACGCGGCGCCGGTCGACGTCGTCAAGGCGCTGAAGGACGCGCAGGTCGACGTCCTGGTCTGCTACCTGCCGGTCGGTTCCGAGCAGGCCGCGAAGTTCTACGCCCAGTGCGCGATCGACGCCAAGGTCGCGTTCGTCAACGCGCTGCCGGTGTTCATCGCCGGCACCAAGGAGTGGGCCGACAAGTTCACCGAGGCGGGCGTGCCGATCGTCGGCGACGACATCAAGTCGCAGATCGGCGCCACCATCACCCACCGGGTGCTGGCCAAGCTGTTCGAGGACCGCGGCGTCACGGTCGACCGGACGTACCAGCTGAACGTCGGCGGCAACATGGACTTCAAGAACATGCTGGAGCGCGACCGGCTGGAGTCCAAGAAGATCAGCAAGACCCAGTCCGTCACCTCGCAGCTGGTCGACAAGATCGACCCGCGCAACGTGCACATCGGCCCGTCCGACTACGTGGCCTGGCTGGACGACCGCAAGTGGGCCTTCATCCGGCTCGAGGGCCGCAACTTCGGCGACGTCCCGCTGTCGCTGGAGTACAAGCTCGAGGTCTGGGACTCGCCGAACTCGGCCGGCATCATCATCGACGCGATCCGCGCGGTGAAGATCGCCAAGGACCGCGGCATCGGCGGCCCGATCCTGTCCGCCTCGTCGTACTTCATGAAGTCGCCGCCGGAGCAGTACGCCGACGACGTCTGCCGCGACCTGGTGGAGAAGTTCATCAAGGGCGAGGTCGAGCGCTGAGCTAGTCCCCCTGTACTACGGAAGGCCTCCCTGCTCGTCCTGAGCAGGGAGGCCTTCAGCGCGCTTGGGCAGCGTCGATGTCGAGGAGTAGGTCGGCGCGGGAGGTACGGGAGTACAGGACTCGTTTGCCGTCTCGGCGTGAGGTGCAAAGGCCGGCTGAGACGAGTACTGCGAGGTGCTGGCTGACAGTGCCGGGGCTGAGGACGAGGGACTCGGCCAGGGCCGTCGTTGAGAGTGGGACGCTCAGGTGCGCCAGGATGGCGGCTCTGGAGCGGCCGATGAGGGCGTCGAGGCCGCCGACGATCGACTCGACCGGGCGTTCCCAGAGTTGGCCGGCGCCGCGTGCGGAGTACGCGATCACTGGCGGGGTTGAGTTGTCCGCGAGCATCACACCCGGCCCGCGGAAGACCAGTGGCAGCAGCCAGAGCCCCTGGCCAGTGGAGGGCAGCCGTACCTGTCCCTGGCCGAGCGCGAGGGTTAGGCCGTCTCCTGCCCAGGTGACTGCGTCGTGCAGCTCGTCGAGTGCTCGTTCGAGGCCGTCGGAGGCCAGGGCGACGGATCGGTGGGCGATGTCGGCGCCGGTGATCGCCTCGATGCGTCCCCAGAGGGGCTCGAGTACTGCCGTCCAGTACGCCGCCATGGCTTCGGCTGTGCGTTCGGCGTACTCGCGACTGGGCATCCGCCCGATCCGCGAGCCGAGCTCGCGTAGTACCCGGAGATCCGACTCGAGGACCTGCTCGTCCGTCGTGGCGAGCCGGGCGAACTGGTCGAGCGGGTGGGCCGGGCGGGCCGACGGCATCGGACCCAGGAGATCGGGGATGAAGTGATCGGCCTGCGTGAGCTCCAGCAGCAGCGCGAGGTCGAAGTCCGGGTCGCGCGGCACCCGGGGCTGCAGGTGCCGGTGCAGCTGGAAGTGCTGACGGTGGTTGATCAGGGTCAGGCTCGCCGTCGTCTCCCAGACCGCGTCGCTGGTGAACCGGACCTTGGTGAGGTCCGGCACCGTCAGCTCCAGCTCGATCATGGTGCTCTCCTCTTACCCGGCGGATCCGACGTGCTCTTCGAGCAGCGTGCCCTGGTCGAGAACCGTCAGCCACCGGCCGTGCTTGTACGTGTACGTCACCGCCGTGACAGCAGTGAACCAGTAGTCGAGGCGCGGAATGGCGTACTTCGTGGTGTATACGATGAAGCCGGTCTTGCAGCCGTCGACCTTGCGCGTCTGCTCGGTCCACGACCAGACCGAGTCCTTGCTGATGAAGCGTGGCTTGCTTGCCGCGGCGACCGCATCGAGGCCGACCCGGACACGACCGTCGGCGACGATGCTCACCACGCCTTTGTCGTGACCGGCGAGCCAGGTGTCCCGGTCGAAGTCGCGGAACGACTCCATGTCGGTCCGCTGCGCCTGGTCGAACTTCTGCGCACAGGACTTGGCCTGTGTCGTCGCTGTCCTGCCGTGGACTGCCGCGTCGTCGTGGGTTGCCGTTTTGTCGTGGGTTGCCGTGCTGTCGTGTGCCGCTGTTGCGGCGTTGGCGGCGCCCGGCATGGCGACGACCGCGGTCGCGGCGGCCACCAGGCTTACTGCGCGGCGGGTGGCGGATCGGTTCATGACGACTCCTTGTTCCTAGGCCCTGTCCGGATGAGGGGCACGAGGGAAGGCTCAGGGTCCAGGCGCCGGCCTTGCCACGATTCGGCGGCAGCCGAAACGTCGGCGTTTGTTGTCGGTGCGGTTCGGTAGCGTCTTGCCTCATGCAGCTGCATGTGGGGTGCGCGATGTGGACGCACACGCCGTGGAACGGGCGGTTCCTGCCGCATCCGCTGCCTGCCTCGGAGCGGCTGGAGGCGTATGCGACCTGGTGCAACGCGGTCGAGGGCAACACGACCTTCTACGCGACGCCGGCACGGGCGACGGCGGAGATGTGGGCCGCGCAGGTCGCGCCGGACTTCCGCTTCGTGCTCAAGCTGCCGAAGGTGATCACGCACGATCTGCGGCTGCACGATCAGGCCGACGTGGAGTTGCGTGCGTTCCTGGAGGCGATGCGGCCGCTCGGGTCGCGCGCGCATGCGTTGTGGATTCAGTTGCCGGCGTCCTTCGGTCCGTCCGAGGTGGGGGCGTTGGCGGCGTTTCTCCGGCGGGCGCCCTCGAGCTTCCGGTACGCGGTCGAAGTACGGCATCCGGCGTTCTTCTCCGACGATCGGGCGACGCAGCAGTTGGAGCAGGTGCTCGGGCGGGTGGGGGCCGAGTGGGTGCCCTTCGACACGATGACGCTGTTCGAGACGGCTGCTTCGAGTTATGGCGAGCGGGAGGCCTGGCTGAACAAGCCACGATTGCCGCGCCGGACGCGGGCGCTCACGCAGTACCCGATCGTGCGGTACATCGGGCGGGACGACGTCGAGGTGACGGCCGCAGGCTGGCAGTACCTCGCGGATCAGACCGCTGTGTGGTTGCAGGAGGGGCGGTCGCCGACGGTCTTCCTGCACACTCCGGACAACGTCGAGGCACTTGCATTGGCTCGGCGGTTCTACGACGACGTCCGCTTGCGGGTGCCTGAGCTGGTACCTGTCCTGCCGCCGCCCGTAGCGGTTCCAGCGGAGCCGCCGACCCTGTTCTGAGGGTTGTCCACAGCTGAGAAATCCGCGGCTGAACGCGGGATGAAAGTCCATATGTTCCCCGGTGAGACCAATCTCCCGGGAGGACAGCCATGGAATCCACTGAAGACCGCTACATCCGCACCCAGCCGCTGATCGCCGACCTGCGCCGGCGCGCGGAGACCTGTGAGAACCCACAGGAGCAGGTCAACCTGCGACGATCCGTGGACTCCCTGATCCGCATGGCCCTGGCGCTCGCACCGTGATCGCCTCGCTCGAGGAGCTGCTGGAGCAGCATGCGTGGGCGGCGCTGCGCATCAGCGGCGCCGACCAGACCGCCTGGAACGGTGAGATCGTCGAAGCCGGCGAAGGAATCCTCGGCCTCGCGCACTGGGACGGCACGCTGCATCTCGACCGCGAGTACATCCTCGACCCCTTGCGAGATCTCTACGACCGAGCGGATGAGCCGCGGACCGAGGCCGAGCTGCTCCGCTGTCGCGAGGCGCTGGTGACGCTGCTGCACGAGCAGTCGCATTTCCTCGGTCCTGCGGGTGCCACGCAGGAGGCGGCGCGTGCGGCCTTCAAGCTCCCCGGCGGCCGTGCCTTGGAGGAAGGCGTCGCCGAGGCCTGGGCGCACCACCATCTGAACGACTACATCCGCGAGCTCGGCATCGACAAAGTTGCCCCCGGCATCCTTCACGTCCGCGGCGAACCGTCGTACGCCGCGTTCGTCCCGGCCGTCCGCCTCTTCGCCGCCGACCTCGACCGCCTCTCCGGCGCCCCCGCCGGCGAAACCCTCGACCTGCTCAACCGCCAGACCGCCGAGGGCCAATGGCACCAGGCAGTCACCCGCATCTACCACTCCACCCAGCTGCCCCACCTGGTCCCACCCGACCAGGCCCCAGCCGTCCGCCTCCATCTGGAGCAGGCCTTGCGCTCATCCTTCAAAGCCCTGGAACTCTACGAACCCCTCCCTCGAGGCTTCGCCGCCTCCCGCTCCCAGGCCGCCACCACCAGAACCCTCACCCTCCTCCACCAAGAACTAGCCACCGCCGAACGCCACTACACCCCCGCCCCACGCCTTTCCCGAATCCACCTGTCCCCACCGCCCATGCCCACCACCCCACTCCGCCCCATCCCACCGACCGCTCCACAGAGCCGCCCCACCCCGCCGCCGATCTCCATCGCATCGAGCCAGGCCGTGCCGTCGCCTCTGTCTGCCTCGCCCAACCTGACGGCGCCGGCCGCCCCCATGGGCGATCCAGCCACACCTGCCGGGACGTCCGCGTCAACCCACCGGCTCAGCCCGGCCGATTCCTACCAAGCCGCGGCACACGCCTTCGACGGAATCAGCCCGCCAACCGCTTCCACGCCCGCCCCTCCACCCGCCGCGATCAGGGCCACCGCCTCGGCCGGCACAGCTACGAGCGTGAGAGACCTGGAACGCTGACCGTGCCCTGATCCCCCACGACCGTGATCACCTGTCCGTCCTCGACCACGCTCATCACGCCCGAAACCCCAAGCACAGCAGGGATCCGATGCTCCCGCGCAACGATCGCCGCATGCGACAGCCGCCCACCGACCTCGGTCACCACTCCGGCGACCACTCCGAACAGGGGCGTCCACGCAGGATCGGTGAACCGGCACACCAAGATGTCCCCCGCCTCGACCCGCCCGAAATCCCCGACCCCATGGATCAACCGCGCTGGCCCGGACGCCGTTCCCGGGCTGCCGGCGACTCCGCGGAGTACAGGCTCATCGTCCGTCTGCCACGGCTGATGTCTCGCTTCGCGTCGCGGCTGATCCGTGGCATCGAGAGGAGCTGTGATCGGCCGAGCCTGCAGGAGCCAGACCTGATCGTTCTCCATCGCGAACTCGATGTCCTGCGGCCCACCCATCAGCTCGGCAACCTGCTGCCCCAACCGCACGATCCGCCTGACCTGCTCGTCTCCTAAACACAACTCCTTCCGCTGCTCGACCGGCACTTCACTGGAGACAACGCCGTGACCATCACCACCAGCCACCCGATCCCGCCTGACGCCCTTGCTGCCACACCGCCGCTCGATCTCCCCATCGGCCTGCACCACAAAGCTGTCGGGCGTCACCACCCCCTGGACCACGCTCTCCCCCAACCCCCACGACGCCTCGACCACAGCCGCGCCACCTGGCGTCCGAGGATCAGCAGTGAACAGAACCCCGGCCACCTCCGCATCGATATGCCGCTGCACGATCACCGCGATCTCTGGTGCTTGTCCGGGGTGACGCAGCCGATAGGCGACCGCACGCCCACTCCACAACGAGCCCCACACCAACTGAACCTTCGCGACGACCGCAGCCAAACCCTCGACCGCCAGATAGCTGTCGTACTGCCCCGCGGCCGAGCCCTCCTCACCGTCCTCACCACCACCCGACGACCGCACCGCAACCGGCGCATCCCCCAGCACCTCCACCACCCCACCCAACTCCTCCACCAACCACCCCGGCACAACCGCATCCCCACACCCATGGCCGACACCAGCGCCGTCTGCCGTGCCCGAACCGGAGCCAGTGCCGGAGCCAGTGCCAGTGCCGGTGCCGGTGTCGTGGGCGGTGCCGGTGTCGTGGGCGGTGCCGGTGTCGTGGCCGGTGCCGGTGTCGTGGCCGGTGCCGGTGTCGTGGCCGGTGCCGGTGTCGTGGCCGGTGCCGGTGTCGTGGCCGGTGCCGGAGCCGGACTGGTTGGGATGAGTGGCGGCGGAGCGGTGGGCGGCGTTGGGGATTACGAACCCTGGGGGGACTGGGAAGCCGGCGCGGATCAGGCGGCCCAGCGCAGCTGCTTTGGCGCCGGCGTTCTCGGGTGTGGCTTCGGTGAGCGGGATGATCAACGGGTGCTTCCCTCCGGGACAGTCGGCCAGCGATCGGATCTCGGTGCTCCCTCGCGATGACCCGTCCTCACGGGCGGAGCTTCTGCGGGCTTAACTTCAACAGAATGTTGACAACGTTTTGTTGATGATGGACCGTTTCGGGGTGCAGCGCAATGAGGGTGTGGACGAGTCGGCGAGTGATCAGCGGCAGGCCGCGCGGGAGCGGGATGCCCGGGAGCAGTTGTTGGCGGTCGGGGCTGATCAGCTGGGGCGGCGGCCGTGGCAGGTTGGGGCGATGCCGCCTTCTGCGGTCGATCTGATCCAGTTCTTTCTGTGGCGGTCGAGTTCCGCGCCCTGGGGCGAGCCAGCCGGTGCTGATCAGGCCGGTGCTGATCAGGCCGGTGCTGATCAGGGCAGTTCTGGTCAGAGCAGTGCTGGTCACGAGATGACGCGGGCGGTGGTGGCTGCGCTGCAGTTGTTGCCGGCGGCTCGGGCGGAGATCGATCAGCTCGAGACCGGGTTGTTGTTCGCGGCGCGGGGGCTTGGGCTGACCTGGGCTCAGATGGCCCAAGCACTCGGACTGAATTCACCACAGGCCTGTCAGCAACGCCTAGACCGCCTCACCTCCCGGAGCGGTCGATCGACCGAGGGACTCGCACCATGACCACCCCGGGGCCCCCGCCAGCCGGAGCCACTGGTGCTTCGGCCGGAGCCGGCGGTACTTCGGCCGGAGCCAGTGGCACTTCGGGCGGAGCCAGTGGTACTTCAGCCGGAGCTGGCGGTACTTCGACCGGGGCCAGTGCTACTTCGGGCGGAGTTGGCGGCACCTCGGGCGGAGTTGGTGGTGCTTCGGGCGGAGCTGGTGGTGCTTCGGATGGAGTTGGCGGGCGTTCCGTGGCGGGGTTGTTGGTGCTGCATGCGGTTCGGTTGAAGGGGTTTGGGGACGAGGTTGCGGTTGCCGGGCGGTTCGGGCTCGAGGTGGACGTGGCGGCGGAGTTCTTGCTTGACTCGCAGGCGTTCGGGTGGGTTGCGTGGAGTGAGTTCGCCGGATCTCGTGGTTGGTCGCTGACGGAGGCTGGGCGGGCGGAGAATGCGCGACAGCTCGCCGCCGAACTCGACCAGGTGGGTGGGCGAGCGGCGATTCAGCAGGCGTACTCGGACTTTCTGCCGCTCAACGGGCGGTTACAACAGGCTTGTACCGATTGGCAGTTGCGGCCGACAGCGAGCGACGCGCTGGCGTTCAACGATCACACCGACCTGGACTGGGATCAGCGGGTCGTCGACGAGTTGGGCGCGCTGGGCGACTCACTGCGGAAGATCTCGGAGCAGATCGGTGCGGTCCTGGAGCGGCTCGACGGGTATGACGACAGATTCGCGGCAGCGCTGAGCCGGGTGCGCGCGGGGGACGGTAGCTGGGTCGATCGGACGGGGGCTGACTCCTGTCACACCGTGTGGTTCGAGTTGCACGAGGACCTGATCGCCACACTCGGTCTGACTCGGGGCACGCACTGATGGCGCCGATCCGGCACGTGCTCTTCGATGCCGACGGGGTTCTGCAGGACATGCCCGGTGGCTGGTACGCCGCGATGGAGCCGTATCTCGGCGACAAGGCGCGCGAGTTCCTGCATCGGACCTGGAAGGAAGAGCTGCCGATGCTCGCCGGACACGGCGACTACCTGCCGTTGCTGGCGGCAACGCTCGCGGAGTACGGGGTGGAGACTCCGGTCGAGGTCGTCTACCGGGACGTGTGGCATCGGATCGTTCCGAGCGACGAGTCGTTCGCGATCGTGGAAGCCCTTCGGCAGAAGGGTTATGGCGTCCACCTGGGCACGAACCAGGAGAAGTACCGAGGTGGGCACATGCGCACGACTCTCGGCTACGACGAACTCTTCGACGTCAGTTGCTACTCCTATGACCTCGGTGTCGCCAAGCCCGACCCAGCCTTCTTCGTCGAAGCCGCCCGCCGGATCGCCGCTGACCCATCGACCATCCTGTTCATCGACGACACCGCCGCCAACGTCGAGGGCGCAAGCCGGGCCGGCCTCGCCGCCGGACGATGGGACCTGAGCCAAGGCCACGACCCACTTCTCGCGCTGCTCCGCGAACACGGCATCGAACTGCCCCCACCAGCCTGAGCAACCGGGCCGAGGAACTACGACGAGCCCTGGGTCAGGAGATACTCGAGGTTCCGGGACACAGATCGTAGGCGGAGGCTGGGATGGACGACGCTGCACTGATGAGCGAGCACGACACGCTCAGGCGCGAGTTCCTGGCTGGGTCGTTGGAGCCTGCCGAACTGGTTGCCATGAGCGTGTTGCTGCGGGCTCAGTCGAGCGATCTGCCCGAGGACGACCGACGCCGGTTCGAGGGAAAGCTGGATGCGCTCGAGCGGCTGGCGGGGTACGGGAAGTCGCCGGCCGGTGTTGCCCCGGACCCCGACTCGGCGGTCAGCCGGGCTACGAAGGCCCTGCGGGAGGCGCGGCAGAGCGGCGGGACGTCTGAAGAGCGGATCGCGCGAGCTGAGCACGGGATCGCTCAGATCCGTGCGATCGCGGCGGACGCGACCAGTCCCAGTCAGCGGATGGCGATCCTGCGGACGACCGACCTGCTGGCCCGTCTCGCGTCGTCGCTGCGTCAGGACAGCTCAGCCGACGCGGGACCGAGCGACCGGGATGAACCGCCTCGATGAGCGAATCGGAGCCGGAGTACCCGAAGACCTTCGACGAGCTCACGGCGCGGCACGCCGAGATCGCGAAGGAGCTGAGTGGAGCCGGTCAGACCGCCTGGAACGGCACCCTGATCGAGACCGACAACGGTGACCTCGGGGTCGCCAACTGGGACGGCAGTCTCGAACTCGACCGTGAGGCCGTCACCCAGCCGCTGCGCGACATGTACTCGTCGCCTGGCGAGCAGCGCGACGACGCGACCCTGACGGAGTACCGGGACGCATTCGTGACCCTGCTGCACGAGCAGTCCCATTTCCTCGGGCCCGAGGGCGCCACGCAGGACGGGGCCAGGATCGCCTTCCAGGAGTTCGAAGCCCAGGCGCTCGAAGAGGGCGTCACCGAGGCATGGGCCCAGGACAACCTGGACGACTACCTGGAGCGGACCGGAGCGGACCAGATCGCGCCCGGGATCGAGACCGCCACCAGTGAGACCTCCTATCCCGAATTCGTTCCGGCCGCGCGGGAACTGGCGTCCGGGATCGGGGAGCAGGCGGGGATGACCCAGGGCGAGGTGCTGACCGAGCTGAACAATCAGACCGCCGAAGGGCAGTGGTCCAGGGCGACCGACCTGCTCTACGAGTCCAGCGACCTACCGCAGCTGGTGCCGCCCGATCAGGAGGAGAGCGTCAAGCAGGCGATCGAACAGAAGATGCGGGAGGAGTACGGCCGGCTGGACGGCCTCGACGAGGACAGCCCGACCCTCGAGGCGCAGTCGGCCGCGATCGGCCAGGATGCCGTCAGTGCCGGTCTGGCCGAGGCCGAACGCCAAGAGAAGGTCTTCGCTCCCCCCGCAGCCGAGACGCAAGTCGACCTGTCGGCCCAGGCCCAGGCCCAGGCCCAGGCCCAGGCTCAGACCCAGACTCAGCCTGAACTGGCCGGCGCCGCCGAAGCCGCTGGACCCGCGGCCACCCAGCCCGCGATCGACTCCACTCCCGCGGTAGGTGAAGGATCCGGTACGCCGGAAGCGCCCGCGCGTACCGGGACAAGGACCCCCGGACGGGCTGCCGGCGAGCGCGACGCCGATCACGCACTCCGGCTGGCCACCGAGGGACAGCGCCCGATGGGCAGCTCTGTTCGGCTCGACGAGAGCTCGTTCGGTAGTCGACGCGGCGGCGGGCACGGTGCCGAGCAGGCGCATGGTCAGTCCCAGCGACCCAGCGGGCCAGGGGGTACTGGTCGTGGCGAGTAGGTCCGGCGTGGAGCAGAGTACGGGGCTGAGCGGACCGCAGGCTCGGGTGGCGGCGAGCGACATCCTCGCGGCCATCGACCTGAGTACCGGCTCCAGCGCTGAGCAGATCGCGAGACTGGAGCAGGCCATCTCGTCCATCGACCGGCTCGGCGGACGATGCGACGACGAGATCGACCGGCTGTCCGTGCTCCGGATGAAAGAGTCCTTGCGACTCCTGGCCGGACCGGACAGCACAGGTGGCGGCGGAGTGCTGCCTGGCCTCGCGACCTGGGACGGAACCTTGCTGCTCGACGAGGTGCACGTGACGGGACCGCTGAAGCAGATGTACGACCAGCCCGCGATGCCCAAGTCACCGGAGACCTTGCGGCGGTACCGATTCGCGCTCTCGGAGATGTTCCACCAGCAGTCGCATCTGCTGGCCGCCGCCGGTACGTCGTACCGGGCTTCCATGGCGGCATTCGCGGACCCGGCCGTGCGGCTGCTCGAACTCGGGGTCACAGCTGCTTGGACGGCTCGGCATCTGGACGACTACCTGCAAGCCCTCGGCATTCCGCAGCTAGCTCCCGGCATCGAGCAGGTCAGCCTTCCGGACGGTTATCCGTCGTACTTGCCGGCAGCCGAGGCGCTGAGCACAGCGATCGGCCGTCGGGTCGGTCTCGCTCCCGACGAGGTACTCCGACGGCTGAACGCCGTCACTCCCGCCGGGAAATGGCCGGAGATGACGACCCTGCTGCTGAATGCGAGCGGCCTGGGAGCAGTCGTTCCACCAGACCATCGAGCGGCGGTGGCCGGACGAGTCGACCAGGCGATGCGGGCGCCGTTGCGGGCGATGGCGACTCTGCGAGTGACCGACGGCGATGAGCCCGGCGTGCAGGCGACCTCACGCGCCGCCGGGCTGGCCAGCGTGGATGCGGCGGTAGGGACGATCGCGGCCGTCCGCCGGGAGTACACCACCCACTGATCCCGGGCTCCCGCCTCACCAGAGAGCGGGAGCCCGGGATGAATCAGGAAGGGTTGATGGCCAGGCCGTAGGCGCCGCGGCTGCCGTAGGTGGAGTAGCCGGTGTTGAGCGGGTCTCCGTAGCCGACGTTGTCGATGCGGAGGTAGTAGGTGCCGGGCTGGAGGTTGCTGGTGACGGTGGCGCTCAGGCCCGTCGGGGTGCCGGCGTTGGACTGGCCGGACGCCGGGTCGGCTGAGGTGACCACCGTGCCGGCGGAGTTGAGCAGGTCGAGCTTGATGTCCAGGTTGCCGCCGATGGCTGCGGCGCTGGCCGTTGCCGTGTAGTTGCCGGCCGTGGTGACGTCCACCCGGTAGACATCAGTGTCGGTCTCGGCCGCGATGAAGCCGTTGGCGGTGGCGCCGATGGCGAGAGCCGCGGCGGCACTCGTGGTGTCGCCTGCTTCGTCGGTACGCAGCGCGAGGCCGTGGGTGCCGATGACCGAGTAGTCGTCCTCGGTGTTGTTGGCGCCGGAGTACTCGCCCTTGCTCCACTGGCTGATGCCCCGGTAGTAGCCGACGCCCATGATCGGCGCCCAGGAGCCGTGGCCCTCGTAGTACCCGACGGATGCGGTGCCGTCGTGGCCGAGTCCGACGTTGTGGCCGGCTTCGTGGGAGGCGGCTTCGGCGAGGTTCTTCGCGCCGGTACCGACGCCCTTCGTGAACACCAGCGCGGGCTGGTAGTAGTCGTGCTGGCCTGCGTTGTCGTAGACACCGATGTAGGCGACGCCGCCGCAACCACAACCGGACTGGTACCAGGTGTCCGGATCGATCAGTACACGCGTGCCGTACTGGAGGTCGGAAGCGCTCGTCCGGTTGATCGCGTCCTGGGCCGGCTGCTGCGTCGTGACGTCGACATCGAAGGCGGCGTAGTCCTCCGCGACCCGCGCCCATACCTCGTGTACTACGTCTTGCTCGGCGGTACCGAACGTCGCCGGGTTCCCGTCGGTGTCGTACGGCGAGACGTTGACCGGGTCGATCCCCTTGTCCGCGTTCCACGCCGTACCGGTGATGCTGTGGCCGTCGAAGTCGAGGTAGATGACCCGGTTCGAGCCAGGCTTGCTGTGCAACTCGAAGGCCGGTCCCTCGGCGGCGGCGACGGCCTCGGTCGCCCAGCGCGGTGACGCCTCGGGAGCCTTCTGCGCTGGAGTCAGGACAGGTTCGCGGAAGAAGAGCCGACCGGCGGAGTCGAGCCAGGCGGTCTTGTCGGAGGCGAGCGTGTCCCGCAGCCGGGCCTCGGACAAACCGTTGCGCTGGGCAACTTCTGCCAGCCGAGACCGGAGATTGGTCAGCGCGGCCTTACCAGGTGTCGGTTGACCGAGCAGTTGGTCGAGCGGCTGTTGCTGTGCGTCGGCTTGGGTGCCGGCAGCAACTGCCAGCGCTCCGAAGACGACGGCACCGACACCTACGAGCGCACCGGTACGACGGAATTTGCTGATCATTTGGAATCCTCCTCAAGGATTCCCCCCAGAAACAAACAGTTCCGCCCCCGCGGACGTAGCCCGAGGACATGTGGACGGGCCGAGCGCCCACATGTCCCGGGCCACAACTAGGTGGGTCAGCCGGCGGTGACCTTGACGGCGTACGCGCCGCGGCTGCCGTACGTCGAGTAGCCGGTGTTCAGCGGATTGCCGTACCCGGTGTTCTCGACCCGCAGGTAGTAACGCCCGGCGCTCACCTGCCGGTTGATGCTGGCGCTCAGCCCTGTCGGCGTGCCCGAGTTGGACTGCCCCGACGCCGGGTCGGCGGTCGCGACGACCGCGCCGGACGAGTTGAGCAACTGGAGCTTGATGTCCAGGTCGCCACCGACCGAGGCGGCGTTGGCCGCGAAGGTGAAGGTGCCGGCCGCCAGGTCGATCGAGAAGGTGTCGACGTCCGAGTCGTTGGCGTAGATGCCGTTGACGGCGGTGCCCAGCGTGAGCGGCGTCGCGTCACCGGTGGCGTTGCCGTGGTCGTCGGCGCGCAGGGCCAGGCCGTTCTGCCCGATCACCGCGAAGTCGTCTTCCTTGTTGTTCGCGCCGGAGTACTCGCCCTTGCTCCACTGGCTGATCGCCTTGGAGTAGCCGACACCCATGATCGGCGCCCACGAACCGTGACCGCTGTAGTAGCCGACCGAAGCGGTGCCGTCGTGGCTGAGCCCGACGTTGTGGCCGGCTTCGTGCGATGCGGCCTCGGCGATGTTCTTCGCGCCGGTACCGACGCCCTTCGTGAACACGAGGGCGGGCTGGTAGTACGAGTGCTGCGAGGTGTTGTCGTAGACGCCGACGTAGGCGACGCCGCCACAGCCGCAGCCGGACTGGTACCAGCTGGTCGGGTCGATCACGACGCGGGTTCCATACTGCTGGTCGGACGAACCGGACCGGGTGATGGCCGACTCGGCCGGCGCCTGCGTCGTCACGTCGACGTCGAACGGCGCGTAGTCCTCGGCGACCCGGGCCCACACCTCGCGGACCACGTTCTGCTCGGCCGTGCTCCAGTTGCCGGTGTTGCCGTCGGTGTCGTACGCGGTGATGTTCACGGTGGCCGGCTTGCCGTTGGCGTTCCAGGCGGTGCCGGTGATCGTGTGCCCGTCGAAGTCCAGGTAGATGACCCTGTTCGAGCCGGGCTTGCTGTGCAGCTCGAAGGCGGGACCGGTCGCCGCGGCGACTGCCTTGGTCGCCCACTGCGGGGACTTGGTGGTGGCGGTGCGTGCTTTGGCGGAGGCGACCGGCTCGGAGTAGAAGAGCTTGCCGTCCTTGTCCAGCCAGCTGGTCTTGTCGGTCGCCAGGATCCGCTGCAGCTTCTGCTCGGCGATGCCGTTGCGCTCGGCCAGCTCGGCGAGTCGCGGCTGCAGCTTGCCGAGGGCGGCCTTACCTTGGAGCGGCCGGCCTCCGAGCAACGATGCCAACGGAGCTGGGGACGGAGTCTGGTCAGCGCCTGCCTGGTTCGCGGCGACTACTGCCAGCGATCCGAACAAGACGGCGCCGGTGCCGACCAGGGCACCGGTTCGGCGGAACCTGCTGTGCATTCTGGGGTCCTCCTCGGGGACTCCTGACGGCTGCTCGGCGAGTACGCCGGGGCGGCGGGGAGCAGCGTCATGCCTCACTTGTGGTGCGCTCACGCGCACTCTGCGTAGAGTGCCCCATCGGTTGCCTCGGTGTATACATTTCCCCGAGGAATTTACATTTCCCCGCACTCTGTGACCTGGATCACATCGAAGCGGATGTCGATTCAGCCAGGCCTCACCCGACGCGTCGTCGACAGCAGGACACACCGCGACGAATCGGAGACGACCATGAAGCTCACACTGCACACCTTCCTCAGCATCGACGGCGTCATGCAGGGTCCGGGCGGCTTCGAGGAGGACCGCAGCGGCGGCTTCGACCGCGGCGGCTGGCTGATGCCGTACGGCGACGAGGTGATGGGCGAGATCGTGGAGGGCTGGTTCGCCGAGGCGGACGCCATCCTGCTCGGCCGGACGACGTACACGATGATGGAGGCGTACTGGTCACAGATCCACGACGGCAGCAACACCGCCACCGGACTGAACGACCTGCCGAAGTACATCGCCACCTCCACTCCGCTCGAGCCGGTCTGGAACGACAGCACCGCGATCGGCGGCGACATCGTCAAGCAGGTCGAGGAGCTCAAGGCGAAGCCCGGCCGCGAACTGCAGATCCACGGCTCGTGCGCACTGGCCCGCTCGCTGCACGCGGCCGGCCTGATCGACGAGTACCGGCTGATCACCTTCCCGGTCGCGGTCGGCACCGGCAAGCGGCTGTTCACCGAGGACGCCCCGGCGACCGGTTTCAAGCTGATCGAGAGCCGCGTCACCGGCACCGGCGCGGTGTACTCCGCGCTCACCCCGACCCCGTTCCGGACCGGCACCGCCGTGATCGAGGACGGCAGTTCCACTTTCAGCGTCGACAGCTGAAGTTCCGGAACCACAGGCTCTTGACGAGGCGAATCACCTCTCTGATAGTTAGGAAAGTTTACTAACTATCAGAGAGGTGAAAGATGCGTAAGTTCCGCCCCATCGCACTTGCCCTCGCCCTGTTCGGCGCCGCTTTGCTGGTGCCGGCCGTCGCGACCTCAGCGTCCGCAGCGACCACTACCTACCAGGCCGAGAACGCGGCCCGGACCCAGGGAGTGGTCGAGTCCAACCACGCCGGCTACACCGGCACCGGGTTCGTCAACTACGACAACGTGACCGGCTCGTCCGTCACGTTCACCGTGAACGTCGGCACGGCCGGCAGCGCGTCGCTCGCGTTCCGGTACGCCAACGGCACCACGGTCAGCCGGCCGATGACGATCGCCGTCGACGGCACCACCGTCGCGACCCCGCAGTTCGCCAGTACCGGCGTCTGGACCACCTGGAACACCACGACGGTGAACGCCACGCTGTCGGCCGGCTCGCACACCATCAAGACCACCGCCACGACCGCCAACGGCGGCCCCAACCTCGACTCGCTCACCGTCACGGACGCCGGCGGCGGTGGCGGTGGCGCGCCGACCGCGGCCGAGCTGCTCGCCAAGGTGACCACCTGCAGCCAGATCTCCAACGGCACCTACAAGACCGACGAAGAGCTCGGCCGCACCATCCCGGTCTGCGGCAAGAACGGCGCCGTCTTCTGGAAGGCCGACATGGACATCGACTGCGACGGCATCCGCACCACCCAGTGCAACGAGAACACCGACTGCTGCTTCCAGCCCGACACGGCGTTCCACACGTCGGCCGACGCGCCGTTGAACGCGGCGCAGCTCCCGTATGTCGTGGTCCCCAGCCCGAGCAGCACCTGGAACTACCAGAACTTCCAGATCGCCGGTGGCGGTGTGGTCGCGGTGATCTACAACAACCAGGTCACCTATGCCGTGGTCGGTGACACCGGCCCGACCGACATCATCGGCGAGGCCTCGTACGCCGCCGCGCAGCAGCTCGGCATCAACCCCGACCCGAGCAACGGCGGCACCGACTCCGGTGTCACGTACATCGTGTTCAAGAACTCGACCATCAACCCGATCGAGAACCACGACCTCGCCGTGTCGCGCGGCCAGGAGCTCGCCCGGACCTTCATCAACAACAACTAGAGCACCAGCACCTGGCGGATCGACGTACCGGCCGCCAAGGTGTCGAAGGCTTCGTTGAGGCTCTCCAGGCGGACCGTCGAGGTCAGCAAGCGGTCGACCGGCAGACGGCCCGCCTGGTAGAGCGCGATGTAGCGGGGGATGTCGCGGCTCGGGATCGCCGATCCCAGGTAGGAACCCTTGAGCGTGCGCTCCTCCGCGACCAGGCTGACGGCCGGAATGCTCAACAGCTGCGAGGGATGCGGGAGCCCGACGGTGACCGTGGTGCCGCCGCGGCGGGTCGCGGCATAGGCCTGTCCCAGTACTACGGAGCTGCCGACCGTCTCGAACGCGTAATGCGCGCCCCCGGCCGTCGCCTCCCGCGCCTGCTCGACCACATCGTTGCCCCGGGCATCGATCGCGTGGGTGGCGCCGAGCTCCAGCGCAAGGGAAAGCTTCTCCGGTACAACGTCCACTGCAACCAGCGGATGCGCTCCGACCAGAGCGGCGCCGAGCAGTGCGGACAACCCCACGCCCCCGAGCCCGAAGACCACCGCACTCTGCCCCGCCTGGACCCTCGCCGTGTTGACGACGGCGCCGACGCCCGTCATCACCGCACAGCCGAAGAGCGCGGCGATCTCAGGCGGCAGCGACGGATCGATCCTGACGGCCGAGCGGGCCGAAACCACTGCATGGTCGGCGAATCCGGAGACGCCGAGGTGGTGGTGGACGTCCGAGCGACCCGGTTGTCCGGAGGACCCGTCGAGGCGGCCGGCCAAGCTGCTGGTGCCGATTGGCGGTGGTTCAGCTGAGGTGGTCAGGCGGCGCGTGCCGCCTAGGAGGGTGCCGGCCGTGTTGGCGGCGGCTCCTGGTTCGCAGAGGGCGGCTCGGCCTTCTGCGCAAGGGGCGCAGGTGCCGCAGGCTGGTACGAAGGCGAAGCCGACCGTGTCGCCCGCCTTGAAATCGGGCGACTCCGACTGGATCACCTCGCCGGTCGCCTCGTGGCCGAGCAGCATCGGCATCACCCGCGGACGGGAGCCGTCGATCACCGAGAGGTCGGAATGACAGAGTCCGGCCGCGCGGATGCGGACCAGCAGCTCACCCGGGCCCGGCGGCGCGAGCTCGACCTCCTCGATGCTGAGCGGTCGCGATTCGGCGTACGGGCTCGGCAGTCCCATCTCCCGCAGTACTGCGCCACGAACGATCATCCGCTGATCCCTTCGAGAGCGGTCCGGATCGGGGCCGGGATCTGGACGGGCCGACGCTCAGACCGATCCACGAAGACATGCACGAACCGTCCGGTCGCAGCAGGTTCGACGGAGCCGGCGCGGAACAGGCCGATTTCGTAGGTGACGCTCGAGTTACCGAGCTTCGCCACCCGCAACCCGGCATCCACAGTCTCCGGGAACGCCAGCGACTGCTTGAAGCTGCACTGCGACTCGACGCAGAGTCCGATCACCTCGCCGCGGTGGATGTCCAGCTCCCCGGCCCGGATCAGGAACTCGTTGATCACCGTGTCGAAGAAGCTGTAGTACTCGACGTTGTTCACGTGCCCGTAGACGTCGTTGTCCTTCCACCGCGTCCCGATCGCGAGGAAGTGCGGGTAGGCGCTCCGATCCATCCGTCCACCCTAAGGTGATGCGATGACCTACGTGCTGATTCCAGGCGCCGGTTGCACTCCATGGCACTGGCATCCGCTGACCGCCGAACTCCAGGCGCGCGGGCAGGACGTCGTCGCCGTCGACCTCCCGTGCGACGACGAGACCGCAGGGCTGCGCGAGTACCGCGACGCGGTGCTGAAGGCGGTTGGTCAACGGACCGAGCTGGTGCTGGTCGCGCATTCGCTCGGCGGCTTCACCGCAGCGGCCGTCTGCGAACAGTTGCCGGTGGACCTGATCGTCTTCGTGGCGGGCATGATCCCGCGACCACAGGAGGCGGTGAGCGAGTACTGGAGCAATACGGCGTACGACTGGAAGGGCGATCCGGACTCGGACTACTTCTTCCAGGACCTACCGGTGGAGGTCGCCGCCGAGGCGAGGCGCCGGCTGAGGTCGCAGGCCGGGCGGCCGATGGACGATCCAGCGTTGTTCGAGCGCTGGCCGGACGTACCGATGCAGGCCGTGATTGCGACCGAGGATCTGCTGTTCCCGGCCGGCTATCTCCGCAAGCTGACCGTCGACCGGCTGGGGGTCGCGCCGACGGAGCTGCCCGGCGGGCACTTCCCGATGCTCGGGCACCCGGGCGAGCTCGCCGGTCTGCTGGAGGGGTGGCGACGGACATAACCTACGGTTGCGTAACTTACGGTGCCGTAGGGTGGGGGTATCCGCCCGACGAAGGAGATCCGGTGAACGACAAGCTGGTCACGAACCTGCTGCACGAGCTGGAGCCTGTCGTCGAGGAGAATCTCGAGCGGCACCTGGCGATCACCAAGGACTGGAACCCGCACGACTACGTGCCGTGGAGCGAGGGCCGTGACTTCGCCTTCCTCGGCGGCGAGGACTGGGCGCCGGAGCAGTCCCGGCTCGACCCGGTCGCCAAGGTCGCGATGATCACCAACCTGCTGACCGAGGACAACCTGCCCTCGTACCACCGCGAGATCGCCACCCAGTTCGGGCTGGACGGCGCGTGGGGCACGTGGGTCGGCCGCTGGACCGCCGAGGAGGGCCGGCACGGGATCGCGCTGCGCGACTACCTCGTGGTGACCCGCGGCGTCGACCCGGTCGAGCTCGAGGTGGCCCGGATGGCGCACATGACTGCCGGGCACGAGGTCGACAAGAACATGCTCGAGGCGATCGCCTACGTCAGCTTCCAGGAGCTCGCCACCCGTGTCTCGCACCGCAACACCGGCAAGGCCACCGGCTGCGCGATCGCCGACCAGTTGCTGGCGCGGATCGCCACCGACGAGAACCTGCACATGATCTTCTACCGCAACCTGGTCTCGGCCGCCTTCGAGTCGGCCCCGAACGAAACCATGCGGGCGGTCGTCAACGAGGTTCGGGACTTCTCGATGCCGGGCGCCACCATGGAGGGGTTCGCCCGGAACTCGGTGACGATCGCCAAGGCCGGCATCTACGACCTGCGGCTGCACCACGACGAGGTGGTCGCCCCGATCCTGCGGATGTGGAAGGTCTTCGAGCGCGAGGACCTCAGCGGCGACGGCGCCAAGGCCCGCGACGAGCTGGCCGAGTTCATGACCGCCCTCGACGCCCAGGCCTCCCGCTTCGTCGAGCAGCGCGCCCGTCTCCTCGAGCGCCAGGCAGCCCGCGCCAACTAACCCGTACTACGTACGCCGTCCTCACCCACATCGCAGGCCGGCCGCCGCGGCATCCCGTAGCGGCGGGCCGAAGCGCTTTGCTGGGCCAGTCGCCTGAGGGCCAGCAGCACCGGCCCTCCCAGTGCGGTGACGAGGACCGTTGCCTCGACCGTTCGTTGACGGTCGTCGGCCGGTAGGGCGGCGACTTCGGCGTCGGCGACCTGCGTGGCCGCCGACGCGTACGTCTTCAGCAGGTCGTCGTCGAGGTGATAGCCCACCTTCTCCAACGCGTCGAGCGCATTCGCCAGGAGCGCTCGATCCGGCGACCCGGAGTGGACCTCCCAGCCGCGCTCGGCGATGAGGTCGTCGACCCGGCGCCGGGACTCGTCGGTCGCCGGGAGGTCGGTGGGGATCAGCGCGCCATGGGCCGCGCCCAGGACGTCGTGCATCTCGAGGGACTCCTCGTCGACCTCGGCGAGCACGTTGCGGACCCGGGCCAGCGACAATCCGCCCGCCTCGACGAGCGCCCGGATCAGCCGGAGCCGGCGGACGTGCGTTTCGTCGTACCGGGCTCTGGTCGCGCCGACCGCTTCGCCGGCGGGCAGCAGGCCCTCGCGTAGGTAGTACTTGATCGTCGCCACCGGCACGTCGCTCTGCCGGGACAGCTCAGCGATCCACATCCGCGCCTCCTCTTGACTTTTGGAGAGTATCACTTTCCAATATTGGAGAGCGAGACTATCCAACAAGGAGGCAGCGATGAGCGTGATCGAGGGACGGCAGACCGCGGCGTACGAGGGCGAGATCGTCGTCTTCGTGATCGGCTTCCGGGTGAACAAACTGCGCGCGTTCCGCCAATGGCTGCCGGTGGCCCGCGCGATGGTCCCGATGCTGCGCGAACTGACCGCCGACAAGGACAGCGGCCTGCTCGGCTTCCGCACCTTCCCCGGCCTGCGGACCACGACGATGATCCAGTACTGGGAGTCGGCGGAGAAGCTCCAGGCCTTCGCCAACGACCCCGGCCGCACCCACCGCCCGGCCTGGACCAACTTCTTCAAGTACGCCTACCAGGGCAACAACGTCGGCATCTACCACGAGACCTACGTAGTCCCCACCGGCCACACCGAAACCATCTACGGCAACATGCCCATCACCGGCCTCGGCAAAGTCGCAGGCGTCATACCGGTGAACAAGCGGGGCCAGACCGCGGCCGAGCGGCTGGACGTCCGATAGGTCAACAACTCCAGGCCGCAACAGACAAAGGACCCACGGCCTGCGTGCGGCGGCATGGGCCCTTCGACATCTGTGGAACCGAGTCTCACGGTTCGGCTGGCCCCGGCTCAGCCGGGACATGATCAGAGGTGTGTGTCGGTCGGCAGGATGACTGCAGGATTCGGCCATTGGCGGGGCCGATCGTCCCGGTCATCCCACCAGCAGAATCTCCCGGACTCGCTGCGTGCCGTCTTCGTCCTTTTCGACGATGGCGAGCGTGTTGCCCTTGTCCAGTTCGTCTTCGATGAACTTCAGGACACTGATCGCGCGACGAATCGTCTCCGTCAACGACAACCCTCGGCGGCCGGCAAGCCACCGGAGCGCATCCATCGCATCGGCTGCCAGATTGACGGACAGCCGAACGACCGCGGACGTGACGACGTCGTTGTTCTCCTTAGTATTCGACATGGAGGGTCGACCTTTCACAGTGAGGTACCGGCCATCGGGCACCGGCGGGCAGTTTCCTTCACTCCTCTCTTCAGTTGGGACTGAACTGGGGCGGTTTCGCTCTCAGGCGCGCACCTATGCCGGGTGAGCGCGCTCCCACCAAGGTACAACAAGTTATGTGCACATCCTACGTAAAAGTAGCGCCTCTCATACACATTTAAAGAAACTGTTATGCGTTAGCCATACTGCTGAGTATGCATCGGCATGTGTCATGCTGACTACACAGCTGGCCAGGTGCCCCGGGGGCACTGCTCCACCAGGCCGCCGCAGTAGAGGAGAACGTCCGTGGTCCCTGCTACCCAGAACGAGGGGTCGGACCGGGCGCCTGACGAAAAAGGCGCCCGCTCGACGCCCATCCCTGACAGTTCCGCCGTACCGGAGGAGGTGCTGCGCCCACAGGCGGACGTGGACGTGGAGTTCGCCGAGATCGCCGCCACCTTCCCGGAGGCCTTTCTGTCGTTGCCCAAGGTTCTCGAATACGGCGGCATCATGCCGTTCGCGTTCACCGAGGACGTCCCGACCGTCGCCAAGGAGCAGCCCGGCCAGGAGCCGGCCGTCGACCTCAGGCCATCCGCACTCACTCCACCATGGGCATCGAAGGGAAAGCTGATCGCAGTTGCCCTGGGTGGCGCGCTCCTGACGCCGCTCGCGGCCGCGGTAGTCATCGCTTACCGCTCCAGGCAGGTCGCGCAGATCCGCACCGCCTAGTGCCGGGTCCCCGGTCCGACCAGGCCGGCGACCAGCGCGAACCCAGCACGAAGAGCTGGCGCAAAGGCCCGTCGACACCTCCGGCGGGCCTTCTTCGCGTCGCCGGCCGAGTCAGCCGACCAGCATGATCTCCCGGACCCGCTGCCGGCCGCCGTCGCCGGTCTCGACGATGGCGAGCTTGTTGCCTCGCTCGACCTCGTCCTCGACGAACTTGAGCACCGCGATCGCCCGCCGGACCGTCTCCGTCAGCGACAGCCCGCGGCGAGCCGCCAGCAGCCGGAGCACGTCGGCGACATCGGCCGCGAGATTGATCGACAGCCGGACGATCGCGCGCGCCGACAGCTCGGGCGGCGCTTCGGCGAGGGTGATGGTTTCGACCTTGGTTCTGGTTGTCATGTCGGGCGTCCTCCCACTGGGACCACAGAGTCCACGGATCTGTCGGTGACCGAGTGACACGCTCAGTCACCGTCTGAACACAATCTTTACTTTAGCGCAGATGGTACGCATCGCATACACCTCAGAGCGTCGATTCAACATCGTGATGTGCGTATTTGATGCGTATGTTTTACGCCATCTGTGTGGCAGACTGCTGTTGCGGCCCCTCTCCCCTCCCGGCCGTGAAAGGAGAAGTGGCTATGGCCGATGATTCCGGCCACGAGGATCCGGAGCCGTCATCCGCCGCCGCGGATGACGGGACGGGTGCCGGTCAGGAAGCGATCGAGGAGGTGACGGAGGACGAGTCGCCGAAGCCGATCAGCGGGCACCCGGTGCTCGAGTCCGGTGAACTACTACTGCGGATGCGCGAGCGGGCGCGCGGCCGGCTGGCCATGTTGCTGGCGGGCCTGGCGGGGATCGTGCTGATCGCCAACGTGGTTGCCGACTTCAGGCTGCCGCCGGCCGACACGGTCGAACAACTGAAGAATCTGCTGTCGGTTGTGGTGGCGGGTCTGGTGGGCACCTTGATCACCCACTACTTCCCCAAGAACTGACGGAGAGGAGCCACAGGAAGGACCCGCCAGAAGAAAGCTGGCGGGTCCTTCGTTGTCCATCAAACTCCTGCGCCGGGGCCACGGGCATCGGGAATCTCGGACCACAGACACGTCCTGGTCGGTCACATCGGCCGACTACAGTGCAGGCGTGCAGTTCATGCGGGACTTGGGGCGGTTGTTGCGGCGGGGGGATTTCCGTCGGCTGTTTGCTGTTCGGTTGACGTCGCAGTTCGGGGACGGGGTTTTTCAGGTCGCGTTGGCGGCTTATGTGTTGTTCTCGCCGGAGCGGGCGCCGGATGCGGCGGCGATCGCCGGGCTGTTCGCGGTGGCGTTGCTGCCGTTCTCGGTGCTGGGGCCGTTCACGGGAGTGCTGCTTGATCGGTGGTCCCGGCGGCAGATTCTGTTCGGGGCGAATCTGACCCGGGCGGCGCTGGTGCTGCTGGTGGGTGGAATTGTTGCCTTGGGCAACGCGGGTGTGCCGTTCTATCTGGCGGTACTGCTGACGTTGGGGGTCAACCGGTTCCTGCTCAGCGGGCTCTCGGCGGGGCTTCCGCATGTGGTGGAGCAAGATGAGTTGGTGATGGCCAATGCGGTCACGCCTACCTCCGGTACTGCGTTCTTCCTCATCGGCGGGGGTGTCGGGGCGGGAGTCAAGCTCATCTCCGACTCGGACTTGGCGGTGCTCGGTACGACGGCCGCCGTCTATCTCACCGCCGCCCTTCTCGCGTTGCGACTCGGGCGCAAGCAGCTCGGGCCGGATCTGACCGGCGACGAGCCGGGGGTGGTCGAGGCGATCCGCGGCATCGTGGCCGGGCTGATCGACGGTGGCCGGCATCTGAGGGAGCGGCGGCAAGCGGCCCTCGGGCTGGCGGCGATCGGGTCGCTGCGGTTCTTCTTCGGGCTCGTCACGGTCGCGATGATCCTGCTGTACCGCAACAAGTTCTACGGTCCCGACCAGCTGGACCAGGCATTCGGCGCGCTCGCACTGGCGACCGGGGCAGTCGGCGCCGGCCTCTTCATCGCCGCGCTGGTGACACCGTGGGCTACGAGGGTTCTGACGCTGCGCCGGTGGATCACCGTGCTGTTCGTCGCGGCGGCCGTGGTGACGGCGGTACCGGGCGGGCTCTATACACAGCCCGCGATCCTAGTGTCCGGGTTCCTCACCGGCTTCTGCGCGCAGGGCGTGAAGATCAGCGTCGACACCCTCGTCCAGACGGGTGTCGACGACGTCTACCGCGGCCGGGTCTTCTCGCTGTACGACATGATCTTCAACGTCGGGCAGGTGTCCGCGGCCGCACTCGGCGCGGTCATCCTGCCCGACGACGGGAAGTCCTACCCGGTTCTCACCTTCGTGGTCCTCGGCTTCCTGCTGACCGCGTTCCTGTACTCGCGGTCCTCCGCAACGGTCACGCACTCCCCCGCAATGCCGTGATCGGCTGAATGGCCGACGCCTTCCAGGCCGGGTAGGTGCCGGCGATCAGGCCGATCATCGCGCCGAGGAAGGGCGCTCCGAAGGTCAGCTTGTTGTCGAGGATCGGCGTCCAGTCCCGGGCGAACGAGACCCCGACGGTGAGCAGCACCCCGACGGCCGTGCCCAACAGGCCGCCGAGGAAGCCGACGATCACGCTCTCCACCAGGAACTGCCCGGCAACGTGTCGTCGCGCGGCGCCCAGGGCCCGGCGCAGGCCGATCTCGCTGACTCGTTCCAGCACCGACAGCAGCGTCACGTTCGCGATGCCGAGGCCGCCGACCAGCAGGGCCACCGCACCCAGCAACAGGAACAGCGCGTTCAGGTTCGACTCGACGCCCTTGCGGACGCCGCCTTGCTTCGGTGGCGCGTCGACCTTGAGCGAGCTCGGGTTGTTCGGGTCGATCGCGACCGGCGCCTGCTTGGCGATCAGCTGCGCGGCGCCGACCGACGTACGGATCTCGACCGACTCCGGCGCCTTCAGCTTGTACGCCGTCTTGGCCGTCCCGTTCGGCATGATCACCGAGTCGAGCAGCTCGGCCTTGCCGCTGACCGAGTCGAGGATGCCGATCACCGTGTACGCCTGGTCGCCGATGAAGACGGCCGGCTGCGAGTCGACCCGGTTGATGCCGAGCCGCTTGGCCGCGTTCTTGCCCAGAACGACGACCTTGTCCCCGCGGGCGTCATGACCCGCATCGAAGAACCGCCCGGTCTTCAGCACCGAGCGGACCGCGTCGAACAAGCCACCCGACGCGGCCATCACCTGCAGGTTGAGTCCGTCCTTCTGTCCGTCCAGCCCGGCGACGCTGTGGACTGTGTCGTCCCCGACGTCGACGTTGCTGACCGTGCCGGCGGCGTCGACTCCGTTCAGCCGGACGATCCGCTGCGGCGCGTCCCACGGCAACTGGGTCGCCTGTTCGTCGGAGCCGTTGCTGTCCGGGCTGACGACGACACGAGTCGCGGCCGCCAGGTCGAACAGCTGGGTGATCTGACCAGCCGCCGTCTGCCCGAGCCCGACCGTGCCCACCAATGCGGCGATCCCCAGCACCGTACCGAGCGTCGTCAGAATCAACCGCGTCGGCCGAGCCGCAACCCCCGCAAGCGCCTCGTCGAGCAGATCCCGCAACGCAGGCCCGCTCTTGCGCCGTGGTGTCCCAGCACGCGTTGGCCGTTGGTCGTCTCGGCGGGCGCCGGCGATTTGCCGCACCACGCTCGCCAGCGCAAGCCGCCCCGGCTTGCGCTGGCGATGCGAGGTGGACGGCCCGCCGGCGGGATCCGGGGGGCCTGCTTGAGGTTTCTTCCGCCAGCTCACCACTGGAGGGTCCCGTCGACGATGCGGACCCGGCGCTGGGCGCGTTCGCTGACGTGGTCGTCGTGGGTGATCACCGCGAGCGTCATGCCCTCGTGGTGGAGTTCGTCGAACACCTCGAGGATCGCCTCCGCATTGGCACTGTCCAGGTTTCCCGTCGGTTCGTCGGCGAGCAGCAGACTCGGCTCGGCGACCAGCGCCCGGGCGATCGCGACCCGCTGCCGCTCGCCGCCCGACAGTGTCGTCGGCCCGAACTCCATCCGGTGTGCCAGCCCGACCCGTTCCAGGGCGACTCGTGCACGCGCCATCCGCTCCTTCCGGGGCACTCCGACGTACACCATCGAGAGTGCGACGTTCTCCAGCACGGTCCGGTGGTCGAGCAGATGGAACGACTGGAACACGAACCCGATCCGCTCACCCCGCAGCACGGCCCGCCGCCGCTCCCGCAGGCTCATCGTGTCGACGCCGTCGAGCCGGTAGACGCCACCGGTCGGGTTGTCGAGCAGCCCGAGCAGATGCAGCAGCGTCGACTTGCCGGACCCCGACGGGCCGACGATGGACAGGTACTCACCTTCGCGGATGGTCAGGTCGATCTCCCGGATCGCCTGGACCTCGGGCGGCCCGGGGAAGAACCGCCGGACGCCGATCATCTCGACCACCGGCGCCGGTAGCGCCACCGCCGTCGAGCCCATCGGCGCGATCGCGCTCGACGCGGTCATTTGCCGACCACCACTTGATCGCCCTCGGACAGCTTCGCGTCCCCGGTCGCCGTCACCTGGGCGAACCCGTCGGCCGACAGTCCGACCTTGACCGGTACCAGCTCGACCTTGCCGTCACGGAGTACCTCGACCCGCGAGCTGCCGTCCGAGCCCGCTGAGAGCGCGGCCAGCGGCACGGTCAGTACCTTGCCGTTGGTGCTCTTGAGCGGGATCGTCACCTTGACGTTCGCGTCGCGCAGCCGGTTGAGCTGGGCCGCGGTCAGCGACTTCGGCGAGATCACCACGCTGTACTCGTCCCCGCTGCCCGTGATCCGGACGATGGTCGCCTTGATGATCGTGCCGTCGCCGATGTCGAATGTGGCCGGCATCCCGGCCTTGAGCCGCTCCTTGGTCGCCGCATCCACCTTCACGCTGACCACCAGCGAGGCGCCGCTGGCCGACATCACCACTCCGTTGACCGTTCCACCGCGCTCGACCTTGACCTCGTCGACCCGGCGCGGCAGCGACTTCACGTAGACGACTTCCGACACCGGCAGCGGCGTACCGGCCTTGAACTCGGCTTCGTTCTTGGCCTCCACCGCGTCGGCCAGGTTCTCCTCGGCGTCGTCGACCGCGCCCTGCTGCACGGTGGTGTCCGCCTTGCCCGGGCCGGCCTTGGCCTGCTTGAGCGCGACCTTCGCCTGCCGGAGCGCGTTCTTCGCCGCGTCGACGTTCTTGTCGGCGGCGTCCACGGCCTGCTTGAGCTGCTCGTCCGGCTCCGGTGCGTCGTACCCGGCCGCCTCGTAGAGCTTCTCCACCGCATGCGAGGTGTCTGTCGTGTACTTCGTATCGACCTTGCCCGGATCGAACCCCAACTTCTCCAACGTCTGCTCGAGCTGCAACACATCCGGCCCCTTCGACCCCGGAGCAAGCGCCCGGTACATCGGCAGTACGCCGGGAAGCCCGATCACCGGCCGACCCGCGATCTCCAAAAGCGCCTTGCCCGCCTGGAGCGTCGAACCCACCTTCGGAACCTTGCCCGTCACCACGGCCGGCGTCTGCAGCCCGCTCGTCTCGACCCGGATGTTCACCGCTCCGTCGAACGAGGTGTCCCCCCGTCCGACGACCTTGCTGGACAACGCCTTCAGCTCCACCGGCACGGTGATCTGCGAGGCCTTCGGCGGCGCCGTCTTGGCCGCCGCGTCCTCGGGCGACATCAACCGGCTGCCGGCGGCGACGCCCACCCCGAGCGAGAGCGTCGCCACCGCGGAGACTCCGACCAGGACCCGGCGGCGCGACTTGGGTGAGGCGGTCACCGCTCCGACACCGAGTCGCGGTACGCCCCGAGCTGGGTCTTGTTCGCCGCGACGAACTCCTTCTCCAGCTCGTACTGCGCCTTCTTGGCGGGCTCGTCGTAGACCTTCTTCTTGCAGCCCTGGTCCGCCTTGGCCAGCTCGATCTCTTCTTTGCGCAGGTCGGCCAGCTGGGCGGCCGGGACCTTGTCGAGCGACGGCGCCTGGAACACCGTCACGTTGCCCTTGCCGTCGCCGCCGGCGCTGGTCGGGCCGCCGTCCTTCTTCGCGCCGGTGAGCTTGTCGAGTTTCTCGCTGATCGAGGACCGCGGGTCCTCGAGCTTCTTGAAGCCGCTGTGACCGGCGTCGGCCAGGCAGTCGGCCCAGGCGGCGGTCGCGTCGATCACCCGCTGGTCGGCCTCGAACCGCTTCCGCAGCGCGTCGAGGTCCTTGAACAGCGAGTCGAACTTGGCGAAGTCGGCCTGGTGGTCCTCGGCCTTGCCGTAGACCTCTTCGGCGGCCTTGCCCCGGCAACCCATGTCGGTCGGCTTGCCCTTGCCGTCGGCCGGCTGCATGGAGATCACTCCGCCGCTGCCGTTGCCGCTGATCGCGAGCTGCCCGTTCAGCGCCTTGTCGTAGGCCTTCTGCGCGTTCGGTGACAGCGCCTTGCGGATCTTGGCGTTCGGATCGTTGTTCTGCGCGTCGTCCGGCTTGCCCCAGTCGATGGTGCTGACGCCGTAGCCGTACTGCTCGGCGAACTTGTCCGGCGGCAGGTTGAAGGCCTCGTCGAACTTGCCCTTCTTCTCCTGCTCCGGCGGCACCACCACGTAGTCGAACCCGGCGGACTTCATGCAGGCGGCCGTCGACTCCTCGATCTTGCGCTGCTTGGCCAGCTGCTCCTCCGACGACTCGTTCGGGCCGCCGATCGCCCGGGTGGCCATCATCGGGCCACCGGAGTTGCTGATGAAACCGTCGCCCATGTACTCCGCGAGCGGGCTCTTGTCCTCGCCGTTCTTGACCGGTTCCTTGTCAGCTGCCGAGCTGCTCGCTCCACAGCCGGCGAGAGCCAGGACGGCCACCAGGGAGAGCGCTATGCGTGAGTTCTTCATGCCGTGGAGCGTGGCTGGAACGCTGTGAAGAACCTGTGAAGGACCGATCAGCACCCGATGCTCTCAGCCGATCTTCATCGAAATCTCATGAAGATCAGTCATCGTCAAGGCATGCCAGCCCGGATTCTGATCGCCGAAGACGATCTCAAGCAGGCGGAGCTGATCCGGCGCTACCTGGAGCGTGAGGGCCACCTGACCGTGGTCGTGCACGACGGGCGGGCCGCGATCGACGAGGCCCGCCGGCGCAGCCCGGACCTGCTCGTCCTGGACGTGATGATGCCCAAGGTCGACGGTCTGGACGTCTGCCGGGTGCTGCGTGCCGATGCCGCCGGCAACGGCGACGTACCGATCATCATGCTGACCGCCCGGTCCACCGAGGACGATCTGCTGCTCGGCCTCGACCTGGGCGCGGACGACTACCTGACCAAGCCGTACAACCCGCGCGAGCTGGTGGCCCGGGTCCGGACCGTACTGCGGCGCACGCGGATCCGCTCCGAGGGTGAGGTCTACCGGGTCGGCGCGCTGGAGATCGACCCGGTGCGGCACGAAGTACGGCTGGACGACGAGCTGGTCGAGGTCACGCCGGCCGAGTTCAAGATCCTCGCCTGCCTCGCCGCCTCCCCCGGCCGGGCGTTCTCCCGGCAGCAGTTGCTGGAGCACGCGTTCGGCTTCGACCACTACGTCTTCGACCGGACGATCGACGTCCACGTGATGAACCTGCGGAAGAAGATCGAGCGGGCGCCGGCCAGCCCGGCGTACCTGAAGACTGTGTACGGCGTGGGCTACAAGCTCGCCGACAAGGTGGTGACGACCGATGCGTCGTAGTGTCCTGCTGAGATTTCTCGGGCTCTCGCTCGCCGTCGCGCTCGGCGCGGTCATCGCGACCGCCGTGATCGCCACCTACAGCACCTCGGAGAAGCTCCAGGGCGAGCTCGACCAGAACACGTCGCAGCTCCAGGTCGACGGCGACATCTACAGCCAGCTCAGCACGTACGCCGTCGACAACACGACCTGGTCCGGCGTCGACAAGCTCGTCTCCACGCTCTCCGACCAGACCGGCCGGCGGATCGCGCTGACCAAGCCCGACGGTACGGTGCTCGCCGACTCGGCCCGGATGCTCGGCGCCGGCCCCGACCTCCCCTCGGTGCCCGCGGCAACCATCGACGTGAGCACGCAGCCGGGCGTGTCGATGTGGAGCACCAGCGGCGTGCCCGCGGTCGCCGCCGGGACGGCAGCGCCGCGTTCTGTGACGTATCGGGCGGCCACCGCCGTCGCGCTCGGCA
Source organism: Kribbella ginsengisoli (assembly GCF_039537185.1). Taxonomy (NCBI): domain Bacteria; kingdom Bacillati; phylum Actinomycetota; class Actinomycetes; order Propionibacteriales; family Kribbellaceae; genus Kribbella; species Kribbella ginsengisoli. Next base: position 184,464 of record NZ_BAABAA010000006.1, on the reverse strand, counting down.
GCCAAGCGCCGGGCTCGCCGGACTGGGGGCTGACGGACGCGGAGAAGCACGAGCGGGACCGGCTCACGGACGAGGCGGCCGCCTGCATGGAGGCCCGTGGCACCGATGTCACCAAGACCGAGCCGGCCGCCGGCGGTTACGCCGGATTGATCGTCGAGTCCGGGCAGACGTCCGACGGCGCCACCGTGAAGCAGTTCCAGGACCCGGCCACGCTCGCGAACGACCCGTGCGTGCCGCCAGGGCTGTACGCGCCGAGCGCGAAGGCCAAGGCGGTCAACGTCGACGAGATCCAGCGCGCTGAGCGGTGCCTGGACTCGGCCGGTGAGACCTACGACCTGGGCACGAATTCGGCGTACGGGCTGCTCTCCGTCGTACCGGTGGACGGCCAGTCCCCGGCGTCGGCCGCCTTCGCGACCTGCGTCGACACGGCCCGGACCGAGGCCCTCGCGCCGTATGTCGCGCCGGAGGCCAAGCTCTATCTCGGGGCGAAGAGCACCTTCAACGTCTTCTCCGGCGAAGGCCTCGCCCGTACTGCGGCCACCGCGCTCGGCGTACTCCTGATCGCGGCGCTGGTGATGGTGTTCGCCGGCCGCCGGCTGGTTCGGCCGATCCTGGCGCTCACCGGCGCGGCCCAGCGGATGACGAACGGCGACCACGCCGCCCGGGTCCCGGTGACCGGGCGGGACGAGGTGGCCCGGCTCGGGCACGCGTTCAACGCGATGGCCGAATCGATCCAGCATCACGATCACCAGCGCAAGGCGATGGTCAGCGATGTCGCCCACGAGTTGCGGACGCCACTGGCCAACATCAAGGGGTATCTCGTCGCCTCCGAGGACGGGGTGGTGCCGCTCGATCGTGAGCTGGTGACCTCGCTGCTGGAGGAGGCCGGGCTGCTCGAGCGGCTGGTCGCGGATCTGCAGGATCTCGCCCTGGCCGATGCGGGCAAGCTGCGCATCCATCCTGAGCTGAAGGACCTGTCCGAGCTGGCGCAGCAGGTGGTGTCGGCGCATCGGCCCGCGGCTGAGGCAGCCGAGGTCACGCTGACGGCTGAGGTCAGCGGGCCGGCGCCGGCGGTGGTGGACAACGCACGGATCCGGCAGGCGCTGGGCAACCTGGTCTCGAACGCGATCCGGTTCACGCCCAGCGGCGGGCGGGTGCTGGTCGGCGTACGGCGGGACGGCAACGGCTACAACCTGACTGTCGCGGACAACGGGACGGGGATCTCGGAGGAACACCTGCCCTATCTGTTCGACCGGTTCTACCGAGCCGAGCAGTCTCGCAGCCGGACGACCGGTGGGAGCGGGCTCGGCCTGGCCATCACCAAGCATCTGGTCGAAGCGCACCACGGCACGATCGCGGCGACCAGCCGGGTCGGGCACGGATCGACTTTCACGATCCATCTACCTGCGCGGTAATTAGACTGCCGGGATGGCGAGGAGTCGGAAGGCTCGGGTGGCCGACGTGCATGCGGTCGCGGCGGGGATGCCGCACGTGACCGTGGTGCAGGGCGGCGGGGAGAACCCGGTCTACCAGGTCGGCGGCAAGTCGTTCGTGTTCTTCCGGACGCGGCGGCCGGACGCGTTCGATCCCGAGACGGGCGAACGGTACGACGACGTGATCGTGTTCTGGGTGCCTGCCGAGGAGGACAAGCTCGCGCTGGTGGCGGACGAGAGCAACCCCTTCTTCACCACGCCGCACTTCGACGGGCATCTGTCCGTGCTGGTCCGCGGCAGCCGGCTGGGCGAACTCACCGTGCAGGAGCTGACCGAAGTCATCCAGGACGCCTGGCTCTCCCGCGCTTCCAAGCGCCGCGCCACCACCTGGCTCGAAGAACACCGCCTGACATAGACCCCTCCCCTGCAAAACTACGAAGCGTGAGCTCACCGACACCTCCTCCTGGTCAGAACGGTCCGCAAGGTTATGGGCCGCCGCCGCAGGGGTACGGGTCACCGCCACAGGGGTACGGGCCGCCGCCCCCGGGCTATGGGCCACCACCGGGATATGGGCCGCCCGCGTACGGGCCGCCGCCGAAGCGGAGCAATGTCGGGTCGATCATCGGGATCGTGGCCGCTGTCGTCCTGGTACTGATGACGATCGTCGGCCTGGTCGTCATCATGCAAGGCGAGGGTGAGGGCGAGGTGCCGACCGAGCCACAGGGGCAGCCCGGTCTGACCCAACCCAGCCAGCAGGTGCCGAGCGAGGGGCTCCCACCGAGTCCTACGGCGACTGCGACGGCGCCTGCTCCCGGGCCCCGCGTGGCGGCGGCCACGGCGATGGCGGCGAAGTTCGTGGCATTCATGAGCGCGAACCAGCAGAAGGAGGCCGCGGCACTCGGTTGTGAGGACTCGAAGCAGCTTCTGCCCGGCGCGCTGATGCTGATCGTCGACGAGCAGACCAAGCTCAAGGTCAGCGGCAAGGCGATCGTCCAGGAACCCGGCACGACCGCCTACCCGATGCGGATCGTACTGGTCCCCATCGCCGGGAAAACCCGCTTCGGGCCGGAGAGCGGTTTCGTGCGGATCCAGGACATCTCCGGTCAACCGCTGTGCGTGCGGATCTACGAGCTGAAGTGACTCAGCCGGCCAGCAGCATGTCGAGCAGGCCGTAGGCGGCGACGCCGAGTAGACCCAGGGGGATCAGGAGGATGAATCCGGTCACCCGGTCACGGCTGCTGTGGGCCAGCGACAGCGGCGCGAGGACCGCCGCGATGAGCTCGAGCCGGCCGGAGGCGTGCTTGTTCTCCACCCGCCAGAGGAAATGGATGCCCTCGGCAAGCAGTACGGCGCTCAGCAACGCCACCGCGACGACCGACCGGCTGAGGTGCCACAACCGCGCCTCGGCCCGATCCGACTCGCCACCGCTGCTCAACCAGGTGCCCGTACTCCGCACCGCGCCATCCTCACTCCACCACGTCCCAGCGACCCCGAAGACGGGTCCACCCACGAGCGCGGCGAGGACCCAGACCGCCATGGTCGATGCCGAGCTGGTGACCCCTTCGATGAAGCGGGCCGATACGTAGTACCCGGTCAAGGCACCGAACAGGGTGATGAAGCCGATGAGCGCCGACCACCCGGTCGGCAAGCGCCAGGCGGCGGTGACCATGAAGGCGACGATCACCCAGACGACGCCCGAGTTGGCCAAGGTGTTCCAGTTGCCGGGCAGCTCGCCCTGCAGGTACTGGGTGAGGAATCCCAGCGCGACCCCGACCACCAGCGCACCGGCCACGGCCCTGACTATTCGTGAGGGATCGGTCACCGGATCAGTCTGCTGCACGGCAAGGGGCAAGAGCCGTCGAGACGCGCGAGCGAACGGCAGGTCGGGATGGACCTCTCGCTGCCACACTTGCCTCGTGAGCTACCCACCGCCGCAGAATCAGCCCAGCAACTGGGCGGCGCCGCCGTACGGCACGCCGCCGCCGAAGAACCGGGCGGGCCTGATCATCTTCCTGATCGTGGTGCTGATAGCGCTGATCATCGGCGTGATCGGATTCGTCGCCTACCGGCTCACTTCCGGCTCCGGCGGGAGCGACGGCGGAACGGCACCGGCAGGTCCGCTGACCAGTACCCAGGTGACCACGGCACCGAAGCCGGCGCCCTCCAAAGTCGTGCCCAGCAAGCCTGTGCTCAGCAAGCCCGCACCCACGCAGACCGCGCCGAGCAAGCCGGTGGTCAGCAAGCCGGCCGCCGGAACGAAGCAGGCCGCGTTCGCCCTGGCCGGAAAGTTCGCCGGTCAGCTCAACGCCGGCGACACCGACGCCGCGGTCGCGATGACCTGCGCCGACACCAAGGCGACGATGCCGACCCTGATCGACTTCTGGATCGGGGGAAAGACCAGCCTCACCGTGAGCGAGCCGGTGCTCGGCGAAGATCCCTACGTCGTTCGGTTCACGGGCACCACCAAAGGCCAACAGGTCACGGGGATGGTCATCGTCCAGGGGCCCTGCGTCAAGGTCTTCCAGCTCTCCGCGAACTGATCAGGGCGCCAGCGAACGGGCGGTCTCCAGGAGGTCCGCGCCGGTCGGCAGGGTGGCGAGGATCGGGGTGTCGAGGCCGTTGGCGACGTACTCGTTGATCTGCGCCCGGCAGTCCGCCGCCGAGCCGTGCACGACCAGGTCGTCGATCACCTCGATCGGCACGGCGGCCATCGCGGCGTTCCGGTCGCCGGCCGCCCACGCGTCGCGCATCGTCTTCATCGCCTCGCCGCGACCGAGCCAGTCGTGGAAGGCGGCGTACCCGGGAACGGTCAGGTAGGTCGCGATCAGGAACCGGCCGATGTTGCGGGCCATCTCGGCGTCCTCGGTGACGCAGACGAAGATCCGCGCGGCCAGCTCCTTCTCGTCGCCGAGCTCGGCCCGCACCTGCCGGACGTCCGCCGCCGACAGCCAGTTGGTGATCGCGCCGTCCGCCTCCCGCGCGGCCAGCTTGAGCATCTGCGGGCGGAGCGCGGCGAGCATGATGGCGGGCGGTACGTCGGGCGCCTTCTCCAGCCGGAACCGCTTGATCGTGAAGCTGTCGAACTCGCCGTCGACCTTCTCCCCGGCGAACGCCTGGCGCAGGAACCGCAGGACGTCACGGGTGCGAGCGAACGGCGGGTCGTACGCGATCCCGTTCCAGCCGGTGACGATCGTCTCCGACGAAGCCCCGATCCCCAGCACGAACCGCCCGGGCGCGAGATCGGCCAGCGCGGCCGCGCTCATCGCGAGCGCCGCCGGACCGCGGGTGTGAACCGGTACTACGGCCGTCCCCAACCGCAGCTCCTGCTCCCACTCCGACGCCAGCACCAGCGGGGTGAACGCATCGGCGCCGGCCACCTCGGCCGACCACAAATCGGTGTACCCCAGCGAGGCCAACTCGGTGATCAGCGGCTTGTGATCCCGGATCGGTACTCCGGTCAGCGGAACCGTCAGACCCCAGCGCATCAGATCATCCTCTTCACGAGCGGCAGCGGAGCGTACTTGAGAACCCTTGCCATCACGGCCCAAGGCCGGCCGGGCACGAACGCCTTCGCCTTCTCGGCCTCGATCGCGGCCACCATCGCCCGGACGCCGGGCACGGTGTCGACGATCAGCGGAGTCTTGGCGACGTGCTCGTTCAGCTCGGACTTGATGTAGCCGGGAGCGATCGTACTCACCTTGATCGGCTTGCCGAGCAGTTCGAGCTGGAGGCCTTCGGACAGGGTCGCGACGGCGGCCTTCGTCGCCGCGTACGTGGTGACCGACTTCGGCAGGCCGCGCACGCCGGCGACCGACGAGATGAAGACCAGGTGGCCGGCGTTCCTTGCCCGGAACAGCTCCATGGCTGCTTCGGCCTGGGCGAGGACGGCGGTGAAGTTCGTCTGGGCGGTGATCAGGTTGGCGTCGAAGCGGCCGGTGCCGAGTGGCGCGCCCTTGCCGATGCCGGCGTTCACGATGATCCGGTCCAGGGTGAGCTCGGCGTCGATCGCGCGGAACGTCTCGAAGACCGCGTCGTGATCGTTCACGTCGAGGGTGCGGACCAGGATGGTCAGCTCGGGATGCTTGCTGGTCAGCTCGGTCTGCAGCGCTTTCAGCCGGTCTTCGCGCCGGGCGGTCAGCGCGAGGTTGTGGCCCTTGGCGGCGAATTGCCTGGCCATCTCCTCGCCCAGGCCCGAGCTCGCCCCGGTGATCAGGATGTTGCGTCGCATCAGGTCGCCCTATCTGTAGGAGAGCAGTTCGGTGCCGTCGAGATGGCCGTGTTCGTTGAAGCTCACCAGGGTGAGTCCGCTGTGGCCGACAGTGAGCTTGGTGATCGCGGTGTTGACGGTGACCGGGTTGAGCTTGAGCCACAGGTCGTCGGTGCCGTTGAGGAGCCGGCTGGTGACCGCGGCGATCGGGCCGCCCGAGGTGAAGACGACGGCGGTCTCGCCCTTGCCGAGGCGGGTCGCAGTACGGCGTACCGCGTCCTCGGATCTTTGGCAGAAGGCCTGGAAGGACTCCGGATAGTCGTCGCCGTCGGTCTCGACCCAGCGTTGCGTCGCGGCGGTGAACATCTCTTGGAACGCCCTGGTCGGGTGGCCGGTGCGGGCGAGGTCGGCCAGTAGGACCGCGCGGCGTTTGTAGGCAGGCTTGTACGCGACGATCACGTGGTCGTGGTCGAACTCGTTGAGGCCTTCGTCGATCTCGGTTGGTACTTCGATGCCGGCTGTCCTGAGGGCGATCTCGGCGGTCTGCGCGTGGCGGCGCATCGCGCCCATGACGACCCGGGTCGGCTTGATACCGCGTTCTGCGAGCGCCTTGCCCAGTACCGCGGACTGCTGCTCGCCCTGCGGCGAAAGCCGGTCGTAGTCGCTGCGCCCGAACGACGCCTGCGCGTGCCGGATCAGGTAGATGGCCGGCATTCAGCGGCTCATGATCTTGCGACAGCGCCGCTCGAGCAGATTGACCGGCAGCCAGAGATTCTTGAAGCGCGGATTGCGGGTCTGCTTGTGGTGATACCGGTAGTAGATCTGCTGCGCGATCACCGCGAGCCGGAACAACCCGAACACCTCGTAGAAGGCCCAGTTGGAGGCGTCGAGACCGGTCTTCTCGCAGTAGTACCGGACGATCTCGTCCCGCCCGATCATCCCCGGCACATCAGAAGGCTGCAGCCGGAACCTCCTGAACGCCCAGTCGTCATCGGCTTGCACCCAGTAGGCCAGCGCACTTCCGAGATCCATCAACGGATCCCCCAGCGTCGCCAGCTCCCAGTCCAGCACCCCGACGATCTTCAGCGGGTCATCCGGCGCCAGCACCACATTGTCGAGCCTGAAGTCGTTGTGGATAACGCAGATCCGCACATCCTCTGGCTTGTTCGCTTCCAGCCAAGCCATCACCTTCTCGAAACTCGGCACATTCCACGTCTTGGCCTTCCGGTACCGCCCATTCCATCCGGAGACCTGCCGCTCGACGAACCCCTCGCCCTTCCCCAGATCCGCCAGCCCAGCAGCCACCGGATCCACCTGATGCAGATCGACGAGCGTATCGATCAACCTGTACCCGAGCTGCCGGGTCTGCTCCGCGGTCAGCTCGACCCCCAACTCGGACCGCCGCGGGATCGTCCCGGCGATCCTCTCCATCACGTAGAACTCCGAACCGATCACCGCATCATCGTTGCAGTAGGCAACCATCCGGGGCACGTACGGAAAGACCGGCGCCAACTGCTGCTGGATCCGGTACTCCCGCCCCATGTCATGCGCACTCTTCGCCTTGGTCCCGGCCGGCGGCCGGCGCAGGATCAGATCCTGGCCGGAGTACCGCAGGAGGTAGGTGAGGTTGGACGCCCCACCCGAGAACTGCCGAACCTCCGGAAGCTCGTCCGGCAGTTTCGTCTGCTGCCGGAGCCAGGTGTCCACAGCCAGTACGTCGAAGGCGTCCTCGTCGCGGACCGGTCGGGCGCCTTCGACTGCGCTTGGGTTGGGTGGCATCAACGGTCTCCGGCGGCCTGCTTCGTCGCGGTTTCGGCCCGGTCGCGGGCTCGGGTGGCGATCTTGCGCATCTGGCGGTCGTACAGGGGGCGGGCGAAGCGTTTGGTGCGCCAGGCGAGCAGGGCCGGGCGGTCGGGGATGATCAGGAACTGGTGCTTCTTGATGCCGGTGATGACGTTGGCGGCGATCTCGTCGGCGGTGCGCGGGGACTTCTCGATCAGCTTGCGGGCGGTGGCGCGCATCTCGATGTCGTCGCCCTGGATCGAGTCGCCGAGGTTGGTACGGAAGAAGGACGGGCAGACGACGGAGACAGTCACGCCGTACGGGTGAAGTTCGTGTGAGAGCGTCTCGGAGAGCGCGACGACGCCGGCCTTCACGGTGTTGTACGAGCTCATCATCGGCGGGTGCACGAGCCCGGCCGCCGAAGCGGTGTTGACGATGTGGCCGGAGCGCTGACGCTTGAAGAGCGGCGTGAAGGCACGACAACCACGCACGACACCCATCAGGTTGATGTCGACGACGCGGTCCCACTCGTCCAGCGACTCGACGTCGATCCGCCCGCCGGTTGCGATCCCGGCGTTGTTGACCAGGATGTCGAGCCCACCCCAGTTCTCCTCACACCATGCGACCGCCTTGTCCCAGTCCCCCGCGTCGCGCACATTCAGCTGCCGGTACTCCGCGCCTGCCGGCGGCGTCGACTCCGCCGCCACGTCGGTACTGAGAACTTGGTGGCCGTCAGCAACAAACCGGGCAACGAGCGCCGCCCCGAGTCCACTGGCCCCACCGGTGACGAGAACCCTGCTCATTCGGACTCCTTGTACTTCGCCAGCTCGATCTTCGCGACCACTCCACGATGCACCTCGTCCGGCCCGTCGGCCAGCCGCAATGCGCGCGCACTCGTCCACGCCCCGGCGAGCGGGAAGTCATCGGACAGCCCGCCACCGCCATGCAGCTGGATCGCCATGTCGATCACGTCCTGCGCCATCCGAGGCACGGCGACCTTGATCTGGCTGACCTCGCTCAACGCGCCGGCCAGGCCCTTCGTGTCCAGCAGGTACGCCGTCTGCAGCACCAGCAGCCGCGCCTGGTTGATCGCGATCCGAGCGTCGGCGATCCGTTCGCGGTTGCCACCGAGGTTGACCAGCGGCTTGCCGAACGCGGTCCGGCTGGTGCCCCGCAGGATGGCCAACTCGAGCGCCTTCTCGGCCAGCCCGATCAGCCGCATGCAGTGGTGCACGCGACCGGGACCGAGCCGGCCCTGGGCGATCTCGAACGCGCGACCAGGACCGACCAGGATGTTGGACACCGGCACCCGCACGTCGGTGAAGGAGACCTCGCCGTGGCCGTGCGGTTCGTCGTACCGGCTCATGGCGGGGAGCAGGCGCTCGACCTTCACGCCGCGGGCGTCGCGCGGCACGAGGACCATCGTGTGTCGGGCGTACCGATGGGCGTCGGGGTCGGTGAGGCCCATGAAGATGAGCAACTCGCAGTCCGGGTGGCCGACGCCGGTGCTCCACCACTTGCGGCCGTTGATGACGACCTGGTCGCCCTCGACGATCGCGGTGGCGGCCATGTTGGTCGCGTCGGAGGAGGCGACGTCGGGCTCGGTCATGCAGAACGCGGACCGGATCGTGCCTTCCAGCAACGGCTCCAGCCACTGCTGCTTCTGCGCGGCGCTGCCGTAGCGGAGCAGGACCTCCATGTTGCCGGTGTCGGGGGCGTTGCAGTTGAACACGTACGGCGCGATGAACGAGCGGCCGGTCAGCTCCGCGATCGGGGCGTAGTCGAGGTTGCTCAGTCCTTCGCCGTACTGCTCGTTGCCGGGCTCGGCGGGTGGCAGGAACAGATTCCACAGACCCTGCTTGCGGGCCTTCGCCTGCAGCTCCTTGAACGCAGGCTGCGGCTCCCACGGATCACTGGCGGCCTTGGTCGCGGCATGCATCTCGGCCTCGACGGGCTCGATCTCGGTCCGGATGAACCCGTCGACCTGCCCGATCAACTCCTGCGCCCTCGCGGACGGTTCGAACCCCATCACGTCTCCTCGGTCGGCTCCCTTGACGGTAGCGCGTTACTGAGCAATGCTCAATAGCGTGAAAGCCGGTGAACAAACCCCCACCGATGCGTCCACGCGAGCCGGGGAGAACACGGCACCACAGGCCGAGCCGGATGGGTCAGCGCGGGACGGCGCTGAGCCGTCGCTGACGGCTGACGCGCAGGCGTCGCCGGAGCCGTCGCTGCAGGCTGACGCGCAGGCGTCGCCGGAGCCGGAGCCTGACGCAGCGGCTTCGCCGGAGCCGGAGCTGGAGGCTGACGCCGCGGCGTCGCTGGGGGACGGTGGGGTGCGGGCACGGGGCGGGGCTGAGGTACCGGATGGGCGGCGTCGGCGGTTGACGGCGGAGGATCGGCGGAAGCAGTTGGTGGGGATCGGGCTGATGATGCTGCGGACCCAGCCGATTCACGAGCTGTCGATCGATGCGGTCGCGGCGGAGGCGGGGATCTCGCGCGGGCTGCTGTTCCACTACTTCCCGACCAAGCGCGACTTCTACGTCGAGGTGATGAGCGCCGCCGGCCGCCGCCTCTTGCGGGTCACCAAACCCGACCCCGACCTGCCGCCCGACGAGCAACTCCGCCAGATGCTCTTGTCGTTCGTAGCCTTCGTCACCCGCCGCCGAGACTCCTACATCTCCTTCGTCCGCGGCGCTGCCGGCGGCGACAACTTCGTCGTAGAGGTCTACGCCACCACCCGAGCCGGCCTCACCAACCGGGTCCTCACCCTCCTCGGCACTCCCGACGCCACCGCCCCGGCGTCACCCATCCGCCTCACCGTCCACGCCTGGCTCGCCTACGTAGAAGACCTGACCATCGAATGGTCCGGCCTCCCCGAACCCGACCGCCCGACCACACCAGACGAACTGGTCACCCACTTCATCGCAGCCCTAACCGCCCTCCGCGCGCTGTAGTCACCACCCGCCCCGGCCCGCTGGCCCGGGCGCCCACGCACGCACAACTCCGCCGTACGACGGTTGATGCGGTGGCAGCACCGGACTGGCAACGACTTATGCATGCGCCGGCGAGCGCGGCTGGAGGGACTTCGTGGGTTAGCGCGGAGGGGCTGTGGAGTTGCGGATGACTAGCTCGGTGGCCAGTTCTACGTGGAGGGCTTCTAGTTCGTGGCGGTCGAGGAGGCGGGTTAGGAGGCTTACTGCCATTCGGCCCATTTCCTGGAGGGGTTGGCGGACGGTGGTGAGGGCTGGCGTGGTGGAGCGGCTGATGTCTATGTCGTCGAAGCCGGCGATGGAGAGGTCGTGGGGGACGGAGAGGCCTCGGGTGGCGGCGGCTTGGAGGGCGCCTACTGCTGCTTTGTCGTTGAAGGCGATCAGCGCGGTGGGGCGGTCGGGGAGGTCCAGGAGTTGGGCGGCGGCGCGGTGGCCGTGTTCGGTGGTGGGTTGGATCGGGCGGACGAGGGTGGGGTCGGGGAGGATGCCGGCGTCGGCGAGGGCGGCGGCGTGGCCGCCTAGGCGGGCGTCGGAGGCCAGCCATTCGCTGGGGCCGCCGATAACGCCGATCCGGGAATGGCCGAGCGACAACAGGTGAGCCGTGACCTGCCGCGCCCCGGCGAAGTGGGCTGCGGAGACGGCAGCGATGTCGCGCGGCAGCGGCGTACGGGGATCGACGACGACAAACGGGAACCGCCGCGCGCGGAGCTGGATCAGCTCGTCGCTCGTCTCCGGCGGCAGGATCAGGATCGCGCCGGCCAGGTCGCGCTGCGCGGGCAACTTGGTGAGGACCTGGTCATGCTGCGTCGCCTCACCCGCATTGAGCACCAGCCGCCGCCCATGCCGGTCCAATGTCTCCGCGATCGACGAAACGATCAGCCCGAAGTAGTCGGTCAGCACATACGGACACCGCAGATACACCGCCCCGCCAACCGGCTTCGGCGACCCGCCCCGCGGATTGGGCGCCCGTACGCCGAGCCGCTCCACCGCCCGCTCGACCAGTTCACGGGTGGCCGGCGCGACGTTCCCCTGCTGGTTGAGCACTCGCGAAACCGTCGCGATCGAGACGCCGGTCTCGGCCGCGATGTCCCGGACCGTGGCCCTACCCGGCATTTGTTACATCGCCTTGTTTCACACTCCGGACGCTAGCAGATCTTGACAGCCCTCGCCTGCCGTCGTTTCCTGAGGCGCAGATGTTGCGTTCTTGTTTCATTTGTTACATCGGGGTTGACCTGAGGAGAACGATGAAGAGACCTGCGATCGGCGCCGTCGTGGCCGGCTCCGCCCTACTACTCAGCGGACTGTCGGCCGGGGCCCACGCCGTCGAACTGTCCCCCGCGCAAACCCAGCAAAGCGGCAAGACCAGCAAGGCGAGCGTCTGGGTCACCACCCCCGACCGCGCCGAGCTCATGCACCAGCGTCCGGACGTCGCCTTCGCCAAGGGCCAGAGCACGCAGACGACCATCACGGTCGACCCGGCGACGAAGTACCAGACGATGGACGGCTTCGGCGCCTCGATCACCGACTCGTCCGCGGCGGTGCTCTACCGGCTGACCCCGGCCGTGCGCGACCAGACGATGCGCTCGCTGTTCGACCGTGACCAGGGCATCGGCGTGAGCTTCCTGCGCCAGGTGGTCGGCTCGTCCGACTTCACCGCGGCGCCACAGCACTACACCTACGACGACGTACCGGCCGGACAGACCGACTTCCCGCTGCGGCACTTCAGCATCGCGCACGACCAGGCGCAGATCCTGCCGCTGCTGCGCCGGGCCAAGCAGCTCAACCCGTCGCTCAAGGTCATGGCGACGCCGTGGAGTCCGCCGGCCTGGATGAAGACCGGCGACTCACTGGTCGGTGGCCGGCTCAAGGACGACCCCGCGGTCTACAACGCCTACGCGCGCTATCTGGTGAAGTTCGTGAAGGCGTACGAAACGGCCGGCGTACCGGTGGACTTCATCTCGATCCAGAACGAGCCGCAGAACCGCAAGCCGAGCGGATACCCGGGCACCGACATGCCGGTCCGCCAAGAAGCCGCAGTGATCGAGCAGCTCGGCCCACTGCTGCGTGCGTTCAGCCCGCGCACCAAGATCCTCGGCTACGACCACAACTGGACCACGCACCCCGGCGACATCAACAGCACCCCACCCGGTGAGGACCCGGAGACCGACTACCCGTACCAGCTGCTCGACAGCCCGGCCGGCAAGTGGCTGGCCGGTACGGCGTACCACTGCTACTCCGGGAACCCGAGCAACCAGAGCAACCTGCAGAAGCCCTTCCCGGACAAGGGCATCTGGTTCACCGAGTGCTCCGGCTCGCACGGCGCCAACGACACGCCGCCGCAGATCTTCCGCGGCACACTGACCTGGCACGCCCGCACGCTGATGCTCGGGACCACCCGCAACTGGGCCAAGTCGGTCGTCAACTGGAACATCGCGCTGGACGACAAGGGCGGCCCGTACAACGGTGGTTGTACGACCTGCACCGGACTCGTCACCGTGCAACCGGACGGCAGCGTCACCACCGACGCGGAGTACTACACGATCGGCCACCTGTCGAAGTTCGTGCGGACCGGCGCCGTACGGATCGCCAGTACCTCGTATGGCACGACCGGCTGGAACGGGCAGCTCATGTCGTCGGCCTTCCGCAACCCGGACGGCTCGACCGCGCTGGTCGTCCACAACGAGAACGACGACCCGCGGACCTTCGCGGTGGCGGTCGGCGACGAGTCCTTCGAGTACACGCTGCCGGGTGGCGCGATCGGCACCTTCGTCTGGCAGCGGTCGCCGAAGTCGTCGATGACTCCGGTTTCGCTGGACGGCGCGACGGCTAGCGCAGTACCGGCTGCCGATGCGGCGCTGGCGTTCGACGCTGACGGCTCCACTGTCTGGCAGTCGAAGGCAGCGCAGGCTGCTGGTCAGTACGTGCAGGTGGATCTCGGTACGGCGAAGCAGTTCCGACGGATCGCCATCGACAGCGGCGGCAACACCGGCGACTTCGCTGCCGCGTGGCAGGTGTCGACCAGCTTCGACGGCACCACCTGGCGTCCCCTGGCCTCAGGCACCAGCACGGGTCAGCTCACCAACGTCGACGTGAAGCAGACGCGCGCTCGCTTCGTCCGGATCGCCAACACCGGTACGAGCGACCACTGGTGGTCTCTCGCGGACGTGAGGCTCTACAGCTGAGCTTCGATCCACAGCGCCACAGCGCCGGCCTTCTGGTTGTCCCGGGCAATGACCTGGAGACCAACCGGGAGGCCGGCGGTCTTCAGCGGGATGGTGATGGCAGGGACGTCGGCGATGTTGGCCAGGCGGATATGGCGCATCAGGGTGGCTCGGACGTCTGGTGCGTCTCCGAGCAGTGGAGCGACGATGGGCACCGTCGGCACGACTACTGCGTCGACGTGGTCCAGCACCTCGGACAGTTGCCTGGCCAGCTCGGCTGCGGTTGCTCGGGCCTGAACGTAGCGCCAGGCCGGTACCTCTGCCGCTTCCCGCAGACGTTGCTGGACATCTGGCTGGTAGAGCTCCGTGGACCGACCCATGTGGTTCGCCACCGCCTCGGGACCTTGCAGGTCGACACCTGTCCTCAGTGTGGTCGCCCAGTCAGGCAGCTCGACCTCCACTGTCGGCAGCTTCCCCAGCGCCTGCTCCCACACGGCACTGACCTCCGCGTCATAGTCCCTGTACTCCGGATTGCCCGGCACCCCCAGTCGCGGCGTACTGACAGCCGCCCGATCACCGCCGGACAGCGCAGCAATCGCATAGACCGCATCGGCAACGGACCCGGTCAACACCCCAACCACGTCAAGGCTCTGGGCGAGCGGCCATACCCCGTCGATCGGCAACGTCCCCCTGGTCGGCTTGAACCCGACTACCCCGCACAGCGCCGCCGGCGTCCGCACTGACCCGGCGGTGTCGGTACCGATCGCCAGTGGCACGACCCCGGCCGCTACTGCTGCAGCAGCCCCCGAGCTGGAGCCCCCGGTCATCCGCGACAGGTCATGCGGGTTGAGGCACGGCCCGGTGCGATTCGACGTACCGGTGCAGCCGTAGGCGAACTCATGCGAGTGGCTGAGCCCGATGACGACCGCACCGGCCGCACGCAACCGGCGTACGACGTCTGCGTCCTTGACCGCCGGTGCATCCAGAGAGGCCGAGCCGCAGCGGTAGGGCAGCCCCTCGACCTCGATGATCTCCTTGACCAGCACCGGGATGCCCGCGAGCGCGCCAACCCGGTCATGCCGAACAGCCGTCGCGCGAGCACCTTCGACGTCCAGGTGGACGACAGCGTTCAGGTGAGCCGCGTCGGCCGCTCGCTGCAGGGCCTGCTCGACCAGGTCGACCGGGTCGAGTTCACCTGCACGGACAGCGGCCGCAGTTGCTTCCAGAGAGGGCACTGGTCAATCAGATCACCTCTACTGTCGAGCTGCCCCGAGCAGTACGGACCTGGTAGCTGGTGCTGACGCCTGCGTTGGCGTGCAGCTTGTCTACGGCCCGGTAGGAGAGCTTGGCATCGTCCTGGGTGACCTCGAGTACGCCGTACCCGTGCTGCCGCATGTCGACCTGCTTGAGATGCGGGTTGTACTGCAGCCGCTTCTGCTCCTCCGCCTTCGCACCGGCCACGCCCTTGGTGTCGCCGGTGTTGGTCGAGGACACGGACGGTACGACGAACTCGACACCGGCCCGCCGCGTGCCGCCGGGGTTGCCCGGCGTACCGGGTGCGAAGCCCGTGTCCCACAGCTCGCCTGAGAACGTGTCGTGGTCGTCGCCGGTGACCACGACCAGGTCGGACACGCGCTCGGCCGCCAGCGACAACAGCTCGGTGCGCTCGGCGCCGTACCCGTCCCAGGTGTCCATGAATGCACGCTCGCCGGCCGCGCCGGTGACCATGCCCATCATCATGTTGGGGTTCGCCAGCACCTTCCAGCGCGCACCCGACGACCGCAGCCCGTCCTCGAGCCACGCCTTCTGCGCCGGGCCGAGCATGCTGCGACCGGGTGCGTCGGCGGCCTCGCAGATGATGCTGCCGCCGTCGTCGCAGGGCTGGTCGTCCTTGTACTGCCGGTTGTCGATGGCGAACAGCTCGACGGTCCGGCCGAGCTTGAGCGAGCGGTAGGTCCGCGTCATGTCGTCGGCGTAGCGAGGTACCGGCATCCGCTCGAACCACGCGTGCCAGGCGGCGCTCTTCTTCTCCTGGAAGAACAGCTCCGGCAGCGTCCAGTTGTCCTTGCTGTAGTTGTTGCGGAACTCGTGGTCGTCCCACAGCGGCAGGAACGCGTGCTGCGCGTGCATCGCCTTGAGATCCGGATCGCTGCGATAGAGCGTGTACTTCGCTCGCATGCTCGGCAGGATCTGCGGATAGAGGTTGAGGTCGATGCCACGGACTCCGGGCACGGTGGCCTCGTAGACGTAGTCGCCCAGGCAGACGACGAGGTCGAGGTCCTCGGCGGCGAGGTGGCGGTGCGTCGCGTAGTACCCCTCGGTGAAGCCCTGGCAGGTGAAGAAGCCGATCCGGACCGGCTGGTTCGAGTCGGCAGGGCGCAGGGTCTGGAAGCGGCCGACCGGGCTGACGGTGTCCTTGCCGCGGAACTGGTAGAAGTACTCCGCGCCGGCGGCGAGCCCGTTCGCCTGGAAGTGCACGCAGCCGTCCCACTGCTTCTCCGCGATCACCGTCTCGACGATCTCCGGGCTGCTCAGGTCGCGCTGCTTCGACACCACGATCGCCAGCTCGGCGTCGCCGTCGAAGAGCCCGCGTGGCACCCGGGTCCATAGCGTCGCGCCGTCGGTGCGTGGGACGCCGGCCATGATCCCCTCCGGAAAGGTGGCACCGCGGACCAGGGTCGGCGAGGCGTCGGCGGCGGTGCGGAGGGTCGGCGTACCGGTGCTCCAGGCGGTGGCCGGAGCAGCTGCGGTGGCACCGGCGACGCCCAGGGCGCCGAGGACGGTCCTGCGGGTGAGGTCAGCCATGCAGAAAATACTGAGAGGTAACGATGAATCTGGGAAGACCTCAGCGCGACCGATCGGTGACAGCCTGTCGACCTCACTGGCCACCGAACAGGCAGTGAGGAAAGCGAAACAGCAGCGTCACGGCTGATTGCTAGCGTCGGCGCATGGAGCTGATGGAGGGCGTCGAGCTACGCCACGCCGACCGGACCGATCCAGCCGTCCTCGCACTGGCCACCGCCCAGCAGAGCGAACTGGCCGCCCTCTACGGCGAAGACCAGCCCCTCGTCGCCCTGCATCCCTACATCGAGTTCATCCTGCTCACCCTCGACGGCACCCCCGTCGGCTGCGTCGGCCTGCAACCGATCTCCCCCGGCCTCGGCGAGATCAAGCGCATGTACGTCGAACCGACGTCCCGCGGCTGGGGCCTGTCCCGCCTCCTCCTGGCCGAGATCGAGGCCCACGCCCGCACCCGGGGCCTGACCACCCTCCGCCTCGAAACCGGCACCAGACAACTCGAAGCCATCGCCCTCTACACCCACCACGGCTACGCCGAGACCCCGCGCTACCCACCCTTCGAGAACGAAGCAGTCTCCCGCTGCTTCGCCAAACACCTGGACTAGTCGGGCAAGTCCAGGACGAGGTGGTTGCCTTCGGGGTGGAAACCGAGGTTCTTGAGGTAGCCGTCGGAGGCGTTCATCCGGGGTGGGGCGAGGACCTGGTGGAAGCCATGGTCGGTGAAGACGTCACTGCGGCGGTAGACGAACTCGCCGGGGGTGAAGTCGCGGTACTCGGGGAGGACGTAGTCGAGGTCGATCTGGGCGCGGCCGGAGCCGGCGTCGTGGGCCAGGACTACGCCGACGGTGCGTTCGCCGCGTTGGACCAGGAAGGCGTAGGGGCTGGTGGCTGACGTGAAGCCCGGGTTGAACTTGGAGATGTCCTTCTGGTGCGCGGTCAGCACGTGAGTGAGGTAGGCGTCGCCACTGTTCACCTCGAGGACCGCGTACTCCAGGTCGTCGTGACGATGCCGGAGCAGCCGCCACATGTGCACGAGGTTGATCACGGCGAGGACGGCGTTCATGCCGACCATCGGCCACACCGGGATGGCGAGATTGAAGCCGACCAGGATGACGCAGCCGATCAGGTTCAGCACCCGCAGTCGCAGGATCCGGGTCTGCAGCAACGACACGACGACCAGGGCCGACCCGCCCCACCCGATGATGCTCAAGAGGTCCACGGCGTGAGACTAGACCAGGTAGCGCAGTGGACTGATGCCAGCAGACTGGGCCTGTGACCCACCTCGTACAGCTGAACGACACACCGCTCGCGCTCGACGACCCAGCGTTGCTGAGCGCGGCCGGCTACGGCCACTTCACCTCGATGCAGGTCCGCGACGGCAAGGTCCGCGGCCTCGACCTGCACCTGGACCGCCTCGACCGCAGCTCCCGCGAGCTCTTCGGCCACGGCGTCGCCGCTGACCGCGTGCTGACCTACCTCCGTACTGCGCTCGCAAGCTCGCCGTCAGGAGACCTCTCGATCCGCGTCAACGCGTTCACCAGGGACCGCTCCTTCATCGACGGCACCCCGGTCGAACCCGACCTGCTGCTGACGCTGACCGACCCCATCGAGCCCACCTCCGAGCCGCCGCGCCTGCTAGCCGTCGAGCACGAGCGGACCGCGCCGCACCTCAAGCACACCGGTACCTTCTCGCTGACCCACGAGATCCGCCGAGCCCGCCTGGCCGGGTACGACAACGCGCTCTTCTACAACCGCGCGGGCCACGTCTCCGAGGCGTCCATCTGGAACATCTGCTTCGCTGTCGACGACCGAATCGTCTGGCCGGCCGCCGAGGTGCTGCCCGGCATCACCATGCTCAGCCTCCGGGCAGCCCTCGATGTTGCACGTGAAACTGTCGACATTCCGCTGTCAGCCCTCGGCGACTACCGGGCCGCGTACCTGACCAACTCGATCGACCCGGCGCTCCCGGTCGCCTCCATCACGAGCCCGGCCGGCAGTACGGAGTACAAGCCGGACCCGGCGTCGGCCGACCTGATCGCGAACGCCTACCTCAGGATCCCGTGGCAGGAGATCTAGTGCTCCACCACTCCAGGAGCTTCTGGCCGGCGACTTCCTCTCCGAGCGGGCCCTCGTCCATCCGGAGTTCCATCAGGAACTTGTAGGCCTCGCCGACTTCACGGCCGGCGGCGATGCCGAGCAGTTGCATGATCTGGTTGCCGTCGAGGTCGGGGCGGATGGAGTCGAGTTCCTCCTGCTCCTGCAGGCGCTCGATCCGCTTCTCCAGATCGTCGTACGCCGTCCGGAGCGCCTCGGCCTTGCGCCGGTTGCGGGTGGTGGAGTCGGCCCGGGTCAGCACGTGCAGGCGGCTGAGCAGGTCGCCGGCGTCGCGGACGTACCGGCGTACGGCGGAATCGGTCCACTCGCCGGTGCCGTAGCCGTGGAAGCGCAGGTGCAGCTCGACCAGCTTGCCCACCTGGTCGATCTGCTCGTTGCTGAACCGCAGCGCCTTCATCCGCTTCTTCGCCAGCTTCGCGCCGACCACGTCGTGGTGGTGGAAGGTGACTTTGTTGCCGTCCTCGAACCGGCGGGTCTTCGGCTTGCCGATGTCGTGGATCAGCGCGGCGAACCGGACCACGAAGTCGGGCAGCTCGACGCCGAGCCGGGGCTCCAGGTCGATCGCCTGCTCGAGCACGGTCAGCGAGTGCTCGTACACGTCCTTGTGCCGGTGGTGCTCGTCCAGCTCCAGCCGCAGCGCGGGCAGCTCGGGCAGCACGTGATCGGCGATCCCGGTCGAGACCAGCAGGTCGAGACCGATCCGCGGGTACGGCGCGCAGACCAGCTTGATCAGCTCGTCGCGGACCCGCTCGGCCGACACGATCGTGATCCGCTCGGCCATCTCCTTCATCGCGGTCACCACGGCCGGGTCGGGCGTGAAGCCGAGCTGGGCGGCGAACCGGGCCGCGCGCATCATCCGGAGCGGGTCGTCGGAGAACGAGTCCTCGGGCGAGCCAGGGGTCCGGATCACCTTGTTGGCGACGTCCTCGAGCCCGCCGTACAGGTCGACGAACTGGTGCGACGGGAGCATCACCGCCATCGCGTTCATGGCGAAGTCGCGGCGGGCCAGGTCGCCCTGCAGGCTGTCGCCGTAGGCAACCTCCGGTTTGCGCGAGGTGGGATCGTAGGACTCCGACCGGTAGGTCGTGATCTCCAGAACCCAGTCGTCCTTCTGACAACCGATGGTGCCGAACGCCTTGCCGATGTCCCAGACGTGGTCCGCCCAGCCGGCCAGCAACCGCTCCACCGCGTCCGGCCGGGCCGACGTGGCGAAGTCGAGATCCTTGCTCCCACGACCGAGGAGAATGTCCCGGACAGGACCTCCGACCAAGGCGATCTCATGGCCGGCCGCGGCGAACCGGGCACCCAGTTCGTCGACCACCGGAGCGATCTTCAGCAACGACTGGACACCTTGCCGCTGTACCGCGGACAACGATCCGGCAGAGGCTGAGCGGTCGGGAGTAATGGACACGGGAGACTAGGTTACGGTGACGGCGTGTTCAGACGGCGACTGAGGCTCTCCGCGGCGGCGGGCGCGAGCCTGCTGATCGCTGCGTCGGCCGCCGCGCTGGCCCCGGCGCAGGCGGCCGCGACCGCGGCGGAAGACAACCCGATGGTCGATGTCACCATCGATTCCTTCAGCCCGTCGACCCCTGCGCCCGGCCAGGCGGTCACCATCACGGGACGCGTCACGAACACCAGCCAGACCACCTTCGAGGGCTCCCAGGCGACCGCCTGTATCGAGCGCGACCGGCTGTCGACGGCCGCCCAGGTCGCGGCCATCCCGACCGAGGCGGACGTCCCGGTCAAGGACCGCAACGACTGCTCCGGCCTGACCAACCCCGAAGCGTCCACCTTCCAGGAGTTCGACGCTCCGCTGGCCCCCAAGGACTCGGTCCCGTTCACCTTGGTCGTGCCGTGGAGCGAGTGGAAGATCTCGAGCGAGCCCGGCGTCTACTCGGTCGGCGTCCGGTTCCGTGGCAACGTCAGCAAGACGGACCGGACCACCGCCGGGCTGACCCGGATCCTGATGCCGGTGATCCCGAAGACGCCGTTGCCCGGCCGCGTGAACACCGCTGTGGTGCTGCCGTTGACGCATCGGCCGACGCTGCTCGCCGACCACCTCTTCGCCAACGACTCGCTCGCCGAGGCGATGGCGCCGACCGGCCAGCTCGGCAGGCTGCTCGCCCTCGGCCAGAAGCGGCTCGTCACCTGGCTGGTCGATCCGGCGATGATCGACGAGGCGCGCACGATCGCCGAGTCCGACAGCTACAAGGTCGCGGCCGGCCCGGGCCAGACGAAGGCCGGTACCGGCCGCGCGATCGTCAAGGCGTGGCTGGAGGCGTTCGACAAGAGCCGCAACGTCAACCCGACCGTCCTGCTCCCGTACGGCGATCCCGACATCGCGAGCCTCGCCGCCGCCGGTGACGCAGCCGACAAGATCATCAGCAGCGCCCGGTCGGCCAGCGAGCGGTACAACCTGCGGATGCCGCTGTCCGAGCAGGGCAACCCGTCCGGCCTCTGGCTCGGGGACCGGCAGGTCGACTCCAAGACGCTGGCCGCCGGCTCCTTCGGGTTCGCCGCGCAGCGCGACGACGACGTGAACATCCTGCCGAGCTCGGCCTGGGCCGCCAACGAGCGGCCGAAGCTGCAGCCCAGCCCGGTGTACAAGGTGCTGACTCCAGAGGCGCCGGCCCCGAAGTACGTCAAGGCAGTGATCGCGGACTCCGCTCTGCTGGCCGGCGGTCCCGACCCTGCGAGCGCGAAGCAGCCGCTCCAGTTGCAGCAGCGGTTCGCGGCGGAGACCTCGCTGCTCGCCGGCAAGGCCGGTACGTCGACAGTGGTCGTCGTACCGCCTCGCGGCTGGGACAACGACGGCCTGTCGACCTCTGCCGTCCTGCAGACGATGTCCACCTCGCCCTGGATCACGCCGGTCGGGATCAACCAGGTCACCAGCCTTGCTGCCGGCCAGACGAAGGCTCCGGCCGCTCCGGCTGAGACGTCCGGCCTCTCGGGCGGGCAGCTGGACAAGATCCGGGACCTGAGCAGCACGACCTCGACGTACGAATCGCTGCTGTCGGACCCGGCCGCGCAGACCCCGTTGAGCATGACCCAGGGACTGCTCCGGTCGGCCTCGCTCGAATGGAGCGCCACTCCGAACGAAGCGCAGCGCTTCGTCAACTACCAGCGCAACGCCGTCGCCGCGCAGCTGAAGAAAGTCCACCTGGTCACCAACAAGAGCAAGGGCCAGCACGACGGCATCAAGGTCAACCTCTCCGGCAGCAAGGGCAGTTTCCCGCTGACCGTCGAGAACGGGCTGGACGTGACGATCCGGGTCGGCCTGGAGGTCACCGCGACCGGCAACCGGAACGACCTGAAGATCGCCCAGCTGCACACCTTGCTGCTGCCGGCCGGTCAGAAGGGCACCTTCCAGGTCAAGGCGAGCGCCGAGCAGAACGGCGTCATCAACGCCACCGCGCAGCTGGTGACGGCGGGGAAGCAGCCGGTCGGCGACTCGCAGCCGCTGGTGATCCAGGCGGCGCAGTACGGCAGCGTCGGCTGGATCCTGGTCGGCGCCGCGGTCGCGCTGCTGTTCGGTACGTCGATCGTCCGGATCTACCGGCGAGTGCGCTCCGAACGCCGCAACCCGACGCCGAAGCCCGAGGCCGACGCGCTGCATCCGGAGCCGCTGCCGCTCGAGGACCTCGGCCAGGACGACCCGGCCACCAGCCCGAACGGCGCCTCACACTCTGACGCCCCGGCACCGCTCGTGCCTGGGCAGAGCGATCTCGAAAGCCTGAAAGAAGGAGTCGGAACGAAGGATGGCTGACCGCACCCTGCGCTCCGCGGCGGTGATGGCAGCCGGAACGGTGCTGTCCCGCCTGCTCGGATTCGTCCGGATCGCCCTGCTCGCCGCCGCCATCGGCACCGCGCTGCGCGGCGACATCTTCACCGCCGCCAACACGATCCCGAACAGCCTCTACATCCTGCTGGCCGGCGGCATCTTCAACACCGTGCTGGTGCCGCAACTGGTCCGCGCGATCAAGAACCACGACGACGGCGGCCAGGACTTCACCAACCGGCTGCTGACCTTCGGCTTCCTGGTGCTGGCCGTGGTCACCGTGGCCTGTGTGGTGCTGGCGCCGCAGATCTCGGAGCTCTACCTGCCGAAGGAGCTGCACGACCCGTCGCGGCTGGCCGAGAAGAACTCGATGATCATGTTCGCCCGGCTCTGCCTGCCGCAGATCTTCTTCTACGGCGCGTTCGTCCTGGTCGGCCAGGTGCTGAACGCCCGGCGCCGGTTCGGCCCGATGATGTGGGCGCCGATCGCGAACAACGTGGTCGCGTGCGCCTCGATCGTGATCTTCCTGCTGGTCTACCGGGCCGGCGACAACCCGCCGACCTTCAGCCACGGCGAGGAGCTGCTGCTCGGCCTCGGCCACACGCTGGGCATCGCCGTGCAATTGCTGGTGCTGCTGCCGTACCTGAAGGCCAGTGGCCACACCTATGTGCCTAAGTTCGGGCTGCGCGGCACCGGCCTCGGCCAGACCGCCAAGCTCGGCACCTGGACCGTTCTCTTCGTCGCGGTCAACCAGGTGACGCTGGTGGTCGTCACCAAGCTGGCGATCGCCGGTAGCGCCTCGAACGATCCCGGTGCCAAGGCCGGTCTGTTCGCCTACAGCACCGCCATGCTGATCATCCTGGTGCCACACGGCATCGTCACCGTCTCACTGGCCACGGCCGCGCTGCCGCAGATGTCGGCGCTGGCGGCGGCGGGTGACGTGACCGAGGTGGCCCGGCTGTCGGCCCGGTCGATCCGCCAGACGCTGGCGATCGTCGTACCGGCGGCCGCGGCGATGATCGCCTTCGCCTATCCGATCGTGACGGTGATCGCCGGCTACGGGTCCGGTAAGAACAACCTGCAGTTGATGGCGTACACGCTGATGACGCTCGCGCTGGGGATCGTGCCGTTCACGGTCCAGTACTTCCAGCTGCGCACCTTCTACGCGTTCGAGGACACCCGGACGCCGTTCTTCATGCAGTGCGCGATCGCCGCGACGAACATCGCCGCCGCGCTGATCGGCGTACGGGTCCTGCTGGACGAGCAGCACCTGAGGTTCAGCGGCGTGGTGCTCGGTGCCGCGTATGCGCTGGCGTACCTGGTCGCCGTGCTGATGTCCCGCCGCGTGCTCCGCCGCCGGGTCCCCCGGGTGGCCGGCTCGGGCATCGGGCTGCCGCTGCTCGCGATGGTGATCGCCGCCGTGGCCGGGGCAGGCATCGGCCGCGGGGTGCTGACCGTGTTCGACTCCGCCGTCGACTGGACCGGCCCGCTCGCGGCGGTCGTCCAGCTCGCCGTCGGCGGCGTCGTGATGCTCCCGGTGTACGTCGGTGTGGCGCGGGTACTCCGTATCCACGAGGTCACCGACGTGGTGGCCGCGGTCACATCGAAGCTCCCCGGCCGCTCCCGGTAGGCCCTGATCGGCCGCTTGTGCACTCGTGCACCACTTGTCCGGTCAGCGGGGCACTAGCATGGGGGCTGCGATCGGACCGCCAACCGTTCGCACCTGCCTGGATCAGCCGAATTCGGCCGCCGACCGGATCCAGGGCGGAGACGCAGGACGACCAGTGCATCGAGGAGGGCGAGAGACACCGTGTCGAACCAGACCGTCAGTCCTGGTGCCCTGCTCGCCGGCCGGTACCGGATCGCCGAGTTGCTCGCGGAGATCGACGGTGCGCGGGTGTGGCGAGCAGTGGACGAGGTGCTCAGCCGGGCAGTGGTCGTAGACGTCCTGCCGGTTGGCGACCCGAGGACGAACCAACTCTTCGACGCGGCCCGGCGTGCCGCGGCAGCAGCGGACCCGCGGTTCCTCCGGGTGCTCGACTGCGACATGCACGAAGGCGTGACGTACTGCGTCCGTGAGTGGGCCGGTGGCCGGCCCCTCGAGCGGATGCTCAGCGCTGGACCGCTGACCGGCCAGCAGGCCGGCTGGCTGGCCCGCGAGGTCTCCGAGGCACTGGAGAACCTGCACCGCACCGGCCACTCGCACGGCTCAATCAGCCCCTCCACCGTCGTCGTGACCGACGCCGGAGCCATCAAGGTCGTCGGACTCGCCACTGAGGCCGCCCTGCGCTCCACCGGGCCCGGTTCGCCGGAGGAGGACGTCCGGGCGCTCGGCGAGCTGCTGTACGCCTCTCTGACCGGGCGCTGGCCCGGTCCGGCCCCGGCCTGGGGTCTCCAGCCCGCTCCGGTCGAGCACGGTCGGCTGCTGAGCCCGCGCCAGGTGCGCGCCGGCGTACCGCGCTCGCTGGACGACATCTCGGACCGGTTGCTCGGTGACCCGCCGCGGCACCACTCCGTCCCGATCACCAGCGCGGCAGGCCTGTCCGCTGCGCTGTCCGGGGTCATCGGCAGTTCGCACGAGCCGCCGAGCCAGATGGACGAGACGGTCGCGGTCGCCCGGCAGAACGGCAGCGTCGACGACGCCACCCAGATCGCGCCGCCGATCCAGGCGCCGCCCGCACTCGACCCGACGCCGCAGATCCCGGAGTACCAGCAGAGCGCCTACGCCGAGAACAACGGCCGCGTCCCCGCTCAACCGGCCTACGCCGCAGCAGCGGAGACCCGGCCGGTACGCCGCCAAGCCCCGCCCCCGCAAAACGGTGGCCGGCGTAAGCCGCCGGCCGACGAGCCGAAGCAGCGCGGCAGCTGGGGTGGCCGGATCCTGATCCTGCTCGCCGTCCTGGCGCTGCTGTCCGTGGTCGCGATGGCGCAGTTCCTGGTCAAGGGCGCGATCAACAAGGACCAGGGCAACGACAGCAAGACCAACCCGCCACCCGCGGCCAGCTCGCCACCGCCGTCGGCGTCCGGCGCCCCGGCGAAGATCGTCGCCGCCAAGGACTTCGACCCCGAGCCACAGGGCAACGGCGAGGAACACCCCAAGGACGTCGGCAAGACCTACGACGGCGATGCCAGTACGACCTGGACCACGATGTCGTACAAGAACAAGCCCAACTTCGGCGGCAGCAAGGACGGCGTCGGCATCATCTACGACCTCGGCGCGCTCACCGATGTCTCCAAGGTGACGGTCACTCTGGTCGGCGACGGCACCAGTCTCGAGCTGATGGTGCCGAAGGCGGACCCGAACGTCTCCGCACCCGCGGTCAGCGGCTGGAAGTCGGTAGCGTCACTCGGGGATCAGGGCGAACAGGCTGTGCTGACGCCGGCCGCGCCCGTCAAGACCCGCTATGTGCTGGTGTGGCTGACCAAGATCCCGAAGGACGGTACCGGGTACCGCGGCGAGATCGCGGAGGTCTCGGTCCAGAAATGACCTCTGACATCACTCGGATAGGCCCCCCTGTAGATGGCGGGCCCTCGGCTCTGCCGCCGGGCTACGACACGATGGACGACCACGAGCTGCTCCGGCTGCACGTGGCCGGCAACCCGGACACCTTCGGCATCCTGGTCAAGCGGCACCGCGACCGGATGTGGGCGGTCGCGATCCGCACCCTCGGCGAGCCCGAGGAGGCGGCCGACGCGCTGCAGGAGGCGTTCATCTCGGCGTTCCGCCGGGCCGACTCGTTCCGTGGCGACGCCAAGGTGACCACCTGGCTGCACCGGATCGTGGTGAACGCCTGTCTGGACCGGATCCGCCGCCGGCAGGTCCGCCAGGCCGACCCGCTGCCCGAGGACGAGGACCGCGCGGCCGAGCTGGCGGGGCCGGTCGAGGAGGACGCGGCCGAGGTCCGCGAGCGCCGTCTCGACGTACTGAATGCTTTGAAGCAGATCAACGTCGACCAGCGCAGCGCGCTCGTCCTGGTCGACATGGAGGGCTACTCGATCGAGGAGGCGGCCGCGATTCTGGGCTGTGCGCCGGGCACGGTGAAGAGCCGCTGCGCCCGCGGGCGGGCCCGGTTGCTGCCGTTGCTGCGCCATTGGCAGACCACCCGCGGCGGCTCCGACGTACCGGCGAAGACTGCCGCGGAATCAGTGGGAACCGAATGACCGCCGTCCCCGTCGAAGCAGAGTCGCCATCCTGCGACCCCGTGATCGCCGACCGGAGCTTTTCACCGATGACCACTCTGCGCACCTCCCGTGAGGAGGCGAGTTCCCGATGACCGAATCCGGTCTGCCGACCAGTGAGCACCTCGAGCACCTGGACACGGACACCATCGCCGACCTGATCGAGAACCTGCTCCCCGCACCCGACGCGCATCGCGCTCGTGAACACGTGAAGGCCTGCCCGGACTGTCAGCAGACGTACGACGCGCTGCTGCAACTGACCGAGGACCTGGCCGACGAGGGCCGCGCCGACATCCCGATGCCGACCGCCGTCGCCGAGCACCTCGACTCCGTCATCGTCTCCGAGTCCGTACTCCGCGCCTCCACGGTCGGCGTCCACTCGCTGGTCCAGATGCGCGAAGAGCCACGTCGTCATCTCCCCAAGCTCGTGCTGGCCGCCGCCGGCGTGCTCGCGATCGCGGGGATCGGCGTCGGCGTCGCGCTCGGCACCGCCGGCCACGGCAACGAAGGCGCCGCCGGGATCAACCCGACCGTGCCGATCGACTCGATCCCGTCGCTGTCGACCGACCAGGTCGGACCGAACGTGCAGCGCTGGCTCGAGAACGCCAACGGCCCGCTGCTGCACGCCACCCCGACCGAGGTCGACTGCGCCCGGAGCTTCGCGGCCGGCCGGTCCAACCCGGACCTGCGGCTGGTCCAGCAGGCCAAGGTCGACGGCAAGCGGGCGACGGTGATCGGCGTCCAGGGCAGTTCGCCGAGCGACATCCAGATCACCGTGGTCACCGGTTGCAACACGTCCGGTGGCGTCGCCACGCCGGTTTACGAGACCACGGTGACGTTGCGCAACCGTTGATTCCAGGCGGTGAGCCGATTGGGTAGCCGATCACGTCCATGGGTACCGTGTTTTCTACATTCCCACCCCACCACCCCGGTCAGGGGGGAATGGTCGGCCTCAAGGATCCGTTGAGTACGACGTACCCAGTCTCGACGACCCGAGGAACGCCTGAATGAGCGAGGCAGAAGTCCGCAACGTCATCATCATCGGTTCCGGCCCAGCCGGTTACACGGCTGCCGTCTACGCCGCGCGCGCCCAGCTGGCGCCGCTGGTCTTCGAAGGTTCCGTCACGGCCGGTGGCGCGTTGATGACCACCACCGAGGTGGAGAACTACCCGGGCTTCTCCGCAGGCATCATGGGCCCCGCGCTGATGGACGAGATGCGCACCCAGGCGGAGCGCTTCGGCGCCGAGCTGGTCGCCGACGACATCGTCGCGGTCGACCTGACCGGTGAGATCAAGTCCGTCACCGACTCGGCCGGCACCGTGCACCGCGCCAAGGCCGTCATCCTCGCGATGGGCTCCGGCTACCGCAAGCTCGGCCTCGAGCACGAGGATCGGCTGTCCGGACACGGAGTGTCCTGGTGTGCGACCTGTGACGGGTTCTTCTTCCGTCAGCACGAGATCGCCGTGATCGGCGGTGGCGACACCGCGATCGAGGAGGCGACCTTCCTGACCCGGTTCGCCGACAAGGTCACCATCGTGCACCGTCGCGACGAGCTGCGCGCCTCGAAGATCATGGCCGAGCGGGCCTTCGCGAACGAGAAGATCGAGTTCGCGTGGAACTCCGAGGTGGCCGAGATCAAGGGCGACGAGAAGCTGACCGGCATCGTGCTGCGCGACACCGTCACCGGTGAGACCCGCGAGCTGCCGGTGACCGGCCTGTTCATCGCGATCGGGCACGACCCGCGCTCGGAGCTGGTCAAGGGCCAGGTGCACCTGGACGAGGACGGCTACGTGCTGGTCCAGCCCGACAGCACCCGGACCAACCTGCCCGGTGTGTTCGCCGCGGGCGACCTGGTCGACCACACCTACCGCCAGGCCATCACGGCGGCCGGCACCGGCTGTTCCGCGGCTCTGGACGCCGAGCGCTTCCTGGCCACGCTGGAGTTCGAGGCGACCGCCGCGGCCGCTGAGGCCACCGAGCCGGTCACGGTCTGACTCCGAACCACCCTTCGCCACTTCGAGCAGCAAACCCTTAAGGAGATCGCCATGGGCGACAAGATGAACGCAGTCACGGACGCCGAGTTCGACGCCACCGTGCTGAAGAGCGACAAGCCGGTGCTGGTGGACTTCTGGGCCGAGTGGTGCGGACCGTGTCGTCAGGTCTCGCCGATCCTGGAGGAGCTGGCCGGCGAGCACAGCGACAAGGTGACCTTTCTCAAGATGAACGTCGACGAGAACCCGGTCACCCCGAGTACTTACCGCGTCACCGGCATCCCTACCATCAATGTCTACGTGAACGGTGAACTGGCCAAGTCCATCGTGGGCGCGAAGCCGAAGGCTGCGCTGCTCCGGGAGCTGGCTGACTTCACCGGCTGAGACACTGCTTTAGGCGCCCCCGTGAGGGGACGTTTTCCGCCGCATGGCAAGGAGCATTGATGGCAGCCTCCCAAGGCATCTACCGAATCGGCGACAGTGGTGAAGCCGTCGCAGAGATCATCGGAAAGCTGCAGCGACTGGGGCTGCTGCAGCCGGGCGGTCACGACGTCTACGACGAAGCGACCGCCCATGCCGTGCGGGGGTTCCAGCAGCAACGCGGGCTGATGATCGACGGCATCGTCGGCCCGCAGACGTACCGCGCGATCGACGACGCCCGTTGGCGGCTGGGTGACCGGCTGCTGACGTACGTCGTCTCGCACCCGCTCACCGGCGACGACGTCCAGGCCCTGCAGGCGAAACTGCAGGAGCTGGGCTTCGCGGTCGCCCGGGTGGACGGCATCTTCGCGGCCGACACCCAGCGCGCGGTGACCGAGTTCCAGCGCAACATGGGCCTGCCTGCCGACGGCACGTGTGGCCCCTCGACGTTCAAGGCGCTGCAGCGGATCCGCCCGATGGCGACCGGCGGTCGTCCTGACGCTTTGCGCGCCTCGGAGGCGGTCCGCGCGGCCGGCCCGCGTCTGTCGGGCAAGACGGTCGTGATCGACCCCGGCCATGGTGGTTTCGACTACGGCTGGGAAGGCTTCGGGCTGCGCGAGTCGGACGTGGCGTACGACCTGGCTTCGCGGATCGAAGGCCGGCTGGGCGCTACCGGCGTACGGGCCTATCTTTCGCGGGGTCGCGATCAGGGGCCGGACGAGTTGGCGCGGGCTGCTTTCGCCAACGAGACGGACGCGAATCTGTGCGTCTCGCTGCACACCGACGGGTCGATGAACCCGGAGGCGCAGGGCATCGCGACGTACTACTACGGCAGCGACCTGCACGGCGCTTCCTCCAGCGTCGGCGAGCAGTTCGCCGGGTTGGTGCAGCGCGAGATCGTCGCTCGCACCGATCTGCTGAACTGCCGCACCCACCAGAAGACCTGGGACCTGCTGCGGCGGACCAAGATGCCCGCGGTCCGGCTCGAGATCGGGTACGTGACGAACCCGCACGACTCGTCGCGGCTCGCGGATCCGGCCTTCCGCGACGTGATCGCCGAGGCGATCGTGGTCGCGATCCAGCGCGTCTACCTGCCGCCGGAGCAGGACGCGTCGACCGGCATGCTGCACTTCGGTCAACTCACCGTCTGAGATCGCCAGTTTCTGACGTCTCCACTACCGTTGTTGGTAGGAAACCAACCTGGGGTGGTGGAGAACTGTGGTCCGGATTCTCGGCGCGGTCGGCCTGCTGGCGGCCCTCCTGGTACCAGTTGGTCAACCGGCCCAAGCAGCTGAGGCAGGTCGTCTGGTCGCGGTGACCGACCAGCAGTCCGAGAACGGCCCGGATGCGCGGATCCGCTTGCTGGACCCTGCTGTCTACAACTGGAACACCGCCGCGGCTCTGAAGTGGTCCTGGTCGCCGACCACCGCCAACGGCTTCAGCGGCCTCACCTCCGCCTGGGGACTCCCGTCCGACGTGAAACTGCGGATGGACCGCGCCGGCGCCTACGTGGCCGTGGTCTCCGACTCCCGGGGCCTCGCCGGCCTGATCACCTATCCCGGCGGCCAACGAATCTGGGCTCTCAACGTCGGCTCCGCGAACAACCCGCACAGCGTCGAGCTACTCCCCGACGGCAACGTCGCAGTGGCCGCGAGCGCCGGCGGTTTCCTCCGCGTCTACACAGCGTCGCAAGGCTCGTCTTCCAGCAAGTACGCCTCGTACCCGCTGCCGGACGCGCACGGCGTGACCTGGGATCCGACTCAGCAGGTCCTCTGGGTGCTCGGCGGCAATCGTCTGGCGGCGTTGAAGATCAAGGGCACCGCCGCGGCGCCGGTACTGGAGGAATCGAAGGTGGTGACGCTGCCGACCGGCGGTGGCCACGACCTGACGCCGGTACTGGAGAACCACGACCTGCTCTGGGTCTCGACCGGCTCGAAGGTCTACCAGGTCAGCAAGTCGTCCGGTGCGATCGTGTCCACCGAGAACGTCGGCGGTATCAAGAGTGCGAACAGCATGCCCAATGCCCAGCAGGTCCGCACCACACCGAAGGCCGGGTGCTACACGTCCTGGTGCACGGACACGGTGCAGTTCGCAGTACCGGCGGCGACGCGGACCTTGGCCGGCGCACAGATCTACAAGGCCCGCGTCTGGAGCTCCCGCTACGAGTGAACGAGCTGCTCGGCCGGTACTGCGTCCGCCTCCTCCGCGCGCTCGAGCGCTATCACCGGAAGCAGCCGGTCCAACCAGCGAGGCAGCCACCACGCGCGAGCGCCCATCAGGCGTAGTACCGCCGGAACGATGACGCACCGGATCAGCAACGCGTCGAGCAGGACGGCCACCGCGAGCCCGAGGCCGAACTGGTTCAGCATCCGATCCGGGCTGAGCAGGAAGGCGCCGAAGACGACGATCATGATCGCCGCTGCCGCCGTGATCACGCTGCCGGTGTTGGCGAGACCCTCACGGACCGCCTCCCGGGCATCACCGCTCCGCCGCCACTCCTCGTGGATGCGGGAGATCAGGAACACCTCGTAGTCCATCGACAGGCCGAACACGATCGCGAAGATCATCACCGGCACGAACGCCTCGATCGGCCCTTGCTGCGCGCCGAACCAGCCGTGCTGGAAGACCAGCGTGATGACGCCCAGTGAAGCGCCGATGCTGAGCAGGTTGAGCACTGCCGCCTTCAACGGGATCAGCAGCGAGCGGAAGACCGCCATCAGCAGCAGCGCGGACAGACCGACCACGACCAGGACGAAGATCGGCAGCCGCTTGCTGACCGCACTGGCGAAGTCATCCGCGGCGGCCGTCGATCCACCGATCAGGTAGGTCGCCTTGGTCTCGTTCGCGAGCGGCGGCAGCGTCTCGTCGCGCAACCGCTGGACGAGGTCACTTGTCTCCTTGTCCTGCGGTCCCGACTTGGGGAAGGCAAGCATCGTCGCGACTTTGCCATCGGCCAGGAGTTGCGGAGCGGTGACACCGGCGATGCCCGGATCCTTTGCCAGCAAGGCGTTGAGGTCCTTGGCCGCCTTCGGGGTGCCCTCGGACATCACGATCAGCGGACCGTTGAAGCCGGGGCCGAAGCCGCTCGCCAGCAGGTCGTACGCCTTGCGGCTGGTCTTGGCCGGAGCGTCCGTACTCGCGTCAGCGAACCCGAGTCGCAGGTCGAGGGCCGGCAAGCAGAGCGCGACGAGCGCCACCGTCCCGAGCACGAGCGGCACCCACGGTCCGCGCTGGACTGTCGTCGCCAGTTTGCGCCAGCCGTCGCCCTGGTGGCGGCGCGACTTGGCCGCGTGCTTGCGGATGCTGCGTTCGATCCGCTTGCCGAACAAGGTGAGCAACGCCGGCAGCAGACTGACGGCGGCGAGCATCGTCATCAACACGGTGACCGTGACGCCGAGCGCGAGGCCTTGCAGTGACCCGAGTCCGAGCGCCAGCAGGCCGAGGAGGGCGATCACCACAGTGCAGCCGGCGAAGATCACCGAGCGGCCGGCGGTGTCGAGGGCGATCCGGGCGGCCTTCGCCCGGTCGGCGCCCTTGAGCAGCTCACCGCGGTACCGGGAGAAGATCAGCAGCGCATAGTCGATGCCGACGCCGAACCCGACCAGCATCATCACCGGAGCCGTGTAGCTGGGGATGGTGAAGACGTGCGAGGCGATCACGAGCAGACCGAGCGTGCCGCCGACCGCGAAGACGGCGGTCAGGAGCGGGAGACTCGCGGCGAGCAGTGAGCCGAAGAGGAAGACGAGAATCACCAGCGCAGCAAGGATTCC
This sequence comes from Kribbella ginsengisoli, assembly GCF_039537185.1. NCBI lineage: Bacteria > Bacillati > Actinomycetota > Actinomycetes > Propionibacteriales > Kribbellaceae > Kribbella > Kribbella ginsengisoli. The sequence goes on along the minus strand of NZ_BAABAA010000006.1, from coordinate 151,833 downwards.
GGCGCCTTCGGAGGCTCCGCCCGCACTCTCCTCGGCGCTGCGGACCAGGTCACCACCGAGCTCGACCTGCAGCCCGTCGGTCGCGATCCCCTGCGCCTTGTGGATGATCGCCCGTACGTCCGCGGCGGGCATGTCCGCCGCGGCGACGTCGAGGTCGACCGTCGCGTACGCCGTCTTGCCGTCGGCCGACAGGGAGCCCTTCGCCGTGAAGGGATCGGCGACGGCCGCGACGTGCGGCAACTCGCCGACCTCGGCCAGCATCCCGGCGATCCGGGTCTTGGCCGACGAGGCAGCCAAGCCGTTCTCGTCGTACAGGACGATCTGGACCGAGTCGGTCGCGCCCTGTGGCTGGTGCTCGCGGAAGATGTCGATCACCCGTTGCGAGTCCGTCCCCGGCAGCGAGTTCGTGTTCTTGTAGGCGCTCCCGATCAGCGTCGCTCCCGCGGTCACCACGATCAACGCGACCAGCCACAGCGTCACGGCCAGCCCCGCCCGCCGCATCGCCCACCCCGCTACCCGGTGCACCATCGTTTCTCCCTACATGTAGCGCGTCTACTTATACACACGACGGTAGCACCTGTATGAGTAGACTGACTACATGAAGGCGGATGCGCTCCGAGGGCACCTGGACCCGATGATCCTGGCGGTGGTCGAGTCAGAACCGCTGCACGGCTACGCGATCATGGAAGCGCTGCTGGAGCGCAGCGGCGGCGAGCTGGACCTGCCGACCGGCACGCTCTACCCGGCGCTGCGGCGACTCGAGCGAGCCGGCTACCTGGCCAGCGAGTGGAGCACTGTGGGCGGCCGCAAGCGGCGGACGTACCAGCTCACGTCAGCCGGTCAGAAGATGCTCGCCACCGGCAAGACCGAGTGGGAGACGTTCCGCGCCGTCGTCGAGGGCGTACTCCGGCCCAAGGGCGCGTCAGGCCAGGCGTAGACAGCGGTGGGCCGCACGGCTCACCAGCAGCAGCGGCCCGACCACGAACACGAAGACGACCAGCAGTCCGGTCGCGTCGGTCTCGTTGACGATCGCGCTGGCCGTGCTGAGCAGCAGCGCGACGATGCTCACCGCGGCACAACTCGACAGCGCGAATCGGGCCGTCACCCTGGTCACGCGCTCACGGACCGCCGGGTAGCGCAGCCCGATGCCGGTGGCGATCAGCGCGAGCATGCCGCCCGCGATCGACAGTCCGCCGGCCAGCATCACCAACTGGTTGAGGAAGAGGACGACCGGGGCGTCAGAGTCAGGGTGCTGGTTCCAGACCCAGAGACCCTCCTGCCAGACGATCGGCTGGGCGATCATGACGAGCAGGAGCAGTACCGCCGTACGCCGCCCTTGCGCGATCCCCAGTTCGGACCGGTACCCCGGTACGACCTCGGCCAGGTCGCCGAAGTCTTCGACAGCTCGCTCAGCAGCCTCCGCTGGGCTCAGCCCGTCGGCTTCGTAGGCCTCGGTGGCGTCGACCAGGCTGTCCCGCGCCTCCGCCATCAGGTCGGCCTTACGCCGGCGCGGTCCACTCAGCGCGCGGCTCAGACCGGTCAGGTACGTCTCGACCGGGTCCTGGACGACGGTTCCGTGACTGGACACAGCTACCAGTATGGGGACGAGCGGACCGGATCACGTCCGGGTCTCCACTGAGCGAGCCCTGGTTCGCCGGCTGACGAAGTACAGGCCGAGGTAGGAGATGACCAGCAGCGCGAAGCCGACCTTCTCCGCGACCCAGGTGTAGCCGGCCGGGTAGACGGTGCCGTCGATGTAGTGCTGGATGAAGCCGCCGGCGTACGGCTGCTCGCCACCCTCGCGGCGCCAGTGCTTCTCCAGCGCCGTGATCGGGCAGCCGAAGTCGAGGATCACGATCGCCAGGTTCCAGGCGCCGACGAACAGATGCGCCCAGATCACCCGCCGCCACTTCCACGCCAGGAAGCCGCCGATCAGGAAGAACACCAGCAGGGCACCGTGCACGATCGCGACCAGATCGGCGAGCACCCGGTAGATCATGACGACGGTTTGCGGGTCAGGGTGTCGCGCACGGCCGCCGGCGCGGGCCGGGCGGGCTCGGGCCGGATCGCGCCCATCAGGCGCTCGACCGCGGCCTCCATCTCGCTGCGCCAGGTGATGACGGAGCGGAGATCGAGCCGGAGTCGCGGATTGCGCGGATGCTCGCGTACTACGCCGAACCCGACTGCCTGGAGGAAGTCGGTCGGCCAGACGCAGGCCGGTCCGTGCCACTGGGAGTCGCCGAAGGCCTCGACCGCCCGGAAGCCGCGCTTGAGCACATCCTTGGCGACGGCCTGGATGAGGACCTTGCCGAGTCCCATGCCCAGGTACCGAGGCAGGATGCGCCCTGTTGCCAGTACGACGGCGTCGGGGCTCGGTGGAGCGGTGGGGAAGGCCTGGATCCGGGGCAGGTACGCCGCGGGGGCGTAGAGGGCGAACCCGGCGGGTGCGTCGTCGACGTACAGGACGACTCCGGCCGTACCCCAGTCCAGCAGCAACTGGGAGAGCCAGGCTTCCTTCTCGAGATGGGTGTCACCGGTGCGGCTCGCCTGGCGCGCTGCGACCGGATCGAGCTCCCAGAAAACACAGGAACGGCATGGCACCGGCAGCTCGTCGAGGTTGGCGAGCGTGAGCGGTTCCAGCCGTCGTGCCATCAGCGCATCCGGTCGGTCACCGGGCAGCCGGCGCCGGGGTCCTGGCGTCGGGGGTCTCCGCCGCCTCCGGAGCGACGTACCGCTGTTGCACCTTGGCCGCCGGCTGCCGTCTGAACAGCTCGCCCGCGAACCCGGCGAGGACGCCGAACAGTAGTCCGCCGAGCGCCAGTCCGATCGCCTTGCCCATGCTCATCCGATCCCGCCTTCCGCACCACTCCAGGTCGTGCTCCAGGGCCAGTGGTCATCTCAGCCACCAGTCGGCACCATGGTCGAACCTGCCCCTATAAGGCATGGTAGTGAGAGGTAGCGCCGATCGGCAGTCCGGGCACGCGAACACGCTCGGCTACTTCGGCGTAGCCTGGTGCCTTCCCCGGCATGCCCCTCGTCGCCTGTTCTTGGAGCCGCTCCGTGAGTGCTGACCTGCCTGATGTCCGGCAGACCCGTCTCGACAACTACGTCGACCGGTACGCAGCACGGACCAAGGGTATGACCGCATCGGAGATCCGGGCGCTGTTCTCGGTCGCGAGCCGCCCGGAGGTGGTCTCGCTGGCGGGCGGAATGCCCAATATCGCAGGGCTTCCGCTCGATGTGGTCGGTGGCGCGGTCCGCGATCTGGTGGTCGACAACGGCGCGGTCGCGATGCAGTACGGCTCCGGCCAGGGCGACCCGACGCTGCGCGACCAGATCTGCGACGTGATGCGGCTGGAGGGTATCGACGCGCATCCGGACGACATCGTCGTCACTGTGGGTAGCCAGCAGGCGGTCGATCTGGTCACCCGCGTGTTCTGTGATCCTGGCGACGTGGTGATCTGCGAGGCCCCGTCGTACGTCGGTGCGCTCGGTGTTTTCCGGGCGTACCAGTGTGAGGTCGTTCACGTTGCGATGGACGACGACGGTGTGGTGCCGGAGGCGCTGGAGCAGGCGATCGCCGCGGTCCGGGCGGCCGGCAAGAAGATCAAGTTCTTCTACACGATCCCGAACTTCCACAACCCGGCCGGCATCTCGCTGTCCGACGAGCGCCGCCGGCGGGTGCTGGAGATCTGTCAGCGGGCCGATCTGCTGATCCTCGAGGACAACCCGTACGGGCTGCTCGGGTTCGACGGTGAGCCGCAGCGCGCGTTGCGGGCCGACGATCGCGAAGGGGTCATCTATCTCGGCTCCTTCTCCAAGACCTTCGCCCCGGGCTTCCGGGTCGGCTGGGCGGTGGCGCCGCATGCGGTGCGGGAGAAACTCGTGCTGGCGCAGGAGTCCGCGACGCTGTGCCCACCGATCTTCAGTCAGCTGGCGATCTCGTCGTACCTGATGCGGCACGACTGGCTCGGCCAGGTGAAGCAGTTCCGGGAGATGTACCGCGAGCGCCGGGACGCGATGCTCGCGGCGCTGGCCGACAAGATGCCTGCGGCAACGACCTGGACCCGGCCTGGTGGTGGGTTCTATGTCTGGCTGACCCTGCCGGACGGGCTCGACTCGAAGGCGATGCTGCCGCGCGCGGTCACCGCCCGGGTCGCGTACGTCCCCGGCACCGCCTTCTTCGCCGACGGTTTCGGCTCCCAGTGCATGCGGCTGTCCTACTGTCATCCGACGCCTGAGCGGATCACCGAAGGGGTCGCCCGGCTCGCCGCGGTGATCAACGAGGAGCTCGAGCTGCGGCAGACGTTCGGTCCGCTGAAGCCCGGCGCGGGCCGGGACTACGACGCGCCAGGGCCAGAGCTTAGTTAAGGATTTGCCGGGCACCGGTCTGACCGGCCCGGTGGTGGCGGTACCGTTCAAATGGGCCTCGGGACCGGCGCCCGCCGGAGTCGCCCACTAGCGATCGGGAAGTTTCTATGAGTGATCTGGGTCGAGTGCTGGTACTGGCCGGCGGACTGTCGCACGAACGGGATGTCTCGCTGCGCTCCGGCCGGCGCGTCGCCGACGCTCTGCGCAGCGTCGGGGTCGAGGTCGAGCAACGCGACGTCGACGCGAGCCTGGTCGAACGACTGCGCAACGACCCGCCTGACGCGGTCTTCCCGGTCCTGCATGGCGTCACAGGCGAGGACGGCGCGCTCCGCCAGGTGCTCGACCTGTATCGGGTGCCTTACGTGGGTGCCGATGCGGAGGCTTGCCGGACCGCCTTCGACAAACCGGTTGCCGCGACGATGGTGACCTCGGCCGGGCTGCACACGCCGCCTTCCGTCGTACTGGGTCATGACACTTTCCGCGAGCTGGGCGCCGCCGCGCTGATGGAGGCGGTGATCGGTCAGATCGGGCTGCCGCTGGTGGTGAAGCCGGCTCGGGGTGGATCGGCGCTCGGGGCTTCGATCGTGCGGGCGGCCGATGAGCTGCCTTCGGCGATGGTGAATTGCTATGCGTACGGGCCGGTCGCGTTGATCGAGCGGTACGTCGATGGCGTCGAGGTGGCTGTCACCGTGGTGGACACGGGTGATGGCCCGCGCGCGTTGCCGGCTGTTGAGATCCGGCCTGACTCCGGGTTCTACGACTACGAGGCTCGGTATACGGCGGGGGCTACGCAGTTCGTCGTACCGGCCCGGCTCGAGGCCTCGGTTGCGCAGGCTTGTGCTGCGGCGGCCGTGACTGCCCACACTGCTTTGGGATTGCGGGATCTGTCGCGCTCGGACCTCGTCGTCGACGCTGACGGGGTGCCGTGGTTCCTCGAGGTGAACGTGGCGCCGGGGATGACCGAGACGTCGTTGGTGCCTTTGGCCGCGGAGGCAGCCGGTATCGAGCTCGGGGTGCTGTGTCGCGATCTGCTGGCCGCGGCCGCTGCTCGTTGAGTCACTGATGTCTGTCGCGCCTCCTACCTCGCCTGTGGCCTCGTCGCTGGCGCGACCCTTGTGGAGAACGGTCTTCACGCCGCGTTGGATGGCGCTGCTGCTCCTTGCGCTCGCGATCGCCGCCACCATGTCGGTACTCGGCGTTTGGCAGCTGGACGTCTATCACTCGAAGACCGCGGCAGCGACGGCGAAGCGGGCCGAGGGTGCGCCGGTACCGCTGAACACACTCTTCTCGATCGACGAAGGACTGACCTCGAAGGCCGTCGGGCGGAAGGTGACCGTCACTGGGACCTGGGGACCGGCCGCTGACCAGCTATACATCTCAGACCGCCGGCTGGGTGACAAGAACGGCTTCTGGGTGGTCTCGCCCGTCATGCTGGATTCGACCGGGAGTGCCGACGCCTCGACCGGTGCCGTGATGGTCGTCCGTGGCTGGGTACCGACTGTCGCGGACCCTGCGGTGAAGCCACTGACCGGCCGGGTCGAGCTGACCGGCGCCGTTGCCCAGTCCGAGGCCCAGGACGCATCCGGCGACGCAGCCAAAGGCCGCACTCTTCAGTCCCTGCGGATCCCGACCATCGTGGACCTGGTCGACTACCGCATCTACGACGCCTTCGTCGTGCTCTCCTCGATCGACAAGCCCGCTGCTTCCTCGGCTGCTCTGTCTCCCGCGATCGTCCCCGCTCCATCCCCGCCGACCGACCACGCCGGTCTCCGCAACGTCGCTTACGCCTTCCAGTGGTGGATCTTCGCCGCCTTCACCCTGTGGATGTGGGGCCGCATGGTCCTCGACGCCCACCGCTCCGACGACAGCGACGCGGCTGGGTCGGACGACGCTGACGAGCGCGACCCGGACGACGACCGGCCTCGCTCGGGCGAGTCGGACCAGGCCGATGGCCGGCTGGAGTCAAGCGGTACCGTTTCAGCGTGACCTCCCCCGCAGACCCCGCCACGTCCGCCCTGTCCCCAGCAGTGAAGGGCGCACTCACCCGGTACCGCGTGATCGCCTACGTCGTCGGCGTCATGCTGCTCGTTCTGGTGTTCGTCGCGATGCCGCTCAAGTACCTCGGCGACAACCCCTCGGCGATGAACGTGGTCGGCCCGCTACACGGCTTCCTCTACGTCGTCTACCTGCTCGGCGCCTTCGACCTCGCCCGCCGGGTCCGCTGGAGCCTCCCCCGCCTCGTCCTGGTCGCGCTCGCCGGCACCATCCCCTTCCTCTCCTTCTACGCGGAGCGCAAGGTCACCCACGAGCTCACCCGTTCCTGACCCACCGCGGGGGCGGCAGCTTCGCCTCACCCGCGGTCCCCGGCGCCAGCCTCAGCGGTAAATGCAGTGCGGCGTCTCCAGCTCTGACCTAGCTTCAGCCGCATGACCGACTCACTCGAGCAAGTCACCGAAGCCAACCGCGCCAGCTGGAACCAGATCGCCCCCGTCCGCCAAGGCCAACCCGCCGAGTTCTTCGGAGCGGGCGGCCTGGCCCTCGAAGACTTCGAGCTGGCCCTGGCCGGCGACGTCCGCGGTAAACGCGTCCTCCAGCTCGCCTGCTCCTGCGGCGACCAGGTCCTCTCCTGGTCCGCCCTCGGCGCGACCGCCGTCGGCGTAGACATCTCTGAAGTGGCCCTCGCCATCGCTCGGCAGAAGTCCACCGACGCAGGCATCCCAGCCGATTTCCGCCGCGCCGACATGTTCGACCTGCCGGCCGACCTCGTCGATCTCGACCTCATCTACTTCAGCTGGGGCGCGATCTGCTGGGCCCCCGACCTCAGCCGTCTGGCCGACATCCTCGCCACCCGTCTCCGTCCCGGCGGCTCAGTCCTCATCGCGGACCACCACCCCCTCTGGGAAGTCCTGGCAGTCCGCGGCGACAACCACCTCGCGGTCACCGGCGACTACTTCGGCCGCACCACTCCCCGCGCCGAAACCGACGACGCCAAACTCCCCTTCGGTGCCCGCGGCACTGCCACCCCGCCACCCTTCAACGCCTTCGTCTGGCCCACCAGCGACGTGGTCATGGCCCTCCTCAACGCCGGCCTCCGCCTGGACGCCTTCACCGAACACTCCACCCCCGACGGCTACGCCGGCCTAGGACCGACCACCGCCCACCTCCCGGCCTACTACGTCATCAAAGCCACCAAACCCTGACCCCAACCGCGATGTTTCACATGAAACATTCCGGCCGATACGTCGCCAAGTAGCTATGTCGACAAATCCCGCAGCCACCCTCCCGACTAGGACCCCCCTCAGATGTCGAGCCGAGAAGCCATCAAAACCCTCATCCTCAGGTACGCCGAACTGGTAGACGCCGGCGACTTCGAAGCCCTAGGAGCCCTACTCGCCAACGCCACCTTCACCGGCACCACCTCCGTGACCGGCGCAGCAGCCATCACCCAGAACTTCACCAACACCGTCATCCGCTACCCCGACGGCACCCCCCGCACCCGCCACATAGTCACCAACTTCTTCATCGAGGTGGACGAGCCGTCCGGCACCGCCACCTCCCGCAGCACCTTCACCGCCTACCAAGCCCTCCCCGACTTCCCCCTCCAACCCATAGCCGTCGGCCACTACGACGACACCTTCACCAGAACCACCACCTGGCACTTCACCACCCGCCAGGTAACCATCGACCTCCCCGGCACCCTCACCCACCACATCAAGTCCGGGCCCACCCACCAGTCCTCCGCCAGCTCCTCCACACCCGCGAATGGCTCACAGGCCTCCCGATGACCAACTCTCAAAGCCGCCGCGCAGTCCCAGCAGACGCACCAGCAGTGGCGAAACTCCTAGTTCCCGCTCCCCCCGGCCCTGTGACAGCCGATGCCTAGGACCGTCTTCCTTTCCGGGCCTGCCGGCTCCGGGAAGACGACCGTCCTCCGACTGAGCTACGCGGAGAAGGTCGCGACGTGGGGTCGCACCGCTGCGGTCGACACCGACCAACTGTTCCTCATGGTCGATCCCCAGTGGGACCTGCCGTATGACGACGCACGTACCGCACTGGTCCTGCGCCAGTGCGTCCAGCTCGCCGAGTCGTTCTTCGCGGCCGACTACGAGAACGTGCTCATCGCAGGCAACAGCATCCACGACGCCATCGACCTGAACGCGGTCATCCCGGACCTGCTGCGCCTCGGCCAGGTCTTCCACTGCTCCCTGACGCCCACCACGGAAGCGGTGCTCCGCCGAACAGCCAACGATCCAGACCGCTCACCGGCCCATCTACTGGACGACCACCGCAATCTGCGGACCAAACGGTCCCCTTGGTCGGCTCCCGTCGACAACTCAGTCCTCACTCCGCTGGAAACTCTCCAGGAGGTCGCACATCTGGTCGCATCCGGCGAGGGCCAGATCCATGGCCTGCTGCCAACCCCTCGCTGACGTTCCACGTGAAACGGCGGCGCTTCGGTGGGGAGATTCGGGCACTTTGTCGAAAGGGCGTGAGGTGGTTCGTAGAGAGGGTGAGGGACCGGCAGCGGGCCGGTTCGGGATGAGGAGAACTGCGATGGCGAGCGTGGCGCAGCAGCTGAAGGACTTGTTCGTTCCGATTCACGAGGTCGCCTATATGGCGGACGAGCCGAACGAGGAGCTGCAGGCGCTGGGCTACGAGGGCTACTGGCCGCTGTACTTCGCCTCGCGGTCGGCGCCGCTCGGCCGGGTGCCTGCTGAGGTGGTGGACGCGCTGTTCTACAACTTCGCTCCGGGCGAGGTCGCCGCCTGCATCCCCGCCGTCTGGGACGTCGCAACACCGGAGGCCGTACTCGCCGCCCGCCAGCGCGGCTGCGTCGCCGCACTCCGCAACATCCTGGGCGAGCTGGCCCACAGCCCGGTGGTCGCCCGGGCAGCCGAACTCTTCCTGAAGGCGGCGGTGAGCGTTCCCGTCGAGGGCAGGATGCTCTTCGCCGGCCTCCGTTCCCTCCCCGTACCCGAGGAGCCGCTCGCTCGTCTCTGGCACGCAGCCACGCTCCTTCGTGAACACCGCGGCGACGGCCACCTGGCCGCGTTGATCGCCAACGGCATCAACGGACAGGAGTCGCACGTACTCCTGGCCCTCTTCTGGGACATGAAGCCCCGCGACTTCGGCCGCCTCGATCCCCTCAGCGACGCGCAACTGGAAGAAGTCATCGACGGCCTACGCCAGCGCGGCCTGGTCGACAACGACGGCTGGTTCACCCCAGCCGGCCGAAAGCTCAGGACCGACATCGAAGACCTCACCGACGAACTAGCCGCCCCGGCGTACACCTGCCTCTCAGCCCAAGAAATAGCAGAACTCACCACCGGCCTCGCTCCCCTAGTCGAAAAGATCAAAGCCGCCAGCCCGTTCTGACCAGCCACCCCACTCCCCGTCGCCCCACCCAAGCGTCGCCCCCACCCCCGCACCCACCCAAGCACCGACCCGCGCCGCCCCACATATCGAAGCTCCGGCCCGCGCTGTCCCACCCAACGAAGCGCTGATCCGCGCCAACGCCCCAAACGGAGCGGGTCCTGTGCCGTCGCACCCAATGGAGCGCCGGCCCACGCAGCGAAGCGCTGGTCGGCGTCGACGCCCCAGACGGTCCGGGTCCTGTGCCGTCGCACCCAACAGAGCGCCGGCCTGTACCGTCGCACCCGCGGAGCGCTATCCGTGTCGACGCCCCAACCGGAGCGCCGGCCCGCGCCGTCCCACCTACTGAGGCGCTGGCCTCCGTCGACGTACCTCACCGCGCGCTGGCGTGGGTCGTTGCACTACCTGCCTCGCCGACCCTGCTGAGGCGCCGTGGCCGCTACCGCGCCGATCGTCTCCGCCGTCACCCTTGAGAGAGCCGCGCGACTAGCGGCAACCAGAGCCCCGCCAGTCGCGGGCACAGACGCCCGAGCTAGCTGCGACCAGAGGCCTAGCTCGTGATGTTAGTGCGCCACTCATCAAGCAGGCCGTTCGTGCAGGCGGCAACCTCAGCGAGGAGGAAGTGGCGCGGCAACAATCTCAAGCAGTTCCGGCAGCGTGGCAGCCCGAGCTCATCGGGCGGGTTCCAATGGAGCGGTACACAGGTCGACGGCGACACAGAAGTTCACAGGCCGCCGGACCCGCGATCGTCGGGAACCGACGGTGTCAACACCGTCAAGCAAACCGTCCCGTAGGACGCCGTGTGGCATTGACGGGACCGCACATGGCGTTGGGTTGTCGAGCGCGGCGGGGCCCGCACCGAGGTAGCGGCCGGTCAGACGGCGGTCCATCCGAAGCCCAGACCCGACTGAAGCCGTGCCCAACCACGGCTGTACCAGATCGAAGCCGGGCCTGATCGACGCCGGGCCTGATCGAAGCCCGTTCTCGAGGCGGCGGGTCTGACCGAAGCCCGAACCCGATTGAAGCCGTGCCCTCCGCGGCCGTGCCAGATTGAAGCCTGGCCCTGATCGAAGCCGGGACCCGACCGAAGCCTGGCCCTGATCGAAGCCGGGACCCGACCGAAGCCGGACCGAGGGAAGCGCGGACCTGACGGGAGCCCGGGGCCGATTGAAGCCGGGCCCGGTTTAGGCCGGTCTCGATCGTGGCGGCGGGTCTGACCGAGGCGGGAGCCGGGCTGACGTTGGGGCCGCACCGGCGTGGGGGCCGCTGGCAAGGGTTGGGATCGGCGGGAAGAGGGCGCCCAGTTGGGGGGTTGATCGTCCCGGCGCCCGGCCAGACTGGGTGAATGGCGTCGGGTTGTGGTCGGGCGGGGGCGGATCCTCGGCGAGGCGCGGTTCTTCGGACTCGGGGAGTTCTGTGGTTAGGACTCGGGGGAATCTGTTGGGTCGGTGGAAGTCTTGTTCGGGTCCATCAGGGTGACGATTCGTTCCAGGTCGTCGATGGTGGCGAACTCGACGGTGATGCGGCCCTTGGTCTTGCCCAGGTCTACCTTGACTCGGGTTTCGAACCGGTCGGAGAGACGGTCGGCCAAGTCGACCAGGCGCGGGGCTACCGGCTTGTTGCGGCGGCGGGCGGGGGTCGGGTCGTCGGCGGACATGTCGCCCATCGCGACGATCTCTTCGACGGTACGGACCGACATGCCTTCGGCGACGATTCGCTGGGCTAGGCGTTCGATGGCGTCGCCGCTGGGCAGGCCTAGGAGTGCACGCGCGTGGCCGGCCGAGAGGACACCGGCGGCTACTCGGCGCTGGACCGATGCCGGGAGCTTCAGCAGGCGCAGGGTGTTGGAGATCTGCGGGCGGGAGCGGCCGATCCGGCTGGCCAGGACCTCCTGGGTGCAGTCGAAGTCGTCGAGCATCTGCTGGTAGGCCGCGGCTTCTTCCAGCGGGTTCAGCTGGCTGCGGTGCAGGTTCTCCAGCAGCGCGTCACGGAGCATGACGTCGTCTGAGGTGTCCCGGACGATCGCCGGGATCGTGGTGAGGCCGGCCAGCTGGGTCGCGCGCCAGCGGCGTTCACCCATCACCAGCTCGTACGTCGTATCGGTCAGCCGCCGGACGACGATCGGCTGCAGCAGGCCGATCTCCTTGACCGAGTGCACCAGCTCCGCCATCGCGTCCTCGTCGAAGACACTGCGGGGCTGCTTCGGGTTCGGGGTGATCTTCTCGACGTCGATCTCGGCGAACTCCGCACCGGGGACGGCAGCGAGCTCGGGGCCGGCCTGGACCGGCGGTGCCCCCGGAATCGAGCTGGACTTGCTGCCCAGGCTGTTGGTTGTGCCGGGAGCAGGCGTGCTGGGAATCAGCGCACCGAGTCCGCGTCCGAGTCGGGTGTTCATCGCTGCTCCCTCGAGTTCAAGTGCTTCGGATCGATCAAGTGTCGTCGACAGCAACTGCGCCACGGTAGCTGGTCTCAGGTGACGGCCGCAGAGCCGGTCCCCCTCCTGTGGAGAACTCCGTCACCAGGAACCCGTTTCACGTGGAACACCAGCTCCCTCGATGGCCGGGTTTCACGTGGAACCTCAGTCGAGCCGTGGTTCGGTTTCACATGGAACACCCACTGGATCACCAGTCCGGTTTCACGTGAAACGCCTAGTAGTACAACGAACGGCTCGCCAGCAGGGCCGGCGAGCCGTCAGTCAGTTCTGGTCAGGAAGCGTTGTTGCGCATCGCGATCTCGCGCGACGCCTCCAGGTAGGACAGCGCGCCGGCCGAGGCCGGGTCGTACGCGAGTACGGTCTGGCCGTGGCTCGGCGCTTCAGAGATCCGGACCGAGCGCGGCACGGCCGTGCGCAGCACCGAGTCCTGGAAGTGGTTGCGTACTTCGGTCGCCACCTCGCCGGCCAGCTTGGTGCGGGCGTCGTACATGGTGAGCAGGATTGTCGACACATCGAGAGTTGGGTTCAGGTGCGACTTCACCATGTCGATATGGCGGAGCAACTGGGACAGACCCTCGAGCGCGTAGTACTCGCTCTGGATCGGAACCAGTACCTCACGGGCCGCGGTCAGCGCGTTCACGGTCAGCAGGCCGAGCGACGGCGGGCAGTCGATGAAGACGTAGTCGTACCTCTCGCCCGCGGCCTCGGTCTCGGCCAGGTGCTGATCGAGCGCCTTCTTCAGCCGGCTCTCGCGAGCGACGATGCTGACGAGCTCGATCTCCGCGCCAGCCAGGTCGATCGTGGCCGGGACGACCACGATGCCAGGGTGCTCGGCGCAGGGAGCCAGCAGCTTGCTCAGCGGCTCCCCCTCGATGACGGCCTCGTAGACACCGGGGGTGCCTTCCGAGTGCTCGATCCCGAGGGCCGTCGAGGCGTTGCCCTGGGGGTCGAGGTCGATCACCAGGATGCGCGCGCCGTACAGCGCGAGGCCGGCGGCGACGTTGACGGTTGTTGTGGTCTTGCCGACGCCACCCTTTTGGTTGGCGACCACGAAGACCCGGGTCTCTGCGGGCAGCGGGAACTCGCGGCCCATCGTGCGTCCTTCATTCACCAGCAGGGTCCGTTCGGTGGCGGCGGCGATCGGAGTTTCGAGAAGTCGTCGCTGAAGCTCGTCCGAGGTGGCCCGCGCGGCGATCTGTGCGGCAGTCATAGCGCCCATTCCGATAGGTGCGGTACTTGGCCCGAAGAGGATGTCGGTGGGGGTCGGAGCGGCTCTGCCCCCAGGTTTATCCACAGCCCTCTGTGGATGAGTTCCCGCGTAGGGAGGCGTTTCCAGGGGGTAGTCATCCACAGGCCGGGGCGATTCGGGGAACTCTTCCTCAGACCGCTCGGCGGCGGCCGTTTCGGACGAAACGGCCTCTGGAGTTTCACGTGAAACGGCTTCTGACGGCGTCGCCTCCGGCTCGTCACCGAGCCCGATCGAAGCGGCCGCCTGAAGCGCGGACTGCCCTTCCGGGGTCCTGTCAAAGTCTCGCTCGCCCGACCCGTCCAACTCAACCTGTCCGCCAGAATCAACCGACGATTCCGGCCGCGCCGGCGGGGTGAACACCGGAGCCGCCGGCAACCCGTGCGCCGGCGCATCCCTAGTAGGCTCCGCCTCGGCAGGTCCGGCGCTGGTGGGCTCGGCCTCCACAAGTCCCGCGTCGCTGGATGCAGCGGTGGGCGCCGGGGAAGGCTGGGTAGCTTGTCCGCCCGAACTAACGGCGGGCACGGCACCGGATGCAACTCCGGGGAGGGCGGGTACCTCGGCGGCTTCAGGTGTCTCGGCCCGTGCGGCGGCCGTACCGGCGGCGGGCACAGGCCCGGCGGCGGCTGCTGCAGCTGGCTCGGCTGTGGCCGCCTCTGGCTCGGCTACGGCTGCCGGTGCCTGCTCATCGGCTGTCGGGCTGCTGGTGGCGACCGTCGATTCCGAGGCTGAGTCGGGCGCAGGGACGTCCGACGTGGAGACGCCAGACGTCAGACCGTCAGGCTCGGAACGGTTAGGCGCAGAGGCTTCGGACGTGGAGACGTCAGACGGACCGTCAGGCGCGGAACGGCTAGGCGCAAGGGCTTCGGACGTCGGCAGGTCTGACGTGGGAGCGCCCGGCCCGGAGTCCTCGGTCCTCAGGTCCTCGGCGTTCGACTCCTCGGACTTGGGGGTGGGGTCTGCAGGGATTTGGGTGGGGGTGGGGTTGTCGGCGGGCCAGCCGATTCCTTGGGTGGGTCGGGGTTGTCCGGTGCTTTTCTCAGGCCATCCGAGGGCGCGACTCACGTACCCGATCACCTCCCGCGTCTCCGCTGCTGCGATCCCCGCGCAGCACGTCCGGCCACAATACTCACGACTGTCGTCGGCTGGGCCAGTTCATCGACACCTAGTTGGTGGACGTGCCATTCTTCGGCGCCGAGAGCCTCCAGTTCTGCTTCGGAGGCAGCTAGTTCCTCTTCCGCAGAAGCACCTTTCATCGCCAGCATCAGACCGCCCTCGGCAGTCAGCGGCAGGCACCAGCCGGCCAGCTTGCCGAGCGGAGCGACCGCGCGCGACGCCACCACGTCGTACGGCGCCTGGCCGCGGGCGGCACCTTCAGCGCCAGACCGGGTGCCGGGGATCAGATCTTCAGCACGAGCGCGGACGACGACGGCGTTGGTGCAGCCGAGCAGCTCCACCACCTCGTCCAAGAACGTGGTGCGCCGGAGCAGCGGCTCGACGAGCGACACCTGGAGATCAGGACGAACAAGGGCGAGCACGATCCCCGGCAGGCCCGCGCCGGTGCCGATGTCGGCGACCGTGGACTCCTCGGGGATCAAGCGCTCCAGCACCGCACAGTTCAGCAGGTGCCGATCCCAGAGCTTCGGCACCTCGCGCGGACCGATCAGTCCGCGCAGGGTTCCTTCGGTCGCCAGCAGCTCGGCGTACGCCGCAAGCCGCTCCGCCGCTCGTGGGTACAGCTTCTCCACGAGCGGCGGTGTTTCACGTGAAACGTCGTCCGTCACGAGCAGGACACGGCGATCACGCGGGCTGGACGACGACCCGGCGACGCGGCTCCTCGCCCTCGGACTCGCTGGTCAGGCCGGCGGCGGCCACGACGTCATGGACGACCTTGCGCTCGAACGGCGTCATCGGGGCGAGCTTGACCGCCTCGCCCGAGGCCTTCACCTCGTCGACGGCCTTGCGTCCGACCTCTTCCAGTTCGGTCTTCCGGTTGGCCCGGTAGTTCGACACGTCCAGCATCAGCCGCGAACGCTCACCGGTCTCCCGGTAGACGGCCAGCCGGGTCAGCTCCTGAAGCGCCTCGAGCACCTTGCCGTTCTCGCCGACCAGGTTGCTCAGGTCTGCGCCGACGATCGAGACCGCCGCGCGGTCGCCGTCGATGTCCATATCGATGTCGCCATCGAGATCCGCGATGTCCAGCAGCTCTTCCAGGTAGTCAGCCGCGATGTCGCTCTCGGCCTCCAGTGCCTTCAGGCGGTCAGCCGCCTGGTCTGCCGGCGCGGACTTCTCCGCCGCCTCGGTGTTCTGCATGCCGTCGCTCACGGCCACTCCTTCACGTTTCGAGATCCGCCCCACGGGGACCCAGGTCGTACACAGCAGAGAAAACGGGGTGCCGGGTCAGCCGGCCGTCCGGACGGCGAACGTCAGGAACGGCCGCCGGAGCCTCCACCTGGCTTCTTCTGCGCGGCTTTCTTCTGGGCGGCTTGGCGAGCGGCGCGTGACTTCGCGGCCGGCTGTCGCTTCGCTCCCGAGGTCTGTCCGGACGTCTGCTTGGCCGCGGCCTTCTTGACCGGCTGCTGGCCGTTGCTCGTCGCCTTCGGGGTGTCCTGCACCTTCGGCGTGTCCTGCACCGAGGACTCATTGGCCGCCGGGGCGACGGTCTTCCGGGTGCTCCGCGACTGACGCTTCGGCTGCTGCCGGTTCGCCGGGCGACGGTCGGTCGCGACCGAGCCGTCCTCCGCGGCGCCACCGAGGCCCTCGTCGGCCGGCCGGCCCGCCTTCAGGTTGTGCTCGCGCTTGCGAGCCTCCATCGCGTCGAACGCCGGCGTGCCAGGAGCAGGGTTGCGGCGGATCACGTAGAACTGCTGGCCCATCGTCCACAGGTTCGAGACGAACCAGTAGATCAGCACACCGATCGGGAAGTTGAAGCCACCGATCAGGAAGAAGACCGGGAAGACGTAGAGCATGATCTTCTGCATCTGCGCCGCCTGGCCCTCCAGGGCCTCCTTCGGCATGTTCTTGCGCATCAGCTGCAGCTGGGTGGTGAACATCGTCGCGGTCATCAGGATGATCAGCACGATGGCGACCACCTTGACGTTGCCGGCGCCGTCGCCGTTCGCCTTCAGGAAGGTCTGCGAGATCTCCGCGCCGAAGATCTTCGCGTGCTGCAGCGAGTTGACGTGATCCTTCATGATCTCGCTGTGCCACTTGCCCTTCGACGCGTAGTCGAGGACCCGGAACAGCGCCAGGAAGATCGGCGACTGCAGCAGCAGCGGCAGGCACGAGGAGAACGGGTTGGTCCCGGTCTCCTTGTACAGCTTCATCATTTCCTGACCGAGCTTCTCCCGGTCGTGGCCGTACTTCTTCTGCAGCTCCTTCATCTTCGGCTGCAGCAGCTGCATGTTCCGGCTGGAGCGGATCTGCCGCACGAACAGCGGGATCAGCAGCGTCCGGATGACGATGGTCAGGCCGGCGATGGACAACGCCCAGGCCCAGCCGCTGTCCGGATCGAACACCTGTGACAGCAGCCAGTGCCATCCCACCAGCAGCGCCGACACCGCCCAGTACAGGGGCGTCATCACGGCGTTGAAAATGTCTACGATCCCGTCCCACAACGCGAGTTCGGGGATGGCCAGAAGAGTCACTCAAGCACCTCGCTGCACAGGCCCACCGTCGGTAGACGGCTCGGGCTGGTTGGCGGAGACTGCATCTCCGCGCTGGTCGACATCTGTGGGTGGAACGGGGTCGTAGCCGCCGGGGTTCCACGGGTGGCAGCGGGCGAGTCTCCTCGCCGCCAGCCAGCTACCGCGCACCGCGCCGTGGCGTTCGACCGCTTCCAGGGCGTAAGCAGAACAACTGGGGTAGAACCGGCACACCTGCCCGTACATCGGGCTGACGAACTTCCGGTACAACTTCAGGAAACCGATGATCCCGTACTTGACGGGCGCGATCTTCATCGCAGGACCCGGGACAACGCGGCCTGCACGTCGGCCGTCAGCTCCTCGAACGACGAAGAGCCCGACGGCGGCAGCGCCCGGACAACGGTCAGGCTGCCGGCCGGCAGGCCGGGGAGCTGCGCCGCCATCACAGCGCGCAGACGGCGGTGGACGCGGTTCCGCAGAACCGCATTGCCCACCGCCTTGTTCACCACGAATCCGATACGAGCAGGCTCGGTCGCCGGATCGGTCCCTGGCAACAGATGGACCACCACGGCACGCCGACCGGCGCGGCGTCCGGTACGGACGGCGCGACGGAAGTCGTCGGACCGGCGTAACCGGTTCGACGCGGGTAACACGAGGTGGTCACCGTCGCCAGCTCAACGGCGTCAGGCCGCGAGGCGCTGGCGACCCTTCGCACGACGCGTTGCGAGGATGGCGCGACCCGCACGGGTGCGCATCCGAAGACGGAAGCCGTGCTTCTTGTGCCGACGCCGGTTGTTCGGCTGGAACGTCCGCTTGCTCACTGGAATGACTCCGGTTACTCGAGATCACATTTGTCGACAAATCCACTGATAGATCTGTCCCTGGTGCAGGTCCTGGCCCACCGCTCGAGAGACACCCGTAGAAGAACGGTCCCGGAGGGAGCGCAGCACGAAACGGCCGGTTCAATACCGACTGATCCACGGTACGTGGCGGCCTGTGGACAGGTCAAACCAGCCGTCCCCATAGTTTTCCACAGGCCTGTGGATGGAACGGCCTGTCAGAGGCCGGTCACAGCCAGGTCACCACCACTACCCACGGCGACAGTTCGGGCAGACTCCAAACACGACTACGCTCCGGCGTCTACCCGACACGCCGCAAGTTGCCCCCAATTTACGCCCCATAGCCTGTGGATGACGGCTTGAAGCGGCATGGGCGGACTTGTTAGCGTCAGCCCCTCACACCAGAGGTCCCACACCCCGAGACCGGTAACCAACAGGCTCCGCGCTTCGTTCACAACTGTGGACAACGATGTGGACAATGAGGAAAACCGGCTGAGGAGAAAGCAACTGCTACGTGCGGCCGACCGGCGGCACGGGTGGGGTGCCGGGTCGAATGGTCGCGTTGTACCGGGGACCAGCCCGGGAGCGGCGGCCACCGCAGCGAAGGATTCGGGGAGCAACGCGTGGTCGAGGACCAGTCCGCCAGTGCGGAAAGCAAGGCGGAAGTGAATGATCTGGACGTTGCCTGGACCAGGGTCCTCGCCGGACTGCCACCCAACCAGCGCGCCTGGCTGACGAATTCGCGGCCGGTGACGCTGCACGAGAGCACCGCGATCGTCGCCGTACCGGACGATTTCACCCGGGGGCAGCTGGAGACCAGGCTGCGGCCCGACCTGGAGCGCATCCTCACCGAGAGCTTCGGCCGCGACATCCGGATCGCCGTCACGGTCGACCCGTCGCTCGATCCCGAGCTTCGCGAGCCGGCGCCGGCGCCGCAGCCCGTCGTACGGGAGCAAGCTCCGGTCTATCAGTCGCCGATCAACCAGCCGCCGAACCGGCCGCTGACCCAGCCGTTCGGTCAGCCCGTCGAGCAGCCGTACGAGCAGCCGCAGCACCAGCCGATGCAGCAGCCGTACGAGCAACCACAGCAACAACCGGCGCAGCACCCGATGCACCAACCGCTCCAGCACCAGCAGGCTGAGCAGCCGGCCGCGGCCCCTGCGCTGCAGGAGCCGACGCATCGTCCACAGCAACCTGAACCGATCCAGCAGATCCAGCAGCCGCCCCCACCGCTTTCGGTCGCGCCGCCGCCGAACGGTTCGGCCCAGTTCCAGCCGCCGACCGACTCGCAAGGTGAGGCACGGCTCAACCCGAAGTACACGTTCGAGACCTTCGTCATCGGTAGCTCGAACCGGTTCGCCCACGCGGCTGCTGTCGCCGTGGCCGAGGCGCCGGGCAAGGCGTACAACCCGCAGCTCATCTACGGGGACTCCGGGCTGGGAAAAACGCACCTTCTGCATGCGATCGGGCACTACGTCCGCAGTCTCTACACCGGCGCCCGGGTCAGGTACGTCTCCAGCGAAGAGTTCACCAACGACTTCATCAACGCGATCCGCGACGACAAGGCGGCCCAGTTCCAGCGCCGCTACCGCGACGTCGACGTGCTGCTGATCGACGACATCCAGTTCCTGGAAGGCAAGATCCAGACCCAGGAAGAGTTCTTCCACACGTTCAACACGCTGCACAACGCGAACAAGCAGATCGTGATCAGCTCCGACCGGGCACCGAAGCGGCTCGAGGCGCTGGAGGACCGGCTGCGGAACAGGTTCGAGTGGGGTCTGATCACCGACATCCAGCCGCCCGACCTCGAGACCCGGATCGCGATCCTGCGCAAGAAGGCCGCCACCGAGCGGCTGACCGCGCCGCCGGAGGTGCTCGAGTTCATCGCGAGCAAGGTGCAGACGAACATCCGTGAGCTCGAGGGCGCGCTGATCCGGGTGACCGCGTTCGCCAGCCTCAACCGGCAGCCGGTCGATCTGTCGCTGGCCGAGATCGTGCTCAAGGACCTGATCCCTGAAGGCAGCAAGCCCGAGGTGACGGCCAGCATGATCATGGGCCAGACCGCCTCGTACTTCGGATTGTCGATCGACGACCTGTGTGGTTCGAGCCGCAGCCGCGTGCTCGTGACGGCCCGGCAGATCGCCATGTACCTGTGCCGCGAACTGACCGATCTGTCCCTGCCGAAGATCGGTCAGCAGTTCGGCGGCCGCGACCACACCACCGTCATGCACGCCGAGCGGAAGATCCGCCAGCTGATGTCGGAACGGCGCAGCGTCTTCAACCAGGTGACCGAGTTGACCAACCGGATCAAGCACCAGGCCAAGCAGCAATGAGGTGCCGTGTGACCGGGTCGAAAAGCGTGTACGCCGAGCGCTACGACGCGGTCACACGAACCACACAGGCTGGGGACAGAGCTGTGGATAACTGTGGGTATCTCGGTGGACACAGGCCACTTCGCTGTGGATTGGCTGTGTGGAGAGAATCCGTCGTACCCAGGTATCCACGGATCGCCCCCAATCCGTCCACAGCCCGCCCACAGGGCAAAACCGGGTCTGACCTGCGAACTCGTCGCTTTTCCACAAGATCCACAGGTGCGAAGAACCCTATGGAATCCCTAATGAGGCTCCAGACCGAAAAAGTTTCTGGCCGGCCTTCCTGGGGAAAACTCCGATTTCGCCCCTGCCAGAGCGCCGACGAGACAGGCCTGTCAGGCTGTCCCCACGAGCACCTGGATGCTCTTGACGCGACCCGCCCGAACCGCCACGTCAAGCCCGGTTGGCGCACATCACATCTGTCCGTGGCAGGATCTGCCTGGCACACAGCCGAAACAGGAGGCACCCAGCGGTGAAGTTTCGCGTCGAGCGCGACGTACTGGCCGAGTCGGTGGCCTGGGCGGCGCGCAGTTTGCCCAGTCGTCCGAGCGTTCCGATCCTTGCCGGACTGTTGGTCGAGGCCGAGGAAGGCCAGATCACTCTGTCCGGCTTCGACTACGAGACCTCCGTCCGGGTGACCGTTCCCGCTCAGGTGGCCGATGCCGGCAAGTGCCTGATCTCCGGCCGGCTGGTCGCCGACATCTCGAAGAGTCTCCCGAACCAGCCCGTGGACGTCTCGGTGGACGGCGCCAAGGCGCAAGTCACCTGCGGCACCTCGCGGTTCACGCTCCAAACGCTTCCCACAGAGGAATATCCGGCTCTGCCGGATCTTCCGGCCGCCTCCGGTACCGTCCGCAGCGACGTTTTCGCTCAGGCGGTCGCGCAGGTCGTCACCGCGGCCGGTCGTGAGGACACCTTGCCGGTGCTCACCGGCGTACGGGTCGAGATCGAGGGGTCAACCATCTCGTTGCTGGCCACCGACCGGTACCGGTTGGCGATCCGCGAGCTCGAATGGAACCCGCAGAGCCCAGATGCCTCTGCTGCAGCCCTTATCCCGGCCCGCGTCCTTTCGGAAACCGCGAAGGCGATGACCGGAACCGACATCATCGTCTCCCTGGCAGCGCCGGGCAGCGGCGAAGGCATCGTCGGCTTCGAGGGCGAGGTCTCCGGCGGCAACCGGCGGGCGACCACCCGATTGCTCGACGGCGAGTTCCCGAAGGTGCGCGGCATCATCCCGACCGACGCGGCGATCGCGACCCGGGTCCGGATCGACACCGCGACCCTGGTCGAGGCCGTCAAGCGAGTCGCCCTGGTGGCTGAGCGCAACGCACCGGTCCGGCTGACGTTCTCCGACGACACCGTGACGCTGGACGCCGGCAGCGGCGACGAAGCGCAGGCGTCGGAGTCGATCGAGGCGCGCGTGGTTGGCGAGCCGGTTACCGTGGGATTCAACCCGACGTACCTGCTCGACGGTCTGAACGCGATCGGCACCCCGGTCGCGCACCTGGCCTTCACGCAGGCGACGAAGCCGGCCGAACTGACCGGCGTGAAGGATTTCGACGGCGACCCGATCAGCGAGTTCCGGTACGTGCTGATGCCGGTTCGCCTGAACAGCTGATCAGCGCAACGCCAACAGAACAAGGGGATTCACGATGGAGCTCGGCCTTGTCGGTCTCGGCAAGATGGGCGGCAACATGCGCGAGCGGATTCGCGGCGCAGGCCTGACCGTCGTCGGTTTCGATCACAACCAAGCCATCTCCGATGCGACAGATCTGGCCGATATGGTCGGCAAGCTGACCGCGACCGGCCAGCCGAAGATCGTCTGGGTGATGGTGCCGGTCCAGGCCATCGACCCGGTGCTGACCGAGCTGGCCGAACTGCTCTCCGAAGGCGACATCGTGATCGACGGCGGCAACAGCCGCTGGACCGATGACATCCGGCGCGCCGAACTGCTGTCCCACAAGGGCATCAAGTTCGTCGACTGCGGAGTGTCCGGTGGCGTCTGGGGTCTGGAGAACGGCTACGCGCTGATGTGCGGTGGCGACACCGACACGGTCACCACGCTGATGCCGATCTTCACCGCCCTCAAGCCCGAGGGCGAGTTCGGTTTCGTGCACGCCGGCAAGGTCGGCGCCGGCCACTTCGCCAAGATGGTCCACAACGGCATCGAGTACGCGATCATGCAGGCGTACGCCGAGGGGTTCGAGCTGCTCGAGGCCGCGGAGATCGTCGAGAACGTGCCCGAGGCGTTCGACTCCTGGCGTGAGGGCACGGTGATCCGGTCCTGGCTGCTCGACCTGATGGTCAACGCGCTCAAGGAAGACACCCACCTGGACAAGATCCGCGGCTACGCCGACGATTCGGGCGAAGGCCGCTGGACCGTCGAGGCCGCGATCGACCACGCCGTACCGGTGCCGGCGATCGCCGCGTCACTGTTCGCGCGGTTCGCGTCCCGCCAGGAGGACTCCCCCGCGATGAAGGCGATCGCCGCGATGCGCAACCAGTTCGGTGGCCACGCGGTCAAGGGTGCGGCGGCCGACCCGTCGTACGCCACCCCGCCGATCCAGCACTGAGCACGTGATCCGGGTCGCCGACGTGATCGGTGACCCGGATCTGTTGTCTTAGGAACCGCCCAGCAGAGGAATTCAGGTGTTTGTCACCGCGCTCGGACTGCTCGACTTCCGGTCGTACCAGCAGGCGGAGGTCCAGCTCCAGGCGGGCGTGACCGCTTTCGTCGGTCCGAACGGCCAGGGCAAGACCAACCTGGTGGAGGCCATCCACTACACCGCGACCCTCGGTTCGCACCGGGTCGCCAGCGACGCGCCCCTGGTCCGGGCCGGCGCTCCGCGCGCGATCGTGCGGACCGAGATCCGCTCCGATCACGAACGCGATCTGATCGTCGAGCTGGAAATCAATCCTGGGAGGGCAAATCGGGCCCGGGTGAACCGTTCGCCGGTCCCCCGGCCGCGCGAAGTGCTCGGATTGCTCCGTACGGTGCTTTTTGCGCCCGAAGATCTCGCGCTGGTGAAGGGCGATCCGTCCGAGCGCCGCCATTTCCTGGACGAGTTGCTCACCCTGCGGTCACCCCGGTTCGCCGGCGTCCGGCAGGACTACGACCGGATCCTCAAGCAGCGGAACTCGTTGCTGAAGAGTGCCGCGGTGGCCAGACGCCAGAATCGTTCCGGTGGCGCGATCGAGGGCCAGTTGCGCACTCTCGATGTGTGGGATTCGCACCTGGTCACCACCGGATCGGAGCTCCTGGCGGCGCGGCTCGATCTGCTGGAATCCCTTCGCCCGTTGGTTTCCGGGTCGTACGATGCTGTTGCCCGGGGCAAGGGTGATGCGCGGCTGGAGTACAAGTCGTCGGTGCCGTTGGAGCCCGGCGTGGCGAGTCGGGAGCAGCTCGCCGAGGTGTTGCAGAACGCGGTACAGGACCGGCGTACCGATGAGCTCGAACGGGGTGTCTCGCTGGTCGGTCCGCATCGCGACGACGTCGTACTCGGGCTCGGGGACTTGCCTGCGAAGGGGTATGCGAGTCACGGTGAGTCCTGGTCGTTCGCGCTCGCGTTGCGGCTGGCATCGTACGAGTTGCTGAGGTCGGACGGGGGTGAGCCGGTGCTGATTCTGGACGACGTGTTCGCCGAGCTCGACACGAGCCGGCGCGACCGGCTGGCCGAACTCGTCGCGCCCGCGGAGCAGGTTCTCGTCACGGCGGCCGTCGGCGCGGATGTACCGGCGGAGCTGCAGGGTGCCCGGTTCGAGGTCGGCGGGGGCTCGGTCCGTCGTGTCTGAAGGCCAGAATTCCTCTGAGAGCGGCTTCGAGAGCGAGGCCGTCGAGGAGCCTGAGCACGACAAACGCGGCCTGGAGCTGGCGAAAGCGCTCGCCAGCCGGCTCAAAGGGGCGGGCCCGATCCAGCCTGTCAAGAAGACTCGCCGGCGTCGCCCGACCGGCAACCAGGTCAGCGGCTCCCGTCCCGACGACCGCGACCCGCAGTCGCTCACCAACACCCTCGGCCGGCTGATGCGCGACCAGGGCTGGGAGGTCGACGTCGCCGTGCACGGCGTGATGGCTCGCTGGCCGTCCATCGTCGGCCCGGAGATGGCCTCGCACTGCCAGCCGGAGAGCTACACGGACACCGAGCTCACGGTCCGTACCGACTCCACCGCATGGGCCACTCAGGTCCGCCTACTCGCCCCTGATCTGGTACGCCGCCTCAACGCCGAGCTAGGCGATGGCACCGTCACCCGGGTCAAGGTCGAAGGCCCCAACGCCCCCAGTTGGCGCAAGGGCCCGCGCACTGTCCGTGGCGGCCGCGGACCGCGCGATACCTATGGCTGATCACCGTTGCAGCTTGCTGCAGATGTAATGCCAAGAGCACGCTCAACGGCTGATAATGCGAGCTGGAATAGGCGGCATACAGGGCCAAGGATGACCAGCAGAATAGGAAAGTGCATGCACTGGAAGCGATTGACATCGGCCGCGGCAGCAATCGCAGTGGCCGCAGCGTCGACATCCGTGATCACTACCCAGGCGAGTGCGTCGGGGACCCCACCGCCGCCCGTGTATCCCAAGCGGTCCTTCCACATCAGTGTCGCGGAGGGCTCTTCCAAGGGTGAACTCACCTTCTTCAATCGGTCCGTTGGAATCGCTGGCGTACAAGACGCCCGGACCGATACTGGCGGCCCTCGCGGTGCGCGATACACAAAATTCACCTGGAAAGGGACGTCGGTATATAGCCCGGTGACAGAAGGAACGTCTTCCTTTCACCTCACTCTTCCGGCCAACCAACCGGGCGGTGCGATTGGAGTTGAGGTCTGGTTTTACGAGACTGACGGCGGCCATTCACGAGCCATTGGACATCAGACCGTGAGACGGTAACTTCGACTTACCAGTGGCTCTATCGCACTGGCGGGTCCTTCGGCGGTTCTTCAGCAGCCTGCCGGAAGGCCCGCCTCTCCCCTAGGATCGTCCACGATGCGCACGATCGTTGACGGTTTTCGAGAGCTGATCCACCTGGTCGGAGACACCTTCCGGTTGTGGTGGCGCAACCTGTTGCCGTTGACGACCTGGTTCCTGGCCGGGTACGTCGGGTTTCGGGCGTCGATCCAGGCCTCGATCTGGCTGGACGAGCATCAGCACTCGAGTCTCGCAGTCGGGTTGTTTGCGACGGGTGTGCTGATTCAGATCGCTGCCACGGTGGGGATGATCCGGACCTGCGCGACCTCGCTCTACCGCTGGCGAGATGCCGCCAGCAACAAGGCGGAGGAGACCTCGGACCCGACCCAGCAAGGGCTGATGGAGCTGTTGGCCATCACCTTGTTGCCACTCGTCGCGGTCTGGTCGGCCTGGGGATTCCTGGACGACCGGCTCAAGGCGCTGTCGGTCAGCAATCTGGTCCAGCGTGGCATGGGGTCCGGCGCGGGCTTCTTCGATGTACACAACGGCGCCTGGCATTCCTTCGTGCCGGCCATCGTGATCCTGCTCGTCCTCCGCCGGGTGCTGGAGGCAGTTGGCAATCGCTGGCCGAGCCGGCCGCTCAGCTTCGCCCAGATCTGGGCCGAGGCGTTCTTCGTACTGCTCACCGTCGTGGTCACGCCGTACGCCGTCGGCGACTTCAAGGACTGGATCGCCAATCGAGACTTCTGGTACTTCGCCAGCGGCTGGTGGGACGGACTGAAGGACTTCTTCGCCGGGATCCACATCCCGATCCCAGCCGGCATCGAGTTCCTCTGGGGCTTCTTCTGGGACAGCCTCTGGCCGCTGTTCAAGTCCGGTGTGGCCGAGCCGCTGACCTGGCTGGCGATCACCACCGTCGTCTTCGGACATCGGGTGCTGACCAGCAGCGGAGTGTTCCGCGGGACCAGGATCGAGCGTCGCTTCGGCGGCCAGCTGGCCGCCGCGGACGATGCGCCGAAGCCGAATCGCCTGGTGGCGCTCACCAACCAAGCGCCGAACCTGCTGCTGGGTGGACTGCGGGAGAAGTTCTATCCGACGCTGACCGCCTTCCGCCTGCTGGTCCGGGTCGGACCGGTCTTCCTCGGGGTCGTCTGCACGGTCTACACCTTGTGGCTGCTCGCCGACGACTGGGCGTTCGCCGGTGTCATCCGGTTGATCGGTGTGCACGGCTCCGACTGGGGCCTGATGAACAACGAGATCGCTCAAGCCGTCACCGACGTGGTCTTCGAGACGCTGCGAATCGCCCTGCTGGCGGCGGCCTTCGACCTCTGCATCTCGGTCAGCGCCGAGCGTCGCAGCGAGGCCACGGCCGCCGCAGAAGAGCCCGCCGAAGCAGAGCCCGCCAAAGCCTGACGGACGACGGATCAGCGGGTCAGCAGGACCCGGCGGAAGTCGGTCCGGGTCTCGACCTGGATTCCACTCAGATGCGGCACGGCCGACCTCGGTACGACGAAGACCTGCGCGAGCTGACCCGCCTTGTTCCGCGCGAATGGGTGGTCGTCGTCGCTGCACCTGGTCGGCAGGGCGAACCCGAAGGCGTCCTGGCTCGGCCACACGTTGCCCCGGTCGTCACGCAGCACGGAGGTACAGGAGAAGCCACTGGCGCCCAGCTTCACACCGTCCAGCGGTGTGATCGCGACCATGGCGACGATGATCACCGAGCCGGCCGGCTGGTCGAGGGAGATCGTCTTCATCTCCTCGTTGACCAGTTGGGTGTACTCCTCCAGCGACTCCAACTTCCATTGCACCCGGTCGATCGTGACCGGTCCCTGCTGGACCACCTCGGTCACCGTGCCGCTCTTGTAGACCTTCTCGGTGTCGCCGAGATAGGTCCGCAGGAGCAGGAGCGCGCTGGTCGCGGCGAGCGCGAGTAGCAGCGAGATCTGCACGGTCAGCCGGACGGCACGTTGCGACGACTTCATGAGGCGACCCGCTTCACGCTCTTGGGAATCAGGTACTCCGGCGCCGCCGCGTCGATCAGCCGCTGAGCGACCTGCTCGTCGGGGATGCCGAGATCGATCTCGACGTCCTGTGCCAGCACGTTGAAGAGCTGGGTCGTCTTCACCTGCAAGGCCAACCCGGTGACATCGGCCGGATTCACCTCGAAGACGACCGCGCCGACCACACCGAAACCAGGGTCGGCGAAGTCGAGCTGGGTGCCGTACGTTCCCGAGATCGGCCGGTAGACAGTGCCCTTGTCCGTGGTCAATTTGAGGTCTCGGCCAGGGGTCGGCGCGGTGCCCTGCACAGTGTCGTACTCGAGCGCGACGAAGATTCCGTTGGACTCGATCGCCTTCTCACCGCTGCTGTCGTCGGGCAGATACGCCCGCGCGAACTTCAGCCGGTCCACGGAGACGGACGATCCGCCGAACGGCACCGCCTGTCCGATACCGCCGTGCTTGACCACCCGGCTGCTGTCGTCGAACACGTGCTCCGGATCGGCCAGCCGGGTCAGACCACCGAGCAGGACGAACAGGATGCCGACGAGCACGGTGGCCGGCCGATACAGCTTCATTCGGTCTCCGTCGTGATCTTCGTCGGTACTCGGACGACGGCCTGTGCTGTCGGCGCTCCCCAGTACTTGGCGGCCGACGCCCCCTGCAACTCGTCGGCCGTCCCGAAGTTCTCGGCCAGAACGCCGATCTCGATCTTGTCGGTGCTGTACCTGGGTGAGACCTCGAACTTCGCGACGCACTTCTCGGCCGGCAGCCCGTAGACCAGGACGTAACCGATGACGTCCTTGCAGCCGATGTTCGTGGGCTTGATCGGATCCTTGCCGGGAAGGACCCAGCGCAACAGGTCCTCCTGCGGGAACGAGACGCTGGTGTGCGTCTCCTCGTCGATGTTCTTGATCTGCAGCTCGACCTCGAGCCGGGCCTTGGCGGGCTCGTACTGCGTCTTCGGTGTCCTGATGATGGTGGCGCCGGTGAACCCCACCTCGAACCGGCCGGCCTTCAAGGTGGTCGGTGCGTCGAGGGTGTCGACGCTGCGGCCCTTGTGTTCCTTCCAGCCGCCGGTGAAGAAGATGACGACGGCCAGGACCAGGACCAGACCGACGGCGATCAGCCATTTCCGGCGGTGCCGGTGGATCACCCGGTCGGCGATCATGGCGTCGATGACGTCGTCGAGACTTTCCACGGCAGCGATCTTAGGGGGCGGTGGGGCCGGTGGTCGCCGGGTCAGCAGGTCTCGGTTCCCAGACAGTCAGGGGCGATCCGGTCAGAAGCCACTGAGCGCCGTGAGCGCTTTCGGAGCCCCCTCCCCGCGTGGGGGGACATGGCGAGGAGTCCGAAAAGACGCCCTGTCCACAGTTTTAGCCGTCCGGTGGCAGGTTCTGCTTCGGTCGACGGGTAAGATGGAGCTGTTGAGAAAGCCACCCCACCGATGAGCACCGGAGGGGCGGCTTCTACTGTGCATCGATGCCCCGCGCACGCGGGGTCCGAGGAGGACAACAGCCGGTGACCGACGAGCCGACCGAGATCGACGAAACAACGTCCGCCGAGAGCACCGGTATCGAAGAAGCACCCCTCACAGCGATCACCCGAAGTGCGGTCGAGCGTGAGTACGACGCGAGCGCGATCCAGGTCCTCGAAGGACTGGACGCCGTGCGTAAGCGCCCGGGTATGTACATCGGTTCCACCGGTGAGCGGGGCCTGCACCACCTAGTCTACGAGGTCGTCGACAACGCCGTGGACGAGGCGCTGGCCGGCTTCTGCGACAAGATCGTGGTCACCCTGCTCCCCGACGGCGGCGTCCGCGTGGTCGACAACGGCCGCGGCATCCCGGTCGACATCGTCGAGTCCGAGGGCAAGCCGGCCGTCACGGTCGTGCTGACCGTGCTGCACGCCGGCGGCAAGTTCGGCGGCGGCGGGTACAAGGTCTCCGGTGGTCTGCACGGCGTCGGTGTCTCGGTCGTCAACGCGCTGTCCAGCCGGCTGCGGGTCGACGTCCGCAAGAACGGCAAGACCTATATGCAGTCCTTCACCATCGGCGTACCGGACGAGGACCTGAAAGAGATCGGCCCCTCGACCGACGACGGCACCACGATCACCTTCTGGCCGAGCCCGGACGTCTTCGAGACGACGGTCTATTCGTACGAGACGCTGGCCACCCGCTTCCGCGAGTACGCCTTCCTGAACAAGGGCCTCGAGCTCGTCATCCGCGACGAGCGTCCGGACCACACCGAGGACGGCAACCCGACCGAGCAGTCCTTCAAGTACGACGACGGCCTGGTCGACTACGTGAAGTACCTGACCGGCATCCGGGAGACCGTGCACCGCGACGTGATCGCGTTCGAGGCGGCCACCGGCGAGGACTCGCTCAGCCTCGAGGTCGCGATGCAGTGGAGCGGCTCGTTCCAGGAGTCCGTGCACACCTTCGCGAACGCGATCAACACGCACGAGGGCGGCACCCACGAAGAGGGCTTCCGGGCCGCGCTCACCTCGCTGGTCAACTCGTTCGGCGAGGACCAGGGCATGATCAAGAAGAAGGAGGACAGGCTCACCGGCGACGACATCCGGGAGGGCCTGACCGCGATCATCTCGGTCAAGCTGGCCGAGCCGCAGTTCGAGGGCCAGACCAAGACCAAGCTCGGCAACACCGAGGTCAAGGGTTTCGTCCAGCGGGTCGTGAACGACCGGCTGGGCGCGTGGTTCGAGCAGAACCCGCAAGAAGGCAAGGAGATCATCCGCAAGGCCACCGCGGCCGCGAGTGCCCGGATCGCCGCCCGCAAGGCGCGCGACCTGGCCCGCAACCGCAAGGGCCTGCTGGGTGGCGGCGGGCTGCCGGGCAAGTTGTCCGACTGCCAGTCGACCAACCCGGAGGAGTGCGAGGTCTACATCGTCGAGGGTGACTCGGCCGGTGGCTCCGCGAAGGGCGGCCGCGATCCGAAGTACCAGGCGATCCTGCCGATCCGGGGCAAGATCCTGAACGTCGAGAAGGCGCGGATCGACCGGGTGCTGCAGAACAACGAGGTGCTCGCGATCATCTCGGCGCTCGGCACCGGGATCCACGAGGACTTCGACGAGGAGAAGCTCCGGTACCACAAGATCGTGATCATGGCCGACGCCGACGTCGACGGCCAGCACATCCGGACGCTGCTGCTCACCTTGCTGTTCCGGTTCATGCGGCCGCTGATCGAGCGCGGTCACGTGTACGCCGCGCAGCCGCCGCTCTACAAGATCCGCTGGAGCGGCCAGCCGCACGAGCTGGCCTACACCGAGCGGGAGAAGGACGGCCTGCTGGAGGCCGGTATCGAGGCCGGCAAAAAGCTGCCGAAGGACAACGCGATCCAGCGCTACAAGGGTCTGGGCGAGATGAACGCGCAGGAGCTGTGGGAGACCACGATGGACCCGGCCAACCGGGTGCTGCTGCAGATCACCCTGGACGACGCCGCCCGCGCCGACGAGACCTTCGCGACGCTGATGGGCGACGACATCGAGGCCCGCCGCAACTTCATCCAGCGCAACGCCAAGGACGTCCGGTTCCTTGACATCTGAGGGCTGCCCGGGCCGTGCCCGGGCACCTCTCGCGCAGCGCCGACCTCACCGACGTACTGACACGAACGGGACGAGCACCAGATGACCGAGACCCCCATTTCTCCGGGACACGACCGGATCGAGCCCCTCGATCTGCAGACGGAGATGCAGCAGTCGTACCTGGACTACGCGATGGCCGTCATCGTCGGCCGGGCGCTGCCCGAGGTCCGCGACGGCCTCAAGCCGGTGCACCGCCGGATCCTCTACGCGATGTACGACGGCGGCTACCGCCCCGACCGCGGCTTCTCCAAGTGCTCCCGCGTCGTCGGTGACGTGATGGGTCAGTACCACCCGCACGGCGACTCGGCGATCTACGACACCCTGGTCCGGCTGGCGCAGCCGTGGGTGATGCGGGCGCCGATGATCCAGGGCCAGGGCAACTTCGGTTCACCGGGTAACGACCCGGCCGCCGCGATGCGGTACACGGAGTGCCGGCTGGCCCCGCTGGCGATGGAGATGGTGCGCGACATCGACCAGGAGACGGTCGACTTCCGCCCCAACTACGACGGCCGCTCGCAGGAGCCGGTGATCCTGCCCAGCCGCTTCCCGAACCTGCTGGTGAACGGCTCGGCCGGTATCGCCGTCGGTATGGCGACGATGATCCCGCCGCACAACCTGCGCGAGGTCGCCGCCGCGGCCCAGTGGTGCCTGGAGCACCCGGAGGCCACCCAGGAAGAGGTCCTGGCGGCGTGCATGGAGAACATCAAGGGCCCGGACTTCCCGAACGGCGCCCTGATCGTCGGCTACAAGGGCATCGACGACGCCTACCGCACCGGCCGTGGCTCGGTCACGATGCGCGCGGTCGTGGACGTCGAGGAGGACGCCAAGGGCCGGACCAGCCTGGTGGTCAGCCAGCTGCCGTACATGGTCAACCCGGACAACCTGGCGCAGAAGATCGCCGAGCTGGTCAACACCGGCAAGATGACCGGCATCGCCGACATCCGCGACGACACCTCGTCGCGGACCGGCCAGCGCCTGGTGATCGTGCTGAAGCGTGACGCCCAGCCGCGGGTCGTACTGAACAACCTCTACAAGCACACGCAGCTGCAGGACACCTTCGGCTGCAACATGCTCGCGCTGGTCGACGGCGTGCCGCGCACGCTCAGCCTGGACCTGTTCATCACGCACTGGATCGACCACCAGATCGAGGTCATCCAGCGCAGGACCCGGTACCGCCTGCGCGAGGCCGAGAAGCAGGCGCATATCTACCGCGGACTGGTGAAGGCGCTCGACGCGCTGGACGAGGTCATCGCGCTGATCCGCCGCAGCCCGGACGTCGACGACGCCCGCACCGGCTTGATGTCGCTGCTGGAGATCGACGAGATCCAGGCCCAGGCGATCCTGGACATGCAGCTGCGCCGGCTGGCCGCCCTGGAGCGGCAGAAGATCGTCGACCGGCTGAACGAGCTCGAGGTCGTCATCGCCGACCTCGAGGACATCCTGGCCGACCCGGTCCGGCAGCGGCACATCGTCCGCGACGAGCTGGCCGAGATCGTCGAGCGGTACGGCGACGAGCGGCGGACCGAGATCATCGCGGCCGACGGCGACCTGTCCGTGCAGGACCTGGTACCGGACGAGGAGGTCGTCGTCACGATCACCCGTGGCGGGTACGCGAAGCGCACCAAGACCGATCTGTACCGCACCCAGAACCGCGGCGGTAAGGGCGTCCGGGGCGCGACGATGCGGGCCGAGGACGAGATCGGCCACTTCTTCGCCACCACCAACCACCACTGGATGCTGTTCTTCACCACCAAGGGCCGGGTCTACCGGGCCAAGGTGTGGCAGCTGCCCGAGTCCGCGCGCGACGCCAAGGGCTCGCACGTGGCCGGCCTGCTGTCGTTCCAGCCGGACGAGGAGATCGCCCAGGTCCTGACGCTGCGCGACTACGAGCAAGAGCCGTACCTGCTGCTCGCCACCAAGCGCGGCCTGGTCAAGAAGACGGCGCTGACCGACTACGACTCGGCCCGGCAGAGCGGCATCATCGCGGTCAACTTCCGCGACGAGGACGACGAGCTGATCGGCGCCGAGCTGGCGTCGGCCGAGGACGACCTGATGCTGGTCTCCAAGAAGGGCCAGTCGATCCGCTTCACCGCGAACGACGAGCAGCTGCGGCCGATGGGCCGGGCCACCTCGGGTGTGACCGGGATGAAGTTCCGCGACGGCGACGAGTTGCTGTCGATGGCGGTCATCCGGGCCGGCTCGGAGGAGGACACCCAGTTCGTCTTCACGGTGACCGATGCGGGTTACGCCAAGCGTTCGCGGGTATCGGAGTACCGACAGCAGGGTCGCGGCGGTCTGGGCATCAAGGCGGTGAAGTTGAACGACGAGCGTGGTTCGCTGGTGGGTGCGCTGATCGTCGTCGACAGCGACCAGGTGCTGGCGATCAAGAACAGCGGCCAGGTCGTGCGCAGCCGGGTCGACAGTGTTCCGGTCAAGGGCCGCGACACGATGGGCGTGAAGTTCGCCGGCGTCGGCGAGTCCGACGCGGTGGTCGCGATCGCGCGTAACACCGACCTCACGGTCAGTGACGACGAGGCAGCGGACATCGAAGGCAGCGAAGAAGTTGCCCAGGATGTGGACGGTTCGACAACCGAAACCCCCTCCGAGAGCGTCAGCACTGATGACCAGCATTCGACGGACGTCGACGGCGCGGCTACGGTCGAAGACGACGAAGCCGGCCAGGAGGGTACCTGATGACCAACCGCGCGAGGCCGACCTGGCCTGATGGAGCGGACAGCCCCAATCCCCAGCGACCGCAGAACGGCGCCGGGAAGGGACAGTCCACCCCACCTGCCACTCCGGCCTCCAACGGTCGTAGCAGTTCGAACGGCAACGGCCAGACCAGATCCGGTACTGCGAACGGCCAGCGGCCCGGCGATGCGCGTCAGCCGCGTCCGGGTGGGCCGGCGGCGACCCCCTCGAGCGCAGGCTCGACCGGTACGCCGTCACGGCCGCCGCAGCAGCCACCGGTGAGGCCGGCCGCAACGCCGGCGAGCGCGGGGACTGCTGGGAGTGCGCGGCCGGGTGCCGTGTCGGGTCGGCCGGCGGCTACGCCGTTCCCGGCCAACCCGAGTACGCCTGGACGGCCGGAGCCGCGGCTGCCGAGCGGTGGCAAGGTGGGTGATGGGGGCGTATCGGCGTACGGGCAGACCGGGAAGCTGGCGACGCCCACGCATACTCCGACGGAGAGCTTCAGCGACAAGCTGAACGCGGCCAAGCAGGCAGTGCTCGGCCGGGCCAGCGCGCTGAAGGACTCCGCGACCTCGGTGACCTCTGGGGCGCTGGGGACGCAGACCGCGGAGCCGAAGGCGAAGATCGAGCAGCGCGAGGACTTCACGCCGGCCGTCGAGGCCGCGCCGAAGCCCTCGGGCCGGCCGCAGACCCGGAAGGCGCGGCTGCGGCTGACCCGGCTCGACCCGTGGTCGGTGATGAAGACCGCGTTCCTGCTCTCGATCGCGTTCGGCATCGTCACCTGGGTGGCCGTCTTCATCATCTGGTCGGCGATCGGCGCGGCCGGTGTGTTCGACAACATCAACAACACGGTCCGCGAGGTCCTGGGCAACCAGGAAGGCGCCGACCCGTTCCAGATCGAGGACTACATCAACACCGGCAAGGTGATGGGTTTCACCACCCTGCTGGCCTGCGCCGATGTGCTGATCATCACGGCGCTGGCGACCCTCGGATCGTTCCTCTACAACATCGCGGCCACCCTGTTGGGCGGCCTCGAGGTGACGCTCGCGTCGGAGGACTGAGACCTGACTTCTGGATTCGGCCGGGTGCTGATCGCGCTCGGCCGAATCCAATTTGGGAGCCAGGCATCCGGTGCGGTAATCTCTCCCAGGTTCGTAACCCGCAGTTCGCGGGCCTATAGCTCAGTTGGTTAGAGCGCTGCCCTGATAAGGCAGAGGTCACAGGTTCAAATCCTGTTAGGCCCACCCTGATCGACATCGATCCAAGGAGAATCCCCGGTGCTGAAGAAGATTCTGGTGGTACTACTGGCCAGCGTCGGTGGATACTTCGTCTACAAGAAGACCCAGCAGGCCCGCGCCGAGCAGGACCTCTGGGCCGAGGCCGTCGACCCGGTCACCCCGGGCCGCTGATTCTCACCCCCACGGGGGCGTAGCTCAACTGGCAGAGCACTGCCTTTGCAAGGCAGGGGTTAGGGGTTCGAGTCCCCTCGTCTCCACCCCAAGCCGGTTCCTCATCGGAACCGGCTTTCTGCTTTGTACGCCGAAGCCCACGCGCCCGCCGTCATCATCGTCCGCTGCGTATGGCTCGGGTGGCTGAGGGGAGTTCTCGGCCGAGGGCTAGTCGGCGCCATAGGAGTTGGTAGCTACTTGGGCGGCCCTTGCCTTGAGTGGGAGGGGTTTTAGTTCTGAGGGTGAAGGCCAGCAGGTTGATCAGTAGTTGGCCGCCTAGGAGGAGGCAGGTGCTGGTGATGAAGTGCGGGGTGCTGGCGTTGGTTGCTTGGTTGTAGAGGGTGTAGGCGATGCCGACGACCATGGCTGCGAAGGCGACTACGTAGGTTGCGGCGAAGACTCTTCCCTTGCGTCCTGCGGGCCAGTTCATGGCGGGACAGTAGTCCTCTTCGAGGATCAGAGGGCGGCGGCCTTGCGGAGGAGTACTGAGCGTTCTTGGGGGTTGGTGCAGAGGCGGGCGGCTAGTTCTAGTTCGGTGCGGGCTTCGGAGTGGCGGCCTAGGCGGGTCAGTAGTTCGCCTCGGACGGTGGGGAGGAGGTGGGAGCCGGGGAGGCGGTTCGAAGCCGCCAGCGCGTCGACCATCGGGAGGGCTACAGCTGGGCCTGAGGCCATGGCTACGGCTACAGCTCGGTTGAGGTCGACTATCGGGGAGGGGGCGACTCGGCCTAGGGCTTCGTAGAGGACGACTATTCGGTCCCAGTCGGTGGCTTCTACCGAGGGGGCTGAGGCGTGGGTAGCGGCGATGGCGGCTTGCAGGCCGTACGGGCCCAGGCCGCGGGGTGATGCCTTGGCGAGGGCGGCCAGGCCTCGGCGTACCGCGGAGAGGTCCCAGCGTCTGCGGTCCTGGTCCTCGAGGAGGATGGGGGAACCGTCGTCGGCGGTTCGGGCTGGGAAGCGGGCGGCAGTTAGTTCGCAGAGGGCTAGCAGGCCGTGTACTTCCGGCTCGTCAGGTTGTAGGGCGGCCAGGGTGCGGGCCAGGCGGATTGCCTCGTACGCGACGTCGCGGCGAACCAATTGATCGCCGGACGTGGCCGTCGAGCCTTCGGTGAAGATCAGGTAGATGGCGCTGAGGACACCACCCAACCGTTCGCGGCGCTCATCGGCGGGCGGCAACTCGAAGGGCACGCCGGCCGCGGCGATCGTCTTCTTCGCCCTGGTGATCCGGGCTTGCACAGTAGGGACCGAGACGAGGAAGGCGCGGGCGATCTGCTCGGTGGTCAGGCCGCCGACCACCCGGAGGGTCAACGCCACGCGAGCTTCTGGCGAAAGTACCGGATGGCAGCTGATGAACATCAGCGACAGGATGTCGTCGTCGATCCGGTCGGGGTCGATCTCTTCCTCGATCACCGGGGCGGGCACCAGTTGGGCGTAGCGGTCCTTGAGGGCGGCCCGGCGGCGGATCGCGTCGATCGCCCGGCGCCGGGCCGTGGCCATCAACCAGCCGGCCGGACTGGCCGGCGGGTTCAGCGGCCACGACACCAGCGCCTCGGCCACCGCCTCCTGGGCGGCATCCTCGGCCAGCCCGAAATCGCCGGTGAACCGGGTCAGCGCGGCAACGATCCGCGCCGACTCGATCCGCCAGACGGCCCCGACCTCGGCAGGATCCATCAGTTCCGGTCGCTCCCGGCGTCGACGGACTCCTCGAGGCCCGGGGGCAGCTCGTCGTCCCCGGCCACTCGCCGGACCTCGATCTTGCTGCCGGTGGCCGCCGGCACCCGCCTGGCCCACTCGACCGCTTCCTCCTTCGAGGCGACATCGAGCAGGAAATAGCCGCCGAACAGCTCCTTGGTCTCGCCGTACGGCCCGTCCGTGACCACTGGGGTCTCGCCGCTGAAGTCGACCACGACGCTCTCTTCCGGAACGTCGAGCCCTTCGGCCGCGAGCAGTACGCCGGCCTTCTCCAGGTCCTCGATGAACTGGCGAGTCGTCGTCATCAGCTCTTCGATGTCGGCCATCATGGCCGCGTTCGACTCGTCGGTACCCCGCATGATCAGCATGTACTTCGACATCGTCTGCTCCCTGTCCAGCGGGGCCGCCTCTCGGCCCTCGCACCCCCAGGTCGAACGGCCGACCCAGCGATCGACACCGCTCTCCAGAAACTTTCGCCGTGACACCCAACCCGCCCGGAAACCCTAGCGCCGCAGCGGCTCCACCGAACTGGAAAGGTTCGGGACATGAGCGACGAGAACCCGCAGGTGCTGGCCGAGCTGAGCGCGCGGGAGCCGATCTTCCACCGACTCGAGCTGGGCACGACCAGAGCTGACTTCGAGGCGCAGACCGTGGACGACTACTGGGAGATCGGCGCATCGGGACAGCGGTACGACCGGGAATTCATCTGGAGCGTGCTGGAGCGCCGGTACGCCGAGGGCGCGCCGGATGAGTGGGAGACCGACGAGTTCGAGTGCCGTGAGCTTGCGGCGGGCACGTACTTGCTGACGTACCGGCTTCGCCAGGGAGCGCGCGTGACTCGGCGGGCGAGCGTCTGGCGCAGAAGCGAGGGTGGGTGGCAGGCGGTCTATCACCAAGGGACCGTGGTTTAGGGCAGGTGGGGGGTGGTTGTGCGGAGGCGGGCTGCGTCTTGGCCTGGTGGGGTGCCGAAGAGGCGGCGGTATTCGCGGTTGAACTGAGAGGGGCTGTCGTAGCCGACCAGGTGGCCGATGCCGGCGATGTCGCTGGGGTGGGAGGCGAGCAGGGAGCGGGCTTCCTGGAGGCGGATGCGCTTCTGGAACTGGAGCGGGCTCAGCGCGGTGATGGCGCGGAAGTGGCGATGGAAGGCGGCTGGGCTCATGCCGGCCAGGCTGGCCAGGTCGGCGATGCGCATGGGTTCGGCGTAGTTGTCGCGGATCCAGCGGATGGCCCGGCTGATGTGGGTGAGGCTGCTGTCGGCCAGGCCGATCTGGCGGATCACGTCGGCGTACGGGCCGGTCAGTAGACGCCAGAGGATCTCGCGCTCGATCATCGGGGCCAGGACCGGGATGTCGGCCGGGGAGTCGAGTAGGCGGAGCAGGCGGGCTGCTGCATCGAGGAGCTCCGGCGAGGCGGGGCCTGTGGCCATGGCGGGGCCGCTGGACGTAGTACCGGGTCTTGCTGACTCCAGGAGGAGTGGGGCGATGGTGGCGGGGCGTAGTACCAGGCCGAGGCCTAGTGAGGGCTGATCTGGTGAGGCCTCGATGAAGTGGCCGGTGACGGGGAGGTCGGCGGTGACGATGAGGACGTCGCCCGCGCGGTACTCGTAGACCTTGTCGCCCAGCAGGAGTTGCTTGGCGCCCTGAGCCATCACCACCAGGAGCGGTTCGGTGAGCGAGTACTCCGGGTCCGACGACTCCATCCTGGCCAGCAGCAGGCCGTCGATCGGGGTGCGCATGTCCGGCGTCGTATGAACGCTGATGCGATCGCGGATCTCGGCGAGGAGCAGGTCTGGGTCAGCCACGATCCCATCAAAGCATCTGAAAGCCTGATCCGGACGCCGCCGATCGGATTAGGCAATAGCCAGCGAGGAACGGTCTACCGACATCCAGCCGCTGAGCGCTTCGATAGAGAGGTCACCTTCGAAGCAACTAGGAGCATGATCATGCAACTCGACCACTATGTAACCCTCGGCCGTTCGGGCCTCCGCGTCAGCCCGTTCGCCCTCGGCGCGATGACGTTCGGCGAGGATCCGGGCGGCGCTGGCACCACCGTCGAGGAGTCCGAGAAGATCCTCGCGACCTACCTCGACCTCGGCGGCAACTTCATCGACACGGCGAACTTCTACACCAACGGCCACTCGGAGAAGATCCTCGGCGACTACTTCGCCGCCCAGCCGGGTCGCCGCGAGCACGTCGTACTGGCCTCGAAGTTCTTCGGCAACATGTTCCCCGGCGACCCGAACGGCGGCGGCGCCGGCCGGACGTCGATCCGCGCGCAGCTCGACCAGACGCTGCGCCGCCTGCAGACCGACTACCTGGACGTGTACTACCTGCACAACTGGGATCGCCACACCCCGATCGAGGAGACGCTGAGCACGCTCGACGACCTCGTCCGGGCCGGCAAGATCCGCTACATCGGCTTCTCCAACACGCCTGCCTGGTTCACCGCCCAGGCGCAGACGACGGCTCTGCTCAAGAACTGGACGCCGTTGATCGTGCTCCAAGTCGAGTACTCGCTGCTGGCCCGCACGGTCGAGGGCGAGGTCGCGCCGTTCGCGCTCGACCAGGGCATCGCGCTGACGCCGTACAGCCCGCTGAGCCACGGTTTCCTCTCCGGCAAGTACCGCCGCGGTACCGAGGTCACCGACTCAGCCCGTACTGCGTACGTCGGCAGCCCCACCGAAGCCCAGTACGTCGTCATCGACGCCGTCGCCGCGATCGCCGACGAACTCGGAACCACCTCGGCAGCCGTCGCGCTGGCCTGGTTGCGTGCCCGCCAAGGCACCGTCGTACCGATCATCGGAGCGCGCCGCGTCGAGCACCTGGAGAACAACCTCGCCGCCCTCGCAGTGACCTTGACCCCCGAACAGCTGAACACCCTGGACGAGCTCTCCGCCCCGACTCTCAACTACCCCGCGCCGATGCACGGAGCGCCGCGCGCGATGCTCCAGTTCGCCGGCGCCACGGTCGACGGGGTGCAGTCGACGGTCTACCCGCCACTCCTGCAGAGCGACGTCCGCTACTGAGACTCAGCCGAGAAGACCTGGAAGCCACGGCTCTTATAGTTGCCGAGCGCGTGGGCGTGATCGTCGGAGGAGGTCTGCAGCCAGACCCGCTTGGTCGGCCGCCCGAGCTGCCACGCCAGCTCCGTCGCCCGGGTCAGGAACGCGGCCCCGAGCCCTCTCCCCTGGTACGCCGGAACGAGCCCGAACACCACAATGCCGACCTCGCCGTCGACGCTGACCTCCAACTCCAGGAGGCCCGCCGTCTCCCCCTGCACCCGGGCAAGCCAGCTCCGGATCGCGGGGTGGGACAGCTCGGCGCTCCATTCGTCGTCGCTCCACTCCAGCCGCCCGTGCGCCTTCAACGGCTCCCAGATCCGCACATAGGTCGACCGAACAACAGCGGCCTCGTCAGGCCCCACTTCGATCAACTCGACAGACACGTCCGACAACTCCCCCGGAACGAGTTGATCCGGGGACGTCATCTCCAGCCGGGTGATGATTTCGATGCCTCCGAGCGCTGGATCGATGTGGAGTTGAAGTGTGGAGGCGCAACAGGTGTGGGGCAAGAGGTAAGCGGCCCGGCAACGCGACCACCAGCCGGAGTCGGCGCGTTGCCGGGTGCGCGAATCAGCCGTCGGAGAGGTCGACCGAGATGTCGGGCGGAGTGACGATCGAATTGTGAACCGTGCACTTGCGCGCGACGGCCAGGAGCGCGTCGCGCCGAGCGGGCGGAAGGTCCGTGGCCAGCCGGATGGTGAGGCTGATGCGGTCGACCCGGGCGGGCTTGGTCGCGAGCCGGAAGGATGCGTCGACGGCCAGGCCGGTGGTATCGAGCTGGTGCCGGTGCAGATAGCGGCGGGCGTAGAAGGCGACGCACGTGGCCAGCGACGCGACGAAGAGCTCGGTCGGCGTCGGGGCGGTGTCCTCGCCGCCGGCGCCGACTGGTTGGTCGACCGACAGCACGTGGTCCCGGACATGGATCTCGAATCTGTCGCCGGTTCGGTGGTGGACCTTGAGCACGGACGGGGCGTCGTCCGTCGCGACCGCGGTGCCGTGCCGGCGTCGTAGCCAGCGGAGGTGCTCATGGTCGCCGAGCAGGTCGAGGCGACGCCACAGGATGCCTGTCGGCACGGCTTGGGACGCGTAGGCAAGGCTCGCCATGCGCTGCCGGTGCCGGTCGACACGAAGCACCAGATCTATCTCGGCGGGTTCGTGTCCGGTGAAGCCGATACCGAACTCCTCATTGAGGTGCTGGGCCACCGTGCCGGGCACCGTCCATCCGAGGACAGGTAGATCGGCACGCCGCGCGGCGGCCAGCGCGGCGGCGGTGGCGGCCACGTGGTCGGGATGTCCGCTGACGCCGGACGGGTCGAAGACGACCAGGCCATCCGCTGGTGACGCCTCGAGCCGGGCGAGTACGTCGCCTGCCAGCGTCATCATCTCCACCCCGCCCAGCCCGCCGTCGGGATGGTCGAGCAGTACCGCCGAGTCGACCCCGAGAGCTTTGGCCGCGAGCTGCAGTTCGGCAGTCCGCAGTGCACGGAGGTCTCCCGATGCGCCCAGTTTCGGGGCCGTTCCGTGGGTCAGGCACAGGACGGAGACCCGGGCGCCGGCGCGGCCGAAGCCGTCGAGGATCGCGCCCAGTCCGAACGCCTCGTCATCGGGATGGGCGACCACCGCCAGCACGGAGGACCACCCAGGCAACGTGCCGGCCCGGTGAACGGCCGTTTCGACATCAGTCATCGTCTACCTCCACAGTCTCGGCAACTCGCCACCGGACTCGTCATCCGTCACGGATCGACGTCAGGGCAGCTGTACGTAGCCGTGTTGCATCTTCCAGAGGAAGTACTTCTCGAAGCCGAGCTTCATCAGGTGGGCCTGCGGCCCGGGGATCAGGACGCCGTGCTTGCGCGGCGGCAGCATCTTGTCGGCCAGGATGACGACGCCGTTGTTGCCCGCGTCCAGCACGCAGACGGCCCGGATGTCACCGAAGGCCTTCTCGTGGGCCGGCTGCTCGCCCCGGATCTGGGCGGCGATGTTGGCGGCGGCGATGTGGGCCATCGTCTCGGTCGGGAAGCCGGTCTTCGGGACACCGACGGGGGTCGGCGTGTGCCAGGGCGCCTCGACCGCCGCGGCCACGCCGACCGCGTAGATGTCGTCGTACTTCTCGGTCTGGTAGGTGTCCCTGACCGCGACGAAGCCCTTCTCGTCGGCCAGTCCGTTGGCCGCGCTCAGGTATCGCTGCCCGAGGAACGGCGGGACGACCATGCTGAACCGGAAGGGCAGCTTCTCGCCGTCGGCCAGCACCATCGCGCCCTGGTCGATGTGG
This sequence comes from Kribbella ginsengisoli, assembly GCF_039537185.1. NCBI lineage: Bacteria > Bacillati > Actinomycetota > Actinomycetes > Propionibacteriales > Kribbellaceae > Kribbella > Kribbella ginsengisoli. The sequence goes on along the minus strand of NZ_BAABAA010000006.1, from coordinate 109,899 downwards.
TCGATACCCACCGAGACGCGGGCGTCGATGCCCTCCTTCTTGAGGAACGTCCCCAGCAGCTTCTCGCCGTGTGGCAGGCCACCGATGCCGAAATGGCCGAGGAAGGGTTCCGAGGTCACATAGGTGAGCTTGACCTGCTTGTGCAGCCCGGCCTTGCGCAGCTGGTGAGCCGTGTTGAACAGGAACTCGTACGCGGCGCCGAAGCAGCCCGCTCCCTGGGACGCGGCGACGACGATGTCACCGGGGTGATCCAGGAACCGGCGCCAGGCGACGGCCGTCCGCTCGGCGGCAGGGAGCGTGGTGATCGTGTTGGCGTTCTCCCTGAATCCGGGAACGACGTCGTTCTTGTTGCGGTACCCCGTTGCGATGACGAGGTAGTCGTAGCGCAGCTCCCGGCCGTCGTCGGTGGTGACCTTCTTCGCGACCGGGTCCAGCTTGGTGGCCGCCGCGTGGATGAACTCGATGCCGCGGTGGTACAGGGTCGGCTCCACCAGGAAGGTGATGTCGTTGCTGTCCCGCTTGCCGAACGGCAGCCAGATCAGGCTGGGATTGAAGAGGAAGTGGTCGCTGGCCGAGACCACTCTCACGTCTACGTCTCCGTGCAACTCGTGGCGGACGGCCAGCGCTGCGGTCATCCCTGCGAAGTTGGCGCCCAGGACCACTACCTTCTTGCGCATTGCAGCCTCCTCGGTCGGCATCCCCTAGTTCGGGTCTACCGGCCGGGTGCCCACGTCAAGAGAGTCGTGCGACCCGGCACGGAGGGCCAGAGGTCCCCACGTACCGGTGTCGCCCGACCGGCGGACCGCGGGTCCGATCGGTACAGGTCCTAAGACTCTGTGGCGGCGTCCCGCATCGGCTGTCCACTGAACGCGTGTGGGCGTCCCGGTGTTTCGTCCACGGCGAACCGTCACGAGGCAGTAGAAGGAGGACCGGATGCGCGAGGTGCTCGTCGTCGACGACGAGCCGGAGATCCGCCGGGTGCTGCGGGGCTACCTGGAGGCCGAGGGCTTCCGGGTCGTCGAGGCTGCCACTGGCACCGACGCCGTGCATTGTGTACGCCACCGAGAGCCTGCCGTGGTCCTGCTGGACGTCATGCTGCCCGACCTGGACGGTCTGGAGGTACTTCGCCGGATCCGGACGTTCAGCCAGGTGTTCGTTTTGCTCGTCACCGCCCGGACCGAGGAGGTCGACAAGCTGGTCGGTCTCGGCCTGGGTGCCGACGACTACATCACGAAGCCGTTCAGCCCGCGTGAGGTCACGGCTCGGGTGAAGACCGTACTTCGGCGGAGCCGGACCGCTGCGGACGAGGACCGGCACGTCTTCCCTGGGCTCACCGTGGATCTGGCCCGTCGTGAGGTGACGGTCCAGGATCAACCGGTCCAGCTGACCACACTCGAATTCGATCTGCTCGTCGCACTCGCGGAATCACCCGGCCGCGTGTTCTCCCGTCGCCAACTGCTTGAACGGGTATGGGGGTACGACTTCTACGGCGACGAGCGGGTGGTCGATGTGCACATCCGCAACCTGCGTCAGCAGTTGCACGACGACGCGGCCCGGCCGGGCATCATCGGCACGGTCCGCGGGATCGGCTACAAGTTCCTTCCGGGTCCGGTATGAACCGGCTGTCGGTCCGCTTGTTCGTCTCGCACCTGGCGGTCGCGGTCATCGGTGCGGTGTCGACGTACGCCGTGGTCCGTCTGCTGGCGCCGGCGTTCTTCGATTCCGGCATGAGAATGATGGGTCGCGCCGGCGGGCAGCCGGGTGAGCTCCGGGCGACGTTCGTGTCGGCCGTGAACAGGTCGCTGGTGGCCGGCCTGGTGCTCAGCGCGGTGGTCGCGGGAGCGGCTGCCGCCCTGGCCGCACGCCGGTTGCTCAGCCCGTTGCGGGCGGTCCGGGCGGCCACCCGGCGGCTGGCGGACGGTCACTACGACGAACAGGTGGCGCTACCCAGGGAGGCCGAGCTCGCCGACCTCGTCCAGGACGTGAACGACCTGGCGGGACGGCTCGCGGACACCGAGGGACGCCGGGTTCGGTTGATCTCCGACGTCGCGCACGAACTCCGTACTCCGCTGACGGTCGTCGACGGGTACGTCGAGGGCATGGTCGACGGGGTGTTTCCACTGACCGTGGAGACGCTGCAGCCGGTGATGACCGAACTGCATCGCCTGCGGCGGCTCACCGACGACCTGAGCACACTGTCGCGAGCGGAGGAGAAGCTGCTGGATCTACGGGCCCGGGCGGTCGATCTCTCGGCGCTGGTGGAGCAATCCGCCGAGCACTTGCGCCCGCAGTTCGACGAAGCCTGCGTCCGGCTCGTCGTGACCGGCGATCCGGATCGGGTCCGCGTCTGGGGCGATCCGGACCGCCTGGCGCAGGTGGTGACGAACCTGCTGGGCAACGCGTTGCGGGCGGCCCGGTCAGGCGGCACCGTCGAGGTTCGCACAGGACAGCAGGACGGCCTGGCCAAGGTCTGGGTGATCGACGACGGCGAGGGTTTGGCGCGCGACGACTTGGAGCGTGTCTTCGAGCGGTTCTACCGGGTACCGAACCGCTCTGGTGACCACGGGGGCGGTCCTGGTTCTGGGATCGGGCTGACCATCGCGCGCGGAATCGCCCGGGCTCACGGCGGTGACATCACGGCTTCCTCACCTGGGCTCGGTGCGGGAGCGACCTTCACGGTGACACTGCCCGCGACCGCAGCCCGGCCGGATGAATCGTTACCGGAACATTCCTCCGTGACCCATCGGCCCTGATCCGTTCCGCCGCCCGTGATCGCCGAAACCGGACCCGTCATCGGTGCCCCGGCCTCGGTCGTCGAGGTCCCACATGGTGCCCATCCGCGGACATCCGGTCCCTGACACGTCACCTTCGGACACTGCGGTGAAGGCGGACAGATGGTGTCTGGAGGCGGCCAGCAGATGCGTGTAGAGCCATTCGACGTCGGCTGGGTTGTCCTTGGCGGCCAGCCGCTCCAGGTCCGCGATGTCCCGCGTCTCGAGGGCGATCGCGGCCTTCAGCGCCTCGTCGGAGGACTTCAGGCCCTGGGCCTTCCAGCCGTCGTACAGTCTCTGGATCGTCGCGTCGGTGTAGACGCCGGCGGCCTTGCCGGCTGACGGGTCCTGGACGTCGTACCGAACGAGGACGTTGCCGACCGCATCGAAATGCCGCTGCTCGCTGCGGCTGATGGTCTCGAAGATCGGCACCGCTTCGTACCGATCGGCGAGCAGCCGGTAGAGATCGAGGGCCATCCGCTCCTCGTCGCGGGTGAAGCGCAGATCCTGCTGTTGTTGCGGTGTGACGGTTGGTACGCCGACGTCGGCGGTCGGCGACCGCCCCACCGCGATCGCGGCGAGACCACCACCGAACAGGATCACGACTGCGCTCGTGGTAGCGAGGATCATCTTGCGCCAGGTACTCATGTTCGCGGCCTCCTCAGGTATCCACACCTTCAGTGGACCTCCGCGGTATGAAGGAACCGCGTCGCCGTTCGTGAAGTTGCCGTGACGGCCGTCGGAGCCGCGAGGACCGGCTCCGACGGATCAGCCAGGTCGGCTGTTCGTCCCGGCCGTGTGTCAGCGGCCGAAGAGCCGGGAGAACCAGCCGCCTTGGCGCTCGGACTTGGGGTGGCCGGGGCACCCCTGGTCGGAGGGGACGATCGCTTTGACCTGGGCGATGTGCTGGCCGCAGCCTGCCCAGGTGGTCTTGGCGCAGGTCTTGCAGGTGACGGGTCGGCACATGGTTGGTACTCCTTTTGCTGGGCCTGGAATCGGCGGTTGAGATCAGACGAGGGCGGGGATCGCCCGGGTCGCGGTGTAGATCGCGACGACGAGGACGAGCACGGTAAAGGCTGCGGACAAGCGGGCAGTGCCGACCCTCGCGGTCAGGCGAGCGCCGACGACGGCCGCGGTGGCCGCGACTGCGGTGAGCATGAGCACGACTCCCCAGTCGGGGCTGGTGCCGGATCCGGCGCGGGCAGTCAGGGCCGCGGCACTGGTGATGGTGATGACGACCAGGGAGGTCCCGGCCGCGTACCGGATCGGCAGACCGAGAGCGAGCAGGAGCGCCGGTACGACGAGGAAGCCGCCGCCGACACCGAGGAACCCGGTCAGCAACCCGACCGCCGTGGCGGTGACGAGGACTTTGAGCGCTCTCGGACAGGCGCAGGCAAAGGTGGGGGTGAAGGTGATGATCGGATCATCGAGGGCCGGTGGGCTCACGAGCCGGGGGTTGCGGGCATGGCGCAGTTGACGCCACGTCATCAGACCGCCGACGACGAGCATGAGAACGGCGAAGCAGGCCATCAGTACCGCCGGTGGGACCCGGGTCGAGGCCTGAGCGCCGAGCACCGCGCCGCCGATCGCCACGAGTCCGAAGGCGATGCCGCGTCCTGGCAGGACGTTGCCTGAGCGATAGGCGGCGATCGCGCCGATGAGCGAGGTGACGCCGACCACGACCAGAGAGCCGGCGGTGGCCTGGACGGCGGACTGGCCGAGCAGGTACACCAGCACCGGTACGGCGAGAATCGAGCCGCCGCCACCGAGCGCGCCCAGGCTGAGCCCGATCAGCGCACCGGCGACGATGGCGAGAAGGATCGTCACTGCTCGGTCATGCCTGCGGTCCGACGACGTCGAGCCCGGTCTTCGCGGCGTTCTCGAACTCGTCGTCGACAGCGACCGGTCTGCGGCCGGCTGCGTCCAGGAAGGACGCGGCGATCGAGGCGCGGTAACCGGCCGCGCAATGCACCCAGATCTCACCGAGCGGCACCTCGGCCAGCCGTCGCGGCAGCTCGTGGATCGGGATGTTCACCGCGTCGCGGATCCGGGCCGACTCGTGCTCGTCGGTGCGGCGGACGTCCAGGACGACCACCTCGCGATGGTGGAGAACCTGCGCGAGATCGGCGAAAGAAGCGGTCGGGAAGGACACGGGAGCGCCGGTACTCCAGTTCTCCGGCCCTCCGGTGGCGTGCGCCGCGGGGCGGTCGATCCCGATCCGGACGAGCTCGCGCTGCGCCTGCGCGACATCCTCGGCCGTGCGGCCCAGCAGCGTCACCGGCGTACCCCAGTCGATGAGCCAGCCGACGTACGTCGAGAACGCGCCGTCGAGACCGAAGTTGAGGGTGCCGGGAGCGTGGCCGGCCGCGAACGCGGTGCGGTTGCGCAGATCGACGACCCACTCGCCGGCCTCGATGCGGCGGCGTAGCTCGGTGGCGTCGGCCCTCTCGGGCAAGGTCAGGTCGGGCGCACTCGGCCCGGCCGAGTTGGCGGGGGCCATGTGCACGTAGTACGCGGGCCAGGCGTTCAGTCCGGCGAGCAGGTCACGGACGTAGCTCTCCTCGTCCTGGGTCAGCACCGGATTGGCTCGCTTCTCCTGCCCGATCGTCGACGACGTTGCCTCGGACTGGGTCGCGGAGCAGAAGGACCCGAATCCGTGGGTCGGGTAGACCTCGGTGCCGTCGGGCACGGTGTCCGCGAGCTTGTGCGCGGAGGCGTGCTGGTGGCGCACCAGAGCGTCGGTGTGGTCGGGGCCGAGCAGATCGGGCCGCCCGGTCGCGCCGTACAGCAGGGATCCGCCGGTGAAGACCGCGACCGGCTCGTCGACGTCGGTCAGCGCGTACGACAGGTGGGTGAAGGTGTGGCCAGGGGTGTGGATGACGCGCACCCGCATCCGGTCGCCGATCCCGACGACGTCGCCGTCGTGGATCGGGGTGCGATCGAAGGAGACCTTGTCGTCGGCGTTGACCAGGTACTCCGCCCCGGTCGCCTGGGCCAGCGCGAGGCCGCCGGTGACGTAGTCGTTGTGGATATGCGTCTCGAAGACGTGAGTCAGCCGGACCTTCTCGGCCTGGACGAGCTCCAGGACCCGGTCGAGGTCGCGCTGCGGGTCGATGACGAAGGCCACCTCACCGTCGTGGACGAGATAACTGCGATCACCCAGCGAGGGGGTGTCGATGACGCGAATGGTCAGGCCGGCGCCGGCGTGGCCGGGTGTTGCGATGCGTGTGCTGGGCTCTGTCATCGTGGCCTCACTTGTAGGTCTCTCGCCCGGACCGGGTCCAGGCGGACGTGCCGCCGGCGACGTTGTGGGCGTCGAAACCGGCCGCGACCAATACGTCGGTCATCGCCGACGAGCGGTTGCCGGTGGCGCAGACGACGTAGACCGGTGCCGAGCGGTCGAGCTCGTCGAGGCGGCCGGTCAGCCGGCCCATCGGAATGTTGATCGCGCCGGGGATGTGGCCGCCGGCGAACTCACGGGGCTCCCGGACGTCCACGACAGTGGCGCCGGAGTCCAGCGCGGCGGCGAGCCGGGCGGTGTCGATCTCCCGCATCAGCGGTTCCTTCCTCAGACTGCAGTGCTCTAACAGCATCCCCCCGGGGGGATATAAATCAACATAACACATCCCCCCGGGGGGATATACTGTTTGACCGGAAGACCAGCTGAGAAGGAAGTCGCCGGTGAGCCGCTCGGCCCGATCGCCGCCGACGCGCGCGAAGGCCTGACCGCGGCCTCGGCCGCCCTCGATGAGACAGAAGGAAACTGATGGAACTCGACCCGACCGACATCAAGCCGATCATCACCCGGATGAAGCGCGCCCACGGGCACCTCGGCAGTGTGATCCGGATGATGGAGGAGGGGGCGGACTGCGAGTCGGTCCTCACCCAGCTCGCCGCCGTGAACAAGGCGCTCGCGCGTGCCGGGTTCGCCGTCGTCGCGACCGGTCTGCAGCACTGCCTCACCGACGAGGACAGCGATGTCGACGTCGCCAAGATGGAGAAGCTCTTCCTCGCCCTGGCCTGACCGCCGCGCCGGCCCGGCCGAATCCGTTGCCTCAGGCTACTAATTTGGTTGCCTGGTGCAATCGATAGAGAGGTGGCGTGACAGTTCGTGTACGGATTGTCACGGGATACTCACTGTTTGTTTGCGGGTGCGTGCAGATGTTCTGGGTGACCTAGCGGTCGATGGAGTGGACGCCGGAGTCTCTGTGGAGGAAGAGACATCGGGAAAACCACTGACGACGTGATCGCGCGGATACCTACCGGGACTGCGTGGGCCGGTCGACTACGGAGGTTCCGGACGCGTGCTCGAGACCTATCGCGGTATTCCGCACCTGCTGGACACCTGGGTCGTGCTGACCGGGATGGCGATTCCGATCGCCATCTCGTCGGTGCGCCGGCCCGGTGATCTCGTCCCCCGGGTCGCGGCGCTGCTGATGCCCGCCGCCTTCGCGCTGATCCTCGCGGCGACGCTCAGCCCGACCAGCCACCGATTACCCGGGATCGGTACCTGCGGGACGCACCTGACCACCACCGGCGGGCTCACCTCGCTGCAAGGGCTGCTCAATGTTCTGCTGTTCATCCCGGCCGCCGGGCTGCTGACTCTGGCGAGCGGCCGGCCCGCGGACGGGATCGCGGCAGGGATCGGGATGTCCGCGGCCGTTGAGGCGATCCAGGCGCTGATCCCGCCGCTCGGCCGCTCGTGTCAGCTGCACGACCTGATCGCGAACACCCTCGGCGCCTTCGCCGGCGTCGGCCTGGCCGCCGGTCTGCAGGTCGCATTGCAGGCCGCCACTCGCCCGATCACCCTGACGAACCCGGGGTACGTCGTGGAGCACAGCGCGATGCTGGTCAGACGCCCGGCAGCCCGCCACCGCCGAGCCGAACTGGCCCCCGCGCTGGCCAAGGCCCGACCGGTCGCCAGGGCGCGATGAGTCGAATAGTTATCCACAGGTTGTGGGTAAACCGGGGGATGACGGGTCATAACCCTGGAGATATCCACAGGCTGCGACCAGCGCCGGCCCCTGGAGGTGGCGTGGATCACTCGGGTCAGGGGCGCACCTCCAACCCGAGGGAGGTGGTGATGACGATCGCCTGGGGTAGGTCGACGATCGCGTCCTTGAGCGTGACGCTGAGTGGATCGAGCGTCGAGAGGTCGGATCCGCGCAGGTCCGCGCCGGTGAAGTCGGCGCGTTGCATCGAGGCGCCGGACAGGTCGACGTTCCGCAGTACCGACTTGCCGGCTCGCAGACCGGTGAGATCGGCCTCGCGCAGCTTCGTCCCGCTGAGCTCGACGCCGGTCAGGTTCGCCCCGGGCAGGCCGACGAACGACCAGTCGCCGCCCTCGACCTTCATCAGGTTGTAAGTGCAGTCGTCGAACATGCTGCCCATCAACTTGCACCTCGTGAAGGTGCTGTCGAAGAACGAGCACCGGACGAAGGTGCAGTTCACGAACGCCGCCTCATGGTGCACCGACGCGTTGAACCGGACCCCGCGGAACACGCACTCCTCGAACACCCCGCGATGGTTGTTCACCTCGGTCAGGTCCGAGTCGACGAACAGCACCCGGCTGTACGTCTGCCCGGACGGATCGGCGTCGTCCCAGTCGCGGATGGTCGATTCGGTCTTGGGCGCCGACCGGCCACCCATGCGCTCTGCCATGACACTCCCCTTGGTTTCCCAGCAGTTTGCCTCGGACCACCGACAAAGTTCAGACCAGCCAGGAGGATGGACGATGTGAGCGGATCAGAGCGAGTGATGGTGTTCGGCGCCGGCGGCTTCCTGGGGAGCGCGATCTGCCGGTTGCTGGCGGAGCGCGGGATCGAGCATCGCGGGTTCACGCGGTCGACCGGCGATCCGCATCGGCGCTTCGACCTGGCCAGCGGGCACTGCTATGCGCTGGACACCCAGCTCGGTGCGTACAAGCCGACGGTGATCGTCAACGCCGCGGCCGCCACCCATGGCGATGTCCTCGAGCTCACCCGCGGCAACGTCGTCGCGGTCCAGTCGCTGCTCTCCTCGATGAACGGGCACGCGAGCAATGCGCGCTTCGTCCAGATCGGTTCGGCCGCGGAGTACGGCGGTGCGCCGCGCGGTACGAGCCAGGGCGAGCAGACGGAGCTCCGGCCGGGAGCGGCGTACGGGTTCACGAAGCTGGCCGGTTCCGAGCTGGTACTCCGTGCGCAGCGCAACGGCGCCGACGCCGTCGTGTTGCGGTCCTTCAACATCACCGGGCCGGGGTCGCCGCCGAGCACCCTGTTCGGGCGGGTACTGCGACAGCTCGGTACGACCGACACGATCCAGCTCGGGTCGCTCGAGGCGTGGCGGGACTATGTCGACGTACGGGATGTCGCCGAGGCCGTGCTGGCGGTCGCGACGGCGGAGGGCAAGCTGCCGCCGGTACTCAACGTCGGCTCCGGCAAGGCGACGCTGGCGCGCGACGCGATCAACAAGCTGATCGAGGTCAGCGGCACCAGGACGAAGATCGTCGAGGGTGAGGCGCATGCCGGCCACGCGGGCTCCCCCGCCGATGCGGTCGCCTGGCAGCAGGCCGACACCAGCTTGATCAGCAAACACCTCGGCTGGTCCAGCAAGATCCCGCTGGACCAGTCCCTCACCGACACCTGGACCGCCCGCCCCCGAGAATGAGGTTGTGGATATCTGGTCGGTTTGTGAGCCGGCGCCGGATCGGGTGGGGCCGAACGAGGATCTGGTGGTGAGTGGGCCGGACTTCGTGGTGGTGCTGGATGGCGCGACCGCTCCGAAGGGGATCGAGTCGGGGTGTGTGCACTCGGTGGCCTGGCTGGTTGCTCGGTTGGGGACACAGTTGGCGCTCCCCCTGCTCGGGCGGTCGGAGGCGCCGCTCGCCGATCTGCTCGCGGACGCGATCACGGCAGCGCGAGGTGAGCATGCGGACACGTGCGATCTGGCCAACCCCGAGAGTCCGTCATCGACCGTCGCGATGGTGCGGGTGGGTGACGAGCAGGTCGAGCATCTCGTGCTGGCCGACTCCCCGATCGTGCTACGCGCTCCCGATCGGCAGGTGACGGTCGTCGCCGACAACCGGGTCGACCTGCTGCCGGAGTACACGTTCGAGGCCGTACGCCGGTTGCGCAATCAGCCGGGTGGGTTCTGGGTCGCCAGCACCGAACCCAAAGCGGCGTACGAAGCAGTCGCCGGTACTACCGAACGCACAGCCATCGAGCTGATCGCCCTGCTCACCGACGGCGCCTCCCGCTACTCCGAGCGCTACGGCCACCCCTGGGAAGACCTGGTCGACACCCTCGCGACAGCGGGCCCCCAAACCCTGATCGACAAGGTCAGACGCTACGACGCCGATGCCCCCGCCGGCACCTTCCGCGGCAAACGCCACGACGACGCAACCGCCGTCCTCTGCCGGCTGCTACGGCGGAGGTGAAGGTCAGGGCTGCCGGGGCGATGGCGCGTAGGGCGTGGAGGACGACGGCGGATACGGCGCCGGCGACGACGGCGGGTAGGGCGCGTACGACGGGAAGTCTGGTGGGCGGGGAGCGTATTGCGGGGGGCCGGGCGGGGTGTCGGTGAGCGGGGGTGCCATCCGCTCGTCCTGCCAGGCGTTGGTGCGGAACATCAGCCGGACGATCGCGACCCCTGCGACAGCGAGCAGGACCGCGGCGACGGTGAAGGCGATATTCACGCCGAGGGCGGTCCGGACCATGAAGCTCTGCAGGTCGTAGATGTCCACATAGTCACCGGTCGCGTCGGCGAGCTCCTTGCGATGGACCAGCCGCACCACCCAGACGACGAAGCTGACCAGTGCGAACCCACTCCCGCCGACGATGATCAGCCAGAACGTCGTCCACGCGGCCCACCAGCCGTAGAGCAACCCCCGCGACGACTTCGCCTGACCGGGCCGGCCCGGCGGTTCGCTGGCGCGAATCACGTCCTCGACCACCTGCAGCGGATACCAGAACTGGACGATCGGGCAGATCCAGCTGCCGATCACCCACCCCTGCTCGCGCCGATGCACGCCGTCGCCGAGCCGCTTCGCTCCTTGATAGGTGACACCGCCGGACGGCGCGAACACCTCTGTGTTCTCCCGTGCCCTCCACAGCCAGATCACGAAGAAGACGCCGGTCGCCGGCACCAGCAGGCTGATGAGGTCGAGCAACGGCCCGGCATTGCCGATCGATTCCACCCCGCGAGCGAGCTCGTCCTCGGACAGCAGCCCATACACGAGCCGCTTCACCTCGTCGTACGAACGCCACATCAGCACGGCCTGCAGGATGGCGACGAGCGTGGTCAGCACCATCAGGACGAGAAACACCACGGTGATCTGCCGTAGTGGCTTGTACGTCCGCACCGACATCCCCAGATACGGCGCCGGGTGATAGCCGGGCGGCCCCGGATACGGCTGACTCACCGACCTCACCTCCCCACAGACAAGTTAACCCGCTCGCAGGACCGCAGAGGAGTTGTCCACAGGGCCAAAAGCGGCAAACCTCAAACCGCTGCGAACGCCTCCCGAGCCGCCGGCAGCGCCAGCGCCCGATCTGTCGCGGACAACCCGATCCGGGTCCGCCGGTCGAGCAGGTCGTCCTCGGTGAGTGCCCCTTCATGCCGTACTGCGAAACGCAGCTCCGCGTGCGTCGTCGCCAGCCCCGGCGCGATCGGCGCGAGCAGCCCCGGCTCGACCGCGATCACGTCCGTCGCCTCCACGCCGTACCGCTCGACGAAGCGCGCAGGCGCCCGCACCGCCGCCAGTTGCACCCGGCTCGCGGCCCCCACCAGCGGAAGCCGATGTGTCAGACATGGCCGCCGCACCTCGACGCCAGATTGATCCAGTGCAGTGTCGAGCGTGTCCTGCGCCATCCGCCGGTACGTCGTGAGCTTGCCGCCCACGATCGTCACCACCCCGTCGGGACTCGTGATCACCGCATGCCGCCGCGAGATGTCCGCCGTCTTGTCCAGCCCCTTGTGATGACCGGTGTCGAGCAGCGGCCGAAGACCCGCGTAGCTGCCGAGCAGGTCGTCACGCGTCAGTGGGACCCGCACAGCCGTGCTGATCGTCGACAGCAGGAAGTCGATCTCGGCCTCCGTTGCACGTGGAACATCGCTCACCGGACCAGGCGCCTCTTCATCCGTCAGCCCGACGTAGACGCGACCATCAGGTGCGGGGATCGCCATCACGACCCGCCGCAACTCCCCCGGCACCGGCACGGTCAGTACTGCGGACAGCCCGCCGAACGCGGATTGCGGCAGCACCAGGTGCGTCCCCCGGCTCGGCCGCAGTTTGATGCCCGAGGCAACTTGATCGGCCCAGATACCGGTCGCGTTGACGACGATGCCGGCGTCGAGGTCGATCCGCCGGCCGGACAGCTGATCCACCAGCACCGCTCCCCGACCGGTCACCTGTTCGGCGGCGCAGTGCGTGATGATGCGGGCTCCGTACGACGCTGCGGTGCGCGCGATCGCGACCACGAGTCGCGCGTCGTCATAGAGCTGGCCGTCCCAGGTGAGGAAGCCGCCGCGGAGACCCTGCGGGCGGACGGTTGGCGCGTACCGCAGTACCTCGGCTGAACTCACCCGGCGGGAGTGCGGCAGGTAGTCGTCGCTGGTGCGGGCGAAGGTGCGGAGTACGTCGCCGCCGAGGAATGCGCTGCGCAGCAAGGCCGCCTGGGCGAGACGCGCCTCCGGAAACCAGGGTGCGACCTGCGGCACCGGATGGACGAGATGAGGTGCGGTCGTCTTCATCAGGATGCCGCGCTCGACTGCGCTCTCGTAGGCGATGCCGACATGTCCGGAGGCGAGGTAGCGGAGGCCGCCGTGGACGAGCTTCGAGCTCCAGCGGCTGGTACCGAAGGCGAGGTCGTGCTTCTCGACCAGCGCGACGGTGAGACCGCGGGCGGCCGCGTCGAGAGCGACGCCGGTGCCGGTGACGCCGCCACCGATCACGAGGACATCGACCCGGCCGGTCGTGTCGAGCCACTCGAGCTCGCGAGTCCGCCGGGCCGCGTTGAGGCTGGCGTTGCCGACCGCGATCATGGCGTCAGATACCTGGTGAGCATCACCCGCAGCTCCTCGTTGAGCTCGGGGTACTCCTTCGGCTCGGCGAGCACCGGTCCGGAGACCGCGGAGGCGAGCGAGACCAGGATGATCTGCCGGGACAGCCAGTCGGAGTCGCCGTCGCGGATCGAACCGTCGGCCTGACCGGACTCGATGCCGGCCTTCACCAGCGCGAGGTGCGCGACGGTGCTGCTGCCGCGTCGCTCCAGCAGGTACGGCGTGAGGAACTCCGGGTCGAGCTCGATGATCTTGCGCATCAGTGGGTGGGTGCGGGTCTTGGCGACCACCTCGACGACGCCCTCGACCAGGCGGGAGCGGCCGTCGACGGCGTCGGGCTGGAAGGCGGAGACGAGCGCTGTCGTCCACTCGCGGGTCATCAGGGCGGCGACCACCGCCTGTACGTTCGGCCAGCGGCGGTACAGGGTGGCGCGGGAGACCTCCGCGTGGCGGGCGATGTCAGCCATCGTCATCCGGCGCATGCCGATCGCGAGCAGCAGCTCGTACGCCGCGTCCAGGATCCGCTCCTCGCCGATCGCGTTCGCCGGCGTCGGGCGCGACGATCCGGTGGAGCTGGAGGAGGTATCCGATTCGCTGCTACGCTGAGACATCACACGTCAGAGTGTATCAGCGACTTCGCCGACTGCAAGAGCCCGCAGTCCCTCCGCGACGCTACCTCCGAACACCACAGATGGGGAGCCACCATGACCGAGTCCGACCTCCCGGTGGCCAACCTCACCCCCGGCCGCTGGGGCGACCCCACCCAAGCCGTCGAACTCCCCGCCGCAGCACTCGAGGCACTCAAACACCTAGGAGTCCGCCGCCCGACGCCGCACGGCGCGGTTGGAGAGAGCGGCTCGGCTGCACCGGAGGGGGCGGGCAAGGCTGGCGGGCCTGGTGGAGCGGGCGATGCCGGCGGGCCACTGGCTGAGGCGGTCTCACCCACCACGGCCAGCGCTTCGGGCGAGGGGGCGGTGTCCGCCGTCGGGTCCGGTGCGGTGGGTGGAGGGCGGGAGCTTGGTGGGGAAGGGCTGGCAGTGCTGGTGGGCGTGCTGGGGCCTGAGCATGTGCTGACTGACTTCGAGAGTCGGTGGGCGCACACCAGGGGGTACTCGACTCCTGATCTGCTGCGGCATCGCATGGGTGACACGACCGACATGCCGGCCGCAGTTGTCTACCCAGGGTCGCATGAGGAGGTGCAGCGTCTCTTGGGTGTTTGCTCGGAGCAGGGCATCGCGGTGGTGCCGTATGCGGGTGGGACTTCTGTGGTGGGTGGGTTGGCGCCGCAGGGGACTGCGTTTGTGGCGGTTGATTTACGGCGGCTCGACAAGCTGGTGGAGATCGATGAGGTGTCCAGGACGGCGCGCATCGAGGCTGGGGTGAGGGGGACGGCGGCTGAGGCTCTGCTTGCCGAGCGGGGGTACACGCTGGGGCACTTTCCGCAGTCGTACGAAGGCGCGAGTATCGGTGGGTATGCGGCGACTCGGTCAAGTGGGCAGGCGTCGGCGGGGTACGGGCGGTTCGATCAGATGGTCGTGGGGCTGACCGTGGCTACTCCGCGCGGGACGATCGAGCTGGGGCGGGCGCCGATGTCGGCGGCTGGGCCGGATCTTCGGCAGCTCTTTCTTGGGTCGGAAGGGGCGTTGGGGATTATCACCAGCGTCGTGGTGAGGGTTCGGCCTCGTCCGACGGAGCGGTCGTTCGAGGGGTGGCGGTTCGCATCATTCGACGAAGGGCTCACCGCGATTCGCCGGGTGGCTCAGGATGGGCCGGTGCCGACGGTGTTGCGGCTGTCCGATGAGGCTGAGACGGCGATCAACCTGGCCGACCCCAACGTGCTCGGCGGCGGCTCCGGTGGAGTGCTCGCGATCGTCGGCTTCGAGGGCGCCCGTACGCCGGTACGCCGCGCCGAACTCGCCGAGGTCCTCACGGCCGCCGGCGGCACGTACCTCGGTGAGGGACCCGGTGACACCTGGCGCCAAGGACGGTACCGGGCCCCGTATCTCCGCGACCCCCTCCTCGACGAAGGCGCGCTGGTCGAGACGCTCGAGACGGCCGGCTTCTGGTCGACACTCCCCGCGCTGAAAGCCGGTGTGACCGAGGCGCTGGTCAACGAGCTGACCGCCCAAGGCACCCCGCCGATCGTGCTCTGCCACGTATCGCATGTCTACGAGACCGGCGCCTCGCTGTACTTCACCGTCATCTCCGCCCAGACCGGCGACCCGGTCGCACAGTGGCGCCGGGCGAAGATCGCGGCCAACGACGCGATCGCCAAGGCGGGCGCCACGATCACCCATCACCACGCCGTTGGCACTGATCACCGCGACGCCTACGCTGCCGAGATCGGCCCGCTCGCGGTCGAGACGCTGCAAGCGGTCAAGCGCGTCCTCGACCCGAACAACATCCTCAGCCCCGGCATCCTGATCCCGCCCAGCTGACCCGCCCGCGGAACCCCAAGCTGAGCTGTGTCGGAAATTTGCAATAGGTAGTCGAACTATTGCGTAACGTTAGCTCCTTCCTTAAGGTGTGGCGCACATTGCCCTCCGGCCGGTCTGACCGGTCCGCCCCCAAGGAAGGCGCAACTCATGCCTGCACGCCCAAAACCCACCCGACTGGCCGTGATGGCAGTCGCCGCCGGTGCAGTCGTCGCCGGCGCAGGACTCTCTGCGATCCCGGCCCAATCAGCCCAAGCAACCCAAGCCGCCCCGGCCGCGATCCAGGCGGCCGGCGCCTCCCTCCCGTTCACCATCCTCGAAGCGGAGAGCTCGGCAACCAACGGCAGCAAGATCGGCCCGAGCTACAGCCAGGGCACCCTCGCCGCCGAGGCCTCCAACCGCCAAGCGGTCACCCTCAACGGCGGCCAGTACGTCGAGTTCACCGCCCCCGGCACCACCAACGCGATCAACGTCGCCTACTCGATCCCGGACGGCCGTACCGGCACCTTGTCGGTCTACGTCAACGGCCAGAAGCTCAGCCAGCAATTGCAGGTGACTTCGAAGTACAGCTACGTCGACACCGGCTGGATCGTCGGGTCGCGGACCCACAAGCTGTACGACCACGCGCGGCTGCAACTCGGTCAGACCGTCAACGCCGGCGCCAAGATCAAGCTGCAGGTCGACGGTGAGAACACCGCCGGGCCGTACACGATCGACGACGTCGAGTTCGAGAACGTGGCCGGTCCTGCCGGTCAGCCTGGTGGCTCGATCTCGATCACCGACCGCGGCGCCGACGGAAGCGGCACCAACGACTCGACCGGCGCCATCCAGTCAGCCATCGACAGCGCCCGCGGTTCTGGTGGAACCGTGTGGATCCCGGCCGGCCGGTTCAAGGTCGGTGGCACGATCAACCCCGACGGCGTGACCATCCGCGGCGCCGGCCGCTGGCACTCGACCCTGCTCAGCAGTCACCTGATCGACCGCACCAACGGCGGCGGCAACGTGAAGCTGTACGACTTCGCGGTGATCGGCGAGGTGACCGAGCGGAACGACAGTTCGCCGGACAACTTCGTCAACGGCCAGCTCGGCCCGAACTCGATCGTCTCCGGGCTCTGGCTGCAGCACCTCAAGGTCGGCCTGTGGCTGACCGGCAACAACGACAACCTGGTGGTCGAGAACAACCGGTTCTACGACATGACCGCCGACGGCCTGAACCTGAACGGCACCGCGTACAACGTGCAGGTGCGGAACAACTTCCTCCGCAACCAGGGCGACGACGCGCTGGCGATGTGGTCGCTGCACGCGGCGAACCGGAACAGCACCTTCGCCAACAACACCATCGTGCAGCCGAACCTGGCGAACGGCATCGCGATCTACGGCGGTACCGACCTGACGGTCCGGGACAACCTGATCTCCGACACCAACGCGCTCGGCGGCGGGATCGCGATCTCGAACCAGTCGTTCGGCTCGCCGTTCTACCCGCTGGCCGGAACGATCACGGTCTCCGGCAACACGCTGGTCCGCACCGGCGCGATGAACCCGAACTGGGGTCAGAACCACCCGCACGGCGCGATCCGGGTGGACGCGTACGACACCCAGATCAACGCCCAGGTCCGATTCACCAACAACCGCTTGGTGGCCAGCCCCTGGTCGGCGTACCAGTTCGTCGATGGCGGTGGCGCCGGACGGGCGGTGCAGAACGTCAGTGTGGACGGCGGCTCGATCGAAGGCGCCGGTACCTTCGCCTTCCAGGCCGAGACGACCGGATCCGCCACGATCAGCAACGTCGCGGCCAGCGGTATCGGCCGGGCCGGCGTCTACAACTGCGCCTACCCGAGTGGCTCGTTCGCGCTGAACCGTGGCTCCGGCAACAGTGGCTGGGACTCGACCTGGAGCGGCTGCAACTGGGTTGAGCCGGGCAGCGGTACCGATCCGGGGCAGCCGACCGGAAACCTGGCCGTGGGCAAGTCGGTGACAGCGACCAGTACCAACCAGAACTACGTCGCGAGCAACACCGTCGACGGCAACTCGGGCAGCTACTGGGAGAGCGCCAACAACAGCTGGCCGCAGTCGCTGACCGTCGACCTGGGGAGCAAGCAGAACATCAAGCGACTGGTACTGAAGCTACCGCCGGGTTGGGGTACGCGGACCCAGACCATCGCCGTGCTGGGCAGCACCAACAACTCCACCTACGACCAACTCGCCGCGGCGGCCGGCCGGACCTTCGACCCAGCCTCCGGCAACGCGGCCACGATCACCCTGCCGTCGACGGTGAACACGCGCTGGGTACGCCTCACCATCACCACCAACAACGGCTGGCCGGCGGCCCAACTGTCGGAGTACGAGGTCTACGCCAGCTAGCAATCTTCCCGCTTACGTCCGAAGAAGTGGTGGGACGTCAGCTCACTTCTTCGGACGTAGGCGGTGTGGAGGTGTTGACCTCAAGTGAGCTTGAGGTATGAGGGTGACGGGCATGACCAACGTATCTCTGACTCGTCCTGTTGCTCTCATCACCGGCGCCAGCGCGGGGCTCGGCCTCGCGCTGGCGCATGGTCTGGCCGACCGTGGCTGGGCCCTGATCATCAACGCCCGGGGCGCCGATGCGCTCAAGAACGCGGCCGACGAGCTGGCCGCCAAGACCGACGTGGTGCCGCTGGCCGGCGACGTCACCGATGCCGAGCATCGGGCCGACCTGGTCGATGCGGTCGGCGAGCTCGGCCGGCTCGATCTCCTGGTCAACAACGCGAGCTACCTCGGCGCGAGCCCGCTGCAACGGATGGCGGGGACCGATCTCGACGAGTTGCGGCGCGTGTACGAGGTCGACGTGATCGCGCCGATCGCGTTGAGCCAGGCGTTGCTGCCGGAGTTGTCGGCGGCGGCCGGGATCGTCATCAACATCAGCTCGGACGCCGCGGTCGAGGCATACGAAGGGTGGGGTGGCTACGGGTCGGCCAAGGCGGCGCTGGATCACGCGAGCGCAGTACTGGCCGCAGAGCATCCGGGGCTGGCTGTGTACGCGGTGGATCCGGGTGATCTGCGGACGGCGATGCACCAGGCGGCCTTTCCCGGGGAAGACATTTCTGATCGGGCCGAGCCTGCGAGCGTCGTACCGGCGTTTCTGCAGTTGCTGGACAGCAGGCCGGCGAGTGGTCGCTACCGGGCTGCTGAGTTCGCGCCGGCGGTGACTTCGTGAGAGTCCATCCACAGACGAGGTTCACGCTTCCCGACGAGTTGAACGCGGTCGAGCCACCGGAAGCGCGCGGGCTCGCAAGAGATCAGGTGAAGCTGCTGGTCGCGGAGGGGTCGACCGTCACGCACACCAGGTTCGACCGGATCGGTGAGCACCTGCGGCCCGGCGATCTCCTGCTGGTCAACACCTCGGGGACGCTGGGCGCCGCGGTCGACGGTACCTGGATCACCGGCTCGGGCGTCGCTCCTGTGGTCGTGCACTTCTCGACTGCGCTGGACGACGGCACCTGGGTCGTCGAGCTGCGCAACGGTGGCCTGCCGATGTTCGGCGGCGCGGCAGGCGACCGGGTGGAGATGCCAGAGGGAGTATTGACGCTGCTGGAGCCGTACGAGCCGAGCGGTCAACGGTTGTGGAAGGCCAAGCCGCCAGTGGCCGACGTGGTCAACTACCTGTGGCGGAACGGGCGGCCGATCACCTACAAGTACGTCGGGAAGCAGTGGCCGCTCGCGCTCTACCAGACGGTGTTCGCGAACCAGCCTGGCTCGGCGGAGATGCCTAGTGCGGGCAGGCCGTTCAGCTTCGAGCTGGTGAGTCAGCTGGCGGCTACCGGAGTACTGATCGCTCCGATCCTGCTGCACTGTGGGGTGTCGTCACTGGAGAGCCATGAGCCGCCGCTGCCCGAGCGGTTCGAGGTCACCGAGCACACTGCCCGGCTGGTGAACTGGGTGAAGGCCAACGGCGGCAGGGTGATCGCAGTCGGTACCACGGCGGTCCGTGCGATCGAATCGGCCGCACAGCCCGGCGGTGTGGTCGCAGCGAGGGGCTGGACCGACCTAGTGCTCGGGCCTGATCACCCGGCGACCGTGGTGGACGGGCTGATCACCGGCATGCATGCGCCGGAGGCCTCGCACCTGCTGTTGCTGGAATCGGTGGTCGGGGGCGACGTCGTGCAGCGTGCTTACGACGCCGCCCTCGAACACTCCTACCTGTGGCACGAATTCGGCGACGTCAGCCTTTTGCTCCGTCAGTGAGCTCGGTGGCAGCCGCCTCGGATTCAGCCGGCTCCGAGGCTTCGAAGTCGGCAGTGGTGAGAGGTGGACCGGTCGGCGCCGGGGTGGTCTCGTTCCCGGGCCGGGCCCGCTTGTCGACCGCCCGCGGGCTCACCTCGGCCGCCATCCGCTGTTGTTGGGCATCATGAATGTCCTTACCTGCAAGGTCCCCCGTTGGGACTTCACTCCTTTGACGAGTGATCAGTGCCCAATGTCATGCGCCGAAGCGAAATTGTGGCCTAGGCCTTTATTAGTTCGTCTTTCAACCGTCGCCGGCCGGGCGCCACAACCGTGCAGGAAGGTATGGACGCCGCTGGTCACCGTCGCACGGATCTCGTCCGTCGTCAGCCGGCTTCGCCGGTACGCCGTACCGCCGCCGGAGATCAGCAGCGAGAAGTGCAGGGCCGCCCGCATCGGGTCCTCGAAGTCCAGCAGTCCTTCGTCGGCGAGCGTGTTGAACCGATCGGCCAACGCTCGGTGGACGGCGAGCGGGCCGGTCTGCTGCCAGGCGTCGATCGCCTCCTCGGGGATGTGGCCGGCATCGGCGTCGACCTGGCGGACCAGCGCGGCGTGCTCGGCGTAGTCCGGCATCGGGGTTCGCCAGGCGATGCCGAACTCGACCAGGTCCGCCTCGAGGTCGGTGATCCTGCGCAGGTACCGATCGACGATCTGCAGTTGCGCGGCCGCGACCCGCTCGGCGCTGTCCTGGATCACGGCGCGGAACAGTCCGGCCTTGTCCTGGAAATGGTTGTAGATCGTCCGCGTCGAGACCTGCGCCTCGGCGGCGATCACGTCGATGCTCGCCCGGGCGTAGCCGTCCCGCGCGAACACGGTCAGCGCGCCCGCGAGCACTGCTTGCCGCTTGTCCATGGGAGTCAGCCTCTGGTCGGTGCAACGTTCGTTGTACAACTACAACGACCGTTGCACCTCCGGGTCATGACAACCAGGTCAGCGTGGTCGGCAGCGCCTCGGCCAGCGGAGGGAGGTGCGGGTGCCACTTGAGCTCCCACTCGAGGGACAGCCAGTAGTCAGTGCCCTCAAGGGTCTGCAGGAGGTCGGCGATCGGGTAATCGCCCGCGCCGATCGGCACCGGCCGGTAGCCCTGGGTCGAGTCCTCGTCCTTGATCTGGATGAAGTCGATCCAGGGTTTCAGCAAGTCGAAGGCCTCGGCCGGAGTCTCGCCGTGGCTCCAGGTGTGGGCGCTGTCCCAGATCACCTTGGCGTTGTGGCCAGGCGCCTCGGCGTCGAGGAGCCGGCAGAGCCGGGCCATCTTGCGGCCGGCCGAGTGCGAGTCGTGCGTCTCGAGCAAGATCCGCGAGTCCTTGGGGGCGGACGTCACGCGATCCAGCGCGCGGATCTCGCCGGCACTCGGACCATGCGAGGCGTCGGTGTCGTCGCCGGCGTCCTCTGGGTCATCGCCGGGGAAGACCCGGACACCGCGGGCGCCAAGATCCGCCGCCAGTTCGAGATGGGCTTCGAGGGGTTGGTCCTCGACCGCGCAGAGCTTCACGTAGCTGTTGACGGCGAGGATCTCCAGCCCGGCGTCCTCGATCCGGGTCCGCAGTTCCCGCCGCTCGGCCGTGGTCAGCCCGAGATGGGTGAACTCGTCGTCGGCCGTCCGGAGCTCCAGCCCGGCAATATTGTTGCCTTTGGCAAGCGATAGGACCTGGTCGAGGGGCTCGCCGGGGCACCCGAGGGTGGAGAAGCCGAGCGGGTGCACTCAGACCCAGCGCCGGCGCGGGTGGGTGCGGGGCGCCGTGGTCTCCGAGTCGTCCTGCTCCGGAGCGGCCGGAGTGGTCGGTGCTGCCGGAGTGGTCGGTGCTGCGGGCGCCTCGTACGAGTACGGGGACGACTGCTGGTAGTCCGTGGCCGGCTGGTCGGAGTAGCTCGTGCTGTAGTCCGACGTGTAGTCGCTGGAGTAGCTCTCCTGCGAGTACGTCGGGCTGTAGGTGCTGTCGTAGCTCGAGCTGCTGTAGTCCGTGGCCGGTGCCGTGTAGGAGGTCTCAGGGGCCGGCGTGTACGAGTCGTAGCCCGTGTTCGAGCTGTATGCGTCGTACGAGGACTCCGACGAGTAGCTGTCGTAGCTCGTGTTGCTGGTGTAGTCCGAGGTGTACGTCGGCTCCGGTGTCGTCGGCTCGGTGTAGGACGAGTAGTTCGACGAGTAGTCCGAGGTGTACGACGTGTCGTACTCCGGGGTGCTGATCGGGGCCGCCGGGGCTTCGTACGGCGCGTAGGTCGGGTCGGGCGTGTACGTCGGAGCCGTGTAGCTGGTCTCCGGGGTGTACGACGGCTCGGGACCGAACGACGGCACGCTCGGGAGCGGCTTCGACGGGGTCAGGTAGTCGTCCTGCGCGGGCAGCGACGGGGCTGCCTGGTAGTAGCTGTCCGAGTCGGACACAGCGGCCTGGACCGTCGACGGGCTGTCGACCGCGACCCGAGCGGCCCTGCGACCAGCGCGCGCAACAGGCGCGGGCTCAGGCTCGGGTGCGGGCTCTGTGGAGGTCAGGTAGTCAGAGGTGCTGGTGCTCTCGTACGAGTAGGGCTGGGAGTACGAGCTCGACCAGGACGGCTCCTCGGTGCTGCGGGCGGCCGGCTGGTACGCGTACGGATCGGGCTGCGGCGGGGCGACGGTCTCGGCCTGCCAGCTCGGCAGTGGCGCGGAGAGCAGGTCGTTGCTCGGGGCCGGCGTGTACGGGTTGGTGGGGGTCGACCAGGTCGGCGTCTCCAGCCCGGAGGCGGTCTGCTGGTACGACGGCAGGGCCTCGATCACCTGGCCGGTGTCCTCGCGCCAGCTCTCGATCGGGTTGAACTGCTCGGTGGCCGGGCCCGCGTCGTCCCAGGACTGTGCGGCCGGGGTCTCGGCGACCGGTGCGAACGGGCTCCACTTCGGAGCCTCCTCGGCGGCCGGCGCGCTGGCGGCGATGGCCAGCGCCGGCTGGCGCTGCTCGATCCGCGGCGCCGCGATCGGCTCGGAGATCGCGGGCTGCTCGGAGGTGTCGTCGTCGGCGGCGACCCGGTACGACGGAACGGCCACCAGCTTCGGCTCGCGCTGGTCCCACCAGGGCATCCACTCGCGGGTGGTCTGCATGGTGTTGATCTTGCGGATGATCAGCGTCGCGGCGACGGCGGAGACCGCGGTCAGGATCAGCGACGCGGTCCCGGCCAGCGCGATCCCGCGCAGCGACCCGACGGTCGCCTCCATCCACATCAGCGCCCGGCGGATCACCACGTCGAACACGAGAGCGCCGACCCAGGCGACCCACCACACGTTCGTGAGGAGGGGCTTCCTGAGCCGGCGCAGGTCGTCGGCGTACACCGGAGTCTTCGGATCGCTGGCCAGCCAGATGTCGTCGACGATCTGTTTGGGATAGATCAGGTTCGGGCCGGGGCAGAACCAGCTGGCCAGCACCCAGCCGTGGCTGCGGCGATGATCGGCCTGGCAGAAGACCTCGGAGTTGACCCGCACCCGCCACAGCCAGATCACGAAGACCACGGCGGCGGCGACGGAGATGATGACGTTCGGGATCGAGGTGATCCGGGAGATGCTGTCGGCGCGGTTCAGGTCCGCGTCGTCGACGTTGGGGCCGCCACCGAGGTAGCTGTGCACGACGCCGTAGGTGTTCCAGTCGGACCACGTACAGAGCAGATGAGTGACCGTGGACGCACCGAGCAGACCGATCGCGATCTTGCCGACCGTACCGACCTGCTGGAACTCCTCGGCGGCATGTGGCTGCCACTCATCTTTGTCTTCAACAGCAGAAAGAACTGCTCGTTGCGGGTGGCTCACGTCGTGCGTCCCTCGCGTTGCTGGAACTCCGTCTGTTCGGCGTCTCGGTCGAATCCTGCCCCCGCGTGACCGAGCCACATTGATACCACGAAGTAAGTACGCCTGTGGAGTCGATGCCAGCACGGAGGGTATCGACTTAACACGGTCTTTTCGTACGCCCATCACCACTTGTAACGAGGTACTCGACCGTGTGTAACGGTTTGGTTTACAGCGCAGGAGGTTGGTACCCCCGGTCGACCGGGTATCCGGCCTGGTCCTGGGCCCACCACGGGGTCCACGGCCGGCGTAGCTGGAGTTCGTTGACGCGCTGAATCAACATCACTGCGAGTACTGCCGCGGCGGTCGTGCTGACCGCGGAAATGCCGGACATCACAGCATTCGTCCGAAGTTCGGAGAGCTGCGGTGCACCGTCCAGCACACTGCGCTGAGCGAGGTTGTCGAGGACCAGTCCGACCACCCAGGTGATCCACCAGGCCCAGACCAGCCGGGTGCCGGGGATGCCGCGCAGTGTCGCGATCCCGGTCGGGGTGCGCGGGTCGCTGGCGGCGACGATGTCGTCGACGACCTGCTTGGGGTACCAGAGGTTCACCACCGGGCAGATCCAGCTGCCGAGCACCCAGCCGCGGGAGTACCGGTGCTCGCCGCGGCAGAACATCTCCGCGTTCCAGCGGACCCGCCACAGCCAGATGATGAAGACCGCGGCGGCCGCGAACAGAGCCAGTGCGGCGACGATGCCGAGCGAGCCGGAGATCAGATCGGCCTGGGCGAACTTGTCGTCGTCGTCGGGATAGCGCTCGAGGGTGCGGTAGGAGTACCAGTCGGACCACGCGGTGGCCCAGCCCAGCACGGTGACCACGCCGATCAGCACGGAGGCGGCCAGGCCCATCGCCTCCTCGGAGCTGAACCAGCGGTCCATCGGCGGCTGACCGGTCACGTACACCTCCTCGGGATCGGCGAGCCATCAGAAATAGCACACAGACAGTGATCGGGCGAGAACCTTGCGTGCGGCATCGATGGTGTCGTCGCGCGAAATTCCTCCTGCCGGACCGGGGAAAAGTGTCGGTGCCTGGGTGGACGATATGACCATGCGCTGGTCTGTGTTCGATTCGCCCATCGGAGAGCTGTCGGTCGCCGTCGACGACGACGGTCTGTGCCGGCTGCGGTTCGGCGCCATCGAGCTCGGCCCGGACCGGGTCCGCGACGACCTGCTGATCGCCGCCGAGGAGCAGTTGAAGGCGTACTTCGCCGGCGAGCTGACCCAGTTCGACCTGCCGCTGTCCGTGCGCGGTGGGTCGCAGTTCGAGCGCGCGGTCTGGGAGCGGCTCAAGCAGATCCCGTACGGCGAGATGCAGACCTACGGCGATGTCGCCAAGGCCGTCGGTGATCCCGGGGCGGCGCGGGCCGTCGGGGTCGCCTGCAACCGCAACCCGATCGCGGTGATCGTGCCCTGCCACCGGGTGGTCGGCGCCGGCGGCAAGATGGTCGGCTTCGGCGGCGGCATCCCGTTGAAGCGCCATCTGCTCGAGCTCGAGGCACGGGTGACGATCGAAACGCAATGGCTCTGAACACTCTGTGAAGAAGTTCGGGCCGGAATGTAAAGAAGTTTCCGACCGGCCGTTGCGATGGCAGGTATCGGGCACTCAAGCGCTAATGTCGCGTTGTGCGATCGCGCTGACACAGTTCGATCGGACGTTTGACCAAGAGCTCCGGTCTGTATGCCGATGCCGCGGTCGCATCCTGGTTCCGCCCCGACCTGCCCGGAGACGAAGAGATGACGCAGCCCAGCTCGGCGCCGCATGACGACCTGAGCCAGTTGATGGACAAGAGCGCCGAAGAGTGGTCGGCGCCGGAGATCCAGGACGCGGCCCGGACGGCCATGCAGTTGCACGCACCGGATCGCGAACCGCTGACCTGGATCAAACGGTTCGGCGTACTGCCCTGGCTGCATCGCAACGAGGCCGTCTGCCGCGAGTGCGGCGGCAACTACCCGTGCATCACCCACCGCTATGCGACCCAGCTGCTCTCGGCCGGCCGCGTCCACATCGCCGGCGGCCGCCGCGACGACGAGCCCGACGAAACGCTGAACTAGCCGGCCGCTGAACCAGCCGGTCGCAGAACGGACGAAGGCCGCGATCTCCACCTGGGGATCGCGGCCTTCGCCGTTGCGGTGTCGAGGTGGTTCAGGAGTCGGTCGGCTTCGAGTCCGTCGACTTCCGCGGGGTGCTGGTCTTCTTCGCGGCGCCGTTCGACGCGGCCTTCGGAGCTTCGTCGGCCTCGGCCTTCGCATCCTCGGTCTTCGCGTCCTCGGTCTTGCCGTTGGCGGACGTGGTGTCCGTCTTGGCCTCCGCCTTCGGCGCGGCAGCGGCCGGCTTGTCGGTGGCCGGCTTGTCAGCTGCCGGGCGCGACGTCGTCCCGGCCGGGGCCGAGCTGTAGTCGCGGCCGCTGGTCGGGGTCGACTGCCAGGCCGGCTCCGGCGGGGTGAGCAGCTTCTTCACGGCAGCGGCGGCGAGTGCCCCGAAGCCGAGGAACAGCACCACCTTGCGCAGCTTGTGGCTCTTCTTTGGTACGTCGATCTCACCCTTGAGTGCGGCGGCCGTCGCCTTGCCCCGGCGCGAACTCTCCTCGATGACCGGCTCGGCCGCGGCGGCCAGCGTCGCCAGGGCGGCGGTCACCTTCGGCAGTACGTCGTCGTTGAACCGCTCGCGGGCCCGCTCGGCCGCGTGCTCGGTGGCCGGTCCGACCCGGCTCAGCGCGTCGTCGATCACGGGTCCGGCCTTCTCCACCGCGGCATGCGCGACGGCGGCGCCCCGCTCGACCGCCTTCTCGGCGTACGGCGACACCTTCTCCCGTGCGGTGCCAACACTGTCCCGTGCGGTGCCCACGGCTGACTCGGCCAGCGGACGGACCTTGTCCTTCGCGGTCTCGACCCGGCCCTTGGACTTCAACAAACCCACGGTTCCTCCATGGACGCTTCGATTCGACTTCTGGACAGATCCGGCTTCTTCTGCATCGTACGACGTACCCAGCCGATAAACCCTCCGGCCACACCCTGAGATCACCCCGGGGCACGTCGATGCGGCCCGAACTTGTGGCGCATGACAGGATCGATGCCGTAAGCCGTAACCGATGAGGAGTATCTCGTGGCCGAAGAACTGTTCGCGACGCTGCAGACGACGAAGGGCGACGTCGTCATCAAGCTGTTCCCCGATCACGCGCCCAAGACGGTGCAGAACTTCGTCGGCCTCGCCGAGGGCACGAAGGAGTGGACCGACCCGACGACGGGTCAAGCCAGCACCGCGCGCTTCTACGACGGCCTCGGCTTCCACCGGGTCATCGACGGGTTCATGATCCAGGGCGGCTGCCCGCTCGGCACCGGCACCGGTTCGCCGGGCTACAGCTTCGACGACGAGATCCACCCGGAGCTGCAGTTCGACCGCCCGTACCTGCTGGCGATGGCGAACGCGGGCATCCAGTTCGGCAAGGGCACCAACGGGTCGCAGTTCTTCGTGACCGTGGTCCCGACCCCGCACCTGAACCGCAAGCACACCATCTTCGGCGAGGTCGCCGACGACGACTCGAAGAAGGTCGTGGACGCGATCGCCACCGCGGCGACCACGGCCGGCGACCGGCCGGTCGAGCCGATCGTGATCAACAGCGTCAAGATCGAGCGCAAGACCGTCTGATCCACCGCGCGATCCCGGCTGCCGGCGACGGTGGCCGGGTTCTCGCACCCCTTTTTGCACCAACCGTCCGACTGCGGAGGACCAGGGCGTGACCGAGACCGTCTGCTACCGGCACCCGGATCGGCCTGCGGGGGTCCGTTGCCAGCGCTGCGACCGGCCGATCTGCCCGGCCTGCATGAACAGCGCCGCCGTCGGCTTCCAGTGCCCGTCGTGTTTCAACGAGGGCGTGAAGTCGATCCCGCGCACCCGGACCTCGCTGGGCGGCGTCGCGCGCGGCAACAGCCCGTACGTGACCTGGACGATGATCGCGCTCAACGTGCTGGTCTTCATCGCGGTCCGCAGCGGCAGCCCGAAGCTGCTCAACGATCTCGTGATGGTCCCCGTGCTGGTGGACTCCGAGCCGTGGCGCTTGCTCACCTCGGCCTTCACCCACGTGCAGATCTTCCACATCTTCTCGAACCTGTTCATGCTCTGGCAGGTCGGCCCGATCCTCGAACAGATGATGGGCCAGGTCCGGTACGCCGTGCTGTACCTGCTCTCCGCATTGGGTGGCGGCGTCGCCGTCTGGCTGCTCGGCTCCCCCGGCGGCGCGACCCTGGGTGCGTCCGGCGCGGTCCTCGGCCTGGTCGGCGCGTTGCTGGTGATCAGCAAGGCCCGCGGCATGGACGTCACCTGGATCATCGCGTACGTCGCGATCACCGCGGTCATCTCGTTCGCCGTCCCGAACATCTCCTGGGAAGGCCACCTCGGCGGCTTCGTCACCGGCGCTGCCGTCGCCTGGCTCTTCCTCCAGGACACCAAGCGCCGCCGCAGCAAAGTCAATCGCTGACTCCCCCCACCCCGCTACCCCGACCCCGCCCTACCCCGACCCCGCCCTGCCCCGGCCCGTCTTGCCCCGGCCCGTCTTGCCCCGGCCCGTCTTGCCCCGGCCCGCCCCACCATCTGAGGGGTTAACCCCGCAGATGGTGGGTTGCCTCGCCGCATTCTCGGGGGGCAACCCACCATCTCAGGGGATAACCCCTGAGCTGGTTAGTGAAGGCGCGACGGTGGTCGAACAATCGGTCAGTGGCCGGTGCGGTGTGCCCGAAGGGGGTGACTCAACCGGTTTGGGGAGGGTTGAGGCCGGACCTGGGGGTTGGTGGAGCCGTCAGGTAGCGGGTGATGGTCGGGCCGAGCCAGGCGACCGCCTCCTCGCGAGTCAGGTTCGCGACCGGCGGTAGCGCGAGGATGTACCGGCAAAGCGCAAAGCCGAGCGCCTGGGTGGCGACGAGTCCCGCGCGCGTCGCTGCACTGGCCGTGGGCACCGGGGTGGTGGGGTCGCCGAGTTGCGCTCCGCCGACGGGGTTGCCGAGGTGAGATCCGGGGCCTGGTCGGTGCGCGTCGCCTCCGCCGGGCGGAGTGCTCAGGTGCATGATCGCTGGGCCGAGTTGGTCGGCGAAGAGCTGGCGCATGCGGTCGGCGGCTGCTTCGTTGGTGACGCTGGCGCGGAGTAGGGCCTTGAGGGACTCGTCGTCCTCCCAGCGGTCGAGGAAGTGGTTGGTGAGTGCTGCCCCGATCTCTTCCCGCGGAACCTTGCTCAGATCGGGCAGCCGCAGGTCGAATTCGGCAGCGGCCGCGAAGAGCTTCTCCTTGTTCCCGAAGTACCGCATCACCATCGCGGGATCGATCGCCGCGTCGGCCGCGATCGCCCGGATCGTCGCCCGCTCGTAGCCGTCCGCCGCGAACCGCTCCCGCGCCGCCGCCAGGATGACCCCCCGGGTCCGATCCGCCGACCGCTTCCCATCGCTCATCCTCACACCGTAGGTCAACAGGTGTTGACTTGGCCAGCTCGTGCGATCGTGAGAGGTGGGGAGGGGGCCGGGATGGGCGCCGACGTGATCGTGGTGGGAGGTGGCACAGCGGGGTGCGTGCTGGCGGCCCGGCTGAGCGAGGACGAGGCGTGTTCGGTGGTACTGGTCGAGTCCGGGCCGGACTATCCGACCCTGGACGAGTTGCCGGCCGATGTCGCCGACGCTTCCGAGCCGACGGTGGGCCACGACTGGGGGTACCAGGCCGAGGCCGACAGTCTGGACCGGCGCATCTCACTTCCGCGAGCCCGGCTGATCGGCGGCTGTTCGGCCACCAACGGCTGCTTCGCACTGCGCGGCGCGCCGGCTGACTACGACCGCTGGCACGAGTTGGGAAACCCCGGCTGGAGCTTCGCCGAGGTACTGCCGTTCTTCCGGCGGTTGGAGTCCGACCTGGACTTCGCCGATCAGTGGCATGGGGCCGACGGCCCGATCCCGATCCGCCGCCACCCCGTCGACGAACTCAACCCGATCCAGCGGGCCTTCATCGATGCCGCGGTCCAGGCCGGACACCCGTACGTCGCGGACCACAACCGGCCAGGCGCGCTCGGGGTCGGACCGACACCACGCAACGTCCGCGACGGCCTGCGGATGAGCACTGCCGTCGCCTACCTCTCGGCCGCCCGGCATCGCCCGAATCTCACGATCCGCTCCGGCGTGACGATCGGATGGGTGCGGATCGCCGACGGAGTCGCTGTCGGCGTACGGTCTACAACCGGCGAACTGGTCGAGGCCGACCGGGTCGTTCTGGCGGCCGGCAGCTACGCCAGTCCGGCGATTCTGGCCCGCTCGGGCATCGGGTCCGCGGCTCGGCTGTCCCGTCTCGGCATCGATGTCGTGGCTGATCTTCCGGCGGTCGGTGAGCACCTGATCGACCACCCGATCGTCGCGGTCGACCTACCCACCAGACCCGCCGACGGTCCGCGGTTCCAGGCGATCGCCACCCTGGCCCCGACGTCCGCAAGTCCGCCGGACCTGCATCTGTTCACCGCAGGACCGTTCCCTGTCGAGCGCGACGTCAGCGAGGCCGGCGCGGTGTTCGGCATCGTCGCCGGGCTGATCGCGCCGCGGTCGCGGGGATCGGTACGCCTCCGGAGCGCCGACCCCGACGATCCACCGCTCATCGACGTCGCCCATCTCCGCCACCCCGATGACCTCGCCCGGATGGTCGAGGCGATCGTCGAGGCCCGGCGGATCGCCCGCACCGAGCCGCTCGCCGCCCTCGTCACCGGCGCCGAGCTGGCGCCCGGACCGACCGTTGCCGACGACGACCACACCGCGATCGCCGACTCCGTCCGCGCCCGCGTCGCGTCGTACCACCACCCGGTCGGCACCTGCCGGATGGGTCCCGACCCTGACCACGACGCGGTGGTGGACGCCCAGGGCCGCGTCTACGGCGTCGACCGCCTCTGGGTTGCCGACGCCTCGGTGATGCCGGCCATCCCCGCCGCCGGCACCAATCTCCCCACCATCATGCTCGCCGAGCGAATCTCCACCTGGCTGCGTACTCCGTCTGGAACACCGTAGGTCAACGAGTGTTGACTTGGCTGGTTCACCCTGCCTACAGTGAAGTCAACAAGCGTTGGCCAACAGGCGTTGACCGGGAAGGGGTGGTCGGGATGATTCCGGAGAAGACCGAGGTGCTGGTGGTGGGGGCCGGGCCGGTGGGGCTGGCGGTGGCGGTCTCGCTGGCCGGGCACGGTCGGCAGGTGACGGTGGTCGATCGGCAGGCGGCGGGAGCGAACACCTCGCGTGCCTCCGTGGTGCACCCGCGGACGCTGGAGTTGCTGGAGCGGATCGGGGTCAGCGAGCGGCTGACCGAGCTCGGCATCCACGTCGAGCAGTTCAACATCGCCGACGGCGACCGGACTCTCGTCCCGGTCCGCTTCGACAGGCTGCCGACGGAGTACCCGTACGTCCTGATGATCCCGCAGAACGTCACCGAGCAGGTCCTGCTCGAGCGGCTGGCTGAGCTCGGTGGCACGGTCCATCGTCCGTACGTCGCTACCGGGGTACAGCAGAGCGTGGACGGTGCCGAGGTCTTGTTGGAGTCGGGTGAGGTGATCAAGGCGCAGTACGTCGTGGCCGCCGATGGGATGAACAGCCGGATGCGTGATCTGGCCGGGCTCGGATTCGACGGTGCTGAGGCGTTGCCGCTGAACTTCACGCTGGTGGATGTGCGCGTGGAGAGTGGGCTGCCGGCTGACGAAGTACTGCTGTACTTCTCGAAGCCGGGCATGCTGGTGGCGGCGCCGTTGCCGGATGGGACTTTTCGGTTGGTTGCTGAGGTCGAGGAGGCGCCGGAGCATCCGGATGTCGCCTATGCGCAGCGGTTGCTCAACGCTCGCGGGCCGCAGGAGGAGAGCGCGAGGGTGACCGAGGTGGTCTGGGGTTCGCGCTTCCGGATCCATGAGCGGGTGGCCGATCGGTATCGCGAAGGGCGGGTCGTACTGGCCGGCGACGCGGCCCACACCCACAGCCCAGCAGGCGGCCAAGGTATGAACCTCGGCCTCCGCGACGCCGTCGTCCTGGGCGATGCCCTCGCCGACGCCCTGACCACCGGCGACGAATCCAAGCTCGACGACTACGCCAAAGCCAGCCGCGAAGAAGCAGTCCGGGTAGTAGCACTCGCCCACCGCCTGACCCGCCTGGCAACAGCACCGACAGCGCTGAGGCCGGCCCGCAATGCCGGGCTTCATCTTCTTTCTCATCTTCCGAAGTTCCGTCGTGGTCTCGCCGAGCAACTGGCCGCCATCGGTCATCGCTGAGGGTTTCCCCGCTCTCTTACCGGAACTGCTTCCGCCCGCACCTTCCTCAGCCCTACCCTCCAGTTACCGATTGCAACAACCTCACTACTGGAGGTCACCGTGTTCCATCCCGCCCGATGGCACCGACTTGTCCCCCTCGCGATCGCGGCTGCCGTGGTCGTCGGCGCCGGTAGCCATGTCCAGGCTGTCGCGCCACCCGACCGCAAGGTGCAGGCCTACGAGAAGGCCGAGCTGATCCAGCTGCTCCGGATCAACACCCCGACGATGGCCGATCGCAAGCGACTGAACACCCTGGATCTCGACCTGGCCGAGTCGGCAGGCAAGAACTACGTCGACGTGGTTGCCTATGGCAACCAGGATCGGCGGCTGCTGAAGCTGGCCGGCTTCACCTGGTCGGTGCTCGAGGACGATCTGGTCGGCGCCGACCAGGAACGCGAGCGCGCGGACGCGGCGTACGCGAAGGCGGTGAAGACGCGCGCCATCCTCGCCACCTTGCCGAGCGGGCGTACGGCGTACCGGCAACTGGCCGACTACAACAACGACCTGGCCTCGCTGGCGTCGCAGTACCCGACGAAGGTCAAGCCGATCACGCTGAAGAACACCTCGCTGGAAGGCCGTACGGTCCGCGGCATCGAGATCAGCCGCGACGTCAACGTGAGCAACGGCAAGCCGGTGTTCATCATGATGGGCCTGCACCACGCACGCGAGTGGCCGTCGGGTGAGCTGACGATGGAGTTCGCCTACGACCTGCTGAAGAACGACGGTGTGGTGCCGCGGATCACCAACATCCTGGACAAGGCGCGGATCGTCATCGTCCCGGTGGTGAACCCCGACGGCTTCAACCTGAGCCGCACCCTCGGCTACGAGATGAAGCGGAAGAACTGCCGCGTCACCAACGGCCAGATCCCGACCACCGGCCAATGCGCGCAGTCGTCCAACCAGTCGCGCGGCACCGACCTGAACCGCAACTACGCCGGCTTCTGGGGCGGCCCGGGCGCGTCGACCAGCCTCACCTCGGAGACGTACCGGGGTGCGAGCGCCTTCAGTGAGCCGGAGTCACGCAACATCCAGTCGCTCGTCTCGTCGTACCAGGCGACGACCCTGATCACGAACCACACCTACTCCAACCTGGTACTACGTGAGCCCGGGTACGCCGGTGCCGGCAACACCCCGGACGAGGCGCTCTACAAGTCGCTCGGCGACCAGATGGCGGCCCAGAACGGCTACGACAGCCAATTCGGCTACGAGCTCTACGACACCACCGGTACCACCGAAGACTGGTCGTACTACGCGACCGGCGGACTCGGCTTCACCTTCGAGCACGGCGCGAGCAGCTTCCACCCGGCGTTCAGCAACATCGCCAACTTCTATTTCGGCTCGGGAAGCACTGCAGGCAAGGGAAACCGCGAGGCCTACCTGATCGCTGCCGAGAGCACGATCAACCCGGCCCGGCACTCGATCATCACCGGTACCGGCCCGGCCGGTGCGGTCCTGCGGCTGAAGAAGTCGTTCAACACCAAGACCTGGAACGGCACTCTCATCCCGGACGTGCTCGACACCACGATGACGGTGCCGGCGAGTGGCACGTACACGTACCACGCCAACCCGTCGACGCGGCCGATCACCGTCCAGCAAGGCGGTACGGAGTCGTGGACGCTGACCTGTGAGCGCCCGACCGGTCAGGTGCTGGAGACCCGCGCGATCACAGTGGCCCGGGGAGCGTCCGTCACGGCGAACCTCACCACCTGCGCGGCGGCCTTCTAGCCGGCGGTCGACTCGCGAATCTGCAAGGTGTAGGGAACGGTGAGGTCGCGGCGGTCGACCTCACCGGTTCCCGCGATCCGGTCCAGCAGCAGCGCTACGGCGTTCTCGGCGAGCCAGTCCTTGTCCGCCGAGATCGTCGTCAGCGACGGTGAGTGGTAACGGCCGTCCTCGATGTCGTCGAAGCCGACCACCGCGACGTCCCCGGGCACCGACAGCCCGGCGTCGGCGAGCGAGCGCAAGGCGCCGAGCGCGAGCGAATCGTTGAAGCAGAACACGGCATCAGGCCGGTCGGGCAGCGCGAGCAGTTCGCGCATCGCCGCGGCGCCGTCCTCCCGGTGGTACCCCGTGCCGGCCAGCTCCAGCGCGGGATCGAGCGGCAGGCCCGCGGCCTTCAGCGCCTTGCGGTAGCCCTTCCGCCGTACGGCGCCCGTCCCCGCGCCGCCGCCGACCCCGATCGCGGCGATCCGGCGGCGGCCGATCGAGATCAAGTGCGTGGTTGCGTCGAAGGACGCCTGGACCGAGTCGACCGCGACGTGGTCGAGGGTGCCGCCCGCATGGCGCTCGCCGAGCAGGACGAGCGGTTTCGCGTTCGCGGCGAGCTCGATCTTGGCCGGGGCGGTGGTGATCGGCGAGAAGATGATGCCGTCGATCAGTTGGCCGCGCATACCGTCGAGGACCAGTTTCTCGGCGGCTGGTTCGCCCTCGGTCTGGTCGATCAGGACGGTGATGCCACGCTTCTTGGCCGCCCGGCTGATGGCGGCGCCCAGCTCAGCGAAGTACGGGGAGGCCATCTCCGGGATGGCCAGCGCGATGAAGTCGGAGCGGCCCTTGCGCAGCGAGCGGGCGCTGACGTTCGGGGTGTAGTCGAGTGCCTCGATCGCGGCCTCGACCTTGGCCCGGGTCTGCGCGGTGATGTGCGGGTAGTCGTTGATGACGTTGGAGACCGTCTTCACCGACACCCCGGCGCGTGCCGCCACATCGCTCAGCCTGGTCGCCATCCGTCATCCCTTCGCCCAACTGTTGCCTGAGTGTGCCATGGCCTCGGACGGCCAGCCCTTTACAGCGGATGTCAATCGTTGTAAAAACTCAGGTTAATCGATGTAAAGATCTCTCTGGAGGATCTGTGGCTCGTCTTGCGGTCGACCCCGCGTTCGTTGTCGGTGCCCTGGACCGGCGGCTGTTCGGCTCGTTCGTCGAGCACATGGGGCGCTGTGTCTACACCGGGATCTATGAGCCCGGCCATGCCAGCGCGGACCCGGACGGGTTCCGCGAGGACGTGCTCGCGCTGGTGCGCGAGCTGGGCGTGACCGCGGTCCGCTACCCGGGCGGGAACTTCGTCTCCAACTACCGCTGGGAGGACGGCGTCGGCCCGAAGGACCAGCGGCCGCGCCGGCTCGATCTCGCCTGGCGTGCGGTCGAGCCGAACCAGTTCGGCACCGATGAGTTCGTCGCCTGGTCCCGCAAGGCAGGCGTCGACCCGATCTGGGCGGTCAACCTCGGCACTCGCGGCATCGCCGAGGCGGTCGAGCTGCTCGAGTACTGCAACCTCCCAGCCGGTACGGCGACTGCCGACCGCCGCGTGGCCAACGGTGCTCCCGAGCCGCACGGCATCAAGGTGTGGTGCCTGGGCAACGAGATGGACGGCCCCTGGCAGATCGGCCACAAGACCGCCGAGGAGTACGCCCGGCTGGCCGAGGAGACCGCGAACGCGATGCGCCGGGTCGATCCAGGCATCGAGTTCGTCGCCTGTGGATCGAGCAACCGGCACATGCCGACCTTCGGTGACTGGGAACGCACCGTGCTGGAGCGCACCTACGACCTGGTCGACCACATCAGCCTGCACGTGTACTACGAGCCGAAGGACGGCGACCAGCAGAGCTTCCTCGCGGCCGCCGAGGACATGGACCGGTTCATCGACTCGGTCGTCGCGACCGCGGACCACGTGAAGGCGCTCAAGCGCAGCGACAAGGAGATCACCTTGTCGTTCGACGAGTGGAACGTCTGGTACCAGGCGCGCTTCCCCGGCGAGCTCGGGCTGGACGTCCGCGAGGTCGGCCCGCTGATCGAGGACACCTACACCGTCGACGACGCGGTGGTGGTCGGCAGCCTGCTGATCACCCTGCTCCGGCACGCCGACCGGGTGAAGATCGCTTGCCTGGCGCAACTGGTCAATGTGATCGGCCCGATCCGGACCGAGCCGGACGGCCGCGCCTGGCGGCAGTCGACCTTCCACCCGTTCGCGCTGACCGCGAAGCACGCGGGTTCGACGGTACTCCGCACAGAGGTGGCCGGCCCGGACATCGAAACGGCGGCGTACGGGCGGGTACCGGCTCTGTGGAGCACAGCGACGTACGAGGAGTCCACCGGCGAGGTGGTGCTCTTCGTGGTGAATCGAAGCGAGACCGACAAGGTCGACCTGGAGGTGCCACTGCAGCCCGGTCTGCGAGTGGTCGAGCACCTCGCCCTGTACGACGACGACCGGAGTGCGGTCAACACCGCCGAGGACCCCGACCGGGTGGTGCCGCGACGCGTCGACGGCACCGAGGTCATCAACGACAGCTGTACGGCCACGTTGCCCCCTGCGTCGTGGCACATGATCAGGCTCTCCCCTGGAGGTACACGGTGAACACCATCAACCGGCGAATGATGCTGGGCGGAATCGGCGCGCTGGGGGCGGCCGGCGTCCTGACCGCCTGCGGTTCCGGCTCGGCGGGCAAGCCCGGCGCGGCCGCGCCCGCGACCGGCGACGGCGGCGCGAAGGGGTACGAAGGCCCGAACGTCGAGCTCGACTTCTGGAACGGGTTCACCGGTGGTGACGGCCCGTTCATGCGCAAGATCGTCGACGCCTTCAACGCCGAGCACGCGAACATCAAGGTCAAGATGACCGTGATGCAGTGGGCCGACTACTACACCAAGCTGCCCACCGCCGTCAGCAGCGGCCGGGGTCCCGCGGTCGCGATCATGCACGTCGACTCGCTCGCCACCAACGCCGCCCGCAACGTGATCGAGCCGCTCGACGACGTGGCGAAGGCGCTGGACCTCAAGCAGGAGGACTTCGCCGATGTCGTGTGGAAGGCCGGTGAGTACAACGGGAAGCGGTACGGCATCCCGCTGGACATGCACCCGCTGGGCTTCTTCTACAACAAGACACTGATGTCGCAGGCCGGTCTGGATCCGGCCAAGCCGCCCGCGACCGCGGACGAGTACATGGCCGCGCTGGAGGCCCTGAAGGGCAAGGGGATCCAGGGGCACTGGGCGACGCCGTTCCAGTTCACCGGCGTGATGAGCGTGCAGTCGCTGCTCTGGCAGTTCGGCGGCGAGCTGTTCAACGCTGACTCGAGCAAGACCACCTGGGCCGAGGAGCCCGGCGTCAAGGCGCTGACCTGGTTCACCGACCTGGTGAAGAAGGGCTACAGCCCGAAGAACGTCGCGCAGGACGCGGACAACATCGCGGTGATGAACGGCAAGAACGCGTTCGTCTGGAACGGCATCTGGAACATCAACACCTTCAAGGAGAAGAAGGGCCTGGAGTGGGGGGTCGCGGCGATCCCGAACATCGGCGGCAAGCCGGCCGCCTGGTCCGGCTCGCACCAGTTCTGCCTGCCGAAGCTGAAGACGCCCGACGCCAACAAGTCCACGGCGGCCCGGGTCTTCGTGAACTACGTCAGCCAGAAGTCCATCGAGTGGGCGAAGGGCGGTCAGGTACCGGCCCGCAAGCAGGTCCGCGAATCGGCCGAGTTCAAGGCGCTGCCCGAGCAGTCCGCGCTCGCGACCCAGGTCAACGACCTGCACTTCCCGCCACCGGTGCCGGGCATCGGCGACGCGCTGGCTGAGCTCAACAAGGCGGTCAACGAGGCCGTACTGCTGAAGACCGAGCCGGCCAAGGCGTTGTCGGACGCGGCCGGCCGCTCCGACAAGATCCTGGAGGCCAACCGCAAGAAGTACGGGGCATGAGGGGATACGGCCGGGCTACGCCGTACCTCTTCCTGGCGCCGTATCTCGCGCTGTTCTTGTTGTTCGTCGTCGGTCCGGCGATCTTCGGCCTGTGGATGAGCCTGCACGACTGGGACTTCCAGTTGCCGGGCAAGCCGTTCGTCGGGTTGCAGAACTACAAGGACCTGTTCGACTCGCAGTCGACCACCGCCGAGCCGTTCTGGCACGGGATGCGGGCGACGGCGATCTTCACGCTCGCGTCGGTGCCGTTCCTGGTGACGTTGCCGCTCGGGCTGGCGGTCGTGCTCAATCGGCGGTTCCCCGGCCGGACGTTCTTCCGGGCGGTGTTCTTCGCGCCGTACGTGCTCGGAGTCGCCGTGGTCGGGCTGATGTTCCGGTACATCCTGGACACCAGCTTCGGCGTGCTGAACGCGTTCCTCGGCCTGTTCGGGATCGGCGAGATCGGCTGGACCACCGAGCAGCCGTGGGCGTTCGCGTCGCTGGTCGGGATGACGGTGTGGTGGACGATCGGCTTCAACGCGATCATCTACCTGGCCGGTCTGCAGGACATCCCGGCCGACCAGTACGAGGCCGCGGAACTCGACGGAGCCAACCGCTGGCAGGCGTTCCGGCACATCACCGTGCCGGGACTGCGGCCGGTCGTCACGTTCGTCGTCACGATCACGATCCTTGCCTCCGCCAACATGTTCGGGCAGGCCCTGTTGGTGACGCAGGGCGGTCCGGGTGACACCACCCGGACCGCGTTGATGGTGATCGCGGACACCGGGCTGGCGCAGTTCCGGATGGGCCAGGCGACGGCGATGAGCTACGTGCTCGCGGCCTGTCTGGCGATCGTCTCGCTGATCAACTTCGCGCTGCTGAGGGAGAAGAAGTCATGAGGCGGCGCAGGTCCCCCGGTTTCTGGGTACTGATCGGGCTGCTGACACTGGTGTTCGTCGCGCCCCTGCTGTGGATGCTGCTCACTTCTTTCAAGACGATCGGTGAGTCCCAGCAAGCTCCGCCGACGATCATCCCGACGGACCCGACCGGGCGCGCGTACGGCGAGGTCCTCACGACCGGTGGGCAGAACCCGGTACTGCGCTGGTTCATCAACTCGCTCGTCGCGGCGACTCTGCATTCCGGGCTGGTCGTGCTGGTCGCGTCGATGGCCGGCTACGCGCTGGCCCGGATGGAGTTCCGCTTCAAGAAGCCCATCTTCGCCGTCATCCTGGCGACCCTGTTCGTGCCGGGTTTCGTCTTCCTGATGCCGAACTACCTGCTGATGGACAAGCTGGCCTGGCTGGACACGCTCTGGGCGCTCGTCGTCCCGGGCGCGGCAGGCGCCTTCGGGGTGTTCTTCATGCGGCAGTTCTTCCTCGCGCTGCCGCGTGAACTCGAGGAGGTGGCGATGATCGACGGCGCGAACGCCTGGACGGTCTTCACCCGGATCATCCTGCCGAACGCGAAACCCGCGCTGGCCACGCTGACCGTGCTGTCCTTCCTGGCCAACTGGAACGACTTCATCTGGCCGCTCTACGTGCTCTTCTCGCCCGAGCGGCTGACCCTGCCGGCCGGGCTGAAGCTGCTGCAGGGCGCCTACACCACCGACTATCCGGTGATCCTGACCGGCGCGACCGTCGCGTCCGTCCCGGTCCTGATCCTCTACGTCTTCGTCCAGCGCTACGTCATCGAAGGTGTCGCCCGCAGCGGCATCAAAGGCTGACTTCCACCAGAGGGGAACCCCGCCCGTGCCTCCTAGACGCTTGTTCGCAGCGGCGCTCGCTGTCGCCGCGGTTGCCACCGGTACCACGGCCGCCGTCGCCGCACCCCCGCCCGCTCCCGTGACCACGCTCAACGACATCTCGAAGCCCTTCGCCGACACGTTCGCCGACCCGTCGATCATCCAGGGCCGCGACGGCTACTGGTACGCGTACGCCACCTCCGACCCACTCGTCGCCAACGGCCCGTTCGGCCTGATGCACATGGCCAGGACCAAGGACTTCGGCTCCTGGGAGTACCTCGGCACCGTCTTCAACGACAGCACCAAACCGGCCTGGGCCGCACCTGGCTCGTTCTTCTGGGCGCCGGACATCCGGTACTTCGGCGGCCGGTACGTCATGTACTTCACCGTCACCGACACGCTCGCCAACCCGGGTGGCGATCCGGGGATCGGCGTGGCCACCGCCCCGACTCCCGCCGGTCCCTGGACTGCCACCGACGGCCCGGTCGTCGCGCCCAAGCCGGACGGCAACGGCGGCTACTTCGGCACCATCGACCCGGCGATGCTCACCGCGGCCGACGGCAAGCGCTACCTCTACACGGGTGGCTTCTACGGCGGACTCTCCGTCACCGAGCTCACCCCCGACGGGCTGCACTCGGTCGGTACACCCACCCAGGTGACCGTCGGCGACCGCTACGAGGGCTCGTACGTCGTCTACCGCGACGGCTGGTACTACCTGATGGGCTCGTCCAGCAACTGCTGCGCCGGCCCGACCACCGGGTACTCCGTCTTCGCCGGCCGCTCCAAGTCGCCGCGCGGCCCGTTCCTGGACGCCGACGGGGTGTCGATGAACGAGTCGCGAGTCGGCGGCACGACCGTGATCACCCAGAACGGCAACAAGTGGATCGGTCCGGGCCATCACGCCTTCATCACCGACGCGGCCGGGCAGGACCACATCGTCTACCACGCGATCGACCGCGGTACGCCGTGGCTGACCGACCCGTTCGGGATCAACCGCCGCCCGATGCTGATCGACGACATCGACTGGATCGACGGCTGGCCGCGCACGCGGGCCGGTGCCGGTCCGTCCGACACCCCGCAGCCTGCTCCGACGACGGGCTCGGCGCTGGGGATCGACTCCACCGACCCGGCGGGCGGTCTTCGGGGTGCGACCAAGCTGGCTGGTGACTCGCTTGGTGGGCCTACTGCATCCATCCGTGGGGCTGCGACGACGCGGCAGTCCGCGCGCGCTGGCTCGGTGCGGGTTGAGGCCAACGTGAAGCTCGGCAACAGCTTCACCACCGTGGTGGGCGGCGGGGCCGTCGTGGTCACGGTTGGCGCGAGCAAGGTCAGCATCGTGGCCGGCGGGCGTACCACGAGTGCTCCGTTGCCTGCGGACTTCGATCGGTCGCAGTGGAACAACCTTGTCGTGGAGGTCTCCGGGAGCAGGGTGACCGCGCGGGTGAACGACGCCGGGCTCGGCGACCTCTACGCGGAGGCGCAACTCGGCGTACGGGGGTTGAAGGTTCGATCGGCGCCCGTCAGTTGGCTGGGGACGGCGGAGGTCGACAACCTGACTGTCCGTTCGGTGGCGCAGCCAGTACGCCGCGCTGCCGCGGTACCGGTTGCTGGGAAGCTACTCGCAGCCGACGAGTTCAACGGAGCGCTCGGCGATCAGTGGTCGTGGGTGCGGCCGGACGCGCGTGCCATTGTTGCTAATGGCAACTTGTCGTGGCCGTTGCAGAACACCGATCTGGTCGGCGGCGGCAACAACGCCGGGCTGCTCTTCCACCAGACGCCGGCCGGGGACAGCTGGATCGCGGAGACGAAGCTGCATCTCGACCTCGGCGAGGGCGACATCCGCAACTACCAGCAGGCCGGGATGATCGCGTATCTGAACGACGACAACTTCGCCCGGCTCGGGGACGTGTCGATCTGGCGGACGCGGCAGACCGAGTTCGGCCGCGAGCTGGTGGCACGGCCGTCCGACGGCGCGACCAGCTACGGCGGCGCGGCGATCGGGCGATCGGCGCCGACCATGTGGATGCGGCTTGCCTATCACCGCAATGCGGCTGGGGAGCACGTGTACCGGGCGGGGACCAGTGCTGACGGGAAGGAGTGGACCTGGGGCGCGTCCTGGGTGCTGCCGGCCGGGGTGACGCCGAAGCTGGGGCTGTACGCGCATGGCGACCAGACCGGGTCCAACCCGCCGCCGGTGGCCACGTTCGACTACCTGCGGTTCTACGCGAGCAAGTGATGTCGCGCTGGCCGGGGTTGCTGCTGCTGGTCGTACTGGCGGCGGGGTGCAGCAACCCCGGCAGTGCCACTTCTTCCGAAGGGACGACGATGGGCTTCACCAACCCGGTGTACGACGGCAACTTCGCGGATCCGCAGGTGATCGCGGTCGGCTCGGAGTACTACGCGTTCGCGACGAACGGGCCACTGGGCAACATTCAGACGCTGACCTCGTCCGACCTGGTCGATTGGGAGCAGGTGGGCGATGCGTTGCCGTCGCTGCCGGGTTGGACGTCACCTGGGAAGGTCTGGGCGCCGGAGGTCGCAGTACAGGGAACTGATCGTTTCGTCATGTATTACACGACTTCTGACGATGCGTCCGGTCGGCAGTGCGTGGGCGTCGCGGTGGCACCAACGGCCAAAGGTCCATATGTCGACAAATCGAGTAAACCGTTGATCTGTCAGGTGGACGAGGGTGGATCGATCGACGCGAGCCCGTTCCAGGACTCGTCCGGGCAGCGCTGGCTGTACTGGAAGAACGACGGCAACGCGATCGGCGTCGACACCTGGATCTACGTCTCCAAGCTCTCGCCCGACGGGCTGACGCTGGTCGGCGAGACGACTCGGCTGATCAAGCAGACGCTGCCGTGGGAGGGCAACCTGGTCGAGGCTCCGTATGTTGTCGAGCGCAACGGCAAGTTCCATCTCTTCTACTCGGCCAACGCCTACGACAAGGCGGAGTACGCCGTCGGCCACGCCCTCTGCGAAACGCCCGCCGGCCCGTGCGTGAAGTTCGGTGATCCCATCCTCACCACCTCATCCGATGCCGCCGGCCCCGGTCACAACATGGTCCTGGTCAAGGACGACCGCTACTGGTTCGTCTACCACGCCTGGGATCCGGCGCTCGTCGGCGTCGACCCGCCCGGCCGGACGATGTGGCTGTCCGAGCTCACCTGGAACGGTGACCAACCTGTCGTCCAGCCGCCACAGAAACGCAATCCACAGACGCCCTAACCTTTCTGGTCCGCACCGCATCTAGAGGTATGAAAGCGATAGACGCGATGACGACCTCCAAGGGGACGAAACTGTGACTGGACGAAAGCTCTTCCGTACCGGGCTGGCGCTGGCCGGCGTAGCCGCGCTGGCCACCGCGGCGCTGGCGGCACCCGCGCAGGCATCGACGACGGCCGCGACCGGCACGACCGCGGCCTGCGTGCTGAGCGCCGGGGCCGTCACCGCGGCCGGTGCGCAGACCACCAGTTCGGTCGGCGGCACGCCACCGGTCAAGAGCCAGACCGTCAACACCCATGGGGTGTACCAGCCTGGCAAGGTGCGTGTCGCCTCCACCTTCATCCGAGAGCCGAACGTCTCGGGCGCAGACATCTCCGGCTTCGTGCTGCAGGGCGACAGCCTCTACCGGAGCGTCTTCGGGCTGGACGGCACCAATGAGATCGACCCCACGTACCCGTCCAGGTTGACCCGAGTCGGCGGCGGTTGGAGCAACTACACCGTGCTGGAGGTCTCGGAGTACAAGTTCGAGCGCGACATGGCGTACGGGCTGCGCAAAGACGGCACGCTGTTCCGCTGGAACTACACGACCGGGTCCTGGCGCTCGACCGGTTCCGCGCCGGGCTTCGGATCGGTCAAGTCGATGGCGCTGATCGGCAAGACCGCCACGTACGACATGTTCCTGGCGAACCTCACCGGCGGCGCGCTCTACTCGATCAAGATCCCGACCGCGGCGCCGATGAAGCCGGTTGTCACCAAGATCCGGCCGTCGGGCTGGGGCGGCTTCGAGAAGCTGATCGCCAACAAGTGCGGCGCCTCCGGCACCCTCCTGCTCGGCATCGACAAGGACGCCAAGGCAGGCTTCACCTACGCCGTCTCCCACGCCAACGGCGCCGCCACGGTCATTCAGAACCTCGGCAAGGTCAACAGCACCTTCCCCGACGCGGTGAACTTCCGCTGGGGCGTCGTCCCGGACCTGGACCCGCTCACCGGCGGCTGAGCACCTGTCGCCGCAGCTGCACCATCGGGCAGCGTTTCTAACCTTCGTTGTCGGCATCGCATCTAGCCGTATGAAAGCGATGGATGCGATGCCGACCTCCAAGGGGACGAGACTGTGACTGGACGAAGACTTTTCCGTACCGGGCTGGCGCTGGCCGGTGCGGCCGCGTTGACCACCGCGGCGCTGGCCGCACCCACACAGGCGGCGACAACCTCCACGACGGGCACGACCGAGGCCTGCGTGATGACCACCGGGGCCATCACCGCAGCCGGTGCACAGAGCATCAGCTTCGTCCGTGGCACGCCGCCGGTGAAGAGTCACTGGCTCGACACCAACGGGCTGTTCCAGCCGGGCAAGGTGCGCGTCACCGCCCAGTTCGTCCGGGAGCCGAACGCCATCGGTGCCGATATCTACGGCGACGTCATCGAGGGCGACAGCCTCTACTCGGTCGCCTTCGGAGTGGGCGACCACGGTGAGCTCGATCCGGACTGGCCGCCGGCGAGGAGGCGGGTCGGTGGTGGTTGGAGCACCTACAGGGCGCTCGAGGTCTCGGAGTACGAGGTCGTGAAGGACCGGGTCTATCGCAGCACGGCATACGGGCTGCGCAACGACGGCACGCTGTTCCGCTGGAACACCTCGGACGGGTCCTGGCGCAGGACCGGTTCCGCGCCGGGCTTCGGGTCGGTCAAGTCGATGGCGCTGATCGGCAAGACCGCGACCTCTGACACGTTCCTGGCCAACCTCAGCGGTGGTGCTCTGTACACGATCAAGATCCCGCTCAGCACGCCGATGAAGCCGGTTGTCACCAAGGTCCGGCCGTCGGGCTGGGGCGGTTTCGAGAAGCTGATTGCCGACAAGTGCGGCAACTCGGGCACCCTCCTGCTGGCCATCGACAACGACACCAAGTCCGGCTACACCTACGCCATGTCGCACGCCAACGGCGCGGCCACGGTCATCCAGAACCTCGGCAAGGTCAACAGCACCTTCCCCGACGCGGTGAACTTCCGCTGGGCCAACATCCCCCGGGGCGATCCCCTCAACGGCGGCTGAGGACTTCGCAGAGGATCGTCAGGGCCTGGTGGAAGTTTTCGTCGGTGGGGGTGGCGTAGCCGATCACCAGGCCTGGGGGGCCGGAGATGGAGCGG
This sequence comes from Kribbella ginsengisoli, assembly GCF_039537185.1. NCBI lineage: Bacteria > Bacillati > Actinomycetota > Actinomycetes > Propionibacteriales > Kribbellaceae > Kribbella > Kribbella ginsengisoli. The sequence continues at coordinate 65,523 of NZ_BAABAA010000006.1, read as the reverse complement.
CGGTAGTCGGACAGGGGCGCGACGACTACCCCGGCTGCCCTGGCCGCCGCGGCGATGGCCAGGTCGTCTGCTCCTGGGGGGAGGAGCAGGGTGATGTGGAGGCCCGCGTCCTGGCCGATGATCTGGCCATATGGCTCCAGGACGGCGCAGGTGTGGTTGCGGCGTTCGGAGTACAGGCGTTTCGATCGGCGGATGACCTGGTCGAGGTAGCCGTCGCGGAGCATGGCCAGGAAGGCGACCTGGATCGGCCACGCGGGCCAGTCGCTGGCTTCCTCCCGGTACGCCGACAGCCGGTCGACCGTCTCGGCGGAGGCGACCAGCCAGCCGAGTCGCAGCGACGGGCTGATCAGCTTCGACAGGGTGCCCAGGTGGACCACCCGATCGAGGTCGAGCTGGGCGAGTGCGGGCAGCGGCGCGACGTCGTACCGGAACTCGCTGTCGTAGTCGTCCTCGATCAGCGTCGCCCCGGTCCGCCGGGCCCACCGGATCAACTCGTTGCGCCGGGCAACGGGTAGCCGGCCGCCGAGCGGGTACTGATGCGACGGCGTGACGTAGACGGCCGCCAGGTCCGAGTCGAGCTCGGAGACCACCAGGCCGTCTTCGTCGACCGGGATGTCGACCACCTCGAGCCCGTGCTGCCGCGCGGTGATCGCCGCGCTGAGGTAGCCCGGGTCCTCGACGGCGAACCGTTCACCGGGCCGGCCGCGAACGGTCAGCAAGAGGTGGAGCCCATGCATGGTGCCGTTGGTGATCATCACGTTCTCAGGTCCGCAGGAGATGCCGCGGACGCGACCGACGTGCTCGACCAGCGCGGCCCGCAGGTCTGGCAGGCCTGCTGGGTGGTCGTAGCCACGGGCAGGTGGTTGCGCCGCCACCTCCCGCCAGGCGCGCTTCCAGCCGGCGTCGGACGTCGGGCCGACGTACGGGATGCCGGGGCGGAGCGTGAGGAGCTCCTCGTCGGCAGGCCGGGTCGGCCGCGCCCGCGGACGTCGTACCGGCTGCAGCGGTACTACGTCTGCCACGTAGGTCCCCGACCCGGTACGCCCCGCTATCCACCCCTCGGCGTGCAGCTGGTCGTAGGCCGCCTGCGCCACCGAACGCGACACGGAAAGGTCCTTTGCCAGGTCCCGGGTCGACGGCAGCCGATGACCTGCCTGCAGGCGCCCGTCGCGGATGGCCGCGCGGAACTGCTCGGCCAACTGCAGGTGCAGCGGGCCGGTGCCGTCGCGGCTCAGCACGAGCGGGAGCGAGCTCTGCAAGTGGACTACCTGACTCGGGCGGGAATGGACCGTGCCAGCATGCCACTGAGCCGCCAAGCTGGAAACATGACCACCACACCGCTCTCCCCGACAACCCGGACGAAGCTGCGCCGGGAGAAGGAACGCGCCGCGACCGAACGCAGCGCTCTGCGTGAAGTCCTGCTCGACGGCATGTTCTGCCACCTCGGCGTCGTCGTCGACGGAACGCCGCTCGTCCTGCCCACCGCCTACGGGGTCGATTTCGACGCCGGCGCCGACGGCACCCTCTACCTGCACGGCTCGGTGGCCGCTCGCAGCGTGGTCGCCTCGCCGGACCAGACGATCTGCGTCACGATCACCCACACCGACGGCCTAGTGCTCGCCCGGTCCGCCTTCCACCACTCGGTGAACTACCGCTCGGCGGTCATCTTCGGCGTCCCCCGGCTGCTCACCGACGCCGACGAGAAGCTGCACGGGCTGAACCGGATCGTCGACCACCTGGTCCCCGGCCGCTCCACCGAGGTCCGCCCGCCGAATCGCAAGGAGCTGGCCAAGACCTCGGTGCTGGCGCTCTCCCTCACCGAGGCCTCGGTCAAGTCCCGCTCCGGCGCGGCGAACGACGACGAGGAAGACCTCGACCTCCCGCACTGGACCGGTTTGATCCCGCTCCGCGTGGTGGCCGGCCCGCCGATCACCAACCCGGACTGCAACGTGATGGTCCCCCGCCACATCGACTCCCGAGCCAACAACCTCGGCGCCGCGGCCCTCATCTGAGCCTTTACGGGCTGAGCGGCCGCAGCTTCCGCCGGACGACGCGGCTGGTGACCGGGCCGAGGTTGTCCAGCTCGGTCAGCAGGGTCTCGGTCAGTACTGCGAGCTGCTCGAGCGACCCCAGCGCGCGGGTGGCGCCGGCGGGGTCGATCCCATCGAGCAGCTCGATGCCGACGAATCCCGCCGAGATCGCCCTGGCCAGCCCGCCCAGATCGACCAGCGGGAGCAACGGGCTGCCGGCGAGCACCCGCTGCAGCGTCTTCTCCACCTCGACCACCCAGAGGTTGATCGCATCGGCGACCGCTGCGGCGACGACCTCGTTGCCGCGCGCACCGGCCAGCAACTGAGCCAGTACTGCGACGTTGCCCTCAGCATGCTCCGTGACGTGCACCCGGCGGCCGACCGTGAGCAGCTCGGCGAACGTACTCGCCTTGTCGAACTCGTCCCGGTACAGCGCGACCCGCTGCTCGGTACTGGTCCGGCAGGCCTCGGCGATCAGGTCGTTGACCGTGCCGAAGTGGTAGAAGACCAGCGCCTGGTTCTGGCCTGCGGCCGCGGCGATGTGCCGGGCGGACGCGCCTGCGAAGCCGAGCTCACCGATGGTCTGCAGCGCAGCGTTCAGCAGACCAGCCCTGGTGTCCTTCGCCATCACGTCTCCTTCGCCGTCGGCAGTTGCCGCGGTCCACCACCCATCCCGTCGACCAGCAACTGCAGCATCGGACGGACCACCGGCAACCTGATCGACCAGCCTAGATACGCCCATCCCGGACCACTGTGCTCCAGCCCACGGGCCACAGCAGCCAGACCGCTGGCGTGCAGGTCGTCCGGTCCCACGTACAGAGCCCGGCGCAGCCCCGCCACCGTATATCCCTCGGCAGCACGGATGGTGAGGTCCCGTGGGTTGGTGCACTCAACTAGAGCCCTCGTCTGCCGGCAAATGATGCAGGTGTCCGATAGATAGAGCGCGGCCGGTTCTGCCGCGTAGGGCGTGCGCCTGAATCGCCACGGTTTCACTTCAGCGTCATAGGCCAGCCACTGCTGTCCCAAGCGGTTTGCCAGGTCCGTGCGTTCGTGGGGGTCCGCTACGAAGCAGCTGAACGCCACTGCCCCAACAGTTGCCGCAGCCAAGGACCAGCTGTGGGTTCCTACGGCCAGCAGCGCCAGCACGAGTACTGCGGAGATCTGCATCGGGTTGGCCACGTAGGCATAGGGACCCGTGGTGACGAGGTCACTCGGTGGGTCCCACGGGTACGGCGTACCGCGGCCCCGGCTGGCGAACTCCGTCATCGCGGACAAGGCCGGTACTGCGGCCAGCGCCATCAACTGCACGACGGTCGAGCTCCGCCACAGCGGGTCGTCGACCAGGTGACTCCAGCTGCCGTCGCCACGGGCCATCACCGCCGACGGGAGTAGCCAGAGGGCCAGCCCGGTGAAGGTGAACAGTTGCAGGAGTACTCGACCTGTGAGCTGCCGCTGGTCGATGGTCCACCTGCCCAGGAGCAAGGCGGGTGGCACTCCGAGCAGGAGGGCGAGCAGTTCGCCGTACAGCCAGTGGTGGTTCAGCTGGGCGAGGCTGTCGAGCCGAGGCATGAATAGGAGGTCCAGCCAGCCGCAGGCGAGCAGGACGGTCCAGATGGGCAGTCGGCGGCGCAGTAGTAGCGGCACCGGTCCCCAGAGGACGGCCCAGCCGAGCCAGAGATCCAAAGGGATGCCCAGGAAGAGTCCGTCGGCCACGGTGTACCGCCACCACCCGGCGGCCATCGCAACCTTGTTGGCCAGACCTATGGCGACGAAGGCCGTCAGGAACGACAGCAGGACCGCACCGGCCGTCCTCCGGTCCGGCCGCCGCCACAGGGCGAGGGCGAGCCCGGCCGGGACGACCAGGCAGAGCCCGCGCACCAAAGCAGTCATTCTGCACGCAGCCCGAGCGAGTCGGCGAAGTGGTCGAGGCCGGCGCCTACCATCGCGCTCTCGATCGGCCCGAAGTACCAGCTCGGGTCGAGGCGCCGGGTGAACGAGAGCTCCAGCTTCACCGCCGTGTCGCCATCGGCCTGCGGAGTCAGCCGGACGACTGCTCGTTGCCAGCTGAGCCAGCGCTGCGTCTTCGACTGGTCCGAGACGACCTTGAACTCGATCCGCTGACTGTCGCGGGCGCTGACCTCGGTGACGATCGGGCCGCCCGCCATCGTGAAGGTCCACCTGGTCCCGACAGCGAGCCCGTCGCCGCTCGAGGCGGTCGGGGTCGGATACCCGCTGAACCGGAGCAGGAACGGTCTGCGCGCCGAGAAGTCCGGTCCACGCTGCAAGCTCTGCTCGACCTGCTGCGGAGACATCGCGACCACCCGCTCAGTCGTCACAGTCTGGACGGGGTCGACCCGATAGGCGGTCCCTTCGAGACTGGCCAGCAGCAGGAGCGGTACGACGGCGAGCGCCGCGCGCCGCCTTTCGTCCAACCGGCGGGCCTGCCGAACGACCTCGGCGACCAGGTGCCCGACGCCGTACACGAGTGGCGAGGCCATCAGCACACAGGCGGCGCCCTCATGCAGGAAGGCCGACGTGATCAGCAGGCCGAAGGTGACGACCCGGAAGGTCAACCCGTGCAGGCTCTTGGCCGGTGGCGACAAGGCGATGATCACCGCCAGAGCCAGCGGCACCCCGACGAAGAGGGCGGCGGTGTCCAGGTGACCGGACCGGATGAGCAGAAACGGGGCGGTCACTCCGGTGAACGCGACGATGGCGAGCGCGGCAACGCGACCGCCCCAGCTCCTCGGTGGAGGAGCCGGGGCCGGTTCGGGCGCCGGGTACGGCGGTTGGGGGTCGGGCGGGTCTGCAGGCTCGACGGGCGTCATGCTCGCCAGCATAGACCCAGTTTTGAGCGGTCGCTCAAAACATTCGATTTCAGGCGGCGGTGCCCTTGTTGTAGCTCTTCTGGGCCCAGAAGTAGCCGACCAGCGCGATGGCGACGCACCAGGCAACGGCCAGCCAGCCGGTGCCGCTGTCCATCGGCATTCCGAGGAGCAGGTGGCGGAGGGTGTCGATCACGGCGGTGAACGGCTGGTACTCGGCGAACCAGCGGATGCCGCTCGGCATCGCGTCCAGTGGGATGAAGGTGTTGCTGAGGAAGGGCAGCAGCAGGCTGATCGGCAGCACGATGTTGCTCGCGCCCTCGGCGGTCTTGCTGGTCAGGCCCAGCGCGATCGCGAACCAGGTCAGTGCGACGGTCAGCGCGATCAGCAGCCCGGCGGCCAGCAGCCAGTCGACGACCGACGCGTTCGGGCGGAACCCGATCAGGACGGCGAAGCCGACCACCAGGACCAGGCTGACGATCGTCAGGATCACGTTGCCCAGCACATGCCCGGTCAGCACCGCCGGCCGGAAGATCGCCATCGTCCGGAACCGGGCGACGATGCCGTCGGACACGTCCATCGCGGCGCCGACCGCGGGGGACATCGTCCCGGACGCGATCGACATCAGCAGGATGCCGGGAGTGAGGAAGTCGATGTAGTCGAAGCCGCTGCCGCCGCCGATCCCGGCCGAGAAGGTCTTGCCGAAGACCAGGCCGAACAGCAGCATCATGATGACCGGCATCCCGAGGGCGCCCAGCGACAGACCGGGGTAGCGCTGGGCGTGCCGCAGGTTGCGGCGCAACATCGTGGCGGTGTCGGCCAAGGGGTGGCTCACGGTGCTCATTTGCTGCTCACTTTCTGGGCGTCAGTGCTGGTGGAGGGGCTGGTAGAGGCGCTGGTCGGTTGGCCGGTGACCGCGAAGAACACGTCATCCAGGTCAGGGGTGTGGACGGTCAGTTCGTCGACCTCGAGGGAGGCTTCGTCGAGGCGGGCCAGCAGCGAGCGCAGGGCCTGCACGCTGCCGTCGTTCGGCACCTGGAGGACCAGTGCCTCGTCGTCGCGAGTGCTTGCCTGCAGTACCTGAGCAGCGAGCGCGAATTCGTCGGGCGCGTTGAACCGGAGCCGGACGTGGCCTCCCGGTGCCAGCCGCTTGAGCTGCTCCGGGGTGCCCTGGGCAACCAGCTTGCCGTGGTCCAGTACTGCGATCTGGTCGGCGAGTTGGTCTGCCTCCTCCAGGTACTGCGTGGTGAGGAGGACCGTGACGCCACCGGCGACGAGCTCGCGGATGATCTGCCACATGTTGTGCCGGCTGCGCGGGTCCAGTCCGGTCGTCGGCTCGTCGAGGAAGATGATCCGCGGGTTGCCGACCAGCGTCATCGCCAGATCGAGCCGGCGCTTCATGCCGCCGGAGTACGTCATCGCGGGCTTCTTCCCGGCCTCGAGCAGGTCGAACTGTTCGAGCAGCTCGGCTGCCCGGCGGCGTCCTTCGGTCCGGCCGAGGTGGTACAGGTCGGCCATCATGATCAGGTTCTCGGCGCCGGTCAGCAGGCCGTCGACCGCGGAGAACTGGCCGGTGACGCCGATCGCCGCCCGGACCGACTCGGGGTCGGCGGTCAGGTCGTGCCCGGCGACCCGGATCCGGCCGGCGTCGGCGGTGATCAGGGTGGACAGGATCTGCACCACCGTGGTCTTGCCGGCGCCGTTCGGGCCGAGCAGGGAAAAGATGGTGCCTTCGGCAACATTCAGGTCGATGCCGTCGAGCACGAGATGGTCGCCGTAGGCCTTGCGCAGACCGGTGACGTCGAGCGCCAGGGATGAGCTGTTCATGGGTCCTCGCTTGTTTTCGGGCAGGGTGAACCTGACCCAGGTGGCTTGAGAGTGTGGGAGGAGGAGATTCAGGGCGTGCGGAACCAGCCGGCCGGCCCAGGGACCGCCGCTCTGCGGGAGTGCTTCAGTTGGAGTGGGTGCCGCGGATCAGATGTCGAGGTCCTCCACGGTCGGCTGTTCGGCCGCGTCCTCGACCAGGGTGTAGAGGTCGGCCGGGATCAGGTCCCGGAGCTCTTCCACCGTTTCCACGATGTGCAGCGTCGACTCGCCCTGGGCCATGCTCCAGGTCTGGTTGCTGCTGAAACTGCCGATCCAGCTGCGCCAGCCGGTGGAGTCCTGCTCGTCGCCGTTGACCGTGGTCGTGTGGTCGTACAGGTTGCTCCGGTCGGCGTGCAGGACGAACTTCCCGGTCCGGCTCCGGTAGACCTTGAAGGCCTCGTAGCCGTTCTTGTTGGAGCGGCCGCCCTCGGCCAGCAGGACGCCGGAGAACCGCTGCTTGCGGCCCGTCCCGCGCCCGACCCGGACGGTGATCTCGTCGAAGCCCTCGAGTCGGCCCTCCTCCATCTCGACGAACCGCCGGAGCGCGGTCGAGATGGCTTGGGACAGGTTGCCGGCGAGTTCCTGGGCCCGCTTGTAGAGCGCCAGGTCGTCGTCGGAAACGTAGATCGTCTTGTTCGGCATGGGGTATCTCCTCCTACGTAGAACTATACGCACATCTCTACGTAGACGTCTACATATATGGCAAGATCACCGCTTTGGAGACTCCTGAGGACCGCTACGACCGCCTGACCGACCGCGTGTCCGCCCTGTACGACGAGGGCCTGCAGCCGGTCGCCCTGGATCTACTGGACGCCGCCGACCCGGACCTTGCGCCGTGGGCCGCCGAGCTCGCCCACCTGCGCGCCTGCCTGCTCGGCTCTCTCCACGAGACGACCGAAGCGCTCACGACCCTCCAGCAAGCGAGCGCCAACGGAGCCTGGTGGGCCGAGGAGATCCTCACCGAGGACGATGACCTGGCCGCCCTCCAATACCTACCGGCCTTCCAGCAGCTCGTCGCCACCTCCCGCACCCGCCGCGTCGTAGCGGAAGACCCACCGCTAATCCGTCTCCCGGAACCGACCGGCTCCGCCCAGGCGATGGGCCGCGGCCAATCGGCCGCGCCCGGACAGGCGAGTTGGTCCTGCGGGGTCGTGGTGGCTCTGCATGGAGCAGGGCAGCGAGCTGGGCATGCGATGCGGGACTGGGCGGGGGTGCTTGAGCTCGGCTACGCGTTGGTCGGCGTGGAGTCCTCGCAGCTGATGTCGCCGATGTACCGCACCTGGCCGGACCCTGCGGAGTCGGCGAAGGACATCGCTCGCGCGGTCGACCAGCTCCCCACGGAGCTGCAGGGACTCCCGCTGATCGCGGCCGGCTTCTCCGCCGGTGGCCGGGTGGTGCTCAACTGGGCGGCCGGGGCCGATCCGGTGCCGGCGGCCGGTGCCGTAGTACTGGCTCCCGCTCTGCGCGGCGTACCGCAGACGGCGAAGAACGCCTTGTCACCGGCGAGCGTCCTGATCGGCACCGCCGACGACCTGCTGGAGGTTGTGGACGACGCCGAGGGGCAGCTGACCGCGCTGGGCTTCACCATCGACCGCTTGCCGGGCCTCGGGCACGAATTTCCCCAGGACCTCGCACGACGCCTCGAGGAGTTGCTCCCCAGCTGTGGATAAGCCGGTGATCAAACCTTCTTTATCCACAGATTTCGGCGATTTTCCCCCAGATCCGGCCCGAACCCGGGGAAAACCTGGGGAAAAATCGGCTGAAAGCTGTGCACAGCTGGGGATACCCATGTGGATAACCACAGCTCTGTAATTCGTCCGGACAGCAGAATCCCAGCCGGTTGCGCCCGATCGCCGGCTGGGATCCGCGAAGGTCAGACGGCGACTAGATCCACTGGGTGGAGACGACGAAACCGCCCGCGATCAGGCCCATGCCGATCAGCAGGTTCCAGTTGTTCAGGTCGCGCATCACCGGGATGTCCTGGCCCGCCACGTAGAAGACGACCAGCCAGGCGAGTCCGAGCAGCCAGCACCCCAGCATCAGCGGGGCGACCCACACCCGGCTGGTGGTACGCGGCTTCTTCGGAGTCTTCTCCACCTTCACCTTGTCGGTGGCGGACTTCTTGGTCTTGCGACTGCTCGACTCGGGCACGACTCGACTCCTCGTAACGGACACCTACTGCGGACACATAAGCTAGCTCTGGCCTCGGTTAGCGTAGTGCAGACGAGAGCAAGGGGATCACGGGTGAGCAAGCTGCGGCGTTTTTCGCTCTGGCGCGCGAGTGCGCCGGTGGCGTTGCTGTGTGCCGGGTTGCTCTTCGCGACCAGCGCAACGAACGCCCGCGGTACCGATCTGCGTCCCAGTCGTAACACTACGCTCGCGGGCCTGGTCGAGGAACAGAGCCGGCGCAGCGCCAGCCTGACCCGGCAGCACGCGGCGCTGACCCAGGACATCGAGAAGCTGCAGGCTCAACAGGGCTCGATCGAGCCCAAACTGGCCAAGCAGCTGAAGGACCTGTCCGACGAGGTCGGCACCACGCCGGTCACCGGGGCAGGCCTCACCGTCACGCTCAAGGACGCCCCGCCCGAGGTGGTCAAGGACAACCCGGACGTGGACGCTGACTGGCTGGTGATCCACCAGCAGGACATCCAGGCCGTGGTGAACGCGCTCTGGGTCGGCGGCGCCGACGCGATCTCGATCCAGAACCACCGGGTGATCTCCACCACGGGCATCAAGTGCGTCGGCAACTCGGTCGTCCTGCACGGCGTGCCCTACCTGCCGCCGTACCGGATCACCGCGATCGGCGACCGCAAGAAGCTGCAGCAGGCGCTGGACGACTCGAAGTACATCGAGAACCTGCAGGACTACGTGGTCCGGTTCCAGCTCGGCTACGAGGTGAAGAACGAGTCCTCGATCGCGATGCCGGCCTACGAGGGCACGCTGGAGCTGCAGAGCGCGACCGTGCCGGGCTTCGAGAAGTCGCCGACCACGAGTCCCTCGGCGACCGGCTGAGCAAGGCCGTGCTTCGGGCGGTCTGTGACAATGGTCCGCATGCCGCGGATCCTCGTCGTCGACAACTACGACTCCTTCGTCTACAACCTCGTCCAGTACCTGCAGCAGTTGCAGGCCGACACGACCGTGCTGCGCAACGACGAGGTCACCCCTGACCAGGTCTCGGAGTACGACGGCGTCCTGCTCTCCCCCGGCCCCGGTACGCCGGAAGAGGCCGGCGCCTGCGTCGACATCGTCAAGGAGAAGGGCGGCGAGGTGCCGATCTTCGGCGTCTGCCTCGGGCTACAGGCGATCGGGGTCGCGTACGGCGGAGTGGTCGGCCGCGCCGACGAGCTGCTGCACGGCAAGACCAGTCAGGTCTTCCACGAGGGCGCCGGCGTGCTCGCCGGACTCCCGTCGCCGTTCACCGCGACCCGGTACCACTCGCTCGCGATCGCCCAGGACAGCGTGCCGGACGTGCTGCAGGTGACCGCCCGGACCGAGGCCGGCGTGATCATGGCCGCGCGGCACCGCGACCTGCCCGTCGAGGGCGTCCAGTTCCACCCCGAGTCGGTGCTGACCGAGGGCGGCCACCGAATGCTCGCCAACTGGCTCCAGATCTGCGGCGACCCCAACGCAGTCGCGCGCTCAGCCGGCATGGCCCCCGTCGTCAGCTAGCCCCGCCCGCACGCGGTCGCACGCCCGGCCCGCGCTGCGCCACCCGGCCAGGGCTGCGGCCCCCGGCCCGGGCTGCGCCAGCCGCCCCCCCCGGACCCGATGCTCCGGCTCCCTTCTCCTTTGTTCTGCTGTTACGGGTCAGCCGTTGCCCTGGCCGCCGCCACCGCCACCGCCGGGGATGATCGGCGTTTCGGTGTTGCCCGGGTCGGTCGGATCGGTGCTCGGCGGGGTCGGCGGGGCCTTCACGGCGATCGACAGGGTCACCTTGGTGCCCTCCTTGACCTTCGAGTTCGCGGCCACGCTCTGCTTGGTGACCGTGCCCTCGGGCGCGGTCGGGTTGGTGTCGTCGTTGACGTACCCGACGGTCAGACCCAGCGCCTTGAGCTGCGCGGTGGCGTCGTCCTTGCTCAGCGTGGTGACGTCGGGCACGGTGACCTCGACCTGGCCGGACGAGATGGTCAGGGTGAACTTGGTGCCCTTGGCGTACTGGCCGTCCTGGCCCGGGTCGATCGAGAGCACGGTGCCCTTGGGGGCCTCGTTGTCGACCTCTTTGGACTTCGACGCGACCTTGAACTGGCCGGCCGCGTTCTCCAGCGCCTTGCGCGCGTCGTCCTCCAACTTGCCGACCACGTCCGGTACGGCGAAGGTGTCGCGTCCGGCCGACACCACCAGCGCCACCGACGCGCCCTTGTCCAGCTTGGTGCCCGCCGGCGGGTCCTGGCTGATGACCGTGCTCTTGCCGACCGTGTTGCTGGCCTGAGAGGTCTGGGTGTACTTCAGTCCCTGGTCGGTCAGCGTCTGGATGGCCTCGGTCACCGAGAGACCCTCGACCTTCGGTACCTCGACCTGCTCCACGGGCTGACTGGAGTTGGTGGTCGGGCCGGCGCCACCGGTGTTGTTCTTGTCGCCCATGTTGGTGATGATCGCGTAGGCGCCGACGGCGATCGCCACGATCGCCAGGCCCAGCAGGAAGTACGCGAGCCCCCGGTTGCGACGGGCTCGCGCGGTCTCCGCCTCGTCGTCGCCGTTGTCGGGCGGGAGCAGGTCGTGCGTCTGCGGCTGGTAGGCCTGGGTGGCGGCAGCCGGCGCGACCTGGGTCGGCGCCATCGCACGCGTCTCGGCGACGGCCGCCATCGGCGCGGTCACCTGCTGGCCGGCTAGTACCCGGTGGATGTCCTGGCGCATCTCGTTGGCGCTCTGGTACCGGTGCTCGCGGTTCTTCGTCAGCGCCTTCAGGACGACGGCGTCGACCTCCGGCGGGATGTCCGGGTCGAAGGACGACGGTGGCAGCGGCTCTTCCCGGACGTGCTGGTAGGCCACCGACACCGGCGACTCACCGACGAAGGGCGGCCGGCCGACGAGCAGTTCGTACAACAGGCAGCCGGTCGAGTACAGGTCGGAGCGGGCGTCCACGGTCTCGCCGCGGGCCTGCTCGGGCGACAGGTACTGCGCGGTGCCGATCACGGCCGCCGTCTGGGTCATCGTGGACGAGGTGTCCGCGACGGCCCGGGCGATGCCGAAGTCCATCACCTTGACCTGGCCCTGCGGGGTCAGCATCACGTTGCCGGGCTTGATGTCGCGGTGCACGATGCCGGCCCGGTGGCTGTAGTCGAGCGCCTCGAGTACACCGGAGGTGATCTCCAGAGCGCGCTCGGGCATGATCTTGCGGCCCTCGCGGATCAGGTCGCGCAGCGTCTTCCCGGTCACCAGCTCCATCACGATGTACGGAATGGTGATGCCGGAGCCGTTCGGGTCCGGCTCCTCGCCGGTGTCGTAGACCGACACGATGGTGGGGTGGTTCAGCGAGGCGGCCGACTGGGCCTCCCGCCGGAACCGCGCCTGGAAGGTGGCGTCGCTGGCCAGGTCGACCCGCAGCCGCTTGATCGCGACGGCGCGGCCCAGACGGTTGTCGATGCCCCTTCGGACGTCTGCCATCCCCCCTCGACCGAGCGGTTCGCCTTCTTCGTAGCGCCCGCCGACGAGACGTGCCTGCGATGTCATTACTCTGCCTTCCAACCTGCGCGGATCGAACTCGGCCAAATCTTCAAAGTGCCCACGGTAGCCCGGACCATCCACCGGCTGTCGTCGGCCGGACGCTCTGTCACCGGGTTATATCGCATCGTCGTCACCGGCCGAGCACCGCTTCCATCATCTTCTTGGCGACCGGCGCGGCCAGCTTGCCGCCGGCGATGTCGTCGCGGCCGACGCCGACCGCGTCCTCGATGATCACCGCGACCGCGATCTGCGGGTCGTTGGCCGGCGCGAAGGCGGTGAACCAGGCGTACGGCGGCCGGTCCTTCGCGCTCTGCGCCGTACCGGTCTTGCCGGCCACGTCGATGCCGCTGATCTGGCCGGGCTTGCCGGTGCCGTTCTTGACGACGTTCACCATCATCGCGGTCAGCTCGCCGGCGACCTCCGGGGTGACCGCCTGGTGCAGCTCCTCGGGCTTGGTCTCCTCGACCGTCTTCAGGTCCGGGGTCCGGACGTTCTGGACCAGGTACGGCTTCATCACGGTGCCCTTGTTGGCGATCCCGGCCGCCACCATCGCCATCTGCAGCGGGGTGGCTCGGACGTCGAACTGGCCGATCGCGGACTGCGCGACCTGCGGCGCGTTCGGGTCGCCGGGGAACTGGCTGGCGGCCGCGCCCAGCTCGGGCAGCTGCCGCTCGCCGAAGCCGAACTTCTCGGCCTGCTCGCGCAGCGCGTCCGCGCCGAGGTCGAGACCGACCGAGGCGAAGGCGGTGTTGCAGGACAGCGCCAGCGCGACCGTCAGGGTGGCGTTGTCGCTGCCGCCGCAGTTGCGGCCGTTCTCGTTCGGCAGCGGGGTCGTGGTCTGCGGCAGCGGCAGGCTGGCCGGCGAGTTCACCTTGGTGTCCGCCTTGTACCGGCCAGTCGACAGCGCGGCCGCCAGGGTGACCAGCTTGAAGGTCGACCCCGGCGGGTAGACCTCCTTGATCGCCCGGTTCGACATCGGCTTGTTGGCGCTCGCGTTCAGCGCCTTCCAGGCGTCGCTGGCCTTGTTCAGATCGTGCGAGGCGAGCAGGTTCGGGTCGTACGACGGCTTGCTGACCAGGGCGAGGATCTTGCCGGTCTTCGGCTCGATCGCGACCGCCGCGCCCTTGTTGTTGCCGAGTGCCGTGTACGCCGCCTGCTGGGCGGCCGCGTTCAGGGTCAGGCTGACGCTCGCGCCCTGCTGTCCCTTGTCGGTCAGCACGTCGACGAACCGGCGGAAGGCCAGCGACGGGTCGGACCCGTTCAGCTCGCTGTTCTGGTTGAGCTCGATCCCGCCCCGGCCGAACTGGAAGGAGTAGTACCCGGTGACCGGCGCGTAGAGCGGGCCGTTGGAGTAGGTGCGCTGGTACTTGTACTGGTCGTTGCTCTCCACGCTGCGCGCGATCAGCGTGTTGCCGATCAGGATCGGGCCGCGGTTGACCGAGAACTGCTCGTTGCGGACCCGGCGGTTGTCGTTGCGGCCGTTCAGCTCGCCTGCGCGGAAGGCCTGCAGATAGGTCGAGTTGGCGATCAGGGCGAGCATCAGGATGATCGCCGCAACGGCCAGTCGTCGGATCGCTGAGTTCACTGCTTCTGCACCGCCATGGCGATCGTTTCGTCGGAGACCGGCGCCGCAGGGGTCTGCGGCCGCCGGGCCTGGTCACTGATCCGCAGCAGCAGCGCCACGATCGCCCAGTTGGCGACCAGCGACGTACCACCCAGGGCCATGAACGGCGTGGCCAGACCGGTCAGCGGGATCAGCCCGGTGACACCGCCGACGATCACGAACACCTGCAGCGCGAACGACATCGCCAGACCGGTCGCGATCAGCTTGCCGAAGATGTCCCGGCAGCCGAGCGCGGTGCGCAGGCCGCGCTCGATGATGAGGGTGTAGATCAGCAGGATCGCGATCAGGCCGGTCAGGCCCAGCTCCTCGGCGAACGAGGAGATGATCATGTCGCTGTTGCCGTAGAGGGTCCACTCCGGATGGCCCTGGCCGAGCCCGCGGCCGAGGATGCCGCCCCAGGCCTGGCCGAGCAGGCCGCCGGCGATCTGCCCGCCGTCGATCGAGAACGGGTCCAGCCAGTCGGTGATCCGTTCGTGCACGTGCCCGAAGGCCGTGTACGCGAAGAAGGCGCCGCCGGCGAACAGCAGGCCGCCGATGATCAGCCAGCCGGCCCGCTCGGTGGCGACGTACAGCAGGAACAGGAACAGGCCGAAGAACAGCAGCGACGAGCCGAGGTCGTTCTCGAAGACCAGAACGCCCAGGCTGACCACCCAGGCGATGCCGATCGGCCCGAGGTCACGGGCGCGCGGCAGGTCGAGGCCCAGGAACCTGTGCCCGGCCAGCGTCAGGACGTCGCGCTTCACCACCAGGTAGCCGGCGAAGAAGACGACCAGGCACAGCTTGGCGAACTCACCGGGCTGGAAGGACATCCCGGCCAGGTGGATCCAGATCCGGGCGCCGTTCAGGTTGACGCCGAGACCGGGGATCAGCGGCAGGACCAGCAGCACCAGACCGGCCAGGCCGGCCGTGTAGGTGAGGGCCTGCAGCCGCCGGTGGTCGCGGATCACCAGGACGACGACGAGGAAGAGGACTACCCCGACAGCCGTCCAGGTGATCTGCTGCGGGGCCGCGGCCGCCTTGGGGTCCAGGCCCCGGGCCAGCCGGTCCGCGGCGATACCGAGGTCGATGCGGTGGATCATGGCGACGCCGAGCCCGTTCAGCAGCACTGCGCAGGGCAGGAGCACCGGGTCGGCGTACGGAGCGCGGTAGCGCAGGGCCAAGTGGGCGATCAGGGCGAGCAGGCCGATGCCGGCCGCGTAGTACCCGGTGCTGGCCGGGACTGCGTCCTGCACGGTGAGGCCGATGTTGACGTAGGCGGCCACCGAGACGCCGACCGCCAGGATGAGCAGCATCAGCTCCACCCCGCGCCGGGTACGCGGAATGATCTGGATGACGGAAGTCGAAGCGATACTCATCTGACGCCGTCACAGTCGTCGGGGTTGACCGTGCCGTTGCTCGGGGTGGAGACCGGCGTGGAGGCCGGAGTCGAGACAGGCGTGGTCGCCGGCGGCTTGGGCGGCGTAGAGACCGGCGTACTGGGCTTCGTAGTGGGCTTCACGGTGGGCTTCGGGGTGGTGGTCGGCTTGGGCTTGGCCGCGCACTCGTCGGCCGCATGCTGCAGCTCGGTGACGATCTGGCGGGCCGCGGCCAGGTTGTCGGCCTGGATCGTGCCCTCGACCTGCTCCCGGCTGTACGTCGGGAGCTTGTCGACCAGCAGCGTCTGCTTCTCGAAGACGGACGACAGGTCGAGTCCGGGGACGACCTCGTCGACGCCCTTGAAGATCGCCACGTAGTCGCCGTCGGTACCGACGTAGTACTGCTTCTGGGTCCAGTTGTAGGCGAACCATCCGCCACCACCGATCAACCCGAGGATGACGACCACCACTGCGAGCCGCCGCAGCCAGAGGAAGCGCTTGGGCGCCTGCGGTGCGTACCGGAGCTCCTCCGGGTCGAGGCCACGACCGCCGCCGCCTGCTCCGCCGTCACCGTCGCCCTGGGCGCGCATGGTCGCGGTGGCCGGACCGGTCCCGCCCTGGGCGAGCTCGGCCGCGGCACCGACCAGCTGGGGCTGGGTGCCGCTCGCGGGCTCCGTCTCGACCACATCGGCTACGACACAGGTGATGTTGTCGTTGGATCCCGCCTCGAGCGCGTGGGTGATCAGCTCGACCACCACGGAGTCCGGCGTACCTTCGGCCATCGACGTGGCGATGACCTGCTCGCTCACATAGTCGGGCAGGCCGTCGCTGCACAGCATCAGCCGGTCGCCGGCCTGGACGTCGAGGATCTCCAGGTCCGGATCCGAGTCGGGGCGGCCGTCGAGCACACGGAGGATCAGGTTGCGGTGCGGGTGGGTGAAGGCCTCTTCCTTGGAGATCCGGCCCTCGTCCACCAGCGACTGGACGAACGTGTGGTCGTGGCTGAGCTGGTAGAGCAGCCCGTCGCGCATCCGGTAGGCGCGCGAGTCGCCGAGATGGGCGAGCCCGAGCTGCTGGCCGTCGAAGAGCAGTGCGGTGACGGTCGAGCCCATGCCCTCGCGCTCGGGGTCCTCCTCGACCAGCTCGGACAGCCGCTCGTTGGCCCGGTGGACGGCGCCCGCGAGCGCCTCCATCATGTCGGGGCCGGTGATCCCGGGCTTGTCCAGCCGGCGGATCACCTGGACGGCGGCCGAGCTCGCGACCTCGCCGGCCGCGGCGCCGCCCATCCCGTCGGCGAGCAGCAGCAGGTGCGGACCGGCGTACGCCGAGTCCTCGTTGTTGCGGCGGACCCGGCCGACATCGGACAGTGCGGCGTAGTCGAGCGATAGCGTCATGACCGGCGACCTACTTCGCGATGTTCAGCGTCGTGCGACCGATCCGGATGGAACCGCCGATCTCAGCCGGAACCGGACGGGTCACCCGCTGGCCGTCCAGGTACGTGCCGTTGGTGGAGCCGAGATCCTCCACCCACCATTCGCCCTCGGACAGGAACAACCGGGAGTGCCGGGTGGACGAGTAGTCGTCGTCGAGCCGGATCTGGCAGTCCGAGCCGCGGCCGATCACGACCGGGTCCTCGACCAGGGTCGCGCCGACCCCGGCCTGCGGGCCGTCGGCGATGGTGACCGAACCGGGCAGGCCCTTGCGCTTCTTCACCGGCTTGGCCGGCTTCGGGGTCCGGCCGTTCGGCTGCGGCGACGACGCGGGCGCGATCGCCCGGGCGTCGACCTTGGCGCCGAACAGGTCGGAGCGGATCACGGACAGCACCGCGAGGACGAACATCCACAACAGGGCCAGGAACCCCAGTTTGATCAGGGTCAGCGTCAGTTCCGACATGGAAGTTCCGTCACCACCCGCTGCTAGGCGGCTGGGCGATCGGCTCGTCCGCTAGGCGCAGCGTCATGGTGGTGTTCCCGATCCTCACGGTCGATCCGTCGGTCAGTTCGGCCTCGGCGGCCCGGCGTCCGTTGACCAGGGTGCCGTTGGTCGACCCGAGGTCGACCAGGACCACCCTGACACCTCCGGGGCCTTCCGGCATAAGCCGGATCTCCGCATGCCGCCGGGAGACGCCCGGATCGTTGATCTGGATGTCCGCGTCGGTCCCCCGGCCGAGCACGACGCCCGGCGGGTTGATCGGCCGGCGACGGCCGTTCACCTCGAGCATCACCTGCGGGTGGCCGCGGCGCACCGGCGGCGGGCCGGGCGGCGGCTGCACGGGCGCGCTCTGCAGCACGGTCGCGTTCGGATCCGGGGCCGGCTGGTACGACGGCTGCGGCGGGGGCTGCGGCGACCGTTGCTGGTTGCCGTGGGTGGCGCTGACGACGCGGAACTTCCCGGTCGGCAGGTCGTCTTCCTGGGTCAACTCGATCTCGATCGGTCCGGAGAAGGTGTAGCGCTGGATGTCCGCGTGGTCGCGGAGTTCGTTGGCGAGCTCGTGGTTGAGCGTGCGGCCGTAGGCGTTCAGCCGCTCGAAGTCGCCCGGTCCGAGCTCGATGGTGAAGTGGTTCGGCACCAGCCGGCGGTCCCTGGACAGGATCCGCGCGGTGTTGTCGATCTCACGCTTGAGGGCCGCGGCCAGCTCGATCGGCTCCACGTCTCCCTTGAACGCGCGCGCGAAGACACCACTCACGATGCCCTCGAGGCGTCGCTCGAAGCGCTGCAGCGGTCGCACGCGTCCTCCTCCACGGTCGGTCGTCGGGTGGACCCAACGATCGTGCTTGCCGTACGGCACCTTCAAGAGGCTCGCCGTACCCCGTGCCCACCGGTGCGTGGGTGGACACACTGGTACGACGATCGATCGTATCGGCAGGTTCGACCGAACCCGCAATGTCAGAGTCTGCCTGAGGCCGTGCTAGTGTTTTCTCTCGGTCGCAGATGGCAGTTTTATCAGCCCGAAGTGACCAGCGCGCGAGTGGCGGAATAGGCAGACGCGCACGGTTCAGGTCCGTGTGCCCGAAAGGGTGTGGGGGTTCAACTCCCCCCTCGCGCACAGCAACTCCCGGTCAGATCACTGATCGGGAGTTTTTGTTTCCCCAGGACGTTCCGGCCGTTGCTTTCCTGCGGCATGCATCACACTCGGCGTTCGGTCAGCGGTTCCACAGGCCGTACGTTCTCAGCACGGTGAGGACCTGGGTTTCGAGGTAGCGGGCGTCGGGGGCGTCCGGGGTGACTGACCAGGCGACCTCGAGGTCGAGGCGGAGGACGGCTTCGCGGGCCCAGTCCTGGGCGGTCTTCGGGCCGTGCCGGCGGAGGTCGTCGAGTTGCTGCTCCAGCCAGGCGGGGTCGGCCAGGGCGCGGTCGAGGGCTTCCTCGCCGAAGCCGCTGATCGCTCCACGGCCGTTGCGATAGACGGTGAGGCGGCCGTAGAGGCCTTGGGGGCGGCCACTCGCTGCTCTTTCGCCGGCCATTCCGACGTACCGGATGATCGCGGTCAGTGGTTCGCGGAGGAGGTAGACGCCGGGCTCGCGGGGTGCGGAGGGGATCGCCTGCTCGAAGGGCATCCAGTCGGACCATTCGGCCAGGTCGCGGACTTCGGCGTACCGGTCTCTCAGTACGTGGTCGTGGACGTCGGACCAGCTCATGGCCCGAGCATGCCTGCCGCCGCCGACATTCCGGACAGCTTCGTGACGGTCGCCGCGTCCGGGCGGGATTGTCGGTCCGGGATGGGACCGTGGGGCGATGACGGGGATTCGTATTGCTGTTGCCGAGCCGATGATCACCAAGGATCCAGCGGAGAACGGCGCCAAGGTCCGGGAGCTCATGAAGGTCGCCGCCGGGCACAAGGCGCGGCTGATCCAGTTTCCGGAAGGTCAGTTGTCGGGGTTTCCGAACGAGCAGTTCCAGGACTGGTCCGAGGTCGACTGGCCGCTGGTCCGCGACGAGCTGGACAAGATCCAGAAGCTCGCCGCCCGGCTGAAGCTCTGGGTCGTGCTCGGTTCCGCCCATCCGCTGACCCCGCCGAACCGGCCGCACAACAGCCTGTACGTGATTTCCGACCAGGGCCGGATCGTGGACCGCTACGACAAGCGCTACTGCTCGAACACCGAACTGACCCGCTACTTCAGCCCCGGCTTCGAGCCGATCGTCTTCGACGTCGACGGCTACCGGTTCGGCTGCGCGCTCTGCGTCGAGGTCAACTTCCCCGCCCTCTTCAGCCACTACGAACGCCTCGGCGTGGAGTGCCTGCTCCTCTCGGCGTACCCAGCCGACGCGATCTTCGAGGTCAAGGCCCGCGCCCACGCCGCGATCAACAACTACTGGATCGCGATGTCCCTCCCCGCCCAGACCGCCGACCTGATGCCGTCGGGCCTGATTGCCCCCGACGGCACCTACGTAGCCACCGTCACCCCACCCGCCGAACTCACCATCGCCACCATCGACCGCGACGACCCCACCTACGAGATCCCCTTGACCAAACTCCGCCCCTGGCGAGCCCTGGCCCGCAAGGGCGACATCTACTCAGCCCGCCGGGTAGTCGGAGACCCCCGCTCCACCAACCACACCATCAGCTAGCTCGTACTACGGCCCAGGTACGTGACCGCGTCGACGTCGGGGACGGGGATGTGGTGGAAGTCGAGGCGGTCGTAGAAGGCTCGCGCTGGGGTGTTGGTGGTGAGCATCGTCAAGTGGACGGCTGGGATGTTTGCGGCGGCCAGGGCTTTGAGGAGGGTGGCCATCAGAGCTCGGCCGTGGCCGGCGCCTTGGTAGGCGGGAAGTAGGTCTATGTGGAGATGGGCGGGGTAGGCGGCTACCTCGGGGATGACCAGGCGTTCGGGGTTGTGGAGGAGGCTGATCATTTGCTCGGTGGGGGTGGTGGGCGGCTCGGTGAGGGGTGGGTAGCGGTCGGCTACTCGAGGGAGCCATTCGGTGCGGAGGCGGCTGGCGAAGGTGGGGGTGTCGGGGGCGGCCAGGACGTAGCCGACGGGGTGGTCGGCGTCGGTGAGGACGAAGGCGTAGTCCGGTTCCAGGTCGGCGTACGGGAAGGCGAAGAGGGTCGGCATCAGGTCGAGGTCCGGGTAGAGGGATCGGGAGTCGCCGCCGTTGTCGGCGGTGCGGACGCAGATGTCGGCGACGGCGTCCCGATCGCTCGGGCGGTACGGCCGGATCTCAGGCATGGACCCCTCCAACAGGCTTGAGAGCGCACTTGAGAGCGCTCCCACACGGTAGTCGACCGGGGCCTGGGGGCCTAGAGGGCGGCCGTCAGCGGAGCTTCAGGCGGGCGAGTAGACGGTGTGCCGGGGCCCGGTGGCGGCCTGCGAGCGGCCGGGCGGGGGCCGGGTTTCCGGAATGTCGTGGCGCGCCGCGGTGAGGCGTGGTGGTGTTGGTGCCCAGGAATGTGCCGAGCAGGGTCCAGCCGGCGAGTACCGCGGCAGCAACCAGGCCGGCGAGGCCGGCGTAGTCCGTCCAGTTCATGGTGATCTCTCTCGATGGCGGCTCGGGCGGGAGGTCCGCGATTGCGTCTTTCACCGGTAGTGACGCCATGACCTGGATTTCGTGACGGCAGTTCGGTGCCACGATTAGGTGGAGTTTCGAGGAGGTGGGCACGATGCACGACGGATCGTTGCTGGACGCCGAGGAGGAGCAGGCGTACCGGCTGCTGGTCGGCCTGTCCGTGGCGCGGTCGGCGGAGCTCGCCGAGGTGGCCAAGCTGCCGCAGCACGAGGCGGCCGAGGTGCTGCAGCGACTGCAGGCGAAGGGTCTGGTCGCGGCCCAGCCGGGTGAGGATCCCGTCTTCCGGCCGCTAGCTCCCGACGTGGCGCTCGGTACAACGTTGTTACGGCGGCAGGAGTCGCTGGAGTCGGCCCGGAAGACGGTGGCGTCGCTGAGCGAGGAGTTCCGCGCCAGCGCCAGCCGCCGGGACGCGCACCACCTGGTCGAGGTGATCGTCGGCGCGAACGTACTACGGGACCGCCTCCGCGATCTGCAGCAGTCTGCCCGCACGGAGATCCTCTGGTTCTGCCGTGCCAACCCACTGGCGATGCAGGGCGCGGAGAACACGGAAGAGTACGGCGCGCTCAGCCGGGGCGTCCGCTACCGGGCGATCTACGAGCGAGCGCTGCTGGAGACGCCGGGAGAGCTGGACAGCATCGCCGAGGGCGTGAGCTGGGGTGAGGAGGCCCGGGCGCTGCCGACACTCCCCGTACGGCTGGCGATCGTGGACCGAGCTACTGCGGTCTGCCCGCTGGTGCGGGACGAGGAGGCGGGCATTGGCGAGCCCACGGCCGCAGTGATCGGCAGGGGTCAGCTACTGGATGCTCTGCTCGCTCTGTTCGAGAGCCACTGGGAGGCGGCGACTCCGGTGCGGCTGCAGTCCGGCGAGGCGCAGGATCCGGAGGGCCTGGACGACAACGAGCGGTTCCTGCTGTCGCTGCTCGTTGCGGGAGTACCGGACAAGTCCATCGCGTCCCAGCTCGGCATCAGCCGCCGGACAGTGCAGCGCCGCCTCGACCGTCTGATGTCTCTGGCCGGCGTAGATACCCGCACTGGCCTTGCCTTCCAGGCAGCCCGCCGCAACTGGCTTTAGGACTGTAGCCGGGGCCCCGCCCTGAGACCCCGGCTACAGCGATCTACTTGAGCCCGTAGGCCCTGATGACGGTCTGGGTCACCTTGTTGCCGGCGCTGTCACCAGCAACGACCTTCAGCGACACAGTCCCCTTGCCTGCCGGTACTACGGCCACGTAGCGACCCAGTGCTCCGACTGTGACGACCCGTCGCCACGTCTTGCCCTCATCGAAGGACACCGACGCCTGCAGCGATGTCGACCGCGCCGCAGCCGCACCCGCCTGCTGCTTGACGCTGAACCCGATCACGTGCGGCCGACCGGCCACCCGTCCAGTCAGATCGACCGGTACGTCGTATCCGACCTGCAGCAACGACAGCGGCACAGCCTTGTCCGCAGGAGCCTGCTTGGACCGGAAGTCCCAGACGGTGTTGGTGCTGGTTCCCCAGTTCCACTCCCCCTCCGTGTCCTTCCGCTCGGTCGACAGCTCCAGCTTGTACGCCGCGTCGCCGCCGCTCGTGATCACGTCCTCCCACGCATCCGGCAGCTCAGCCACCACAGCACCGTCACGGGTCAGTACCGCCGAAGCAGAGGTGGTCTCCCCGACGGTGTAGTGCCCGTCGGCGTCCACGAAGGACGGCACCCGCAGCGACAACCGGTCACCCGTCCGGGTGGAGACGACGCCAGGAGCAGCAGCCGGCCGTACCACCGGGCCGAACCAGGTCTCGCTGGACGTACCCGGCTTGTAGCTACGCGGCAGCGACGCCATCCCGCCCTGCAGCGGGTTCATGTCGTCCCAGGTGAAGAGGTGGTGCACCCGGTGCTGCCAGAGCGAGTCACCGGTGGTCACCCACTCCTCCCGGACCTTCGGCGTCTCGACGAAGCGCTGGGAGTCGTTCCAGGAGTACTCCTGCCACGGGCGCCAGCCGAACCGCTGCTCCTTGGCCCAGTTGAAGCCACCGTTGTCGGCGTACGAGGTGGTCACCCGGGCGCTGTTGGCCGCGGTCACCTTGTAGTCGATCTTGGCGGGGATCGAGCCGTTCGACACCTGCTGCACGTCGTACAGGTAAGGGCTCGAGGTGGTCAGCGTCAGGTCGACCGTCGCGTGGCCCTTGCGGATCCGGTCGAACAGCTTCTGGCCGTCGTTGCTACCGGTCACGAGCGCCACGATCGGCTCCCGGTCGCCGGTCGGCTTCCAGACCGTCCACGCCGACCAATCCGCAGGCCGGACCAGGATGATGCCCGCGGCACCGGCCTTGGCGGCCGCCTCGATCTGGGCCTTTTCGTCACCGTCTTCGGCCGTCTTGATCACGGCGATCGCGCCCTTGACGCCGCGCAGATCAGCGCCCGGCGCGACCAGCGCGAACTTCTTCTTGCCCTCGAACGACGGCGACTGGTGCAACAGGTTGATGTCGAGCGGTCCGCTGATGCCCGGGATCGACGTCTGCACCAGCGGCGCGACCAGCTGCCAGCGCGACGAGAACTCGAAGCTGCCACCGGCGACCGGCTTGGTCGGCGTCACCAGCACCTGCTTGACCGTGCTGAAGTGCATTACGCCGTGGCTGATGCTGCGGCCGTTCGGGTAGACGCGGTGCACGTAGTAGCTGAGGATCGCCTGCTGCTCGGACGGCTTGGGCGTCGAGATCGTGATCGGCACTGCCTTGCGGGCGTCGATGACGATCTCGGTGTCCTTGGTGATCGAGATGTTCGGGTCGGTGAAGAGGCTGACCTTCTCGTCCTGCACGCTGTAGTCCTCGACCAGCGAGTGCAGCAGGTAGGTGCCCTCCTCGACCTCGGCCGTGTACTCCTCGCCGTCGCCGATCCACGCGAGCACGTCGGACCGCGAGTTGTCCCCGAACAGGCTGATCACCGGTACGCCGGTGGGCTTGCCGTCGAGTCCAACGGCGCGCAGCTTCACCTTGTGCTGCGGCCCGGCCTTGAGCGTGCCGACCGCCGTGTGGGTGACGACGCCGTTCGGGCCGGTGGCAACGACCCAGCCGCTGTAGAGGCCGCGACCGAGCTTCGCCGAATCGAGAGCCAGCGGTACGTCGACGCTGCCGCCGGCCGGCACGGTGACGGTGCTCGGCACCGAGAACGCCTGGGTCTCAGGCGTCTTCGAGTCGAGGTTGTCCACATCCACCGCCAGCGACAAGGTCACCGGAGCGGCCGTGTCGTTGCGGTAGGTGATCGTCTTGCTCGACCCCGCGCTGACCAGCCCGAAGTCGGCCGTCGCGGTCGCGTAGACCTTCTGCGCGACGGCGCGGGCCACGTCCACCCGGCCGGAGCCCTGGGCGTAGACGCTCAGGTCCTGGTTCGTCTTGGCCGTGCTGACCAGCGCGTTCTTGAGCTGGTCCGCCTTCCAGTCCGGGTGCGCCTGGGCGAGCAGCGCGGCCGAGCCGGCGACGTGCGGGGTCGCCATCGACGTACCGGAGGCTGCTGTGTAGAGGTCGTCGATCGGCTGGCCCATGATCGTTCCGGCCGCGCGGGCGGCGACGATGTCGACGCCGGGGGCGGTGATCTCGGGCTTCAGGCCGTTGTCGCCGAGTCGCGGTCCGCGGCTGGAGAAGTCGGCCAGCTGGTCGTTGCGGTCGACGGCGCCGACGGTGAGCGCGGACTGCGCAGTACCGGGGGTGCCGATGGACTGGTCGGCGCCGTCGTTGCCGGCGGCCACCACGAACAGGGTCCCGCTCGAGGCGGTGATCCGGTCGACTGCCTGGCTGAGCGGGTCGGAGCCGTCGGTGGGGCCGCCACCGAGGCTCATGTTGACGACCTTGGCGCCGGACGCCGCGGCCCACTCCATGCCGGCGATGATCGACGAGTCGTAGCCGTAGCCGTCGTCGCCGAGCACCTTGCCGATCAGCAGGTCGGCCTTCGGCGCTACGCCCTTGCGAGTGCCGCCTGCGCCCATGCCGGTACCGGCGATCGTCGCGGCGACGTGGGTGCCGTGGCCGAAGTGGTCCGCCGGGCCGGTGGGGCTGCCGGAGAAGTCCTCGGCCTCCTTGACCTTGCCCTGCAGGTCGGGGTGGTTCGCGTCGATACCGGTGTCCAGTACGGCGACCTTGACGCCGCTGCCCTCGAAGCCGGCTTGCCACGCGGCGGGTGCGCCGATCTGCGGCACGCTCTTGTCGAGGCTCGCGCGGACCCTGCCGTCGAGCCAGATCTTCGAGATGCCGCGGCTGAGCGCGCGGGCGTTCCCGGTCGGGTCGAGCGACTTCCAGAGCGCGGGCAGCTCGTCCTTGTCGGCGCGGACGGCTGCGGCGCCGATCGAGTCGAGGGTGCGGGTGGTCGTCGTACCGGTGAGCGACTGGGCACGGGCGGCGGACGGGTCGGCGTACCGGACGATCAGCGGCAGTGTGGTCGCTGCGGAGTCGCCGAAGCCGTCGGTGACCAGCTCGTCGACGTCGAACAGGTTGGCGTCGAGCACGCCGGTCGAGATGTAGGGGACGGCGTCGCTCGGTAGTACTCGCAGGCCGCCGTCGACCTCGATGGTGTGGAAGGCGATTCGCTCGCGTCCCGGTGCGGGGCGAACGGTGGCGGCCTTCTTGCCGCCGCCTGCGTCGGTGAGCTCGACGACATCACCGGTGATCAGGGTGATGACCTTCGCACCCGGTACGCCGGTGGCGCGCGGCGTACTCGGAGTAGTTGGAGGCGGCGCGGCACCGGCGGGGATGACCGCGGCGACGCTGAGCGCCAGGACTGCCGCCAGGGTGACGGCGGGCTTGCGTGGGGAGGACATGGGCAGATCTCCTCTTCGAGAGGCGTAGGGGGCAGGGCACCTCTTTCGAGCGAGTCTGCAACGGGAACCCGGGCCTGCGCCCTGTCCATGGCTGCCGTAGCTGCGACATGGCGCAACCGCGCCACCTCGGCGAATTCCAGGCGAACGGCGGGCTACTCGCCGATCTTCTTCGACCGGAGCACGATCTTGCTGTCGACCGAGGCGGTCGTGCCGCCCTCCGGCGACTGGCTGACGACGACCCAGTTGCGGTCGTTGATCAGCAGCCGTCCCTTGCCGCTGGCGTCCTCTTCGGTCAGGTAGTAGAAGCCAGCCGCCTGCATCGTGTCCTGGGCCAGCTGATGGTTGAGCCCGACCACAGCCGGTACCACCGCAGCGCGCGCCGTCTGCGGCGGAGTCGGCGGCCGCGTGGGCGTCCGGGATGCCGTCGGCTGCGCTGGTTGACTGGCGGTGACCGTGACGGTCGCCGCCGGGCGAGGCTCTTGAGAGACACCACAGGCCGCGGTCAGCAACAGCAGCGGTGCGCACCAGGCGAATCTCATCGGCGTCCCCTCTCAGTTCGAGGTTACTGCCCGCAACGGACAGTTAACGGGACACGCGTCGCGACAAGGTGCAGCCGTCGCCCGACGGGTGCAGGATCTGGCTATGACGGCACAGCAGCTGGTGCGCAGGTGGGCCTGGGTTGGCACGTTCGTGATCGGCAGCGGGCTCTACCTGCTCGTCCTCGCGGTGCTGACGGACACCGGCAACCCGAACCTCTTTCCCACGATGATCCTGCTCGGGGCGCTCGTCGTACCGCTCACGTTCGTCATGTTCGCGGCCGGCCGCTCCGGTCGCTGGCTGATCGACGGGCCGACCCTGGGCGGCTCGCTGCTCTTCGGTGGTGTCGTCGGCGTGGTGGTCGCGGGTCTGCTCGAGTACGACGCGATGCGCAAGCTCGGCGCGCTCCCGATGCTGGGCGTCGGCCTGATCGAGGAGGCGGCCAAGCTGGTCGTGCCGGCCATCCTGGTGCTGTTCTTCGGGCATCGGTATCGCCACTCGATCGGTGGAGGCATCGTGATCGGGGTCGCGGTCGGTACCGGGTTCGCCGTGCTGGAGACGATGGGCTACGCCTTCGTCGCGCTGCTCCAGTCGGGCGGCAATGTGGGTGCTGCCGAGCAGTCCCTCTTCATCCGCGGTCTGCTGTCGCCCGCCGGTCACGCCTCCTGGACCGGGATCACCTGCTGGGGTCTGTGGCGCTTCGCCGTCGCGCCGAGCGGCAAGCGATTCCTCGGCTTCCTCGGCATGTACGCCGTGGCCGTCGCGCTGCACACCACCTGGGACGGCATCGGCGGCCGGGTCACCTACGCGATCGTCGGCGTGATCAGCATCGGCCTCCTGCTCGTCGGCCTCCGCCGGGCCCAGCGCGACGACTCCCGCGTTCCCGCGCTGACCTGATTGGACAGTTTGTCCATGCTGGACGTACTGTCCAGGCATGGCTCATCACCTCGCCCCGATCTGCGACGCGATCACGCGTCTGCTGTCGCCGCATGCCGAGGTCGTGCTGCATGACCCGGTGACGGACGAGGTGATCGGGATCTGGAACTCGTTCTCCGAGCGCTCGGTCGGGGATCCGTCGCTGCTCGGTGAGCTGGACGAGCAGACCACCACCGGCCCGGACGTCTACGGGCCGTATCCGAAGTCGCTGGCCGATGGGCGGCGGCTGTCCAGCGTCAGCGCCGTACTACGGGACGCCGCAGGCGACCCCGAGGCCGTGCTGTGCATCAACGTCGACCGGACCGCCTTCGAGGAGGCGAGCCGGATGCTGGCCGCCTTCGCGTCGCCGGTCGTCGGGCAGCCGCGGGCGCTGTTCGAGCACGACTGGTCCGAGGCGCTGAACGAGATCATCGCCGACCACCTCCGGCGTCGCGGCACCACCGTCGACCGGCTGACCCGGGACGACCGGCTGGAGTTGCTCGCGAAGCTCGACAAGACGGGCGTGCTCAGCCAGCGCCGCGGCGTACCCGCCGTTGCCCGTGCGTTGCGGATCTCGCGGTCCGCCCTCTATCAGCTGCTCGGTCAAGTGCGTAAGGAGCCGATCGATGCCGACCCTTCCTGACTTCAAGCTGGAGACGTACTTCTCGCGGTGGGAGTTCAGCGCTCGCTATCACCTGACTGCGTCGGACGCGCAGACGATGGCGGTGTCTTCGTTGCTCGAGCTTGCTGACGAGGACGGCCGGCGGCGGTGGGAGACGTTGGCGCTGGGGTATACCGAGACGCGTGGGTTGCCGGCCTTGCGGGAGGAGATCGCGGGGACGTACGACGTCGTCGTACCGGAGGATGTGCTGTGTTTCGCCGGGGCTGAGGAAGCCATCTATCTGGCGATGCATGCGTTGCTGGAGCCCGGTGACCACGCGGTGGTGCTGACGCCGAACTACCAAGCTGCCGAGACGATCCCGCTGTCCTTGGGTGAGGTCACCGGAGTCGCATTAGTTGCTGAGAGCAACTGGTCGCTCGATGTCGACGCGATCGAGGCTGCGCTCCGGCCGAACACCAAGCTGGTGTCGGTGAACTTCCCGAACAACCCGACCGGCGCGGTGCCGGAGCTCGATGCCTGGCTGCGGTTGGTGCGGTTGTGTGACGAGCGCGGGATCACGCTGTTCAGCGACGAGGTGTATCGCGGTCTCGAGCTCGACCGGCCGTCGTTGCCGCAGGCTGCGGACCTGTCGGAGACCGCGCTGTCGTTGAACGTGATGTCGAAGGCGTACGGCCTGCCCGGCCTGCGGATCGGCTGGATCGCCTGCCGGGATCGCGCTCTGCTGGACAAGCTCGAGCGGGCCAAGCACTACACCTCGATCTGCAACTCCGCGCCGAGTGAGATCCTCGCGCTGATCGGGCTCCGCGCCCGCGATCGATTGCTCGAACGCAACCGCGGCATCGTCGCGGCCAACCTTCCTTTGTTCGAGGAGTTCTTCAGCAACTACCCCGACCTCTTCGAGTTCGCCCGGCCGCAAGGTGGTTGCGTCTGCTATCCGCGCTACCTCGGGGCGGACGGCGTCGAGGCGATGTGCACCGACCTGGTCGAGCAAGCCGGCGTCCTGCTCCTGCCGTCGAGCATCTACCGCTCAGAGCTGACCGAGACGCCGACCGACCGCTTCCGGATCGGCGTCGGCCGACTCGCCCCCGAGGAAGCCCTCGCCGAATGGTCAACCTGGCTGGACAAACGCCGATGAACGCTCTGCCCGTTCTCGGACTGGCTGAGATCAGTGCGATCGCGACACCCGAGGTGATCTTCGGTGCTGTCAAGGAAGCATTGATCGCCCATGCCGAAGGTCGGACGCAAGTGCCTCCACCGATGGTGCTGGAGTTCCCGGACCACGCCGGCGACTGCCACGTGAAGGCAGGTCACGTCGCCGGATCACCGCACTTCGCGGTGAAGATCGCCAACACCTTCGCCTCGGTCAACAACGGTCTGATCCTCGCCATCGACGCGACCACCGGCGCACCAGCCGCGGTGCTCGCCGACGAAGGCAAGCTCACCGCCTGGCGCACAGCCGCCGCCGGCGCCCTGATCACCCATGCCCTCACTCCACCCCACATCGACGAGGTCGCCGTCCTGGGCACCGGCGAACAGGCCTTCCTCCAGGTCACCTGGCTCCGCAAACTCCGCCCGATCAACCGCGTTCACGTCTGGGGCCGCCGCCCCGAGGCGGCCGACCGCCTCTGCCAAGCCTTCGAAGACGAAGGCCTCACCGCCCACCCCGACGCGCTGGAAGCCGGCGCCGCCTGCGTCATCACCACCACAGCCGCCAGATCCCCGCTACCTCTAGAGGCCTTCCGCAACGCCGTCCACGTCACCGGTATGGGCACCGACATGCCCGGCAAACACGAACTCCCCACCGAGCTCTTCGCAGACGCCCTGATAGCCACCGACGACCACGCCCAATGCCTCCACCACGGCGACTTCGGCAACGCCGTCCGAGCCGGCGTGATCGCCTCCGACGCGGACCTCCCGGTGGGCGCGTTCCTCGACACCGCCGCCGGCGTGCTCCCCGGCCCGGTCCAGAGCGACGGCCCGCGCCCCGGCCAGAGCGACGGCCCGCGCCCCGGCCAGAGCGACGGCCCCCGCCCCGGCCAGAGCGTCGGCCCCCGCCCCGGCTTCAGAGGCGACACGCCCAACCCCCACCCCCGCTCGATTGCCGACCTCACCGGCGTCGGCGCGACCGACGCGGCGGTGGCTTCCGCGGTGGTTTCGAGCGGGCTGGGAAATCGATTTCGACCGTAGTCGAATAGGTCTGGCCGGGAGGCCGAAGGTCTGCGAGGTTCGTAGGCGACCAGTGACACGTCGTCACCGCCCCTCATGACCACTGGAAGGCCAGACCATGAAACGACGGACATTTCTCGGCAGCATCGCCGCGACCGGAGTCGGCGCCGCCATCGCCCCAGGGCTGATCGCACCCGCCACCGCACAAGCCGCCACCTGGAAGAAGCGCGTGACCGGTGCCGACCTCGACACCAACAGCCGCTGGCAGGTGGCCGGCACCGACCTCGGCATCCCGTACGTGCTTGAGAACGGCTCGATCGGCTACCTCTTCGGCGACACCTTCAACACCCCCTGGCCTGAGCAGCCCAACAACGACTGGCGCTCCCCGGTCATGCTGCGTTCAGCCATCCACCCAGGCGCGGCCGGCGGCATCGTCTTCGACAGCGCCGCCAAGGTGGCCGGCAACGGCCGCGCGCCCGAGATCATGCACAACGGTCACAACGGGATCGGCATCGACGGCCTCTGGGAGGTCACGGTGATCCCGAACGACGGCATCAGCTTCCCCGAGACCGGCCGCCAGCTCGTCTCGTACATGAGCATCGAGAACTGGAACTCGGCCGGCCCGAACGGCCCGCAGTGGAAGTCCCGGTACGCCGGACTCGCCTACACCGACAACGGCAACGACTTCGTCCGTACCAACCTGAAGTGGTTCAACAGCGGCGACAACCTCGACCCGTTCCAGATGTGGACCATGCAGCGCGACGGCGACTGGGTCTACGTGTTCTCGGTCCGCTCCGGTCGCCAGGACGGCCCGATGATGCTGCGCCGCGTCCCCTGGGAGCGGATGTTCTCCCCCGAGGCCTACGAAGGCTGGGGCTGGAACGGCAGCAACTGGGGCTGGGGCCGGCCGTGCTCGCCGATCCTCAACGGCCGCTTCGGCGAACCGTCGGTCCGCCGGCTCGAGGACGGCACCTGGGCGATGGCCTACCTCAACTGTGCCACCGGCAACATCGTCACCCGGACCGCGGCGGGCCCGGACCAGGTCTGGACCGGCGAGAAGGTCCAGGTCACCTTCGCCCAGGAGCCGGCCCTGTACGGCGGATTCATCCATCCGTGGTCGACCAAGGCG
The DNA here is from genome assembly GCF_039537185.1 of Kribbella ginsengisoli. Lineage (NCBI taxonomy): Bacteria > Bacillati > Actinomycetota > Actinomycetes > Propionibacteriales > Kribbellaceae > Kribbella > Kribbella ginsengisoli. The sequence continues at coordinate 34,498 of NZ_BAABAA010000006.1, read as the reverse complement.
GCCAACGGCCTGCACCTGATGGTCTCGAAATGGACCCGCGATCCGGCCGGACACAGCACCGCCTACCACGTCAGCCAGTACGCCGGAAGCCTCTGACAGCAGTTAGCTCCAACTAAACTGGTCCGGTAAACGCTTTACCACCCGCGAAATTGGTCTGTTGCGTATTTTGCAACGTGTAATGCGGTAAGCGCTCGGAAACGGCGGGTTTCGGCAAGGTTGCCGCGAGAGTGCGCTCTCACGACTTAGTAACGGATACTACTGAACTATTGACTGGTCAGCAGCCACTAGGCAATTCTCTACGCCACTGAACGACAGGTTCATACCAGTCAGCCGGAGGCCGATCCGGCTACTTCGCCAGAGGTGATCCGATGAAGTTCCGTTCCCTTGCCGTCGCCGCAGTCGCGGCTCTATCCCTGACCGCGCTCGCCGCGTGTGGAAGCTCGGACGACAAGCAAGACACCGCCGCCGACTCCGGCCCGAAGACCATCGACGTCTGGCTGATGAAGGGCAGCGTCTCCGACGACTTCCTGAAGCGGTTCGAGGCCGGCTTCGCCGCCGACCACCCGGACATCAAGGCCAACGTCCAGATCCAGGAATGGAACGGCATCGGCCCGAAGATCATCGGCGCGCTGGCCAGCAAGGACGCGCCGGACGTGATCGAGGTCGGCAACACCCAGGTCGCGCAGTACTCGGCCAGCGGTGGCGTCAAGGACCTGACCGACAAGAAGGCCGACCTCAAGGGCGACGACTGGATCGAGGGCCTGGCCGGACCGGGCCTGTACGAGGGCAAGCAGTTCGGCATTCCGTACTACGCCGCCAACCGCGTGGTCCTCTACCGCAAGGACCTCTTCCAGGCGGCCGGTATCACCACCCCGCCGAAGACCCGCGAGGAGTGGCTGGCCGACACCGCGAAGGTCAACACCGGCGGCAACCAGGGCATCTACCTGCCCGGCCAGAACTTCTACGTCCTGTCCGGCTTCATCTGGGACGAGGGCGGCGACCTCGCGGTCAAGGAAGGCGACCAGTGGAAGGGCGCGCTGGAGACCCCCGAGGCACTCAAGGGGATGGACTTCTACAAGCAGATCCAGGCGCTCGGCAAGGGCCCGAAGGACTCTGACGAGGCCAAGCCGACCCAGACCGACGTGTTCGCGCAGGGCAAGGTCGCGCAGATGATCGCCGTTCCGGGTGCCGCCGAGCTGATCGCCCAGGCGAACCCGGCGCTGAAGGACAAGATCGGCTTCTTCCCGATCCCGGGCAAGACCGCCGACAAGCCGGGCGCCGTCTTCACCGGTGGCTCCGACCTGATCATCCCGGAGGCCGCGGCCGAGCAGGATGCCGCCTACACCTTCATCAAGGAACTGGCCGGCGAGAAGTGGCAGACCGACCTGGCCAAGACGATGAAGTACGTGCCGAACCGGACCAGCCTCGCGTCGGCGGTCGGCTCGGACGAGGGCGTGGCGGCGATGGCGGCCGGCGCGGCCAACGGCAAGGCCACCCCGAACTCCCCGAACTGGGCCGCGGTCGAGGCGAAGAACCCGATCAAGGAGTACCAGACCAAGGTGCTGACCGGCGGTGACCCGGCCGCCGCGGCCAAGGCCGCCGACGAGATCATCACCCAGGCCCTGAACGCCAAGTAGAACTATGGCTGTGGCTGAGAAGACCACCACAGCAGCCCCCGCCCCCGAGCCCGGTACGCCGGTCTCGGTCCGGCGGGGGCGACCCCTGTGGGAACGCCTCCTCCCGTACCTGCTGGTCGCGCCGACGGTCGTCGGTACGGCGTACCTGCTGGTCTACCCGCTGGTCCGCAACCTGCTGATCTCGTTCCAGAAGTTCGGCATCGCGCAGCTGATCCGTGGCGGCGCCGAGTTCGTCGGGTTCGACAACTACTCGAAGATCCTGAACGACGACAAGTTCTGGGGCGTCGTCGGCCGGACCTTCGTGTTCACCGCGGTCAACGTCGGCCTGATCATGGTGCTGGCCACCTTGGTGGCGCTGCTGATCGGTGCCCTGGGCAAGTGGATGCGGTTCGCCGTGATGGGCGGCCTCGTAGTCGCCTGGGCGATCCCGGTGATCGCGGCGACGACCGTGTTCCAGTGGCTGTTCCAGTCCCAGCTCGGCGTCGTGAACTGGGTGCTGGTCGCGCTCGGGTTCGAGCAGTTCGACGGCAAGGCCTGGTTCGCGGACGGCAACTCGACGTTCGCGATCGTGGTGCTGCTGATCGTCTGGCAGTCGGTGCCGTTCGCGGCGCTGACCCTGTACGCCGCGATGACGTCGGTACCGAAGGAACTGCACGAGGCGGCCCAGATCGACGGGGCCGGCGCGGTCAAGACCTTCTGGCTGATCACCTTCCCGATCCTGCGGCCGATGTTCGGGCTGATCCTGTGCCTGGAGGTGATCTGGGTGTTCAAGTGCTTCGTCCAGATCTGGGCGATCAGCCAGGGCGGTCCGGGCGACGCGCTGCTGACGCTGCCCGTCTACGCGTACCAGATCGCCACCGTGCTGAACCGGTACGACCTGGGCGCGGCGATCTCGATGGTCACGGTGCTGATCCTGGCCGTCGTGCTGCTGGCCTACTTCCGGCAGATGTTCAAGGAGGAGGGCGAACTGTGAGAACCAGCCTCAGCCGCAAGCTCACCCTGAACGTGATCGCTCTCGGCGTCCTGCTGTTCTCGATCTTCCCGGTCTACTGGATGGTGCTGACCGCCTTCAAGCCGACCAAGGAGATCCAGGCCGAGACGCCGTCGTTCTTCCCGACCCACGTCACCTTCGCGCACTTCAGCACGGCCGTGCACGCGGACGGCTTCTGGACCTTCTGGCGCAACAGCGGGTTGGTCGCGATCAGCGCCGTCCTGCTGTCGCTGGTGGTCGCCTGCGGCGCGGCGTACGCCGTCGGCCGGATGAAGTGGAAGGGGCGGCAGGGGTTCATCCTGATGGTGTTCATCGCCCAGATGACCCCCTGGGAGGCACTGCTGATCCCGATGTACGTGATCGCCCGCGACACGGACATGCTGGACAAGCTGCCGATCCTGACGCTGATCTACTTCATGATGACGCTGCCGTTCACGATCGTGACGTTGCGCGGATTCCTGAAGGGCATCCCGGTCGAGCTGGAGGAGGCCGCCCGGGTGGACGGCTGCAACCAGTTCGAGGCGTTCCGGCGGGTCGTCTTCCCGTTGCTCGCGCCGGGTCTGCTGTCGACGTCGTTGTTCGGCTTCATCACGGCGTGGAACGAGTTCGCCTTCGCCAACCTGCTGATCATCAAGAACCAGGACCAGCGCACGCTGCCGGTCTGGCTCTCGTCGTTCAGCAACACGTTCGGTACCGACTGGGGCGCGACGATGGCCGCCGCGACCCTGTTCATGCTGCCCGTGCTGCTGATCTTCCTGGTCCTGCAGGGCCGCGTCACCACCGGCGTGGCCGCGGGCGCCGTGAAGGGCTAATCCACTTCAGGGAACGACAGCCGCGTCGTGATCCGGTACCGGTCTCCTCGATAGATGGAGCGGGTGTACTCGATCACGGCGCGGTCCGCGTTCCGGGTGACGCGCTCGAAGAGCAGTGCCGGCGCGTGCAGCGGTACTCCGAGCAGCGCGGCCTCCTGCGCATCCGTGACGGTCGGCTCCGCCGTCTGGACGGCGCTCCTCGCGGCGACCTGGTACCGCGTCCGCAGCAGCCCGTACAGCGACCCGATCTCGAAGTCGCGGCCGGTGATACCGGGGACGAAGGCGACCGGGATCCGGATCCGCTCGATGCACATCGGCGCCTCGTCGACGATCCGCAGCCGGACCACCGAGACGAGCTGGTCACCCGGTGAGATCTCCATCCGCTGACCGATCCGGGCGCCGGCCGGTTCGAGGTCGAAGCTGATCAGCTTGCTCTGCCACGGCGTCCCCTCGGCCGGCGGCACCTGGAAGTCGCCCTCGGCGGTCGGCTCGAGCGCCTGGTGGATCTTGCGCGAGCTGATGAACGTGCCGCGCCCGTGCTCGCGGACGACCAGCCCGTCGCGGGCCAGATCGTCGAGTGCCGCCCGGAGCGTCGGGCGGGAGACGCCGAGCGACTCGCTCAGACTCCGCTCGGACGGCAGCGGCTCACCGGGGTTGCGGAGCTGGATGAGCCGCAGCAGCTCATCCCTCGCCTCGGTCTTTCTCATGCTCCGGAGCTTACCAGTGGTAAAGCTGTGAGAGCGGATTCACTCCGTGATTCAGGGTTGACTTTACCAATTGGATAGACCACCGTACGAAGGGTTCTCTCCGCCCCGAGATGAAGGTGTGTGAATCCATGACTCGATCTCGCAAGCTCCGCGTGACCGCGACAGCCGTCGTACTGGCCGCTCTTGCCGCGGCCGGCGCCAGTACCACCGCCAGTGCACGCACCGGCCCCGAGCAGTACCGCAAGCCGGCGTGTGGCGCGTTCTTCGACGACTTCAACTACAGCTCCCGGACCGATCCGAACTTCACCGGCCACGACTGGAGTGTCCGGACCGGCGGAGGTGGCCCGGGCATCGAGGGCACCTGGACCGCGAGCAACGTGACCTTCCCGGTTGTTGACGGGCAGAAGTCCCTGCAGCTCCGCGCCGCGACCAACGGCACGGTCAGCGGCACCACCCAGTCGCAGGTGCAGCAGAACCAGGAGCGGTTCTTCGAGGGCACCTACGCGACCCGGTTCAAGTTCAGCGACACCCCGGTCAGCGGCGCCGACGGCGATCACGTCAACCAGACCTTCTACACGATCTCGCCGCTCGACTACGACTGGGAGCCGACGTACAGCGAGCTCGACATCTCGGAGTACCTGCCGAACGGCGGCTGGGGCGAGGCCGGCCCGGTCGACTTCATCACCAGCTGGAACACGTACCAGGTCGACCCGTTCGACGGCTGGCGGATCAGCGCCGCGCGCCGGTTCAGCCACGCCGGCTGGCACACGCTGGTCGCCACGGTCGGCGGCGGCCACGTGAAGTACTACATCGACGGCAGCCTCGCCGCGGACCACACCACGGACGGCAACGGTCACTCGGTCTACCCGCGGCGGCCGATGACGCTGAACTACAACGAGTGGTTCATCGACCTGGACGGGCACAGCGGCAGTACCAGCGCCTACGTGCAGTCGGCTGACTGGGTTTACTACGCCAAGAACGAAGTACTGTCGCCGTCGACGGCCACCGCGCGGGTCAACTCCTACCGCTCGGCCGGGACGACGCATGCGGACACGATCAGCTGCTGAAACAGTGACCCGTCAGTAGCGTGAGACAGCCTCCACGACCCATGGACTTTCCGTTCGGACCTGAGTACGGTCCGTAGCGGCGTCCGCACCACGCCCCCGTCGGAGAAGGACCTCACGGTCCTCCTCCCAACCGACGGTGAGGTGCCGCCCGCCAGTGGTGCCTCACTGGTGGATGGGCAAGCAGCCCGTGGCAGCAGCTACGAGCTGATGGGGGCCCGTACACCTAGGTGGGGCGGTGAGCGCGAGCGCTCCCGCCCCACCGACTCAATTCTTCTCGGGTTCACCCCCAACGCGGCATCGCCCCTGTTCGTCTTGATGATTGACAGGGAAGGGTGGTGCGCATGGCTGACTGGGAATCCGCGTTCGGCGAGTTGCTGCAGGCTCGTGGTGGCGCGTTGCGTTCCTACGCCTATCTGCTGACCGGCGATACCGCGTCCGCGGGCGATCTGGTCCAGGACGCGTTGCTGCGGGTCTTCAGCCGGCTCAGGGTCGGCAATGACGTGGCGCAACTCGAGGGGTACGTCCGGCGGGCGATCCTCAACCAGTACGTCGACGGCCGCCGGCGGGCCAAGCTGTGGCGGCAAGCCCAGCACCTGCTGGTGAATCCGCCGGTGCACGAGGATGCCGACGTCGGAATCGCCGACGAGGTACGCCGGGCGCTGTCGACGCTCTCGCCAAAGCAGCGGGCCTGCGTCGTCCTGCGCTACTACGAGGACCTGACCGTGCTCGACATCGCGGACCAGCTCGGCTGCTCCGAGGGCACCGTCAAGCGCCACCTGTCCGACGCCCGGACGAAGCTGGCCAGCCAGCTCGGCACGACCGAGGAGAGCATGAGATGACCTCCCGAGACTTGAAAGACCTACTCCAGACCCTGGCCTCGGACGGCACCGACCGGGTGCCCGTTGACGAGCAGACCCTGATCCCCCGCATCCGCTCCCGCCGCCGCCGTCGCACCGGGATAGCAGCAGCCGTCGCCGCGTCGACCGCGGTAGTAGTCGCAGCGGGCGCGTACGCAGTACTGCCTGGTGCTGATCAGGAGCAGCCGCCTGCCGCAGCTCCTCCGGTGCCGACGGTGACCCTCAAGCCTCATCAAGAGAACGGGTTCGTCTGCGGAAGCCGTCTCACTGCTCCGATCGCCGGCGATCCGACGTTGGGTCTGGCGGTCACCCAGCAGACCGTCACACCGGACGCCAACGGGGTCATGGCCTCGATCAACGTCGAGTTGATCAACTCGGCCGCCGCGCCGGTGAACCTGTCGGGTAGCCCGGCCGGAGCGAGTCTCGTCGTCGTCAAGGACGGGATCGTGGTGGCTACCCCGCTCGCCGAGCGGGCCATCGCCAAGCGGTGGAAGTTCGGTCCGAACGAAACCGTGACCGTGAAGACGTTCCTGAGCATCCGTCAGTGCACGACAGACGGGCAGCAGGGGACTGTCCCGCTCGAGCCCGGGTCCTATCAGCTCTATGCGACGAAGAGTTTCAAGGAGATCAGCGAGCTCCCCAAGCTCCCCGACATAGTGATCGCCGGCGGGCCGTGGACGATTGAGCTGAAGTAGCCGACATCCGGGGTTTGCCGGATTGTCGGACAAGTTTTGCCGGGGTTTGACGTTCGAACAGGGGCGGTCGGGGGCAGACTGATCTGCGATGCAGTGGTTCCCAACCGCCCCTGGGAGATTGCCGTGACTGCCCAACGTCTTCTTCGTCCTGCCGTGGTGATCGGCGCGCTGCTGGCGCTGGTCGGCTTCGGTGTCACCCCGTCGACCGCCGCGACGACGGCCACCCTCACCGTGAGTGCTGCGATCGGGCAGCAGAACGGGTCGGTCGGCACCGTCGTCGGCTATGTGGTCGGGCAGCCGACTGCCGCCAATACGGTGATCCGGAGCGGCTACACCGCCGACACCGCGCTCGCGCTGGCCGATTCGGCTTCGACGACCTCGACCGGGTCGATGCTCTACGTGCAGATCCCGAGCGGTTTCAGGGCGCAGTACGGGCTGAAGACCAACCCGGGATTGCTCGGCGCGCAGATCACCGTCACCGGGACGCTGACGCCGTACTTCACACCGCATGCGGGGTTGAAGGATCCGACGGCGTTCAGCGGTGGTGGCGGTTCGGACCCTGGTGATCCGGGTGACCCTGGCGACTACTACGCGGCTGCCTCCGGCAAGACCGGCGCTGCGTTGAAGTCGGCGCTGCATACGATCATCTCGAGTCAGACCAAGCTCACGTACGACCAGGTCTGGAACGCTTTGAAGGACACCGACCAGGATCCCGCCAACTCCAACAACGTGATCCTGCTGTACTCCGGTCGCTCGCAGGCCAAGAGCACCAACGGCGGTGGGGTCAACGACTGGAACCGTGAACACGTCTGGGCCAAGTCGCACGGTGACTTCGGTACGGCGACCGGTCCGGGGACGGATGTGCACCACCTGCGTCCCGAGGACGTGTCGGTGAACTCGGCACGAGGCAACCTCGACTTCGACAACGGCGGCTCGGCGGTCACCGAGTGCCCCGGGTGTACGGCCGACAGCGACTCGTTCGCGCCGCGGGCCGCAGTACGGGGTGATGTCGCGCGGATGATCTTCTACATGGCGGTCCGCTACGAAGGTGACGACGGCTGGCCGAACCTGGAGCCGAACAACTCGGTGAACAACGGCACCGCGCCGTACATCGGCAAGCTCACCGTGCTGAAGGCCTGGAGCGCCGCCGACCCGCCGGACGCGTTCGAGAAGCGCCGCAACCAGGTCATCTACGACACCTGGCAGCACAACCGCAACCCGTTCATCGACCACCCCGAATGGGTCAGCTCGATCTGGCCGTAGGCCGGCTCGTCGTAGGTTGGTCGGTATGAGCCCCTCAGTACCGCGCTTCCACCTGGCCATGCCGGTCGACGATCTAGCAGCCGCCGCGGAGTTCTACGGCTCCGTGGTCGGCTGCGAACGCGGCCGCAGCTCCGACACCTGGATCGACTGGAACCTCCGCGGCCACCAGTTCGTCACGCACCTGGCCCCGACGCGGGCCGAGGCGATCCACAACCCCGTAGACGGCCACGACGTCCCCGTCCCCCACTTCGGCCTGATCCTCGAGATCCCGGACTTCCACGCGTTGGCCGACCGCTTCCGCGCCGCCAACACCTCCTTCGTCATCGAGCCGTACCTCCGCTTCGAAGGCAAACCCGGCGAACAATGGACCATGTTCCTCCACGACCCCGCCGGCAACGCCCTGGAGTTCAAGGCTTTCGCCAACGACGAAGACGTCTTCGCCACCTAACCCGACGCCGAGCAAACCCCACGCCGGCGCCTCCGTTCGCCTCTACGTCGCTCCCACGGCGCTGAGCTCCCGCCCACCCTGGCGCGCGGGCTGCTCCGCACGCCCGCTTGGCGAGTGCGAGCCGTCGTCGACACAGCTGTTGTTGCGGCGCGGGTGCCGTGTGCCCGACTGGCGGCCGGGCGGACCGGCCTGCGTCCAAGTACCGAACACCTACTGTGCCCTCGAGTGCAACCGCCCTACAACGGCGGTTGCACCCAACTGGTTGCGGACCGTTGGCTCATCGTCTCTGCTCGTCGACGAGGTTGCTCAGCGGGCTGTCCGTGGCCGTTTGTGTCGGGGCGGTCTGCTTGTGGCGGCTCGGTGGCTTCACCTTGCCCTCGGCAACCAAGTCGTCGAGGCTGCTCGCCAGCCGGAGCGGCACAAGCCGAGCGACCGGCTTGCCGTGGCGGGTGATGGTGAAGCTGCGCCCTTGGCTCACGTCCTCGAGGTAGCGCCCAAGCCCGTTACGTAGTTGCTGGTGGCCGACCGTATCCATCGGATCTCCTTTTCGCTGGTGACTCGAGCCTAAGAAGGCCAGCGCGTGCGGGCGAGGGCAGATCGCAGGGCAGTGTCGGGCAGTGAGATGGCCGGGCCCGGGGCTGGTGAGCGGCTGCTGGCTGTGTCGTCGCCAGAGCCAGCCGTGGGTTTGCGGGCGCATCGAGTCGGGGCAGCGGTTCGCGGCGAAGCGGGACCTGCCCGGGCACCCCGCAGCGGGCCGATGACAGCCAGGCCGCCAGTTGCTACACACGGCAGCCACCCCGCAACACCTGCAGGTCCACACAGGGCCCGGCGACCGCCGGCGTGGGGTTTTGCTCGGGCTTGTTGATACAGCTTTCGGTGAATACATCATCTGATGTACTGTCTGGGCGTGGACACGATCAGTCGGGGTGAGGTGTTGGCTCGGTTCGGGCATGCGTTGTCGGATCCGACCAGGACTCAGGTGATGCTTGTTCTCAGCGAAGGGGCCAGCTATCCGGCTGATCTGGCTGAGCGGATCGGGGTCAGCCGGCAGTCGCTGTCCAATCATTTGGCTTGCCTGCGCGGGTGTGGGCTGGTGGTGGCGGAGCCCGAAGGACGCCGGACTCGGTACGAATTGGCCGATCCGTCGCTCGGCACCGCTCTCGCTCAACTTCTCAACGTGGTTCTGGCAGTGGACCCCGCCTGCTGCCGGCCCGACGCGACGGGTGAGTGCCGATGACTGAAGCAACAAACAGCCCTCGCCAACTCCCCATCGCCATCGGTGAGCCACGGCTCCTCCCGCTCACCAGTCCGCTGCAGAAGGTGCAACCGTCGGCAGACGAGGTTGCCAGGCGTCGGCGATTGGGGCGGCGTGCACAGATACTGGCCGGGACGAGTGTTGGCTACAACGTGGTTGAGGCTGCGGTGGCTATCGCGGCCGGCACCGTGTCCGGGTCGGTGGCGCTGGTGGGGTTCGGGTTGGACTCCATCGTCGAGGTGGCCAGCGGGCTGATCATCTTGTGGCAGTTCCGGAGTCCGATGCCGGAGACGCGGGAGCGCCGGGCGTTGCGGCTGATCGCGTTGTCGTTCTTCGGGTTGGCGCTCTACGTCTCGTTCGAGTCCGTACGGTCCCTTGTCACCGGTTCGGCGCCCGACGCGTCCGGCGTCGGCATCGGGTTGGCGATCGCGTCGCTGATCGTCATGCCGGTGCTGTCGGCCGCGCAACGGCGTACGGGCAAAGCACTGCAATCCAACTCAGTAGTTGCCGACGGCACCCAAACCCTGCTCTGCACCTATCTGTCAGCCGTGCTCCTGGTCGGCCTCGTGCTCAACGCGACGCTCGGCTGGTCCTGGGCGGACCCGATCGCCGGCCTCGTCATCGCCGCGATCGCCCTTCGCGAAGGAATCCAAGCCTGGCAAGGAAAAGGCTGCTGCGCCCCCACCAACGCAGGAGCCCACGCCTGCGAAGACGGCTGCTGCTGACTATCCGTTCACCCGGAACGTCGTGTTGCCGACCTGTCGAGTCGAGGTGACCCGGCCTGGTACGTGCTGACCGGGCGCGGGAGTGATCGCGGGTCCCGGCGTACCGGGCAACGCAACCCCAGCATGGGCAGCCGACTGCCCGACGCGTGTCTGGACCCAGTCCTGCAAACCAGGATCAGCCAGCGACAACCGTGAACCGCTGTCCCGCACCATCCCGCGAGCGACCAGCCCCTGCCGAGCCGCATCCACCTCTTGCCACTTGCCCGGCCCGGCTGCCTGCGTCTCGCCCTGCATCGCCAACCCCCGCGGTCCCCGCACAGCGACCTTCGCCAGCAAATCCTTCTCCGCCGGCGAACAGGAATTCCAAGCAGCCTGGTAGAACACCCGAGCCTGATCGTTCACCCGAGCCGTCGCCGCCTTCGCCACGTCAGCAGTGATCCCGTACGGCGGCCGCGCGAACTCCAGTGCCGTCTCCGACAAATCACGCAACCGGCTCGGATTGCCATTGGCCGACTTGAGCAGCTGCTCCACTGCCTCCGGCTGATACGGGATTCCGGCCCGGCGCAACGGCTCGGTGACGCTCGGCCGCAGCTCGTCGGCACTCAGCGGCCCACACTCCCGTACGTCGAAACGCCCCGTCACCCCAGTAGCGACCCCAGACATCCCGCCCGACGCAGCCATCAGCCGAGTAGCAGCCATCTCGCCTCCCGCCCCCACGAGATAAACGCGCTGCCCCTGCCGCTCCAGATGCGCCGACAACTCCGTCAACGCCGCCAGATCCCGATCGGACGCGACGTCGAGGTTGTCGACCATCAGCATCACCGGCTGACCCTTCTTGGCGGCCAGCTCGCCCAGGTTGCCGGCGAGCTGATTGAGCGTGCTGCCGACCCCGTCCTTGCCGGGCGCCTCCCATTGCTTCTTGACCACCGCCTGGACCGGCGCGACCCCGAAGCGGAGTTCGGCGCCGCGTTGCTCGCTGCGGCTGCGCTGGGTCAGGTCCCGAAGCGTCTTCTTCAGCTTGCGCAGCGCGAAGTACCCGTGCTGTTTGCGAAGCCCGCCGAGGTCCTCGCTGACCGCGCGCACGAACCGGTTCTCCAACGGCTCCCGCGGCGACGCGTCGACCCGGACCGCGATCCAGCCGTTGCGTTGCGCGAAGGCCTGCGCTCGATCCAGCTCCAGGCTCTTACCCATCCCAGGTGCGCCGGTGAACAGCACCGAATTGCCCTCGGGCTCCCGCCGGTCGAGCGAGATCGGCCGGCCCAGCCGATCGGTCCGGGTCACCATGTACGCCGGGCGCCGGGGCGTGCCGAAGACGCGACTCATCCCCCCACCCAACGCCGCGCAACCAGCCGGGACGAGATCACCAGATGAACATCCGGGCGGTCGCCGTTGAACCCCTCAGAACACTTGATGCGCCACGCGCCGGAAAAGTTGCGACAAATAGCTGGTCAATTTGTTCCCAAAAGAAAGAGCCCGGATAATTCACCAGGCCCTGTGAACTTTGCAATCTCCGTGTCATTCTGCGCAAATGAACAGATGGTCGGCGCGGTTTTGCGTGGTAATAGCGGGAATGGTCTCGATGCTGGTGGCGGCGCCGGCCGGAGCCGCGCCCCAGGTGGCGCAGTCACCGGATCCGAAGCTGACCGTCACGGACGTGGTCCTCGGCCGGACGTCGGTCGCCGTCTCCGGCCTCAACCGGGTCGCCGTGCCGGTGACGGTCAAGGCGGGCTACAACTCCGACGACCCGAGCGACGCCGGCACGCTGCTCAACGTGTTCCTGAAGCGAACCGCTGGAATCGGTGCGGTCCCGCTGATGATCGCCGGTCACCTGACCCGGACGGCCGGAACGCTGAAGAACGGCACCTGGACCGGCACGGTCGACGTGCCCTCGACCGCGAACGGGACCTTCCAGGTGGTCGGCGTGCTCCCCGGCGCAACCCTCGACGGCTCGGACGGCAGCATGACCAGTGAGACGCCCTTCAACGGCCCGAGTATCGCGGTCACCGGACTGCACCAGCCGAAGCTCGGCGTCTCGGTGATCCCGCGGGTGGTGCCGTTCGGCTCAGGCTTCGCGGTGAAGGCTGCCATCTACGACTCCACCACCGGCAAGCCCTACGCCAGCCGGATCCTGCTCCAGATCCAGAACGACAACCTGTGCATCGAGTACGACGCCGGCTCGAAGTACACCGACCGCTCCGGCATCCTGCTGGCGTCCTTCCCGGCCGCCGCCGCTGACTACCTGACCTGTGTCCGGGTGCGAGGCAAGTACTTCGACACCCTCGGGACCGGCTGGTTCGTACTCCGCCCCGGCATCGTCAGCGCGACGCCGTCGAAGACCAGCGCCGGGATCGGGACCATCGTCCCGGTCAACGGCTCGGTGCGCGGCGCTCCGGCCGGCTGCCCGGTCGTCCTGCAACGCCTGTACGCCGGGGCGCACTGGCGCGGCGTAAGCGCGGCAACTGTCCGCGCCAGCGGCCGGTTCACGGTCAACGCTCAACCGCCGTACGCCGGAAACGTCAGCTACCGGGTGTCCTTGCCGACCTGCGACAGATTCCAGGCCGGAGTCAGCAAAACCTTCGTCATCAGGGGAATCTAATGCGCAGTAGAAGTACTGGGGTGGTGATCGCGGCGCTCGCCGTGATCGCCTCGACGATGGTCGCGGCACCAGCGGCCCAAGCAATGCCCCCGGACCCGGACCTGTCGGTCACCAGCGTGACGCTGGGGAGAACGTCGGTCGCGGTCTCGGGGATGAACATGTATCCGGTCGCAGTGACGCTCAAGGCCAGCTATCCGCCCAGCAGCCCACCGACCGCCCACAAGGTGCTCGCCGTCATCCTCGAGCGCTCGGGCGGTGTCGGGCCGATCAATCTGATCGTCGCCGGCAACCTGGTGCGGACCGTCGGTACGGCGCAGAACGGCACCTGGACCGGCAATCTCAACGTCCCGTCGACGGCCAATGGGACCTTCAAGGTCAGCGGCGTGGTCGAGGGAGACAGCTACACCGGCGACGACGGCAGCAAGCCCGGTCCGACGCCGTTCGCCGGGCCGAGTCTCGCGATCCGTGGCGTCCACATCCCGAAGATCGGTGTCTCGGTGGTGCCGCGGGTAGTGCCGTTCAACGCGGCGTACCAGGTCAGGGCCGCGATCTACGACTCCGCGACCGGCAAGGCCTACGGGACCCGCATCCTGCTGCAGGTGGTCCGGTCCAACCTCTGCGCCGAGTACGACGCCGGATCCAAGTACACCAACACGGCCGGCCTCCTCGTCACGAACTTCCCGGGCGCCGGCGGAGACGTCAACCACTGCGTCCGGGTCCGCGGCCCGTACGTGGACCAACTGGCCTTCCGCTTCTACCCGCTCCGGCCGGGCATCGTCTCAGCCGCGCCGGCGAAGCCGAGTGCGCCCGCCGGCCAGGTCGTGCTCGTCAACGGCTCCGTCAAAGGCGGGTACTTCCCGGTGCCACGCCCGGTGACGCTGCAGCGCCTCTACAGCACCGGATGGCGCGGGGTCAGCAGCTCGACGGTTCGCCAGAGCGGCCGGATCACGCTCACGGCGCAGCCGCCGTCCGTCGGAAACTTCACTTACCGGGTGTATCTGCCGACCTTCCAGCACTACCAGGCCGGAGCCGGCAAGACCTTCGTGATCCGCGGGACCTGAGGGCGTTGGGCGGAGTGAGTTAGCCTAACTTAGGTATGCCTAACTCATTCCGCCCGACCGTCGAGAGGACCGTGCTCGCGTGAGTACCCCCGCACCCCGTAACCGCCGCGCCAAGCTGGGGGTCGTCCTCAGGACCGAGCGCGTCACCCCGCACATGATCAGGGTGGTGCTGAGCTGCGACGAGTTCGTCGACAACGGCACCACCGACCACTACGTCAAGCTTCTCTTCCTGCAGCCGGGCGTGGAGTATCCGGAACCGCTCGACATGGGCGAGGTCCGGGAGAAGCTGCCGTCCGAGCACTGGCCGACGATGCGGACCTACACCGTTCGCGCGTGGGACGAGTCCACCAAGGAACTGACGATCGACTTCGTCCACCACGGTGACGAGGGTGTCGCCGGTCCGTGGGCCGCGGCGGCTCAGCCCGGCGACAAGCTCTGGTTCAACGGTCCCGGTGGTGCGTACGCGCCGCAGGAGACGGCCGCCTGGCACCTGCTGGTCGGCGACGAGAGCGCGTTGCCGGCGATCGGGGCTGCCATCGAGGGTCTCCCGCCGGGCGCGCACGCGAAGGTGTTCGTCGAGGTCGAGGACGAGACCGAGGAGCAGAAGTTCAGCGGCTCCGGCGAGGTCGAGCTGACCTACCTGCATCGCGCCGGCATGACCGGCGAACGCGGTGACGGCCTGGTCGAGCTGGTCGAGGCGCTGGAGTTCCCGGCCGGCGACGTACAGGTGTTCGTGCACGGCGAGGCCGGCTTCGTACTGCGGTTGCGCAAGCATCTCTTCGGCGAGCGTTGTCTCGCGCGCGACCAGGTCTCGCTGTCGGGATACTGGCGGCTCGGCAAGAACGAGGACGGCTGGCAGGCCGAGAAGGCCGACACCGCCCGCAAGGAACGCGAAGCGGCCGGCAACTGATCAACAGCCCGGATGATTCCAAGCTCCTCTGGTGTTGTCGCCTTCGGGGGACAACTTCAGAGGAGCAGATGTGAAGATCGGCATCATCGGCAGCGGCAACATCGGTGGCACCCTGACCCGGCGGCTGAGCGCCCTCGGCCATGACGTCTCGGTGGCGAACTCGCGCGGACCCGAGTCCCTGCGCGACCTCGCCGCGGAGACGGGCGCGACCCCGGTCGAGGTGAGCGAGGCCGCCAGCGGCGCGGAGCTCGTCGTCGTGACGATTCCCGAGGGCAAGGTGCCGGCGCTGCCGGCCGGGCTGTTCGACGGTGCGGCCGACGGGTTCGTGGTCGTTGACACAGGCAACTACTACCCGCAGCGCGACGGCCGGATCGCGGGCATCGAGGACGAGGGGCTGACCGAGAGCGGCTGGGTCGCCCAGCAGCTCGGGCAGCCGGTGGTCAAGGCCTTCAACAACATCATGGCCCAGCACCTGCTGGAGAACGGTGTCCCCGCCGGTACGCCGGGCCGGATCGCGCTCCCGGTGGCCGCCGACGACCAGCAGGCGAAGGAGAAGGTGTTCCGCCTGATCGACGAACTCGGCTTCGACGCCGTCGACACCGGCACCCTCGCCGACTCCTGGCGCCAGCAGCCCGGCTCCCCGGTCTACGTAGCCGACGCCGACGCCGACGGAGTCCGCAAACTCCTGGCCGAAGCAACCCCCGACCGCCAGGACGCCTTCAAGGGCTGACCCGGCACCACCCGCCGCGCCGGGGCACCCGGCTTGCCCCACCCACCGGGCGCCCGCCCACGGCGCGCCCGCCCACGGCGCGGCCGCGGGGGTTAGTGCGTGCGGGCGGTGGCGATGCGGCGTTCGAGGATTTCGGCGATGGCCGGCGCCTCGTTCTGCGGGAGTACCCAGTCCTCGCCCTGCGCTTGCAAGATGAGCGCAGGGCCCGGGCTGCTCGCGGGTGCGAGCTTCATCGCCACCGGATACTTGAGCCGCTCGGAGCCCGACAGCGTCACCGCGTACACGCCCGTCAGCGCGGTGAGCGGGTAGGACTTCTCCCGTACGGTGCTCTCCCCGTCGAGCGTCTGCAACACCATCTGCTCGTGCAAGGTGACCTGCTCGGCGCCGATCGACATCCGCAGCCGGGTCAGCCCGCGCATCCGGAAGCTCAGCTCGTACTCCGAATCCGCCAGCTCCGGAATCGCCGGCATCATCAGAACCCGGAACCCGTACCGCCCGAAGCCCGTACCGACGATGGCGCCGGCGACCGTGATGGGCAGTGCCCACGCCGTCAGCCCGTCGGCGCCGAGCACCTTCGCGTCGAACGCCGTCAGCAGCGCCGCCACCCCACCGAGCAGGAATCCGGCCCGGGGCCACCGCACGGGGCGATACCGGCTCTTCGCCCGCCACCGCCATCCAGCGGCGAGCACCGCGACCGGAACCAGCGCCGCCGCCCACTTCGCCGGACCCTCATCGGAGGCGGCGCTGACCCACAGGACCAGCGCGAGGAAGATCAGCGGGATGCCGACGTAGATGAACGACACGACCCGTTGCGCCTGCCGCTGCCTTGCCTCCAGTGAGCTCACCTGGAAAACCCAAGCACAGCGGACGCCAGACGCCTAAAGTTGCCGGGGATGACCGCGCTCTTCGAAGTACCGGCCCCGCTGTTCAAGACGCTCTCCGACCAGCTGCCGTGGCTCGACGCCGCGCCCACGCTGGCCGCGGAGTACCTCGACCGCTGGAACCTTCGCCTCGACGGCAAGCCGCTGCACGGAATGGCCTCGATCGTCCTGCCGGTCGTCCGGACAGCCGACGCAACCCCGGCGATGCTCAAGCTCCAGCCCTTCACCGACGAGAACAAGGGCGAGGCCCTCGGCCTCAAGACGTGGAGCACCGACGACGTCGTCGAGGTCCTCGACGATGACCCGGCAACCGCCACGATCCTCCTCGAGCGACTCGAACCGCGTTCGCTCGCCGACGTCCCCGACGACACCGAGGCGACGAGGATCCTGGCCGAGCTGCTCGCCCGGCTGTCCGTAGTACCGGCTCCACCCGGTCTGCGACGACTCGAGGACATCGTCACCGAGATGCTCGCCGACGCGACCCGACTGATCCCGCGCCTGGCCGACCCCGACCAACAGTCGCTCGTACGCCGGTACGCCGCACAAGCCGCCGAATTGGTGCAGGACCCAGGCGACCGACTCCTCCACTGGGACCTCCACTACGAGAACGTGCTCGCCGCCCACCGCAAACCCTGGCTGGTGATCGATCCGAAGCCGCTGGCCGGCGACCCGGGCTTCGAGATCCTGCCCGTCCTGCACAACCGCTGGGACGACCTGGTAGCCACCGGTGACCTCCACCGGGCGATCCACCGGCGCTTCGACCTGATGCTCGACGTCACGGGCATCGACCGCGAGCGGGCGGTCGGCTGGACGAGGGTCCGGATCCTGCAGAACGTGCTCTGGGACCTCGACGATCCCGAGGACGAGCGCGAGGACAAGATCGATCCGCACCAGCTGGAGATCGCCAGAGCCCTTGACCCTGCCGACCTGATTACATAGTTACATGACTACACCAACTGTGTATGAGTGGGCAGGCGGCGCGGAGGCGTTCCGCCGGCTGACCGACGTGTTCTACGACGAGGTGGCGAAGGATCCGATCCTCGCCCCCGTCTTCGCGCACATGAGCGACCAGCACAAGGAGCACGTAGCGATCTGGCTCGGCGAGGTGTTCGGCGGCCCGAGCCGGTACACCGACGAGCTCGGCGGCTACCCCGCGATGCTCGGCCACCACCTGAATCTCGGCCTGACCGAGGAGCAGCGCTCCCGCTGGGCCGCCCTGATCGCCGCCAGCGCCGACCCGGCCGGCCTCCCGAACGACCCGGAGTTCCGCTCGGCCTTCGTCGCATACATCGAGTGGGGCACCCGCATCGCTCTAGCCAACTCGCAGCCCGGCGCAACCCCGCCCCCGAAGGCCCCGGTCCCACACTGGGGTTGGGGTGAAGCACCGCCGTACCAGCCGTGATAGTTGTGACGTAACCGGTGCCGCGAGGGGCTTTCGCCGCAGTGACGCCGGGGTAAGACCTGGTAAAGGTTGCAGTGTCAGACACCCGTCGGGGGAAACCGGGAACCAGGGCTTCGATATTGTCGGCGGTTCACGACGAACCCGGTGGCCGGGATGCGAGGGTGAACCATAGTGACCGCTCAGCTCGAGTACCCCGACTTGCAGGACAGCGAGGCGCTGCTGTCGATCCAGGGTCTGTGGAAGGTGTTCGGGCCGAAGGCGGCCCGGGTGCCCCGCCGGCCGGAACTGGCGGCGCTCAGTCGCGCCCAGCTGCTCGACCGGACCGGCTGTACGGCGGCCGTCCGCGACCTGAGCTTCGACGTCGCCCCTGGTGAGGTGTTCGTCGTGATGGGCTTGTCGGGCTCCGGCAAGTCGACGCTGGTCCGCTGCCTGACCCGGCTGATCGAGCCGACCGCCGGCAGCATCTTCTTCGAGGGCGAGGACCTGCGCGCCGCCGACGAGAAGCGACTGCGGACGCTGCGCCGGAGCAAGTTCTCGATGGTCTTCCAGCACTTCGGCCTGCTCCCGCACCGCAAGGTGATCGACAACGTCTCGTACGGGCTCGAGGTCCGCGGCGAGAGCAAGCCGGACCGCAAGCGCCGCGCCCAGGAGGTCATCGACCTGGTCGGCCTCCGCGGCAACGAGAACCTGTACCCCGAACAGCTCTCCGGCGGCATGCAGCAGCGCGTCGGCCTGGCCCGCGCGCTCGCCTGCGACCCGGACGTCCTGCTCTTCGACGAGCCGTTCTCCGCGCTCGACCCGCTGATCCGCCGGGAGATGCAGACCGAGGTCGTCCGGCTGCACCGCGAGGTCGGCAAGACGATGGTCTTCATCACCCACGACCTGAACGAGGCGCTGAAGCTCGGCGACCGGATCCTGCTGATGCGTGACGGCGAAGCGGTCCAGCTCGGCACCGGTGACGAGCTCGTCGGGGCGCCGGCCGACGACTACGTGCGCGACTTCGTCCGCGACATCCCGCGGGCCGACGTCCTCACCCTGCGCTGGATCGTCCGCCAGCCGCGTCCGGACGAGGAGCTGTCCGCGCTGGAGCTGGGCCCGGACGTCCTGGTCCGCGAGGCGACCCGGCAGGTGCTCGAGTCCTCGCTCCCGGTCAAGGTGGTCGCCGACGGGCAGTTGCTCGGCGTGATCGGCGACGAGGAGATCCTGACCGTCGTCGCGGACCGGGAAACTCACTCCTCACCCGCGCGCGCCTGACATGGCCTCCATCACCGGCTCGGTTCACATCGAGGTCAAACGGCCCCGGCGCTCTGTCATCGTCGGGGTGCTGCTGGTCGTCTGGGTCGCCGCCTGGTTCGTGCTCAAGGGCATCAACACGCTGGCGCTCGGCGGGCAGGAGACGACCGGGCTGCACCGCTGGCTGACCGAGCACCGCGACTTCATGGGTAGCGGCAACGCGGTCCTCGACGGGATCCGGGTCGCCGTCGACCAACTCGTCGTCCTGCTGCAGGCGGTCATCTCGCAACCGTCGTACGGGCGGCCCGTGCCGGTCATCGGGTGGCTGGGGGTCGTGGCTGTTTCGGCGTACCTGGCCTGGGCCTTCGGCAACTGGAAAGTCGCGCTGCTGACCGCGGGCGGGCTGACCTTCCTCGGGCTGCAGGGGTTGTGGCAGGAGAGCATGGACACGCTCTCGCTGACCATCGCCGCCGTCCTGCTCGCGCTGCTGGTCGGCATCCCGCTCGGTATCTGGGCAGGCCTGTCGAATCGGGTGTTCAAGGTCGCGACGCTGATCCTCGACCTGATGCAGACCCTGCCGACCTTCGTGTACCTCGCGCCGCTGACCCTCTTCTTCGCGATCGGCCCGGCCGCCGCGACGATCGCGACGCTGATCTACGCCGCGCCGCCGGTGGTCCGGCTGACCGCGCACGCGATCCGCTCGGTGCCGCGCGAGAGTGTCGAGGCGGCGCGCTCGCTCGGCTCGTCGGGCGGGCAGACGCTGGTCAAGGTGCTGCTGCCGATGTCGCGCAGCACGGTCGTCGTCGGCATCAACCAGACGATCATGGCCGCGCTGTCGATGGTGACGGTGGCCGCGCTGATCGACGCGCCCGGCCTCGGCCAGACGGTGCTGAAGGCGCTGCAGACGCTCGACGTCGGGGTCGCGTTCAACGCCGGGCTGGCGATCGTCGTACTGGCCATCGTGCTCGACCGGGTGACCACGGCGGCCGGCGACCGGCCATGGCGTACCGCGAGCCTGCGGCGCAAGGTGCTGCTCGGCGCCGGCGCAGCGGCTGTGTTGGTGGCGGTCTGGTTCTCGCGTACCTACGTGTGGGCGGCCGAGTTCCCGACCGGTGCGAATGTCGGCTCGAAGATCGCGGTCGCGGCGACCGACGTGACCACCTGGGTGCAGGACGTCTTCGGCGGGTTCACGTACGGGGTCCGCGACGCGGTGACGAAGGGCGTGCTCAACCCGTTCGAGGGGTTGCTCACTGAGTCGCCCTGGTGGCTCGTGGCGGCGGTTGTCGTCGCGCTGGCCGCGTTGCTGGGGAGCTGGCGGGGCGCAGTACCGGCTGCTGTGTGCCTGGGTCTGCTGGTGGCGACCGGGGTGTGGCACGACAGCATGGTCACGCTGGCGTCGACGCTGCTCGCGACCGTCGTGGTCGTTGCCGTCGGGCTCGGGCTCGGGGTGTGGACGGGGCGTAATCACCGTGCGGACAGCTGGCTGCGGCCTGTGCTGGACGCCGGCCAGACGATGCCGCCGTTCGTTTACCTCGTACCTTTCCTGGCGCTGTTCGGGACCAGCCGGTTCACCGCGATCGCGGCGGCCGTGGTCTTCGCCGTACCGGTCACCACCAAGATCGTTGCCGATGGCATCCGCGCGGTGCCGGTCGCGACGGTCGAGGCGGCCAACTCGGTCGGGTCGAGCACGTGGCAGGTGATCAGCAAGGTGCAGTTGCCGGTGGCCCGCCGGGCGATCACGCTGGCGGTCAACCAGGGCCTGATCTACGTGCTCTCGATGGTCGTCGTCGGCGGTCTCGTCGGCGCCGGCGCACTCGGGTACGACGTCGCCGCCGGTTTCGCCCAGAGCGAGCTGTACGGCAAGGGACTCGCCGCCGGGCTGGCTATCGTGCTGCTCGGCGTGATGCTCGACCGGATCACGCAGGCCGCGGCCCGGCGGACCCGGAAGTACAAGGGAAGATCTAGAGGAGACAACCTGTGGTGACCAACAAGCTCCGTACTGCTGGAGTGCTGACCGCCTTGGCGCTGGCCCTGACTGCCTGTGGCGGTGCGAAGGTCGGATCCGACAAGCCGGCCGCCGGCAGCAGTGGCAAGGAGTGCGGCACCTTCAACCTGACCGTCAGCCCGTGGGTCGGGTACGAGGCGAACGCGGCCGTCGTCGCCTACGTCGCGACCAAGGAGCTCGGCTGCAAGGTGGTGAAGAAGAACCTCAAGGAAGAGATCGCCTGGCAGGGGTTCAGCACCGGCGAGGTCGACGTGAACCTGGAGAACTGGGGGCACGAGGACCTGAAGAAGAAGTACATCGAGACCGACAAGGTCGCGGTCGAGGCCGGGTCCACCGGGGTCAAAGGCGTGATCGGCTGGTACGTGCCGCCGTGGATGGCGGCCAAGTACCCCGACATCACCGACTCGAAGAACCTGAACAAGTACGCCGACCTGTTCAAGACCTCGGAGTCCGGCGGCAAGGGCCAGTTGCTGGACGGCGATCCGTCGTACGTGACGAACGACGAGGCGCTGGTGAAGAACCTGAACCTCGACTACAAGGTGGTGCAGAGCGGCAGCGAGACCGCGCTGATCCAGGCCTTCCGCGACGCCGAGAAGAACAAGAAGCCGCTGCTCGCCTACTTCTACGAGCCGCAGTGGTTCTTCAACGAGGTCAAGCTGGTGAAGATCAACCTGCCGGCGTACAAGGCCGGGTGTGACGCGGTTCCGGCGAAGGTCGCCTGCGACTACCCGCCGTACGACCTGGACAAGATCGTGTCGAAGAAGTTCGCCGACTCGGGCAGCCCGGCGTACGAGCTGGTGAAGAAGTTCAGCTGGACCAACGACGACCAGAACGTGGTGGCGAAGTACATCGCCGAGGACAAGCTGACCCCGGACGCGGCGGCCGAGAAGTGGGTCAAGGACAACCAGTCGAAGGTCGACGCCTGGCTGGGTAAGTAGTCTCCGCTTTCCTTCCTTCCCCCGAGATCAGAAGATTTTCGGGCCGGGAGTCAGGATTCCGGCCGGGTCTGTTGTCCGCTTGAGTTCTTGAAGGTGGGGCCAGCGGTCGCCGTAGTGGTCGGCCCAGTCGGCCTGGCTGAAGGGGACCGACTCGATCGGGTACCGCGTGCCGCCGAGCGCGCGGGCCCGGTCGTACAGGCGGCGGTTGCGGGCGAGCATCTCGTCGGCGAACTCCGCGCCGGGCTGTCCGGCCGTCATGACGGTGAAGAGGTAGACCCACTCGCTGTCGTCCTGGGGCAGGCGCAGCGACGGGCGGGTGAGCTTGGCGCGGCGGTGCGCATAGAGCAGGACGAAGCCGCCGATGCCGATGTCCACCGGGGTCAGGCTCTGCACGACCTCGGTGACGTAGTGCTCGACGGATTCCTCGGGCAGCCAGAGGGTGAGCCAGGGTTTGGCCAGGTGGTCCCAGTCGAGCGCTTCGCGGAGTTGTTCGACCGCGTCGTCGATCCGGGTGACGTGCGGGAGGAAGTCGTTGTGGGTGAGCGTGGTTTCGGTGGGTGTCAGCTCTCGTAGTACGTGCTGGTCGTCCGGCGGCTCGGCGGTCTGATGGAACGTGAAGGCGCTGAGCTGCTGGATCTCGCCGAACTCGCCGTACAACTCGCTCACCTCGGACCGGTGGAGCAGAGTCCGGAAATCCCGCAGAAGCTCCCGTATGTCCGCATAGGCGAGCGTGTATCCCCGAACCCGCTCCGGAGCGGCCACCAGCCGAACAGTCGCCTTGGTGATGATCCCGAACTGCCCCACGCCGGCCAGCACAGCCTCGAACAGCTCTTTGTCGTGCTCCGCCGAACACACCCGCCGCTCGCCGGTGCCGGTGACCACCTCCAGCTCGATCACCGAGTCGACCTGGCCGCCCGACTGGATCGCCGGTGGGATCCCACCCAGCGAGAGCGTCCCGCCGAAGGTCAACCCGAGGAACCCGGTGAGTGCCGGCGGAGTCAGGCCTTTCGCATGCGCGGCGTCGGTGAGCTGCAGCCAGTCGGCGCCGGCATCGACGACCGCGTAGTCGTCGCCGATCTCATGGATGGTGTTGAGCGAGGTCATGTCGATCAACACGCCGTCGGTGAGCCCCTGGCCGTCGGTGGTGTTGGCGAGGCCGCGGGCGGCGACCGGAATGCCGTCCTGTGCGCAGCGCCGGACGATCTCCTGGATGTCCTCGACCGAGGCCGGTCTGAGCACACCTTGCGGCACCTTCGTCCGGTACCTCCCCGCGTCCTCCGACACCCGCTCGCGGCTGGCACGGTCGACCAGGTACTCACCCTGCAAGGGGACCTCCGGCGTACAGGTTGAAGGGTGGTTGAGCTAGTTCGGGGCTACCGGCAATTATCACGCGGCGCGCGAGCAACGCCGACGACACGCCGGAAATGTGGCCGGACCGGGTAGCGTCGGTTCCATGATCATCGTGACAGCTGCACTGAAGGGCGGGGTAGGTAAGACAACCACGTCGGTGTATTTGGCCGCGCTGGCATCTTCCAACCGTCGCACAGCCACCCTCATCGACGCCGACCCGCAGGGGAGCGCCGCGGACTGGATCGCCGATTCCGACGACGAGCACCTGGCCAGGATCGAGATCTCCGAGGCGCCGACCGAGCGACTCCTGACGAAGGCGCTGGACCGGGTGCCACCGGAAGGCATCGGGGTGGTGGACATGCCCCCCTCCCACGAACGCCTCCTCAACAAGGCGCTCGAACGGGCCCGCATGGTAGTCATCCCCACCCGGGTCGGCGGCGTGGAAACCCCACGGGTGAAGGCAGTCCTGGAGCTGGTTCCCAAGGAAATCCCGGTCGGCCTGGTGATCTGCTCGGCCCGCACCTACACCCGCAGCTACCAAGAGGCGATGCAGCAGTACGCCGAGGAGAACATCCCCGTCTGGGGCACCATCCCCGAACGGGTCTCCATCACCGCCGGCCCCACCGGACCCCTGGCCGAAGACGGCCTGGAGTCCTACCGCAAGGTCTGGCGAAAAATCCTAGCCGCCGCCCGCAGCTAGCCACACCTTCGACCGGGGAGGTAACTACCCCCGGCAAGGGCTAAAAACTGCCCCAACCCTCGCCGAAAGCTCAGCGGGTGAGGGGTGGTTCGCCTCGGACGTAGGAGCGGATGACCGTGGCGGCAGCGCCTCGGGCCCAGTCGTCGAAGGTGTGGGAGCGGAGCATCAGGCGGCAGTCGCCGGCGGCACCGAAGGCGTGGTCGGCGAAGGCCTGGCGCATGCGCTGGTCGTAGAGGTCGTAGTCGGCGACGCCCTCGCCGGCGATGACGACCAGTTCGGGGCCGACCAGGTTGACCATCGCGGCCAGGGCCGAGCCGATGACCTCGCCGGCCCGGTCGAAGGCCTCGCGGGCGTGCTCGTCGCCGTCGTGGGCCAGCTCGATGGCGCCGGACAGGTCCAGGTCCGGCTGGCCAGTGGTTTCCCGTACCCGGGCCAGAATCGCGTCCGACGACGCGACCGTCTCCACGCAACCCCGTCGTCCACAAGTACACACGAGTTCCCCGGGCGCCAACGGCAGATGCCCGAGCTCACCCGACACCCCATGCGCCCCCGACACCACCTCGCCGTTGATGTAGAGCCCGCACCCGACCCCAGACCCGATCGTCACAACAGCGAACGAGTCGGCATCCACACCGACCCCGAACCAGTGCTCAGCCACCGTCAGTGCCCGCACGTCGTTCGACACCACGACCGGCACCTTCAACTGCTCCGACAGCAGCGCAGCGAGCGGCACATCGCGCCATCCCATGAACGGCGAGTCCCGCACCACCCCGTGCAACGCGTCGACATCCCCCGAGACCGCGACCCCGATCCCGATCAGCGGCCCCGCGGGATCAGCCGGATCGTCGAGCGTCTCGATCAGCTCCTTGGCCAGCTCGGCCAGCCGCTTGATCACCGACTCCGCCGACGTGTCGGTCACCTGCTGGTGACGTACCGCCCGGATCCCCGCCCGGAAGTCCGTCGTCACGCCGATCAGGTCCGTCGGCGTCACCTTCAGCCCGATCACCGAGATGCTGTCCGGTACCACCGTCAGCGGGCTCACCGGCCGCCCGATCCCCAGCTCCACCCGCCCCACGTCGTCGACCGGCACGGCGACCGGCTGATCGGTCACGAACCCCGCCTCGATCAGCGGCGCGACGGCCTTGGTGACGGCGGCTTGGGAGAGTCCGGTACGCCGGGCGATCTCGACCCGCGGGATCGGTCCCTGGGTCAGAATCCTGGTCAGCACCTCGACCCCCGCCGGAGTAGCGAGAGGCAGCGGGCGGTTCGGGCGCAACGGCACAGGACCAAACTACCGGCGTCGGGAGCCTTTCATCGCTCCGGGCGCACCTCCGACCGCAAAACAGTGCAAAGACTGCCTCGCCGCCCGGAGGATCACCGCCGCTCCGGTTTAGCCTCGAGCGAGGGGAAAAGCTACCGGGGGCGACCGGAAAGAGGTTGGTGAATGCCCGACCCGACGAGCCAGGACCCCGTCGTGGCTCCCGGTGTCGACGCCACCAAACCGAGTGTCGCGCGGGTGTACGACGCGTTCCTCGGCGGCAAGGACAACTACGAGTGCGACCGCGCCGTCGTCCGGCAGATCCTCGAGATCGCCCCCGAACTGCCCGACTGGACCCGGGAGAACCGCCGCTGGCTCGCCCGTGTCGTCGAGTGGCTGACCCGCGAGGCGCGGCTGACCCAGTTCCTCGACCTCGGCTCCGGCCTGCCGACCGCGCAGAACACCCACCAGCTCGCCCAGCAGATCAACCCCGCCGCCAAGGTCGTGTACGTCGACAACGACCCGGCCGTGATCGCCCACGGCCGCGCCCTGCTCCTCGACAACGACAACACCTTCTTCGTACCGGCCGACTTCACCGAGCCGGAGAAGCTGCTCGCCGACCCGATCGTCACCGGCAACCTCGACCCCGGCCGCCCGATCGGGATGATCCAGGCGCTCGTCCTGCATCACCTCGAGGACTACGACCAGACCCGCGAACTCGTCCGTACGTACGTCGAAGCGCTCCCATCCGGCTCGTTCCTGGCGATCAGCCACGCCTGCAACCCACGCGACGGCAGCGAAGCGGCGCGCCTGTCGACGGACCTCGAAGCGAAATTCCACGAGCGGTTCCCGTCCCTGCGCTTCCGCACTCCCGCCGAGATCACCGCGTTCTTCGACGGCCTGGAGCTCCTCGATCCCGGCGTCGTCCGCCTCTACGACTGGTGGCCGCCGGGCGTCGTCCTCGAAGAGAGCCCGGCCGCCGGCCTCCGCGCAGGCGCCGGCCAGATCCTGTACTGCGGCCTCGCGCGCAAGCCCTAATCCGGCAGGGGCGACTTGTCGACATTCATCGCAGCCTCGAGCGTGGGCGACGCCAACGCCCACCGAATCGTCCGGGTCAGCCCCTCCCCAGCGGCCCGCACCACAGTCCCCTCAGCCAGCGGCAAGAACGGCAACCGCAACGGCCACCGAGTCCACCACGGCAACAGCCCGACCGCCGCAGCAGTCAGAACGGCGTACGCAGGCCGCGCAGCGAGTGGCACCGGCGGATGCACCAGGATGAAGCGAGCCGCCTGCCGCGCTTCCGTCGTACCGCGCAACTCCGGCCGGTACTCCTCCAGCATCTGCCGCAGTTCCACCTGAGTGGTCGGCGGCTCCACCACGCCCAGTGCCCGAGCAACCCGAGCCGTGTCCTCGATGTACCCATCACTCTCAGCACTGTCGAGCGGCGCTGCGCCGTACTGCCGATAAGCGGCCAGGAAGCTATCCACCTCAGCAAGGTGCACCCACTTGAGCAAGTGCGGGTCGGACGCCCGGTACCGAACACCATCGGGGCTAGACCCGCGCACACGCGAGTGCACCCCGCGTACCCGAGCCACCGCCTCCTCCGCGTCAGCACTAGCCCCGTACGTCGTGATGGCAAGGAAGTAGCTGGTCCGCTGTAGCCGTCCCCACGGGTCACCGCGATAGCCCGAGTGAGCCGACACCGCCGCCATGGCCAACGGATGCAGCGACTGCAGCAGCAGTGCCCGCAACCCACCCGCGAACATCGACGCATCCCCGTGCACCCGCCGAATCGGCCGATCCGGCGCAAACCACCGAGGACCCGGGGTGTCATGCACCCGCGCCCGCTCAGCCAGGGGATCCGGCCCGGCCACCTTCGTCAGGATCATCCGGGCAAGCCCGTCCCTCAACGGGTTGAACAGGTTCTCCTGCGGAGTGGTGGACATACTCCCAGTCTGCCCACCACTCCAAGCCCCCGACCATCAGTGAGAGACGTCGACGAACACCGGGTTCGTGTACAGCCAGGTGTCGAGCCACGGGTCGCCGTCACCGTTCGGGTGCTGGATCGGCCCGGCTGGGTCGATCTTGCGGCCCAGGTAGCCGGGACCGTTCCGCCTGCCGTCACTACCGCGCAGGCGGATGTAGTGCGACCGCTCTGCCCGGCCCAGCGGGATGCGCAGCGTGTAGGTACCGGTCTTCCGGTGTACGTCGATCTGCTCGACCACTCGCGTGTCCGGTGCCCGCCAGTTGTCCTTGTCCGGCGCCATACCGGTCACCACACCCCGGATGACGTCCAGGTGAGCCAGCTGCGGCACCAGACCGTGGAAGTTCGGCCGGGTCGCAGTGGTCACCGTGACCCGCAGCTCCAGCCGCTCACTGCGGCGTACCTTCAACCGCCCGCCCAGCGTGACCCCGCGATGCGACGAGCCGGCCGGAGCCACCCGTACGTCGATCCCGTCGACCAGCTGCCCGTGGTCCACCCACACCCGGCCGGCCCGCAGTCCAGCCATCACGTCCAGGTAGCCGTACTTCGTCACGCCCACATGCGTCCGGCTGAACTGACCCGGCCAGAAGTCGCTACCGGCCTGCGGAGTACCCGCATCGGTCGGGGACGGCTTCCACCCGAGCGAGTCGAAGTTCTGCCCGGGCGGGAACACCCCATCCGTCCAGGTGTCCCAGATCGTCCGGTGGTTGTCGCTGTTCGAGGTGATCGAGAACAGCTTGCCCTCGGCGAGCAGGGCATCCCAGAGGCCACCCACTGTCGCCGTCGCCCAGTCGAAGCCGCCGTAGGTCCGGTAGGCGTCGTTCGGGTACCCCGGGAAGCTGCCGTTGCCCGGGTTGTTCACGTACTCACCGCGCTGCGAGTTGGTCGTCCCGCGGAAGGCCACCCAGGCGGGATCGGCGTCGCCCTGCGAACCCGGCGCACCCTCCATGCCGATCATCACGCCGCTGTCCCGCCAGGCCCTGAGCTCGTGCGGCGAGTCGATGCCCAGCCGCAGTGGGTGGTTGGCCAGCACGAGTACGTCGTCGACGAACCCGCTCTGCTTCTGCGCGGCCAGCCATTGCAGCGCCTTGAGCGCGTGCGCCTCGTTCTCAGGAGTGTCGGCGGAGCGGCCAGTCAGCTTGCCGTCGTACTCGCGTTCGAACTGCTGGAGCAGCGCGACGTTGTTCGGCCCCGGCGCGACCAGCACCGTGCCGTGCTCCGCCGCCGGGATGTACCACTCGAGGCCCTGGAAGATCAGCATCCGCGGGTTCTCGGCCCGCGCCTTCAGCACCTCGACGTTCTCCGCGGCCGCGCCCTTGTCCGCGTGCCCGAAGTTGCTGTGCTCGGTGAACGCCATCCAGTCCAGCCCGAACTGCGCCCCACGCTGCGCGTGCTGGGTGAAGTCGTACTTCGCGTCATGGCTGTACCGCGTGTGCACGTGATGGTCGCCGACCAGATAGACCAGCTCCGGGTCCCCAGACGAAGTACTGGCCGCCGCCTCACCGGCTCCCGCGACCCCACTGATCCCGGCTGCGGCGAACCCCGCACCCAGCAGCCCGGCGCCCCGGATCAACCCACGGCGCGACACCCCCTGCGGATCGAGTGCCTCTTCGGGAACGTCGGGATCGGCCCACTCGGGGACTTGCTGCTCGGTCATGGCGGGAACCTTTCTTGTGCTGACAAGTCACTGTCAAGGCCCGCGATGACGCGAAGATGTGCACCGGATGAACTGTCGCCGCACATACCGATGGTTGTCATATACCGATGAACTGACTATGGTGATCGGCATGCCTTCCACCGAGATGCGCGAGCCGACGTTCCTCGTCCTGGCCGCGCTGGCCGACGGCCGCAAACACGGCTATGCCGTGATCACCGAGGTGACCGGCCTGTCCAGCGGCCGCGTCACCCTCCGCCCAGGCACTCTGTACGCCGCCCTGGACCGCCTCTGTGATGAGGGCCTGGTCCGCCCGGCCGGCGAGGAGATCGTCGACGGCCGCCTCCGCCGGTACTACGAGCTGACCGACTCCGGCGCCGAGGCGCTGGCCACCGAGGCCTCCCGCCTCCAGTCGAACGCCGCCCAGGCGATCAGCCGCCTCCGCCTCCGCCCGAGCGGGGGTGCCGCATGAGCACGTTGTACAGGGGAGTGCTCAGCTGCTACCCCCGCTGGTGGCGTGAACGGCACGGCGAGGAGGCACTCGGCCTGCTCATCGACTCCGCCGAGGCTCGCGGTCGTACCGACCTCAGAGACCTGCTCAACCTGGCGGCTCATGCTGCCCGGGTCCGGCTGACCCAGTCGGGTCCGCCCACTCTGGTCCAGGGCATCCGCAACCGTGTGTCGGTGATCGCTGCGACCTTGCTCGCGGCGATCGGCAGTACCTTCCTGATCTTCGGTGAGTGGGCGCCCTGGGATCCGCAGACCAGCATGGGAGGTTCGCCGGTCGCCAACGTGACCACCGGATCGATCTGCTTCCTCGCCGGGCTGCTCGCCGCGATCACGATGGTCTTCGACCGCCCGGTCGCCGCACGCTGGTTGGCGGCAACCAGCGCGGTGAGCGCGCTCGCCGTCATGTTCCCGCCGCTCGAGCAGTTGGCCGAGTCGTTCGGCTTCACCCGTCCCCCAGGCACGATCTTGCTGTTCACCGCCGTGATCGCAACCCTCGCCGCCGCCGGCGTCCCAACAAGGTCCATGACTTCTCGTGGCCGATTCGCTGTGCTGGTGGCGTGCCCTTCCATGGGCGCGGTGCTGGTGACGGCTCTGTCGCTCTACCCCGACAACTGGTTCTTCTACCGGCTGCCCGACCAGCAGTCGCTGCGGATCGGCCTAGGAGTCCTGCTCGGCACGGCGTTGATCGTGATCGCCATCGTCCTGCTGCTCGCCGGTCACCGCGCCTGGGGAGCGGCACTCGCCATCAACTCGGTGCCGTGGCTGCTGATGTTCTACCTCGACCCACTGGGGAGTGGGACCTGGGCGTCCAGCGGCCCACTGGGAGTGGTCAGCTCCATGCCGCTCGGCGGTCTCGGCGTACTGCTCTTGGTGATGCTCGCAGCTTTGGCAGCCGGACTGATCGCCGTCCGGATCAACCGCCGGCCTCAGCCGGCCGCGAACTCCGTGGCCAGCAGCGAGTAGAGCAGTGAGTCGCGCCAGTCGCCGTTGGTGAAGACGTGGTGCCGGATCCGGCCCTCGTAGCTGAAGCCGAGGCGCTTGACCACCGCGATCGAGGCCAGGTTGTCCGGGCCGATCGCGGCGCTGACCCGATGCAGCTCGAGCGGCCCGAAGGCGAACTTCAGCATCGCCCGGGCCGCCTCGGTGGCGTAGCCGTGACCCCAGTGGTCCGCGGCGATCGCATAGCCGAGGTGCGCTGCCCGTACTCCGGTGGGCCCGAGCCGGGCGAAGCCGATCATCCTGTCGTCGTCGAGGCGGGTGACGGCGAGCAGGTAGTCGGGCCGCTCGGGCTGCTGGGACCGCTCGACGATCGCGGTCAGCGTCGTGGCTGCCGCCGCGCGGTCCCGGCTGTCGAACGACAGCCAGTTGGTCACCCGATCGTCACCGACGATGGCCAGATAGGCATCCAGATCGTCAAGCACGAACTCGCGCAGCTTGAGGCCATCGCCGGTGAGCGGATCCATCCCGCCTGCTACCGCGGGAAGGTCTGCATCGGCGTCCGGGTGAACATCTCGATCTCTTCCTGCAGTTCGCGGGCGTCGTCGCCGTGCCCGGACTGCCGCAGGGCCTGGTGCACCCGGCGGGCCGAGTGCACGACACCGTTGATCCGGCGCTCGGCCGGCAGGCCGAGCACCGGCGCGAGCGCGTCGGCGGCGCCTTCCAGTTCACCGCTCGCGATCCGGGTGATGGCCATGGCGGCGTGGCTGCCGGCGGCGTCGCCGAAGGCCCACTCGGGGTGCGATTGGTCGTTGTAGGCGTCTACTGCCTGCCGGGAGTACTGCTCGGCGGTCTCCCGCTCGCCCGGAAGCCAGGCCAGCGCGTCGGCCGCGTAGTACAGCTGGCGGTTGCGGCCGAACGTGCACAGGCCGCCCATCTCGTCGAGCTCGTCGGCCTGGACCGTGCCCCACGCGTTCTCCGCGCGGACCAGGGCGGCCCGGGCGGCGTCCGCGTTGCCCAGTGCGGCCCAGGCGCGGGCCTCGCTCACCGGGAGCCAGACACCCGTGGTGCTGTTGGCCTGCTCGGCATACCCGGCGCCCAGCTGGGCATACCGGACCGAGTCGTGCGGGTTGCCGGCCCAGTAGGAGACCAACGACTGCAGTCCACGGACCCAGGCGCGCAGCCCGTGGTGGTCGGCGTTGTCGGCGCACAGGAAGGCGGTCCTGGCCTGGGTCAGCGCGGCGTGCGGGTTGCCGAGGTCGTGTGACGCCTTGGCGAGGAGGCCACCGGTCACGCCGCCGAGGAAGTACAGCTGCCGCAGGTGTTCCGGACGCTGCCGGCTCTCCAGCAACGCGAAGACCAGGTCCTGCGTCTCGACCAGCTGGCCGAGGATTTCCGGCAGCGGGCGCTGCGGGTAGGCCTTCGCGACGTGTCTCACGTCGTCGTACACCTGTTCCATGGCCTCGCTTCCGAGACCGGTCTGGGCCGCGAGGGCAAAAGCCCGCGCACGGCTGGCAGCCATGTCGAGTACCTCCATCTCATTACCTGTCGTGATCCGTCCACCCGCCGCAGGCGCCGGCACCACCTGGGCGGCCTGCTCGGGGACGTACGGAGCGAGGAGTTCCTCGACCGGCTTGCCGAACATGCGTTGCAGGGTGCGCCGGGTCTGTGGAGTGGTCCCTGCTCGCTCGCCCGATGCGAGGCGCCGCAGGTGCCGCTCGGTGATGGTTCCACCCAGCTCGACGAACTCGGCGACGATCTCGGAGTAGGTCTGGTTCCGGCGCTGGATCAGGTGCGCCAGGACCGTCTTTGGCGTATACCTACCCGCCATCGTTCCTCCCGTTCACGTCAGATAAGACGTTGTCTCGACTCGTGCCCCACTACAAGGTGCAGTCACCCAGATGTCCGCCAGAGGTCCGGGAGAGGTCCGGCAAAGGTCCTCTCCAGGTCCTAGAGCGGTCACGGTCGGTCTGTGCACCATTACTGCCATGACAACCAGTAAGTCCAACTGGTTGCAAGGGCTGAGAGTTACGGGGTGAGCAAGCAGTGACTGTTGCGGAAATGACGTCGAGGCAGCACCGGCGCCGAGTGCGGGTCTGGTTCGGTGAGCATGTGATCGCGCAGTACGTGGCAGAAGCACCGTTGGCAGCGCGCTACGAGCAGGCGATGCGGCGCCGTTTCGCCGGTCTCAAGGTCACCAACGACCTGCTCGGCCCGCAGCAGGAAACCGACATCTAACACCAAATTCTTCCGGGTCCTCCTCAGACCCGGAGCTGCTCCTGGGGTCTCCTCACGTCCAGGGTCAGCGTTCGAAGGTCCGGGGCACTCCTCAGCTCCGGACGAAACCATAGGTGCGGTCCGGGGCATCCTCAGCTCCGGACCGCACCGCCCACCAGCCCGGCTGGGCTGGCGGCTGAGTCCCTGTATCGCCGCCGCCCAGCCGTTCCAAACCACCTCCTGGCCGACACCTCGGGCCGGGCGGGGCAAGTGGCTCCTGACACCTCACCAGGAGCCACACTCCGAGGTGGCCGGATCCGCTGTGTGACCGCCGCGCCTGGGCGGTCACACAGCGGAACCATTTGCGGGCCGGTGGCCGAGATTGACCGCCATCCGGCGCAGGACGTCGAGCGTCTGCAGATACTCCGCGTCGACGATCCCGTTGGTGATCCGCCGCCGCTGCGCCTGGACCTTCTCGTTCAGTTGCGCGTGTGCCGCCACTCCGGCCGGCGTCAGTCCGTCGTCGTCGAGCCAGCCGCGCTCCGTCAGCGGACCTGTCAACGATGCCAGCTCGGCCGGATCGCCGGACAGGAACGGCGCCAGCGCGACCGCGACCGGCGCCTCGCCCTGGACGGCGTTCAGGATCTGCCATTGGCGCCGGCTCACGCCGTCGGCCGCGAGGACCTGCTCGAAGGACTGCTCGAGCAGCCGGTCCACTTCCTTCAGCCACCATCCGATAGGCTTGTTGTCATCTGACATGTGCATGTCAATGAGCATATATCTTGGAGGGCTGATGGTCGACCCCGTCGCCGAGGTCGAGGCCGCGATGGTGGCGATCCGGCGCCGCCAGACGAAGCGGATGTTCGCCCGCGCGGCCGGCGTCGCCGACGACTCGGGCCAGCAGGTGATCGACGCGATCGAGGCAGCCGGCCCCGACCCCTTGGGCGTGAACGGCATCGCCGAGGCCCTCGGTGTCGACCAGCCGCGCGCCAGCAAACTCGTCGCCGCCGCGGTCGCCGCAGGCCTGGTACGCCGCGAAGCCGATCAACTGGACGGTCGACGAACCAACCTCGTCCTCACCCAGGCGGGCCACGACCGCCTATCCGCAGTCCACGCCATCCGCCGCACCCGCTTCGCCGAAGCAATGACCGACTGGCCGGACTCAGACAAAGAAACCTTCGCCATCCTCCTCACCCGCTTCGTCGCAGCCCTCAACCGCAGCTAGCCGCCGAACCACCGCCGCGCTCCCGCCACGGCCCCGCCACGCTCCCGCCACGGCCCCGCCACGGCCCCGCCGCGCTCCCGCCACGGCCCCGCCGCGCTCCCGGCGCAGCCCCCGGCGCGGCCCCGGCTCAGCCGGTCGTTGCGACGTAGACCGCGAACGGTGCGTCCGGGTGGACGCCCTCCCGGCCCTCGACCAGGCCATCGGTCCGGATCTCACCCGCGTACGTCATCCCCAACCGCTCCATCACCGCGCGGGACGCGGAGTTGATCCGCTCGGTGAACGCGATCACCGCCCGAGCCCCCAGCACACCGAAGGCGTAGTCGAGCCCCGCCCGACCGAGCTCGGTAGCAAAGCCTTGGCCACGGGCAGAGCCCACCAAAGCCCACCCAAGCTCCAACCGATCAGCAACCCAAGCACCCCCGAGCCCACCCCCGACCCACTCCCCAACGAC